>NZ_JAKXMK010000065.1 GCF_022524485.1 Pseudonocardia alaniniphila
GAACATGCCGACCGCGATCGAGCAGCATGTCGACTGGATCTCTGCGTGTCTGCATCACCTGCGCTCGATCGGGTCGGCGCGGATCGAGACCACCGACGAGGCGGCGGACGCCTGGGGCGTGCAGGTCAACGAGGCCGCGTATCGCACGCTGCTGCCGATGGCGGAGAGCTCCTGGTACCTGGGTGCCAACGTGCCGGGGAAGCCGCGGGTGTTCATGCCCTACGCCGGTGGGCTCGCCGCCTACGCCCGCCACTGTGAGGAGGTGGCCGCGGACGGCTACGACGGTTTCGTGCTCGCCTCCGGCTGCCGGGCGGAAGGTGTCGACAGGCTGACCTGACGGTCTTCCTTGCTGTCGACGACTTGGCATTGAAGCAGCAGCTTGTCGACGCTGTATCGGGAGTGCGCCGAACGGGAGTACGCCGAGTTCGCGTCCGGCACCCTGGCTCACACCCTGCACGACCCCGATGAGCACGCTGAGAGCTCGCGCTTCTCGTCTCGTCTTCTCGATCGACGATCACGGCAGCGCCGCCTGGCGACCTGGAGTCTCCTCCTCGCGGCACGTGCCGAGGGGATCGGTGGCGTCCTCACCACCGTTCTTCGCTACGAGGAAGAGCAAGTGATGCAGATGCTCGGCGTTCGTGCGGAAGCTGGTTGGCAAATGAATGCACGCGCGCGGGCGATGAACGGCGCTGACGCCTGACACACGCATCGAAAAGCGATATGCCAGAACCTGCAAGCCGGTTGACGGAGGCCGGCTCACCGAGAAGAGCGGTGGGCGGCGAGCGGTCCCAGGGAACCGAGAAGAGCGAGACGCTCCGCCGTCGATGTGCCCGCCGCCGGCGAGAACAGAGCGAGGATCTGCCTGCGGTCCTCGTCGACGAGCACCTGGCAGTCGAGTTCCAGTAGGCCCACCTCGGGGTGCTGGATCCGCTTGCGTCTGCTGCGCATCACTCGCACCGAATGCAGACGCCACAGGGCCTCGAACTCGGGACTCGCCCGTCGCAGCTCTCTGACCAGGTCCTTCGCCTGCGCGTCGTCGCGGCGGACGGCTGCTGCCCGCAAGTCGGCGACGAGCGCCCGGGACTCCGTCGCGTGATCCTGAACCGGATACCCGGCCCGGGCGCGGGGATCGGTGAACCACCGGTACACCACCGTGCCCGCGGCACCGCGCAGTCGGGTGAGATCGCCGAAGACGGCCCGTGCCAGGTCGTTCTGCACCAGGGTGGCACCGAGGTCGGTCATCACCTGAGCCGGGACATCGGAAAGGCGGTCCAGCACACCGAGCAGGCTCGGCGCGACATGTTCGTCGGACCGATTGCGGTCCGGCGGTGGGTGCCCGGCCAGCCGGAAGAGATGGTCGCGCTCGTCCAAGGTCAGGCGCAGTGCCCTGGTGATCGCCCGCAGCACGCCCGGCGACGGCTGCGGCGCTCGATCCTGCTCCAGACGGGTGTAGTAGTCCGTGGAAATGTCGGCCAGGCGTGCGACCTCCTCACGGCGCAGCCCGGGAGTGCGCCGGCGAGCCGTGCCCGGGAGGCCGACGTCTCTGGGATCGAGCGCTTCCCTGCGCACCCGCAGGAAATCTGCCAACTGCGCGGTGTCCACCCTTCGAGTCTGCGTCACAGCCAGACCCGCAGCCAGAGATCCGCGATCCCTGGGTAAGGCGACTCTGCCTGACGGATCCGATCGGCGAAACGCTGGTCAGCGGACCGGGAGCAGCCCGGTCGGATGACCATGGAGAAGATCCCCGTGAGCAAGGCAATGACTGCCCGGACCTGGTTTCTCACCGGAGCGTCCCGCGGGCTGGGCGCACACTGGGCCGAGGCGATCCTCGCCCGCGGTGACCGGCTCGCGGCGACCGCCCGTGACAAGGCGGCGCTGGCGTCGCTGTCCGAGCGGTACGGCGACCGCTTCCTGCCCCTGCAACTCGACGTCCGCGACTCCACGGCCGTTCGCGATGCCGTGCAGAGTGCCGAGGGGACGTTCGGCGGAATCGACGTGCTGGTCAACAACGCAGGTCACATGCTGATCGGCGCCGTTGAAGAGGTCGAGGAGGAACAGGCCCGGGCCCAGATGGACGTCAACTACTTCGGTGCGCTGTGGGCCACTCGCGCCGTGCTGCCCGGGATGCGAGAGCGCCGTGCGGGCCGGGTCCTGCAAGTCTCCTCACTCGGGGGCCTGGTCGCCTACCCGGCGCTCGGCATCTACCAGGCCTCCAAATGGGCCCTGGAAGCGATGAGCGAGTCACTCGCAGCCGAAGTCGCCGCATACGGCATCCATGTCACATTGATCGAGCCGGTCATGTTTCCCACCGGTCTGGCGGCCGAATCCCCGCAGGCCCGGCAGGACCCGGCATACGCCCATGCCCGGCAGGCGCTGTACGCGGGGGCAGGAGCCAGCGGCCTCACGCCGGGCGATCCCGCAGCGACGGCCGAGGCGCTCCTCGCGCTCGTGGACACGCCCGAGCCACCCATGCGGGTCCTGTTCGGAACGGGAGGCCTGGAGGCTCTCCGCACCGAGTACTCCGGCCGGCTCGCCGGGCTGGAGCAATGGGACCATGTCGCGCGCCTCGCGCAGGGAAAGCCGAGCGGATCATGAGCCGCGCGAGTCCGACCCTCTCGGCCCCTTCGACCACCTGGTCTCAGCGGGGCTCCGGCTTCGACTCGGGACGTCTCCGTCGCGCTGTCGATCTGCACTCCGGACATGCGACGTGTCGTGATCATGACGGCGTCTCGGAAGCCGGCACTGAGGGACCGTGAGCGGAGCGGAGGACAGCGACGGGGAGGGCGTGGTCCGGGCGAAGCGCGTTGCATGTGCGTGAGCGCATTCGGCACGCGCCCGCTCGCCGGGAGGTCACGCCGGGTGCTGCGTGGTGACGACGCCCGCGGCAACCAGCAGTTCCTGTCGATCGGGGCCGGGGTCGGCATCGAGCCAGTGCGCCTGCGCCGGGAACAGCCGCGCCACCGCGGTCCAGCGGTCCACATCGCGCAGCACCCGCAGTTCCCGATCCCGCGACGACGTCACGAGCGTCACGCTCCACGTGCCGTTGTCCTGCGGCAACGTCACCACGGAGACCGAGTTGTAGGGCATGTGGACCGCCCCGCGCAGCGCGGGGCACCCGCCGTCGCCCTGGAAGAACCGGGCGAAGTACATGAACCCGCAGTCCTCGCGTTCCTCGACCGTGGCACGGCCGCCGAGCCCGGCGAGGAGCGCAGGAAGGGTGGAGCGGCGGCCACCCGCGTCGATCACCAGATCGGCACGCACTTCCTGTCCGTCGCCGGTGATCGCGCCGACGACGTTCGGGACACCGGCGAGATCGGACGGCCCCGTCAGCAAGCCCCGCACGCTGAACCCGCGGCGCACCTGGACGCCTGGCTGTGCGTCGGCGGCGCGCGCCAGTACTGCCTCGAGCAGCGGGCGGCGCGTGGCCAGCGCCGTGTAACGGTCGTCCTCGGCGCGGCGGCCTCCGGTGAGTGCCTCGGGCAGCTCCCCGAGGAGGTTGTATCGCACGGCACCGGCCGCCAGGAGCGCTGCGGCCACGTCGGGCAGCTCAGCCTCCAGTTGCTGCTGGAAGCGTGGGAGGAAGAAGTGCGGCTGCCGGAACTGCACGCAGCCACGCCGGTCCCACGACTCCCACGCCGCACCCGGCTCCGTGGGTGTCGCCGCGTCGCGTTCCAGGACCGTGACCCGGTACCCGTCCCGGGCCAGCAGCAACGCCGTGCACAACCCGATGACCCCGCCGCCGACGACGAGGGCCGAAGGTGTGCCGGACAAGGCGATCTCCCTCCGAAGTGGTCAGTGCTCGATGAACGTCACGTGTCCGTCGATGCTGTCGCGCGGCGTCCGCAGGCTGTTGATCGGGGCGCTGGGGTCCGGGTAGCCCACCGCCAGACCGCACAAGATGGTCAGCTCCGCCGGTATGTCGAGTTCCTCGCGCACGATCTCGGGGTAGCCGGCGATGGACGCCTGAACGCAGGTGCCCAGCCCCCGGGCGGTCAGCGCCAGCAGCAGTGTCTGCAGGAACATGCCCACACCGACGCCGTCGACAAGGCCCAGGGCGCGGTGCATGCACACCACTCCGGCCAGCGGCGCGCCGAAGAACTCCCAATTGTGCAGGATCGCGATTCGCCTGCCCTCGGAGTCATCACGGGCGATGCCCATTGCGCCGAACATCTGGGCTCCGAGCTCGAATCGCTTGTGCGCGAACGCATCCGGCAGCGGCGGGATCTTCGGTGCCCCCGCGCCCGCCTCGGCCTGCAACGCGGTCACCAACCGGTCGCGGACGGCTCCGGTGGCGAACACCAACTGCCAGGGCTGGACTTCGAGTTCGACGGAGCGCATGTGGCCAGCGCCAAGGACTCCTCTACGAGCGACCTCGGCACCGGCTCGGACAGGAACATCCGCGTCGAATACCGCTGGCGGATCGTCTCATCGAGGTACATCGGGTATTTCCTGACCTGCGGCCGATGACCTTCCTTCCGAACTGACGCGGAAGAAGACCGTCTCGGTGTTGCTCTGCGCGGTGACGTCGAAGTGGTAGCGGTTGATCGGGCTGCTGGGTCCCGGTCGGGCGAGCGGCGCGATAGGGGACATGTATCTCCCGGTCACCCGGTCAGGGGCCACGGCCTGCCCGCCCGCCCGCGCGTGTTGGGACGGTTCTCGGGTAAGGCTGCCGCGCCGACCACCCCCCGGGGTCGGAGCGGGAGCGCATTGTCCGATTCGCTGTGTGCAGACGGCTCCATTGATCATATCCAGTGACTATCATCAGAAGTTACTATAATGGTTGGCGTGGGGCTCGGCCGGTGGCGTGCTCAGCGCCACACCCAGCACATACCCGGCGCCGGCTTGACATGTGTCGAGATCGAGCACGCCGAAGTTCTCGATCACCGTCATCGCGGTGGCGTAGAGCAATGTCTGCGTGAACGCCGAGAATCCGAAACGGCGCCGACGTCGCCGTACAGCGCGCTCAGTGGCAGCCACTCGCCCCGGGCTGCTCGTCCTGCGGTGCTTCGCGGGGCAGACTCGGGTGTCGTCGCCGAACTCCACCCCGCACGAGGACGGCGAGGTCAGGCCGCCGTGGCCAGGAACATGTAGCGGTTGATGCTATAGAGGTAGTCGCCCTCGTCGTTACGCGCGCGAAGGTCGGTGAGCCATGCCTCGACCTCGGCCGCAGTCAGCCCCCGCCGGCCCACCACGAACTGAGCAATGGAGTTCATGTAGCTGGTGCTGAAGGCGTCCGGCGTCATCTGCGCGTTGAACATCACGTGCACCAGCTGCTCGGTGACGTGGAACCCGGCGCGACGCATCAGCCCTGCCAGCACCCGCGGCAGACGCGGATGCACGAGGTGGTCCTCCCACGCTGCCAGAACACGTCGGTGCAACAACCGATCCGACGTGTGCCACACGAGTGAGTCTGCGTCGGTGTCGAGGACCAACGCTCGCCCGCCGGGACGCAGGACCCGCCGCAGCTCCCTGAGTGCCCCCGAGATGTCGGCGACGTACTCGTAGACCTGCGTCGACACCGCGGCGTCGAACACGCCGTCGGCGAACGGCAGCGCGTTGGCTCCACACTCTTCGAAGTGGACCCATGGCATGTCCGCGGCGCGCGCGGCGGCGAGCGAATTCATTGCGGAGCTCGGATCCACACCGTGCACCGCACCCGTGGGGCCCACCGCCTCGGCAATCGACGCCACCAGATAACCCGGCCCGGACCCGACGTCGAGCACGCACTCTCCCGCTTGCGGCGCCAGCAGTGAAAGCACGTGTTTCCGTTGTGCCTCGACGTCGGGGCTCGCATACAGTTTTTCGGTGCGCCGCGCACCTTCGTTATCGAACTTCAGCATGGCCACACCCCGATGTAATCCTTCTCGGCAATGAAGTGCGATTCGTGAAGGTTGAGAAACCTTTTATCGCTCATCTGAACCATGTGCAGCACAGCTCTTAGTGTGGCAAAGCTGTCATCGGGGGCGGCCGGGTAGTGGTGCCCGGGCCCGATCCGGCAACCGACGGCGCCCCGCACCACAACCTCGCTGATCGCCATTTTCGGGCGCGGTTCGTAGGGTTCGAGCCGGGCCGGCAACCGCCGCGGCTGCTCCCTGGCGGAGGACAAATCAGTCATATCCAGGGTTGGTAGCTGGACGGACACTGGCTCAGGATCCACGCTGGGAAACATCGCGTCCTTTCTGGAGAGTAGCTCGCCGGTCCAGTCGACCCCACCACGTCACCGGCAGCGCAGGGCAATTCTTCCCTAATCCTGCGGCTTTTTCTCCGTAGTTGCGGGGGTGGATCTTGCCTGGTGGTGCTCGCGCCGCCAAGCCCCTGGCGTCGTCCCGAACCGCCGCCGGAACGCCCGCTCGAACCCCCGGAGATCGACGAACCCGACAGCCGCCGCAATGTTGGACACGTCGATCCGGGCATACCTCGGATCGGACAGCAACGTCTGCGCCGCGAGCAGACGCTGCTCGCGCAGGTACGTACCTGGCGTGGTCCCGATCCGTTCGAACAAGGCGTACACGCGGCCGACCGACACATGATGTCGCCGGGCCAGCTCCTCGACCCGCAGCGTTGGATCGGACAGGTGCTCGCGAACATGCCTCTGCATCATGTCCAGCAACACCCCGGCGGAACCCTCTCCGCCCGGCACCGAGGGTGCGACGCCCCGCAACGTCATCGCGAGCAGTTCGAGCGCGGCCCGCCCGGCGTCCAGCCGTTGCGGCGCGGTGAGATCTTCAGCGACATCCCACAGCCGGCCGAGATAGCCGGACAGAAGCTGCGCGGGAGAGACGCCGAGTCCATGGGCGCGCACACGCCTCGGTGACCGCGGTGCCGTGAAGCGGGAGCATCTCGCGGGAGATATGCAGGGTGAGGGTCCGGGTCGTGGCCGGCGCGACCAACTCCCACGGGCTCCGCGTCTCACTGATCACTGCCGAACCAGCCGCGAGGTCGGCGACGCGGTCGTGCTGGTGAACGTGCGCCTTGCCGTCCAGGAATATGCAGAAATGGATCAGGTGGCCCGTCGACGTCCCTGCGGTCATCCGGCCGGTTCGGGCGATTCGCATCGGTCCGTCCTAATACGCGCGGGAGAGCTTGATGGCCTCGCCCAGCTCCTGCGACGCGATCCGGCTGTGAAATCCGGGACGTGTCCGCACGATTACCGGCATGAAAACCTCGCGTCCGGCGTCCTCTATTTCCTCGCCGGAGAACTCGTGGATCTGCACGGCTCAACGCTAGTTCCGGCCACCCGCCCGCGGTAGCCACAGTTTCCTTGCATCGTGCAATGGCTCACATGCGCTGATCGTCGACGAGTAACCGGATGAATGGGCTGGGTCATGGCGACCCTGCGACCGTGGATCCGTCCGGCCCGCGCGACACTTCTCTCGTGCTTATGGGTGCCCGAAGCGGGTCAGCGCGGGGCGCTGCCGCGACCTCGGAGCTCGCGCCTCGTGAGGACCCTCGGCCGGCTTTCAGTCAGTGTGCAGCGCGGGCCGGGCGGTGCTGGCACAACTCCGTTGCGTGCCGCGTGTCATGTCGCGTCTGAAGAGCCAGGCCGGGATACAGGAACGGTCGAGATCGCGGGGCCGCCGTTGACCCGCTTCGCCAGGTCGGGTTCGAACAGCCGGCTCGGCTCGGCGAGCATGTTGATGACCCGTATCAACTCGGTGCCGAGCACGCCGTCCTTCGCGGCCGCTCTCCGGTAACGCTCGAGGTACTCGGCCGCCGCCACCATCGCCCTGGTTCGCTCGCCCTCGACGTACGGGAACCGCAGGTCCCCGGAGACGGTCAGGTCCCACGGCGTGTCGAGAAGCGCCGCAGTGCCAGCGAAGAATCGCGGGTGCAGGTCATGAGTGCCTTCGCGAATCAGACGGCTCAGCAACTGGGCCTCGAGCGCTGCGACGGTCATGCCCTGGGCGTACTGGGGATTCGAGCTGCAGAGGGCGTCCCCGATGACGAGGTAGCCGTCCGGGAATCGGCTCAGCTGTTCATAGCGCCTGCGGACGCTCGACGGGTAGCGCATCAGCGCGGGCCTGCTCAGCGGGGTTGCCGTGCGTATGACCTGTGCGACATTTGCGCCCGAGAAGCTGTCGGCAAAGTCGGCCATCCCCGCCGTATCAGTCTGCAGTTCCTCACCCCCTCGGCTGGCGAGCGTGACCATGAGGCGATCACCCTCCTGTGCTACCGCGATGCCGCCTCGCTGGTGACCGGGATAAGGACTGAAGGCTTCACCGATGTGCCCGGCGAGGTGATGAGGCTCCCGCCGGTAAGGCCGGGAGACGAAGATGACCTGGCTGTGGAGCCGCTCCTCCGGAGCGGAGGCGTATCCGAGTTCGCCCAGCCACACCGGGGTGCGGGTGCCGCGACCAGCGGCGTCCACCACCAGGTCGGCGTCGATCGCCGACTCGGCCGCCTCGTCGAACCGGTTCTGCGCATACGCACCGGTGACGCGGAGCCCGTCGGGCGAGGTCATCAGCCCCGTGACTTCGCAGCGGTCGGTAATCGATACGCCGGGCAGGGCCTCGACCCGGGAACGGATTGCGAGCTCCAGGAGAGGGCGGCTCACTCCCAGCCCGATCACGCCGGACGGCTCGGGTCGCAGGAGGTGCCCGTCAAAATGCCAGTGAATGTCCGACTGCAGATCAATGGTGGGCGCGCCTGCAACGATCAGCTCATCACTCAGACCCGGGAAAAGTTCGTCGAGCGCGTTGATGCCGCGGGCGAGCACATAGTGCAGATGCCGGCCCTGTGGAACACCGGCGCGCGCGACCGGTTCGGCTGGGAGCCTGTCGCGATCGATCAACGTGACGCGCTCGACAACTTCGCTGAGCACTCGTGCTGCGCACAGACCGCCGATCGAGGCGCCGATGACGGTGGCGTGACGGTAGGGCGAGACGGGACTCATCGAAACCTCTTGAAAGTCGTGACGATACCCCTCGTGAATCACCGAACGGGAGACCGGTGCTCACCCGAATCCCGGGGTCGAGGATCACTTTTCCTGGCGTGGGCCGGATAGCGAGGACCATTGCCAGGCCGACTGAGTTACGGCTGTCGGCGAGGATGGTTACGCAAGGATTCTTTCTCGATGAAACTGTGGTCGCGCCAGTATGAATCCCTGGTTGCTTCCGGCGTGCAGGGGCTGTGGTGCCTGGAAACTCGCGATTCGGACTGCCGAAACGGCGGACGGCCTGGCCGGAAGCTCTCGAAAGAGCCTCTGACCGGGCCGATCGTCATGACACGACGATGCTCGTCCGGGCGTCCGGCAATCCCGTACCCGGGGCGCTCCGTTCATCCCAGGGTCTGGAACCCGCTCAGCGCGGCGAGCAGGTACTGGGCCCCGAGCAGCGTCAACGATGCGACGCCACCCCACCACACCCTGCGGGAGACGGGCTCGGCGCGCCGCCACAGGCTGATCCCCAGGGGGACGAGCGCAGCGGCGAGCAGCACAGCGCCGGTCAGGGAGTTGAGATCGCTGCCCTTCAGCACCCCGCTGTAGTGGGTGATCATGAACGCCATGCCGAGCGCGGGCACCCAGCCGAGCACCCCGGCCCGGTGCGCGCCGATCGCGAGCACCGCCCACGCGATGTTGTCGCTGCCGTTGAGGGTCTGCAGGACGTACCAGGCTCCGTAGGTGTCGCTCACCGCCGCCGTCGCGACCTCCAGCCCCTGCGCCCCGACGAGCTGCAGGCCCAGGAAGCTGATGCCCTCCTGGAAGATGCGCACCGTGCTTCCGACGACCGCGATTGTCGCTCCCCAGAAGGCCCAACCGGGTCGCTCGTGGGCGATCAGTCCTGCCAGGGCGAGGAACGCGGGGATCATCAGGACCAGGCCAGCGGTGTATAGGGCGTACGAGGTCAGAATGGTTCCCGGCGCGCTGACCATCCCGGCGAGTTGCGCGGGGTAGAAGTAGTGGTGCCCGGAGCGGACGGCCTCGCCGGCCAGCAGCAGCAGCGGCCCCGCGATGAGCGCGCCCGCGCCGAAGCGGGTCCCCGGCCAGCTGGTGAGGGGGCGCGGCGCGCGCACTGCCATGGCCGGGCCCGTGCCGCCCAGTAGCAGCCGACCGGCGACGAGTCCCGCGACCAGCGCGCCGATCGCCGAGGTGATGGCCGAGAGCTCGGAGCCGCTCCAGCGCAGTTCGCCGATTCCGAGCAGTTCGGCGATCGCGAACCCGCCCACCCCGCCGACGGTCACGGCCCCGATGAAGACCGCAGCCGCCCGCAGGTCGGCACGCGGGTCGGACCCGGTGTGCGTCGGCCGGGGGCCGGGCTCGCCCGATGTGGTCATGGTCATGGACGGACGATCGCAGCGCGGGACCGTGCTCCGCGTCTGACTCGGGTCGGACACCGGCTGTCTGACCAGGGTAGGACGCGGTCGTGCCTGGTCCGGGCCTAGCGTGATCGTGTGCACCACTTCGTCGGCCTGGGCCCGCGTCCGGAGTGCCGACGGCGCCGTGCGGTAGTCGTGGACGTCGCGTCGGCTGCTGCACTGGCGTGCCTGGCGGTGTACACGCCGCTCGACCCGCCCGGACCCGCCTATCCCGGTCCGGCATGGGTCGCCGTGCTGGTCGGGGCCGCCGCCGGGCCGCCGCTGCTGCTGCGCCGGCGCTGGAGCGTGCCGGTGCTGGTGTGGGTCGTGCTGGTCGCCGTGGCGGCGACCGTGCTCGGTGTCGTGGGCGCGGGAGCGATGTGGGTGACCTACGCCCCGGTTGCGGTCGCCTTGTACACAGCGGCGAGTCTGACCGGCCGGACCATCGTCGCCGCGGCGGTGCTGGTGGCCGGCCTCGGCACGGCCGCGGCGGCCATCCCCGCGTTCTACTGGATCCACTCGCCGGCGGACCGGGGCCCGTCCGGCAGCGAGGTGCCGCTGTGGTGGCAGGTCGAGCTCGGGATCGTCGTCGTCCTGCTCAGCGCGGCCTGGGCCGCCGGGCGGGTGGTGCGCTCGCGGCGCGTGGCCAAGGCCGAGTTCGCCCGTCGCTCGGCCCTGGAGGCGGTGGCCGACGAGCGGCTCCGGATCGCCCGCGAGCTGCACGACGTCCTCGGGCACAGCATGAGCCTCATTGCGATCAAGGCCTCCGTGGCCGGCCGACTGGCCGACGAACACCCCGAGCACGCCAAGGCCGCGCTGAACGCCATCGAGCAGACCAGCCGGGCTGCGATGACCGAGATCCGCCAGCTGCTCGGGGTGCTGCGGCCCGCCTCCGCCGAGACGGGCCGACCATCCACCGCCGAGAACCGCGGTGACGCCGATCGGGGCCCGCTACCCGGCAGCGCGGACCTGCCCGCCCTGGTCGACCGGTTCCGCGCCCCGGACCTGGACGTCGACCTCGAGCTGAGCGGGACCGTCGCGCTCCCGCCCGGCATCGACCTGGCAGTGTTCCGCGTCGTGCAGGAAGCCCTCACCAACGTCGTCAAGCACGCCGCCGCCAGGCACTGCCGGGTGGTCGTGCGGAAGACGACCGAGTCGGTGCGCATCGAGGTCGTCGACGACGGCCCGGCACGCCGGGTCCCGCGCCGCCGCCCGGGCGGTGGGCAGGGTCTGATCGGGATGCGGGAACGGATCACCGCGTACGGCGGCACGCTGACCGTCGGTCCACTCGTGGACGGCGGGTTCCAGGTCGTCGCCGACATACCCCGCGTCGAGCCGGACGTCCCGTGACGGCCTCGACCGCCCCGACACCGGAGCCGGCGGCGGCCACCCGCGTGCTGCTTGCCGACGACCACGCGCTCATCCGGGAGAGCTTCCGCGCGCTGCTCGAGGCCGAGCCCGGTTTCCGGCCGGTCGGTGAGGCCGGAACCGGCTCCGAGGCCGTGCGGCTGGCCCGTCACTACCAGCCTGACGTCGTGCTGATGGACGTCCGGATGCCGGAGATGGACGGGATCGAGGCCACCCGGCGCATCTGCACCGCACCCGAGACAGCGTCGGTCCGCGTCCTCATCCTCACCACCTTCGACCTCGACGAGTACGTCTACGCCGCGCTCCGTGCCGGGGCCAGCGGGTTCCTGGTCAAGGACTCCACCGCGGCCGAGCTCATCACCGCGATCCGAGTGGTTGCCGCCGGCGAGGCGCTGCTGGCACCGCGCGTCACACGCCGCCTCATCGCCGCGTTCGCCCGCCAGGGGGGTCCGGCTGCCGCCACGGCCACGGCCCTCCCGGGCATCACCGAGCGCGAACGGGACGTGCTCACCCTGATCGCGCGTGGCCTGTCCAACACCGAGATCGCCCAGGACCTGCACGTCACGCTGGGCACCGTGAAGACCCACATCGGACGACTGCTGTCCAAGCTGGACGCGCGCGACCGTGCGCAGCTGGTCATCACGGCCTACGAGACGGGTCTGGTCACGCCCGGCAGGTAGCGATGACTCCAGCCGGGCGTGGTAGCTACGGGCGATGGGTCAGGCGATCGGCCGGTCGGTGGGTTGGATCGGGCACGGAAGCACGTCGCGTCCGGTGAGGTATTTGTCGACGCACGCCGCGGCGGAGCGGCCTTCCGCGATCGCCCACACGATGAGCGACTGACCGCGGCCCATGTCGCCTGCGACGAAGGCGCCCTCGACGCTGGACATGAAGTTCTCGTCGCGGGAGACGTTGCCGCACTCGTCGAGCTCAACGCCCAGGTCGGTCAGGAGCCTGCCGCGCTCGGGGCCGAGGAAACCGAGGGCCAGTAGCGCGAGCTGCGCGGGAATCTCGGTCGCGGATGCGGTGATCGGGTGGAACCGCTTGTTCTCGTCACGCAACCCCTCAACGATCTTGATCGCCCGCAGCCTGCCGTTCGCATCGCCGAGGAACTCGAGGGTGTCCATGCTGAACAGGCGCGCACCGCCCTCCTCATGTGCCGGGGACGTTCGATAGATCGCGGGGTAGGTCGGCCATGGCATGTTCACGGTGCGCTGCTCGGGTGGGCGTGGCCGGATGTCGATGTGCACGACTGACCGCGCCCGCTGGCGGTGGACGGTGCCGAGACAGTCGGTTCCGGTGTCGCCCCCGCCGACGATGGCGACGTCGCGGCCCTCGGCGGTGATCGGGGAGACCTCCAGGTCGCCTTCCTGCACCCGGTTGGCCCACGTCAGGTAGTCCATCGCCGGGTGGACTCCGTCGAGTTCGCGACCCGGTACGGGGAGCTCGCGCCGGGCGGTGGCGCCGCAGGCCAGGACGAGGGCATCGGACCGGGACCGGAGCTGCTTCACGTCGGGGTCGATGCCGACCTCCACGCCGGCACGGAAGATCGTGCCCTCGGCCTTCATCTGATCGAGGCGGCGGTCGAGCCGGCGCTTCTGCATCTTGAACTCGGGGATGCCGTAGCGCAGCAGCCCGCCGAACCGGTCGGCCCGTTCGTAGACGATCACGTCGTGGCCCACCCGGGTGAGCTGCTGGGCGGCGGCGAGCCCGGCCGGACCGGAGCCGACGACGGCGACGGTGCGTTTCGTCCGCGTCTTCGGTGGGAGCGGCGTGACCCAACCCTGGTCCCAGGCGTGGTCGATGATCTGTAGCTCGATCTGCTTGATCGTGACTGGGTCGCTGTTGATCGCCAGCACGCACGCCGGTTCGCACGGTGCCGGACACAGCACGCCGGTGAACTCCGGGAAGTTGTTCGTGGCGTGCAGCTGTTCGATCGCCCGGCGCCACTCGGCCCGCCGGACGAGGTCGTTCCAGTCCGGGATGAGGTTGCCCAGCGGGCATCCCTGGTGGCAGAACGGGATGCCGCAGTCCATGCACCGACCAGCTTGCCGACGCAGCCGCTCGTCGGGCATCGGCTCGTAGACCTCGCGCCAGTCGAGCAGACGCAGGCCGATCGGGCGGCGCCTCGGCGCCTCGCGGGGGGTGCTGACAAACCCCCAGGGGTCACCCATGCCCGGCCTCCTGATTTGGCCACGCCCCGGGACCGCTTCGGGTCGGGATACGGTGCACCCATCGCTGGTCCGATGGCAAGGGCACGGCCGTCCCGGCCCGTGACACTGCCGCCTGTGGAGGGCGTGGACGCGGGGCGCCGGCCGGGGCACCGCAACCCTCTCGCCGCTGGTCAGCGCACTGCACGGCCGATGAACGGCGATCGCGATCCGCGCCTACCTCGGCTTCCCTCGGTGCTTCCCTGACCGGTCAGGGGATCGGCGATACCTCGCGCGTCATGTAGACGCTGTTGGGGTCGTCTGTGTAATCGCCGAACGGGCCGCAAGGCACGAAGCCGTGGCGGGCGTAGAGCGCGCGGGCCGGTGCAAAGAACGGTTGCGATCCCGTCTCCAGGCTCAGCCGGGACATGCCTCGTCGCCGTGCCTCGTCGGCGATGTGCTGCAGCAGTTCCGAGGCGATGCCGCGACCCCGGTGGCGCCCAGCGGTACGCATCGACTTGATCTCGCCGTGAGTTGGGTCGAGCTCCTTCAGCGCCCCGACAGCCACTAGCTCGGTCCCATCCTGGACACACCACAGGGTGACGGAAGCCTGACGCAAGCCGTCGAGGTCCAGGGCGTGGACGCTCTCCGGCGGCGACGTCGCGCGCATGTCGCTCATGTGCTCGGCGAGGAAGTCGGCGATCTCGGGACCGGAGAGGTCGGCGACAGCGATGCGCACGCCCTGATCATGGCATCGCGTCTCAGTGAGCCTCGAAGTGGCTTGTCGGACTGACATCGGGTCATACGGCGAGGCCTCGGCGCAACACCGCGATCTTTTCGGTCTGTTCACGCTGACTGATCGCTGCGTGTACCAAGAACATCGCCGAGCCGTGGAAGGTGCCGGGAAACAGGTGCAGTTCCACCTGGTTCCCGGCTGCTTGCAGCGCCAGAGCGTAGGAGAGGCCCTCATCGCGCAATGAATCGAACTCCATTGCGGAGACGTAGGCCGGCGGCAGCCCGGACAGGTTGGTGGCGCGTGCGGGTGCGGCGTAGGCCGGCACGTCGGCGCTTCCGGCGACGCCGTCACCGAGGTAGGCAGCCCAGCTGAACTCCGCGGCGGGCCGGTTGAATACCGGAGTGTCGGTGAATGCCTGCATGCTGGCGGTCTGCAGGCGATCGTCGATCTCGGGCACACCGAGGTACTGGAAAGCGATCGCCGGGCCGCCCCGGTCGCGCGCGAGCAGAGCCAGCGCGGCACAGATTCCGCCGCCGGCGCTGATGCCGTGGACCGCGATCCGCGCCGGGTCGACATCCAGCGCATCAGCGTGCTCGGCGAACCAGCTCAAGGCCGCGTACGAGTCTTCCAGCGCCGCTGGGTAGGGATGCTCGGGCGCCAGCCGGTAGTCCACCGACACGACCGCCGCGCCCGTGTCCCTCGCCATGGTGACGTTGGCCGCATGGTTCAGGTTCAGGTCGCCGAGGACGAACCCACCGGCGTGCAAGTCGAGGACGCCGACCGGACCGCTGCGCGCAGCCGGACGATAGATCCGGACGATCACCTCTGGTGCACCGTCCGGTCCGGGCACGGCCTGCTCGCTGATCGACACACCAGTTGTGTCCGGCGGGGGCAGCTGCGCAGCCAGTTGCTGCATCGTTGCCCGCGCTTCGCTGAGGTCATCGGGGCTGAGTCGAGGGAGCAAATCCACCAGGGCGACGAGCTCAGGGTCGATCGCGTAGTCCAACGGTTCCACGTCTCCTCGTGTTGTGAACGATCATTTGACCCTGAAGGGTGCTGGGCTCGTCGCCAGCCGAGTGGGCGGTGAAAGACCCCCTGTGTCTCATGCCCCAGGGTGTCAACATTGCTCCGATGGCACTTCGATCGCTCCAGTGCGAATCCCTGGTCGTATTTCCGTGTCTCGGAGGATGCAGTGCATAAGGCCCCGCGATCCGGCGTAAAGGTGATTAATCCCCCCCATGATCGCGCCGGACGGCAGCGCTCGGACGAGCTGTGCGCCGGCACGAATCTCGCATCAGTGCCGGTTCTCGGGTACGCCGCACGATGGTGGCGGGCAACGCGAACCGGTTGTGCCCGAATTGTGAAACCCTAGGCACGGGGGTACGGTCGCGTTGGCGCAACCAGGGATTTGCACGGGAGCGATCGCGGCTTCAGTCGAACATCGTCGTCCGTGTCGCCATCCTCACTCGGACAGCGACTCCCGGATGGCGAATCACTGAGCCATGACGTCTCGAGAGGCGTGGGAGTGGCCGAGTTCGGTTGGCTGCCTCGGAACACGCGCCTAGCCGGACCGGTGATCACTGGAGGCGAGGAAATGTTGGCCAATGGATGTCGAGTCGGCGGTCATCTTCGTGACCGGCCGGTCGAACTCGGCGTTCTCCACGTCTTCGTGGGCTCGGCAAGTGCCGGCTCGATGTTTTCCGCTATGGCAAAGATCGTCCGCGGGTGGAGTGGTGCCGGGATATCTGGGCGAGCTGCACGCTGGTCGCGCCACCATCGGCCACGGTCGAATGTGGGGATAGGGGCGTCGGCCGCGATATGTCCCCCAGCGTGGAGTTTCCTGTGAAGTTCGGCGTTGCCTGCATGATCACCGACGAGTCGATCAGCCCGACAGCGCTCGCGACAGCGGTGGAGGAGCGCTCGTTCGACTCGATGTTCGTCGGCGACCACTCCCACATCCCGACCAGCCGCGAATCCCCGTTCCCGTTCGGCGGCGACCTGCCCCGGGAGTTCCACCGGGAGTTCGACGCATTCGCCGCGTTGTCCGCCGCCGCGGTGGTCACGACGTCGCTGACCATCGGTACCGGGGTCGTGCTGCCCGCCCAGCGCGACGTCTTCTACACCGCCAAGCAGGTCGCGACGGTAGACCACCTGTGTGGCGGACGGTTCGTGTTCGGCGTCGGGACGGGCTGGATCACCGAGCAGATGCGCAACCACGGCATCGACCCGTGTACCTGCGGCGCGCGGCTCGACGAGCACCTGCGCGCGCTCGACGCGATCTGGACCCGGGACGAGGCCGAGTTCCACGGCACCTATCTCGACTTCGACCCCGTCTTCTCCTGGCCCAAGCCGGTGCAGGCGCACGTACCCGTCTACGTGGGTGGCGAGAGCGCCGCCGCGGTTCGCCGGGCGGCCGCGCTCGGCGACGCGTGGATGCCGAACTCCGTCCTGGATCCGGCCCGCGTCGAGGCACAGTTCGCGCTACGTGACCGGTACGCGCCGGGCACCCCCCTCGTGGCGTACGCGGTCACTCCCGACAACCTGCCCGTGATCGAGGAGTACGCGAGGCAGGGAGCGGACCAGATCGTGCTGCATCTGCCGACCCTGCCCGCGGACCAGGCAATCACCGTGCTGGATGCCATGGTCACGACCGCGCAGCAGTACCGGTCATGATCGTCTTTGTGTCGCCATTCGCGCACTTGCACACGCTCGACCACTGCGCTTTTCGTCGGCAGCGACCGGGCAACGACGTCGGGCGTGGCGAGCCATTCACCCGAGGCGCCCGAGCGGACGTGAGCGATTCAAGCCCTTGAGCGACGTCCCTTGCGCGTAGCGATAACAGGCAATGAACCGCCCCTTCGACATCGGCCATACTTCTCGGAGAAATCGTGCCAATTATCGCGTCCCAACGATCCGGTCAATCGTCGACCGCGTTGGCCGAGGACCGCCTCGGTGTCGCCACCGTCGTGTTCTTCGTGATGTCGGCGGCCGCGCCACTCACCGCCGTCGCAGGCATCGTACCGACCGGTCTCGCGGTCACCGGGCTGCCCAGTATCTCGGTCGCATTCCTCGCGGTCGCCGTCGTCCTCGGGGTCTTTTCCGTCGGTTACGTGGCCATGGCCCGGCGCATCGCCAATACCGGCGCGTTTTACGCGTACATCTCCCGTGGCATCGGCCGTCCGGTCGGTGTCGGCGCGTCCTGGGTCGCCCTGGTCGCCTACAACATGTTCCAGTGCGCCGCATACGGCGGGTTCGGTGCTATCGCCGCCCCACTGCTCACGGAGTGGCTCGGTCTGCACGTCCAGTGGTGGGTTCTGGCTCTGATCGGCTGGGCGGTCGTCGCCGTGCTCGGTGTGCGTGACATCGGCGTCAGCGGAAAGGTTCTGGCCACCCTGCTCGCAGCCGAGACCCTCCTGGTCGTCGTGTTCGGCGTCGCCGACATCTTCGTCGCGGAATTCCATGCGTCGTCCGCCCCGCTCAACGTGGGAGGCCTGGTCGGGCCTGGCGCCGGTGCGCTGCTGGTCATGGCCGTCACCGGTTTCGTCGGTTTCGAACAGTCGGTGGTGTACACCGAGGAGTCGCGCGACCCACGCCGCACGGTTCCCCGCGCTACGTACCTCGCCATCGCGCTGATCGCCGTGCTGTACGCGTTCGCGTCCTGGGCGATGATCTCCGCGGCCGGCAGCACCGTGCTGGACCGGGCCGCGGCGGAGGGCCCGGATCTGTTCTTCGACGTCGCCTCGGCGCGGGTCGGGAGCGTCGCTCTACTGCTGGGCCACGTCCTGTTCCTGACCTCACTGCTGGCCGCGATGATCTCGTTCCACAACATCATCGCCCGGTACACGTTCTCCCTCGGCCGCGAAGGTGTGCTGCCGCGCCGGTTCGGCCGAACGGTGCCCGGCACCGGCGCACCGAGGAACGGCTCACTCGCCCAGTCCACGCTCGGCCTGATCGTCATCGTCCTGTACGCGGTGGCCGGGTGGGATCCGCTGATCCAGCTCTTCTTCTGGGGCGGAACCGGCGGCGGCATCGGGGTGTTGCTGCTCATCGCGCTCACCTCGATCGCGGTCATCGGCTATTTCGCCCGCAGCTCGAAGGGCGAAGATGTCTGGCACCGCATCGGTGCTCCGGTCATCAGCAGCGTGCTCTTACTGATCATGACTTACCTGGCGATGACGAACATCGCAACACTGTTCGGTGTCGCACCCGGTTCGAAGCCGACCTGGGTCGTGCCGCTGATATTCGGCGGGGCCGCCCTGGCCGGGGTGGGGTGGGGGCTCGTGCTCCGGGGTCGGCGCCCCCAGCTCTACTCCGATATCGGGTTCAGTGGACGCGATCGGCGCCCCGATCCCGATCCTGGCGCTCCTCATCCCGGCGGCTCCGGCGGTGTCGTAACCGAAGCCCCGTCGTGACCTCAACCCCACGTTCACCCTGCGGCGCAATCAGCGGAAGGGACAGAACCATGACATCAATACGAGTCACCGCCGAACGATTCTTCGATAGCTGCGACACGGGGAAGGGCTGGCAGGCGTGTGAGCAGTACTGTCACCCCGGCGCAACTTTCTCTGCCCAGGCCGACTCCTTGGACGGTATGAAAACGCTGGAAGCGTACGTCGAGTTCATGAAGGGCATGTTCTCGGTATTGCCCGATGGCATCGCTGAGGTGCGGTCGTTCGCAGTCGACGAGGCGCGCAAGAACGTGGCGGCGTTCGGTGTCTTCCGCGGGACACACACCGGAGAGGGTGGCCCGGTACCACCAACCGGAAAGGCCACAAAAGCTGAATACGTCTATGTCATGGAGTTCGACGGCGACAAGATCCGCCACGTGACCAAGATTTGGAACGATCGGATCACCATGCGGCAGCTCGGATGGGCCTATTAGGGTCATCAATGACTCGCCGTGACCAGAGACAGTCCGCTCGAAGGCGTGTTGACGACCAATAGTAAGGGATGTCGTGTTGACGAGCAGTGGTTCGGGCACCACCAGCAAGGCCGGTGACGGTATCGCGACCCCGTCGGGTCACGAGCCGGATGAGCGTGGTCATTTCGGCCGTTATGGTGGCCGTTTCGTT
>NZ_JAKXMK010000066.1 GCF_022524485.1 Pseudonocardia alaniniphila
CGGCGCCGGGGCGCGGCCCCGCCGCGCGCCCCCGCCCCGCCCCCCCGGCCCCCCCCACCCCCGCGCCCCCCCCGCGGGGGGCCCGCGGGGGGGGGGGGGCCCCCCCCCCCCCCCCCCACGACCCGCGATCAGGACGCGAGAGCGGCCACCAGATCAGGGGTGCGCCCGAGCAGCGCGGCCGTAGCGATCGGGTCCATGTAGTCGTCGTACTCGACGATCTCGCCGTCGCGTACGCGGATCACCCCGAGCGCCCGGAACCGGTACGGGCCGCCGGTGGCGTGGGAATGCCCGTGGTGCTCGATCTCCGCCACGACGACCTCAGGGTCGTCCGTCTCGCGGACCACCACGTCGACGTCCTCGATCTCGAACATCGCGCGCCGTCCGGACGCGGCGCCGTGGTAGGCGCGGATCTCGTCCTGCCCGTGCAGCTCGCGCGGCATTCCAGGCGGGGCGAACGGGTAGCGGAGCACACCGTCGGCGGCGAAGAGGTCGGCGAACGTGACGCCCTCACCAGCCACCATGCGGCGCACCTGGTCGACGACTTCCCGCGGACTACGGCTCATGCATCCTCCCTAGAATCGGAACGGTGACCCCGCTTCGACTATACGGAACGAGCGCCCCGTTTAGCCAGAGGGGGCCGCGTGGCTGAGCGACCGCTGCGGGCCGATGCCCGCCGCAACCGGGAACGAGTGCTGGCCGCCGCTGCCGAGGCGTTCGCGGAGCGCGGGTACGACGTCCCGCTCGACGAGATCGCCACCGCGGCCGGCGTGGGGCCGGGCACGGTCTACCGGCACTTCCCGACGAAGGAGGCGTTGTTCGAGGCCGTGGCGCTCGCCCGCGTGCAGGAGCACGCGGCGGATGCGCGGGCCCGAGCCACGGCGGACGATCCCGGGGCGGCCTTCGACGGGTTCCTCGCCCGCCTCGCCGAGGAGGCGGAACGCAAACGTGACCTTCCCGATGCGCTCGCGGGAGCAGGGGCGCAGGGTGTCGCCGAAGCGGTGGCCGAGATGCAGGATGCGCTCGGTGTGCTGTTGGCACGGGCGCAGGCGGCCGGGGCCGTTCGTGGCGAGATCACTGTCAAGGATCTGATCGCCCTGCTCAAAGCCATGCTGTACGTGGTCCGCGCCGACCCTGAGCCCGAGCGACTGCAGCGCGTCTACGCCGTACTGCGGGACGGGCTCCGACCTCCGGCGGGCTGAGATCAATCTTTCGACCGATCCGCCCGATGGTCATCTCCTCTAACGTCGACGAGGTGCGGCCGGGTCGGGGGACCCGGAGGGGGGCACCGCACTGGGCGACCGGCCCACCGCTGATCGACGGAGGCGGCGGGCCGGTCGGAACCCTCGGCCGGTTCGCGTCCGGTCGCCCGGGTCCGTATCAGTGGCGCATCAGCGCGGTGTCAGTGGCGTATCAGCGGCCCGGCGCAGCGTCAGGGGCATGGAATCAGTCATCCAGGTCGAGGGCCTGGTCAAGAAGTTCGGGGGGACGGCGGCGTTGGCCGGCGTCGACCTCGTCGCGCGGCGAGGGGCCGTGCTCGGTCTGCTCGGCCCGAACGGCTCCGGCAAGACCACTACCGTGCGCGTGCTCTCCACACTGCTGCGACCGGACGGGGGTCGCGCGAGCGTGCTCGGGCACGACGTCGTCGCGCAGCCGGCCGCCGTCCGCAGGCAGATCGGGCTGACCGGGCAGTACGCCGCGGTCGACGAGGCACTGTCGGGTACGGACAACCTCGTACTGGTTGCACGGCTGCTCGACCTGCCCCGGCGCACCGCGCGCGCCCGCGCCGCCGAACTGGTGGAGCGGTTCGGCCTCACCGAAGCGGCAGCCAGGCGCGTCCGCACCTACTCGGGGGGAATGCGGCGCAGACTCGACCTCGCCGCGAGCCTGATCGGCCGTCCCCAGGTGCTGTTCCTCGACGAGCCGACCACCGGACTCGACCCCCGCCACCGCAACGAGGTGTGGGACAGCGTGCGCGCCCTCGCCGCCGAGGGCGTGACCGTGCTGCTGACCACGCAGTACCTCGAAGAAGCCGACCAGCTCGCCGACGACCTCGTGGTCCTCGACCGGGGGCGGGTGATCGCCGCCGGGACCCCGGCGACCTTGAAAGCCGAGGTCGGCGGGCAGCGGCTGCACGTGCGGCCGATGCACCGGGCCGACCTGCCGCTGGTGACCGCGCTGATGGCGGAGTTGGCCCCTGGCATCGAGCCCACCGTCGACGCCGGTGGCGAGCTGATCGTGCCTGCCGTCGACTCCGGGCTGCTGCACCGGGCCGGGGCCCGGCTCGACGAGGCCGGTGTCACCGTCGCCGAGCTGGGTCTGCGCTTGCCGAGCCTGGACGACGTCTTCCTGACCCTGACCGGACGGGTGGCAGGCCCGGCCGCCGCAACCGAGAGGGCCGCATGACCACCGCCACCACTGCACGACCGGCCACGTCCCATCGGACGGGGAGGCCGGGTGGAGTGCCCGTTCACCGGATCCCGTCCGGGCTGCGCCACGGCGCCACGCTCGTCTGGCGCGGTGTCGTCAAGACGATCAACTCGCCGGAGGCGCTGATCGACGTCACCCTGCAGCCGATCATCTTCCTGCTGCTGTTCGTCTACGTCTTCGGCGGCGCGATCTCCGGCGACACCAGCACGTACCTGCAGTTCGCGCTGCCCGGCGTGCTCGTGCAGACCGTGGTCTTCGCCTCCGCAGGCACGGGCGTGGCACTCGCCGACGACCTGCACACCGGCATCTTCGACCGGTTCCGCAGCCTGCCGATCTCGCGCTCCGCTCCCTTGCTCGGCGCGATCGGCGCGGACCTCGTCCGCTACCTGGCGTCGGGAGTGATCATGCTGGTGTTCGGCGTGATCCTCGGATTCCGGTTCGCCACGGGCCCGGTTGCCGTGGTGGCGGCTCTGGGCCTGGTGATGGTCTTCGCCTTCGCGTTGTGCTGGATCTTCACCGCGCTGGCGATGGTGGTGAAGGAGCCCCGGTCCGTGCAGGGCCTCGGCGCGCTGATCATGCTGCCGATCACGTTCGGCAGCAACGTGTTCGTCCCCGCCTCCACCATGCCCTCCTGGCTGCGTTGGTTCGTCGAGCTCAACCCGGTCTCGAAGATCGCGGACGCGGTGCGCGGACTGCTCACCGGTGGCCCCGTGGCCGCGCCGGCCACGGCGTCCCTGATCGCGGCTGCGATGGTCGTCGCGATCTTCGCGCCGCTCGCGGTGGCGCTCTACCAGCGCCGGACCTGACCGGCACGGTCCGTCCCGCCGCGTCGAGGGGCCGTGGCGGGACGGTCGGGATTTCAGATCGGCTGGGTGGACTTCTCCGCCAGGACCGCCAGGCCTTCGTCGCGCGGCAGCTCTCGGCCGCGCCGCACAGCGTCCTGCGCCGCGGCGGAACCGAGCGCGTCACGCACGCGGTCGAGGGCGGCGAGCACCTCCGGATTGCCCCGGTCGATGGCCCCGCGCTGGGCGGCCGCGATCCCGAGCAGCAGGCCGGCGCACTCCGCGTCGCCCTCGGCGAGCGCGACGAGCACGGCGACCTCGGCCACCGCCGCAGCGATGGGCCCGTCCCGGCTCTCCACCGCCGCGGTGACCGCCTCGGCGAGTGCCGCCCTGGCCGCCTGCCGGTCCCCCGCGGTGAGCTCGACCGCCGCCCGCGTCATCGCGAGGTACGCCGCGCGTTGTGGTGCTCCGCTGCCGCGCTCGCGCAGCTCGGTGGCGGCTCGGGCGACGTGGACGCGTGCCGCGTCGACGTCCCCTGCCAGGCGCTCGACCTGCGCGAGCGCGATCGACAGGAGCCCCGCCGTGCTGAACAGTCCGCGCGCCATGGTGCTTGCCCGCTGCAGCATCTCCCGCGCCGTGGCGACGTCACCGCGCCGGGCTGCGAGCATCGCGCGCTTGGTCATGAACTGGGGCAGGTCGTCGTCGTTGCCCAGGTCACCGGCGAGCGCGATCGCCTCGTCGTACGCGCGGGCGGCTGCGTCGTGCTCACCGGCGATGTCCTCCAGCTCGCCCAGCGCGTGCACGACGATGCCCAGCCCGAAGCGATCGCCCGTGCCGGCGAACAGCTCGTGCGCCGCGCGGAGGTACCGGCGCTGATCGTCGAGCCGGCCCTCGTTTTCCGCGATCTGGGCCTGCGTCTGCAGCGCGAAGGCGCGCACCCACGGATCAGCGTCCGTGGCGCAGAGCTGCGTGATCGGCCCTGGATCGGAGCCGGCGAACAACGCGTACACCGGGCCCAGCAGTTCCAGCACGGGTGGCAGTGGACGGGGAAGGCCGTCGGCGAGCGCGAGGGCGGCCTCGACGGCGCGCTCCGCCGCCGGCAGATCACCACGTGCGACGCCGACGAGGGCGAGATAGGCGGTGTTCATGGCGCGGGCCAACACCGGGGCCGGACCGGTGAGTGGCTGGACCGCTTCCACCCAGCGCACGGCCTCGTCGAACAGCCCGCGCACGATCCAGGCCCACGCCATCGCGGCGACGAGCCGGTGCGCCGTGCCCGCGTCACCCGCGGCAACTGCCCGGCGCAGCGCGACGTCGATCTCGTCGGCCTCGGCCCGCAACCGCGCCAGCCACGTGAGCTGCTCGGCCCTCCGCAGGTGAGGTTCCGCGGCTTCTGCCAGCTCGAGCACGAGAGCGGCATGTGCCGCCTCGGTGACCGCCCGTTCGCCGGACTCGTCGAGACGCTCGCCCGCATACTCCCTGATCGTCTCCAGCATCCGGTAGCGCGTGCTGCCGTTCTGCGGGATCGCGACGACCAGCGATTTGTCGACGAGCGCCGCGAGCAGCTCGAACACCTCACCCGGGGCCGGGCCCGCCGGGCCGGCGCAGACCCGCTCCGCAGCAGCAACGGTGGCGCCGCCGGCGAACGCGGCGAGCCGGCGCGCCACCGCCCGCTCCGGTTCGTCGAGCAGGTCCCAGCTCCAGTCGACGACCGCGCGCAGCGTCTGGTGGCGGGGCAGCGCCGTCCGGGCGCCCGAGGTGAGCAGCCGGAACCGGTCGTCGAGACGTGCGGCGATCTCCGTCGGCGTCAGCGACCGCAGGCGTGCCGCCGCCAGCTCGATGGGCAGCGGTTGGCCGTCGAGCCTGCGGCAGATCTCGGTGACGGCGGACTCGACGTCGGGGCCGAGGCCGAATCCGGGACGTACCGCCGTCGCCCGGTCGACGAAGAGCTGAACGGCGTCGACCGGCGCCAGCGCCTCGACGGGGTGCAGCACCTCGCCCGGAACTCCGAGAGGCTCACGGCTGGTGGCCAGCACCCGCAACAGCGGGCACGCGCCCAGCAGCGTCTCCGCGAGCACGGCCACGCCGTCCACCAGGTGCTCGCAGTTGTCCAGCACGAGGATCAGCTCGCGGCCACCCAGCGCCGTGACGAGCCGCGCCGTCGTCGGTGGGCCGGTGTCGTCCTGGATACGTAGCAGCAGCTCAGGCCCTCCGACCGCGGCGAGCACCGCGGCGGGCAGCTGTTCCGGGGCGGTCAGCGCGGCGAGCTCGGCAACCAGCGTCTCCGCGCCGTCGGCCCTGACGGCTTCCCGCGCGAGCCGCGTCTTCCCCGCGCCTCCGGGCCCGGTGAGCGTCACCAGCCGGGCGGTGCCGAGCAGCGCACGGATCCGTTCGACGTCAACCGTCCGGCCGACGAAGCTCGTCAGCGGGGCGGCCGGCGGGTGCGCCGAGAACGCGGGAGCAGGGGCCGTCACCCGTGCGGGAGTGGCGTCGCCCCGCAGGACGGCGAGCCGCGCCGCCTCGAGCTCGGCGCCCGGATCGACGCCGAGCTCGTCGGCCAGCCGCGTCCGGGTGCTGTCCAGCACAGCAAGGGCGTCGGCCTGCCTGCCGGTGGCGTGCAGTCCGCGGGCCAGCAGCACCGCCGTGCTCTCGCGCAGCGGGGCGGCGTCGAGCTGAGCTCGAAGGGCGTCGAGCTCGACGGCGGGCTGTCCGAGCTCCAGACCGAGCCGGGCCCGCCGCTCGACGGCGAGCGCCCGGCGCTCTCCCAGCCGATGTGCCACCGGTCCGGCGAAGGGCAGGTCGAGAACGTCGGTGAGCGCGGCCCCGTGCCACAGCGCCAGTGCATGGCCGAGGAGCGCATGCGCCGTCGTGTCGTCGGCAGCGTCCGCGGCCGTCAGCAGTGACGCGAACCGCAGTGCGTCGACCGCCTCCGGCTCCACCCGCAGCTGGTAACCGCGAGCGGCGGTGTCCACGAGATCGGCCCCGATCGCCCGGCGCAGTCGCAACACGAGCGCCTGCAGCGCGTTGACGGCTCCCTCGGGCGGTGCATCGCCCCACAGGTCGTCCACCAGCTCGCTCACGGCGACCGGTCGCCCGGCGTCGAGCGCGAGCCGGGCGAGCAACCCGCGCAAGCGCAGCCCACCGAGCGACACCGGGTGCTGCTCGCTGCCCGCAGGCCACACCTCCACGGCACCGAGCAGCGTGATCCGCACGCGGTCAGTGTGCCCGGGGAGTGCCGGGAGGTTCGCTCGTGGTCAGGAGGTGCTCGGGGCGAGCTCAGCGAGCAGGTGGGCTTCGCCGAGCACCGCCTTCCCGAACATCGCCAGGTCCAGGCTCTCGTCGATGCCGTGCCAACGGCTGGCCGGGTCGCCGACGCCCGTGACGAGCACGGTGGCGCCGGGGAAGGTGCGCGCGAACTCGGCGATGAACGGGATGGAGCCGCCGACGCCGGTCTCGACCACCTCGTTGCCGTAGGCCTGGGCGAACGCCCGGCGCACCGCGTCGTAGACGGCGCCGGTGGCTTCCAGTGAGAACGGCTCCGCCACCCCGGACTCCCGTGTGATGGTGACCTGCGCGCCCCACGGCACGTTGGCCTCGATGTGCTCGGCCAGCGCCTCCTGCGCCTTCAGGGCGTCCTCACCGGGTGCGAGCCGCATGCTCACGCAGGCGCGGGCGCGCGGGAGCAGCACGTTCGACGACTCGGACACACGCGGCGCGTCGATGCCGAGGACGGCCACGGCCGGCTTGTTCCAGAGGCGGGTGGGCACGCTGCCCGAGCCCAGCAGCTCGACGCCGTCGAGCAGCCCGACGTCCGAGCGGAGCGTGGCCTCGTCGAGATCGGGGCCCTCGGCGCTGCCGCGCACGAGCCCCGGGACGGCCACCTCGCCCTTCTCGTCGTGGAGGGAGGCGAGCCCGTGGCAGAGCGCCGTGAGGGCGTCGCCGACCGGGCCGCCGAACATCCCGGAGTGCGCCGGGCGCTCCAGCATCGCGACCTCGACGATGACGCTCACCAGGCCGCGCAGGCTCGTGGTGACGGCCGGGACGTCGACGGACGGGTTCGAGGAGTCTGCGATCACGATCACGTCGGAGGCGAGCGCATCGCGGTGCTCACGGAGCAGCGCGCTCAGCGTGGGGGAGCCGGACTCCTCCTCACCCTCGATGAACAACGTCACCCCGACCGGCGGCTTGCCCTCGTAGGCGCGCAACACCGCGAGGTGGGTCATCACGCCTGCTTTGTCGTCGGCCGCGCCCCGGCCGTACAGACGGCCGTTCCGCTCGGCCGGCTCGAACGGCGGGGTCGTCCAGTGCTCGTCGCCGCCGGTGGGCTGGACGTCGTGGTGCGCGTAGAGCAGCACGGTGGGTGCGCCCTCAGGGGCGGGCCAGTGGGCGACGACGGCGGGCGCGCCACCGTCGGCCGTGATGATCGTGACGTCCGCGGCGCCTGCTCCCCTGGCGAGCTCGGCGACGGCCTCGGCGCTACGGCGGGTGTCCTCCGCGTGGGACGGGTCGGCCCAGATGCTCGGAATCCGGACCAGCCTTTCCAGATCGGCGCGCGCGCCGGGCAAGGCTGCGGTCACGAGAGCGGAAAGGCGGTCTGCGGAGTGATCGGCCACCCCTCGATGCTAGTACCGCCCGGCCCGTCGTTCCGCCCGCTCGACGTGGGCGCCGGACGGTCAGGCGGTCGCGGAGACCGTAAGCTCTTGACCATGTCCCGGTTCCTGGCAATGCTGCTGGACTCCGCCACGCGTTCCACCAAAGGGATGACCACCGGCGAGCCCAGGACGGCAGTGCGGCGACCGTGGTCCGACGTGCACGCCGTCGCGCGGCGGATGGCGGCTGCGCTGGTCACGGGCGGCGGGGACGTGGCCGGTCTCCCACCGGGCGCCGCGGTCGGGGTCCTCGCCGGCGAGCCGGCGTCGATCGCCCCCGTCGCCCAGGCGGTGTGGTTCACCGGCGGCAGCGTCACGATGCTTCACCAGCCGACGGCGCGCACCGACCTCGTCTCCTGGGCCGAGGACACCGTGTCCGTCCTGCACATGATCGACGCGAAGCTGGTGCTGCTCGGCGCGCCGTTCGACGGGCTGGCGCCGGTGCTCGCCGAGCGGGGCATCGCCTACCGCACCATCGAGTCGCTCGACGCGGCCGGCGACTTCGTCCCCGACGCCGCGGCCGCCGGCGAGGACGACACCGCGCTCCTGCAGCTCACGAGCGGTTCCACGGCGGAGCCGAAGGCCGTGCGGATCACCCATCGCAACCTGCACTCCAACATCGCCGGCATGGTCCACGCCTCCGCGCTCGACGTGGGCCGCGACGTGATGGTGTCCTGGCTCCCGCTCTTCCACGACATGGGCATGGTCGGTTTCCTGACGGTCCCGATGACCACGGGGCTCGAGCTCGTGAGCGTCACCCCGGTCGACTTCCTCACCCGCCCGCTCCTGTGGGCCGAGCTGATCTCGAAGTACGGCGGCACGGTCACCGCGGCGCCGAACTTCGCCTACGCGGTGCTCGGCCGGCAGCTCGCCCGCGCCGACGAGGGCTCGCTCGACCTGTCGTCGCTCCGGATCGCCCTCAACGGCGCCGAGCCCATCGACCCCGACGCCGTGGCGGCGTTCACGTCGGCGGGCAGCCGCTTCGGCCTGCAACCGGAGTCGGTTGTCGCCGCCTATGGGATGGCCGAGACGGCGCTCGGTGTGAGCTTCGCCCCGCTCGCCACGGGGCTGGAGGTCGACCACATCGACGCCCAGCAGCTGGAGGAGCACCGGCGAGCGGAGCCGACGACCGGCGAGCCCCGCCGCCGCTTCCCGAAGCTGGGGCCGCCGCTCCTCGGCATCGAGGTACGGGTGGTGGGCGACGACGGCGCGGTTCTCGGCGATCGCGAGGTCGGTGTGCTGCAGCTGCGCGGCGAGTCGGTGACCCCGGGCTATCTCACCGTCGACGGCCCGGTCGCCACCCAGGATCACGAGGGCTGGCTCGACACCGGCGACGAGGGCTACGTCGTCAACGGCGAGGTGGTGGTCTGCGGCCGGCGCAAGGACGTGATCATCATGGGTGGGCGCAACATCTACCCCACCGACATCGAGCGTGCCGCGGCCCAGGCCCACGACGTGCGCGCCGGCAACGCCGTGGCCGTCCGGATGCTCAGCGGCACGGAAGGCGCTATGCACCGCGAGTCGTTCCTCGTGGCGGTCGAGTCACGCAAGGCGGGCGACCCGGAGGCCGAGCAGGTGATCCGCAAGGACGTCACGCGGCAGGTGGTCTCCGCGGTGGGGGTGCGCCCGGCCGAGGTCATGGTGCTGGGGCCCGGCACCCTGCCCAAGACCCCCTCCGGCAAGCTGCGGCGGGCCGCCACGGGCGAACTGCTGCGGGCCCGCGTCTGAGGGCAGCTGCACGGCGCCGGAGCGGCCCGACCGCTGATCACTGCGGCGGCGGCCCAGCTCCGGGCGATGATCACCGTCTCGGGCCCCGCGGCGACATATGACGCGGCTGGGCGTCCCCATTCGTTGATCATGACGGCGGGCCGCCGCCGGGTGATGGCTGATCTGCGCAGCCGCAAGTCGTGATCACTGACTCGGGCCCCGCAGCCGCGTCAGGTGCGGTTCTGTGTCCCCAATTGCTGATCATGAGGGCGGCGTGTGGGGGCGGGCCGTCGCGGGGGTCTGCGCGGGTGATGGCGGCCCGTCGGGCTGGCGGAGGCGAGGGGTGGCTCGGGTTACCGCCTGTTGATCGCTGCTCGGCGGCCGCGGCCTAGGCCCGGCGAGCTGGCTGCCATGATCATCAGTTTGGGCCTCGTAGCGGTATATGACGCTGCTAGGCGTCCCCGTTCGTTGATCATGGCCGCCGGTCGCCGCCGGGTGGCGGCTGATCCGCGCAGCCGCAGTTCATGATCACCGGTTCGGGCCCCGCAGCCGCTCACCGCACGGCTCTGCGTCCCCGATCGTTGATCAACGACGCAAGCGGGTCAGCCCGAGAGGGCGTGAAACTTGTTCTGCGCCGGTTCGAGGCCGTCGGAGAGCAGGGCCTCGGCGGCGTCGGCGGCGAGGTCGACGGCGAACTCAAGCTCCTTCTTCTCCGCCCCGGAGAAGCGCTTCAGCACGAAGTCGGCCGGGTCCTGCCGGCCCGGGGGCCTGCCGATCCCGAAGCGGACGCGCAGGTAGTCCTTCGTTCCCAGCGCGGAGCTGATGGAGCGCAGGCCGTTGTGGCCGCCCTCGCCCCCGCCCCGCTTGAGGCGCACCACACCGAAGCCGAGGTCGAGGTCGTCGTGGACGACGACGACATCCTCGATCGGCACGGAGAAGTACTTCGCGAGCCCGGCGACGGGCCCCCCGGAAACGTTCATGTACGTGCGCGGCTTGGCGAGCACGACCCGCCGTCCGGCGAGCCTGGTTTCGAGCACGTCGGAGTTGGTTCGGTGCCGGGAGAAGCGGCCACCGCCGGCCCGCGCCGCAAGTAGTTCGACGACGCGGAATCCGACGTTGTGCCGGGTCTCGGCGTAGTCGGGGCCCGGGTTGCCGAGCCCGACCACCAGAGCGGGGCCCGGCGTCATGGTCAGCTCTCGGTGGGCTCGGGCGCCGGGGTCTGCGGGGCTTCCTCGACGACGCCGGCACCCTCGGTGTCGATCTCGCCCTCGAGCTGGGCCTCGGTCGGGGCGGCGACGATGTTGATCACGAGGACCTCGGCGTCGGCGCGCAGCGTGGTGCCTTCGGGCAGCGGCACGTCGGCGGCCTGGATCTGGGTGCCGACCTCGAGGCCCTCGACGGACACCTCGACGTGCTCCGGGATGTTGGAGACGTCGGCCTCGACCTCGATGTTGTTGAGTTCCTGGGTGACCAGGGTGCCGGGCGCGGCGTCGCCGACGACGACCACCGGGACCTCGACGGCGACCTTCTCGCCTCGCCTGATCACCAGCAGGTCGACGTGCTCGATGTACGGCCGGATGGGGTGGGTGACCACGGTCTTGGTCAGCGCGAGCTGAGGGCGGCCGCCGATGTTGAGCGTGATCACGGCGTTGCGGCCCTGCTCGCGGACGACCCGCTTGAACTCCAGCTCCGGGAGCGAGAGATGCTGCGGGTCGGTGCCGTGCCCGTAGAGCACAGCGGGGATCTTGCCTGCGCGACGTGTGCGGCGGGCGGCGCCCTTGCCGAACTCCGTGCGGGTCTCGGCGTCGATACGGGCCTCGGCCACGGTACTTCTCCTCGATAAAGCGTGCTGCGACATGGACGCGCGGCGAGGCAGACCGGCCGGGCCGGGGCTGCGTCGATAACGGCAGGCTAAGAAGGAACACCCACCCTCGCCGCGGAACTGGCGTCAACGATACGCGACGCGCACCGCGCTCCTCGCCAGACCCTCGCCCTTACGAGCGTCACTCGCTGCGGTGACTTCGGCCGCTCCTGGGCGTCCACCGACCCGGGCATTGCGGTCGGATGGCGCTGGTAGAGCCGTCCGAGCGCTGTGGGTACTTGCGAAAGCCGAGCCAGTCAATCGGTGACGACCGCAGACAGGGAGTTGTGGATCACGAGGCAGAGCGCGCCACGCGCTTCCGGTGCGGCCGACGGCTGTCGGTGGATCGGCGCTTCCGTGGCCGCACCGGAGTGTGATTCGCGGAGTCCCTACGCGTTGCCGTCGAAGAGGCTGGTGACGGAGCCGTCGTCGAACACCTGGTGGATGGCCTCGGCGAGCAGTGGGGCGATGGAGAGCACGGTCATCGCCGGGAACCGCTTCTCGTCCGGGATCGGCAGGGTGTCGGTGAAGATGACCTCGCGGGCCCCGCAGGCGGCGAGACGCTCGGGTGCGGGCCCGGAGAGAACGCCGTGCGTCGCTGCGACGACGACGTCCAACGCGCCCTCGTTGAGGAGCACCTCGGCGGTCTTGGCCACGGTGCCACCGGTGTCGATCATGTCGTCGATCACCACGCAGAGCCTGCCCTCCACCTCACCGACGACGCGGTTGGCGACGGCCTCGTTCGGCCTGCGCGGGTCGCGCGTCTTGTGGATGAACGCCAGCGGCGTGCCGCCGAGGGTCTCGGCCCAGCGCTCGGCGAGCCGGACGCGGCCGGAGTCGGGGGAGACGACGGCGAGCGGGTGGTCGGCGTAGGTGCGCTTGACGTGCTCGGCGAGCACCGGCAGCGCGAAGAGGTGGTCGACCGGCCCGTCGAAGAAGCCCTGGATCTGGGCGGTGTGCAGGTCGACCGTCATGATCCGGTCGGCACCGGCGACCTGGAACATGTCGGCGATGAGGCGGGCCGAGATCGGCTCGCGCCCACGGTGCTTCTTGTCCTGGCGCGCGTAGCCCCAGAACGGCATGACCACGGTGATCCGCTTGGCGGAGGCCCGTTTCAGCGCGTCGACCATGATCAGCTGTTCCATGATCTGGTCGTTGATCGGCGCCGAGTGCGACTGCAGGACGAAGGCGTCGCAGCCGCGAACCGACTCCTCGAACCGGACGAAGATCTCACCGTTGGCGAACGAGTACGCCGACTGGGGCGTGATCGTCACGTCCAGGTGCTTGGCGACCTGCTCGGCCAGCTCAGGATGTGCACGCCCCGAGAAGAGCATGAGGTTCTTCTTCGGGACTGCCGACATCGTGCTCACCGTGCTGTGCCTCCATCGCCATTGTTCGCCCCTTCGACCGCCCTGGCGGCGGCCTCAGCGGCCGGGGTGTCGGGCCGCTTCTTCTCGACCCACCCCTCGATCGTGCGCTGTGCCCCGGCGGACACGGCGAGCGCCCCCGGCGGGACGTCCTCGCGCACGACCGCGCCGGCCCCTGTGTAGGCGCCGTCGCCGACGTGCACCGGGGCGACGAAGGTGTTGTCCGAACCGGTCCTGACGTGCGATCCGATGACGCTGCGCTGTTTGCGCACACCGTCGTAGTTGACGAAGACCGAGGACGCGCCGATGTTGCTGTACTCGCCGATCGTGGCGTCGCCGACATATGTGAGATGCGGAACTTTGGTGCCCGTGCCGATGTCGGAGTTCTTGACCTCGACGAAGGTGCCGATCTTGCCGCGCTCGCCGAGCCGTGCCCCCGGCCGCAGGTAGGCGAACGGCCCGACCGACGCGCCCGCGCCGATGGCCGCGCCGGTGCCGTGGGTCCGGATGACCCTGGCCCCGGCGCCGATCTCGCAGTCGGTGAGCGTGGTGTCCGGCCCGACCTCGGCCCCGCCGGCGACGGACGTGCGGCCGTGCAGCTGGGTGTGCGGGTGCAGCACGACATCCGGCTCCAGCCGGACCTCGACGTCGGTCCACGTGGATGCCGGGTCGACGACGGTGACGCCCTTGCGCATCCAGCCGTCGAGCAGGCGGCGGTTCAGCTCGGCGCGGATGGCTGCGAGCTGGACCTGGTCGTTGACGCCACGTACCTGCCAGCCGTCGACGCAGCGCACGGCGCGGACGTCGACGTCGTTGTCGTGCGCAATCTTGACGAGGTCGGTGAGGTAGAGCTCGCCCTGGCTGTTGGCCGCGCGCAACCTGATGATGGTGGCGAGGAGGTACTCGGCGTCGAAGGCGTACACCCCGGAGTTGACCTCGGTGACCGCCCGCTGCTCCGGTGTGGCGTCGGCCTCCTCCACGATCCGGGTGACGGTGCCGTCCGACTCGCGCAACACCCGGCCGTACCCCGTGGGGTCGGCGAGCTCGGTGGTGAGGAGGGTGAGTGCCGCCCCGGAGCTCGTGTGGTCGGCCATGAGGTCGGTGAGGGTGTGCGGGTCCAGGAGCGGGACGTCGCCGTAGGTGACGAGGACCGGTCCCGTGATCGTGGACGGCACGACCTCGAGCGCGCACCGCACCGCGTGCCCCGTGCCGAGACGCTTCTCCTGTTCGGCCGCGAGCACCGGCCGGGCGAGCTCCTCGCCCAGTGCGGTGACGGCGTCGCCGACCTGGTGGCGGCCGTGGCCGACCACGACGACGAGGTGCTCGGGTTCCAATGCGGCAACCGCGTGGACCGCATGCCCGAGAAGGCTGCGCCCGGCGATCGGATGGAGGACCTTCGGCACGGCCGAGCGCATCCGGGTGCCCTCGCCCGCAGCCAGCACGATCGCGGCGGCCGGGCGGACGGGTGCGCAGTCGCCGGTGCGTCCGGGCTCGTGACTGTCGACCATGGAGCCCACTCCCTGTTCTACTGCTGGTGGTCACCGTGGCGAGCTGACGGCGATACCGAACCTGGTGCGGTGCGGCACGCCGGGCCGGCGTCGGGGACCTGGAAATCCTACGGGGTCGGTAGGTACCCCGCCGTCGAGCCCATCGTCGCGGCCGGCACCTGGACGGACGTCTCGCCACCGGCCGGCGGGCCTGCGTAACGGCGCGGGGACAGTCCACGACTTCCTGGCCGTGAGCCACCCCGAATGGCTGACACACGGTCCGGCCGGACCGTTCGCCGTGCATCCTGCACCGGTCGTCTCACCGGCCGCGCCTGATGGATAGTTCGCTCGTTCTCGGGGGTTGTCACAGAAGGAAGATCACGACCGCTCTCAGGAGGCTTTCGATGCCCACGCGCACCGCCCGCACGGCCTGGAACGGCACCCTCGAGCAGGGAGCCGGCCAGGTCGAACTCACCAGCAGTGGCGTGGGCACGTACGACGTGAGCTTCCCGAAGCGCACGGCGGAGGACGCAGGCGGCACCACCAGCCCGGAGGAGCTCATAGCGGCGGCCCACTCGTCCTGCTACGCGATGCAGCTGTCTGCGCTCATCGCGCAGGCCGGTGGCACGCCGCAGTCGCTGGACGTCACCGCCGACGTCACCCTCGGTCCGGACCCCAAGGGCGGGTTCGCGATCACGGGCATCGCACTCACCGTCCGCGGCGAGGTCGAGGGACTCGACGCGGCGGGGTTTGAGAAGGCCGCACTCGCGGCCAAGGAAGGGTGCCCGGTCAGCAAGGCACTGGCCGGCACCACCATCACTCTGGACGCCGGTCTGGAGTGACGGACCGGGGCCTGCCGTCATGGGGGCCCCGCTGGTAGGGAAACAGAGGAGTGGCATGAGGTGCACGGGGAACGGGCGTCCGCCCGAACCACCCCAGCCGCCGCCGGCGCCGAACGGGCGCTGAGGGGAGATTGCGCAGCGGTCACCATCGCTGCGCAAGCAGGGGAGTGAACATCCACGCTGAGGGGGCCCGCAAGGCGATCACCATCGCCGAGCGGAACTCGCGTAACGAAACACCAGTACAAGCAGAACCGCACCAACTGACCGATCCATGACAACCGTCCCGGGGCGGTCCCGCTGAATTGAGGCGGGGCCGCCCCGGTTCGTCTACGGCGCCGGTCGGACCGCGCGTAGGGTCGGCTTCATGATCCGCGAGATCGCGCTGATCGACGTTCGTGAGGGCGGCGAGAACGATTTCGCCTCCCGGTACGCCGAGGCGCAGGCGATTTTGACCGGAACGCCGGGATGTCTCTCGGCCCGGATGTTTCGCGGGGTGGAGAGCCCCACCCGGTTCGTCGGGATGGTCGAGTGGGAGTCGCGCGACGCCCATCTGCAGAACTTCCGGGGCACGGATCGGTACAGCCGGTACGTCGCGCTTCTGGGTGAGTTCCTGGCCGCGCCGCCCGTCGTAGAGCACTTCGTCCTCTACGACGAGAAGCCGGAGCTCTGACGGTCGTCCCCGGCAGACGCGCCCCGTACCCGGGTCGTCGCAGGTCGTGGCGGTTGCGCGGGGGATGTCACCCGCTCATCTCATCGCTGTGACGAAAACCGCTCGCGGGCTCGGCGCCCCGCTCGGGCGACCCGAATTCGGGCCACTCCCGACACCCACCGGGACGACGGGCGCGGCCTGGAACGCCGGCTGCCGGCGCCCGTGCCGCTGCGGCACGACGTGGTCGGCGAGGCGCTGACCTGCTGCTCCGCCGCCAGGATTCGAACCTGGACCATCGGAACCAAAATCCGAGGTGCTGCCGTTACACCACGGCGGACAGGCCTTCATCCTGTCACGCAGTAGGAACACCGGTTGCGGCGGACCACGGCCGGGTATGCGATGGAGCGCACTGCGAACCGGGCGATTCGCCTGTTGTTCCCGTGGCGGGGGCTGTGTGGCCGGGTCCTGATCACCTAGCCTCCGGAACGGGTGCGGTCCGCAGGCCGCGCGGGCCGCCCGGCCGTCACCCCCCCAGACACTCATCCGCGAGGAGCCCCATGACCGCCACCGTCTCGGACGCCGACGGAAGTCGGCCGACGTCGGATCCGAACCCGGTGATCTCCGGCCGACGCACCGCGTTCCAGCACTCGCTGATCTGGGTTTTCGTCGCGGGGCCGATGGTCGCGCTCGCGCTGGCCGTGCCGTTGGCGTGGGGATGGGGGGTGGACTGGCACGACCTCGTGCTCCTCGTCGTGTTCTACGTGCCCGCCGTGCTCGGCATCACGGTCGGCTTCCACCGCCACTTCACGCACAAGTCGTTCAAGGCCAAGCCGTGGCTGCGGGTCGCGATGGCGATCACCGGTTCGCTGGCCGTGCAGGGCAACATCCTGAACTGGGTGGCCGACCACCGCCGCCATCACGCCTTCTCCGACCGCGAGGGTGACCCGCACTCGCCGTGGTTGTTCGGCACGTCGCCGCTGGCCGTGGCGAGGGGCTTCCTGCACGCCCACATGACCTGGTTCTTCGACCGCAACGAGACCAACCACCGGCGGTTCATCCCGGACCTGCTCGCCGACCGCGCGATCGTGCGCGTGAGCAAGACGTTCGGTATCTGGGTGGCGGTCAGCCTGCTGCTTCCCGCTGTGCTGGGCGGGCTCATCTCGTGGTCCTGGGTCGGCGTGCTCACCGGCTTCTTCTGGGGCGGGCTGGTGCGCCTCGCGATCTCCAACCACGTCACGTGGTCCATCAACTCGATCTGCCACATGATCGGCAGGCGCCCGTTCCGCTCGCGTGACCGGTCGCACAACTTCTGGCCTCTCGCCGTGCTGTCCATGGGCGAGTCGTGGCACAACCTGCACCACGCCGACCCGACGTGCGCGCGTCACGGCGTCCTGCCCGGCCAGATCGACATCTCGGCCAGGCTCATCTGGATATTCGAGAAGCTCGGCTGGGCGTACGACGTGCGTTGGCCCACTCCCAAACGGCTCGCCCGGCTCAGTAGCCAGGAAGCGTGAGCCTCGCGTTGGAGCTACGGGCGATTCCACCGCTTTGACCAGCATGTATGCCCCCAGTAGGGGGCCGGAAGGGCGCGCGTGCGGCCCACCCGGGTGACCTACCCGCGGGGGAGTGCTGGGCTGTTCGTGAAACACTGGCTCCCGTGCGCAGACTGGAGAACCGTCACCGGCGCGACACGAGCGGGGGGGCGCCGCAGTGCTGACCGAGAACGCAGCTCATGCGGGTGACGCGCCAACCGCCGCGCCCCTCGTCACGTGCCGGCTCTGCGGTTCGGCAGAGCTCAGAAGTTTCCTGGATCTCGGGGCCACCCCGCCGTGCGAGCTGTTCCTCACGGCGGAGGCCACGGAGCGTGCCGAGGCCACCTATCCGCTGCACGTGCGGGTGTGCGACAAGTGCCTGCTCGCGCAGCTTCCTCCGCTGATCACGCCGGAGGAGACCTTCACCGAGTACGCCTACTTCTCGTCGTTCTCCACATCATGGGTCGAGCACGCGAAGCGCTTCGTCGGTGAGTCCGTCGAGCGGCTCGGCCTCGGCCCCGAGTCGTTCGTCGTCGAGGTGGCGAGCAACGACGGCTACCTGCTGCAGCACGTCGTCGAGCGGGGCATCCGCTGCCTGGGCATCGAGCCGTCGGTCAACGTGGGCGAGGCCGCTCGGGAGAAGGGTGTGCCCACCCTCACGGCGTTCCTCACCCCGGAGACCGGTGCGTCGGTCCGAGCCGAGCACGGTCCGGCCGACCTCGTCTGCCTCAACAACGTCTACGCCCACATCCCCGACGTCGTCGGGTTCACGCAGGGGTTGCGGGCGCTGGTGGCCGACGACGGCTGGGTGTCGATCGAGGTGCAGCACCTGCTGACGCTGGTGGAACGCACCCAGTTCGACACGGTCTACCACGAGCACTTCCAGTACTACACGCTGCTCACCGGCCAGCGGGCGCTCGAGTCGGGCGGCCTGACACTCGTCGATGTCGAGCTGCTGGACACCCACGGCGGCTCCATCCGGATGTGGGCCCGGCCCACCGAGATCGCAGGCGAGCCGTCGGAGCGCGTGCGTGCGGTCCTCGCCGCCGAGGAGGCGGCCGGGCTGCACACCGCCGAGGGCCATGACGGATTCGCCGAGGCGGTCTCGCGGGTGCGTGACGACCTCGTCGCCTTCCTCATCGAGGCGCGACGGGCGGGCAAGACGGTGGTCGGCTACGGGGCGCCGGGCAAGGGCAACACCCTGCTGAACTACTGCGGCATCCGCCCTGACCTGCTGAAGTACACAGTGGATCGCAACCCGTACAAGCACGGGCGGTTCACCCCCGGTACGCGTATTCCGGTGCTCGCGCCGGAACAGATCGCGAAGGACCGGCCGGACTACGTCCTGATCCTGCCGTGGAACCTGCGCGACGAGCTGATCGACCAGCTGTCCTACGTCCGCGAATGGGGCGGGCAGTTGGTGTTCCCGATTCCTGCGCTCGAGGTGATCGCGTGAAGGTCGTATTGTTCTGCGGTGGTTACGGCATGCGGATGCGCGATGGCGTGTCGGATCTGCCGAAGCCGATGCACCCGGTGGGGCCGCGGCCGCTGATCTG
>NZ_JAKXMK010000067.1 GCF_022524485.1 Pseudonocardia alaniniphila
ACTCCGGCTCCATCAGACCAGCAACGAGCTCATGACAGGCCGAGGTGAAGACATGGGCGTGAATGTCCACGGTGCGGCCGCGGGAGCGGGTCATACGTATGTCCTCTCTACGAACAGATCCCCGTGGGGCAGCTTCAAGCCTCGTTTCCATCCACAGCCCACTCGCACGGTATTGATCGCGGGCGGCAGAGTATTCGACTCGTCGACGACCAGTCCGCCGCTTTTGTTTATCGAACAGATACTCACTGGTTCATTCTTTGCAGAGTATACGAGGATGCCGCTATCAATTGTGACCGACGCCACGTCCCTCATCCCCCAGGGGCGGACGTTTTCTCGTCGCAGCGTGACATTTCCTCGTCGAGGCTTGCAGAAGTAGTCCGGGCAAACTTCGGACTCGTGAATGACGCATCGGAGAGTCGATGCGTACTCCGAACGCGACGACCTGGCCGCCGAGCTCGAAGGCCGCCTGGAGGCCCACTCTCTTGGACCGGTCCTGACCTCGATGCGCGGACTCGGGCCAGAGCCGCCATCACGATGCTCACCATCGTCGGCGACGCCTCTGCCTTCCCTACCGCCGGTCTGGCCCCGCTCACCCGCCACTCCGGCTCCTCGATCAAGGGAGAGGCTCGCTCCCAGCGCGGCAACCGCGCCCTTGAGTGTTCGCCCTGTTTGTCCGCGTTTGCCACCCTTGGCGACCCGGCTGGCCGCATCTACTACGACCCCACGAGCCAGGGCAATGTCACAACGCCGAGCTGATCCGCCTCGGCCACCGCATCGCCGTCCGGTTCGCGATCCTCCGTGATCAACGCCCCTATGGCCCGCCAGTCGACAGTCATCCCCGACCCTGATCTCGCTGCCGCTCGACACCGCATAGAGACACCCTCCGGAAAAGGAGTACAACGTCGGCAAGCGGCCACGACTTTCTGGTCGGCGTGGGCGCGTGACAGCGCCGGGCCATCTCGGCGACGTTTTCTCGTTGACGTGGGATATTTCTTCCCCAACGGTTGCCGCAGCAGAAATTGAGTAGCAACGTTTCAGAATCGTGAATGACATGTTCGGGAGCCGGACGAGCGCGTAGCCCCTGCGGAACGTGTACACGATAGTTTCCGGCCGCTCGCGCCCCTGCCTTTGAGTGGCCTCCTAATCAGCATCGATACGATGGCCTTCGAGGCGGTGGTCAGAATTTTCACCGAGGACGACGCTGAGCGCTTCGCCAACCAGGAACGCGTCACAGAAACAGCCAAAACGGTTAGCCGAACGGCTTTCCGGTCGGCACTGGCGCTTCGTCCACCGGATTCAGATATCGAGCGGTTCCGGCGAATCGGGGCGTGGCGGGCGGAAACACCACTCGACGACCTGGTTCGCTGGCGAGAAGAAACTCCGGATTCGCTCGCGGTTGTTTCCTACCGTGTTGATGCCGGCGCAGGTTCGCGGGTCGAGCGGCTGACGTACCGAGAGTACGCGGAGTACGTGGACCGCTTCGCCGTTGCCCTCTACCAGCTGGGCGTGCGGCCGGGCGAGGTCGTGGCGTTGCAGCTGCCCAACCGGTGGCAGCTCAACGCGCTGGTTCTGGCGTGCGTTCGGATTGGTGCGGTCGTCGCGCCGATCATGACGACGATTCGCCCGCGCGAGCTGGAGCGTGTGCTGCGCTGGATCGGCGCCTCGGTGTGCGTCACCATCGACCGCTAGGCCGGGTTCGGCCACGCCTCGGCACTGGCTGAGCTGGCGGCTCGGCTGCCGGATCTGCGGCACCGAGTGGTGCTCGGCGACACCATGGGGGATGGCGGGATCGGCTTCGCCGCGTATTTCGAGCAAACCCCGTGGGAACAAATGCACGCGGACGTTCTCGAAGCGGTGACCCCGGATCCGGACCGGGTTGGTCTGGTGTTGTTCACCTCCGGGACCAGCGGTGAGCCGAAAGCCGCCCTGCGCACCGTCAATAGCGTGCACGGAAGGGTTGCCGACGTTGCCGCCCTCTTCGACCACGGCTCGCACGACGCCTTCGCCACGTCCTCACCGCTGAGTCATCTGGGCGGGATCATCTTCGGAAACTTCCTTCCGCTCCTCGTTGGTGGCAGCGCAGTGTTCATGAACGTCTGGGAGCCTTCGAAGGCGCTCGAGTTCCTGTCCGCCGCGGGCGCCACCACGTTGTGGTCCGCACCGGCGGTGTGGGCGGAGCTGGTTGCCGAGCTGCGGAGGCAACCTGGCCCGCTGCCGCCGTTGCGTGTCGCAGGAGCGACGGGCACCGCGATCCTCGCACCGCTGGTCACGGAGGTCGCCGATATGTTCGGAGTGACGCTGCGTGCCGTGTGGGGGGCGACCGAAGGCACTGGTACAGCCATTGGTCCGGACGATCCGCCGGACTGGGCGGCACGGAGCGTGGGCCGGCCCGGGCCCGGCGTTGAAATCGAGTTACGCGCAGATGACCCGGTCAACGACGCGTCGCCGGCACGTGTGTACCTGCGGGGCAGCGAGCTGTGCCTGGCCACAGCCGGCGGCGACACCAAGGAGGTCGTCATCCTCGCCGAGCACGACGACGGCTGGTACGACACCGGCGATCTGGCCGTCCCAGACGGGCGTGGCGGGATCCGGATCCTCGGCCGGGCCAGGCCACCGACAGAACCGGCGGCTCGTTCCTGATTCCCATCGCCGACATCGAGGCAGCCCTACTCACCCACCCGGTGTCGTCGAGATCGCCCTCGTGGACTATCCCGACGGCGACGGCGACGGCGACGGCGGCGAACTGGCCTGCGCGGTGCTCGCCTCCCACGACACTCCGCCAACACTCGACGACATCCGCACCTACCTCGACCAGCGCGGCATGACGCAGTGGTATCAGCCCAGCCGCGTCGAGGATGTGCCAGCCCTGCCCCGCAACGAGAGCGGCAAGAACAACAAGGACCTGTTGCGCCGCGGGCTGCGCGGCGAGGCCAAGCTCGCCACATAGCACAGCGAGTTGGCCGGCCGGCCGAGAACCGCGCCCATGCGCTAGCGCAGGTCGACCCGTAGGGCTAACTCGCGTCTCACGTCGGTCAGGTGCAAGCGACCCTGCTACGGAGACCGTGGCACCCGCGTGTGCGAGCGCGAGCCCGGACGGCTGGGCAAGAAACGCCTCGTGCCACGGACCGTCGCGCCGGTTGCCGACGATGGACTGGTGGCCCTCGTTCGCGGCATTCGAAGATGCCGGCTACACCGCTGCAGGAATCCGGCGTCCACGGGCCGGGTGGGCGTCAGACCGACCAGGCCGCGCTTGGCCGACGCGTGGTACGCCGCGCCCGGCATCCCCTTCAGACCCGCAGCCGAACTGGTGATCACGATCGAGCCCCGGCCTGGACCATCGCCGGCACCGCCGCCTTCACCGTCTTCCACACCCCGGTCAGGTCGACCGCGATCATCTCCTCCCACTCACTGTCGGTCATCGTCCAGGTACCTTGCACGACCCCGCCGATTCCCGCGTTGGCGCACACCACATCCAGACGCCCCCGAGTCACACACGTCCGCCTCACCCGCCACGATCCGGCAGTCACACTCCTTCACCAACGCGACCGCCTCGCCGAGGTCCTCGGCGTAGCCAGTGGGTAGGGCACAGTGTCGAGCTCATGGCAAATGTCGAACGCGATGATGTCCGCGCCCTCCTGCGCCGGCCGCACCGCGTGCGACCGACCCTGCCCCGCGCTGCACCAGAGATCAGAGCAACCTTGCCCTTGAACGTCCTCGCACGGTGATCCCCCGTCTTCTTCAACCGACTCGCGATCGCCGATCATGAAACCGTAGCCACCACTTGCAGACGATCGACATGAACGTCTTTCCGAGATCCAACCGAGTAACCCAGTTGACCACACCAAGCCGTCTCAAGACGGACGTTATCTCGTCAATAAGGCGACATTTCTTCCTTGAAGTTGCAAGGCAGATCCGGGGTTGCAATCCTCGCGACAACAGCTGACGGAAGCCATTCCGTACCGTCTTCAGAGCGCCCACTCGAACGTTCTGCGGTCGAGTAACCCACCGCGGCCGAGATCGATACCGCCGCCATGAACCAACTATTTCCGGAGGAACTATGAGCGTCACAACGTGCACCGAGCGGTTGACCCGGGACAACACGGCACTCTTGCTGATCGACCACCAGGTCGGCCTCTACAGCGGCATCGTCGACATCCCGCTCGCTGAGCTGAAGCACAACGTGGTCGCCCTGACCACCGCCGCGCGGGTGTTGGGCCTGCCGATCGTCGCCACCACCACTGCGACCGACAGCATGTGGGGACCGATGATTCCCGAACTCGCCGCGGCACTACCCGCCGATCTCGCCGTGCCCGACCGCACCACCGTCAACGCCTGGGACGACCCGCGTGTCGCCGATGCGGTTCGTGCCACGGGTCGCAGGAAGCTTCTCATCGCCGGAATCTCGACCGAGGTCTGCCTCGCCTTCGCTGCACTGAGCACGAACGCCGAGGGTTTCGAGGCCTACGCCGTCATCGATGCCGCCGGCACCTTCTCCCAGACCAAACGCGAGGCCGGACTACTGCGGATGCAGCAGGCCGGCGTCACCCCGATCGATTACGCCACCGCGATCGTCGAGATCCTCGCGGACAACGCCGACCCGCTGGCCGGCGAGGTCTACGCGGCACTCGACATGCCATTCGCCGTACTGGTCGACCAGATCGCCCAAGCCATGACCAAGAGTTGAGACTTTCGCATACCGGCACCACCGAAAGGAGCATTGTGAACACCACAACGCCTCTGAGTGAACAGCGCACTACCCGTCGAGATGACGACGCCGTCCGCAACTTCCAGGCATCGCCACAGCTGGCCACGGATCTTCAGCGGGTTCTCGCCGACCTGATCGAACTGCATCTGCAGGGCAAGCAGGCCCACTGGAACGTCGTCGGAAAGAACTTCCGCGACCTGCACCTGCAGCTGGATGAACTCGTCGACGCCGCGCGTGAGGCAAGCGACACGATCGCCGAGCGGATGCGTGCCCTCGATGCGGTTCCCGACGGGCGGTCCGACACGATCGTCGCGACCACCACGCTTCCGCAATTCCCGGCAGGCGAGCAGGGTACGGCCGATGTCGTCGACCTGGTCACCACCCGGATCTACACCGCGGTCGACACCATCCGGGCCGTCCACGATGCGGTCGACGCCGTGGACCCGAGCACGACAGATCTCCTGCACGCGATCATCGACACGCTCGAGAAGCTGGCCTGGATGGTCAAGGCGGAGAACCGCAAGATTTAAGTCGATCAGTACGGTCTGGCCGCAGGCATTGGTCCTGGCGTGCGTGCTGCACTTGATCCGCAACAGTTTCCGCAACGCCTCCCGCAAGTACTGGGAGCAGATGGCCCGGGATCTGCGCCCGGTCTACACCGCACCCACCGAGCAGGCCGCGGCAGCGCGCTTCGAGGAGTTCGCTGACACGTGGGGCGGGCAGTATCCGGCGATCATCGGGATGTGGCGTTCGGCGTGGTCGGAGTTCGTGCCGTTCCTGGACCACGACGTGGAGATCCGCCGGGTCATCTGCTCGACCAACGTCATCGAGTCGATCAACGCCCGCCACCGGCGCGCGGTCAACGCCCGCGGGCACTTCCCCACCGAGCAGGCCGCGCTCAAGTGCCTCTACCTGGTCACCCGCGCGCTCGACCCGACCGGCAAGGGCCGAGCGAGATGGGCGGTCCGCTGGAAGCCCGCACTGAACATCTTCGCGATCACCTTCGCCGGGCGCATCATCCCCACCAACGGCAGCTAACCATCACGATCAGTTACACCGGTCGTCGGACACTCCCCGTTGGCAAGCCTCCTGTTTACAAGTTCGTTTACAGGGGTGTGTCGTGCCCTGACATGCCGATCAGCGCTCAAGTCCGGGATGTCGCCGCCGCGGCGGTACGTGGTGGGTGATTTGTTCGTATGGTGGCGTTTGTGGATCCAGTGGCGTTGATAGTGGCTGCACTGGCGGCGGGTGCAGTGGCGGGGGCGGAGAACACTGCCACGGAAGCGGTGAAGGACGCCTACGCTGGGCTGAAGGGCCTGGTGCGACACCGGCTGGCCGGGCGGGAGTCCGGCGAGGCGGCACTCTCCCGCCACGAGGAAGAGCCGGAGCAGGCTGGCAAGGTGTTGGAGGCGGAACTGGTCGCCGCTGGCGCGAGTGCTGACCCCGTGTTGTTGGAAGCTGCGCGACGGCTGCTCGTGGAGGTGGACCCGGCCGGTGACCGCGCAGGGAAGTACACGGTCGATCTCCGTGGAGCGCAGGGCAGCCAGGTAGGCAACCACAACATCCAGACAAACACGTTCTCTGCGCCGCCGTCGTCGGCACCCTGAGCAATGGGCCCGGCGGCTGAACGTGGACACGACCTGCGTTGGGCGCAAGGCGTCCAGATCGGCAATCACAACATACAGACCAACATCTTCAGCAGCGCCGTCACGTTCACGGCGTCGCTGCCGGTCGGCTGGCCAGTGCGCGTCGGCGCCGTCCCGGCCCTGGCCGACTGCTATCAGGATCGGGTCGAGGCATCGTCGTTGTTCCAGGTGGTGGCCGCGGGTGACTCACCGACGACGCACGTTCTCTCTGGTCTCGGTGGGGTCGGCAAGACCCAGCTGGCCGCTGCCCACGCCCGCGCTCGTTCGGATGTCGATTTGCTGGTCTGGACGCTTGCGACCAGCCGGGACGCGATCCTCAGTGGATACGCCCAGGCCGCTGCCCAACTCGGGCACCAGCCGGCTGGGGATACCGAGGCGGCAGCGCAGTGGTTCCTGACCTGGCTGCAGGCAGAAGCCGAGCGGTCGTGGTTGATCGTGCTCGATGACCTGGCGGAGCCCACAGACCTGCAAGGGCTCTGGCCCGACGGACCACGGGGGCTGACGGTTGTCACTACCCGGCGATCCGACGCCGTGCTGATGGGATCCGGCCGCCAGCGCGTCGACGTCGGGCTGTTCACATCCGGCCAGTCGCGTACCTATCTGTCCGCGAAGCTGGGTACAGATCCGCCCGGCGAACGAATGCGAGAGGCGGATGAGCTCGCCACCGAGCTGGGGCACCTCCCACTGGCGCTGGCGCAAGCCGCGGCGTTCATGCTCGACCGCGGCGACACGTGCGCCCGCTACCGGACCCGGCTCGCGGACCGCCGCCGTCGCCTGGCTGAACTCTTCCCCTCAGATGCGTTGGCCGACGACTACCGGGCCACCGTGGCAGCCACCTGGTCGATCTCCATCGATGCTGCCGATGCCCTCCAGCCCCCCGGGCTGGCACGCCCGGTTCTCGAACTGCTCAGCATCCTGGATCCCAACGGCGTCCCCACCGCAATACTCCGGACGGACGTCGCCGTCGCCTACGCGACCCACCGCAGCGCGACCTCGCCCCGCGAGCCACAGGACCTGACGGATGCGCTGCACCACCTCGCCCGGCTGAGTCTGGTCACCCTCGATCCCGGCGGTGCGGCAGCAGGGGTTCGCGTGCACGGGCTCGTCCAGCGTGCCGTCATCGAGCAGCTCGACCCGGAACAGCTCGACGTACTGCACGAGATAGCGACAGGTGCATTGCTGACAATCTGGCCCGACGTTGAACGTGACGCCCAACTCGGCCAGGTGCTGCGCTCGAACGTCACCACGCTGATGGCCCGGGCCGGATTGAACGTGTGGCATTCCCTAGCGCAGACGCTACGGTGGCGAACCGGGCTCAGCCTCCAAGCCTGGGGCCTCGTCCGCCCCGCGATCCGCCACTGGGAGCAAGTGGCATCCGACGCTTGCCAGCATCTCGGTCCCGATCATCCGTACACCCTCGCCGCCCGCGGCAACGCCGCAGCTTGTCGACTGGAGGCGGGCGATCCGCGCGGCGCCTCCGAAGCGCTCGAAAAGCTCCTTGATGACTATTCGCGAGTACTCGGCCCTGATCACTCCAACACTCTCACGACCCGGAGCCATTTGGCCGACTGTCGCGGTCATGTCGGCGATCTGGCCGGTGCGGTCGGAGCGTTCGAACAGCTGCTAGACGACTGCTCGCGGGTGCTGGGCCCGGACGACCCGGGAACGCTCGTCGCCCGCGGCAATCTCGCCTACTGGACTGGCGAGGCCGGCAATCCCCTCGGCGCGATCGAGGTGTTCGAGCCGCTGCTGGCCGATTGCCTGCGGGTACTTGGCCCAGACCATCCACACACGCACACCGCTCGGGTGAACCTCGCCCGGTGCTACTCCCAGACGGGGAACGTCGCGAGGAGCGCGGCGATGGAGGAGCAGGCATTGGCCGACCTCCTGCGGGACCTTGGCCCAGATAATCCCGAGACCTTTCTTCTCCGACACAACATCGCTTGGTCGCGCGGACAGGCCGGTGACCGGGTGGCCGCCGCCGATGCGTTCCAGCAGCTGCTGGCCGACTGCCTACGGATGCTGGGGCCGGATCATCCATTCACTTTCCAGGTCCGGCAGAGTGTCGCGAACCTGCGCGGCGACGCCGGTGATCCGGCCGGTGCCGTGGTCGCCATGGCAGAGCTCGTCGAGGACCGGGTACGGGTTCAGGGCGCCGACCACGTCGACACCCTCGTTTGCCGGTACCGGCATGCGCGATTGCGCGCCGACGGCAGGGACCTGGCCGGCGCCGAGACCGCCCTGACGGAGCTGCTCGCCGACCTAGAGCGGGTGCTGGGCGGCGAGCACCCGCATACCCTTGGCATCCGTGGGGATCTCGCGGGCGTCCATGGCGATGCCGGCGATCCGGCCGCTGCAGTCGCGGAATTGCATCATCTGCTGGCCGACACCGAACGAGCACTGGGGTCCGACCATCCGGAGACACTTCGAACTCGATTCAACCTAGCTCGGTGGCTGGCCGATTCCGGTGACCGTGCCGGTGCCGCCGAAGCGTTCCAGCAGCTGCTCTCCGACTACGTGAGGGTGCTGGGTCCCGACCATTCCGCCACGCTGTCCATCCGGGTGAATCTCGCAAAGCTGCGCGGCACCGCCGGGGACCCAGCCTATGCCGTGGACGCATTCGAACAGCTGCTCGCGGCGCGTGTGCGGCTGCTAGGCCCCGACCATCACGAGACCCTCGCCACGCGGCTTCTTCTCGCCGGCTTCCGCGGCAAGGCCGGCGATCACGCCGGCGCCGCGCGGGCCTTCGAGGAGCTGGCCGCCGACATGATCCGGGTGCTCGGAACCGACAATCCCGACACGCTCTTCGCCGGCCAAGGTGCCATTTACTGGCGTCACGGTGCTTCCCGGCCCTGAGCGAACCCGACCCCTGACGTTCCCGCAGCGCCCGTTACGGTGCCGAACGTTCCCGCCTGTGAAACGGGGTGTAGGCCTAGTCGTATTCGCTGCCCAGCAGCTCCTGCCAGCGGGCCGGCACCCGGCTGGCCTCCGGCGCAGTCGCGGTGCCCGCCTCCAGCAGCACGGTGCAGTGCAATATCGGCGCCCAGCCCGGTCGACGTTCCGCCGCCGACAACAGGTACACGACTTCTCGCCTGACGTTGACGACTTTTCCGAACCGGCCGAAATGGTGTCCATCCGGCGTTCCCGAAGACCACGCAGTTCTCCACGGGCGGCCAGTGCACGCGGACGCGGAGATCATGAGGAGATCGAAAACCTGGATTACTTGATCTTCATGGGTGGTATCCGTCCGAGCAGCGACGCTGTGCCCCCATCCGTACCTCATGACATGGAGGAATGGACATGACCACGCAACCGACCCGAGACTCGAGGGAGACCATGGGATCCGCCGACCCCGCCGCGTCAGACAATCCTGCGCGGTCCGCCATGCGGCGCGCCGAAAGTACGGTCCGGGGCGCCGCGACCAAGAAGGCACGCTCAGGCGTCCGCGGCGTCGCGAACAGGCTCGACCGGGTCGCGACCAGCAGCACCGAATCCGGCAGGAGAGCCGCGGGTGGCCTGGCGACGATCGCCGGCACCGCAACCAACACCGCGACGGGCGCGGTCAGGACGACCGCTGGCACCGCAACCGACACAGTGAAGGGCGCTGTCACGACTCTCACATCAGCCGCGAAGCCGCTGCTGAGTGGGGTCGGGGCGGCGTTCGCTCTCACTCTTGTCGTCCGCAAGATCACGCTGTTCCTGCAGTTCCTGCGTCAGCTGGCGCTGCGGGTGCTCGAGGCACTCAGGCAGCTGGCACTCGGCCTGCGGGAAGCAGCGGCCAGGCGCCGCGGTGGCGGGCAGCAGGCCGTCGAGGACGAGGCCGCCGAGAGTGAAGCCGTGGACGACGAGGAGGCCGTCAACGAGGAGGCGCCACAGCACGGGCCTGATCGGCGCGGCCGGCGACGCGGCCGACCTCGCACCCTCAGAGTCGGAGGGCCAGCGGCCGCGACGACCGGTTCAGCGGCTGGGACGTAAATGCCTGGTCGCCAGCGGTACCACCGCGGCGATCATGCAGAACCGGGGATGATCATCCGCGCCGGTCATGACCTTGACCTCGGGACATCGAACAGCAGGATCCCACCGCCGATGTCGATCTGCCACAACGCCATCGGCGCCGAGCGTTTCCACCGCGCATGGTCCGAATGCCTCCTGCAGCGTGACCGCGGCTCGATCAGGCTGTGGCGACCAAGATCCGATGCACGATCATCCGTCCTCCGGGACGGCACCGGATCCACACGCCCGGCCCCCGGCGAGTTCATGGGCCAAGCGTCGTAGCCCCACCACGGGTGTTCCCGGCGCAGCTCACACACCACCACCTGCAAGGGGTGACTCTGCGGGCACGACACCGGCCGCCGGGACCGGTCTGCGGATCCGATCGGGCCATCGGCGCGATACCGCCTGAGCCAGGTGGACACACTCTGGCGTGACACTTGTGTGAAGTGCGGCGACGGCTTCTCCCGCCAGCCCCACCAACACCACCCCGACTGGCTCGATCGAGGCGTCACTCTTTCGCCCCGGGCGGGGACCCGCAGCATGGCGATCTGTGCCGCCTCGCCGTCGGCCTCGGCCTAGTCCGGCGGCACCCCGAGCCGGGCGCACTCGAAGCGGGGGTCGATCGCGAAGACCTGCTCGTCGAGCGGTGCGTAGTCGGCGCAGGGCCCGAACGCCGGCTCCTGGCGTAGAAGCGGGTGGGCTCGGCCAGCGCTGCCGCCGACGGTGGCGCGGTGGGCTGCGCGCGGGCCCCAGGAGCAGGAGCAGGAGCAGCGTCGCGGCCGTCCGGAGGCGGACGAGCGCGGAATGTGCGGGCACGGCGGAACTCCTCCGGGATGGTGGCGGCGCCGCGCCGCGCGGGGGCCGACGGCGGCCGCTTCCGCCGTCAGCTGCCCGGGAGGACGGCGGCGGCGACGAGCGCGCTGACCACGATGGCGGTCGTGGTGCGCGTGACGGCCGATGCGGCGGCGCCGGCGCCCCAGTCGCCCTGTTCGAGTGCCGTGGCCCGGTCGATGACCGGAGCGGTCCATGGGATCTCGCGGTGCAGCATGGGCAGCGATCCGCTCGCCGAGAGCAGTGCGACCAGCGCGGCGGTGCGCGGATCCGGCGGCACGCCGTCCTCGAGCACGGCACGCACGCGCTCGACGAGGTCCGCCCGGCGGTCGGTTGTCCCGGCGCCGAGCCTCGTCGAGGTGAACAGGCCCAGGGTCCTCCCGGTCGACCGCGCCACGTCGCCGCGCTTCACGAGCCGGTCGAGCACCGGCTTGCGCAGTGGCGGGCCGACGGCGGCGAGAAAGGTCTGTACGTTCCGCGGCTTCTCGGCGACGTAGTCCCAGGCGGACCGCAGCAGGACGTCTCCGGGAGGAGCGTCCCCGGCGGTCCGGACGAGGGTCCCGCGGAGGCCGGCCTCCTCGGTCTCGACCAGTCCGAGCTGGGCGAGCTCGGCGAGCAGCGCGCCACCCAGCACGTAGAACAGCGTGCCCTCACCGGCGATCGTCCCCGACGATGGGCTGAACAACAGCAGCATCAGATCCTCGGCCAGCAGGGGCGCCACGGACACCGTCGTGGGCGACGGGGACGGTGTTCCGATCTGGACGGCCTGCACGTCGCCGTGGGCCGTCGCCCGCGGCACTCCGTGGGACTCGGTCTTCCGCGAGGCACGCATGATTGTCTCCATCCGTTCGGGGGCGCGCGACGGAGCGAACACCATGTCGCTGCGGCACGGTCAAGCTGCGCTCGTGGCGCCTCACGTGCCGATGGCTCGGATGGCGTCGTTGGCGTGCGGGATCCGGCGGGCATGCTCGGTGCACGCAGGTTCATGTGGGCGCCGAGCCACGATGACCCGGCCACCCGGGCGAGAGCTGGCCGTTGTCGCCTGTGCTGAGAGCACGAGGCCCCGCACCAGCCGTCAGTAGTGGCCCGAGAACCCACAGCCCTTTCTTCGCCGACGGCACTCGCTGCACCCCTGCGTCGCATGACCACCGAAGACCGTCGCGAAACGTCGCTTCAGCCGGTGCTCGGGCTGCGCCCGGGTCCTTCAGCGGCCCTATGCCACCGCCGCAGCCAGCAGCGTCAATGACGCGTCGAGAGCCTCGGCGGAGACGACCGGCAGCCGTGGCACTCCCGCCGGGTGGGTGACCGCCGTCCAGTCGTAGGTCTGGGTCACCTCGGTGCGGCCGTCGTCGGTGGGCGTGAGCGTCCAGGTGAAGCGGTGACCGGCCGGGCGCTGACCCGGCTGGCCGGGCGCCCAGCCGAGAACCCGGTTCTCGGTGAAGGCCACGACGTGGTTCTCGATCCGGTAGTCACCGATCTCGTCGTTGTGCATGGCCATGACGAAGGTGTCACCGACGGCGGCGACCGGGTGGGAGGTCTCGGCATGGCGCAGGAAGCCGGTGGCGTCGAGGTCAGGGTGACGGCGGGGGTCGCGCAGCACCGCGAAGATCCGCTCAGCCGGGGCGTCGATCGCCTGGCTGACGGTGGTGTGGGTCGGGCCGTCCGTGGTGACCGGGTCGAGGTAGAACCGGGCCCATGCGATCCGTCCCTCGCGGGTGGTGAGCACCACCGGGCCGCGCAACAGGACCGTCGCCCCGGTCGGGGCGGTGCCCCGCATCTCCCACTCCGACCACAGTTCGTCGCCGTTCTGGGCGTGGCGCAGAATCTCGGCCTGCAGGTCGGGCAGCCCGGCGAGGATCTTCGTCCAATTCGCGGTGACCTGGTCGGAACCGATGAACCCCTCGGCCGGTCGCAGCGGCCGCTCGGCCACGTAGTCGTCGGTGAAGCAGCCGGCGATCCGCTCCGGGACGTGGGAGTTGATCGCCACGCGCAACGCTTCCAGGGCCTCGGGGACCATGCCTTCGACTCCTCACTCGCCGGTTCGTCCTGTCGCCGTCGAGAATGAACATCGGGGTGCGGAGCGACAACCGGACAACGCCCGGACAACGCCCCGGCCCTGGCGGGCACAATCGAGCTCGTGAAAGATCCGTCTGGCCCGGCGCGGAAGACGATCAGCTTCGCGGTCATGCTGCGTGATCTGCGGAAGGCCAGGTCGCTGACCCAGCAGGAGCTGGCCGCGGCCGCCGGCCTGTCCGTCGACGCGGTCAGCGCGTTGGAACGGGGGCGGCGGACGGAGCCCCAGCCGCACACCGTTCGGTCGCTGGCCTCGGCGCTGCAGCTCCGCGACGCCGACCGCACGGCGCTGCTGTCCACCCTCGGGAGGGCCGGCGACGGGGCTCTCGAGATGCCGTCGCGCACGTTGGTGACCCACCCGCCGATGCCTCCGGCCACCCCGGTGGTCGGGCGGGACGACGAGGTCGCCGAGGTCGTCGCCGCCCTGCGTGCCGCGGCGGGCCGGCTGGTGACGCTCACCGGCCCAGGCGGGGTGGGCAAGACCACCGTCGCGCTGGTAGCGGCGCAGGCAGTGGGCGCCGACCACCCGGGCGGGGCGTTCTTCGCCGACCTCACCGACGTCACCGACCCCGACGACGTACTAGCCGTCGTCGCCCGCGCCGCCGGGAGCCAGGCCGACACCGTGTCCGGCCTCGCCGCGCACCTCGCCGGGGCGGCGGTCCTGCTCGTTCTCGACAACCTGGAGCGGGTGGCGGCCTGCGCTCCGCAGCTGGTCGAGCTGCTGTCGGCCTGTCCCGACGCGGTGGTCCTGGCCACCAGCCGCGTTCCACTGCGGGTGCGTCGGGAACGCGAGATCCGCATCGCCCCGCTGGGCCCCGCGGCGGCCGTCCGGCTCTTCGGCGAGCGGTTGGCCGCCGCCGGCGCGCCATCGCCCCCCACGAGCGGGAAGAACGACGGTCCCGTCCCGCAGCTGTGCCGGCGGGCGGACGGGCTGCCACTGGCCATCGAGCTGTTGGCCGCAGCAGCCGCGCGACTCGGCCCTCGGGCACTCCTGGACCGGGTCGATCAGCTGGCCGAGCTACCCGTGGCCGGCCCGCGGGATCTGCCGGCGCGGCAACGCACCATGGCGGCCACCATCGAGTGGAGCTGCCGGATGCTCGGCCCCGCGGCCCGGCGACTGCTCCCTCGGCTCGCCATGGTCCCGGGCAGCTTCTCCCTCGATGCCGTCGACGCGATCGCTGCGCCGGACGCGGCGGGGACGGTGGGCGCGTTCGCCGAGCTGCTCGAGCACTCGCTGGTCGCCCGCGGCGACGTGGGACAGATCGTTCGGTTCCGGCTGCTGGAACCGGTACGCCGGCACGCGCTCGAGACGCTCGAACCGGCCGACCGGGAACAGGCCCGTCGGGGCGTGGCCCAATGGGCCCTGCGGGCGGCGCGCGAACGCGGTGCGCGGATCCGGGGCCGCGGCGACATGACCGCGGTGGAGCAGGTCGAGGTCGATCGCGGCGTGCTGCGGATCGGGTTCGACCAGCTCGTCGACGCCCGCCGGCACGACGACGCCGCCGAGCTGCTGTGGTCGGTGTGGCTGCCGCTGTGGATGAACGGGCACACCCGCGAAGGCCTCGCCTGGACCGACCGCCTGCACGAGGACGACCTGAGCGAGCGGGGCCGGGCCCGCTGGTTGGTGGCGCGCGCCGGGTTTTACCGTGTCGCCGCGGACCTGTTCGCCGGTGCGGAGCGGGCGATGCGGCTGGCCGAGCGGATCGACGACGCCTCGCTCGCCGCGGAGGCGGGAATCTTCGCGTCGGCGGCGGCGCTGCGCCTGGAGGACTTCGACGGTTCGGCGGCTCTGCTTGCCAGGGCCGAGGCCCACGTCACGCAGCGGCTCGACGTCGGCAACGACGTGTGGGCAGCCGTGCAGGTGCCCATCGGACGTGGGGACCGCGCGCTGCTGCGCGGCGACCGGCACGCGGCGGCGCAGCATTGGCGGGCGGCCGCAGCCACGGCGCAGGAGCTGGACAGCGGGTTCTCGGTGGCCGCGGTCCTTGCGGAGTGCGCGCAGGCCGCCCGCGGTGAAGGACGCCTGGACGACGCGGCCGTGATGCTCGCCGTCGCCGACGAACTCGGCCCACAGCGGGGCGGGCACCGGCCACGGGCACACCTGGCGGGCGTCGCCGCTGCCTTGGCGGCCGACCTCGGTGACGTGGAGTCGGCGCAGTGGTGGGAGGGCGTGGCGGTGTCGGGCGCAGCTCGGTCGGACGCCGATGAGCTCGGCGAGCGGTTCCGGGAGCTGGTCCGGCGCGCCGACACCGTCTCCGGGCGGGCCTGAGCCGGGCCCTCCGCCCGTACCGGCGGTGTCCGGTCGGTGTCCGGTGGTCTCCCGCGAGCGTGCTGCGAGAGTCGGAGTTATCGGGTCGGTCGCCGTCGCGGGCCGACCTCGACCGGTCCCGAGGAAGCCGTGACGGCCGCCCCCACCGTGCTCCTCGTGACTGCGTTGACCGGTCGCGTCCGGCCGAGCGCAGCATGTACGACGAGTTCGTGGCCGGTACGGAACAATCGCGCGAATTCGACATACCCGCGGCGTCCCTCGCACTGCTCGGCATCGACATCCCTCGGGAAGGGCATTATCTCCGGCACGTGTCATCGGCCACATCAACTTGAGGATGCCGTGGGGTCATGGCTTGCCCTGACCACAGGACAGACCGACTTGGTCGATCGACCTGGTGAAACCTGCAGCACGACATCCGAGGCGACTGCTGGCGACCAGACAGCGGTCGGTCACTCCGCCAGCGGGCGCTGGATCAGAGATGAATGTGGCCGCCGCCGTTGCGCGGCAGGCCTCGCACGACGAAAGGGGAAGGACCAATGGCGGCTTCTCGCGAGCACGAAATCGTGAGATATCAGCTCGGATGGAAAGTCTTCGACTACGCAAAGATCAAGAGTGGTCTGAACGATCTGGGTCGCCGGGGGTGGGAGGCTGTCGGCACGATGCTGCCCACGATCGGGACCAACGGCACGCCGGACATCGTCATCCTGCTCGAGCGAGCGGTCCCCGAACGGTGACGGTCCGCAACTCAGGTCTCGCGCTCGACCGGTACATCGCTGCCGTCGATCGGGCGATCGCCGACGACACCGCCCTCGATGAGCTGCTGGACGTGTTCGCGGCGGACGCCGTGGTGGCCCTCGACGAGAAGCCGGTACAAGGAACAGAAGCGATACGCGAGTTCTACCGAGAATTCATCGCGATTCACGCCGAGGCGAAGCACTTTTGGAACACGACGGTGCTCCCGGACGGACGTCAGCGTGCGGAGTGGGCGTGCGCGGCGCGCATGGCCGATGGATCGGTGGTCACGGCGGCCGGCGTCGAGTACGCGGTCGTCGGGCCCGACGACCGCATCGTCGACTTGCGCAACACCGTCACCCGTCAGGTCGGCTGAGAGCGCCTGCAGCCCGACCGGGCCTGGAGAGCGACAGGATCGTGCGGACCACGAGGGCCACGGCTTCGCCAACGACCATCTCCGGTACCGATGTCCTGCGGGCTCCCGGCGCAGGTTCACGTCCTGATGATCCTCCGCGCCCTCGCAAGGTTGGCGATCAGTTCGGCCCGGGTCTGGTACTGCAGCGCGTCCCACGCCGGTTGACCGGGAGCGCTGCGCCACGCCTCGCTGAGCGGACTGTTGTCGACGGTGTCGAACCCGAACTCGTCGAACAGCCGCGTCACGAGCTCCACGGCCTCGGGGTGATCGCTCGAGGTCGGCAACGCCAGACGGCCCCGGGTGCCTGCCGGCGCCCCCGCGGTCGTGATGCGGTGGGACTGGATGTGGCTAAAGGCCTGCACGACCCTGGACCGTGGCAGCTGCTCCTGGCGCAGCTGGTAGACCGTCTTCTCACCCGAGTCGACGGCCGCGAAATGGCCGTCGCGCCAGATCATGTAGTTGTTCGTGTCGAGCACGATCTTGCCGGCGAGCTCGTCGACAGGCATGTCGTTGACCAGTTTGAGTGGGACCGCCACGACGACGAAGGCGCCGGCGGACAGCAGCGCCGGCAGCGGTTGCCGCCTGCGCCGGCGGGCCGAGCTCCTCGACGAGGTGCTTCAGGGTCTCTGGTCCTCGTGAGTTGGCGATGACGACGTCGTAGCCGTGCGCGATCGCCGCACGCGCGACCTGGCTTCCGACCTCACCCGCGCCGATGATTCCGATCGTCGTCATGCGTACGTCGGCCCCGCTCAACGGCCGACGGCGGCCATGTTGGCCGCGTCGTGTCGTTCGCCGGAGGCCGGAGCCAGGCCGTCGAGCCGCGCGACCTGGTCGGCGGTGAGCTCGAGGCCGTCGACCGCCGTGTTCTCCTCCACGCGGTCGGCTCGCTTGGTGCCGGGGATGGGGGCGATGTCGTTCCCCTTGGCGAGCAGCCAGGCCAGGGCGACCTGCGTGGGCGTGGCCCCGACCTGCGCGGCGACCTCCCGGACCTCGTCCGCGATGTGCAGGTTCCGTTCCAGGTTGCCGCCGGTGAAGCGCGGGTTGGTTCGGCGCCAGTCGTCGGGGTCCAGGCCGTCCAGCGAACGGATGTCCCCGGTGAGGAACTCGTGGCCGAGCGGGGAGTACGCCACGAAGCCGATCCCCAGCTCGCGCAGCACGGGCAGGACCTCGGCCTCGGGATCGCGGGTCCACAGCGAGTACTCGGACTGCACCGCCGCGACCGGGTGCACCGCGTGAGCGCGCCGGATCGTCGACGGCGCCGCTTCCGACAGGCCGATGTGGCGCACCTTTCCCTCGGCCACCAGCTCGGCCAGCGCGCCCACCGTCTCCTCGATGGGTGTGTCCGGGTCCACCCGGTGCTGGTAGAGCAGGTCGATGTGGTCGGTTCCCAGCCGCCGGAGCGACCCGTCCACGGCTAGGGCGTGTCCTGTAAGTCGGTGCGCAGCCATAACACGATGGCGGCGATGATGATCTCGGTGCGGTAGTAGGCGG
>NZ_JAKXMK010000068.1 GCF_022524485.1 Pseudonocardia alaniniphila
CTCGACGTGCGGGCAGCCTCCCCGGCGCGACCAGCAAGATCAATTACCCGGTCGACACTGCGTGTCGAGCCACTAGTAGACGATGCGGTGCTGGTTGAGCCACGGCTGCGGATTGATCTTCACGCCGCCCGGCGTGACGACCTCGATGTGCAGGTGCGGCCCGGTCGCCTGACCGCGGTTGCCGACCTCGGCGATCTCCTGCCCGGCGGACACTCGCTGGCCGACCCTCACCAGGGAGCGGTTGATGTGCCCGTAGACCGTGATCGTGCCGTCGGTGTGCCGTACCCGTACCCAGAGGCCGAAGCCGCGGGCGGGACCGGAGCTGATCACGGTGCCGGCGAGTGGGGCGTGAATCGGGGTGCCGATCGGGGCGGCGATGTCGAGTCCCTGGTGAAACGAACCCCAGCGGCGGCCGAATCCGGATGTGACCCGCCCGGTGACCATCTGGACTGAGCCACGGGCGGCTGCCCGGGGCTTCGCATCGGCGGCGCCGGCGCGCGTGTCAACGATCTTGCTCGCGAAGCTGACGGACGTTCTGGGCATGAACAGAGCGACTGGGGGCGCGGATAGCTGGGCGGTGGGCGGGTTGGGCACCGGGACTGCGGGTGCGGGTGCTTTCGCGGGGGCGGTCGCGCCGTTGAAAGCCGGTAGGAAGCCGACGAGGGCGGCGGCAGCGGTGGCGGTGGCCGTGACGGCGAAGCGGGTGGTCAGAGCACGGATGTGCAGGGGCACGGATGCGATTCCTCGGGGTGAGCACCGTCCGGCGTACGGCCGTCGAAGCGGGGAGCCGGCGACGTCGAAGCGAGTGCGCTCGGCCGTTGTTACCTCGGCCGTGCCGCATCCCGCCCGTCAGACGGTGGCCCTGCGCCCGCCGCTCCGGGTGAGCAGCGATGTCAGCAGGGCCGTCCGAGACGCTACGAACGCGTTTCACCGAATTGGCATGACGCATCTCTCAATATGGTCAGGAATTCCCGTGACCAGGGCGACATGCTTTTCCGCTCGATCGGACGAGCGCCGGCCATGTCGATCTTCTGCTCGAAGTCGACAATTGCGCATTTCGTCCTCGGCTTGCTTCGGGCCGAGGAGCCATTGGCCTTGGTCGATAACCCGAAAGAGTGAAAATATGTTGCGGAGCGGAAATGAATCGATCGCGCGAAAAGGTTGCATCAGCGAACGAAAAGAAGCCGGTACGGCAGTCAGGCCCCGGTGGTTGCGCTGCGGCCACGGCCGGAGCCGCTCCCTCGTAGCGGATGAACTACTCGACAGCGTGCCGGGCCACGTATGTCGCCCCATGGCGCCGCGCGGTCGGACGGTCGTCTGTCCAGTCGCGGGTGCCTTTCAGCGCGGCGCGGTGATGCTGCTGGTAGCGACGAGTGCAGCGAGGAGGGCGACACCGGCGGCGGCAAACGCCAGCAGCGCGGGCCCGAAGTGGGTCAGTGCTGTCCCCCCGATCGCGGAACCGAGCAATATCCCGGCGTACATGGCGGTGTTGTTCCAGGCGATCAGCGAGCCGCTGGCGGCGGGGTAGCGTGCGACGAGACGAGCCTGCTGAGCGGAGAAGAACGGGTAGGCCGCAAGCGCCATCCCGGCGAGCGACGCCAGTAGTAGCACGGGGCCGGCGTGCAGGGCGAGGCCGAACCATGTCTCCGCGCCGGCGAGCAGGAGCAGGGTGATCACGCTGGTCAGCCGTCCCCCGAATCGATCGGCGAGGCGCCCACCGGCGAGATTGCCGATAACCGCGCCGGCCCCGAAGCAGACGAGCGCGCCGGCAGCGACGCTCGGCGGGAAGCCGAGGTGCTCTCGCAGAATGGTCCCCAGGTAGGTGTACGGGCCGTAGACCGCAAGAGCCCACAAGGCAGTCACCGACACCGCTCGCACCTTCGTCACCACAGCAGGCGCAGGCTCCAACTGGTACTGATCGCTCGTGCTTGCGGTGGTTGTGGCGCCGAGGGGGTTTGCTCCGGTCCTGGGTGGTGGCGGCGCCGCTCGCCGGGTCCAGACCACTGTGCTCGCAAGGATGAGCAATGCCGCCACGGCCAGGACGACGAACACGCCCTGCCAGCCCACAGCTGACGCCAGCAACGAGCCGGCCGGAGCGCCAATGGTCAGGGCGATCAGCAGCCCGGAGGTGACGACCGCCAACCACGTGGCTCGGGCCGCGGGCGGGGCCGTCGCGCTGACCAGCGCGTACACCGAAGGTGTGATGCCTGATGCGGCCAGCCCGGCCAGGCCGCGCGCCCCCAGCAGCACCGCGAAGCTCGGCGCCAGTGCCGTGGCCATGTTGGCCACAGCGAACACTGCCAGCGCCGCGATCAGAACGCAGCGGCGGCCAGTGCGATCGGCGAGTGCCGCGAGGGTGGGACCCCCTACCAGGTAGGCGATGGCGAACACGCTCACCGCCCAGCCCCCTGCGGAAGTACTGACGGCGAACCCACGACTGATCTCCGGCAGCAGCGGCGACATCACGAACAGGTCAGTGCCGACCAGGAACAACGTCAACCAGCCCAGAGTCCGCGACGACACAGCGCGACGATATCCACGTGTCGGAGATGCCCGACAGCGTCGAGTCGGCACTGCGCGGCACGTGTCTCCTCGCCCAGCAGCCGGCCGCGGCGCTGCCGGCACGTCGGCCGGCCGAGTTCCACGGCTTACCGCAGGCCTACCTGTCGAAAATCCTCAGGCTGCTCACCCGGGCGGTCCTGCACGGGTGGGATCGACTTCTTTCGCTACGCAACATCGAGTGCTCGGCTCTACGGCCGCGGTGGTTGCAGGTTCGATGCTGCGGAGCGCACCGCCGATGCGAAGGCGGTGATGGCGGCACGAGTCAGGGCTCCGCGTCGGCAGGCCGCCCAGGTGCTGCGTTGCATCGGCAACGGGACGAGCATGATCTCCGGGGCGGGGTCGGCCACGCCGAGCTGCGGGATGAGTGCCACTCCGCTGCCGACCCCGACGAGCGCGAGTGCCGTGGGGAAATCGTCGATGACGTGCCGCACCCGCGGCACGAACCCGGCAGCTTCGCATGCGCGCATGGTCATGGTTCCGCATCGGGTGGTGGTGGGGGCGACGATCCAGGGCGCCTCCCGCCAGCGGCGCAGTGGGTCGTCGTCGGGGAGGGGTTCCATGGTCCGCGGCGCGGCGAGGAACATCGGCTCGTCGAACAGATGGATCGTGTCCAGGCCGGGTTCAGGCAGGGCGGCGACGAAGTCATAGGTGTGGACGAGAGCGACGTCGACCTCGCCCGTGCGTAGTGCTGCGGCGACCTCGGCGGGGTCGAGTTCGTGGACGTGCGGTTCGAGCTGCGGGTGGCCTTCTTCCAGCGCTACGAGCGCGGCCGGCAGGATCGTTCGCGCCGCCGAGGGGAACGCGCCGATCCGCAAGGGCCCCGAAGGTCCCTCCCGTGTCGCGGCGAGGTCGGCGGCGGCTTGTTCCAGCCGCTCCAGCACCACCTCGGCGTGGGCGACCAGCGTGAGTGCTGCTGGGGTGAGTGTCACCTGTCTGCCGGTGCGTTCCAGCAGGACGGTGCCCGCCTCCCGTTCCAGGGTGCTGAGCTGCTGCGACACGGCGGACGGGGTGTAGGCGAGCGCGCGGGCGACCGCCGCGATGGTGCCGCGGTGTGCCAGCTCGCGCAGCAGGCGCAGGCGACGGACATCGAGCATCAGATCAGCTTATGCTCAGGATCGATTACGTGAACTGGACCTGACGTGTGGCTGGGCGCAGGCTCAGCGGCGTGGAACTCGGAGGCTTGTTCGTCCCGCTGGTCACCCCGTTCACAGCGGACGGTGAGGTGGACGTGGTAGCGCTGGAGCGACTGGCCCGCGACGCCGTCGCCGAGGGCGCCGCCGGAATCGTTGCGCTCGGCACCACGGGGGAGCTCGCCGTTCTCGACGATGCCGAGCGCGTCACGGTGATCGATGTCTGCGCGCGGGTTCGCCGGGACACCGGCGCCGCCCTGGTCGTCGGCGCCGGCACCAGCGCGACCGCGCGCAGCGCCACGGCTGTGGCCGAGTTGGCTCGGTGGCCTGAGGTGGATGCGGCCCTCGTGCCGGTGCCCACGTTCGTCCGGCCCACCGAGGCGGGGGTGGTTGAGCACTTCCGGGAGCTGAGCGCCCGGTCCACCGTCCCGCTCATCGTCTACCACGTTCCGCACCGCACGGGCCGGACGCTCACCGCCGCGACGCTCAGGGAGCTGGCCGGGCTGCCGGGCGTGATCGGGATGAAGTACGCCGTGCAAGCCGTGGACGCCGACGTCGTGGACCTGCTGGCCGACCCACCGCCCGGCTTCGCCGTGCTCGCGGGAGACGACGTGGTGGCCGGGCCGCTGCTGGCCGTCGGCGCAGCGGGCGCGGTGCTGGCGTCCGCGCATCTGCGCACGCAGCAGTGGGCGGAAGCGGTGGCGTCGTGGCGGGTCGGGGACGCAGAGCGCGCCCGGGAGCTGACCAGACCGCTGACGCGCCTCGCCGCAGCGCTCTTCGCCGAGCCCAACCCGTGCGTGCTCAAGGCCGTGCTGCACGAGCAGGGGCGAATCGCCTCACCGGCGGTCCGGCTGCCGCTGCTGGCCGCGCAGCCGCTCACGGTGGCGGCCGCCCTCGCCCGGCTGTCCGAGGTCCCCGCTGGCCGGATCGGTACACGTCTCTGATCACTGTGCGCTTGCGCCGATGGCGCGGCAGACTCCGCTGCGGACCCGCTAGCGGCAGGCGAAGGAGGTGCGCGGGCCGAGACGGGGATGGGCACCGATGACGTCGACCACACATCGAGCTGCATTGCGCAGGGCCGTCCGGGCGGGGCTTGCCTTCGGGCCGGTCCTGCAGGATCGGGCTCGCCTGCTGCGGGTTGCGCTCGGAATCTGCCTCGCCACCGCCCTCGGTCTCGTACTCGGCGACGAGATCGTCGAGACGCTCCTGTGCGTGGGGGCGTTCTTCGGCGGGGTGGGCTCGTTGATCCCCCACGAGCGACACCGGTTCGTTGTGGCGTGGGCGAGCGCGGCGATGTTCACGATCGCGGCGTCTGTCGGTGCGGCGCTTCATTCGGTGTGGCCCGCCGTTTACGTGGTTCTGTTCGCCGGCATGTTCGCATCCGGCCTGCTACGAGCGGTGAGTGTCGGCCTCGGTGTGCGACTGCTCTTCGCGAGCATCGTCATGCTGATCGTGGCCGAGACGGTGCCGGCGGTTGCGACGGCGGGCGAGGCGGTGGGCTGGCTCGGACTGGGCGCGGCGATCAGTGCCGCCTGCCAGTTCCTGCCGCCCTACGGTCCCCGCCACGGCACTCAACGCCTCGCGGTGTCCGGCCTGTACGACGCTCTGGCGCTCGGCGCCCAGGAGAAGGCGGGCGGGATCGACCAGCGGCGGTCGTACGCCGCCGCGATCCGGGCCGCGTGGCGCGCTGTCTCGCTCGTGCCTGCTCGCAGGCAGGCGCATGTCGCCGACCTGCTGGGCCTGCTGACCGAAGGCGAGCGAATCGCCGGTGAGCTGCATGCCCTGCGTACCGGGGAACCGACGCTTCGGGCGTCGGCCGAGCAGTTGCGGGTCGTCGCGACGGCGGTCCGCACGGCTGAGCCACCGACCGGACCGACGCCACCGGCCGGCCCCGGACCGCTCGGGGAGTCGGTCGCGGTGGCACGGTGCCTGGCGTCGGGATCACCGGTCGAGTCGGCACGACCCGAGCACACGGGCGTCCTCGTCGACCTGCGTGCTTCGCTCGCCCGAACGATCGCGACCGTCCGTGCCCAGCTCTGCTGGGAGAGTCCCGTGTTCCGGCACGCGATGCGACTGGCGGTCGCGGCGACTCTTGCCGAGTGGGTGGGCCGGGCGGCCGGGGACTGGGGCGGGATCGGCATCGCCGGGCACGGCTTCTGGATGTGTCTGACGGCGGCGCTCGTGCTCTTCCCGGACTACGCGGAGACGATCGGCCGAGGCGTGGCACGCACTGCGGGAACCCTTGTCGGCGCGCTGGTGGGCTGGGGGCTCGCGCAGGTGCCCACCAGCCCCCTCGTCCATGCGGTCATCCTGTGTGGGCTGCTGGGCGGCTACCTCGTATTTCGGGGGAGCGGTCAGCTGTGGCTCATCATGTGGATCGCGGCATGGGTCTCCTACCTGCTGGGTGGCGGCTCGGCTTTCACCAGGCTGGTCGACACGGTGGGCGGAGCCGTGATCGCGCTGGCGGTTTTCCTGGTGTGGCCCACCTGGCACCGGGACCGGCTGCCCGCCGCCTTCGCCACGTGGGCTCGGGAGCAGGGCAGCTTGCTCGCGACGACGGCGACGGCCTGGGTTGCGCCGGGGAGCACCGACGACGCGGACCTCGCCGAGCAGCGCCGGGCGACGCGTGACGCGCGACTGGAGTTCGCCGAGTCCGCCGAGCACGCGCTTCACGAGCCGACGCGCCATCACGTCGCATTCGACGACGAGCCGCTCGGGGAGCTGCTGGGTCTGATTCATGACGTGAGCAGGCACTCCGCGACGCTCGCAACCCTGGCCCCGCACGACGAGGCCGAGGCGTGCCCAGCGGCAGCCGGGTACGTCACCTACTTCGACGACGTGATGCGATCCGTCGCCACCACGGCAGAGACCGGTGTGCTCCCCGCCGGTCGGGTCACGGCGCCACTGCCGCAGGGTTGCGGTGACGCGCTGGCCGACACCGCCCTGGCGACCGAGGCGCTGGCCGCGGCGGTGGGGAGGTTCGCCGTGGAGCGGTCGTGATCAGCGGGGGAGTCGTTCGCGGCCGGCCGGGCACTGCCTCTCGCTGCCGGCAGCTGGCGCGCTACCCGGCCGGGCCGGGTTGCTGAACATCGGCTGGATCTCAGGCGGGGCGGCGGCCGGTTCCCAGCCAGCTGTGGGCGCTCCCGGCGACGGCCGGGTCGTAGGCGGGGTGGACCGGTCGCCCGTGCTCGCGCTCGAGCGCCGCCAGCTCGACGACGTGCGGTTCCCACCCGTGGCGCTCCAGCCAGGAGGTGGGGTCGAGCGGGCCGGATTGCCACAGGTCGAGCAGGCCGGGGTCGATCGCCGTGAGGGCGCTGGTGAGCACCGGGCCGATCTCCACGTGGTCGAAGGCGATCGTGCTGTCCGGGGCGCTCAGCCGGCTGATCGCCTCGAGCAGCCCGTCTGCGGTAGCGGCGTCGAGGGCGTAGAGCAGTCCCTCGACGAGCCATGCCGCGGGACGATCGTCTCGGAACCCGGCTGCGCGCAGAGCACTGGCCCAGTCGTCGCGCAGGTCGATGCCCACGTGACGGACCGGGCACCGGGTGGTCACGTCGGCGAGCACGTCCTGTTTGAACGCGAGCACCGGTTGCTGGTCCACCTCGAACAGCTCGGTACCGTCGGGCCACGGCAGCCGGTAGCCACGCGAGTCCATCCCGGATGCCATCAGCACCACCTGACGGCACCCGCCCGCCGTCGCGGCGAGCAGGGCCTCGTCCAGGTAGCGGGTTCGCACGGCGACCTGGTCGCCCATGATCGCGACGAACTCCGCGACATCGCCGGGGATCGTGGAGATGCCAGCGGCTGCCAGCAATGCCCGGGCGTGCGGATCGTCGGCGAGCCGGTCAGGCCGCGCGCTCTCGGCGGCCCGGAGGGAGGCGACGAAGAAGGCGGTGGTGCCGATCTGGTCGATCTGCGAGGCGTTCACAAGGGTCCCCCTGATTCGGTGTCGATCATGACGGCGAGGCGAGGCGTTCCCGGAGGCCTGCGGCCAGCCCGGCGATGGTGAGCAGGTCGAGCAGTTCACCGGCCGTCTCGGCCAGCCATTTCCGGCGGACGGAGCCCAGTCGCAGGCGCAACAGCACCCGCGTGTGCTCGCCGTCGGGACGCAGCACGATGGACCAGCTCACGTCGATGTGGCCGCGGTGCGAGCGGTAGACCAGCGTGGTCGGCGGCTCGATCGTGGCCACGGTGAAGGTCTCGTGGCGTCCGCCGTAGTCCGGGATGACATCGCCGGGGCCGAGCTGCTGCCAGCGGCGGACGATCTCCCGCGTCGCTCGTCGTGACTGCGGCATCAACCGCTCGACTCGCCGTGGCAGGTACCAGCCCGCTCGCCGCTTGCCGAGCTGGACGATCCACGGCCAGACGCTCTCCGGTCGGCCCGCGACCGTGAAGCCGCGGTCCATGACCACGTCGGCGGCCGGCACCAACTCGTCGCCAGGACGACGTTCCCGCCTTTCGGCAGCGGTGGCGGCCACGGTCTCGAACACGGCTACCGGCTCGCCGCGACCGGATGGGCCGGCGTTGAGGGCGGTGTCCGAGGCACGATCTAGATGGTGCCATATGAAACAGTCTCAGTCGAATCAGTATTGCCTGTTACTGTCTCACCCGTGACCACCAGGGCTCGCGCCGAACGAGCCACCGACACCCCGGGCGACGCGTCCCCCTTCGCCCTCGGCCTGCTGATGCGCCGAGCCCACGACCGTGCCGCGAGCGCGCTGGTCGAGGCACTGCGGCCGCAGGGCCTCGAACTGCGCCACTTCGCCGTCATGATCGCGCTCAACGCGCGCGGACCACTCAGCCAGAGCGCGCTGGTGCAGTACACCGGCAGCGACAAGGCGTCGATGGTGCGCGTGGTCGACGATCTCGAACGCGCCGGCATCGTGGAACGCAAGCCGGTGCCCGGTGACCGGCGGACGCACGCCGTCGAGATGACCGAGAGCGGCCTGGAGGTGTTCGACCGGGCCCACATCGCCGCCGTCCCCATCGCCGAACGCCTGACGTCGCACCTGGGGCCGGGCGAGGGTGCGCGCCTCCTCGACCTCCTGCACCGCTTCACCTACCCCGACGGCGACTGACCGTTCGTCGGAGAAATCCGCGAGGCTTTCCCAGCGACGCGGATCCCGGGCTCAGGCTTCCGACAACCCCGACATCGCCGGTGAGCGGATCGCATCAGTGAGCTCCTCGAACGCGGGCAGTGCCGCCAGCAGGATCTCCGACGTCGAGGGCGGCAACAGCTCGATGACTGCGAGGAGTTCCCTCGTGCGTTGCTCCCGGATGCGTTGACTCTTCGCCTTGCCGGCGGGCGTGGCGCACGCGATGACTGCGCGCTGGTCGCGTTCGTCGACCACACGCTCGATGAGCCCGAGATCGTCCAGTCTGCCGACGACACGTGACAGCATCGTCGGATTGAGCCCCTCGACCTGGGCGAGCGCGGAGAGCCGGATCCGGCGCCGGGCAGCGACGACCGCCAGCACGGATGCCTGTGCCGGCGTGAGGTCCTCGCTCGATGCGGACTGGTTCATCGCCCGCGCGAGCCTCCCGATCATGCGGCGCATCCGGGCTGCCGCCTCCGCGTCGAAGGTTGCCCGCGGAGTGGCGTCCGCTGACTCATCTGCTCCTGCATCGCCCATCGCCGCCATCCAATCAGGCCCGGCACGGGCGCCTGCACCGTCCGTCCGACCCTCTTCCATTGCTTGCCGGCAGGCAATGGTATGCCTATGCGTATGCGCAGTGGCCTATCCCCCGGAACCACGACGAGTGAGAGCGCGACCGACGACCGCTACAAGTGGGTCGCCCTGACCAACACGACCGTCGGCGTGCTGCTCGCGACCATCGACTCCTCGATCATGCTGATCGCGATGCCCGACATCTTCCGCGGCATCCAGCTCGACCCTCTGCTGCCGGAGAACAGCTTCTATCTCCTGTGGATGATCCTGGGCTACCTGGTCACGAGCAGCGTGCTCGTGGTCAGCGTGGGCCGGCTCGGCGACCTGTTCGGTCGGGTCCGGATGTACAACCTCGGCTTCGCGATCTACACGTTCGCGTCGCTGATGCTCACGATCACCTGGATGAGCGGACACGCGGGTGCGATCTGGCTGCTGGCCTGGCGGATCGTCCAGGGCGTCGGTGGGGCATTTCTGGTCGGCAACTCGGGCGCGATCCTCACCGACGCTTTTCCCGCGCACCAACGGGGCCTGGCGCTGGGGATCAACAACGTCGCGGGGATCAGCGGGACCTTCATCGGTCTCGTCCTCGGTGGACTGCTGGCCCCGGTCAGCTGGCGGCTGGTCTTCCTGATCTCCGTGCCGGCAGGGCTCTTCGGTGCGATCTGGTCCTACCTGCGGCTCCGTGATATCAGCACCCGCTCCCGCGAGCCGATCGACTGGCTGGGCAACGTCTCCTTCGCCGTCGGACTCGTACTGGTGATGATCGGCATCACCAGCGGCATCCAGCCCTATGGGGGCCACACGATGGGCTGGACGAGCCCGGTCGTGATCGGCTCGCTGGGCGCAGGAATCGTGCTGTTGCTCGCCTTCGCAGTGATCGAGACGCGGGTTCGCTTCCCGATGTTCCGCCTCCCGCTGTTCCGGATCAGAGCATTCACCTTCGGCACGTTGTCGACTTTCCTGTCCGCGCTCGGACGGGGAGGCCTGATGTTCATGCTGATCATCTGGTTGCAGGGGATCTGGCTGCCCCTGCACGGCTACTCGTTCGAGGAGACGCCGCTCTGGGCCGGTATCTACATGCTCCCGCTGACGATCGGCTTCCTCGTGGCGGGCCCGCTGTCCGGTGCGCTCTCGGACCGGTACGGCGCCCGCCCGTTCGCCACCGGAGGGATGGTCGGAGCCGCGCTCACGTTCGTCCTTCTCGAGCTGCTCCCGATCGACTTCCCGTACTGGGCCTTCGCAGGAATTCTGCTGCTCAACGGGCTGTCGATGGGCTGCTTCGCCTCGCCGAACAGGGCCGCGGTGATGAACAGCCTGCCGATCGGCGACCGGGGTGCCGGGGGCGGGATGAACTCGACCTTCCAGAACTCCGCACAGGTGTTCTCGATCGGGATCTTCTTCACCCTCATGATCAGTGGGCTGGCCGCCGCCCTGCCCGCGGCCCTGACCTCCGGCCTCGAAGCACACCACGTGCCGGCTGACGCAACTGCTGCTGTCGCGTCAAGCCCGCCGGTCTCGGTGCTCTTCGCCGCGTTCCTCGGCTACAACCCCATCGAGCACCTTCTCGGACCAGCAGTCATCGCCCAGGTCCCACCCGCCGATACGGCAGTGCTCACCGGCAACGCGTTCTTCCCGAGCCTGATCGCCGGACCCTTCGCGGCTGGACTCCACATCGCGTTCGGGTTCGCCATCGCGGCGTGCCTGATCGCCGCGGCGGCGAGCCTGTCGCGGGGGACGCGCTATGTCGCGGTCGAACTGGCGACCAGCACCTCATCAGTGGGGAAGGCGCCCAGTCGCTGAACCGGCCTCCAGACGTTCGCGGTCGGTCCCACGACGGCGAAGAGCTCGTGCCCTCGGGTGGCGGAATCTCCAACACCCGAGTGCGGGTCACGCTGAACAGCACGCTCGTCGTCGGCAACGACGCGACCGGCGGGCGGGGCGTACGAGCCGGCGACAGCTACAACCAGGCCACCGTGACGCTGAACGGCAGCGTGGTCCAGGACAACATCGTGAACGGCCCGGCCGCGCAAGGTGGCGGCGTCCACAGCGCGTTCGGCGGCACGCTGAACGTCACCAGAGGGGATCGCAGGCCGCGACGTCGCGAGCCATCCAGCGGACTACCACCCATAGTCGCAGGATCCAGTGTGCAACACCCCACGCCGGCGACGATCACGCCGGTCGCACCCGTCGACATGTCGGACGTTGTGTTCAGTCATCTGGATGAAATGGGCCTTTACCCGCGTCGTCCAGCCGGTCGGCGTCGATCTCCTCGATCAGCCCGAACACCCAGGCCCGCTCGGCGTCCAACCGCGCGATCTCGTACTCGAGCCCCGATCGCGGCATCCGCGACGCGTCCCGGAATGCCAGCGCGAGCCGACGGCGTGTCTCGGACGCCCGATACTCCAGCGCGCAGGTACGGACATGCAACGCGGCACTCGCTTCGGAGATCGGCAGGCAACCGGCGAACGACAGCGCGGCGATGAGAAGGGTGGAGTCCGGGTCAGGGTGCTCCAGCAACCTACGGACCCGTTCCATCAAGTCGACGCGACCGGCATCGGTGAGCCCCAGAACGGCGTGCTCGGGACGACGACCCCTCCGGTCGGTACCCACGACGCGAATGAGCTCGTTGTCCAGCAGCCGGTCGACGGCGTGATACAAGCTGCGCGGGAGTCCGGTCACGAAGTCATCGTGCGTCTCGATCATCACCCGGTGCATCTCGTACCTGTACCTCGGGCCGGAAAGCAGCAGTGCGAGCACGGCCAGCGCGACAAGATCGCGGTCCGACCTGCAGAGCGACATTTCTCTCCAACCCGTTGTGCAATTTGCTCGGCCAACGGCAGTTCCTCCGGGGCTGAGAGAGCTCACCTCGTCACGGGGTACTTGCGGCCGTAGTACCCAGCGAGTATCGCCGTCGCGGAACGATCGGCGACGTCGTTCCGGGACTGGCCGTCAGCGCGCCTGGTCGGCGTGCGTCCCCTGGAATCTGTGGCCAATTCACTGAATCCTCCCGGCTGCCCGACCCCACGCCGTCTTCACCATGTCATTCACGAGCCGGAAGTTTGCCACTCCGAACTACTGCTGCAACGCTCGAGGAGGAGGTGTCACTTCGTCGGAGAGAAAACACCCCATGCTGAAGATGCGAGACGTGGCAACTGTCACACTGAATTCGAAGCGGCATCCTCGCATGTCCCGCAAAAAGTAACTATGCCGCCAACCTCTCGCCGCGATGATGGAATTTCTGCCGGATGAACCGAGCGCACATTCGCGGATAAACGCGGCTGGCCGATCACCATTAATGGAACAGCGACAAGTTCATACCTGTGCGACCATGGAGAGCCCGCCGCGCGCTCGGTCGTGCCGACCTCTGAGCGCCGACGCCTCCCGCGTCCTGGAAGGAGCCGTACGCCTGGGTAGCGGGACAGCGTGACGCCTTGCGTTGCGGCCCGACGGATCGCAGGGGCCCAGCGGGGCCGAACTCCTGACGGTGACCGGCCGTCGTCGAATCGTGCTGTCGTGCTCCTCGAGAGCGCCGCGGCTCTGGCCGTGTCGCGCCGACGATCGATGACGGAGCGCAGCGAGCGCGTCGCCCGGTCGGCCGCGATTCGGAGTCGTCCGGTCAGTCAATTGGCTGGTCAACGGCGCGAAGTGCGATGAGCGGTCGGTTGCATGCGATGTCCGGTCGGTTGACCGATTACATGCTGTTGCTTCGCGGACACCGGGTGATTCTTCGCTGTCAACCTCTGTCACTTACCGTGATGTTACTGTAACGAGGCGAACCCGGGCGGGTGACCGTGGCAGGAGCTCCGGCAGAGGGCCAGGGCCGCCTCGTTCCCATCGGCAGGTGGGGGACGCCACCGAAGCGGTCGATGAGTGCCGCATCGCGTCGCTACGAGCGCTGGGTGCGGCAGTCCTTCGGCGGCGGGCCGTCGAACCTCGAGTACGTCGTCCGGCACCCCGACGGCAAGGACATCTGGTTCGACGGGGTCGACGGGGACACCTTGCTGGAGGCCAAAGGGCACTACGCCTGCTTCGTCGATCAGAGGATCGAGGACTGGCATGCCTGGTACCGATGGTCAGCAGGGTCCGGCCTGCGGGCGCTGATCGGCCAGGCGCGGCGTCAGATGGAGGCCGCGCGTGGCTTGCCGGTGCGTTGGCTCTGCGCCGAGTCGGTGGTGGCGGACCTACTGGGGGACGAGTTCCGAGCGTCGCCGGCGCTGTCCGGTAGGGTCTCCGCAGAGTTCGCGCCCATGCCCGGCTGGGATCCGTAGCAATGGGCCTGGCTCGTTCGAAAGGATTCGGGTGCGCACCCCCGACGGAGGAACCGCGGTGGCCGCCGACGACTGGACCGTGCAGGTGCTCACCCGGTACCGACCGGGTCGCACCGTCGAGTGGGCCGTCACGGCGCGTGCCATCGAGGGCGTGATGGATGCGGTGGAGAACGCGCTGCCGCCCGCCGTCGGCACGGCAGCCCTGCGATGGTCGGACGGCGACCGTGAGTGGACGCCCCCGCTGCTGGACCTGGTGTTGTCGCGGCGCGAGCGACACGATGACGGCGATCTGGTTTCGGGTGCATCGTCGGTCGGTGACCTGCGCGGCGAGCTGCCAGGGGGCCGCCCGGCAGTCGCGCTGAGCTGGGAGCTCGGTGGGCAGGCAGCGGTCGGCTCGGTGCGGGCCCGGTTCGACGGTGACATCTGTGGTCCGCTTCAGGACCGCTCGCCGCAGTGGCTTGCGGAGCTGCTGTGCAGCGTCGCAGATCCGCTCGACGCCGACCGGGGACAGATCACCACGCGCGCTTTGTCGAGAGCGTTGGGCAGGGCAGGGGCCTCTCTCGACGTCGGGGCGCTCACGTTGCTCCCGATCGGCCTGCCGCATGGCATCGCGATCCCCGACGGATTCCATCCCATTCCTGGGCAGCAGCGGTACGCCGGGGGTGTGGTGATCGTCGCGGATCTGCACACCGTCGCTGTCTCACCGGACGTCGTAGCTGCAGGTCTCCTCGAGATCGATCGGGCAATGGATTCGGGTCGTCAGGGCGAGGCGACCAGGCGCTGAGCGTTCGACGGCAACACGGGGGTGCTGAGCCGGGATCGAGACCGGTGCCAGGGGGTCCTTCGCTCTCCGCAGCCCTACCACGGGCCGTCTGCTCGGTAAGTTCCGCGACTGTCCACTATGTCCTGAGGGCACCGGTTCCTACGCTGGTGGCGTGATCGTGACGGGCAGGCCGCACGTCGCGAGGCGGCCGATACCCGGCCCTCATTCCCGGAGCACCTGTGAACGTTGTCCTTGTCGTCGCGTCCGCCCTACTGGTGGTCGCCCTCTTGCTGGTCGCATGGTTCGTCGTCACGTACAACTCGCTCATCCGCGGCCGCAACGCCGCTGACAACGCGTGGGCCCAGGTGGACGTGCAGCTCAAGCGCCGATACGACCTCGTGCCCAATCTCATCGAGACCGTCCGCGGCTACGCGGCGCATGAGCGCGCCACGCTCGACTCGGTTGTCGCAGCGCGCGCGGCGGCGATCAGCGCCCACGGTCCCGCGCACCAGGCACAGGCCGAGGAGATGCTGTCGGGGGCGCTGCGTGGGCTGATCGCGGTGGCCGAGGCGTATCCGCAGCTGCGGGCCGGGCGGAACTTCGCCGACCTGCAGGCCGAGCTCGCCGACACCGAGAACCGGATCGCCTACGCGCGGCAGTACTACAACGACGCCGTCCTCACCTACAACAACGCCGTGCAGACGGTCCCGACGGCGCTCGTCGCCACGACGACCGGGTTCTGGCAGCGGGAGTTCTTCCAGCCGGCCGGCGTCGAGCACGGCCCGGTACAGGTGCGGTTCTAGGCCGATGGACGTGCTGGCCCACCCGGTGTTCGCCGGGAGCGCCGCCGCGGTCGCGGCGGTGCTGTGGTTCCTCCTGTTCGGGCTGATGGCGACGGCCACCCGCGGCGCGACGCCGCAACCGGGGCCGCCGACCGGGGAGTTGGGGCCGGAGTCGCCCGCGCTCGCCGGTCTGCTGACGAACGGCTGGCGGTTCACCGGCCACGCCGTCGCCGCGACCCTGCTCGACCTCGCGGCCCGTCGCCTGGTGTCGATCGAGGAGATCGGCCCGGAGCTCGCGCTGGTGCGGCTGGGCCGAGGCGGGGCGCCCGCCCTGCGCCCGTACGAGCAGATGGTGCTCGACCACGTCCGCGCGCTGGCCGTCGACGCGGTGGTGGCCACCGGAGCGCTCGCGGAGGGCAACCGCAACCTGGACAGGTGGCGCAAGCGCTTCCGCAAGGCGGTGATCGACGAGTCGCGGCGGCTCGGGTTCTCGCAGCGCCGGTGGGGCCGCGCGGATCGCCGGGTGCTGCTCGTGAGCGCGGCCGTCCCGGCGGTGGCCACCGCGCTGTTGGGGCTGAATGTGCCCGAGGACGGGGCCGGCGCCGCGTACGGCATCGGGATGCTCGTGTTCGTCGGCCTGGCGAGCCTCGTGGAGCGGCTCAACACCGAGCGTGGCACCGCGGCCGGCGCCCTGGTCGCCGGCCGCTGGCTCGGTGTGCGGGAACACCTGGCCGGCGGCAGGTTCGCCGAGCAGCCCGCCGCGGCCGTCACGGTGTGGGGGCAGACGCTGGCCTACGCCGCGGCCATGGGACTCGCGCCCCGCGCGGTGGCCGGCCTGCCGATCGCCGTCGAGGCGGACGACTCACGGGCGTGGTCCGACTTCGGGGGCCGGTGGCACCTCGTCCAGGTCCGGTACGGGGCACCCGGTCCGTGGGGGCTGATCTGGGGCCGCACCTCGTGGGCGGTCGTCGGCAATGGGCTGCTGGCAGGCAGCGGTGCGTTCACGCTCGTCATCGTCGGTGTGATCCTCGTGAGCGTGCTGCTCGGATGGGAGGTGGGCAACCCCATTGGCCTCGCGCTGACTGCCGCCGTGATCGTCGCCGCCGTGCCGATCGCGCTGGTACTCGCCGACCGCGCCGTGCAGCTCACGGTCCAGGGGCAGCTTGTGCGCTGCCGTCGGCACCAGGTCGGCGGCAGTGGTGACTCGCCCGTCACGTACATGTACTGGATCGCGATCGACGACGGACGCAGCCGCTCAGGCCGGGCGTTCGCTCTCGAGGAGAAGGACTTCGACCTGCTCGCCGAGGGCGATCTGGTCCGCGCCCGGGTGGGCCGGTGGCTGGGCAGGGTCTGTGAGATCGAGGTGCTCGTCCCGTCGCGGCATCGCGGTACGCCTCCCGACCCGTATCCCGCCCCGGCCAGGTGAGACTGCAGTCGTGGCCAGCTACTGGTGCTGCGCCCACGATCATGATCGCCGAAAGGGCCGCCGATCTCATCCGGCAAGTGTGAGCTCCATGTACGTGTAGCGATTGATGATCGGACGCGGTCTCATGGGAGTCGGCCGGCGGCACCGTTTCTCTTGCGAGCTCACCCCGACGAGCACAGCGGACAATGCCTGCCGTCTGCCCGGACTGCTCCAGTGCGCGATGACCGCTGCCGGCGCCGGCCTGGAAAGGATCGACGATGAGCACGCTGGCCACTACCGAGCGCAATCGGGAGCTGATCCGCCAGGTCTACGCTCTCGCCGCCGCGGGCGACCTCGAGGCCGTCGCCCCGTTCCACTCCGACGATTACCGGCTGTCCCAGTCTCCGTCACATCCAGTGCCCGGCAGTTGGACGGGCGCGGCGGCGACCGATGCCGGTATCGAGATCTTCCGGGCGTGTGGGACATCCGGTGTCACGGTTCTCGAGATCGTGGCCGACGGACCCCATCGGGTCGTCGCGATCGTGGACGCACACGGCACGGCTCCGGTGTCGGGCGAGCGGTGGACCATGCTTGTCTCGGAGCACTTCTGGATCGAGGACGGGAGGATCACCGAGATCCGCCCGTTCTACTGGGACCCCGCCGGGCTCCGTCGGATCCTGGGCGTGGGCTGAGTCGGACCTCGCCGGGACGTGACCTCGCGGCGGTCTGAACTGCGTCGACGGCGGCGTCCGTGATGCGCATCGCACGGGTCGATCACCGAGTCAAACCGGCATGCTCGTGACGAACGGTTCGGAAATAACATATATTGGTAATACCGGTCTATATGGTTACGTTATCGGTTCTTTCGCCGCCCGGTTCTTTGCCAACAGCAACGGCAGTGGCGGCCCGCTCTGTACGTTTCACGTTTTCGCTGTCGGTTTCGTCACATGCCGCTCGGCGGCTTCGATCACAGAAGTCCGGGGAATCTCCGGTCCGTTGAACCGGTTGCGCGGGATAGTCGTTGAAACCTGCAGGCGCCGAGTGGCCGCCAGCATTGACGAGGGGGATCCCG
>NZ_JAKXMK010000069.1 GCF_022524485.1 Pseudonocardia alaniniphila
CCGACAGCCTCCCGGGCCGAACGCGGCGGATCAAACCGACGCCATTACAGCGGCGACCTTCCTTGACGAGGCACTAGGTTGCGCCGTCGTGCGGCATAGCTAACTGAGCCGTCACCGCTCGCGCTGGTGCCGAGCCTGACGATAGCGCTGTTCGTCAAAGGGTTGCTGGCTGCGCAGCAGCGCGAAACACAGCCGACAGGCGTGGCGGGCGAGAGCGACCCGGGCCTGAATGCTGGCCATGCCGCGGGCACGTAGCTCGTGGTCGCGGACGCGGAACGGCCCGCAGTTCTGCGAGCGGCCCCAGGTGATGCCCATCAACGCGTCGCGGTGCTCGGCCAAGCCCCGCCGGGAGATGCGGCCCCGGCGGGTCAGCGTCGAAGACTGGTATCGCGCCCGGGCGAGCCCGCTGGCGGCGTAGAGGTGCTCGGCATCTACGAAACGCTGCACCGGCAGGCTGAACGCGGCGAACGCGGCGGCACGAACAGCCTTCACGCCCGGCCGAGTGGACAGGATCTGCCCGTCGGTGGCCGCGAGCAACGTCTCGGAGATCGGGAAGATCATCTACACCACGAAACGCAGTTGAGAGCCTCAACTCGAGATTCCGCCAGGCCGCTCGCCGGTGCGGGAACTTCCCCAAGGAACGGGCCGCACTGAAGGTGCTATACCTGGTCATCCGCAACCCGATCACTAACCGCACCAATGTGACCGGACGCACGACCGGCTGGAACGCTGCGTTGAACGCGCTGGTGATGTTCTACGGGCGACCGCATCACCCTGAACTGAAGTGACGATCACGGCTAAGCCACGAAGGTTCTTACAGCCCGGCCCAGTACCTCATTTCGGCGCGTCGGGTCAAAAGCACCCTGCGAACAGTAAGGGAAATCAAAGGCTATGCTGCGGCCGTCGCTTAAGGCCGTTCCTGGCGCACGTCGCAGCCCCGCCCTCGATCAAAGCAGTGCCACAGCATCTCTGGGATCATGATACTGCGCCTCACGCATCCACCTGGCTGACCACACGCACCGGGTGCGCGACGATGCGCACGACTGTCCCGTCGACTGCGGCCTCTCCAGCCCGGACCTTTACTGATGCTGCTGTCGCAGCGCAGCTCGTGCAGGATCTCTCCAGACCCCGTCGACCGACCAGCGGCGCTACCGGATGTAGACCTCTCTCCGTCGCCCGTACTGGGTAGAGAGATCTTGCCACGGCAGCCGCACAGCGAGCCTGTCAGAACACCGTTGACGATCTGCGAATGGTCGGCCCAACGTCCGCCGCAGCGCGGCAGGCGGTCCGGTAGAAGCGGCTCCCAGCCGAGCCTGCTTCGCGTCTGTCAGATCGAGGTAGGACTCGCCCGATATTCGCCTCCTCCTGACCTCGACCGACGATGCGCCAGCGCGTGCTCGACCGTTACGGCGGCGCCGGGGCACGCCGCCAGGAGAGGGTGAGGGCGTCGGAGTGAGGGCGGCCCTCAATCACCGGCGCAACAGGAGTTGCAGGCATGCGCTACGTAGTGCACGTCGTGCCACCAGTACGGGCTGTTGTCGAGGTGGTCGGGCACCGGGTCGAGCATGACGCTCGCGGGCGTGGCGGACGGGGCCGCGGTGAACGGGGCGAGCAGGGTGTCGATGTCGAACAAGACGCCGTTGGCCATCACCTGCCGGACGTTCGCCGCTTGCTTGATGTCGGAGAGCGGGTCGCCGCCCAAGACGACGAGATCGGCATACATACCGGTCTCGATGTGGCCGAGCGGTTCGCCGAGAACCTCGCCCGGCGCCCTGGTTGCAGTGGTCAGCGCCTCGAACGGGGTCAGTCCGTAGGCGACCATGGCTCGCAGGTTCATATGGGTGCTGACGGCGGTGTGGTCGATGGGGGAGTCGGTGCCCGTGATCACCCGGCCGCCCTGGCGGATGATCGACGTGATCTGCTGAACCTGCTTGGCCAGGTTTGCCAGGCCAGCGGTCTGGTCCGTGGTTTGTGCCTTCTTCGCGTCGGCCTGCAGTGACGCATACTCCCATGCCGGGTAGAGCGTGCGCACGCGGTTGTCGGTGACCAGGCTCGTGTCGTCGCGGAACATCGCCTTCGAGCCGAACAACGTGGGGGTGCGGGCCGCGCCGCTCTTGACGAAGAGGTTGGTGACATCGTCATAACCGGCGCCGAGCGCACTGACCGTCCGCGAGTAGCCGAGCCGGTTGGTGGCGCCAATGTGCTCCATCCCGTCGCCGCCGAATGAGAACGCCGGGTAATGGTCGTGCGAGGTGGCTGAAATAAAGCGTTCGTGCGCCCATTCGATGACCCGCCGCTGCCATTCGGGTTTCAACCGCACATAGGACTTCATCAGGTCGTAGTCGAGTGCCCCGGCGCGCTCGAGCTCCAGCAGCAGCTGGTCGTCGTCGAAGGTCGGGCGCATGAAGTTGTAGTAGATACGGCTTCCGTCGATAGCCTCGCCCGTGGCGAAGTAGCGCGGTCCGACCCTCGCTCCAGATTGCACCGATTCACGCTCCTCCACCATGTGATAGGCGGGGCTGCCAGGGGACCGCGTGGTGGTGAAGCCCAGGGACAGCCACAGTCGGCCTTGGCGGTCGCCGTAGCTGTAGCCCTGCATCTCACGGTGGTTGTGCATGTCGATCATGCCGGGGATGACCACGGAGTCGCGTGCGTCGACCACGTCGCCGTCCCACCCGCCGCCGGCGCGCTCCACCGACCGAATGCGGCGCCCGTCCACGACGATGTCCATGTCGGGGCGCAGGGAGCGGCTGGTACCGTCCCACATCCGTCCAGCACGGATGACCACCCGGCCGCGTGTTCGTACGTTGGTCCAGGTCAGGGGAACCGGCACCGTGTGCGGGGTGCCACCGTCGACGGAGACCAACCGGAGCCGGCCGTTGTTGAGATAGAGCAGCTGCTGGGAGTCCCCCCGCCAGCTCGGCGCGTCGGTGACTTCGGAGGTGATCTGGTACGGCGTTCCCGAGAACCTGCCGTCGGGGTTCACGTCGACGACCCACAGCACGCTGCCGACGACAAACGCCATCCGGCGCCCGTCCGGGGACCAGACCGGGCCGTCATCGCCGCGGGTCTGGATCGACCGGTCCGGCAAGGGGTCGACGTAGGTCGCGGCTCCGGTGCTCCGGTCGACCAGAAGGATCTTGCTCAGCCCTTCGCGGAAGCGGGCGGAGTAGGGTTTGATCGCCGCCAGCGCGATCACCGAGCCGTCGGGGGACCAGGTCGGCCTGCCCGGTTCGAAGGTCGCCTTGAAGACCTGCTGGACCGCGCCAGTGGCGACCTCGACAGTGTGTAGCGCGCCCTTCTGGTCGAGGAACGCGATGTGCTTGCCGTCCGGCGACCAGGTACCCGACACCGCGGCGGCGCCGTCGAGGTTGGTCAGCTGGCGGTCCTGACCGGTGGTCAGCTCACGCAGCCAGATGTCGAGCTTCCCGCCCCGATCGGTCGAGTACGACAGCCAGCGGCCGTCCGGTGACCAAGCCGGATCCGACTTCCACCAATTGCCGCTGGTCAGCGGACGGGGCCGCTGACCGATCTCCATCGTGTAGATGTCGTTGAGCGCGCGGAAGGCGACCTGCTTGCCGTCTGGGGAGAGCACCGGACTGCCGATGCCGACGACCGGCCGGGGCACGGTCGAGTCGAAGTCGCGCCGGCGCGGGGTGTAGCTTGATCGGTTGACCGTAACCGAGGCGGTCAGGGGAACGTCGCGCGCCGGGCCGCCGTCGATCCTGCGACGGCGCAGCCAACCGTCGGCGGTGTAGAGGTACTCGTTCGAGCCGAGCCAGGACACCCTGAAGGGGAAGACGTCCTCGCCGGAGAAGAGCGGCTTTCCCCCGGAGATCAGCTGCGTGGTCCGCCCCGCCACGGCGGGTGGCGTGCCACCGGCGAATAGACAGTAAACGAGTTCGTTTCCGTCCGGCGTCCACGCGGGGCTGTGCACCTCCTGGTCCGCCCGCACGGTCACGGCCGTGCTCCGGCTGCCGTCGGCAACCGAGAGCACGTCGATGCGGGTGTTCCCCACCACGAACGCGATCTTCGTGCCGTCGGGTGACCAAGCGGGCTCGTACTCCTGGTCCGACGTGTCGGTGAGCTGGGTGACCGCGTGCGTGGCGAGATCGAGGAGGTAGATCCCGTAGCTGCCGGGCGCGTCGGAGCAGAACACGATGTGCTTGCCGTCCGGGGAAAACCGGGGCTCCCGGTGGTCGAACGGCCCTGTGGTCAGCTGCCGCAGGTTGGTCGCGTCCGTATGGATGGTCCAGATGTTGAAGTTGCCGTCCCGATAGGACTGGAAGGCCAGGCTGGCGCTGTCCGGGGCCCAGTCCGGCTGGGCGAGGTCGAACAGGTCGCCGGTCAGGCGGGTTGCCTGGCCGCCCTCAGCGGGAACGAGCCACAGCACGCCCAGCAGGTCGATCGCGATCGTCCGACGGTCCGGTGAGAGCTGAGCGGCGAGGTTGGTGCCTTGGCGCAGTGTCACCGGCACCCCGGCGCGCGACGACTCCGGCGCGGCGACCGCATCCTGCCCCACATCAGCGACGCCGACCCCCGACAACGCAACCGTGCCCGCTACTCCTGACAGAAAACCTCGTCTACGTACTTCTGACATATGAATCTCCTCCCCCGAAGAATATAATGAATCGAAACGCGGTTCAGGGAAACGGATGCGCCGCCAGGCAAACAAAAACGTTTTTCGCAACGCTGCCATTTTACGGTATTGAGCATTTGTTTCCGGCACTGTCAGGCGCAACACTTCCGACAGCCCGCCAGATCCGCCCGATCGTCGAGCGACTCAACCCAGAGCGCTCGGCCATGAAGGCCTGTGACCAGTGCGTGGCATTCGGTGGGGTCTGCTCCAACGTCGCGACGATCACTCGGCACGGCGGCAGGGCCGAATCTCTCTCCGGCGGCCCGGTTCACCAGGGTCGGTGCCAGATGCCGGCCTCGACACTAATCTGCAGACGACCGCGCCGGCCTGGTACGACGTAGCGACCCGATTCTCGGGCCAGGGTGCCCGCCCTCGTGACCGGCGGGTGCCCGGCCCCGTTGCGAGGCCAGTACGGCGGACGGGTCACCACCCGACGTCCGGCCCCGCCTCGGCCCGGAAGCGCAGGGCAGGATCGGCGTACCGCGTCCCGGTCGCGGCGTGCAGCGCCTTGGCCATATCCCGCACCACGGGATAGGCGGCGACGCAGACTGCGATCTCGGCGTCCGACGCGGGGATGCCCGCCTCGGTCAACAGGGCGCGGACGCGCGGCTCCTCCGCCATAACTCGCCTCCAGGTCCGTCGTGGTCAGAACAGCAGCGCGGCGACCGAGAGAGCGGGACGGCGCAGGTGATGGGTAGTGCCAGCCTGGAACGCGCTCCCGATGCGTAGCAGCGTCGTCTCGGCGAAGGGGCGGCCCGCCAGCTGCAGTGACAGCGGTAGTCCGGACCCGGTCATGCCCATCGGCAGTGCCAGCGCCGGGCTGCCTGCCGCATTCCAGTACGCGGTGTGAAAGTGCCCGAACAGCTCGAACACATCACGCTCGCCGCTGAGGAACCCGGCCAGCGCAGGGGCCCCGATCGACAGCGTCGGCGAGACCACCACGTCAACCTGCTCGAAAAGCCGCGCTAGGGCGAGCTGGGCGGCACGGCGGACGCGCTGCGCCTGCACGTAGTCCGCCCCGGTGAGCAATGCACCCCGCAACAGCAACTCCCGCGTGCCCGCGGTGTAGTCCCGCCACCGGGTACCGACGTTCGGGCGATGGAAGGCGAGAGCCTCGCAGGCCAACGTGACGATGTCCGCTGCGGTCAGCTCAGCGTGGTAAGGAAGCTCGACCTCGGTGCATGACGACCCGAGCCCCTCCAGCACGGCGACGGCCATGTCGAATGCTGGACCGACCGCACCGTCCGCGCCGTTCGGGAACATCCCCTCACGGAGCACGCCGATCCGGAGACCGCTGAGGTCTTCGGCCGGGTCTGGGAACTCGGTGAACGGTACCTCCACCGAGTCCGGGTCGCTCGGATGCGGCCCGGACATCGCGGCCAGGACGAGCCCGCAGTCCTCCGCAGTCCGCGCGATCGGCCCGACCCGATCCACGCTGTAGCCCACCGGCACGCATCCGGACTTCGGGACCCGGCCGAAGGTCGGCATCAGCCCGGTCACCCCGCACATCGCAGACGGGATGCGGATGCTGCCCAGCGTGTCGCTACCGAGGCCGGCGAAGAACAGCCCGGCCGCGACGCCAGCGGCGCTGCCGGAACTCGACCCGCCCGGCCAGGCGTCGAGGTCCCACGGATTGCGAGGCACCGGGAACGGCATGTCGACCTCCGGCATACCGCAGGCGAACTCCATTGTCGTGGTCTTGCCGGTGATCACGGCGCCCGCCTGCCGGAGGCGAGCCACAACCGGTGCATCCTTCCCCGCACCCCAGGCCGGGTCGAGTACCAGCGACTGTGCTGTGGTCGGGCCGTCGGCCACGGCGATCGTGTCCTTGACGGCGACCGGTACGCCGTGCAGTGGCCCCCGGTACCGGCCGGCGGCGAGCTCGGCGTCGGCCCGGTCCGCGGCCGCGCGGGCCTGTTCGTCAAAGCGGGTGAGATAGGCCGCCAGCCTGCCATCCACTCGGTCGGCGACGGCCAGCGCGGACTCGGTCAGTTCCCGGCTGGTGACGGCGCCGACGCGCAGGGCTGCGGCTGCGTCGGACAGCGTGTGCGGGATTGACATGGAGACCTCCAATGGGTTCACGGCAGCTCTGCCCCGAGGTTCGGACCTGCCGTCAGCGTTTCAGCCACGGTCGTCGTCGCCGAGATTTCGATCCGCTCTGCGTCAGGTCGGACGACCTCGACGCCGACGACTCCAGCTGGCTGGCGCTGCGAGCGGTGAATTGGTGCACGACCCGGGTCGACGCAACTTGACAGCGTGAACCCGGCAGCTCGACAACCGGGGTCGTCGAACCTCACCGCCGGACCGTCCACGCACCTCGCCGGACACAGCCGTCCGCCTGCAGGCGCGGCCGCTTCAGAAGGCCAGATCGACCGCGTGCCCTAAGGGCGCGGCAGCGGCGCCAGCGCTGAAACACCACGTCGGGCACCGTAGTTACGCGGCCAGCAGCCCCACCTGGTCCGCAACATCGTGGTGGACGCCGCCCGGACACCGCGGCCAGCGGAAACATGGTCGTGTTTCTAGGGATCATCACCCGACAGGCCATCCGCCACGGCGCCCATCTCGCAGTTCGCAATCTGATCGAGGTCGTCACGCGTTCTATCGACGATTAGAACGCCGCTGACCTTCGTCTGGGCCAAAGACGTCGCACCAACATCACGAAAGGCGACTGTAGACCCACTTCTAGGACGCGACATTGGACGCCGAGTAGATATCGACATTTCACCCGCCGCGATCCATGTGAACCCAACAGGGGAACGTCCATGTAGCAGAATCGCGATTCCCGTTCCAGGCTATCAACATCACCACTGCGCCCTCGCTTTCATTCGATCCAACTCGCCCAATTTTGGGGACGAAGTGGATTCGCCTCGCTCGCGAACGGCCTCCGATCTCGGTTGAGATCAGTCTCCATTGCGACAGACCGCTATTGCCGTCATAGTGCCCGCGTTGGTCGGCGAAGTGGATGACGCATGACATTGAAAATGTTAAAATTACTCGATCGTACTCACCCACCACCGAATCGCGCTCGGCCGCAACCGTACTAGACGACGACCATGACATTGATGATTATGCACCCTCAAGGCTCCGATCGAACCCGTGCGAACCCCCGGTTGCTTCCCCCCGGACGCTCGCGCTGGTCCGCGACTGCCGGATCCTCGGGTGAGCTAGGCCTGTTCACAAAGCCATGGCGGCGAGGGCGTGTAGCCAGATGTTGATCGTGGCGATGCGCATGGTGGCGCTCGTAGCGCAGGGCGAACTTGTCGTATCGGGTGGCGAGCGCCCGGTGTTGTTTGAGTAGGTGATGCCGCATTCGACGGCGTGATGCTGCCGGTAGATCTACTCGTCGAAGGCAGGCGGGCGTCCGCTGTAGTTGATAGGGATTCCCATCACCATTGTGTGGCGGCCAGCGGAGTGCCCGTCGGTTTGGTCGCGAACCTGCGGTCGGAAGTCCGCCGCCGTCGTCTCATCCCCGTGCAACGCACCCTTGGCGATGGAGCTGCCCGGCGAGGTGGTATCGCTGATCGCCACGACTGCCGGGGTCACGAACGCGAGCACGGATAGCGTCAAGTAGCACAGCACAGTCCAGATCGAGCAACGACGCATGGGGGCAGCGAGCTTACGTGCCAGCTCAGGGTCGCTTCTTCTGAGCGACTTCGAAATTCTGGTCAATCGTACGAATTCATCCTGGTTGAGGGTCATGAGGGCTTCGTCCCATCGTTGGAGTTGGTGTTGTTCAACCGGGCGACCCCAGCCCGGGAGGGTGTTCTGCGGCGCGAACGGCCGCAGCGGTCGGGTGCTCCTCGTTGAGCCCCCGACCTGCAGCGGTATGAGTCGGTTGCTCAGGCGTGTGCGAGCGGTGTGACTGGGGGAAACTCGTTGTCGGTGTCGGCCAGGATGTTGAAGTAGTTCGTGAGGATGTTGAGTGCGAGGTTGCCGACGACCTCGGCGATCTCGGCGTCGGTCACTCCGGCAGCCCGGGCGGTCTCCAGCGCGGCGTCCTCGACGATGCCGCGTCCCCGAGCGATGGCGTCGGACAGGGCGAGCAGTGCCGCGGCATGAGGGTCGGCGGAGTCGGCATGTCGCGCACGCTCGATCTCGTCGGGGTCGAGCTTGGCGACCTTCGAGCCGATGAAACTGTGCGCGGACAGGCAGTACTCGCAGTCGTTGTACTCGGCCGTGGCGAGAGCGAGTTGTTCGCGGACGGGCGCGGGGATCACCCCGACGCTAAGGGCGCCCGACAGTGCGAGCCAGCCCCTGACCAGCGCCGGGCTGTGCGCCATCGTCTTGGCCATGTTCGGCACCGCCCCGAGTGCCTTCTTGACCTCGGCCAGCACCTCGGCGACAGGCTCGGTCGCGTCTGTGGGCTCGATCTTGGAAAGAGTGGACATGCTGATGGTCCCTTCCAGGTGTGAGTCTAACGGGTGAGCATCGTTCTATCCGTTATCCACGTTGCCACGCGGGTCAGTGGGCTGTCAAATGGATAATGCTGTGTCAAACCATTAGGTTCCGTGCTAGCGTGGGCATATGCGACGCCCTGAGGTGCCCACCGGAGCGACGTTGCTCGGCGAGCCGCTTCCGGTGGAGCTCATGAACACGCTGCGGGTCGACCGGAGTGACGTGCAGGACGCGCTCAGCGACGACGCCCCAGTGACCGCCTGGCTACGCGCGATCGACGACCGCCTGCGCTCCGAGACCGGCAGCCAGGACCCGTCTGACGTCGCCGCGGCGCCGGAGCCTGGGCTCGCCGAGCGGCTGCGCAGGGTGCGCGATGCTCTCTGCCGACTGGCCGCGGACGCGACCGGAGACCGATGGGTGCGGCCCGAGGCGGCCGGGTTCGGGACGGCTTTGCGAGAGCAGTGGTCAGCTGCGCAATTGCCGTCGTGAGGTGATGTTGAGTTTGGAAAAGATCTTCCTAATGTGCCATTCGACGGTGCGTGGGCTGAGGAAGAGCCGGGCCGCGATCTCGGGATTGGTCAGTCCCTGGCGGACCAGGTGGGCGATCTGTGTCTCCTGCGTGGTGAGCTCGGTGGTGGTCTCGACGGTGCGTTTGCGCGCGGTTACGCCGATGGCGCCGAGCTCGCGAGCGGTGCGGCGGGCGAACCCCTCCGCACCCATCTCCATGAACATCTCGTGCGCCGCCCGCAGTTGGTCGTGCGCATCCGATCGCCGCCGTTCACGACGCAGCCACTCGCCGTAAACCAGATGCGCCCGAGCGAGCTCACCTCGAATGTGGGTGCGACCGAGCCGCTCGATCGCCTCACAGTAGGCGCTCTCAGCAGCCGGTCCGTCGCCGATCAGGGCCCGGCAGCGCGCCTCCAGCCCCAATGCCCAGTCGGTGCCGCCGGCGCGCGTGAGTGGGGTCAGCTGCCGGAAGGCGTCGGTTGCGAGGTCGGGTTGCCGGACCCGGACAGCCGCCTCAACGCGCTCGACCAGTGATGCCCAGGTCGGCATGCCGATCTCCACTGACGGTTCGGTGGCCGCCTGCGCAGCGGTCAGCGCCTCGTCGTACATGCAGAGCCCGTTGCACAGCAGCGCCTTGATCCACCCACAACAGATAACGCCGGTCCCCTCGCCGCGGCGCGCGTTCTCCTCGGATTCGGCCTCGATCAACGTGAACGTCCCCGTCTCCAGGCCCCGCCAGGCGGGGAGCAGCATGGTGCCGTAGGACGCAACGGGAACGATCGTCGTTCCCATGACGGCCTTCTGTTCCTCAAGCAACGACGCCGCGGCGTCCAGCTTGCCGGTGAAGACGTACCAGGCGATACGAGAGGTCAATGCGAGCGGTAACAGGGCGAGCGCACCGGCATCGCGGGCGAGTTCGAGGAAGCGCCGGGTGAGCACCTCGTAGATTTCGTCGTCCGCGAGAGCCGCGGCGACGGCGATGTAGGTGAACCAGACGACGCTGAACCGCTCATCCTCGGAGGGGCCGCGATCGCGGAACGCTCGAAGTGCTCGCTTCAGGTCGGGGGCGGCTGCGGCGTAGCCGTCGGTGAAGCGCAGCGCCAGGGCGTCGAGGAGGAGGTCGGCGGTCGAGGGATGTGGTGGTGCCGGTGCATTCCGGACAGCCTCGCCGACCTCGCGCATGCCGGCGCCGCCGGTCAGATGCGCGGCGAACCAGGCCGCCATCGACGCATCCAGATACGTGTCGCGGGCCTGCCGCATGTTCAGCGGTTCCAGGCGGGCGGCGGCCTTGAGCAGGAGCGAGGGGACGTCACCGCCGCGGTTCATCGTGAGTGCGATCTGGGCGCGCAGCAGGTCAGCGCGGGCGCGCTCGAGCTCGGTCAGTGGGCTCGCTTCCGCCAGGGTCAGCAGTCCCAGCGCGGAGTCGGGCAGACCGGCGAGGTGCTTGGCCTGTGCCGCAGCCATTGCCCGCTGCCCGCGCCGTGCTGGGTCGGGCGACAGATGGGTTGCCCGTTCGAGGAATGCCGCGGCCGCGGCCACGCCGCCGCGTGCCTGCGCGCGTCCGGCCGAATGTACGAGCTCCGCGGCGACGTCCTCGTCACGCCCGGCCACCGCCTTCGCGTTGTGCCAGGCACGCCGGTCCGGATCGGCCTGCGGGTCAGTGACCTGCGCCAACGCCCCATGACTGCGCCGCCGGCTCTCCGACGACGCCATCTCGTAGGTCGCCGAACGCACCAGGGGATGTCGAAACCGCACCCGAGGGCCGAAATGGATCAGATCCACCGCTTCGGCCGGCCCCGCGGCGTCGACGGCGATGCCGAGCCGCTCGGCAGCCTGCCAGACCAGTACCGGATCCCCCACCGGCTCGGCCGCGGCCACCAACAACAGCTCGCGAGTCTCCGCTGGCAGCGCGATGATCTGCCGACAGTAGCTCTCCTCGATCTGACGGGAGAGCTTCCCCCGGCTCGGCGATCGCGACTCACCTGCCAGCTCCGACGGTGTGAACCCCCTCGGCAGCTCGAGCAACGCCAGCGGATTGCCCTGGGCCTCAGCGAGGACCTGCTCCCTCACCCGCTCGTCGACCGGACCACAGTGCGCGAATCTCAACAACGCGCGCGCATCGTCCTCGGGCAAACCGATCACCTCTACCTCGGGCAGGCCCGCCAACTCCGGTTCCTCGACGGACTCCTCGCCGGAGATCGAGTCCCGGACCGCGAAGACGATCGCCACCGACTCCGCCTGCAGCCGGCGTGCGACGAACGCGAGCACCTGCGCCGATGCCCGGTCCAGCCACTGCGCGTCATCCACCACACACACCAGCGGACGCTCCCGGGCGACTTCGGCGAACAGACCGAGCACTGCCAACCCCACCGCGAAACGATTTGGCGGGTTACCCGTTCTCAGGCCGAACGCCCTGCTCAACGCCTCCTGCTGCGCTTCGGGCAGGCCGCCCAGCCGCACCAGCATCGGCGCGCAAACCTGGTGCAGCCCGGCGAAGGCCAGCTCCACCTCGGCCTGCACACCTGTGGCCCGTGCCACCCGGCAGCCGGCTGCTCGTCCCAGCAGGTAAGCCAACAACGTGGTCTTGCCCACGCCAGCCTCGCCGCGCACCACCACCGCGCGGCTACGTCCCGTCCGGACGTCCTCGAGCAACCGGTCGAGTAGCTGACACTCGCTGCGCCGGTCCAGCAGTAACGCCGTCACCCGTCAGCCCAATCGTCGAGCACAACACCGTATCCGCCCGACAAGGCGCTTTCCACCTTTCCAGCGCTACTAGATGTACCCGGCCAGGACGTTGGTGACAGTGGGGTTCGTGGGACACGCCCGCTCAGGTCGTTGATGTGAGGAGAACCTCCGGTTGGGGTGTGGCTTGTCTAAGGACCCACTCCGACCGGAGGCTCTCGTGAATCTCACGGTAATGCCCGGCTGACCTTCCATGGCCGCCGCACCATTGTTGATCGCGTTGTAGAGCAGCGGCGGCCGAAGGCACACGTGGCCAAGGAGATGGGCGTCTCCCGCGCGGACTGCTCCCGACGAATATCCGGTTATGCGGTAACCAACCCGCGCATATCAGCCTGACCGCGCGTCGACCCACGACAGCCTCTCTCGCACCACCCTCGCCGGCCCCACATGCGCCTGACCAGCCCCGATACCCTTCCATCGCGGGCCACTCAACCACGGCCACTTGACAGCAGGTGCCCCCATATCAGCTGTCGTAGCCGAGCGGGGTACTGCCGGCCCCGCCTTCGAGGTCGTTTCCGGCGGTCCGCGCCCGGGTCGCGTGCCTGCGCGGGCGCGCATGAGCCTTCCTGCGCTTCGCCACGTGCTCCGCGGCCGCGCGATCCGCCCGGGCGATCGGCGGTACGATGGCCTCCGCTCGACCTACGTGGCCGGGAACGCCCGTCCTGCTTGAACCGCCCATACGAGGCAGACCATCGAGAGGTGCCCGTCCACGCCCACCCTCGCTGGGCGAGCAGCGCGCGGCGCTGCGGACCGAGCTTGAGTTCGAGGGAGCCTGGAGGCACCCGGGGGCGACTCCGAAGATGACGATAGTGCAGGCATTCAACGCGGCGCTGCGCGATGCGATGACCGCGGACGACTCGGTCGTGGACTTCCGCGAGGACGCCGATGCGCACGGCGGGGTCTTCCGGATCACCAACGGGCCGCACCGCGCCTTCGGCGCGGCCGCTGCTTCGACACACCGCTGCCCCAGGCCGGCATCGTCGCTGCCCCAGGCCGGCATCGTCGGGATGGAGGTCGGCAGCGCATCTGAGCGGACGTGGTGCAATGTGGGCTGGGTAAACCTCCTCAAGGGATAGCCTATGACCCATCGCTGATGGGTCTGCAAATGACAGCATCACTGCTAGACCGGGACGCCGAGCGTCGGGTGCTCGACCAGCTGCTTGGGGACGTCCGGATGGGACGGAGCCGCGCCTTGGTGGTGCGCGGCAGTGCAGGTGTGGGCAAGACCACGTTACTGAAGTATGTCCTGGAGCGTGCTTCGTCCTGCCAGGTGGCACGAGCCACGGGCGTGCAGGCCGAGATGGAGTTGGCCTTCGCAGGCCTGCACCAGGTGTGCGCGTCGATGCTGGACCGGCTAAACCTCCTGCCGGAAGCGCATCGGAAGGCGTTAAGCACGGCTTTTGGGCTGAGCACGGGAGGTCCACCAGATCGCTTTCTGTTGGGGTTGGCGGTACTCGGCCTGTTCGCCGAGGTAGCCCGGGAGCGTCCGCTGGTTTGTGTGGTGGATGACGCGCAGTGGCTGGATCGCGCGTCGGCGCAGGTGCTCGCGTTCGTCGCACGTCGGCTGCAGGCGGAGTCGGTGGCGATCATTTTTGCGGCACGTGAGTCCGAGGCTGTTCAGGGGCCTTCCGAGGTGTCGGATCTGGCCGACCTACCGGAGATGGTCGTCACTGGTCTGCCGGAAGACGCTGCGCGTGCGCTGCTGTTGTCGGCGTATCGCGGCCCGGTGGATGAGCGCGTGCTGGAACGGCTCCTAGGGGAGACGCAAGGTAATCCACTGGCCTTGCTGGACTTGCCGAGGGGATTCACACTGACGGAGCTGGCTGGTGGGTTCGGATTGCCGATTCGAGGCATGCTGCCACATCGGATCGAAGAGAGTTACCACCGGCGAATCGCCACTCTGCCGGTGGAGACGCGCCAGCTCCTGCTGGTGGCCGCCGTGGAGCCGGTGGGCGACCCCGTACTGGTGTGGCGGGCGGCGGAGCAGCTCGGCATCGATATCGGGGCATCGGCATCGGCCCGGGCGTCGGGCCTGATCGACTTCGGTGCCCGGGTGTGGTTTCGGCATCCCCTGGTGCGCTCGGCGATCTACCGGACGGCGTCGCCGGAGAGCCTGCGGAGCACCCATAAGGCACTGGCCCAGGTCACCGACCCCGAAGCCGATCCGGACCGGCGCGCCTGGCATTTCGCCCAGGCGGCGGCCGGGCCCGACGAAGACGTTGCCGCCGAGCTCGAACGTTCGGCCGGACGGGCGCAGGCACGCGGCGGGGTGGCTGCGGCCGCCGCTTTCCTCGAACGAGCAACCGAGCTGACCCTGGACCCACGACGGGGCGGGCAGCGGGCACTTGCCGCGGCGCAGGCCAACCACCTCGCCGATATGCCCGACGCGGCGTTGAAACTGCTGTCCATGGGAGAAGCGAGTCCCCTGACCAAGCTCCAGCGCGCCCAAGCCGACCTGCTGCGCGCCCGGATCGCACTCACGATGAACCGCGGAGGCGACGTCCCGTTGCTGCTGCTCAAGGCCGCCGCCCGCCTGGAGCCGCTGGACGTGCGGATGGCCCGCGACACGTATCTGGACGCGTCCGCGGCGGCTTGGTTCGCCGGCCATTTGGCTAGCGGTGGCGACATGCGTGAGGTCGGCGAGCTTGTTCGGAAGGCACCGGCGCCGTCGCGTCCGACAAGCGCGGATCTCCTCCTCGACGCCTTGGCCGTATGGTTTACGGACGGGCACGCCGCCGCTGCGCCCGAACTGCGGCGGGCACTTCGAGAGTTCCGCGATCGGGGCGCCTCGGGTGAAGCGAACCTGAGCGTGGTCTGGTTCACCTACATCGCCGTCGCCGCGGCCCTCGCCGACGAGGAAACCTACGACGTTCTCAGCAAGCGCTTCCTCCAGCTCGCCCGCGATACCGGCGCACTCGCCCTCCTACCGCTCGCCCTGACCGCCCGCATCGCCTGGCATGTCTTCATCGGAGAGCTGGCCGCTGCGGCTTCTTTGCTCGAGGAACAGAAGGGAGTCATGGATGCGACCGTCATCCCAGTCGCCTCGTACGGCACCTTGCTGCTTCCCGCCTGGCAGGGCCGCGAAGCGGGGGCATTCGAGTTGATCGATGCCGCCTCCGAGGAGAACGCGGCCCGTGGCGAGGGCGCCGGCGTGATCTGCTGCGGATGGTTGAAAGCGCTGCTGTGCAATGGCCTCGGCAGGTACGAGGAGGCGCTGACGGCCGCGCAGCAGGCTACCGCCCCACCGGTGGAGGTCGGGATGCCGACCTGGGAATCTCTGGTCGAGCTCGTCACTGCGGCTGTCCGGGTCCGCCAGCCTGAAATCGCGACTGCCGCCTTCCAGCGGCTCGCCCAGCTGACTCGGGCCAGCGGCACTGACTGGGCGTTAGGCTTGGAGGCGCGTTGCCGGGCACTGCTCGGCAACGGGCGGGCCGCCGAGGGCGATTACCGTGAAGCAATCGAACGGCTGGGCCGTACTCGTGTTCGTGGCGACCTCGCTCGAGCCCATCTGGTTTACGGGGAGTGGCTGCGCCGGGAACGGCGGCGATCGGATGCACTTGACCAGTTGCGGGTCGCGTACGAGATGTTCACCGGGATGGGTGCGGAAGGATTCGCCCAGCGTGCTGCCAGCGAGCTGGGAGCACTCGGCACCACAGCGCGCAAACGCAGCGTGGAGACCAGCACCGAACTCACCGCCCAGGAGATCGAGGTCGTCCGCCTGGTGCGCGAGGGGCTCTCCAATCCCGAGATCGGGGCCCGGCTGTTCCTCAGCCCCCGCACCGTCGAATGGCATATGGGCAGAATCTTCGCAAAACTAAGCATCACGTCACGGCGACAATTACGCCAGCGAGCTGATCGCCTGTGACGTGACCGGAAAGTTTCGGTACTGGGCAGTCCGGCAAATCGCGTGGGGCCTCGTCATATCCCTTTGATCGTCCTTCGACAATCTGTCGCCGGTGGTCCTCATCCAGCTGTGACGCCCTGGAGAAGATGTTCCCTGAACCGCTCGCGGGCCAGGGCACGTCGACGCACTCATTTGATGGCCCGGGGCATACGGTTGGACTGTCGGGAACAGTGGCCATCGAGGAACACATATGGGCAGGCCGTTGCTGCTCAGAGGCTGCGAGCCCGTGTTAGTAGGTGGCCGCCGGTGTGACTGGTCCGGCTGAGCAGTCCTCCACGAGTTGCTGGGCGTGCTGCTGCTGATCAATCTGATCCGGCACAGGCTCCTCGCTCACTAAGCGATGTCTCGTAACTGATCTTGAGGCTGGTGGCGGTGCCGGTCTCGGGTCAGTGGCTCAGGGCGATGTTGT
>NZ_JAKXMK010000007.1 GCF_022524485.1 Pseudonocardia alaniniphila
GTGCCGCGCGGACCACACGGGAGTCCGTCATCGCCCAACCTCCGCCGTACTCGCCCATGAGGGGAAGTGGACACCTTCGAACGCCGAAGGGGCCTGTCGCAAGACCCGTTCCGGGTCGTCACCACCTCGTCGCATACCGCTTCCGGGTGCCCCCTACCCCTGGACGGTATAGATCGGCAGGCCGTTCCTCACCTAACGTCATGCCTCGATCGGGTGCGCTGCCGACGGCAGGAGAACGCGCATGGGGTGGGGTTCCGGAGTGCTGGCGATGGCCTGCCTCGCTGTCGGTGTGCTGCACGCCGTGCGGCTCGCCGTGGTGCGGCGCGACGTCGTCGGCGAGGCCTCCCACGTGGCGATGGCGCTGGGCATGGCGGCCATGGCGTCGCCGTTCGGCAACCCGGTGCCGGAACCGGTCTGGACCATGGTGTTCGTGGTCATCGCCACCTGGTTCGCCCTGCTCGTGGTGCGTTCCGGCGGCCTCGGCGGCGAGCGCGGGCACCATGTCGTGGGCAGTGTGGCGATGCTGTTCATGCTCGCCGTCGAGCACGGGAGCGCCTCCTCGGCAGGAGGGCACATGGCCGGCATGGGAGGCGCATCTCACGGCTCGGGCTCCGTGGTCGTCATCGCTTCGGCGGTCGCCATCGCATTGGCCGGGTATTTCGGCTGGCACACGCTCCGATGTGCCGATCGGTGCCGGCGGACGGAGTGCGCCGACCAGCCGCCCTCCGTCACGGTCGGGAACGCGACATCCGGCGCATCCGTCGCCGTGCGTCCTGTCTGGTCGCTCCGCACTCCGCAGACCGCCGCTGCGGGGCACCTGGTGCTGGCCGTGTCGATGTCGGCCATGCTCCTGACGATGGTGTGAGCCCTGCTCGTCGAGGTGTCACTCGACGGCGTCGAGGCGGTCGGACCAGTTGCTGCGGGTGCGCTCGATCCACGCGCCCGCCTCGGCCAGCGGTGTGATGTCGAGCCGGTACAGCCGCCGCTGGGCCTCACCCCGCCAGACGACGAGTCCCGCGTCCCGCAGCACCCGAAGGTGGCGGGACACCGCGGGCCGCGACGTCGAGAACTCAGCGGCCAGTTCGCCTGCCGTGCGCTCGCCGGAGGCGACCAACTCGAGGATGCGTCGCCGGGTGGAGTCGGCGAGTGCCTCGAAAACGGCGTTCGACATGAGAATCCGCAACTGCTCCCGTACGTGACCGTCGACTGACGAAGGCGGACCAGCCCGGGCGCGAGGGGGGTACGCCCGGGCCGGTCCTGGACGGGCGGCGCGGTGGCCGCCCTGGTCGGACGGGTCAGCCCCCGCTGCCCGTGCTCTGTTTGTCGGCCACCACCGCGCCGGTGGCCGCGTCGAGCGTCAACGGGCGTGCCCTGTCCTGGCCCGTGAAGTCGAACATGTTCGACAGGTCGCCTGCGCGGTCGTCGTACGAGGAGTCACCGATCCGGCCCGTCGACCAGTTGTCCTCGATGAACTTCAGGATCGAGGTCTGGTCGGTGCGGGTGTGGTCGACGAAGTTCACCTTGCTGAAGGGCGAGATCACCTCGAGCGGGAGCCGCGGGCCGTAACCACAGCGGTCGGCGTACCCACCCGGCCCTGCCGCCGCCGCGGTGCAGATTTCCGAGTCCTGCCCCGGGTCGTTCGAGCCGCTGACGACGGCGTGGGCGTGGTCGTACCAGCCGTCGGAGTCGTCGTAGGCCAGCACGATGGCGGTCGAGTTCCACTCCGGCGACCGCTGGATCTTGTTGACCTCCTCCACGACGAACCGCTGCTCGTCGATCGGGTCGGAGTTGGCAGCATGCCCGTCCTCGTAGGCCGGGGCCTTCAGGAAGCTGACCGCCGGCATGCTGCCCGCCTTCAGCGCGTCGTCGAAGTCGGCCGTGTCGTACTGGTGGTTGGCCTGGTCGGTCCGCCCGATCGCATCCACGGAGGACGGCGGGAGGTGCTTCGGGTTGGCCGTCGACTCGTAGTACTGGAACGGCTCATGGTGCGGGCTGTAGTCGGTGACGCTGACGCCCCCGACGTTCTGGTGCGACTGGCCGCACACCGCGAACCCGTTGGCGTTGCCGGTGGGGCGGAAGCCGCCCTGGAACCAGCCCCAGGTGACGCCCTTGTCGTTCAGCAGGTCACCGATGTTCTTGCCGTCCTGGAACGCGAGGTTGTCGGTGGCCGTGTGGTTCTTGTCGGAGCAGTCGTCGTACGCCGGGTCGGGATCGGTGGTCACGGTGCCGACCCCCTTCGCGTCCGGGGAATTGACGAAGGAGTCCGACGCCGGGTCGTGCGTCACCGACGTGACCGCGTGCGTCCCGTGCGTCTGGCCGGAGATGAGGTTGATCGCCCCGGGCGTGGACGGACCGAACGTCGTGTTGTACGAGTTGTCGCTCATCGCGTAGTGCTGCGCGTAGTTCCACATCGCGGTGACGGTGTTGCCGTCGTAGTAGTCCATCACCAGGCCCGGCTGGCCGAACAGGATCGGCTGGCCCGTGCACTTGTCGGCCTCGGTCTTCTCGACGAACTGATCCATCTTCCCGCCGTCGAACGCCGCTTGCTCGGCGTCGTACCCGTGGTTCTGGTCGCAGGTCAGAGCCTGCGACGGCGAGAGGCGCTGCGGGTTGTAGGCGTTGGGGTTGTGCTCCAGGAGATCGGGTGTGAGCTCGTCGACCTTCGGGGTTTTCTCGTCGGCCGTGAAAGGAGTGCCGTCGGCGTTGGTGGCATGGGGGTAGGTGCCGAAGTAGTGGTCGAACGAGATGTTCTCACCGAAGATCACCACGACGTGCTTGATCGGGGTGGCCGTGTCGTGCTGATCGCCGTGGTCGCCGGCCGGTGGTGGCGTGTCATTGGCGTTCGCCGTGGTCCCGCCGCACGCGGCGAGCACGGTGACCATGGCCAGCGCGCACGCAGCGAGTAGTGAACGCTGTAGGCGCCACCTACTGGCTCTGCTTCCCACTTGTCCTCCTGTTTCGAGAATTCTCCTGAGGGGAGAATCAGGCGAGCAATGCACGGCCGTAGTGATCCGTCGGGCCGGTCACGCCGGGCAACGCGAAGAAATAGCCACCGCCGAACGGCGAGATGTAGTCGACGAGAGGTTCGTCAGCCAGCCTTTCCTGCACGGCCTCGAACTGGCGCCGGAGATCCTGCTGGTAACAGGAGAAGACCAGGCCCATGTCGAGGTTCCCGTTGCTGTCGATTCCGCGGTCGTAGTTCGTCGCGCGGCGCAGTATTCGGCTCGCATCGGTTTCCTGCGTGCGTGGGTTCGCCCGGCGGATATGGCTCGTCAACGGGATCACGGTGCCCACCGGATCGTCCGCGTACTTGGGGATGTCGGTCTCCGCCGCGCCGTCGAGCGGGGCGCCGGTGTCGCGACGGCGGCCGAACATGTTCTCCTGCTCGCCCAGCGACACGCGATCCCAGAACTCCACGAGCATGCGGATCACGCGGACCACCTGATAGCTGCCGCCGGCGGTCCAGGCCGGCTCGCGCGGTTGCCCACTGCCCACCCACACCAGCCGGTCCATCTCGGCCGCGTCCTCCACGTCGGGGTTCGCGATGCCGTCCTTGAAACCCATGAGGTTGCGGGGGGTGCCGGACGGGCGGGGCGGCGAGGTGAATCCGTCGACGCGCCAGCGCAGCTGCATGCCCCCGCGGGTGGCGCGGGCGATGTCGCGCAGGGCGTGCGCCACCGTGTCGCGCGAGGACGCCGAGAGCGTCAGGCTCAGGTCGCCGTGGCACTGGGCCTGGTCGAGCGCGTCGTTGGGGAACGTCGGCATCGTCGTCAGCCGCGCAGGCTTGCCGGCGGCGAGCCCGAAGCGGTCGTCGAAGAGCGACGCCCCGACACCGACGATCACGGCCAGGTCGCCGGGTGGCACCACCGGTCCGAGCACGCCGGAGTCCGGCGGGGGTGCCGTGATGCCCACTGCAGGCGGGTCGCCGCCCGCGGTCAGGAACCGGGCCCGATCGGTGACGGCGCGCAGCAGGTCGGTCAGCTCGGCGCGGTTCGCGGCGATGACGTCGAACGCCGCGACGGTTCCCGCGTCGGCAGGCGGACGCAGGATCGCCGCCTGACGGGGGCCGTGGAACGGCACCGCTGGGGTCCCGCTGCCGCCATCGGCGGCTGCGGCCACTCCGCCTCCGGCCACGGCGGCAGCCGTGAACCCGGCCCCGACCAGCGCCCGGCGCAGGAACGAGCGGCGCGGCAGCCCCGCGCTCACGAGACGCGCCTCGGCGCGAGGATGTCGGCGATCGGTGCGAGCTGTTCGGTCAGCTCCGCGATCGTGCCGTCGATCTTCTCCCGCTCGCCGCGGTCGAGCGCGCCGACCGGCGTCCAGGTCCCGTCGGGACGGCGGGCGGCCTGCACGGCCGCGGTGGCGCGGTCCAGCCACGAGTCCACTGTGGGGAGCGCGGGCATCCGCGGCTGGAGCACGGGCCGCAGTACGTCCAGCACGGTCCGGGTGCCCTCGATGTTGGCGAGGGTGGTGGCGAGGCTGGTGCCGCTGCCGTAGTCGGTGCGGCCGGTGACCTCGAACTGGAGCGCGTCCTCCATGATCTCGTGGGCACGCAGCGCCATGTCGTTCGGATCGATCTGCGCGGCGGGAAAGGTCTGCTGGAGGTCGCGTACGTCGGCGTCGAGCCGGTCGGCCACCGCGGCCAGCGCGCCCATCGGTTCGTCGTGCCAGAGCCCGAACTCGAGGCGGTGGAAGCCGGTGAACCCGGGATCCGCCGTGCCGCCCGCGAGACCGGCGGCGGTGCCGTCGATCGCTGTGGCGGCGTCGTCGAAGGCGCCGTAGGCGGCACCGAGACGTTCGTAGGACAGGTGGGCCGTCAGCCAGGCCGTCTCGCTCGCTTCGCGATCCCCGCGGCGCACAGCTGCGGCGAGCCGGCCGGAGTCGCGGACGAGCGCGTCGATCCCGGTCAGAACCCGCGTCTCGTAGGCCTTCGTGGGGCCGTAGAGGTCCTCTTGCGTCACCGGCACGACGGCAGGGTTCGACGGCAGGCCGCTCCCGCTGATCCGGACCGTCGGTCCCACCACGGCGTCGGCCTCGTCCGGGATGCAGCGGAAGGCGTACTCGCCGTCGCCGAGGCTCACCGGCAGGGCCCGGGTGGTGCCGGAACCGACCCCCTCGACCTCGCCGACGACCGCGCCCGTGGCCGGTTCGATCAGGTCGACGGTGGTCGTGACCGCGCCGGTGTTGTGCACCTGGAACGTCTGCGGCCCCGGCCGGGGACGGGTCCAGTCCCGGCCGCACGACGACCGCGACACGGAGACCACCGGATCGGACGTCGGAGGCTGGGCAGGCGAGGCGGAGGGTGCGGGCCACAGCGTGGCTGCCCCGGTCACGACGAGTGCGACCACTGCGAGCCCGGCGAGTGGCCAGCGGGCCTCTCGTGAGGCAGGCACCGTCTCTGCCCTGCTACGCGTTCGGTGCGGCGAGAGCGGTATGGAACGGAAGAGTGCGCGAAGCGAACCCGCCGAGTGTCCAGCGGGCCTCTCGTGAGGCGGGCACGGTCGTTCTCCTGCTACTCGTTCGGTCCGACGAGAGCAGTATGGAACGGAAAAGAGCGGGAAAACGGAGAGAATAAGCCGCTTTCCCTGTGAGTTCATCAATCATTCGACTGAATGTCGGCGAGGGTTGGCGATCTACGGTGCGATTGCCTGCAATATGGTATTTCGTCCGTATCGAGTATTTACTCCGCTTTTTCTGTCGTCATCCGAAGCGGTTCACCAGGTCCATCACCAGAAGTACGAAGAACAGCGCTGACGCTGCGGTGAGCATGATGTTCGACAGCCATCCGGAGCGGCCCTCAGGGGTGACGAGCTTCGAGTTGAGCAGCAGGATCAGGGTGACGCCGAGGAACGGCATGAAGGCGGCCCCCATCACGCCGTAGACCAGCGTCAGGGTGAAGGGCCGGTCGAAGAACAGCAGCGCCATCGGCGGCAGGGTGAGCCAGAGCAGGTACGCGCGGAACGGGAGGCTCTTCTCGGCCGCGGCGGCCTGGTAGCCCGTGGAGGTGACACTGGCGGCGGCCGCGCCGGGAGAGTCCGCGCTCGCGCCGATCCGGGCCTTCGCCCCGTGTGGCAGCCGGATCGTGCGCGTCCAGTCGGTGAACAGCAGGCTGACCCCGTTCCACGTGCCCAGCAGCGACGTGCTGGTGACGGCCAGGAAGCCGACGAGGAACAGGATCCGCGCCCACTCGCCGTACCGGGCGCCGAGTTCCGTGCCGAGGGTGAGCAGCCCCGTGTCGCTCTCGGTGAGATCCTGGCCGAGCAGGATCTCCGCTCCCACGATGAGCATGGCGATCACGAAGATCGCCGTCATGATGTAGCCGATCGCGTTGTCCAGCCGCATCGTCGCGAGCCAGCCGGTGCCCTTCCAGCCCTTCGCGATCATCCAGTAGCCGTAGGCCGCCATCGTGATCGTGCCGCCGACCCCGCCGATGAGGCCGAGCACGTAGATCAGCGAGCCCTCGGGAAGGCGGGGGACCAGCCCGTTCGCGAGCTCGCCCAGGTCGGGGGAGACGAGGAAGGCGATCGACACCACGGAGACGAACTTGATCAGGACGAGGACGGTCATGAACTTCTCGAAGACGTGGTAGCGCTGCGCCCACACGAGAACGAGGCCGACGACACCGGCGATCATCGCCCAGTACCGCACCGACAGCCCACCGAACAGGGCGTTGAGCGGCAGGCCGACCGCGGACATCGCCGTGGCGCCGTAGACGAAGCCCCAGATGACGATGTAGATGCCGAAGAAGACGGTGGCCCAGTACCCGAGGCGCCGCCAGCCGTCGAGCAGGGTTGCTCCCGAGGCGAGGTTCCAGCGGCCCACACCCTCTCCGAGCGCGAGCTTCAGCGCCGCCCCCAGGACGGCGGCCCAGAGCAGTACCGTGCCGAAGCGGGCGCCTGCCACCATCGTGGCCACCAGATCACCGGCACCGACACCTGTGGCCGCTGCGAGCAGACCCGGTCCGACCTGTTTGACCCTGGCCCCGAATCCAGTAGGCGGCGTCGTCGTTGTGGCGATGTCGGATGCCATGCGCGTCTCGCCCTCTCCATGCCGGAACTTCTCGTCAGGAGGTTTTGGGACGACCGTACGGGTCCGAAGCGATCGCGACCAGGGCCGAGACCGGTCACAGCCCGCACGCGCCCGGTAGCGGCCGCGCGACTAGATTTCTCGGTGTACAAGCAGTACAGGCACGACGGGGAGTGCGGTCATGGCGAGCATCGAAGAGGTCCGAGCCGGCATTGCGCTGGCCAACGACAAGGCCTCGGAGAGTCTCGGTGCACTGCAACAGGCGCATTCCTCGCTGGAACAGGCACAAGGCGCGCTGCTGCGGGTCACCGAGGGCAGCGCGCAGGCCGATGTGTCGGAGGCGAACGGGCTGCTGGCCCAGGCCGTCGGCAGCATCAGCGACGTGCAGCAAGCAGTTCACGCAGCGATCCAGGCCTCCGAGGGCGTTGCGAACCGTCTGTGACGATGCCGTGAGTAGAACGCCGTGAACGAGATGACGCCCGACATCGGGGCCGATCGCGATGAGTGAGCTCGGCGAGATCCGTGCCGCCCTGGCAGGCGTGGCTGCGCAGATGACGAGCGCCTACGAGCAGGCAGGCATCGCACGCACCCGGATCGCCGACGCCGTCGCTGTGCTCTCGGAACTCGGTGAGCAGCACTCCGAGCCGTTGGTCCCCGACGAGCTCCGGCGCGCTGCCGACGAGCTGGAGCGCGGGCTCGGGCTGATCTCCACGGGTGCTGCGGTCGTCGCCGACATCGACGCACGGCTGTAGGCCGGCGTGGCACGTGGGCTGAACCGGCGCCAGCAGCGGATCACCGAGGCCTTCGACGCGCTGTGCGAGGCGGTGGCGGCTGCACTCGGCGCGGCTGAGGGCCGTCGCGACTCCACCATCCGGGCGCACGCCGAGGCCATCGTGGAGATGTGGCTGCGCACCGACGGCCTCGACGCCGTGCAAGCCGACGCGGGGATGCGACCGCTGCTCACCAACCCCGCTTTGTCCGGACCCCTGGAACGTGTCCGGGCCGACCGCAGGGAGGCGTTCGCCGGGTGGCTCGAGGACGGGCCGCGGCGGCTCGCCGACATCCTCCAGGAGGCCGCGCCCGGTGCGGCCGGTCTCGCGCCCGAGCACTGGCTCGCCCGGGTCGGTGCGGTGGACGGCTCGGGGCCGGTGCCCTCCCTGTGGTCGATCGGTACCGGCCGGATCGAGGACGCGGCGCCCGTCGACTTCCCCGTGGCGGTTCCGCTGCTCGACGAGTCGCACCTGCAGGTCAGCTCCGGCCATGAGGGCCGTGCGCGAGCGGAGGCGCTGGTCGAGGGCCTGCTGCTGCGCGTCATGAGCTACTTCCGGCCCGGGATCGTTCAGCTGCACGTCTGGGACGTCGGGCAGTTCACCGGCGCCCTGCCGGGGCTGTACCCGCTGACCCGCACCGGACTGCTCACGGTGCACGACCCGGCCATGCTGCCGCAGCTGCTCGACGAGCTCTCCGACCGCATCCGGCGGGTGCACACCCGTCTGCTCGTCGACGGTCACCCCTCGCTGCGGGCCCTCGCCGAGTCGACGGGCGCGCGCAACGAGCCCTGGATCGTCGCGGTGCTCGTCGGCAACCGGGCACCGCTGAAGGACGACGAGCACCGCCAGCTGCAGCGTGTGGCCCGTGGCGGGCTCGCCTGCGGAGTGCAGCTGGTGCTGCTCGACGTGCCGATGACGATCAACGCGCCCGTCGAGAGCGTGCGCGTGGACGACGCCGGCACGGCGGTGTCGTCGATGACGGGGCCGCACGTCACCGTGGATCTGGAGCCGCCGCTGCCGCCTGCCGAGGTCACGCGCGCGAGTCACGCCATCGCCGACGCCTACGAGAGCTGGCGCAGCCGGATCGGCACCTTCGCCGACGTGCTTCCGCGGCCCGCGCAGTGGGGGAAGGTCCGCTCGGTGTCGAGCCTGCACGCGCCGGTCGGGTTCGCCGACGGGCTGCCCGTGGAGATCGCGCTCGCCGACGCCTCGCCGCACGCGCTGATCGGCGGTCCGAGCGGCTCGGGCAAGACGAACCTGCTGCTCACGATGATCAGCGCGCTCGCTACCCGGTACGACCCTGACGAGCTGGAGTTCTACCTGCTCGACTTCAAGGAGGGCGTGTCCTTCGCCCAGTTCGCGCCCGGTCGGCGCGACCGCACCTGGCTGCCGCACGCCCGGCTCGTCGGCGTCAACATCAACACCGACCGCGAGTTCGGTCTGGCGTTGCTGCAGTTCCTCGCCGACGAGATGCGCCGCCGTGCTGAAGCCGCGAAGGCGTACGAGGTCACCAAGCTGGAGGAGCTGCGCGCGGCCGATCCCGAGGGGCGTTGGCCGCGGATCGTCGCCGTGATCGACGAGTTCCAGTACCTGTTCGCCGAGCGCGATGCCGTGACGCGGGCGGCGACGCTCCTGCTGGAGGACGTCGCCCGGCGTGGGCGATCTCAGGGGATCCATCTGGTGCTGGCGAGCCAGGACGTGTCGGGCATCGAGGCGTTCTGGGGCCGCCCCGCGATCTTCGAGCAGTTCGTGCTGCGGATCGCCCTGCCGCGGGCCCGCCGGGTGCTCGCCGAACTCAACGACGCCAGCCTCGACTTGCCGCGCTGGCACGCGGTGATCAACCACGAGTCCGGGATCAAGCACGGCAACGAGATCGTCCGGCTCCCCGACGCCTCCGGGCAGGGCGCTTCGGGCGACGAGGCCGCCACGTCGAGCGTCGGAGCGGTGCAGCGCGTGCTGCACGAGCGGTACGCCGAGGGCCGCCCGCAGCCGCGTCTGTTCGACGGGAGCAGCTCGCCGCGGTTCAACGACCTCGCGGCGGGGCTCCCGCGCGACGGCGTTCCCCGTGCACTCGTCGGGCAGAACATCGACGTCGCCGGCAGCGCGGCCGCGGTCGGGCTGCCGGACGCACCGGGCCGCAACCTGGGCGTACTCGCGGCCGTCGGACGCGAGGCGGTGCGGGTGCTCGGGGCGGCGGCGGCCTCGCTGGCGGGGCAGTACCCGGCGGGCGGGGTGGACGTCGTGGTGGCCCCGCTGGTCGCGGAGGCGGCGGAGCCGGCAGCCCGGTTGGCCGACCGGATCGCCGCCACCGGCACGCCCGTCGAGATCGTCGGTCTCGACGGCGTGCGCGCTCGGGTCGAGGAGCTCGCGAAGGGCGTCACCGATCGGCTGAGCGGCCCGGCACCCGGCCGTCCCGTCGTGCTGGTGCTCTACGGCGCCGACGCGGCCGACACCGTGCTGGAACGGGAGGGCACCGAGGCGATGCGCAAGCTGATGCGCTTCGGGCCGGAGACCGGTGTGCACGTGCTGGGGTGGTGGCGCAGCGTGCAGCGGTTGCGGGCGCTGCTGATGATGAGCGCGTCCGTCGACGACCTCGGGGCGTGGGTGGCGCTCGACGTCCAGGGTTCCGAGGTACAGGCCCTCGTCCCCGGGATGCTGGTCAACTGGTCACCCCGGCCCGGCCGTGGGCTGTTCTTCGACCGCGCCCAGCACGCTGCGCCCGAGGTGGTCATCGTCCCGTCCCTTCCGGAGGCCGAGTGAGCGCCGCTCGCGAGTACAAGGAGGTCGTCGCCGGGATCACCGCCGCCGCGGCGGCCCTGCACGAGCGGGACCGGGGGCGGGCAACGGATCTGGCCCGGGAACGCATCCGCCTTCACACCGAGATGCTGGGGGCGGGGGAGCGTGCCGCGCTGACCAGGTTCGCGGTGGAGCTGCACTGGGAGGCGGCGCTCGAGGCGTTGTGGATGGAGTCGTGGATGAAGCTGCGGCCACGCCCGGGCCCCGACCCGGACGCCGACCCGGCCGATCTCGACCGGTTCGACGCCGAACTCGAGCGGCGTTCCGCCGATCTGCTCGACGCGGTCCGGCGCCGCCGCTTCGGCCTACCTCCCCTGCGCTGAGCTCTCAGCTCGCGAGGATCACCAGCACTTCGCCGTCGTCGACGGATTGCAGCAGCACGAGGCGGTTGTCGCCCGAGGCGACGAGCCTGGCGGCGGTGTCGGCGTCGACCGTCCGCTTTGCCTGGACCTCGAACTCCGAGGGGTCACCCGAGGCGTCGGTGAGCTGGATCGTGCCGCCGCGGGAAAGGCCGACCGTGCCCGCGGCCTGAGGCAGCGTGATCGCGGTGGTGCCGCCGGTGCGCGTCACCGACGCCGTCCCTGCCCCCGTCGGCGCGGCCACCGGCCCTCCCGCCTTCGCGGCGACGAGATCCAGCGTCGTGCCGTCCGGCAGGCCGACGGTGTTGGGCGGGAGAGTGTCGGCGGCCCCGGCGGTGTCGTCGTCACCGGGCGGCGTGGTGGCCTGCGCCGGTGTGCTGGTGGGTGGCGGGGTGGTGGTGCGGTCGGCGGTCTCGCGCGGCCGGGTGGTCGAGGCGTCGGCACGCGGTGCGCGCGTCGGCGGAGCGGTCGTGGCCTGCGCCGGTGCGCTGCTCGCCGGTGGCGTGGTGGCTCGGACGTCCGACTCCTCGGGCGCGGCGCTCGGGCTGCTCGCGGGTGGTGTGGTGGTGGCCTGCGCCGGTGCGCTGCCTGCGCGGTCGCCGGTTGCCGGCGCCGTGGATTCCGGCGGCGTGGTCGTTCCACCGCCCGTTTGTGGGTCGGCGGCCTGCCCGGTCGTGGTCGACGCATCGCCTGCCGGCGGGGCGGCACTCCCGGACGTCGTCGCGGGGCCGGCTGTGCCCTGCTCCGCGGCCGGACCGGTCGGCGGCGCCTGCGACACGGAACCGTCCGGGGCAGCAGCGGATGTCGGGGCGTCCGGGGCCGGGGCGGCGACGACGCTGGACGGAGCGGGCGCCTGTGTGCCGGGCGCGGGAGTCACCGGGACGTCGTCCGGTGCGGGTGGGGCGGGGAACTCGGCGGGGCCGGGAGGCGCGTCCGGTGCGGGCTCGGGCGGGACGTCGAACGGGAGGTCCGGCGCCTCCAGCAGCCCGGGCGCGTCACGGCCCGCGGCAGGACGGGTGGCGCCGAGGTAGTCGTCCCCCGGATAGCGCACGAAGGCCGTGCGGACCGGCTTGCCGAAGGTCGGGGCGTTGATCATCCGGCCGTTGCCGAGGTAGAGCCCGACGTGGTGCACGCGCTCCGGCACTCCGTAGAACACCAGGTCACCCGGCTCCAGCGGCGCGTCCGCCGGCACGTGCGGGCCGGCGTAGTACTGCGTGTGCGCGGTGCGGGGCAGGGAGATGCCTGCCCAGTCGTAGGCGGCCGTGGTGAGCCCCGAACAGTCGAAACCCGCCTCGCCGGAGAGCGGTCCGTCCCCGCCCCATACGTAGGGCAGACCGCGTTGCACCATCGCGAAGGCGATCGCGACCGCAGCCGCGGTGCCGGGCTTGGCCGTGGTGGTGATCCTCGGTACGTCAGGAATGCGGGCCGGGGGCGGCAGTGCTGCGGTGGGCACGGCGAGGGTCGCCGGATCGCCCAGGTCGGCGATCGTCAGGCCGAGAACGATCGGGCCCGTGCGGCCGGGGTTGGCCCCGCCGAGCTTCCGGCCGAAGGATGCGGGCCGCACCGGTGCGGTGACCTGCTCCGGCACGACCTCCTCGGCCGCTGCCGGGGCTGCGTCGACGTCCTGGGCCGGGAGAGTCACCAGGACGACACCGACCAACGCGAGGACGGCGACGGCGACCGCGGGCCACCGGGGAATGCGGTGGCGCTCGTTCGTCACGTCGGCACCTCCTCGCCCGGTAGGTAGCCCGATCGTGCCTCTCGTCGCATCCGGACGCTAGACGAGCGGGACGAACCACCCGGGCGTTCGCCCGGCCGTCACCGGCGCGAAAGGAGGACCATGGAGCCGTGATCTTCACCGACGCGCGCGAAATCGCCAGGATGCTGAGGGCCAAGGAAGTGTCGGCCCGTGAGGTGCTCGCGGCGCACCTCGCACAGATCGAGCGCTGCAACCCCGAGGTCAATGCGGTCGTCACGCTCGTCGCCGACCGCGCAGCCGAGGAGGCCGCGGCCGCTGACGAGCGGCTGGTCCACGGCGAGGAGATCGGGCCGCTGCACGGCCTGCCCATCGCGCACAAGGACACCCACGACACCGCTGGGATCCGCACCACGTACGGGTCACCGCTGCTGGCCGACAACGTGCCCGCGCGCGACGCCCTGGTGGTGGAGCGGATCCGGTCCGCGGGTGCGATCACGATCGGCAAGACGAACGTTCCGGAGTTCGCCGCAGGGAGCCACACCGTCAACCCCGTCTTCGGAGCGACGCACAACCCCTATGACCTGGGGCGATCGGCCGGTGGGAGCAGCGGCGGCGCCGCGGCGGCGCTCGCCTGCGGGATGCATGTGCTCGCCGACGGCAGCGACATGGGCGGGTCGTTGCGCAATCCGGCCTCGTTCTGCAACGTGGTCGGGCTGCGCCCCTCACCCGGACGTGTGCCGGTGTGGCCGACCGCGGCGCCGTGGTCGAGCCTCTCGGTGACGGGGCCGATGGCCCGCACGGTCTCCGACGTGGGGCTCCTGCTCAGCGTGCTGGCCGGACCGGACCCGCGCGACCGCTCGGCCCTCGACACTCCCGGATCGGAGTTCGCCGCCGAGCCGCCCACCGACGTCCGTGGCCTGCGCGTGGCCCTGGCGCCCGACCTCGGTGGGAGGGTGCCGGTGGATCCGGACGTCCGCGCCGTGATCGAGAAGACCGCAAGTGTGTTCGAGGGGCTCGGTTGCGCGGTCGAACCCGCCTGCCCTGATCTCACCGGCGCCGACGAGGCGTTCCGGACGTTGCGGGCGTGGCTGTTCGAGCTCGGTTTCTCGGCGTTGCTCGACGAGCATCCCGACTCCCTCAAGGCGACGCTTCGCGAGAACATCCTCATCGGTCGGGGGCTCACCGGTCCGGACGTCAGCCGTGCCCACGCCGTCCAGGCGGCGCTCCACGAGCGCATGCGGGAGTTCTTCGACCGCTACGACGTGCTGCTCGCACCGGTGAGCCAGGTGCCGCCGTTCCCGGTCGAGTCGGAGTACCCCACGGAGGTGGCAGGCGTGCCGATGCGCGACTACCTCGAGTGGATGGGCTCGGCCTACCTGATCTCGGTGACGGGCTGCCCGGCGCTGTCCGTGCCCGCGGGGTTCACGCCGGGCGGTCTGCCCGTCGGCGTGCAGATGGTCGGTCCCTACCGGGGAGAGGCGGGGCTGCTGCGGATCGGGCGGGCGTTCGAGCAGGCCACGGGTCACGGGCTGGTCCGGCCCGCGCTCGCCGTTCCCGCCGCCTGACGCTTTATTACCGGGTCGCGGAACCGCGCGTCACGGTTCCGCGACCCGGAGGGTCGGGGAGCGGACATCTCAGGCTGAGAAACGGCGTTGTCGAGGCCGAACGCCCTCTCGGAGCCGCGCGACCTTCGCCCGCGAACCGGGCGGCTCGCGCACTCAGGCCGGGCGACTCGCGGGCGTCAGGCGTAGCAGGTCGCGGTGGGCGTGCAGGGCGGCGAGCAGCGTCTCCAGGTCCCCGGCCGTGTTGTAGCAATGCGGCGAGACCCGTAGGTTGCCGGCGCGCGACGAGGTGACGATGCCGTCGTTCTCCAGCCGCGCCACGAGCTGCTCGACATCCGTGGACGCAATCGCAACCATCGGGCCGCGGCGGGCCGGGTCCTTCGGTGTGGCGACCACACCGCCCATGGCGACGACCTCGTCGATCAGCCGGTCGTTGAGCCCGCGGACGTGCGCGGCGGTCGCCTCGATGCCGATCTCCAGCATCAGCTCGACTCCCGCGATGGCCGCGTACACCGAGGGGATCGGCGGCGTACCCGCCTCGAACCGCCGCGCGTTCGCCGCCGGGCGGTAGCGGTCGACGCGCATCGCGAAGATGTCCTCGTCCGCGAACCACCCCGTCGAGGTCGGGACGACGTCAGCGGTGGTCGCGGGGTTCGCGTAGAGGAACCCGATCCCGGGCGAGCCGAGCAGGTACTTCAGCGCGCCCCCGGTCACGAAGTCGACGCCCAGCGCGCCGACGTCGATCGGTACCGCGCCCACGGACTGGTAGGTGTCCAGCAGGACGAGCGCGCCGCGTTCGTGGGCGAGCCGCGTGATCGCCTCGACGTCCAGCAGGCTTCCGTTGAGATAGCAGACGTGCGTGATCGACACGATCGCCGTGCGCTCGTCGATCACCTCCGCGAACCGGTCGAGCGAGAGCGTGTTGTCGCCCTCCGCGGAAACGTGCACCACCCGCGCGCCCCGCCGCTCCTGGGCGTGCCAGATCTGCCCGATCGTCGGGAACTCGAGCTCGGTGGTGACCACGGTGTCGCGCTCGCCGAAGTCGAGCGCCGACGCCAACGCGCTGACGCCTGCTGAGGCCGAGGCCGTGACCGCAATGCTGTTCGGGTCGGCGTGCAGCACCCGGGCGAACGCGCTGCGTGCCTGCTCGCTGCGCTCGACCCAGTGGCTCCACAGCGACCCCTCGGCCTCGAGCCCGGCCAGGTAATCGCCGTACGCGGCTCGCACCGCGTCCGAGAGCGCTCCCTGCGAGCAGCTGTTGAGGTACACCCGGTTCTCGAAGATCGGGAACCGGTGCCGGATCGTCTCCGCGAGGGTTCCCCCGCCGGTCACACTGCTCATCTCGTGCCTTTCCACTGCCGGCCTCAGCCGATCCGCCCCGAGCCGACCACCAGCTGCCTGCGCACCGAGAGCGCAGCCTCCCGGTGTCCCTCGCGCTCCGCCGCGAGGTTGCGCTCGGGGCACCAGTGCAGCCGGCCTGCCGCGAGCGTGCAGGCGGGCCGGTGCAGGACGTCGATGCTCTCGGTGGGGTCGCCGGGGACCGCGACGACGTCGGCTGCCAGCCCGGTGGCGAGCTGCCCGGTCACCGCGTCGAGTCCGCACGCCGCCGCCGCTCGGTGCGTGGCCGCTGCGATGATCTCGCGGGTGGACATCCCGGCGTCGGCGAGCACGTCGAGCCCGTCCGCGTAGTTCTCGAACGGGACGAGGCCGATGCCGGCGTCCGTGCCGGCAACCAGCTCGATGCCCGCCTCCCGCATCGCACGCAGGTTCGCGATCAGGGCGTCGCGCTCGTCCCACGGGCAGAAGTAGGGGTCGGGCAGGCATGCGGTGTTCATCGTGGGACAGACGACGATCCCGCGCTCGACGATCCGCCGCGCGATCTCCGGGTCGAACCGGGAGCCGCTCTCGGTGACCCAGCCGCAGTGCTCGATCATGTCGACCCCGGCTTCAACGGCGCGGCGGATGCCTTCCACCCCGAGCGCGTGCGTGGTGACGGGCATGCCGAGCCGATGCGCCTCCTCGACGCAGGCCTGCAGCTCCTCGACGGTGTAGCGGGCGTGCCAGGGGCGGCTGCCTGCGGTCATGAACCCGCCGGTGGACATGATCTTGATGACGTCGGTGCGCTGCTTTGCCCGGATCCGGACCTCCCGCACCACCTCGAGCGCGCTGTCGGCCTCCCCGCCCATCGTCCACGCGTGCCCGGCGGTGACGGTGATCGGCGCGTTGGCCACCTGCAGTCGCGGGCCGGGGACGAGGCCGTCACGCACGGCGTCGCGGATCGTGGTGGCCAGGGCGCCGCGACAGCCCAGGTCGCGGGCGGTGGTGACTCCGGCGTCCAGCAGCCGGCCGGCGCTGTTGACCATCCGGCACGCCAGTTCGGCGTCGGTGGCGGTCAGCTCGCTGACCGTGGACGTCTCGCTTCCGTCCATCGCCAGGTGGACGTGGCAGTCGATCAGGCCTGGCATCAGTGTGTGGTCACCGAGCTCAACCAGGCGGACGTCCGGCGCGGCTTGGAGGGAGACCTCGGCCCACGGGCCGACCGCGGCGATCCGGCCGTCCATGGCCAGCACCGCACCGTCCTCGAGAACGGGGGCGTCCGCATGCGGCAGCAACCGGTCCGCTCGCAGGAGGACAGCTGCGGATCCGCTCCCAAAGTTGCTCATCGAGGGTCGACGGTAGAGCTGGATTTAACCTCAGTCAACGATGTTCAAGCACATTGACAAGTCCGGATCTTGGTTGCAGTGTGTTCACGATCACCGCCAGTGGCGTGCCAGCGCGTGACCGAGGGAGACCACCGTGGCCAGTACGTCGGACGGGCCGCCACCTACGGCCGGCACGGTGCCGGAACCGGGGCGTCGCTGGTACCGCCTGCTCCTCGTGTTGCCGTTCCTATGGTGCATCGCCGCGGTGCCGTGGGCAGGGCACGTGCCCTATGCGTTCGGGCATGTGCCGTTCCTGCTGGTGTGGATGGTGGCGGGCGTGTTGATCGGGAGCGCCGCGATCGGCGTCGTCTACCTGTTGGACGCTCGCCACGGCTGCCTCGACGAGGCGTAGGAGCCACGCATGACGTACCTCATCGCGCTGCTGGTGGGCGTCGGATCGATCGTGGTCGGAGCCGTGCTCGCCGCCCGCGGCAAGCAGCTCGACATCGCCGAGTGGGCGGTCGGTGGCCGCAGCTTCGGCAGCTTCCTCTTCTGGTTCATCCTGGCCGGGGAAACGTTCACGACCTTCGCGCTGCTGGGTGCGTCCCAGAGCGTCTACGTCGACGGTGCGGCCGGCTACTACGTGCTGGGCACCGTGGTGCTGACCTCCGCGATCGGCTACTGGGTGGTGCCCAAGATCTGGCGGGCCGGCAAGACCCACGGCCTGATGACCGAAGGCGACTACTTCACCGCACGGTTCGACGCGCCCTGGCTGGGCGCGGTCCTGGCGTTGTTCGGCATCGTCGGGCTGCTGCTCTACTCCGAGGTACAGCTGACCGGGCTCTCACTGGTGCTGCAGACCCTCTTCGGCCAGGGCCTCTCGGCCACCTGGTACGTCGTGATCGCCGGGCTCGCCGTCGTCGTGTTCATCTTCACGGGCGGAATGCGCAGCGCCGCGTTCGGCGCCGTGGTCAAGGACATCCTGCTGCTGGTGGTTCTCCTCGCCATCGCGTTCACCGCCGCCGAGGCGGCCGGCGTGAACGGCTGGGGCGGGATCTTCGACGCCGTCGCTCGCGAGCACCCGGCCGCGGCGACGCTGCCCGGGATGACGACGGGCACGGCGAGCAACGACTGGTGGTGGATGAGCTTCCTGCTGCTCACCCCCATCGGGGCCTTCGTACTGCCGCACTCGTTCCAGGTGTCCTTCAGCGCGAGGAACGTGGCGACGGTGCGGCGCAACCAGATCGTCCAGCCGCTGTACTCGTTGTTCTACATCCTGATCATCGTGATCGCGCTGGCCGCGCTGCTGACACACCCCGGGCTGAAGGGGTCGCAGGCCAACGGCTCGCTCCTGATCTTCGTCCGGGAGCATTCCCCCGACTGGCTGGTCGGCCTGCTCGCAGGCGCCGGCATCCTCGTGGCGCTCGTACCCACCGCGGTGCTGCTCCTGACCTGCAGCACCCTGTTCACCCGCAACGTCTACGCGCTGGCCCGGCGCACCGCGACCGACCGGGAGCAGCTGCAGGTCAGCCGGATCGGCGTGGTCGTGCTCGCTGCTGTCGCCGTCGCCGTCACCACGACCCAGAACACCGCGCTGGTCAACATCATGGTGAACGTCTACAACGCGATCGGGCAGCTCGCCCCGGCCCTGTTCCTCTCGCTGCTGTGGCGGCGGGTCACGGCGGTCGGCGCGCTGTGTGGCGTGGTCGTCGGAGCGGCCGCCATCGTGTTCCCACCGCTCAACGCCGCCCTGCTGGCTTTGTGCCCGACGGGCACCGTGATCGGGCTGCCCGCCCTCGTCCTCAACATCGTGGTGACCGTGCTGGTGAGCCTCGTGACCCGGCCACCGGGTCGGGCGGCGATCGCCGTCGGCATGCCGGAGGCGGCGCCGGTGGCCGAGGTGCCGGCCGGCAGCAGCCCGCTGCGAGGATGAGGCGGTGATAGGCACCCGGATCCGTGCGCTGCGCACCGCACGCGGTATCACCGTCACCGAGCTCGCGCGCCGTGCCGAGGTGTCCACGGCGCTGATCAGCCAGGTCGAACGGGAGCTCGCCGACCCCAGCCTCGTCACCGTGCGCAAGATCGCCCGCGCACTGGACGTGCCGCTGTTCAGCCTCTTCGAGGAGTCCGAACCCGAGGACGTCGCCGTGGTGAGGCGCGAGAGCCGGATGCAGGTGCAGTCGCCGGGCGGCGTCGCCTACTCCCGCATCTCCCCGGGACGCGGCCGCCTCGAGATGATGCAGGGCGTGCTCTCACCAGGTGGCGCGTCGTCGGCGGAACCGTGGTCGCACCCCAGCGAGGAATGCGCGCTCGTGACGGCCGGCAGGCTGGTGGTCGAGGTGGCCGGCACCGAGCACGCACTCAGCGAGGGCGACAGCTGCTACTTCGACTCCCGGCTCCCGCACCGCTACGTCAACCCCTACGACGAGCCCGCCGAGTTCGTCATCTCGGTCACTCCACCGGGCTACTGACCTCGCCACGCGGGCCGCGAATCGTACGTGGTGCGATCCACGGCCCGCACGGCGGTTCAGTCGTCGAGGTCGTCGGCGTCGTCGCGGGCGAGGAAGCTCGCCAACCGCTCCACGGCGTCCTCGAACGCCGGGTTCTGGTCGACGAACGCCCGCAGCCGGTCGGCCAGCCACTCGACGCTGATCTGCTCCTCGCCCCGGCGCTCGGAGAGCTCCTCGATGCCGCGGTCGGTGAAGTACACGCTCGGTCCTGTTCCGGTGCTCAGTCGGTGAGGGCCTCGTTGATCAGGGCCGTCTGCTCCACCTCGTGCACCTTCGACGACCCGGCCGCGGGGGCGGCCATCCGGCGTCGCGACACCCGCTTGAACCCGACGAGCCGCGGCAGCATCTCCGGCAGCACCAGGCCGAAGAACGGCCAGGCGCCCTGGTTGGCCGGCTCCTCCTGCACCCACCGGATGTCCTCGGCGTTGGGGTAGCGATCCAGCACCGCGGCGAGCTGGCGGTCGGGCACCGGGTAGAGCTGCTCGATGCGCACGATCGCGGTGTCGTCGATCTCCCGCTTGTCACGCGCGGCCGCCAGCTCGTAGTAGATCTTGCCGCTGCACATGAGCACCTTGCGGACGCCAGCGGCAGGCCCGTCGGTCTCGCGGTAGCGCGGGTCGTCGATCACCGACCGGAACCGGCCGCCCGTGAAGTCGGACAGCGGGCTCACCACGGCGCGGTTGCGCAGCATCGACTTCGGCGTGAAGACCACCAGCGGGCGGCGCACCCCGTCCATCGCGTGCCGGCGCAGCAGGTGGAAGTAGTTGGCGGGCTCCGACGGAAGCGCCACCGTCATCGACCCCTCCGCGCACAGCTGCAGGAACCGTTCGATGCGCCCGGACGAGTGGTCCGGGCCCTGGCCCTCCAGGCCGTGCGGCAGCAGCAGGACGACGTCGGCGGTCTGGCCCCACTTGGCCTCACCGGACGAGATGAACTCGTCGATGATCGACTGCGCGCCGTTGACGAAGTCGCCGAACTGCGCCTCCCACGCCACGAACGCGTTGGGGTTGGCCACCGAGTAGCCGTACTCGAAGCCGACGGCCGCGAACTCCGAGAGCGCCGAGTCGTAGGGCAGGAACCGGTCCTGGTCCTCGGCGAGGTTGCGCAGCGGGTAGTACTCCTCACCCGTCTTGCGGTCGATCACCACGGAGTGGCGCTGCACGAACGTGCCGCGCCGGGTGTCCTGGCCCGAGAGCCGCACCAGCTTGCCATCCATCGCGAGCGAGCCCAGCGCGATCAGCTCGCCGAACGCCCAGTCGACGCCGCCCTCGCGCGACATCTGGTAACGCCGCTGCAGCACCGGCTTGACCCGCTGGTGCACGGTGAAGCCCTCGGGGAGCTCGACGTGCACGTCGCCGAGGCGGTGGACCACCTCGAGCGACACCGAGGTGTCGAGGTCGACGGGAACGGACTGCTCCTGCTCGACCGAGGGACTCGGCGCGGCCGGCGTCTTCTCCAGCTCCCTGACCTCGTTGAACACGTGCTCGAGCTGGTTGGAGAAGTCGCGAAGCGCGTGCTCGGCCTCCTCCATCGAGATGTCGCCACGGCCGATCAGCGACTCGGTGTAGATCTTGCGAACGCTGCGCTTGGCGTCGATCACGTCGTACATCGCCGGCTGCGTCATCGAGGGGTCGTCGCCCTCGTTGTGGCCGCGCCTGCGGTAGCAGATCATGTCGATCACGACGTCGTTGTTCCACCGCTCGCGGTAGTCGACGGCCAGCTTGGCCACCCACACACACGCCTCGGGGTCGTCGCCGTTCACGTGGAAGACCGGCGCGTCGATCATCTTCGCCACGTCGGTGGAGTACTGCGACGAGCGCGAGTGCTCCGGGGCGGTGGTGAAGCCGACCTGGTTGTTGATCACGACGTGGACCGTGCCGCCGGTGCGGTAGCCACGCAGCTTCGCGAGGTTCAGCGTCTCGGCCACCACGCCCTGCCCGGCGAACGCGGCGTCGCCGTGGAGCATCAGCGGGAGCACGGTGAACCCGCCCTCGCCCTTGTCGAGCAGGTCCTGCTTGGCGCGGACGATGCCTTCGAGCACAGGGTCGACGGCCTCGAGGTGCGAGGGATTGGACGCCAGCGAGACGACGGTCTCGCCGTCGCCGAACATGCGGAAGTACTTGCCCTCGGCGCCCAGGTGGTACTTGACGTCGCCGGAACCGTGGGCCTGGCCGGGGTCGAGGTTGCCCTCGAACTCGCGGAAGATCTGGCTGATCGGCTTGCCGACGATGTTGGCCAGCACGTTGAGCCTGCCGCGGTGCGGCATGCCGATGACGACCTCGTCGAGCTCGTGCTCGGCGGCCTTGTCCAGCACGGCGTCCAGCAGCGGGATGACGGTCTCGCCGCCTTCCAGGGAGAACCGCTTCTGCCCGACGTACTTGGTCTGCAGGAACGTCTCGAACGCCTCGGCCGCGTTGAGCTTGCTCAGCACGTACTTCTGCTCGGCAGAGTTCGGCTTCTGGTGCGGGACCTCGATGCGCTCCTGCAGCCAGGCGCGCTGCTCGGGGTCGGCGATGTGCATGTACTCGGTGCCGATCGTGCGGCAGTAGGCGTCGCGCAGGACGCCGAGCACGTCGCGCAGCTTCATCCGCTCCGAGCCCGCGAAGCCCCCGACGGCGAACTCGCGGTCGAGGTCCCACAGCGTGAGGCCGTGCGAGAGCACGTCGAGGTCGGGGTGGCGGCGCTGGCGGTAGTTCAGCGGGTCGGTGTCGGCCATCAGGTGGCCGCGCGTGCGGTAGGCGTCGATCAGCTCGATCACCCGGGCCGTCTTGTCGACGGCGCCGTCGGGGATGTCCTGCACCCAGCGGACGGGCTCGTACGGCACCCGCAGCGAGCGGAAGATGTCGTCGTAGAAGCCGTCCTCGCCCAGGAGCAGCGCGTGCACCCGGCGCAGGAAGTCGCCGGACTCCGCGCCCTGGATGATGCGGTGGTCGTAGGTGGAGGTCAGCGTGATGATCTTGCTGACGCCGATCTCGGCCAGCCGCTCCGCGCTGGCGCCCTGGAACTCGGCCGGGTACTCCATGGCCCCGACGCCGATGATCGCGCCCTGGCCCTGCATGAGCCGCGGCACCGAGTGGTTGGTGCCCAGCGTGCCTGGGTTGGTGAGGGTGATCGTGGTGCCACCGAAGTCCTCGGCCTGCAGGTTGCCACCCCGTGCCTTGCGGACCATGTCCTCGTAGGCCGACCAGAACTGGGCGAAGTTCATCGCCTCGCAGCCCTTGATCGAGACGACCACGAGGGACCGCTGCCCGTTCTTGCCGGCCAGGTCGATCGCGAGCCCGAGGTTGACGTGGTCGGGCTGGACGACGGTGGGCTTGCCGTCCTCCTCGAGGAAGTGCCGGTTCATGACCGGGAAGTCGGCGATCGCCTTCACCAGTGCGTACCCGATGAGGTGGGTGAAGGAGATCTTCCCGCCCCGGGTGCGCTGGAGCTGGTTGTTGATCACCACGCGGTTGTCGGCGAGCAGCTTCGCCGGCACCGCACGCACGCTCGTGGCCGTGGGGACCGTGAGCGAGGCGTTCATGTTCTTGACCACGGCACCGGCGGCACCGCGTAGCGGCGAGACGCTGCCCTCGCCGCCCGTCGGGCTGGGCTTCGCGGCCTGGGAGGTGGTGCCGGCCGCAGGCTTGTCGCCGCCCGTGGTCGCGGCCGCGCTCGTGGCAGGGGTCCTCTCGGCGGAGGTCCCGCCGCCCTTCGCCGGAGCCGTGGCCTTCGTGGGCGGGGCGCTCTTGGTGGGGCTGCTCGTGGCGGCCGAACCCTTGGTGGCAACGCCGTTGGGGGAGCTCTTCGTGGTGGCGGGCGGGGTCATCGCCTTGCGGTCGCCGAGACGACCACGCTCGCTGGGCTCGGCGGGCTCGGCGCTGGGAGCGGGCGCGGGGGCGACGGTGGTGGCCGATCGCGCGGCGGGACGGGCCTGCGCGCCGTTGCCGTCGGGGCTGGTCTTCTCGTCAGCGGGACGGTAGTCAGCGAAGAACTCGTGCCACGCGGAGTCCACCGAGCTGGGGTCGTCGAGGAAGCGCTGGTACATCTCCTCGACGAGCCATTCGTTGGGCCCGAACTGGCCTGCTGTATTCGAGGTACTACTGCTGGACACGCTGAAGACCGCCTTGATCGGATCGCTTCGTCATCGCCGAGGACTGCACCCCAGGTTAGTCCTCCTGGATGAGGACCGGGTACCGCGCGCCCGGGGGAGGCGGTGTTCGAGTCGCCACTGCCTGTGATCAGCTGCGGGGGATGTCGCCGGGCGCGTCGACCAGGGCTGTGCGTACGGCGGTGGTGCTGATGACGGTGCCCTCGCGCAGTCCGCAGCGCGAGTCGGTGCGGAGGGTGTCGCGTTCGCCTGCGAACTGGCCGTCGGCCGGGTCGATCAACAGCTCGGTGCGGGTCCGGCCCGCGTCATGGACGATGGCGAGGCACTGCACGCCGTCCACGTTCAGCACGTGCTCCTTCAGCGTGACCTCGGGTAGGCACGTGAGGGCGCGGTAGAACGCGGCCCGCAGCTCGGCGGGCACCAGCGCCGTGCGCAGTGTGGTGACGGCGGCGGCGAACGGGCCGAACCAGCTCCCGGGGTTGTCCTCCTGCAGGCGTGCGAGCAGGGCGGCCGGGTCGGTCGGGAGGCCGAGGATGAACTGCGGTGTGGGGGACTGCCAACTGCCCCGCCGCGGCGTGACCGGGCCGCAGAACTGGTCGAACTCCGCGGGCTCGTCGGTGCGGAACTCGCCGTAGCGCGCACGGAACCGGCCGACGGGCGCGACGTCCCGCAGATCGAAGCCGTCCTCCGCGGCCTCCTGGGCGGAGCCCATCAGCCAGGTCTGCGCGCCGGTGAGCTCGCGGTCCAGCACCCACTCGCGCTCCGGACGAGCCGGCACCCACTGCCGGACCCGGTGCTCGGTGAGGTGCTGATGCAGGCCGAAGGTTCCGAGCCACCATGCGTGCGTCTCGACATACCTGTACTGGTCAGGTGCCATCGATCGGTCGGACACGGCGATGGCTAGGTCGAGCACGCGCGCTCCTGCGGTCGTTAGGGAGTGTCGACACAGAGTGTGGCTTGGTGACGGTCCGTGGAACGAATCGGCCCCCCTCGGTCAGGAGATCCATTCCTTGACCTGGGCGAGCAGCTTGAGTGGTTCGGTGCCGACCGGATTCACGTGCAGGTGCGTGACGCCGGCCTCGCCCAGGGCGGCGATCCGCTCCCGCACGTGCGACGGCGACCCGATGAGCGTGACCTTGTCGACGAACTCGTCCGGCAGTGCCGCGGCGGCCTCCTCCTTGTGGCCGTCGAGGTAGAGGTCCTGCACGAGCTTCGCCTCGTCGGCGAAGCCCTGGCGGCGGAAGACCGTGTTGTAGAAGTTGCGGCTGCGCGCGCCCATCCCACCGATGTAGAGGGCGAGCATCCCGCGGGCGAGCCGGCGAGCGGGCTCGAACATCTCCTCCTCGAGGGCCAGGATCCCGCCCCCGGTGATCTGCAGCGGGCCCAGCTCGGGAGCGCGCTTGGCATACCCGGCGTCCAGCGCGGGGCCGAAGACCTCACGCAGCTTCTCCGGCATCAGCACGGTCGGCAGCCAGCCGTCCGCGAGCTCGGCCGTCATCTCGACGTTCTTGTCACCCAGTGCGGCCACCCAGACGGGGATGTCGGCCCGGCGCGGGTGGTTGATCAGCTTGAGCGGCTTGCCCAGCCCGGTGCCCTGGTCCTCCGGAAGCGGGATCGGGTACAGACCCTCGTTGGTGAGCCGCTCCCGGCGCCACACCTTCCGGCAGATCTCGATGATCTCCCGCGTGCGGGCGACGGGCTTGTCGTACGGAACGCCGTGGAAGCCCTCGATCACCTGCGGCCCGGACGCGCCGAGGCCCAGGATCATGCGCCCGCCCGACAGCGCGTCCAGACCGGCCGCGGTCATCGCCGTCAGTGTGGGGGTGCGGCTGTAGATGGGAAGGATCCCGGAGCCGATCTGCACCCGCTCCGTCGTGGCAGCGAGGTACCCCATGAGCGACACAGCGTCGAAGCTGTAAGCCTCTGCGACCCAGACGACGTCGAGACCCACCTGCTCCATCGCGACCACGGATTCCGCGTTGCGGATCGGGTCGTCGCCGTACTGGAGTTGAGTCGACAGCAGCATAGGAGTACCCAACACAGGGGTTACTGGGCAGTCAAGAAGCCCGTTCCGATCACACTGCCCGGACTGTCCGTGATGGGGCAATCGACGCACGGCAACGCGCCACGTTGCGAGTCGCCCTTCCCCGCCCGCGAGTTGCCGACCACCCATCGGTGAGATGCCGGTTGATCGTTGGTTGCGGACCGGGGACCGGGCCAGACGCGGTTGTGGGGCCCGAAACGCTGATCATGGCCGCGCGCGGGTCGGGTGCCGGCCGGTTCCCTCGAGCTCGTGTTCCGGCTTTCGGGTCCTGATCGTTGGTTGGGGGCCAGGGGCTGCTCCAGGCGCGGCGCAGGCGCCCGAGGCGGTGATCATGGCCGCCGGCGGCGTGTGCCGGCCGGCGTCCCCATGCGGGTGGGCCCAGGTCTCGGGTCGTGATCACTGGTCGGGGACCCGGGACCGCGCCAGGTGACGTTGCGCGTCCCGAACCGTTGATCACTTCCGATGTGAGCTGCCCGTCGCGGATGCCGGGCAGCCGGGCCCGGCCGCGTGATGACGGCCTCGGTCAGGCGCGCAGGTGATCGTCCAGGAACTGGATGGTGCGGTCCCAGGCGACCCGGGCCGAGGCCTCGTCGTACATCGACGGGGCGTCCCAGTTGGAGAAGGCGTGGCCCGCGTCGTAGCGGTACACGGTGGCGTCCGGTCGCCCGGCCATCGCCTGCTCCACGGCCTCGATGTCCTCGGCCGGGATGAACGGGTCGCGGTCGCCGTAGTGGAAGAGGATGGGGCACTCGATCTTGTTCGCCATGTCGAGCATTCCGCGGATGGCGGAGCCGTAGTAGGACACCACCGCGTCCGGCCCGTGGCCGTCCACACGGGAGTTGGCGGCGAAGAGGTAGGCGAGCGCGCCGCCGAGGCAGAAGCCCACGCCGCCGACCTTGCCGTTGCAGGCGGGCATTGCGCGCATGTGGGCGAGCGTGGCGGTGATGTCGGAGCCGGCCAGCGGGAAGTCGAGCTGCTGGACGCGCTCGATGCCCTCGGCCATGCCCGACTCGTCCTTGCGCTCGAACCTGGGCTCGATCCGCCAGAACATGTCGGGAGCGAGCACCAGATAGCCGGCGGCCGCGAGCCGTTCGGCGAGCCCGCGGATGTTGTCGTTGATGCCGAAGATCTCCTGGAAGATCAGCACGCCCGGTGCTGAGTCGGAATCCGGGACGGCGCAGAACGCGTCGAAGACCCCTCCGTCGGCCGCGGTGATCTTCTCGTAATGGGTGCTGACCATGGATGGAAGCGTAACTAGGCTCTGGTTGTGAGGTTCCGAGTCGTCCCGGCTGCGTACGTTCTACCCCTGCGGCGGGTCGGTCAGATTGACGAAGTGCTCCTGCAGTTGCGCCGCGGCACGGGTTACATGGACGGGCACTGGGCTGCTGCCGCCGCCGGTCATGTGGAGGTCGACGAGTCCGTGCAAGCGGCCGCGTGCCGCGAGGTCGCGGAGGAGCTCGGCATCGCCGTCGAGCCCGCCGACCTCGTGCCGCTCACCACGATGCACAGGACGCAGGGCAACCACAACGAGATCGACGAGCGGGTCGACTTCTTCTTCGCCTGCCGGAGCTGGACCGGCGAGCCGCGCCTGATGGAGGAGGCGAAGGCCGCGGACCTGCGCTGGTACAGCCTCGACGACCTGCCCGAACCGCTCGTGCCGCACGAGCGGTTCGTGCTGGCCGGGATGCGGGGAGCGGACCTCCCCGCGATCGTCAGCTACGGCTTCTGACGGGCTGCCCGCGCTAGACCAGCTTGCGCTCCCGCCCCTCCCAGTACGGCTTGCGCAGCTCCTTCTTGAGCACCTTGCCGGTGAGGTTGCGCGGCAGCTCCTCGCGGATCTCCACGGACTTCGGGCACTTGAAGCCGGCGAGCCGTTCACGGCAGTACTCGAGCAGCGCCTCGCCGTCGATCTCCGTGTTCGGCGCCGCGACCACGATCGCCTTGGGGACCTCGCCCCACCGGTCGTCGGGCACGCCGATCACCGCGACGTCGGCGACGTCCGGATGCTCGGCCAGCACCCGCTCGATCTCGGCTGGATAGATGTTCTCCCCGCCGCTGATGATCATGTCCTTGATCCGGTCGGTAACGTAGACGTAGCCGTCGGCGTCGACGTGACCGCCGTCGCCCGAGCGCAGCCAGCCGTCGGACGTGATGGCGGCCGCGCTCTCGTCCGGCTTGCCCCAGTACCCGCTCATCAGCTGTTCGGTGCGCACCCAGATCTCGCCCGGCTCACCGGTGGCCACGGGCTCGCCCGTGGCGGGGTCGCGGATCTCGATCTCGACGCCGTGGATCGGCGTGCCGGCCGAGACGAGGCGGTGCGCCGCGGACGGGTCGTCGTGATCCTCCGGACCCAGCGAGCTCACCACCCCGCAGGCCTCGGTCATTCCGTAGACCTGGTGCATCACGCCGGGGAAGAGCTTCAGGCAGGCGCGCATCACCGGCAGCGGCATCGGGGACGCGCCGTAGGACAGTGCGGCGAGCGAGGAGAAGTCGCGGTCGGCCACCCCCGGCACCTGGCTGATCGCAGCGAGCAGCGCGGGCACGAGGAACGTGTGCGTGATCCGCTCGGACTCGAGCATCTCCACCACGGCGCCCGGATCGGGCAGCCGCAGCATCATGATCTGCGCCCCGGCGAGGATCGCGAGCAGCGAGTAGCTGGTGCCGCCGACGTGGAACAGCGGCATCGCCACCTGCACCCGCGCATCGATACCGATCTCGAAGTCGACGGCGACGTTGCGGGCATGGGCGAGCATGCCGCGGTGGGTGAGCATCGCGCCCTTCGGGAACCCGGTGGTGCCCGACGTGTAGAGCTGTACGAAGCAGTCCTCCGGCTTGGAGGGGTGTACCTGCACGTCGGGCTGCTGGGCGGCCAGCCAGGCCTCGTACTCGTCGTCGGGCCCGCCCACCCGGATCACGCGCTCGACGGTCGGCAGCCGGTCGCGCACCTGCTCGACGGCCGCGGCGAACTCGGGCCCGACGAACAGGATCCGGGCCGCCGCGTCGTTGACGACGTAGACGATCTCCGGAGGCGCCAGGCGGAAGTTGACCACGGCGTTGGCCGTGCCGATCTGCGCGCAGGCCAGTGTGAGCTCGATGCAGGACGGGTGGTTGAGGTCGAGGACCGCCACCCGGTTGCCCGGCAGGAGCCCCTCGGCGCGCTGTGCCGCCGCGTTCTGCCGTACCCGCCGCGCGAGCTCCGACCAGGTTCGGGCGACGCTGGTGCCGAAGCGGATCGCGACGGCGTCCGGACGCTCCGTCTCCCATCGCGCGAGCGTCGAGGTGACATCGGTGAGCTGGCTGGTCATGCGGCCTCCCGGCGACGGCGACGGCGAGCGGGGCTTGGGGATAGCGGAGAACAATCACAGCGGCGAGCCGCATGCTAGCCAGGAGTGAGCGCCGCGAGAACCCGATCGCGGGGAACCAGGGGGCCAGTCGGTGAGTGATCGCCGCTGCTGACTACGGTGACGACAATCGCCCCCCGTGTCGCCCCCAGCAGGCGCCGACCGCTCGGAGTCCCGGCATGAGTTCTCCACTGCAGGTCCCACGCATGCGTGCCACCGCGCGTCGGGTCAAAGCGGGAGGTGAACGGTTCCTCGGCGGCGTGTTGCCCGGGGCGTCGTCCCGGAGACTGCGGGAGGCCGCGTTCGCCGATGACTGGGCCGCCGCCAACATGGAGGCCCGAGCCGCCACCGGGCCGCTGTGGGTCGTGCTCGGCGACTCGGTGAGCCAGGGGATCGGCGCCACCACCCGCGAGGTGGGCTATGTCGGCGTCGTGCACGAGCTGCTGCGCCGTCGCGACGCCTGGCGTGTAGTGAACCTGTCGCGCGCGGGCGCCGGCGTCGCGGACGTTCTCGGCCGCCAGCTGCCCGAGCTGGCCGCGCTCACCGCCGAGCAGCCTGCCGCGCTCGTGAGCTGCATCATCGGCATCGAGGACGTCGCGCGCCGCACATCGGGCCTGGACACCTCACTGCGGCAGGTGATCGCCGCCCTGCCCACGGGCTCCGTCGTCGGCACCATCCCGCGCATCGGGAGCGGCCGGCCGAACCCGGCCCTCGACTCCGTGATCCGCGAGGAGGCGGCGCGCCACCAGCTGCGCATCGCCGAGCTGCCTTCCAACCCCGGCCGGGGTCGCGACCACTCGATCCTCGGCGACGTCGGGCACTCCGCATGGGCCAAGGCCATGATCGCCGCGATCGACGGGCCGCCGGCCGAGATCGCCTCGACCACCGACCCCGCCATCCCCGTGGTGCCCGCTGTGCCCGACCCCAGCTAGCCCGCTCCGGTCGCATGAACGATCGGAGCGGCCGCATCACCGTCCATGAGCTGAGCAAGCAGTTCGGGTCGGTCGTCGCGGTGGACGGTGTGAGTTTCTCCGTGGAGCCCGGGGCGGTCACCGGCTTTCTCGGCCCCAACGGCTCCGGCAAGACCACGACCCTGCGGATGATCCTCGGCCTCGTCACGCCCACCGCGGGTGGCGCGCAGGTCAACGGCGGGCCGTACGCGGAGCTGCCCGAGCCGGCCCGGGTCGTCGGCGCGGTGCTGGAGGCGCAGGGGTTCCACCCGGCCCGCACCGCACGCAATCACCTGTTGGCGTGCGCGGCCGCGATCGGGGTGCCGGACGCCGCTGTCGACCACGTGCTCACCTCCGTCGGTCTCGGCCAGGACGCCGATCGCGCCGTCCGCGGCTACTCCTTGGGGATGCGGCAGCGGCTCGCCCTGGCCGTGGCGCTGCTCGGTGACCCGCAGATCCTGATCCTCGACGAGCCGGGCAACGGGCTCGACCCCGAGGGCATCGCGTGGATGCGGGCGTTCCTGCGCGGCTTCGCAGGCCAGGGCCGCACGGTGCTCGTGTCGAGCCACGTGCTCGCCGAGGTCGAGCAGACCGCCGACCACCTCGTGGTGATCAGCAGGGGGCGCTGCGTGTTTCAGGGGCCGCTCGCGCAGCTGCGGGGTTCGCGCCGCGCGCGCGTCCTGGTGTGGTGCTCCTCGCCCGTGCAGCTGGCGGAGGCGCTGGCCCGCACCGGGATCCTGGAGATCGACACCCTCCCTGACGGGCGGCTCGGGGTGGCGGGAGCCGACCCTGTGCACATCGGGAACGTGGCGCTGGGCGCGGGCGTGGCGATCTACGGGATGGTGGAGGAGAAGATCGACCTGGAGCAGCTGTTCTTCCAGCTCACCGCCACCCCGTGGGGGGCGGGCTGATGGTCCGGCTGCTGCGCGCCGAACTACGCAAGGTGCTCTCCACGAAGCTGTGGTGGGCGCTGCTCGCGCCCGCGGTGCTGCTGTCGATCATCATCAACGTGTTCGGTGGGTTGTTCACCGCCGCGATCCCCGCCGAGGACGGCAGGCTGCCGCTCCTGCTCGGGTCGCTCGCCTACGCGCTGGGCCTGACGGGCGTGTTCGCGGCCTGCTACGGGGTCGTCGCCACGGCGGGGGAGTTCCGCCACCGGACGATCACCACCACCTACCTGCTCGGTCCGCGGCGCGGGCAGGTGCAGCTGGCCACCATGGCCTCCTGCGCCGCGGTCGGGGCCGTCTACGGGGCGGTCGTGGCGGTGTTCGGTGTGCTGGCCGGGCTCGCGGGTGATGCGGGGACAGCGTTTCCCGGCGGGGCCGAACTGCTCGCGGTCAGCTTCATCGGCATGGCCGTGGCCGCACTCTGGGCGGCGCTGGGATCCGCTCTGGGTGTGCTGATCGGCAACCAGGTGGGCGGGCTCGTCGGGATTCTCGTGTACCTGCTGCTCGGAGAACTGCTGATCTCCGGCCTGCTCAACAGCTCCGACTCCGACACACTCCCACGGCTCACGCCCTACCTGCCGGGCAACGCCGGTGACGTCGCGATCTACGACATTCCCGCTCACGTGCTCGGGGGCGACGAGATCGCCGACACCGTGGTCGAGGGCCTCGCCGGTGTCACGGACCCACCGCCGTGGTGGGGTGCTCTGCTCGTGCTCGTGGTGTGGACGGCCGCGGTGGCGGCGACGGGATGGGTGGTAGGCGGCCGTCGCGATGTGACGTGATCTTCCGGGCGTTGGCGCGAGAGTGTCGGCGACGCGTCATACGGTGTGTTCGTGCTCGACACTGCTTCCCCCGGCTGGATCCGCCGGCTTGTCCGAGCCTCCTTCCGCCACCGCGGCATCGCGATCGGCGCATTGGTCGCATCGGTGTTCGGCGTCAGCCTGGACGCCATCGGGCCACTGCTCACCCGTGTAGCCGTCGACGACGCGGTGGTCGGATCCACCGCCGTGCTCGGTGCGGTGGTGGTGGCGTACCTGGTGCTGGCGGCCTTCCGCTTCGGCGCGGCGTTCCTGCGCCGCTATCTGGGCGGCAGGCTCGCCCTCGACGTGCAGCACGACCTTCGCCGGCAGGTCTTCGACGCCGTGCAGCGCCTCGACGGGGAGCGCCAGGACGCCCTGCGCACCGGCCAGGTCGTCTCCCGGGCCATCACCGACCTGCAGCTCGTGCAGTCGCTGCTGTCGATCGTGCCGCTCTCGATCGGCAGCGTCGTGCTGGTGGTGGTGTCGATCGGCGCGATGCTGTGGCTCTCACCGCTGCTCACGGTGGTGGCGCTCGTGATGCTGCCCGGCGCCACGTGGATCGCGCTGCGCAGCCGCACGAAGCTGTTCCCGGCCACCTGGTCGGCGCAGCAGCGTGCCGCCGACATCGCGCAGCACGTGGAGGAGACGGTCACCGGCGTCCGGGTCGTCAAGGGCTTCGGGCAGGAGGGCCGCGAGGTCCGCGCGCTCGAGCGTGCCGCGGTCCGGCTCTTCGGCGAACGCATGCGTGCCGCGCGGCTCACCGCCCGGCTCAACCCCACGCTGCTCGCGCTGCCCACGCTCGGCCAGGTCGGGGTGATCGGCTTCGGTGGCTGGCTCGCCTTGAACGGCTCGATCAGCCTCGGCACCTTCCTCGCCTTCACCACCTACGTCGCGCAGCTCGTCGCGCCCGCGCGCACCCTCGCGGCGCTCGTGGTGAGCGCGCAGCTCGCGCGCGCCGGGGTCGAGCGCGTGTACGAGCTGGTCGACTCCCGCCCCGACGTCGTCGACCCGCCCGATCCCCGGTCGCTGCCCGAGGGCCCGCTGTCCGTCGAGCTCGATCACGTCCGGTTCGGCTACGGCAGGCGCGAGCCTGTGCTGAACGGCGTCTCGCTGCGTGTCGAGCCGGGCGAGACCTTGGCGCTGGTGGGCCCCGCGGGATCAGGGAAGTCCACAGTGGCGCTGTTGCTGCCACGCTTCTACGACCCCCAGGACGGCGAGCTGCGGCTGGGCGGGGTGTCGCTGCCGCAGCTGCGGCTGGGCGACCTGCGGCGTGAGCTCGGCGTGGTGTTCGAAGAGGCTTTCCTGTTCTCCGACACCATCAGGGCCAACATCGCCTACGGCCGTCCCGAGGCGAGCGACGAGGAGGTGCAGGCGGCGGCGCGGGCGGCGCAGGTCGAGTCGTTCGTGGAGACGTTGCCCGACGGCTACGACACCCTCGTCGGCGAGCGCGGGCTGACACTGTCGGGTGGGCAGCGCCAGCGCATCGCGCTCGCCAGAGCCATGCTCACCGAACCGCGCGTACTCGTGCTCGACGACGCCACCTCCGCCGTCGACACCGCTACCGAGGCGGCCATCCACGAGACACTGCGCACCCTCACCGCCGAGCGCACCACGCTGCTGGTGGCGCACCGTCGTTCCACCCTCGCCCTGGCCGACCGGATCGCCGTGCTCGACGGCGGCCACGTGGTCGACGTGGGCACGGAGGCCGAGCTGCTGCAGCGGTGCGCGCTGTTCCGGGAGCTCCTCGCCGTGGGTGGGCCATCGCTGGACGAGACGGCCGCCACCGCCGCGGCGAGTGCGCCCCCTGCGCCCTGCCTGCCGCGGCACGTGGGTGCCACGCCGGAGCTCTGGCCAGAACCCGACGCCACCGCTTCGGCCGCCGCGGCATCAGGAGCGGCTCTCCGCGCGGCTGCCGCGGCGGCCGGTGTGCCGGGGGGCGGCCTGCGCGCGGGAGGTGGCGCGGGCCGCGGCGGTGCAGGCCGGGGCGGTGGCATGGGAGGCGGCGGATCGGCCGCGATGGCGGGCGCCATGCCCGCCACACCGGAGCTGCTGGCCGCGGTACAGGCGCTGCCGCCCGCCACCGAACAGCCGCGCCTCGGCGACCTCGACCCCGCCGCGCCCGACCCTGGCTTCCGGCTGGCGCGGCTGCTGCGCCCGGTGCGCGCGCTGCTCGTCCTCGCGATCGTGCTCGTGGCTCTCGACGCCCTCAACGCGCTCATGTTCCCGAGCGTCGCGCGCCTCGCCGTCGACGGCGGGATCTCCGCACACTCGCCGGGCGTGCTGCTCACGGCCACGCTGGTGGGAATCGGGCTGGTGGCGATCGGGTGGTTCGTGGTGGCCGCGCAGACCGTCGTGGCCTCGCGGGCCGGGGAGAGCCTGCTCTACCTGCTGCGGGTGCGCAGCTACGCCCACCTGCAGCGGCTCGGGCTCGACTACTACGAGCGCGAGCTGTCGGGCCGGATCATGACCAGGATGACCACCGACGTCGACGCGCTCTCGACGTTCCTGCAGACCGGGCTGGCGCAGGCGGTGGTCAGCCTGCTCACGATCGTCGGGGTGGCCGTGGCGCTCCTCGTCACCGATGCGGAGCTGGCGCTCGTGGCGCTCGCCGCGCTGCCCGTGCTGGTGATCGCCACCGTGGTGTTCCGCAGGCTGTCGTCGGTGGCATACGCCGACGCCCGCGAGAAGGTCAGCATCGTCAACGCCGACCTTCAGGAGAACGTCTCGGGTGTGCGTGTCGCGCAGGCCTACGTCCGGGAGGAGCACAGCGCCACCACCTTCGGCGAGCGCAGCCTGGCGTACCGCCACTCACGGCTGCGCGCGCAGCGCTACATCGCCATCTTCTTTCCCTTCGTGGCGTTCCTTTCCGACGTCGCGCAGGCGGTGGTGCTGGGCGTCGGAGCGGCCCGCGTCGCGTCCGGTGAGCTCACTCCGGGCGTGCTCACGGCGTTCCTGCTCTACCTCGGGCTGTTTTTCGCTCCCGTGCAGCAGCTCTCGCAGGTGTTCGACGGCTACCAGCAGGCCCGTATCGGGCTCACCCGCATCTCCGGCCTGCTGCGCACGCCCTCTTCGGTGCCCCCGGAGCCCGTGGGTCGCCCGGTGCCGGTTCCCCCGCGCCTGCGCGGTGAGGTGGAGCTGCGCGACCTCGGGTTCTCCTACGCCGGGGCCGAGCGGCCGGCCCTCGAACACGTGTCCCTGCGGGTGGCGCCCGGCGAGACGATCGCGCTGGTCGGAGCCACCGGCGCGGGCAAGTCCACAGTGGTCAAGCTGCTCGCCCGGTTCTACGAAGCCGGCACGGGCGCGGTGCTCGTCGACGGGGTGGACGTGCGGAGCTACCCGCTGGGCGAGTATCGGCGCAGGCTCGGCATCGTCCCGCAGGAGCCGCATCTGTTCACCGGTGACGTCGCCGCCAACATCGCCTACGCCCGCCCGGACGCCACTCCTGCCGAGATCGAGGCCGCGGCCCGCGCCGTCGGAGCGCTGGACCTGGTGCGCAGCCTGCCTGCCGGGTTCCGGCAGATGGTCGGGGAGCGCGGGCAGGGGTTGTCGGCCGGGCAGCGACAACTGGTGGCGCTCGCCCGAGCGGAGCTGGCCAACCCCGACCTGCTGCTGTTCGACGAGGCCACTGCCGCGCTCGACCCTGCCACCGAGGCCGCTGTGCTCGCCGCGAGCGACCGCGTGACGTCCCGGCGCACCGCGTTCGTGGTCGCACACCGGCTGGCCACGGCCGCACGGGCCGACCGGATCGTGGTGCTCGACGGCGGTCGCATCGTCGAGACGGGGACGCATGCGGAACTGCTTGCCGCGGGCGGCTACTACGCCCGGCTGTGGCAGGCGGGAGAGCTGGAGCCCGCGGCATAGACCCGAGCGGGAACCGCGGCCCGGCCGAAACGGAATCGGCGGGCGGCGCCCGGCCGGTTGGAGAACTCGATTTCGTAAAATCGTCGGCGGAGAATACCCGAACATGCTCGTCCGTGATTTCCGAGTGTGCGGGGTGATCCGGCCATGGCTGATGACTACCCTCGGAGTAGTCGAATTCGGTCCGACCGGTGGCGGCCGGAGAATGGCGGAAGGAACCTGGCGCGATGGTGGTGCAAGGTGATCTTGTGGCGCTGACGGCTGCGGAAGCCGCCCGGCGCATCCGTGCCGGGAGCCTGACATCGGTGCAGCTGGTCACGGCCTGTCTGGAGCGGATACAGGAGCGCGACCCCGATCTCGCGGCCTGGGTCGACGTGGATGCGGAGTCTGCGCTGGCGGAGGCCGCGGTGCGTGATGCCGCAGCGCCGCAGGGCGCGCTGCACGGCGTTCCGGTCGGTATCAAGGACAACGCCGACGCCGTGCCCTTCTTCACCCGTTTCGGATCGCCGATCTACCGGAATAACAAACGCTGCCGGGATGCGGCACATGTGGCGAAGCTGCGTGCCGCGGGTGCGGTGATTCTGGGGAAAACGGTCACCACGGAATTCGCCACCTTTCCGCCCGGCCCCACGCGCAACCCGAGGGCACCCGGCCGCACCCCGGGCGGTTCCTCTTCCGGTTCGGCGGCGGCGCTGGCCGATCACCATGTGCCGCTCGCGACCGGAAGCCAGACCGTGAGTTCGCTCGTTCGCCCTGCCGCTTTCTGCGGCGTGTACGCCTGGAAGGCGAGCTTCGGCCGTCTGCCACTGGAGGGCGTGCTCGCCACCTCCGCCACGCTGGACACGTTGGGCTTCCTGGCGCGCTCGGTCGACGACTTCCTGTTGCTGCACGAGATCTTCCTCGGCGAACTGCCTCGGCCGCCCGCGCGTACGAGCCTGCGCATCGGACTGCATGCTGGTCCGACCTCGAACGACTGGCACCCGGAGATGCAGGGTCTGCTGGCCCGGGCCGGCGAGACGCTGCGGCAGGCGGGGATGTCGGTGGTCGACGTCGATCCGATGCCCTTCTCGGTGGACGCGGGCATCGAGCGTCACTGGCAGATCATGACGCACGAGATCGCGGCGCTGCTCGCGCCGCGCATCCAGGGTGAGGAGTCGCAGGTCACCGCCGCGCTTCTCGACATGCTGGAGGAGGGTCGTCGCGTCAGCCGGGCGACCTACGTCGAGGCCATGGAAGGTCGCGAATCCGACCGGGCGGCCCTCGCCGGGATGTGGGCGGACTGCGATCTGCTGCTCACCCCGGCGGCACTGGGCCCTGCCACGCCCGGCCTGGACAGCACGGGTGACCCTCTGTGCGGCAGGTTGTGGAGTTACCTGGCGGTGCCCAGCATCGCTTGCCCGATGGGGGCCACCGAGGCCGACCGCCTTCCGCTGGGCCTGCAGACGATCGGCCCGGAGGGCCAGGATGGCGCCACGATGCTGGCCACGAAGATCATCGCCGACATCGTCGGCTCGCCCTTCGCTCCCTGACCTCACGAGCCGAACGGCCACCGTCGTCGAGCCGTACCGGGCATTGTGTCCCACGAAACGGTCGAATCCTGCCCGATGTCGGGCAGGAAAGTTGGGTTTCCACCCCTGCGCAGGGCACTATCTCCTCTCGTGCCCGCCGGACCATACGACGACCTGATCGCCCACCTGGTTCGTAGCACCCCGCTCAATGCGAGCGAGGCGGCGCGGGTGGTGGCTGAGGTGGTCGGGTACTTCGCCGAGCAGCTGCCGGATTTCGTCCGGCGGCGGCACGCGGAGCTGAAGAACCGCGGGCTCACGAACGACCAGATCTTCGCAGTGCTGGGAGCCGAGCTGGCGTCACGGCGGGTCGCGCCACCGCCGCAGTCGGCCCGCCAACTGCGGCGGATGGTCTACGGCTAGTCGACCGGGAGGAACTGTATGTGCGGCATCGTCGGTTACGTGGGGCCCCAGGACGCTGCTCCGATCCTGCTGGAGGGGCTAGGGCGGCTGGAGTACCGCGGCTACGACAGCGCCGGGCTCGCACTGAGTGCCAAGGGCGGGCTGAAAGTACGCAAGGTGAGCGGCCGGGTCGCCGACCTCGCGGCCGATCTACCGGCCCGGTTCAAGGGGGCGCCCGGCATCGGGCATACGCGCTGGGCCACGCACGGCGAGCCGAGCGAGACCAACGCCCATCCGCAGCTGGACACGGCGGGCCGGATCGCCGTGGTGCACAACGGGATCATCGAGAACGCTGACGAACTCCGTGCCAAGCTCACCGCCGACGGCGTCGAGTTCGCCTCACAGACCGACACCGAGGTCGTGGCGCACCTGGTGGCGGCGGCGTTCGCGGCGGGGGCGGGCGACCTGGAGCAGGCCGTGCGGCAGGCGCTGCGTCAGGTCGTCGGGGCCTACGGGCTCGCGGTGCTGGACGCGGAGCACCCGGACCGGATCGTCGTCGCCCGCAACGGCAGCCCGGTGCTGCTGGGCGTCGGCGAGAAGGAGATGTTCGTGGCGTCCGACGTCGCCGCGCTGATCGGGTACACCCGCCAGGTCGTCTACCTCGACGACGGCGAGCTCGCGACGATCACCGCGGGCGGCTACCGCACCTACACCCTCGACGACCGGTCCACGGCGAAGAGCCCGTCCACCATCGACTGGGACGTGGTCGGGGCCGAGATCGGCGACCACGCGCACTACCTGATCAAGGAGATCCAGGAGCAGCCGAGGACGATCGAGCGGGCGCTGAAGGGCCGTATCGACGAGCGGTTCGCCACCGCGCACCTCGGCGGGCTCAACCTCACCGTGCGCGAGGCCCGGGAGATCCGCCGTGTGAAGATCCTCGGCTGCGGCACGGCGTGCTACGCGGGCGAGCTCGGCGCTCAGCTGATCGAGGACCTGGCCCGCGTGCCGGCCACGGCGGAGGCGGCGTCGGAGTTCCGCTACCGCAACCCGGTGGTGGAGCCCGACACGCTCTACGTCGCCGTCAGCCAGTCAGGGGAGACGATCGACACGCTCGCCGCGGTGCAGGAGCTGCAGCGCAAGGGCGGCCGCGTGATCGGGATCGTCAACGTCGTCGGCTCCACGATCGCCCGCCAGGTGGACGGCGGCATCTACCTGCACGCCGGCCCGGAGATGTCGGTGGCCGCCACAAAGTCGTTCACCTCCACGGTGGCCGCGTTCGCGCTGCTCGCGCTGCACCTCGGGCGGATCCGGGACCTCTCGCCCGAGCAGGGGCGCCGGATCATCGCAGGGCTGCTCGCGCTGCCCGGTCAGGTCGCACAGATCCTCGAGCAGGAGGACGCGATCGCCGAGGTGGCCCGCGGGATCGCCACGAGCAACAGCATGCTGTTCGTCGGCCGCAGGCGGGGATGGCCGGTGGCTCGCGAGGGCGCGCAGAAGCTCAAGGAGATCTCCTACGTGCACGCAGAGGCCTACCCCTCGGCCGAGCTCAAGCACGGCCCGCTCGCGTTGGTGAGCCCCGAGATGCCGACTGTCGCGATCGTCCCCGACGACGATCTGCTCGACAAGAACACCTCGACGCTGTCGGAGATCAAGGCGCGCAAGGGGCCGGTGATCGCGATCGCCCACCGGGAGCTGCCCGACCTCGCCGACCGCACCCTGGTGATCCCGAGGAGCGAGCCCGAGCTCGATCCGATCCTGCTCTCGATCCCGCTCCAGATCCTCGCCTATCACGCCGCAGTGGCGCTGGGGCGCGACGTGGACAAGCCCCGCAACCTCGCCAAGAGCGTCACCGTGGAGTAGTTCCGGCCAACCACGGACAGAGGGCGGCCGGCTCGATGCACATGGGCACGTGCGGGTGGCCGACGTAGGTCTCCACCGGCCCGTCGGTGCGCCAGCCCAGGCGGTGGAAGAACCGTTCGTTGGCCACCTGCACGTGCGCTCGCATCAGCCGTGCTCCGCGAGCGCCCGCCGCGGCCACGGCGCACCGCACCAGCGGGGCGCCGATGTTCGCAGCCCGGAACTCCGGAAGCACCGCGAGCCGGTCGCCCAGCCACTCACCCGGCCCCGTCGGATAGAGCCGGACCGCGCCCGCCGGACGCCCGGCGTGCAGCGCGAGCACGTGGATCACGTCGGTACGTGCGTCGTGGGCGTCGGCGTCGGAGCCGGTGAACAGGCCCTGCTCCGCCACGAACACGGCGTGCCGGATGCGGTGGTGTGCACCGAGACCGGCGGCGTCGTGGGCCGGGCGACAGTGCACGGGGTCGATGCCGACCAGCACGTTCACCGGCGGGCGTGGGCGTATCCGCGGCACACGCGGTAGCACCGGTGCGCTCATCGTCGGTCCTCGCCGCGCAAGGAGCGCCGCTCGTCCAGGCGGTCCGCCGATGCGCTCGCGCCCTCGCTCACGCCGGGCGCCTGCCGATCTGCAGCAACGGGGCCCCACCCGGTGCGCCGCTGCCGGTCGGCCCGCACGGTGCGGGCGCGCCGGCGTGCTGCACGAGGTTCAGCGAGGAGCAGGCCTGGCACCGGGCACAACCGGCGACAGCCGTCTCGGCGCCGAGCCCGCGCTCGGCGAGGAAACCGGCGACCTTGCGGTAGATCGGCTCGGTGTACTCGCGCGACGGCGCGGGCACATCCTGCATGAGCGACCCGGACACGGGCCGCAGCGGCACCACGAACGGGTAGACGCCGATGTCGACGGCGCGCTTGCACATCTGCACCGTCAGCTCGGGGTCCTCGCCCATGCCGAGGATGACGTAGGTGGAGACCCGGCCCTCGCCGAACAGCGCGACGGCGTGCTCCCACGTGCGGAAGTACGTCTCGATGCCGGTGCGGAACTTGCCGGGCGCGACGCGGGCGAGCACCGCCGGGTCGAACGACTCGACGTGGATGCCGAGCGCGTCCACGCCCATGTCGTGCACCTGGTCGATGGTCGTGAGATCGCGCGGCGGCTCGAACTGCACCTCCACCGGCAGCCCGGCGGCCTCCTTCACCGCCTGCCCGCACCGGGCGACGTAGAGCGCCCCCCGGTCGGGCGCGACCGACGAGCCGGTGGTGAGGGTGGCGTCGACCGCGCCGTCCAGTTCCTTGGCGGCGACGGCCACCTCGGCGAGCATCTCCGGCGTCTTCTTCGCGATCGTGCGGCCCGCGGCGAGGGAGAGCCCGATTCCGCAGAAGCCGCACTGGTCGGAGTTGCCCCAGTAGTTGCACGCCTGCACGACGGTGGATGCGAGCGAGTCCAGGTGCAGCAGCGCGATCTGGTGGTAAGGAATGCCGTCGGCGGTGGTGAGGTCGTAGAACCGGGGTCTGGCCGTGCCCGAGACGGAGGCGAGCTTGATCCCGTCGCGGTAGATGCCCTGGCCGTCGTCCTCGGCCCGCAGCGAATAGGGCGATGACTCGCTGGGCGGCACGGTGACGGGCACGCCCTCGATCCACAGCATGCCCGAGTCCGACGGGCCGGCCCCGCCCTGGCGGGACGTCTCCAGCCGGGTCTCCAGCCGAAGACCCAGGCTCTGCAGTTCCATGATCAACCCGGCTACCCCGAGAGTGGTGCCGTCGTCCACCGCGGTCATGCGGCCCCCTGACGTTTACTAGAGTGGGTGATCGTGTCCTATAGGAGACCGACGGCCCGTGCCGTGTCAAGCGAAGGTGTCGCAGTGCCACGGGTGGCGCTCGTCAGCCACTCGACGACCCCGCGCGGTGGGCACGTCCACACGCTGGGGCTCGCGGAGGCGCTGCACCGGGCAGGCCACCCCGTGCACCTCGTGGCGCTCGGCGACCCGGCCGCCGGGTTGTACCGGCCCACGGTCGCGCCGCACACCGTGCTTCAGGGACCGTCCCGTGCGGGGACCACGCTGGAGGAACGCGTGCTCGCCGCCATCGACCTGCTCGCGTGGGGGCTGGCCGGGCGCATCGGCGAGTTCGACGTCCTGCACGCCCAGGACTGCATCGCCGCCCGCGCAACGCTTCGAGCCCGCGAGGCGACGGGCGCGCCCGTCCGCGTCCTGCGGACCGCGCATCACGTCGACGACTTCACCACGCCCGTGCTGATCGACTGTCAGCGCCGGGCGATCACCGAGCCGGATCGGGTGTTGGTGGTGAGTGAGCAGTGGCGGACGATCCTGCGGGGGGAGTTCGGCGTGGCAGCCACCGTGGTGCCGAACGGCGTCGACGCCGCGCGGTTCCCCGCGGTCCCGGTGGTCGACCGGGCGGCGTTGCGCGAGCGGGTGGGCGCCCACGGTCCGTTGCTGCTCGCCGTGGGCGGCATCGAGCCACGCAAGGGGAGCGTCGTCGCGTTCCGGGCGCTCGCGCAGCTCGCCGCCGAGGCCGACGCCGATCGCTCGCCGCGCCCGCTGCTCGCCGTGGTCGGGGGCCACTCGTTCCAGGATTTCGCGCCGTACCGCGAGGCCGCGCTCGCCGAGCTGCCCGCACTCGGGCTGCAGGCCGGCCGGGACGTCGTGGAGCTCGGCACCGTGAGCGATGCGGATCTCGGTGCCTGGTACGCCGCCGCCGACGTCCTCGCGTACCCGTCGCTGAAGGAGGGGTTCGGGCTGGTCGCGATCGAGGCGATGAGCCAAGGGCTCCCGGTCGTCGCCAGCGACGTGCCGGTGTTCGGCGAGTATCTGACCGGCGGCGTGGACGCCTTGCTTCCGGCCGCGGGCGATCCAGCCGCGCTGGCCGCAGCCCTGCACGCCGTGCTGACCGACGACGGGCTGCGTGAGCGGTTGCGCGTGGCCGGTGCGGCGGTGGCGGCGCGCTTCACCTGGGACGCCGCGGCGGCGCGGCACTCCGCGATCTACACCGAGCTCGCCGCAGACACCCCTCCGGTCCAGGTGTGACCATCGCCGCACGCAACCGGGCCATGCGGCGCGTCGCCTCCGCAACCTCGCAGGTCGGTAGGTGCCCGCCACTACCGTGTTCCCCCATGCTGTCTCTGCTCCCCAGCACAGCTCGTACGCTGCTCGCCCGCACCGCTCGCGCCCAACGTGACGGCCGCGTCCCGTCCCTGGTCGCGGGTGTCGTCCGCGGGCGAGATCTCGTGTGGTCAACCGGACGCGGCGAGATCAGCGAGCCGCACGACGACGTCCAGTTCCGCCTCGGTTCGATCAGCAAGGTCGTCACCGCCATCACCGTGCTACGCCTGCGTGACGAGGGCAGGCTCAGCCTCGACGACCCGCTCGACCGGCACCTGCCCGGCACGCCACTGGGCGGCCGGACCGTGGGTCAGCTCCTCTCGCATCTCGCCGGGGCGGGCTCGGAGAGTCCGGGGAAGTGGTGGGAGCGCACTCCGGGCACCACGCTGAAGGGCCTCGGGCTCTCGGACGCCGACGTGGTGCTGCCCGCGGCACGCCGTTTCCACTACTCGAACCTCGGGTTCGGCCTGCTCGGAGCGCTCGTCGCCGAGGTGCGCGAACGTGCGTGGGAGGAGGTGGCCCGTGACGAGGTCCTGATCCCGCTCGGCATGCGGCGCACCACCCCTCGGCCGTGCGGGCGGGCCGCACAGGGTTATGCCGTGCACCCGTGGGCCGACGTGATGCAGATCGAGCCCGAGCACGACGCGGGGGTGATGGCACCCGCAGGCCAGCTGTGGTCCACCGCCGCCGATCTCGCCCGGCTGGGTTCGTTCCTGCTCGGTGACACCCGCGGTGTGCTCTCGCCCGACACCGTCGAGGAGATGACCGTCCCGGCGGGAGTCGACTCGTCGGCCCTGACCTGGTCGGCCTACGGGCTGGGCGTGCAGGTCCAGCGGGTCGGCACCGACCCCGCTCGGCCGGGCCCGGTCCTGGTCGGCCACGGCGGTTCGATGCCGGGCTTCCTCGCAGGCCTCTGGGTGGACCGCGAGGAGTGCTCCGGGGCGCTCGCTCTGGCCAACACGACCGCGGGCATGGACAGCGGTCTGACGACCGGGCTGCTCGCCGATCTGCGCGCCGCCGAGCCCCGGATCGTCGAACCGTGGAAGCCGGACAGCTCGCCGGTGCCGCTGGACATGCTCGGACCCTGGTTCTGGGGCCCGATGCCCTACGTGCTGCGGGCGATCCCGGGTGGACTGCTGCACCTGGGTGGCCTCGGCAGGCCGGGTCGCAGCAGCCGGTTCCGCCCCCGCCCCGACGGCACGTGGGTGGGTCTCGACGGCTACTTCGCAGGCGAGACCTTGCGGCTCGACCCGGAGTCGCTCAACCTCGCGACGTTCGTCTTCACCCGCACGCCCTACGACCCGGCCGCGCCGGTGCCGGGTGGCGTCGACGCGGCCGGGTGGGGCGTGCACCCCTAGGCCGCCACCTCGGATCGATCCGGGGCGTTCAGGGCGATCGGCAGGTGGGCCCGGGTCGACACCGCGATCAGCGTGGTACCGGCCAGGGCGATGACGACGAGGCCACCCAGTAGCACCGGGTAGCCCGCCACGCCGGAGAGCGCGGCGAGCGCGGTGGGCAGCAGGAACCCGACGTAGGCCAGCGCGTAGTAGACGCCGGTCATTCCGGCCAGCTCCGATGGCGGCACGAGCCGCTGGATCTCCAGCAGCCCGGAGACCACGGCGATGCCGTATGCCACGCCGAGGACCACCGCGGCGAGGAGCGCCAGCAACGGCGAGTGCAACTGTGCACCGAGCACGCTGACCACGAGGCCGCAGGACATGATCACCATGGCGATCACGATGGCGCGCGCGTCGGTCATCCGGTCGAGGCGCTTCGCGATCGGCTGCACCGCCGCCCCGGCGCCGAGCGTGCAGACGGTGAGCAGTGTGGAGTAGGCCAGGTCCCAGTGGCCGAGCCGGCCGCCCACGACCTGCGGCATCGTCGCGTAGGCCACCCCGGCGGCCCCGAAGACCCAGGGCGTCATCGGCAGGATGACGCGCAGGAACCGGGGATGGCGCACGGCGGGCACCGCGAACCCGGCCCGCCGGACGTTCGGATCCGCCGCGGCGGCGTGGCGGCGCCGGGTCTCGGGGCTGCGCAGCAGTAGCGGCAGCACCGCGGCCGTGAGCGCGAGGTGCACCACGTAGGGCGTCACCATCGGCCAGGGTCCCCACTGCGCGAGCACGCCGGCCACGCCCGCACCGAGGCCGAAGCCCAGCGTCAGCGCGAGGGCCGCCCGGCGGGCACCCGTGCCGGGATGGGCGGACGGGTCGTAGGGAGCCTCGGACAGCTCCTTGACCCACGTGGTGCCGACGGCCATCGCGATCGCGACCGCCACACCTGACACGAGCCGGCCGAGGAAGATCGGCAACGGGCCGGACTCGCCGAACGCCAGCAGCGCGCTCGCCAGCACGGAGCACACGACGCCCGCGACGAGCAGTGGCCGGCGGCCGAACCTGTTAGAGAGCCCGCCGACGATCAGCAGCGCCGGTGCCAGGCCGACGACGTAGGCGCCCAGGAACTCGTCGACCGTGAGCACCGAGTACCCGGCCGTGTCCCGGTACATCACCAGGAGCGGGGTGAACTGGTTGCCACCCCATCCGCAGCAGAACATCGCCGCGGCAACCGCGATCCACGAGCGTTTCATCGCGACGACCCCCACCACACCCCGCCCGGACGCATGCGCTCCGGCCGGTGGGTGCCGTCGAGGTGGGAGCGCAGCAGCTCCGCGAAGTAGTCCGCGTCCCCGTCGGCGACGGCGTCGGCGAGTGCCTCGTGCTCGCGCAGCACGATCGCGACGTGCTGGAGGTTCGGGCCGAGGGCGTGGATGTTCATCCGGCGCTGGCGGTCGGCGAGCGTCGCGTAGAAGCGAGTGGTGATCGCGTTGCCCCCGTCGGCCACGATGGCCCGGTGGAAGGCCTCGTCGGCCTCCGCGAAGGCGACGAGGTCGCCGGCGTCGGCGAGCTCGTGCTGCCGCTTCAGGATCGCTCGCAGACCGGCGGCGGCCTCGGTCAGCGACGCCGCGGCACCGATCCCACGCACCAGCCGGCGCACGGCGGCGGTCTCGAGCGCCTCCCGCGCGTCGAGCACGTCGTCGGCCTCGCCGGGCGGAACCGGCGCCACGACGGCACCGCGCTTGGGGATCAGCTGCAGCAGCTCCTCTGCCTGTAGACGCAGGAAGGCCTCCCGCACGGGGGTGCGGCTCATACCGAGCCGCTCCGCGATGTCGCCCTCGCTGAGCAGGTGCCCGGCGGGGAGTTCCCCGGAGAGCACGAGTTCTTTGGTGGCGAGGTAGGCCCGGACGGCTGCAGGAGGGTCCTTCGGGGTCGGCGGCATGCCTCGACAGTAGGCCTGAGATACAAGCTTGTATCTATGATGTAGGTCTATGAGCTGCATCTCCGGACGTAGCTCATCCCCGCCGAGGTCAGCTCAGAAGTCGGCCAGCAGCCGGTCGCGGCGCGACTCGATCCCCGGGAGGCGGGCGTCACCTGGCGCCAGCCGGTCCACGAGCCGGTCGTGCACCTCGATGTCGCCGCGACCCAGCGGGTGTGCCGCGAACTCCGCGAGCAGGTCGACGTCGTCGGCGTCGAGCACCGCGCGGCGCATGGACACCTCGAGCTCGTCGCGCAGATCCCGGATCTCCGGGGCGTCCGACCGTGGAAGCAGCGGCCCCGGGCACGACCGGAGGGCCTCGGTGGCCCGGCCTGCGCGCAGCGCGCGTCGTACGGCCGCGAAGTCGGCGTCGACGGTGGCGTCGAGCCGGTAGGGCCGCGTGCGCAGGACGTCGGAGCCGATGAGTGTGCGCAGCCGAAGGATCTCCCCGCGGACAGTGGTGGGGTTGCCGTCGTCGCCGTAGAGCAGCAGCGCGAGCCGCTCGGCGGTGAGCCCGTCCGGATACAGGGTCAGCGCGGTGAGCAGCTCGGCGGGCCGCAGCGTGAGCGGGATCGGCTTGCCGTTCAGCAGCATGCGGGGCGAGCCGTGCCCCAGGAACCGCAGTGAGAGTGCGCTGCGGCTCGCCCGGGCGGCCGTCGGACGCGGAGCGCGCAGGAGGTAGCCCTCGGCGAGCGGCTCGACCATCATCTCGCGGCCGTCGTCGAGCTGGATCCGGTCGGCGCCCGGTGGGAGCGCGACGCGCTCGGGCCACATGCCGTACGGCTCGCCCGCCACGATCCGGCCGGTCGAGGTGACCAGGGCGCCGGCCCCGCCGCGCAGGCTCGTCAGGTGAGGCATGTTGCGCACGCGCAGCCGTTCGTCGGCGATGGCCAGGCGCACGCGCAGCTGGTTCTCGGCGAGCTGGGCGGTGGCCGACACGAGCTGGACCATGGCCGGATGCACGGTGTGCAGGGGGCCACTGATGTCGATCGCACCGAGGATGTCGCCGGTGTCGGGGTCGTGCACGGGGGCCGCGGCGCAGGTCCAGGTGTGATAGGCGCGGACGAGGTGCTCCGCCGAGTGGATCTGCACCGGCGCGTCGACGGCGAGCGTGGTGCCCATCGCATTGGTACCGATCGCGTCCTCGGTCCAGCGCGTGCCCGGTGTGAGACCCACCTCGTCGGCCGAGTGCAACAGCCGGGCCGCACCCTCCCGCCACAGGATGGTGCCGTCGGCGTCGGTGACGAGCATGACGTGCATGGCCTCGTCGGCGATGCTCACGAGGGTGCTGTGCAGCAGCGGCATGACCTCGCCCAGCGGATGTGCCGCGCGTAGGTCGGGCAGGTCGGCGTCCCCGACCACCACGGGGGGCGTGCGGCGGTCGGGGTCGACCTGCGCGGCCAGGCTGCGTCGCCATGACTCCGACACGAGAGAGCGCGCAGGAACCGGACCGGACCCGCCCGCCAGCACGGCATCGAAGACCTTGTGAAGAAGGCGGGCGTGCTCGGCGGAGTCATGTACATCATGAGTCGTCATCAGCACTCCGAGCATCATCGCCCCAGGACAGGCTCATCATCACGCAGTGATCCGGATGGAGCAACACAGGCCCGTTGCGCGTGCAACGTCCAGGCAACGTGTGCACTCATAACGTCGCTTGACCATCGACGACGAGGGCAGAGAGGTATCCCGTGACGACGGACGCCGTACTCGACATCCGCCCCGCCGTGCTCGAACCCGCGGCGGGACGTACACCCGCGCCACGGCGGACGGCGCGCATTCTCGTCGTGGACGGCGAGGGGATCGTGCGGTTCGGCCTGCGCCAGCTCTTCGCTTCCGACCCGCACCTCGCGGTGATCGGCGAGGCCGCCACACCGCGCGATGCGCTCGTGGTCGCCGACCGCTGCCCACCCGACCTCGTGATCCTCGACGTCGACCTCGGCCGGGGTGGCGCCGCGGGCGTGGAGCTCGCCCGGATGCTGCTCGAACGCCACCGGGGTGTGCGGATCCTGGTGCTCACCGGCTGCCGTGATCGCGAGATCATGCTGAGCGCCGTACGGCTCGGGGTGCACGGGTACGTGCGCAAGGGCGCCGACACCAACGACATCCTCCGCGCCGTGCACACGTTGCTGCGCGGCGAGAGTGTGTTCGACTCCGGTGGGCACAGCGCATCGGTCTCCCCGGACGTCCCGCGTGACGACCGCCCGCCTGCCCGCGCATTCGGCAGCGCGATGCTGACCGAGCGCGAGAACCAGGTGCTCCGGCTGCTGGCGATGGGTATGTCCAACCGTGAGATCGGGCGCACGCTGGTGATCAGCGAGGCCACGGTCAAGTTCCACGTGCGGAACCTGCGCGACAAGCTCGACGTGCGCCGCCGCACGGAGATCGTCTACACGGCCACTCGCCAGGGCATGGTGTAGCGCTCGGCAAGACGGCGGGCCGCCATCTTGTCCACCATGGGCTGTGTCCGTTTACGATGCTGTACGTGGATGCAGCCGAGCGGGGTTCGTGGGAGCCGATCGTCGGTGCGATCGGGCCCAAGCTCCGTGAAGCCCGTCAGCAGCTCGGCCTGTCGCTGCAGCAGCTCGCGGCACGGGCCGAGGTGTCGGCCGCGGCCATCCACAAGGTCGAGCGTGGCGACATGGTGCCCACGATCACCACGCTGCTCAAGCTCGCCGGTGCAGTCGGGCGGCCCATCGGGCACTTCGTCGACGACGGTGCACCGCCTGCCCCGGTCGCCACGCTGATCACGGCCGACGAGCGCCCGGCGGCTCCGCCGGAGTGGGCGCCCGCGGCCGACGGCGTCGACGCGGCAGCCATCGCCCTGCCGACGGCTCGGCTGCCGGCGAGCGGGGTGATCGCCGAGGTCGATCCCGGGGGCGGCAGCGGCGACACCAGGCCGCAGCGCCCGGGGGAGGAGGTGGTGTTCGTGCTCGACGGCACGTTGCAGGTCGAGGTGGCGGGCGAGCGGTATCGGCTGCGCACCGGCGATGCGTTGCACTACCCCACCGACCGCCCGCACCGCTGGCACAACGCCGAGGCGCACCCCGCCCGCGCCGTCTGGTTCTCGGTGCGGTCGTGACGAGCGCACCCGAGACCGCATCCCTCGCCGAGATCGTCGACGCCGTGCTCAGCCACCCGGGGCTGCGGGCGAAGGCCGAGATCGGGCTCGTTGCGGAGGCCCTCGGCGCGGAGGTGACGGGCGACGCCGACTGGTTGGGCGGCCCCGGCGACGACGGCGCGGTGGTGGAGGCAGGCGGCTCCCGCGTCGTGGCTTGCGGCGAGGCGATCTTCCCCCCGTTCGTCGCCGCGGATCCGCACGGTGCCGGGTTCGCCGCGGTGCTCACCAACGTCAACGACCTGGCCGCGATGGGCGCCGAGCCGCTCGGCATCGTCGACACGGTGGCGGCGACGGAACCGGTGGCACGCGCGGTGCTGGCCGGGATGCGGGAGGCCGCGCTGCTCTACCGCGTGCCGATCATCGGCGGCCATCTCACTCTGCACGACGGACCGCCCGCGGTGTCGGCCTTCGGGGTCGGGCACGCGCCCGTCCCGCTGTCCGTCACGCGCGCCGAGCCGGGCCAGTCGCTCGTGGTGGCGGCCGCGCTCGACGGCGAGATGCGCGCCGACTTCCCGTTCTTCCCCGCGTTCCGCAACCGGGGTGAACGCTGTGCGGGGGACGTGCGGCTGCTCGCCGACCTCGCCCGGGCAGGCACGTGCGTCGCGGCGAAGGACATCAGCATGGCCGGGCTGATCGGGTCGCTCGCGATGCTGCTGGAGTGCGATGGGCTGGGCGTACTGGTCGACCTCGACGCCGTGCCCGCTCCGGCCGGTGTGCCGCTGGCCCGTTGGCTGAACTGTTTCCCGAGCTTCGGCTTCCTGCTGTGCGTGCCCCGTGGCCGCGAGGACGAGTGCCTTGCCGCGTTCGCCCAGCGGGATCTCGCCGCCGCCGTGGTCGGAGTTCTGGACGACACCGGCGAGCTCGCGATCGGCTCGGGCGATGAGCGGGCGACGGTGCTGCGGCTCGACGAGTTCCGGGTGACCGGCCTGCCCCGCTAGCTCGCCGGGTGCGTAGCAGGCGTACCTATCGGCCCAGTGCCTGCGTGAGCTTGTCGAGGAAGGTGGCCACCGGCCCCAGTGTCATCAGGCCGCTCCCCGCGCCGGCGAGTTCCGCGGCGGCAGGTGCGAGGGCGTCGAGCGCACGCTGCATCGTGCCGTGATCGTCCAGCGCGAGGGCGGCGCGGGCGATCACGCACCACAGCGCTTCCTGGAGGTGGTCTCGCGGTGGGTCGGGCAGCGTGCGCAGTGCCGTCGTCGCGTCGTCGAGGTGGCCCTGGGCGATCAACGTGAGCGGCCGGACCCAGGGCGCATACGGCCCCCAGCCGATGTCGTCGTCGGCAGGCGCGGGTAGCCGGAGCCGGATGCGGACGGCGAGGAGGGCGAGAGGAAGCAGCCCCCGTTCCAGACCGGGCATCCCGGCACCGTCCAGGGCACGCGCTGCGCTGCGGTAGGTGGTGGCCGCTGACGCGAAGTCCTCGGTATCCGCTGCAACCCGGAGCGCGCGGTACCAGGTGGTGAAGACGGCGATCAGCGGTGATCCGTAGCGTTCCGCGAGACGGTCGGCCGCGAGCGCGTGGACGTCGGCACCCGCGAGATCACCAAGACCGCTGAGTGCCTGCATGCGGATCAGCCGGCCCAGCAGCTCGTAGGTCTCCAGTCCGTGCGCGGTCGAGATCTCGATCAGCTCGGCGCCGATCGCATCCCGCTGCGTGGCGAGCCCCGTGCGATGAAAGGTCTGCATGAACAGGCCGTTAAGGGCGAAGGCGAGCAACGCTGGGTCGCCCGATCGGCGAGCTCTCGTCACGGCCTGCTCCGCGGCGAGCCGGCCTCGGCGGTCCGTCACGCCGCGCGATTCGAGGGCGATCGTGGCCAGCAGTCTCGTCCGCTCCGGTCCTGGTGCGTCAGCCGGAAGCGCAGTGAGTGCGCGTTCGGCCGCGGCCACGACGGCCGCCGCCTGCTCCGGGTCGTCGGAGCGGCTCCAGATCGCCGGGACGTCGTACGCGCCGATGACGCGGGCGGTCAGATCGGCGTCTCCCAGCTCCTCGGCGGCGAGAATGCTCGCCATCCGCTGGTGGCGCGCGGCAACGAGCCCGCTGCCGCCGGTGACGGCGAGGCTGCGCAGGAGGTCGACGGTGGACCGGAGGCGAGCACGGGAGTCGACGGTGACCGGCCTGCTGTAGGCCGCGATGGTCTCGGACCAGACCTGGCCGGCCGCTGTGCCGACGACGGGCGGGGCGTCGAGGTGGACGGCCTGCTGGAGTATGTCGATCTCCGTTTGGCGCAGCCGGGGGCCGGGGGCGAGACCGAGGTCCTCGCCCAGTCGCGAGCGCGCGCGACGGACGACCTCGAGCGCGTCCTTCTGCCGTCCGGCCCGGTACAGCGCGATCGCGAGGAGGCGCCATCCCTCCTCGCGCCAGGGATGCTCGGCCGTGTGGGCGTCCAGGTCGGGCACGGCGGCGTCGACGTTCCCGGCGTCGAGCAGCGCGCGGGCGCGGAGCTCCACGGCGCCCAGCCGCAGCTCGGCGAGCCGGGACCGCTCGGCGCGTGCCCAGAGATCGTCCGGAAGATCGGCGTAGGCCGGTCCACGCCACCAGGTGAACGCATCGTCGAGCACCTGCACGGCCCGGCTCGGGGGAAGCGCGCGGGCGGCGACGACCGCTTCCTCGAAGCGCCGGGCATCGACAGAATCCGGCGTCGCACGCAATGCGTACCCCGAGCCCTCGGTGACGAGGAGCCGGGCGGGCGCGCGCGGAAGGCGATCGGGTTCGAGCCCGCGGCGCAGTGCGCTGACGAACGTCTGGATCACACCCGGAGCGTCCGCGGGGGGATCGCTCCAGAGATCGTCGACCAACGTCGCGAGCGGAACGATGTGCCCGCGCGCCACGATCAGCCGGGCGAGAACGGCCCGATGCCGGGGGCCCTTGAGCGGGATCGTCGCTCCCGCGTCGTTCCACGCGGTCACCGGCCCGAGGACACCGAACCGGACCCGCACCCCGCCTCCGTCCCGTGCTGACCGGTTGCTCAGTCGTCCGGCCCAGGCTGGTGCCATCCCATCAGACGAGGAAAGGACCTGACGATGGCTCCTGTCATCCCCGGATTCACCCACCGGCGAGTGGGCGTGGCCGACGGCGTCGCACTCTCCGTCGCTGTCGGCGGCGCCGGCAGTCCCGTCGTGCTGCTCCACGGCTTCCCACAGACCCACCTGATGTGGCGCCACGTCGCCACCGACCTGGCGGCCGACCACACGGTCATCTGCCCCGACCTGCGCGGCTACGGCGACAGCGACAAGCCGGCCGAGACCGATCCCGGCGTCTACTCGAAGCGGACCATGGCTGCCGACGTGGTTGCCCTGGCCGCCGAGCTCGGACACGACCGGTTCGCCGTCGCCGGACACGACCGCGGCGCCCTCGTCGCTGTCCGGGCAGGGCTCGACCACCCCGACGTCATCACCCACCTGGCCGCTCTCGACGTCCTGCCGACCCTGGACACCTGGGACGTCCTGCACGGCACATCGGCCGCGGTTGCGTTCCACCTGTACCTGATGGCCCAGCCGCCCGGTCTGCCCGAGGCCATGATCGCGGCGTCGCCTGACACCTTCTTCGGGCACTTCCTCGACATCTGGACCCAGGACCCCGCCGCCATCCCCGGCGACGTCCGAGAGGCCTACCTCGCGGCTTCCCGCAACGCCGTCCCCTCCATCGTGGCCGACTACCGGGCCTCGGCAGGGATCGACGTCGACCACGACACGGCCGACCGGAGCTCCGGCAACACCCTCCGGATGCCCGTGACGGTGCTCCAGCAGGACTGGGGCGCGGCCCTGGCCTATGACGCGGCAGGCCGGTGGAAGGCGTGGGCGTCGGACCTGCACCACGCCACCGTCACGTGTGGCCACTTCATGGCGGAGGAGGCGCCCTCGACCGTCTGCGCGATGCTCCGGGCGCTACTGAACCGCTGACGCGGCGTCGGTGCGGGACGGTCGCTCAGGCGCCGGCGACCCGCAGGTGCCGCCGCGGCTCCACCGGATCGAGCGTCGGGCAGATCCCGGAGCCGGCGGCGAGCCCCAGCGCGGCGGGCTCACGATCGGCCGCGAGCGTGCCGCGCAGGGCCATGTCGGTGGCGAGCCCGAAGATCCACAGCATCCGGTCGGCGTCGTGCCAGCGGTGACGCTCGGCGAAGTCGATCCATTCGTGCGGCGGGATCGTCGTCGTCGGGGAGTACTCCAGCTCGGCCCAGGTGACGGCCGTCTCGAACAGGTCGACCATGGCGTCCGGGTCGGACTCCACCTGGAGAAGTCTGTCGTGGTGGGCCCGACGTTCCGGATCGGGCCGGCACTGGCCGTGGCAGGCGAGCCGGGCGAGCCGCTCGGAAGGGTGCATCAGCGACACGGTGGCCTCCGCAGGAGAAATGGAGACCCCGATGCTGACCCTTGCGCGATCCCGGCCGGTTGCCGACATGTTTCGCAATGGTGAAAATCCGCGCGGGTGTCAGCCGAAGAAGACCTCGGCCTCGGCGTAGAGGGTGGGATCCACCAGTTTCAGCTCCTTCGTCGCTTCCGACAACGGGACGAGCTCGATGTCGGTGCCGTGAAGGGCGGTCATCATGCCCCACTTGCCCGCGTGGACGGCGTCGATGGCGTGCAGGCCGAACCGGGTGGCCAGCCAGCGGTCGCGGGCGGTGGGCGTGCCACCACGCTGGACGTGCCCGAGCACGGTGGTGCGGGCCTCCTTGCCGGTGCGCGCCTCGATCTCGCGGGCCAGGAAGTCTCCGATGCCGCCCAGCCGGACGTGCCCGAACGCATCCTTCTCGCCGGTGCGCAGCACCTCGTCGCCGTCCTTCGGCTTCGCGCCCTCGGACACGACGATGATCGGCGCGTAGTCGAGTTGGAACCGCGACTCCACCCACTTGCAGACCTGGTCGATGTCGAACCGCACCTCGGGGATGAGGATCGCGTTGGCGCCGCCCGCCATTCCGGAGTGCAGCGCGATCCAGCCCGCGTGACGACCCATCACCTCGACGATGAGCGCGCGGTGGTGCGACTCGGCCGTGGTGTGCAGCCGGTCGATGGCCTCGGTGGCGATGTTGACCGCCGTGTCGAAGCCGAAGGTGTAGTCGGTGCCCGCGAGGTCGTTGTCGATCGTCTTCGGGACGCCGACGACGTTGACCCCGATCTCGTGGAGCTTGGTGGCGACGCCGAGCGTGTCCTCGCCGCCGATCGCGATGAGGGCGTCGACGCCGAGGTTCTGCAGGTTGCGCCGGATCTTCTCGACGCCGCCCTCGATGGCGAAGGGATTGGTGCGCGACGACCCGAGGATCGTGCCGCCCCGCGGTAGGAGGCCTCTCACCGCGGGGATGTCCAAGGGTTTGGTCAGTGCCTCGAGCGGGCCTCGCCAGCCGTCCCGGAATCCCAGGAAGGTGTAGCCGTACTCCGGGACGCCCTTGCGGACGACTGCTCGGATGACCGCGTTCAGTCCGGGGCAGTCGCCGCCACCGGTGAGTACGCCGACGCGCATCAGCAGCTCTCCATCGATGCAGAAGCTCAGGGACGGCTCACGCTAGTGCCATCCAGCCGCGTTGTCGCGCCGCCACCCGGTCGGCCTCCTGAAGCTTGCCGACGTGGGTGATCAGCCCGCCCGGGAACGGGGTCAGGTTCCGGCGACGTGGTCGACGATCCCGTAGTCACGTGCCTCCTGGGCGGTGAACCAGCGGTCGCGGTCGGCGTCCGCGGTGATCGTCTCGACCGACTGCCCCGTGTGCCGGGAGGTGAGCTCGGCGATCTCACGCTTCATCTGGCCGAACACGCCCGCCCTGATGGCGACGTCGGTGGCGTTGCCCCCCACTCCGGCTGAGGGCTGGTGCATGAGGATCCGCGCGTGCGGCAGCGCGAACCGCTTCCCCGGCGTACCGGCCGAGAGCAGGAACTGGCCCATCGACGCCGCGAACCCGACGGCCCAAGTGGTGACTTCCGGCGTGATCAGCTGCATCGTGTCGTAGATCGCCATCCCGGCGGTGACCGAGCCGCCGGGAGAGTTGATGTACAAGGTGATGTCGCGGTCCGGGTCCTGGGCCGAGAGCAGCAGCAACTGGGCGCTGATCCGGTTGGCGATCTCGTCGTCGACCTCGCGGCCGAGGAAGACGATGCGTTCCTCGAGCAGGCGGTCGAGCACGGGATCGAGGCCGCCGGGGACCGGTGGGGCGGCACGCAACACGGGGCCGTGCAGCGCGGGCGGCAGCGGTTGAGGTGGCGGGGTTGCCGGCCGGTGCGGCCGTTCGGGCTCGGGCGGCGGTTGTGGGGCCGGAGGTTGCGGCTTCTGTCCCGCTCGGTGCTCCAGGGACGGGATCGACGGTGACGAGATCAACATTGCGGTCCTTTCGCAGGCGGGTGCGGCACCTGACGGTAGGGCCGCGCAGCGCCATATCGGCCCGTGTTCGCTGGTAGCGGGATGTTCGCTGGGAGCGATGGCGTTTGACCGCTTCCGACGCGGGGTAAAGGGCCGCGTGCAGAACGACCCGCGGTCCGTCGACGCCGAGCACCAGCGTCCGTCCGGCACGAGCGACGAGCTGGTCGCGGCCGTGGGCAGGCTCAGCGAGGCACTCGAGTACATCGAGCGCGCGCGAGGGCATCTCTACACCCACCACCAGCTGGTCGGCCATGCCGACAAGCTGCTCGACGACGTCGTCGACGGGCTGCGGGCGGCCGGGCAGGACCACCTGGCCAAGCACGTGCAGGACGAGCTCATCGGCGCCAATGTGCTCGCAGGCCGTTGGACGTTCCAGGTCGTCGAGGAGTTCGACGACGGCTACTACGCCGCCTTCAGGTCGGTCGAGAAGCGGATCCGCGACGAGACGATGCAGGGCCGCAGGCACGTGTTCGAGGCGGAGCTGAAGGAACGGCGACGTACGCACGGCCGTCCGGGACACGAGGCAACCCCCGACGAGGCTCGCTGACGGCGCCCACTCTTTGGAGTTGATTCACGGGGCGCATCAACCGGGCCTACCCGCGGCGGCCCCGACAGGTTCATCCTGTGGTCATCTTCGTGCTTCCTCTCCTGAGTTCGATCACTTAGGTTCGTCGCGTTTGTCCGATATCAGGAGGATGACCTGTGGTTCAGCCCCGCCCGGAGCGACCTGGCCCCGTCGCGCTGCCGATGCCCACCGAGCGGCACGCGCGCAGGCAGGGCCTGACCTGCCTCTACCGGTGCGGGAACGCCTGCGCGCACGACGAGCCGAACCGGTCGGGCAACGAGTACTTCGGCGACGTCCTCGCCCGGGCGGTCAGCCGGCGTGGTGTGCTGCGGGCCGGCGCGGTGCTCACCCTCGTCGCCGGTGCCGGCACCGCGTTCGCCGGCAGCGCTCCGGCTGCCACGGGTGCGGGGTCGCCCGCGGGCTCCGATGATCTCCCGCGGGGGCTGTCCTACAAGCCGGTGACGCCTGGCACCGCCGACGCCGTCACCGTGCCGGCGGGCTACCGGAGCGAAGTGGTGATCCGCTGGGGCGATCCCGTCGTGCCCGGCGCCCCCGCGTTCGACTTCGAGAACCAGACCGCGGACGCCCAGGCAGGCCAGTTCGGCTACAACAACGACTTCTGCGGGCTCGTCCCCCTCCGCCGCGGCGGTGGCGAGAGCTACCTGATGTTCAACAACCACGAGTACACGATCGAGCCGCTGATGTTCCGGGGGTACGACCCGGACAACCCGACGGAGGAGCAGGCCCGGGTCGGGATCCAGGCGCACGGTCTGTCGGTCCTCGTGGTGGAACGCGACCGGCGTACCGGCCGGATCGCACCCGTGCTCGACAAGACCTACAACCGCCGCTACACGGGCACTGCGGAGTTCGTGCTCGACGGCCCGGTCGCCGGCTCGGATCTGCTGAAGACCTCGGCCGACGACTCCGGCACCCGCGTGCTCGGCACGTTCAACAACTGCGCCGGCGGCGTCACGCCGTGGGGCACGTTCCTCACCGGTGAGGAGAACGTGAACCAGTACTTCGCGAACGCCGACGCCGTGGGTGACCGCGTGGCGAGGGAACGCCTCGCGCGGTACGGCTTCCCGGAGGGCGAGTCGGAGCGCAAGTGGGAGCGTTTCGACCCGCGGTTCGACCTGGCGAAGGAGCCCAACGAGGCGAACCGGTTCGGGTGGATCGTCGAGGTCGACCCGTACGACCCGCAGGCGCCGCCGGTCAAGCACACCGCGCTCGGCCGGTTCAAGCACGAGGGCGCCACGATCCGGCTCACCCCGGACGGGCACGCCGTGGCCTACATGGGCGACGACGAGCGCTTCGAGTACGTCTACAAGTTCGTCTCCGACGGGATCATGAAGGACGGCAACAGCCGCCGCGCCCGCGAGCACAACCGGCGCCTGCTCACCTCGGGCACGCTCTACGTCGCGAGGTTCGCGGGGAACAGCCCCGCTGCCGAGATCGACGGCAGCGGCACGCTCCCGGACGACCGTGCGTTCGACGGTCGTGGCGAGTGGATCAAGCTCGCGGCGGGGAACCAGTCGTTCGTCGAGGGGATGACGGCCGAGGAGGTATACGTGTTCACGCGCCTGGCCGCCGACAGGGTGGGCGCCACCAAGATGGACCGGCCCGAGGACGTCGAACCCCACCCACACACCGGCAAGGTCTACCTCGCGCTCACTAACAACACCGACCGCGGCAAGTCGGGTGCAGCGCGCGTCGCCCCCGCCGACGAGCCCAACCCCCGCAACAGCAACGCGCACGGCCACGTGATCGAGTTGGTCGAGGCGGAGAACGACGCCAGGGCGGAGCGGTTCGGCTGGTCGATCCTGCTGCTCTGTGGCGACCCGAACGACCCGAGCACCTACTTCGGGGGCTTCGACAAGAGCCAGGTCAGCCCGATCACCTCGCCGGACAACCTCGCGTTCGACGGCCACGGCAACCTCTGGATCGCCACCGACTCCGGTCAGGCGCTGTCGATCAACGACGGTCTCTACGGGGTGTCGCTGGAGGGCCCGACCCGTGGCCGCACCACCCTGTTCGCGAGCGTCCCGGTCGGCGGCGAGTGCTGTGGCCCGGTCATCTACGACGAGTTCGTGCTGATCTCCGTGCAACACCCGGGCGATCTCGACGACGCGAGCCCGGAGTCGCCCAAGTCGGTGTTCCCCGACGGCCCTGGCACCCAGCCGCGGCCGTCGGTCGTGAACATCTGGAAGGGAGGCGACACGGGTGCACCCGGACGCATCGGGCAGTAATGGTCTTTCCGGGGAGCCGGACGCGTCCTCGTGCATTTCCACGGCTGTGCCGTCGTAGCCGAGCGACCTGACCGAGCGAGAACGGCACCCCCGGCGCTGATCGAGCGAATCCTTTGATAACAGCGGTGTGACGATTTTCACGCTCCTTGCGGGTGCGATTAGGTGATCGGTCGCAAAGTACTCCCTGGGTCGCCCGGTTTAGCCTTAATCTCATCGGTATGTAGGGCTCGGCGAGCTTTCGATGTAGTTGATCGGTCGATCGCGGCCCGGTGACGGCTGTTTGACAAATTGATCTTCCAATGGTGGGCTTGCAGGCCTTGGCAGATGTATCGCGCATGTGCAGCGATGATGATGTGGCCGCAATATTGGAGTGAGCATGGTGGATTCGGGTGGCTGGCCAACATTTCGGCAGAAACTGCTCGATCTGCGATCGTCCGTTGTGTGGCGGGCGTCCCCGACCGGAAGTGCGGCCTCGCTGTGCAGCCCGGCGCGGTCGGAGCTGACGGTCCGGATGGCGCGACTATTTTCAGCGGCGTCCGCAAGCGGAACTCAGCGCCCTTGCCCGCATGTCCGGAAAGAACAGGATGGCGCCCGCCGGATGCACGCGTCCTGGTCGCACTGAAAGCTCAGCGCCGTGGGTGTGGGTGGCCACCTCGGCGTGATGGTCGATTTCGAGAAGACCGCGACCCTGGCGAGATCGTTCCACCGGGGCCGCGATGTTCGGGCCGCCCTTGGTGTGCGGTGATTGTGGCGGGATCGACGCGGTCGTGAGCGGGGCGCGCGACCCGATGTTCGGTCTCCGGCGCTGACAGATCGTTGCCCAGTGACCCGTCGCAGGAGTTTGAATGCTTCATGAGTTCGGGCAGAACTTCATCCACAACTTGTTCACTCCGCTGCTGTTGTTCTTCTACTTCGGGTTCCTGATTCCTATCCTGAGGGTGCCTTTCGAGTTCCCCAGGGTGGTCTACCAGGCGCTGACCATGTACCTGCTGCTGGCCATCGGCTGGCAGGGTGGCGAGGAGCTCGCGCAGATCAGCCCGGCGGACCTCGGGCACATCGTCGGATTCGTGGTCGTGGGCTTCGTTCTGAATTTCGTGATCGGGATCATCGCCTACCTTCTACTCAAACCCGTGACCGCAATTCGGCTCATCGACAAGGCGACGATCGCCGGGTATTACGGGTCCGACTCGGCAGGGACCTTCGCCACCTGCGTCGGCGTGCTCACCAGTCTCGGCATCGCTTTCGACGCCTACATGCCGATCATGCTGGCTGTCATGGAGATTCCCGGCTGTCTGGTGGCGCTCTATCTGGTGGCGCGGCTGCGCGTCCGGGGATTGGACACCGCTGGCAACATGCCGGGTGAGCCCGAATACGCCCCGCTGGAGACCGTCAAGGTGGGGCCCGGTACGGCCGCGCGGTCGGAACTCGTGCACCACACTGCCGGGACCACGCTGAGGGAGGCTCTGCTCAATCCCGGGGTCTGCCTGCTGATCGGCGCCGTCATCGTCGGCTTCGTCAGCGGGCTGCAGGGCCAGAAGGTGATTCACGACTACAACACCTTCTTCGTTACGGCATTCCAGGGTGTACTCAGCGTATTCTTGCTCGAAATGGGTATGGCGGCCTCCCGCAAGCTGAAGGACCTGAAGTCGGCAGGCTACGGGTTCGTCGTGTTCGCCCTGGTGGTACCGAACCTCTTCGCGGTGCTGGGGATACTCGTCGCCCGCGCCTATTCCGTCGTCACCCACACCAACTTCCAGCCGGGAACCTACGTGTTGTTCGCGGTGCTGTGCGCTGCCGCGTCCTACATTGCTGTGCCGGCGGTGCAGCGAATGGCGATCCCCGAGGCGAGCCCGACGTTGCCGTTGGCGGCATCGCTGGGTCTGACGTTCACCTACAACGTCACCATCGGGATATCGCTCTACATCGAGATCGCCCGGGCCATCGGGCCGTACAGTCCGTAGCCAGATCGCGGAGCGACGGACGCGGTGCCTCGGCGTTCGACCCGCCGTCGGCACTTTCTGGCCCGGCGCGCTCTCCGGCGCCGCGATCAGCCTGCCGTCGTCCGGTGCTCCCGCCCGGCGGCGGTCCTACTTGCAGCGCTCGGCCACCGGGTCGCCGTCCGGCACGCGCTTCTCGAACGAGATGTGCACGTGGTCGAGGTGGTTCTCGGTGGCGCTGCCCCGGTCGGACATGTGCTCCCAGCCGTCGCCGTAGTTCACCCGCTGCTCCCAGATCACGTAGCTGATCCCCAGCTCTTCCTGGTTGCTGAGCGCACAGGCGGCGATCCGGTCGCCGCGCTCGCCGCGGACCATCAGGTCGAGGGCGAGGCCACGCGGGTGGTCCGAGACGCGGCCGCGCTGTCCCACACCGATGAGGCGTGGCTCGTCGTAGAGGCAACTGAGGAACGCGGCGGCGTCGCGCACCCACGGCTTCACCCGGCCCAGGCCGCCGAGGTCGGCGGCGCACTTCGCCCTGGCGGCTCGTTCCTCATCGGCCCGGCGCGCCACGTCGGCGAGTCCCGCGGCCTTGATGAGCTCGGAGACGTCCACCTGGGAGGGCTCGGGTTCGTCGGGTTCGCTCGTCACCGGGACGACGGCGCTGCGTGCGCGACTGATCGTGGTGCTGGGCTCGTCGCCTTGCTCCCCGTCGGCGGCGAGGAACACCACGGCCGACTCGTCGGCGGCGGCCGGGGCGGGGCCGGTGGCGATCGCGGCGGCCGGCATCACGACGGCGAGGGCGCCGCCCGCGGCAGCGGCGGCGGTCATGCCGTTGCGCACGGCGGCCTGGGTGGCTGCGCGGTGCCGCGCGCCGGAGCGGCGGGGCGATCCGGTCAGCGCACCGGGGAACGCGACCGTGGGTTCGGGTCGCGGGTGCGCGTACCGGCGACCGGGGGAGCGGTGCCGAGACACGACCTGCCTTTCGGGATCGTGCGACCCGGGCGGCGTCCGGCTGGGGATCCGGTGGATCGGGAAATCCATGTCCGCTGGGGAGCCAGGTCACTGCTGATCCGCGACTGACAGTAGCGAGTGATCACGCTCCGAAACGGAATTCTCACTCAACGTGAGACGGACGTGCTGGGGGATGCGGCGAGCGGGCGTGTCGGCGCGACGGTCAGCAGCCGCGGAGCCGACCGCCTCCGCCGGACCCGAACGAGATGTGCACGTGGTCGAAGTGGTTGGCGGTGACGCCGCCGCGGTCCTCCATCGGCTGCCAGCCGCTGCCGAAGTTGATCTGCTGCTCCCAGATCACGTACGAGATGCCGAGCGCGTCCTTATTCTTCAGGGCGCAGGAGGCCAGCGCGTCGCCCGTGGCGCGGTCGACCATGAAGTCCACCGCCTTCCCGCCCGGATGGTCGGACGTGCCGGCCCGGCCGGCCACGCCGTACATGGTCGGCTCGCCGAACCGGCAGCCCAGAGTCTCGGCCGCGGACCGGACGAAGGACTTCACGGCACCGAGCCCGGAGGTGTCCATGTCGCAGTCCGGCGAACCCGACGCGACGGTGGCGGCGATCTTCTCCGCGGCCGCCTGCTTCTCCCGGGCAGCGCGCTCCTCGGCGGCCGCCTGTTCGGCCGCCCGGGTGGCGAGCTGCTGCTCGATGAGCTGCACCGCCTTGACGAGCTCTTTCGCGTCGACCACGTCAGGGTCTGGTGGGACGGGCTCCATGGAGGAGCGCAGCACCACGTCCTCCCCGGTCTCGACGGGAATGGACAGCGCCACGGGCGCGGCGGCGGTGTCGACCACCACCGGAATCATGGACGCGGCCCCCACGAGGGAGAACGCGCCACCTGTGACGGCGACAACGGCGGTGCCCCGCCGCAGCGGGGTGGAGACAGAGCCTTGCGCGGCGTGTGCCGGCGCCTGACGGCCGAGGGCCGTCAAGTGCGGGCTCTGGTGCGCGCGCCGGCTCCGGGGGGAGCGATGCCGAGCCACGACTTGCCTCCGGATCGACGGCTCCGGGTGGACGTCCGGTCGGGGGGTCCGGCGGGTGGGGAGTCCCGTGTCCTGTTTGTGACCGTGCCGTCATCGATCCGAGAGGCAACGTAGGCAACCCGAGACGGACTTGGGCGTCGGCTCGCGGACGAATGGGTCGAATGTGTCCTCGGCAGCGACGAATGGTGCGAAACACTGCTTGTGGGGGACCTGGGCCGTTCGTCGCGTCAGGGAGCGAACACGCAGAATTCGTTGCCCTCGGGATCAGCGAGGACGTGCCAGCCGATGTCGCCGTCGGGCGGGCGCAGGAGGCGCGCACCGGCGGCGAGCAGCGCCTCGAGATCGTCGCTTGTCACGTCGATGTGCACGCGGTTCTTGGCGGTCTTCGCGTCGGGGCTCGGGTTGACCACGAGCCACTCGAAGGGCGCCCCGGGGACCTCGCCCAACGCCCAGCTGCTCCCGTCGTCGGAGGTGAGCCTGCCTCCGAGCAGCCGCGCCCACCACGTCGCCACGGCGCGAGGGTCGTTCGCGTCCAGGACCAGCTCGTAGAGCCGCTGGCCGGGTGGTTCGGCCCGGACGAACGCGCAGAACTCCCCGCCGCCCGGGGCGGCCATCACGGTCCACGGCAGCGTGTCGTCGAGCACCGAGGCGCCGAGCTCCACGAGCTCGGCGACGGATCCGGTGTGGATGTCCAGGTGCAGACGGTTCTTCGCGGTCTTCGGTTCGGGGACCGCGCCGATCCACACCGTCTGCTGGGGGTCCGCGCCCGAGAGGCGCACCACCGAATCGCTGTGCGGGTGGCTCTCGAGTCGCAGAGCCGCCGACCAGAACCGGCCCGCTCGCCCGAGATCCCCGGTGTCGAGGGAGAGATCCTTTAGGCGGCGAGCGGGCCGGTGGTCATCGTCGAACGATAAGGCTCCGACCGGAGGTCAGCGCTGCTTGCGGTAGTGCACGGTCCGGTCGTTCAGCGGCTGCAACTCACGCGCGTTGCCCTTGGGGAAGAGCTCCTCGAGGCCCTCGACGGACGAGTCCGTGACCGCACGGTGCTGGCGCAGCACCAGCCAGGACACGCCCTCGGTGTAGGGGGCGGTGGTCAGGGAGCCGTCGTAGCGGAACGTGGAGAGGTCGTCGGGGAACGCCCTGCTGAGATCGACGCTGACCTCGACCTCCTTGCCGCACTCTTCGGGGAGTGTGTGCAGCACGGCGTCCTGCAGCGTGCCGCCGCGTCCGCCGCCAGTGAGGAACAGGCCGACGACGAGTGTCTCCCCCTTTGGTCCACGGTGGACGAAGTGCTGCTCGATCGGGAAGTGGTGGTCATCCAGCACGTGCTCGGAGGGCGTGTGGAAGTGGAACTGCAGCAGTTCGTAGCGCACGCCGTCGAGGTGCACCGCCGCGGTACCGGCCGGCACCTCCGCCTCCACCGTCTCCTCCGGACCGCGGGTGGTGCAGCCTGCCGGGTCGTCGGCGTCGCGGCTGATGTAGTGGACGCGCAGGTCGACGTGATCCGGGTAGTCGACGACGAGCTCGGGAAGCTCGGGGGCGTCGACGGCGGAGCGGGATCGGATGGCGATCGGGGTCTGGTGGGGCTGGCCCGCCAGCGCCACGGATGTGGACGAGGCGATCATCGCCGCCGCGGCGACTCCGGGCACGCCGATCAGGAACGACCGTCGGGAGTGGGTCACGTTTCTGTTCCTCCAGATAGGTGAGGTTCGCCCTTGTTCGCCCGTTTGGAGGATACCCAGTGTGCGACGTGCAACATCGATCTTCCACCGGTTGGGGGAATCGACCCCTTCCGGCGTGTGGGTCAGATGCCGGGACGTGTGGCGCTCACCGGAGCGCGATCCCGTGCCGACGCGCTGGGTGGAACGCCGATGACCCGCTTGTATGCGCGGCTGAACGCGGCCTCGGACCGGTATCCCAACCGCCCGGCGACCTCGGCGACGGTGGCGCCGTCCTCGGCGAGGAAGGTGCGGGCGGTCTGCATCCGCCACCGCGTGAGGTACCGCATCGCGGGCTCGTCGACGAGCTCGGTGAAGCGTGCCGCGAAGGCCGAGCGCGACATGGCCAGCTCGTTCGCCAGTGACGCCACGGTCCAGTCGCGGGCAGGGTCACGGTGGATCAGTGAGATCGCCCGTCCGATCTGCCGGTCGCGCAGCGCTCCGAGCCAGCCGCGCTGGGCCGCGGGGTCGGTCTCGATCCAGCTGCGCAGGGCCTGGATGACGAGGACGTCCGACAGCCGCGTGATGATCGCCTCTCCGCCCGGCCGCATCTCGGCGGCCTCCGCCGCGACCAGCCGCAGGGTGCTCTGCATCCACTCCGCCTGCGGGGAGGCCGACGGACCCAGGTGGATCACCACCGGCAGTACGGGGAGGATGTGGTGCGCGGCCGGATGGTCGAGCCGCACGGCCCCGCACACCAGCGTGGTCGCGGCGCCTCCGCCACCGTGGCGCAGGATCGCGTACCGGTTCTGGAACTCGTGTTCCAAGCCAGTTACGTCCGGCGTGATGACGCCCGGTCCGCTGCGCAACACGTGCCCTCGCCCGTTCGGCACGAGGGCCAGGTCGCCCTGCTGCAGCCAGCGCGGCTCCGCCCCCTCGACATCCAGTCGGCAGCGGCCCGCGGTGACGACGTGGAACCACATGCAGTCGGCCCACGCGGGCATGGTGAGGCCCCACGGCTCGGTGAGCTCCGAGCGGCAGTAGAAGCTCCCGGTGACGCGCAGGAAGTGCAGCGCCTCCCCGAGTGGGTCCTCGGCATGGAGGCGGTCGTCGAACGGCACGGGCCGAGTGTGCGGCGCCCCACGTCCCATCGTCCAGACGATCTGGACGAACGAGCACGGATCGGCGACTCATGAGCATGGAAGGTCCTGCAGCCCTCCCCGAGAGTGGACGAACAAGCACAACGGGCTCAATGGAGGGCAATCATGATCACGGTGATGGGGGCGACCGGGCAGGTCGGCCGGCAGATCACGCAGCGACTGCTGGAGGCGGGGGAACAGGTCCGTGCCATCGGCCGCAACCCCCGTGCACTGGCAGCGCTGGCCGCGGCCGGCGCCGAGACATGGGCGGGAGACGCGGCCGACGCCGAGTTCCTGGCGCGTGCGTTCCGCGGCGCCGACGCCGTGCACACGCTGCTTCCCTACGACCCGACCTCGGCGGACTTCCGAGCGGAGCAGCAGCGACTCGGTGAAGCGATCGTCGCGGCGGTGCAGGGGGCGGGGGTCCGGCGTGTCGTGGCACTGAGCAGCATCGGTGCCGACGTCCCGACGGGCACGGGGTTCATCGCGAGCCTGCACGACCAGGAGCAGCGCCTGCGTCGGCTGACCGGGGTCGATCTGCTCTTCCTGCGGCCCGGCGTGTTCTTCGAGAGCATCACGGCCGCCGCGGACACGGCCCGGACCCTCGGCGTCAACGCGGATGCCGTGGCGCCCGAGGTGCCGGTGCCGATGATCGCGACCCAGGACGTCGGGGCGGCGGCGGCCGCGGCGCTCGTGGCGCGGGACTGGCGCGGAGTGCAGGTGCGTGAGCTGCACGGCCCGTGCGACCTCACCTACACCGAGGCCACGAGCATCCTCGGCGCGGCGATCGATCTCCCCGGCCTGCAGTACGTCCGGCTGCCGGATGCGGAGATGGCGGACGCGCTCGTGCAGGCCGGCTTCTCACGGGACTGTGCCGAGCTGCACGTGGAGATGGGGCGCGCCTTGTCCGACGGGACCATCACACCTCTCGCGGCCCGCACCCCGGAAACCATCTCCCCCACCCGATTCGAGGCGATTGTCGGGGATCTGGTCCAGGATCGGGCGGCATGATGATCGACTCAGTGCCTCCCGGTGCCACCGTGGTCGCCGCCGTCGGGTCCGGTCTGATGGCCGGCCTCTTCTTCGCCTTCTCCGCCGCGGTCATGCCCGGGCTGCGCAGGTTGCGGCCCGAGGTCGGCGCCGCTGCCATGCAGGCGATCAACAGGGCGATCCTCAACCCGGTGTTCGGCGTGGTCTTCGGTGGAACACCGCTGCTGTGCCTCCTGCTGGCGGTGGCCGCGCCGTTCTCGGCCCGGACCGGCGCCGGGTGGATCGTGGCGGGTGCCGTGCTCCACGTCGTCGGTTCCTTCGTGTTGACCATGGTGGCGAACGTCCCCCTCAACAACCGGCTCGACGCTGCCGACCCGGACAGCCCGGCCGGTGCCGCGGTCTGGGCCGACTACCTCGTGCGATGGACCGCGTGGAACCACGTCCGCACGGCTCTGTGCACAGTGGCCACGGCGGCGCTCGCACTCGCGGTGTGAATTGTCCAATCCGCCGCGGCCCCGGCGCATAGCGACAATAGGTGGCAGAATTGCGCCGCCGATCTCCTGTTAGTCTGATGATAGGAGATCGGCGCGCGACGATTTTGTGAGGGATGGGCCGGTTGATATGGTGTGCCGGAATCAGCGGAGTCGTCGATGAGTGACCGCTTCGGACTCGTATCCTGCGCGGAAGCTCTCCGGCCGCTGCTTTCGAGCAACGCCGCGCAGGGAGCAGCCGAACGTCGCATCACCGATACCGGCATCAGAGCTCTCGCGGAAGCCGGCCTGTTCAAGGTGACGCTGCCCGCGCGGTACGGGGGTCACGAGGCCGGTATCCGCACGCTGCTCGAGGTGGCTGCGGCGGTGGCGCACGGCGACGGCGCGGCGGGCTGGGTGGTGTCACTGGCCAATGTCTGCGGCTGGATCGTGGCCCTGTGTCCCGGCCGCACCCAGGACGAAGTGTTCGGGGCCGACCCGGAGGCACGGATCTGCGGCTCCGTCGCGCCGGCCGGCAGCGGCGTCGCCGCGGAGGGCGGAGTACGGCTGTCCGGCCGCTGGTCCTATGTCTCCGGCTCGCTCCACGCGCAGTGGGCGCTGCTCGGGTTCAACCTCGTCGACGAGAACGGCGAGATCGTCGATGGCCGGATCGCCCTCGTCCCCGCGACGGACTACGCGGTCTCGGACACGTGGTTCATGGCCGGGATGCGGGCCACGGGAAGCAACACCGTCACCGCGGAGGACGTGTTCGTGCCGGCGCACCGCGTGCTGTCGCGGGCGAGATTGGCCGAGGGCGACTACCCCACCGAGTACGAGGACGAGGTGCCCTATCGCTCGTCCTGGTCCCCGATGCTCAGGATGGCGCTCCTCGGCCCGGTTCTGGGGATGGGGCGTGCGGCACTCGATCACGTGCGGGACGCCGCGGGCACGAAGGGAATGTTCGGCACCGTGTTCACCCGGCAGGCCGACTCCGCCGGGTTCCAGATGCAGCTCGCCGAAGCCGCGCTACGGATCGACACCGCACACCTGCACGCGCGACGAGCGGCCGACGACATCGAGGAATACGCCGCACGCGGGGAGCAGCCCGCGTTCCCGGCGCGGGCGCGGATGCGGGCTGACATGAGCCTGGCCGCGAGCCAGGTGGTCGAAGCGATCAACATGCTGCTCAACGTGCACGGTTCCGCCGGCTTCGCCGACGCCAGCGCGCTGCAGCGGATCTGGCAGGACGCGAACGTCGCCGCGCGGCACGCGTCGCTCCTGCCCGGCATCAGCTACGAGGTCTACGGCAAGGCACTCCTGGGCGTCACGAACGACGTTGCAACCACCGTCTAGGCCCGCGGCTCGCCTCTCCGAACCGCTGACCTGCTCCCCTTCCCGGCGATACGTGAGGAACGATCATGTGGTTGAGCTCGCGTGCCTCCATGGCACGCACCATCGGACTGGCACTGCTCGCGTCGGCCGTCGGTGCGGTGACCATGGCGGGCCCGGCGGACGCGATTTCCCACGGGGAGGAGGTGCCGAACGGGGCCTACCCGTTCTCGGTCTCGCTGTCGATGCCGAAGATCGTGCAATCCAACGGCACCTCGTACGCCAGCGCTTGTTCGGGTGCCCTGATCGCTCCACAGTGGATAATCACGGCGGGCCACTGCTTCCACGACGGTGAGCGCAACCGCGTCAGCGGACCACCCCGCTACTCCGTGGCAGCCACGGTGGGGCAGGACACCTTGTCGGGCGACAACGGAACCACGCTCGATGTCGTCGACGTCGTGCAGAACGAGCACGCCGACGTGGCGCTCGCCCGGCTCGCGAAGCGGGTGCAGAACGTGGAGCCCCTCCAGATCAGCGGGAGCGCACCGGCCCCCGGCGACATCGTCCGGCTGGTCGGATGGGGAGCGACCGACGCCGACGGCGACGTGACGACCCGGCCCGACTACAAGCAGACCGGCGTGTTCACCGTGTCCCGGGTGTCCGACACCGAGGTGTTCATGAAGGGGAGCAGCCCCAGCCCGTTGACCACCGCGTGCTCCTACGACTCCGGTGCGCCCTACTTCAGCGAAGGCAAGGGCGGGTCGTACCAACTGGTGGCCACCGAGATCGGCGGGCCCCCGTGCCCCCACGAGTCCGATGAGACCACGGCCCGCTCCGACGTACTCCAGAGCTGGATCCAGGACGAGATCGCCGCAGACCGAACGCAGTAGCCACCCGCGAGCAACCGCGTTCCAGCGCGAGCCGCCCGGCCCAGGCGCAGGTCGCTCGGCCGGGATTCGCGCGAGTCGCCCCGTTCCAGCGCTCGAATTCCCCTTATGTCAGTGTGCGAATTGCCCGGTCGGCGGGGGCGACTCGCTCGGGCGGCGTTGCGCGCGTCGCCCTGTTCCGGTGCGCGATCGCCCTTTTCGGGTGCGTGAGCCGCCCGGCTAGGTGCGCGAGTCGCCCGGCCGAGTTGCGCGGGTCGCCCTGTCTCGGTGCGCGAATTTCCTGACCTGGCTGCGCGACCCGCCCGATGCCAGTGAGCGAATCGGTGCACCGGGCTGCATGAGTCGCCCGATCCCGGGTGCACGCCCGGGCCGGTACTGGCGGCCGGCCCCCGGGAGTACGCGCGGGCAGCCCGACTACTCCCTCGGGTGCAGCCGCATCGCCGACCAGGACGGGACGACTGCGGGCGCCTCGAACCGCACGATGCGTCCATGTCCGCACCGACCATCACTCCCGCGGAGCGGGCGCCGGTCTCCCGCGCTCGCGTCCGTCTGACCGGACGGCGACGCCGGGTGCTGCGCGCCGTGCACGTGGCCGTCGGCGTCGGCTGGCTCGGACTGGCCTGCGCGATGCTGACCCTCGGCCTCAGCGCCGCGCTCACCCGCGAGCCCGGCCTCGCCGGCGCCGCATACATGCTGATGGGCTACGTCGGCACGCGCACCATCGCGGGAATGGCGATCGCGACTCTGCTCTCCGGCCTGGTGCTCTCGCTCGTCACTCCGTGGGGGCTGGTCCGGCACTGGTGGGTCGTCGTGAAGACCGTGCTCACGCTGGTCGTGATCGTGTCCGCCGTCGGGATCACGAACGGGTGGGTCGAGCGCGCCGCGGCGGCAGCGAACGACCCGGGTGGGCCCACGGCATGGCTGGTGGTCACCGGTTCGGTGGGGCACCTGCTGCTGCTGGCCGCGGCCACCCTGATCTCGGTCGACAAGCCGTGGGGGCGAACGCGGAAGGAGCAGCGGTGACGACAGCGACGAGGACCCGTCCACGGGCGCAGGTCGGCCGGGGAACGCGACGCGCGCTGCTCGTGGCGCACATCGTGGCCTCGGGGGCGTGGATCGGGATCGACGTCGTTCTCGGCGTCCTGGTGTTCACCGCGCTGTCGGCCGACCCGGCCGCCGCGGCCCTGTGCCTGCAGGTGCTGCCGCTGCTGTTCTGGCCGGTGCTCATCGCCGGCCTGGTCAGCCTCGTCACCGGGATCGCGCTGGGGCTGGGCACCCGCTACGGGCTGCTGCGGTACTGGTGGGTCGCGGTCAAGCTGGTGATCAATCTGGTTCTCGTTGTGCTCGTCGCGCTCGTCCTGCGTGGTGGCCTCGACGAGGCGGCCGTCCGCGGTGCCGCTGGTGGCCCGGACGCTGTGGAGGGCCTGGACACGCTGGCCTTCCCACCGGTTGTGTCGATCACTCTGCTCGTCACGGCCACGGTGCTCGCGGTCGTCAAGCCGTGGGGCCGGATTCGCCGATCCGCCTGACGGGCCGGCGGCACCGGAGCATGACGACGTCCCGGAGGCCCTGGCAGTGTGGGGCGGCCTGACGAAGGGGGACTCGTGAACGCAGGCGCGGACGTCCCGTCGGAAATCCTCACGCGGCTGCGGGCTGTCTGCTTCGCCCTGCCGGAGACCAGGGAAGAGGCGGCGTGGGCCGGTGTGCGCTGGCGGGTCCGCCGGCAGACCTTCGCCCACGTCGTCACGATCGAGGCGGGCCGGCCACCGGCCTACGCTCGCGCGGCGGGGACCGACGGTCCGAGCACCGTGCTCACGTTCTGGTCGGGTGGGCCCGAACTCGAGGTGCTGCGGCGCACGGGCCATCCGTTCTTCGGTCCGCCGTGGGGCCGGACGTCGTCGGCATGGTGCTCGACGAGAGCCCCGACTGGGACGAGATCGCGGAACTGCTCACGGAGAGCTTCTGCACACGCGCACCCACGACGCTGGCCCGAACCGTGGTGCGCCCCGGGCCCTGAGCTCCGGTACCGCAGCGGGAGTACGGGAACGTCGTCTCGACGAAGGACGCCGGGACGGGTCGCGATGGCTACGTTTGCCCGGTGTCGTTCACGTCGAGGCCGTGGCACTGGTCCGCCACGGTGTGGGTGCCGGCCTCCGCCGCGTCGATCCTCGTGATCACCCTGATCGGCACCCGGTTCGCGGCGCTGGACCAGCCGACCGCGCGTCCGCTCGACGTGCTCGGCGTCGCGCTGCTGGTGGCCGGTCCGGTGGCGCTCGTGGCGCGCAGGCGGTTCCCGCCCGCGGTGCTGATCGCGACCGTCGTGGTGGTCACCGTGTACCTGGCCGCCGGTTTCCCGTTCGGCCCCGTGTTCCTTGCCCCGCTGGTTGCCCTCTGCTCTGCGGTGCTCGCCGGTCACCGGTGGGTGGCCTACCTGACGACCGCGGCGGCGGTACTGGTGCTCGTCGTGGTGCACATGCTGCGCAACCCGGGGGCGCTCCCGCTCGCGGGCGCGGCGGCATGGGTCGCGGTGCTGGCCGCGGTGATCGCAGCCTGCGAGGGGTGGCGGGCCCGGCGGGAACGGCTCGTGCAGGCAGCGGCGGCCCAGGAGCAGGCCGCACTGCGCAGGCGCAGTGACGAGCGGCTCCGCATCGCGCAGGAACTGCACGACGTGCTCGGTCACCACGTGTCGCTGATCAACGTGCAGGCCGGGGTCGCCCTCTACCTGATGGACGACGACCCCGAGCAGGCCCGCTCGGCCTTGACGGCGATCAAGCAGTCCAGCCGCGATCTGCTGCGCGAGATGCGGGCGACCCTCGGCGTGCTCCGCGGGGTCGACACCGAACCTCCGCACCACCCGGTGCCGGGCATCGCGGATCTCGGCGCGCTCGTGACGGACGTCCGGAGCGCAGGCCTGCCCGTGGAGATGCGAGTGGAGGGCGATGTGGCCGATCTTCCGCCCGCGGTGGACCGCGCGGCCTACCGGATCGTGCAGGAAGCGCTGACCAACACCCGCCGCCACGCCGGCCCGGCCACCGCGACCGTGCTGCTGGTGTACGCCGCCGATGAGCTGACCGTGCAGGTCGAGGACGACGGGTCCTGGCCGGTGTGGGCGGGCGAGGACGGCGGCGGCAACGGAGTGGCCGGGATGCGGGAGCGTGCGCAGGCGCTGGGCGGGTCGAGCGAGATCGGGCCCCGTCCGGAGGGCGGGTTCCGGGTGCGGGTGCACCTTCCGGTGCCGGCGCGGCGGGACACGGGGGTGGGACGATGATCAGGGTGCTGCTGGCTGATGACCAGGCGCTGGTGCGTTCGGGCTTCCGCGCGTTGCTCGACGCACAACGTGACATCGAGGTGGTCGGCGAAGCCGAGGACGGCGCGGTGGCCGTCGCGCAGGCGCGCAAGCTGCGTCCCGACGTCGTGCTGATGGACATCCGGATGCCCGGCCACGACGGCCTGACCGCCACCCGGGAGATCACGGGCGACCCGGGGCTCGAAGCCACCAAGGTGATCGTGCTGACCACCTTCACCGACGACTCCTACGTGTTCGACGCGATCCGCTTCGGCGCCAGTGGCTTTCTCGTGAAGGACAGCGAGCCCGCGGAGCTGGTGCAGGCGATCCGGGTCGTGCACGGCGGGGAGGCGCTGCTCGCGCCGGCCGTCACCCGCACACTGATCGCGGAGTTCGCAGCGCGCGCCCGTCCCACGCGCACCGACCGAAGGCTGGCCGCGCTCATCGCGAGCCTCACGCAGCGGGAGCGCGAGGTCGTCACGCACGTCGCCGCAGGTCGTACCAACGACGAGATCGCCGAGGTCCTGTTCCTCAGCCCGACCACGGCGAAGACCCACGTCAGCAGGGCGATGACCAAGCTCGGGGCGCGCGACCGCGCTCAGGTCGTCGTCATGGCGTACGAGAGCGGCCTCGTCCGGCCCGGTTGGGACGGATGATCGCGTGGGGCGGTGACGGCCCCCGTGAGGCGTCGTGCGGTGGTAGTGCTGTAGATCATGACCTCACTCGATCTGGCCAACGGCCGGAGCCTGGAGTACGTCGTCGCGGGGCCCGAGGACGGCACGCCGTTGGTGCTCCACCACGGCACACCCTCGGCGGCCCTGGTCTTCGGGCCGTGGCGGGAGTCGGCGGCGAAGCACGGGCTCCGAATGGTGATGTACTCCCGTCCTGGGTACGCGGGGTCGAGCCCGCGGCCGGGGCGTGCGGTGGCCGACGCCGCCGGTGACGTCGCTGCGCTGCTGGACGCACTCGGCGCCGAGCGCTTCGTGACGGTGGGCTGGTCGGGTGGCGGCCCGCACGCACTGGCCTGCGCGAAGTTGTTGCCGGACCGGTGCGGTGCGGCAGCCCTGATCGGCGGAGTGGCGCCCTACGCGGCCGACGGCCTGGATTTCATGAGCGGCATGGGGGTCGAGAACGTCGAGGAGTTCGGCGCGGCGCTCAAGGGCAAGGCGGCGCTCACGAGCTATCTCGACACGCAGAGCGCCGCTCTGGCCCACGTGCAGGCCGGCGACATGGCCGCCGCCTTCGGAGACCTGGTCTCCGACGTCGACCGGGCGCAGCTCACGGGCGAGTTCGCCGACTATCTGGCGGAGTCGTTCCGGACGGCGCTGCAATCCGGTACGGCGGGCTGGCGCGACGACGATCTCGCCTTCGTGACGGACTGGGGCTTCCGGCTCGACGACGGTCAGGTGCCGGTCGCGGTGTGGCAGGGCGGTCAGGACCGGATGGTGCCCTACACCCACGGCGAGTGGCTTGCCGAGCACGTGGCCGGCGCCGAGCCGCACCTGCTTCCGGACGAGGGACACCTGTCCCTTGCGGTCGGCGCGGTCGAGGAGATCATCGCCGATCTCGTCCGACTCTCCCGCTGACGCTCCGGCGCGCACGTCCGCCGTGTGTCTCCCGAATGTGGTGTCCGTCGCGGCGACTCCGAGATCCCGTCAGTGGCGCTCCCGGCGCAGAGTTGAGGGGCCAGCGCTGTCAGCCGGACCTAGTGTCGCGGAAGCGAACCTCGTTTCCTCGGCACGAGCAACGGGAGTACGGCATGCGCAAGTGGTGGCCTCTGACCGCGGTCGGTCTCGGCGCGTTCATGCTGCTGATCGACGTCACGATCGTGAATGTCGCATTGCCGGACATGACAGCGGACCTCGGTGCCTCGTTCGGCGAACTGCAGTGGGTCGTGGACATCTACGCACTGACCCTGGCCGCGTGTCTTCTCGGCATCGGCTCGCTGGGCGACCGGCTGGGGCATCGCCGCGTGTACATCGCCGGGCTCACGCTATTCGGACTGGCGTCGCTGGGCTGTGCCCTAGCGCCGTCGACGGCGTTGCTGATCACGGGCAGGGCTGTGCAGGGCGTGGGGGCGGCGGCGATGTTCGCTGCCAACCTCGCCCTGCTCAGCACCGCCTACCAGGGCCGGGACCGCGCAGTCGCGTTCGGCGTCTGGGGTGCTGTCAACGGGGCTGCCGCGGCGGCGGGCCCGATCATCGGCGGGTTGCTGACCCAACACTTCGGCTGGGAATGGATCTTCGCGGTCAACGTGCCGGTCGCCGTCGTGGCCATCGTGATCACCTGGCGCACCATCGCCCAGGATCACGGCTCGCGCTACCGCCGGCTCGATCTGCCGGGTCTCGCCGCATTCACGGTGACGGCAGCGGGGCTGACCTACGGCCTCATCCGCAGCAGCGAGGTCTCCTGGACCGATCCGCAGGTCTGGGCACCACTGGTGCTCGCCGCGGTGGCGTTGGGGGCCTTCATCGCCGTCGAACACCGCGTGGGCGCGCCGATGCTGGACCTCGCCCTGTTCCGCAACCGGACGTTCGTCGGCCTGGTCACCGCCGCGGCCCTGCTGTCGGCGGGGGCGTGGGCGATGTTTCCGTACGCGTCGCTGTGGATGCAGAGCAGTCTGGGCCTCGGCCCGGTCGCGACCGGCCTCGTGTTCATGCCGATGAGCCTCGTGTCCTTCGTGGTGCCCCTCCTCATGGGGAAGTTCGGGCACGCGATCGCACCGCGCTACTCGGTGTCGCTGGGGCTGCTGTTCATCGCCGTGGGCGCCTTCCTGCAGGCCCGGGTGCATCCCGATTCCACCGCAATCGTGCTGATCCCCGGGATGGTGTGCATCGGACTGGGCGCTGGCCTGTCGCTGCCGCCGCTGTCGTCGGCGGTGATGGGAGCGGTGCCGCACGAACGGGCCGGCATGGCGGGTGGCGCCCTGAACTCGGCCCGCCAACTCGGCCTCGCGATCGGGGTTGCGCTTCTCGGGGCAGTGTTCTCGGCGCTGGCGCCCGGCGGCATCACCGGCCCGGGCCCGTCCGTCGCGGCCGCACTGAACACGAGCTACGCGGTAGCGGGAGTCATCGCCTTCGTGGGCGCGGTCCTGGTGTTCACGCTCGTCCGCACGCCGCGACCGCGAACCGAGGACCGACGATCCGTGGCCAAGGGCCGGTCGGCGCGGTCGTACTAGCCGTATCGACGTTCGCTCATGCGGTGTCGCGGAGGTGGGTGGACCACTTCTCCTCGACCCGGCCGAGCCGCCACACCGCCAGCGCCACCAGCCACGAGATGAAGAACAGCGCGACGATGCCGTAGCCGGCGTAGTCGAGGGGAATGGATGCGATCGCGGCGAGCGGTCCGGAGCTGATTCCCGCCTGGTCCACGATCACCGACACCAGCTCGATCGTTCCGATGATGAGTGCCACTGCCACCGAGATCGCGGTGATCGTGATGTTGTAGAACACCTTGCGGACCGGTTTGGCGAACGCCCAGCCGTAGGCGAAGTTCATGAAGATGCCGTCCACGGTATCCATCAGGCACATTCCGCCTGCGAACAGGATCGGCAGTACCAGAATCGCGTAGAAGGGCAGGTTGAACGCCGCTGCCCCACCGGCCAGCACCAGCAGGCCGACTTCGGTGGCGGTGTCGAATCCGAGCCCGAACAGCACGCCCACGGGATAGATCTGCCATGGCTTGGTGATCGACCTGGTCAGGCCCCCGAGGAACCGGTTCATGAGACCACGGTTGTTGAGCTGCTCCTCGAGCTCGCGCTCGTCGAAGTCGCCGCGGCGCATCCGCCGGAAGATCGCGACGATGCCGGCGAGGACGACGAGGTTGATGACGCCGATGACCCACAGGAACACCCCGGAGACGGAGGCGCCGATGATCCCGGTGATCGAATGCAGCTCGGAGGAGTCGTCCTCCACCTGCCCGGCGAGTGCCCTGACGCCGACCGAGAGGAGGAACGTCAGGAGGAACACGATCGTGGAGTGGCCGAGGGAGAACCAGAAACCGACGGAGAGCGGGTGGCGCTCCCCGCCCGCTCGATCCGCCAGCAGCTTGCGGGTGGTGTTGTCGACGGCCGCGATGTGGTCGGCGTCGAAGGCATGCCGGAGGCCGAAGGTGTAGGCCAGGACGCCGATGCCGACCGTGTAGATCCCCGACTCGCCCAGATCGAAGCGGGCGGGAACGACGAATGCGAACAGCACCCCGAAGCCGATGACGTGCAGCAGTATGATGAAGCCGCCCATTCCCAGCACGGAGCGGCGATCCTGACGATTCAGAGCGCCGCTGATGCGTGACCAGCGCGACGTCGCGGGGGAGACGCCTTCAATTGTCATGCCGGCCTTTCCGGACACGGGGGCGTGGGGGAGTCACGAGCGCGGTTCTGGATGGACAGTGCTCGTCGGAGCCGAAGTTACGACCAGGCTCCACGCTTCTGCAAGTAGTTGGTGATTGCCATCCCACTGCGGATGGCCGCCGATTTGGGCGATATACACCTTAATGCGACTTATTTCTTTTTGGTTCAATAAGACCTATCTGCACCCGGCGTCCCGTCGCCACTGCTACGTAGTTGCCAGTAACTTGCAACATGGGTCGGTTGCTGGCAGCATCGACTGCACTCCGGTGATCGTTCTGGCAGCTCGACATCGGATCGGGTGCGGGGCTCGTCGCATGGCGGCGGGCTCCGCGCACTCTGCGGTGGCTTGGTCGGGCAGGTGCTCCCCGGCGTGAGCCGGCCCGCCCCACCGTGGCCGATCGGGCGGGGAGCACCGCACCTCGCTCCCGGAGTTCTGTGCTGCCGGTTACCAGCGTGGTCGCGGGGTTAGCTGGCGAGCGGTGCGAGTCATGATCACTGTTTCGGGACCTGTGGCCGTTACTGGCGCGGCTGGGCGTCCCCAACCGGTGATCATGCGGTGATCGCGCTACTGGGGGCGTGCCCTGGCTTGCCGGTAGCGGTGCCTGGCCCGGAGGGTGGTCGCGGGGTGGGCGGGCGAGCGGTGCGACCTCCGTCGGAGGCGGCGTGGTGTGGCCATGATCATCGTTTCGGGGTCGGGAGCCGTCCATGGTGCGGCTGGACGTCCCCAACTGGTGATCATGAAGGGCTGCGAGCGGCGGGCCGGGTGCGGATCCGCCGCCTCAGGTCATGATCACTGTTTCGGGACCACCAACCGCTGCTAGCACGGCGGAGTGTTCCCAACCGGTGATCATGAGGAGTTGAGGCCGCAGGCCGGGCGAGGCGGGTGGGCCGGGTATGGATGCGTGGTCGGGGGCGGTGTCGGATCCGCCGGTGGGTGCGGGTGCGGTGTGACCAGCTCGACACGCGGCACCCGGCGGGGTCCCGGGAGGTGGCGGTCGCGGCCTCGAGTCCCGCTCGCGGGCGCGGCGTGGTGCGGCCATGATCATCGTTTCGGGGTCGGGAGCTGTCCATGGTGCGGCTGGACGTCCCCAACTGGTGATCATGAAGGGCTGCGAGCGGCGGGCCGGGTGCGGATCCGCCGCCTCAGGTCATGATCACTGTTTCGGGACCACCAACCGCTGCTGGCACGGCGGAGTGTTCCCAACTGGTGATCATGAGGAGTTGAGGCCGCGGGGCGGGCGGGCCGGGTATGGATGCGTGGTCGGGGGCGGTGTCGGATCTGCCGGTGGGTGCGGGTGCGGTGTGACCAGCTCGACACGCGGCACCCGGTGGGGCCCCGGAGGTGGCGGTCGCGGCCTCGAGTCCCGCTCGCGGACGCGGCGTGGTGCGGCCATGATCATCGTTTCGGGGTCGGGAGCCGTTGCTGGCACGGCTGGACGTCCCCAACCGGTGATCATGAGGTAATCGCGCTGTTGGCGGCGTGCCCTTGGCTTGCCGGCGGTGGTGCGGGGCTCCGGGGCGTGGTCGCGGGGTGGGCCGGCGAGCGGTGCGAGTCATGATCATTGTTTCGGGACCTGCAGCCGCCGCTGCGGCTGGGCGTCCCCGGTGATCATGAGTCTGCTCGTGCGGGCGATCCGGGTGCGTGTAGCTAAGGGTGTCGGGATCCGCAGGTGGGTGCGGGTGCGGAGCGACCGGATCCACGCGTGGGGCACCCGGCGGCGGTGGTCGCCGCCGCGCGGTCCGACCCTCCGCCGGAAGCGCTCCGTCTCAGGTCATGATCACCGTTTCGGGGTCGGGAGCTGTCCATGGTGCGGCTGGACGTCCCCAACTGGTGATCATGAAAGGCTGCAGGCGGGGCCGGGTGCGGACCGGCCGCCCCACGCCATGATCACCGTCTTGGGGCCGGGAGCCGTCCAGGGCGCGGCCCGGCGTCCCCAAATCGATGATCATGAGGGCACACTCCGGCTCAGCGGACTGCCGGCGCCTCGCGGGAGGCCGGTTGTGTGGCGCGGTGGACCAGCGCGGCGAACACGAGTGCCAATGCCGTCCAGAGCACGACGTGCCCGCCCAGCGAGGCGACGCGGAACCCGTAGAGCGCGGTGGCGGGGAAGTCCGGCGGCGTTTCGACGAAGGTCGGCATCAGGGAGGCGACCAGGCTCACCAGCACTACATAGGCGCCCGCTGCGACGAGCACGGCGTTCCACCAGCCGAGGGTGGGGGCGAGTCGGCGGGACAGTGCCACGGAGGCCGCTGCGAGGGCCACCGACACCGCGAGCAGGACGACGAAGAGCCCGGTGCGCACGCCGATGGTCTCCGGGAGCGTGGAAGCGGGCGGGTTGAACGGGTATTTGAGGAACGGCACCAGCACCGCGGAGACGAACCCGACGAGCGCCACGACCACGGCCGTGCCGCGCGCGCCCAGCAAGCCGAGCCGGCCCTGGGCCGTGGCGTAGACCAGCGCGAGGATGCCGCCGACGGCGACGCCGTAGATCAGGTAGGCCACCGCGAGTCCGATGTTGCTCTGCACGCCCCGGCTGACCAGTTCCTCGCCGCCGTGCTCGCCCGCCGCGTGGGCGGCGCTCTTCTCGAACGCGAGGCCGCCCTCGAGGGCCGGCTCGCCGAACACCCGGGCGAAGAAGAACGCGATCAGTCCGGCGACCAGGCCGGCCAGCATCCCCCGGACCAGCAGTGACCTCACCATCGCCGCCTGCCGATCAGTGGCAGGGGAAGCCGAGCAGGTGCCGGCCGTCGTGGACGAACTCGTGCAGCATCTCGCCGGGGAACACCGACGTCGCCCCCTGGTCGAGGCCGACGAGGTAGAGCAGCGCCACGAGGATCACCCCACCGAACAGCGCCCACGGGGCGATCTCGCGCAGTGGGATCGGCGCGGGGACGACACCGGTGACCGACGGGCGTTCGGCGGCGGCCTGCGTCATGGGTGCTCCTCCTTGGCGATCATTTGCACATCTGATGAACTGATCAGGTGAGTGTTCTGCCGCCGTTGCGAGGTGTCAAGACGTGGGGGTGTTGAGACGTCGTGCCACGTTCCTCACCTCGGCCCCCACCGCCGCCACGGCGGCTGCCGCGTTCTCCGGCGACGAGCCGCTCGACGGGCGCGGCCGGGTCTGGGCCGAGGCGGGGCGGGGGCACTCGCCACGCTCCGACCGGGTGCGCCACGGACCGGAACGGGCCTGCCGTGAGACCTGCTCCATCCTCGGTCTCGACGGCACGGTGGATCCGCTGCTACGGGACTGGGACCTGGCGTCGTGGTCCGGCCGCGCGCTCGACGACGTGGCCGCCGAGCGCCCCGACGACGTCGCCGCCTGGCTGACGGACCCGGGCGCCGCGCCACACGCAGGAGAGACGCTCACGGTGTTCCTGGCCCGCGTCCAGCAGTGGATGGTGGGCCTGCCGTCGGGGCACACGCTCGCCGTGTGCGCGCCCGCCGTGGTGCGGGCCGCGGTCGTCACGGTGCTGGGCGCTCCGGCCGTAACGTTCTGGCGGATCGACCTGGGGCCGATGACCCTCACCGACATCCGTGGCGGCGGCGATCGGTGGACGGTGCGCGCCACGGCCGTCCCGCTGGGCCGAGCGCCCTGAGCGCCGGGGGACGCGGCCACGGATGCGGTGCTCACGTGACCTGCCCGGTTTCACCTCAGCGCTGAGCCGCCGCCACCGCAGCCGTCAGAGCGTCGGTGCTCATGCCCACGTCCGTGCCGTTGACCTTGATGGTCGGCGTGCCGTTGACCCCGGCTCTGGACGCGTCGTCGGTGACCGACTTCGTCCAGTTCGCGTAGTGGTTGTCCTGCACGCACTGCGCGAAGTCGCCCCCCGCCCCTGCCTGCTGCCCGAGCGAGACCAGTTGGTTCTCGGGAAGGCCGTTGCCGTTCTCGGGTGGCTGGTTGGCGTAGAGGAGCGTGAGGTACTGCGGGAACACCTTCGCGTCGGCCGCGCAGGCGGACGCCGCGGACGAGCGACTCGAGTACTGCGCGGAGGAGAAGCGGTCCAGGAAGGCTACCGGGTGGTAGACCACCTTGGCCTGCCCCGCTGCGACGAGTTTGTCGATCGTGGGGCCGGTCTGCGTCTCGTACTGCTTGCAGACCGGGCACTGGAAGTCGAGGTAGATGTCGATGGTCGCGGGAGCGCTCGCCTGCCCGACGGTGATGCTGGTGCTCGTCCCGCCTACCGGGACCGGGACGTCGCCGGAGCCGCGCTGGGTGCGGTAGATGCCGAACCCGACGGCGCCCGCGAACAGGACGAGCACGACGACGGCGATGATGATTCCGGTGGACGGCCCGCGGCGTGCGGCAGCCACGCTCCCGCGGGCCGGCCGGTTGCGCCGGCTCGCGCTGCCCGATGGCATCAGGCGGTCTCCTTCCGGGCCGTGAGCAGCCCGTCGAGGGCGATCCGGCTCCGTGGCCGGATCACGAGCAAGAGCGAGACGAGCAGGAGCGCGCCGTCGCGGGCGAGTTCCCAGCCGTAGGTGGGGTCTGCGCCGGCGGCGAGCTCGCCGCCCGAACCGAAGCATCCGCAGTCGATCCGGAGCCCCCGCGCCCATGCGGAGGCGATCCCGACGACGAACGCCGCCATCAGTACCGACGATACGACTGCCGACGCCCGGATGCCGATGCCCACGACGAGCAGGATGCCGAGCAGGATCTCCACGAGCGGGAGACCCGCGCCGATCACCTGCGCGGCGATCTCGGGCAGCAGCCGGTACGCGCGCACCGCCCGCACCGAGGCGTCCAGGTCCGTCACCTTCGCCACACCTGCGGCTATCCACACGCCGCCGACGACGAGGCGACCCACGGTGAGCAACCAACCGACAACGGGCTCGCCGGACGACCAGAGGGAGCGGTCGGGCCGCTCAGTGGGATTCGACACGTCTGTCATGCCGCGCGACGACCCGTCGGTTCCAGCCCTTGCCCGCTGCGACCGTCGGGCCCGCGAACGGGGATGAGCGATCCGAAGAGGTGACCGGGGGCGCGACCTGCTTCGCCGCCTGCGCCGGTGGCTCTGCCGCCGTCGTCGCGGTGGAGGGCCCGGAATACCAGCAGCAGCACCAGCCCGATGACGACGACGCCGTGCCCGACCAGCCGACTCGGGTCCACGCGGCCGGCGACGAGGTCCGGAACGCTCAACGCGGTGAGTACGCCGACGAACGCGGCGATCATGGGAACGAGCCCGGCGCTGGGCCGGAACCGGCCCAGCGCGACCCAGCCGAACGCGACACCGAGCGCGAGGTTCCAGGCAGCGCTCTCGTGCGAGAAGTGGGCTGCGCTGGCGCCGCTCAGTCCCATGCCGGGCATCGCGACGTGGATCTCGTCACTCCGGGTGGCGACGATGCTCGCCCCGGCGAGGCTGAGCTGCCCGAGCGCGACCAGACCCAGCCCGGCGCGGACGACGTCCATCGCCCATCGTCGTCTGCGGGCATGGCGTCTGCGCTCCGCGGCCGCTCGCTCCCGCACCGGCGCGGCGTCCGTCCACGCCTCGAGCAGCGCGGGCGTGAGGTCGACGACCTCCTCCACCGGCCGGGTGCGCGCCAGCCGCGTGATGTGCGCGGCATCGTCGACGAACGCGCGGCACGCAGAGCAGGTCGCCAGGTGCGCTTCCGCTCGCTCGGCTCCGGCGGCGCCGCCGGGCGGATCCTCCCCGTCGAGCCGGGCCGAGACCACCTCGCGGCACTGCCGGCAATCGAGGTCGGATTCCTGGGCGCCCGATCGCCAATCCGTTCCCATGCAGTCAATGGTCGCTGCCGAGGGCCGCGTGGTTCCCGTGAGACTCGCCATCTACGGTGCGAGGCGTGGCGGATCGGGCGGACGACAGCGAGATCACCGCATGGGCGCTGGCGGCCGGACAGGGCGACGCCGACGCACTTGCGGCGTTCGTCCGTGCCACCCAGCGGGACGTACATCGCTTCCTGAGCCATCTGAGCGGCCCGGCCGATGCCGAGGACCTGCGTCAGGAGACGTACCTGCGAGCGCTGGGATCGCTGCACCGCTTCGCCGGAGACGCGCCTGCCCGCGCCTGGCTCCTGTCGATCGCCCGCAGGGCCGCAGCCGACGCGGTTCGCCGCGCGCGGCGCCGCCCGCGGACCGACGGGATCGAGATGTGGGAGGCGCTGGGCGACAACCCGGTGGTGGTGCGTGGCCCCGCCGAGGGCGAGATCCTGCTCCGCATCCTGGTGGCGGCGCTGGACCGCGACCGCCGGGAGGCCTTCGTGCTGACCCAGGTGCTCGATCTGAGCTACGCCGAGGCCGCGGAGGTGTGCGGCTGCCCGATCGGCACGATCCGGTCGCGCGTCGCACGGGCCCGGGAGGACTTGGTGGCGGCGCTGCAGACGCATCCACGCAGGCGCAGCGGCAGCTGAACCGGAGCTTGACCCTCCCACTGTGTGAGGCCCTCTACTCGGAGCCGTCATGTTCACCATCGGAGACTTCGCCGAGCACGGCCGGGTGTCGGTCCGCATGTTGCATCACTACGACGCCATCGGGTTGCTGCGTCCCGCGTACGTCGATCCGGCCAGCAGCTACCGCTACTACCGGGCCGAGCAGCTCTCACAGCTCAACCGCATCGTCGCGCTGAAGGAGCTCGGCTTCGGGCTCCACCAGATCAGATCGATCGTGCACGACGACGTGAGCGCGGAGGAGCTGCGCGGGATGCTGCGGCTGCGGCGGGCGGAACTCGAGACGGCGTTGGCCGAGGCGACTGCCCGGCTGGCCATGGTCGAGGCGAGGCTCCGGACGATCGAGAGCGAGAACCTCGTGCCCACCGACGCCGTCGTCGTCAGGAGCCTTCCTGCCCTACGCGTGGCCGAGCTGACCGGTACCAGCGGGAGCTTCGATCCGCGGGAGCTCCGGCCGGTCGTCGACGCCCTCTACGACGAACTGCGCAGCTGCCTGGACGTCGCCGGCGTGGTGGCGGCCGGGCCGCCCGTCACCCGGTACGAGGACGTGCCGGGCAGCGGCGCGGTCGTGGTGCACGCGGGGCTGCCGGTCGCGGCGGACGTCGACCGTGCCGGGGCCGCCGGCCTGGTCGACCTGGCCGGGGTCGCCCGCGCCGCCACCATCGTGCACTGCGGCTTCCCGGACGACGTGCTGCCCACCGTGCAGGCGCTGGCCCGATGGCTCGACGCCAACGATCATCGCATGACGTCGCAGCACGCGCGTGAGCTCGCGCTAGCCTGTCCGCCGGACCGTGCAGAGTGGGTGACCGAGCTGCAGGTCCCCATCGGGGTGTCAGGCAGCCACGATGAGGTAGAGCCCGTACAGGACGATCGCCGAAGCAGCGGTGAGGCAGATTCCGGCGACGGCCGTGCTGGCGCCTGCGCCGATCCGGGTCGAGGCCTCTCCAGCACCTGCCTTCTCGCGGGCTGACAGCGCGACCAGCGCGAAGGACACCAGCAGCACGACCGCGACCGCGGCGGCGAAGGACACGACGAAGACGACCAGTATGGAATCCCAGGCGATGTGCATGGTGGCTCCTCCGGCTATGCGGCGGTGGCGGCGGCGGGCTGCGGTGCCGGGACGTCGTTGACGTTGTGGGCGTTGACGGGACGCAGGCGCGACGCGGCGTAGATACCTGCGGAGATGGCGACTCCGACAACGGCGACGACGATCGTGCCCAAGGTGCCGCTCGCGGCCACCCACGCGGCGACGGCCCCCATGATCGCGGCGGCGGGCAGCGTCATCACCCAGGCCGTCACCATCCGCCCGGCCACGCCCCACTGCACGGATGCCAGCTTCCGGCCCGCGCCGGCGCCGAAGATCGAGCCGGTGCAGACCTGCGTGGTGGACAGTGCGAATCCGAGGTGGGCCGAGGTCAGGATGACGGCTGCGCTCGAGGTCTCGGCCGTGAATCCCTGTGGGCTCTGGATCTCGCTGATCCGCTTGCCCATGGTCTGGATGATGCGCCACCCACCGAGCGCGGTGCCGACGGCGATCGCAACGGCGCACGAGAAGATCACCCAGAACGGCGGGCCCGAATCGGACGGCAACAATCCGGCCGTGATCAGGGTGAGCGTGATGATCCCCATCGTCTTCTGAGCGTCGTTCGTGCCGTGGGCGAGCGCGACCGTCGAGGCCGAGACGATCTGTGACAACCGGAATCCGCGTTTGACGGTGCTCTCCTTGGCCCGGCGGGTGATCCGGTAGGCGAAGTAGGTGCCTGCCAGGGCGATGACACCGGCGATGATCGGTGAGAGAACGAGCGGGAGCAGAACCTTGCTGATCACGTTCGCAAACTGAATGGCATTCGCTCCGGCCGCCACCCAGGTGGCTCCGATCAGGCCCCCGAACAGGGCGTGTGAGGAGCTGGACGGCAGGCCGAGCAGCCAGGTCAGCAGATTCCACAAGATCGCGCCGACCAGACCTCCGAAGATCACCACCGGAGTGATCTGGGTGTCGTCGACGAGTCCGCTGGAGATCGTCTTGGCGACCTCCACCGACAGGAATGCGCCGATGAAGTTGAGGACGCCCGCGAGGATCACCGCGACCTTGGGGCGCAGGGCCTCTGTCGCGATCGAGGTCGCCATCGCATTGGCCGTGTCGTGGAAGCCGTTCGTGAAATCGAACAGGAGAGCGGTTATCACCACTGCGATGACGATTGTCGACATGGCACGTCCTTCGTGGATCAATACCGCGGCCGAGGGTTGGCAAACGGTACGACGAGCAGGTTAACGGAACATGAACAGAAAGCGAACGAACGTGGCTGTGCTGCTGCTAGGGGTGGCATTCCACCGTATGTCGAAAGGTGCCGCGTTCAACGACACTGAAAATGGATCACGGGTCGAGGCGACAAGATGGTTCGTCGTGGTGTTAGCAATCACTGTGGCGTCGCCCACTGCATGAGACTGCGCTGTCCCTACTCCTCTGTCGTCAGGGCCTGCGGGCATCCGCTCTACCGGCTGGCAGGAACCCGTGCTGGGTGCCAACCCGGCCCCGAGCGGTCGGGGTGTCCCGACGTGGCCTGCGGTCTCGATCCTGGTTCAGGGCCGCTGTGGTTGGCGGATCGTGATCGAACTGCCGGACCGGACGCGCGGGAGATTTCCACGTTCTGTCGAAATTCTCCTGAGCGGTGAAGGATTTTACTGCGTTGACCTTGTACTCTGCTCGTCGTTCCACGGCTTTCGGCAAGGATTCTCGTAATCGTCGAACCTGGAAGAAAGGGGGCTGTTGACGGTAACCGGACAAGCGGCGTATCAGGGGTTCAGGCATTTGCGGTCGTGAAGTTGCTCAGTACACTGAGTAGCTCAGCACGGGGGAATCACTCACACCGATCGATCGTGGAGGGATCTGTCATGTCCGATGCAGTCGAGGGGGCCGGTCGCGCGGGGGCACCAGGACGTCGGAGGCCGCTCGGATCCGGAGAATCGGCACGTCCCTCGCCTCAGGCGCGCCGCGCCGCCGCCGCGAGCCTCATCGGCACGGCCATCGAGTACTACGACTTCTTCCTCTACGGGCTCGCCGCGAGCGTGGTGTTCGGCCCGCAGTACTTTCCGTCGTTCTCCCCGGTCGCGGGCACCCTGGCCGCGCTGGGCACGTTTCTCGCGGGATTCCTGGTCCGTCCGATCGGCGCGCTGGTGTTCGGCCACTTCGGCGACCGGATCGGCCGCAAACGCCTGCTCGTGATCTCCTTGCTCACCGCAGGCGGCGCCACCTTCGTGATCGGATTGCTGCCCACCTACGCCACTATCGGCGTCGCCGCCCCGATCCTGCTGGTGGCGTGCCGAGTCGTACAGGGATTCGGGTTCGGTGGGGAATGGGGCGGGGCGGTTCTCATGGCCGTCGAGAACGCTCCGTCCCGGCGCCGCATCGTCTACGGCTCGCTGCCACAGATGGGAAACCCCGCCGGACTCATCCTGGCCACCGCCATCCTGCTCGCCTTCACCACGCTGCTGCCCGCCGACCAGTTCCAGGCCTGGGGCTGGCGCATCCCGTTCCTGCTCTCGGCCGCCCTGATCGTCACCGGGCTGATCATCCGCGTCCGGCTGCGGGAGAGTCCCGCATTCACCCATGCCCGCGAAACCCGCGCGCTTGCCCGGTTTCCTCTCGGTGAGCTCCTGCGTGCCCACCCTCGCGAACTCGTGCTCGGCACGTTGGTGGTCACCGCCTCACCGTCGGTCGGGCTGCTGCTCTACGTCTATCTGATCCCCTACGGCCAACAGGTCCTGCACCTGCCGGTCACCACCATGCTCATCCTGGCCGGCATCTCCGGAATCGGGCTGATCCTCGGCATCCGCATGTCCGCCGTCGCCGCCGAACACCTCGGAGTCCGCCGCCTGAGCGTCTGCGGTCTGCTGGCCATGGCTGCCTGGGCGATCCCGTTCTTCCTGCTCTTCGACACCGGCTCGCTGCCCGCCGCAGTGATCGCCTTCGCCCTGTTCGGCCTCGCCGTCGGCGTGGCCAACGGGCCCCAGGCCACGTTGCTCGCCGAGCTCTACCCGATTCAGGTCCGCTACAGCGGCGCATCCCTGGCCCTGCAGCTGGCCGGCGTGCTCGGCGGCGTCATCGCCCCCGTCGCGTCCACGGCCCTGCTCGCCGCCACCGGCAACGGCCTCTACATCGGGATCTGGGTCATCGCCATCTCGCTGATCAGCCTCGTCTCGCTGGTCTACCTCCACACCGGAGCCGGTGTCGACGCGAGCGAGAGTGAGCAGGGCGCCGCACTGACCGGTGCCGCGTAGCAGTGGCGGCCGGTGCGGCGCGGCGCCGTCAGTGAATGCGCGCTTCCTGCGGTCCGAAGGCGGTGAGGAACCGGTCGCGGAAGGAGTCCATGCGCCAGACCGGGGCCTGTGGGCCCGGCTTCAGGCCGTCCTGCCAGCCCCATCCGGAGATCCGGTCCATCACGGTCTTGTCCCGGGCGACGATCGTGATCGGGACGTCGTGGCTCGCGCCCTCCCCGGTGACGAGCGAGAGGGGCTGATGGTCGCCGAGGAAGACGAGCACCGTGTTGTCGTCCCCGTACTTCTCCAGGTAGGAGACGAGGGTGTTGATCGAGTACTCGATCGACTGCCGGTACGCGGCGCGCACGGCCTCGGTGCCCTTCGCCCACACGGCGTCACGTGGGCCGGCGCCTGCGGCCAGCGCCGTGTAGACCGAGCCGTCGCCGACCTTGTCCCAGTCGATCACCGGCGGGATGAACGGCCAGGGTGCGTGGCTGGAGACGGTGGCGATCTCCGCCATCACCGGCGGGTGGCCCGGCTTCGCGAGCTCCGAGCGTTGGAGTGCGGCAAGGGTGTACTGGTCGGGCACGGTGGCCCAGCCGAGGTCCGGGCCGTGGTAGGCGAGCTTCGGGAAGTCGTACACCTCTTCGTGGCCGTAGAAGTTCCCCTCGGGCCAGTCACCGGTGGTGCCCGGCATGACGGCGACGGTGCGCCAGTTCGCGCGCTGGAAGGCGCTGGTGAGGGTCAGGCGGTCGCTCGAGATGAGGGTGTCGTAGCGCTGCTGGTTGTCCACCCACAGGCCGGACAGGAACGTGGCGTGGGCGAGCCAGCTGGATCCGCCCGACGTCGACGAGGTGAGGAAGGCGCTGCGCGCGCTGAACCCGGCCGCGGCCAACCGGCGGGTGCCGTCGTCGAGCACGGCGTCGACCTGCGGCGCGAGATCAGGGTCCTCCACGGCGCTGCGCCCGTAGCTCTCGACGAAGGCGAACAGCACGTTCTTGCCGCGCAGCGCCGTCAGAAGCTGGTCGGGCGGGGTGTTCCGGAAGGGGTCGGCGGCCACCTGCTCGGCGAACGCCTGCTGGTCGAGAAGGCCCGCCCGCACCTCGACGGCATGGTCGTAGGCGAGGGCCGTGGCGCTCGTGCCCGCGAGCGGTACGCCCGGGACGATCTGTGTGCCGAGCAGGGCGCAGGTGATCCACGCTGCAGCGAACACCGTGACGGTGCGGGCCGCGATGATCTTGCGCCGCACCACGAGCCCGGACAGGCGCAGCACGGCCATCGTCATGAGAACGAGCAGGGCGACCGCGAGAACAACGGCTGCCGCCACGGTGCCGATCGCGCCGATCTCACCGAGCGAGCCCGTGACGAAATCGAGGCCCGCGCCGACCAGCGGCCAGTCGATCACGGGGTTGAACGGCCGGGCGAGCACCGCGTTGAAGCCCATGTCGATGATCTTCAGGATGGTCAGCAGGCCGAGGGCGACGCCGGCGATCGCCGCTACCGGCCGCCGAACCCGCGCCGGCAGGACGAGGAGAAGAGCGACACCGACGAGTGCCTCCACCGGGATGCGCACGAACGAGCCGGGCGTGAGGCCACCGAGCTGGTTCGGGACGACGAGGGCGGCGAACACGAGCACAGCGGCCAGTGCGGTGAGTGCTCCGGCCACCACCCGGCGGCCACCTCCGCGGCGCCGGGCTTCCGGTGCCGCTTCCCCCTGGGGACTGACGGCCTCGTCGGCTCCGCCGTCGTCGTGCAGAGGAGACCCGGCGGGGTCGTCATCCGATGTCAGGTCGTCCGGCAATGAACTTTCCTTCTGTACGCGTGTGGGTCAGACCGATTGGCGCCGCGGCTCCGGTACCTGGGGGACGTCGGCGTGACGCCACAGCCACACCACGTCCCGCCCGAAGGACCAGACCAGCGACGCCAGGGCCGACGACACCACCACGATGGCGAGCGGCAGCAGCAGGACCTGGCTCGCGGCCACGACGAGGGCGATTCCCTGCCACGCGGCCACGGTCTTGGCGGAGTACCTCGTGGGCAGAGCCGACCGCATCCACGGCGCCATCCAGCTCGCCGCGACGAATGCATAGCGCATGACGCCGATGGCGAGCACCCACGGCCCCATGAGCGTGGCGACGTACACGCTCAGCACGAGGACGAGGAATGCATCGACCTCCATGTCGAAGCGGGCGCCCAGCGCGGAGACCGTACCGCTGCGCCGGGCGACCTGGCCGTCGACCGCGTCGAGAGCCAGCGCGACGGCGGCCAGGACGACGAGGAGCGCCACGGGCGTGTGGCTGCTCCGGAACAACGCATCCGCGACGATCGCGGTGACGGCTCCCACCAGCACTGCTCTTGTCAATGTGACGAGATCGGCCGGCCCGAGCCTGGTGGCTTCGGCACGGCGAACTGCGCCGGTCAGGAGCCCGCAGAGTCCCACGATGTACGCGAGACCGGCGGCCAGACCGGTCGGGCCGAGGCCTGCGCAGGCCGACAACGTGACGAGCAGGACGACATGCGCGCCTGCCGCCACGGCCTGCTGCTGGGTTGTCTGCGGCCGGTCTACGGTCGTCATCGAGCCTGTGTACACACCTCTCAGCACGGATCCCACGCGGTGGGGGTTCATCACCAATTGGAGGGATGCGTGGATCGCATAGCGCGCGCCTTTTGGCTTCGCGCCCCGGGCGAGGGTGAAATTCGCTCGATCGAGGTGCCCCGGCCCGGCCCCGATGACGTGGAGGTCCGCACGTTGTACTCAGGGGTGAGCCGCGGCACCGAGACGCTCGTGTTCCGCGGTGGTGTGCCGGAGAGCCAGTTCGCGGCGATGCGGGCCCCCTTCCAGGACGGTGAGTTCCCCGCGCCGGTCAAGTACGGCTATCTGAACGTGGGGACGGTCGAGCACGGGCCACCTGCGCTGCTGGGTCGCACGGTGTTCTGTCTCTATCCCCATCAGACCCGATATGTGGTGCCCGCCGCTTCCGTGACCGCAATACCCGACGACGTTCCACCCAAACGGGCAGTGCTCGCCGGCACACTCGAGACCGCGGTGAACGCGCTGTGGGATGCGGCCCCTCTCGTCGGCGACCGGATCGCCGTCGTCGGGGCGGGGATGGTCGGCTGCAGCGTGGCTGCGCTGCTCGGGCGCTTTCCGGGCGTCAGGGTCGAACTGGTCGACGTGGATCCCGCGCGTGCTGCCGTCGCCGACGCACTCGGGGTCGGGTTCGCCACGCCGGAGAAGGCTGCAGGGGACTGCGATCTGGTGGTGCACGCCAGCGCCACGGAGGCGGGGCTCACGCGGTCACTCGAACTGCTCGCCGACGAGGGCGAGGTCATCGAGATGAGCTGGTACGGCGACCGGCCCGTGCGCGTGCCGCTCGGTGAGTTCTTCCACCCACGCCGGCTGGTGATACGCAGCAGCCAGGTGGGGGCGGTGGCGCCCGCACGGCGTGCGCGCCGCAGCTTCGGAGACCGGCTGGAGCTGGCGCTTCGCCTGCTCGCGGACCCGGTGTTCGACACGCTCGTCACGGACGAGAGGCCCTTCGAGGATCTGCCCCGGCTGATGTCCGGTCTTGCCGGCGGTGAACTCCCCGGGCTCTGCGTCCGTGTCGTCTATGAGCACGACTAGGCATTTCCGGGAGGTTCGGACTTGTTCGGCATCACCGTTCGCGATCACGTCATGATCGCTCACAGCTTCCAGGGCGAGGTCTTCGGCCCTGCACAGCGTCTGCACGGGGCGACGTACGTGGTGGACGCAACCTTCCGCCGGCTCGATCTCGACGCCGACAACATCGTCGTCGACATCGGGCTGGCCACCAACGAGCTCGGCGCGGTCCTGGCCGACCTCAACTACCGCAACCTCGACGACGAGCCCGCTTTCGCCGGCGTCAACACGTCCACGGAGTTCCTCGCCAAGGTCATCGCCGATCGGCTGGCCGAGCGGGTGCACGACGGCGCTCTGGGGGAGGGTGCCCGCGGCCTCGCCGGGATCAGCGTGGTGCTGCACGAGTCGCACGTCGCCTGGGCGAGCTACGAGCGATCGCTGTGACGACCGGGGGCCGCACGGCCCTGCGCCCCGTGCACGTCGTCGTTCCGAGTGACATCGACGACGTCGCCGTTCCGAGCGGTGGCAACGCCTACGACCGCCGCGTGTGCGGCGGCCTGCCGGCCACGGGCTGGCAGGTGCACGAGGTTGCCGTCGCCGGAGGGTGGCCCCGGCCCGACGATGCCGCGCGGGCGGCGCTGGCCCGCACGCTCTCCGCGGTGCCCGACGGTGCCGTCGTGCTCATCGACGGGCTCGTGGCCTGCGGCGTCCCGGACGTCGTCGTCCCGCAGGCCCGGCGGCTGGCGCTCGTCGTCCTGGTGCACCTGCCTCTCGGCGACGAGGTCGGCGCGGAGCCCGCGACGGCGGCGGAACTGGCCGCTCTCGAGCGGGAGACCCTGCACGCCGCGAGCGCCGTCGTCGCCACCAGCCCGTGGGCTGCCCGCCGGATCGTCGCGCAGCACGAGCTCCCCGCGGACCGGGTGCACGTCGCCGCCCCTGGCACGGACCCCGCGCCGCTCGCATCGGGCACGGACGGCGCGAGCCGCCTGCTGTGCGTCGGGTCGATCACCCCGACCAAGGGCCAGGACGTGCTCGTCGACGCCCTCGCCGCCGTCGCCGACCTGACCTGGAGCTGCGACCTGGTCGGGCCGCTGCGCCGCGACCCGGCGTTCGTGGCTGCGCTCCGGGACGCCGTCGACGGTCACGGGCTCGGCGAGCGGGTCCGGCTCACCGGCCCGCGCACGGGCGCGGAGATCGCCACGGAATACGCCTGCGCCGACCTCCTGGTGCTGCCGTCCCGCGTCGAGTCCTACGGGATGGTCGTGACCGAGGCCCTCGCCCGGGGGATTCCCGTGCTCGCGGCGTCCACCGGAGGAGTGCCCGAGACCCTCGGCTACGCCCCGGACGCATCGGTGCCGGGAATCCTGGTTACCCCCGACGACGTCCCCGCGCTCGCCGGTGCGCTGCGGCGGTGGTTCGGCGAGCCGGCGCTGCGGGATGCACTACGCCGCTCCGCTCGTGAACGGCGAAGCACGCTCGACGGGTGGGAGGTGACGTCACGATGTCTGGCCGGAGTGCTGGAGCAGCTGAGTGGGACGCGCGGCTGAGCGTTCCCGGATCGCCCGTGTGCGCCCCCGACTGGCTGACGTTGCGCGAAGGCGCCGACGCCGCCGCCCGTTCGTCCGAGCTGGTCGAGCGGCTCCGCTCCCACCTGGAGACCACCGTCCCGGCGGGTGACGAGGCGATCATCACCGACCTCGGGTGTGGCACCGGCTCGATGGGCCGTTGGCTCGCCGGGCGGCTACCCGGTCCGCAGCGGTGGGTCCTGCGCGACCGCGACCCCGTGCTGCTCGCCCGCGCAGCCGCCGACATGCCGAGCGGGGCCGCCGACGGCGCTCCGGTCAGGGTGCGGACGCAGCAGGGCGACTTCACCGACCTGCGGGCCGAGGAGCTCGCGGGGACGTCGCTCGTCACCACGTCCGCCGTGCTGGACCTGCTGACGTCCGAGGAGATGGACGCGCTCGCCGCCACGTGTGTCGAGGCCGGATGCCCCGCGCTGCTGACGCTCTCCGTCATGGGGCGGGTCGAGTTCGATCCGTCCGATCCGCTCGACGCCCAGTTCGCGGCTGCGTTCGACGCCCACCAACGGCGCTCGGAGGGCGGTAGGCGACTGCTGGGGCCGGACGCGGGTCAGGCCGCCGTCGATGCCTTCGAGAAGCGGGGCGCCACGGTGGCGAGCCGGCTCAGCCCGTGGCGTCTGGGTGCGGGCCGAGCCGGTGGCGCCGAGCTGCTGGAGGAGTGGCTGCGTGGGTGGATCAGCGCTGCCTGCGAGCAGGAGCAGGGCCTCGTGCAGCACGCCTCGGCCTACCTGCGTCGCAGGCTCGACTCCTGTGCATCCGGTGAACTGAGCGTCGAGGTCGGCCACGTCGACGTGCTCGCGATCCCGTCGGGCAGGCCGTGATGCACAAGCTCTGGGGATATCTGCGGGTGCTCGTCGGCGTCGGCATCCTGGCGGCTCTCGCCGCACGCCTCGGCACCGCCTCGGTCCTTGACGGGCTGCGGTCGATCGGGCCGGGTGCGGTGCTCGCCGCGCTCGGAATCGGCCTGCTGACCACGGTGTTCAGCGCGTGGCGCTGGTGTCTGGTGGTGCGTGGTCTCGGCATGCGGTTGCCCTTGGCCACGGCGGTCGCGGACTGCTACCGGGCTGTGTTCCTCAACTCGGTGCTCCCCGCGGGTGTGCTCGGCGACGTCCACCGTGCGGTGAGCCACGGCCGCCAGTCGGGCGACGTCGGGCGTGGTGTCCGCGCGGTGGTGCTGGAACGGTCCGCCGGTCAGGTCGTTCTGCTGGTCGTCGGCGCCGGTGTGCTGCTCGCCCAGCCGACCCTGCTCGCGGCGGTGGTCGAACACATGGCCCCCGGGTTCGGGCTCGTCGCGGGGCTGCTCGCAGCCCTCGCCGTCGTCGTCGTGCTCGGGCTCTGCGCGGCGCGTGTGCCGCGAATCCGTGCTGCACTGCGCACGGTCCGCGCGGACACCCGCGCCGGACTGCTCTCCCGGGGCACCTTGCCCGGGGTGCTCCTGCTCTCGGCTGCGGCGCTGCTCGGCTACCTCGTGCTCTTCGTGGTCGCGGCACGGGTTGCGGGATCCGAGGCGACGATCGGCCAGCTGCTTCCCCTGCTGATGGTGGCGCTGCTCGCCATGGCTCTGCCGCTCAACATCGGCGGCTGGGGGCCGCGGGAGGCCGTCAGCGCCGTCGCCTTCGGGGCGGTGGGGTTCACCGCCGCACAGGGGCTCACCGTCGCGGTCGTGTACGGGGTGCTCAGCCTGATCGCGTGCCTTCCCGGCGTCGGAGTGCTGCTGCTGCGAGACCCGATCAGCAGGCGGCTGCGTCAGCGCGCGGAGGTGACTCCTGCCGCACCCGCAGGTGACACCTGTGCCGAAAAGGACGTCCAGCCGACTAATGTGGCGGGCGTGCTGATCCTTGTCCGGCACGGACAGACGGAGGCCAACGCTCGTGGGCTGCTCCTCGGCCGGGCCGATCCGCCGCTGAACGAATCCGGGTATCGCCAGGCGCAAGCACTGGCCGAGGCACTTCCCCGGGCCAGCCGCATCGTCTCCAGCCCGCTCCGGCGTGCGCGTGACACCGCCGCCGTGCTTGCAGGCACCGCGCGCGGCGCCACGGACGCCGGTGACGTGGAGGTCGACGCGCGGTGGATCGAGATGGACTACGGCGACCTGGACGGCCGCCCCGCCACGGCGCTCGACGAGCGGTCGTGGTGGACGTGGCGGCAGAACCCCGACTTCGTGCCCGCCGGTGGCGAGTCCCTCGCGGACGTCTGCACCCGGGTGCACGAGGCCTGCGCCGAACTGGCCGACGACGCCGCGAGCGGTGACGTGGTGGTGGTCAGCCACGTCTCCCCGATCAAGGCGGCCGTCACCTGGGCGCTGGGGGTGGGCGACGAGGTGGGCTGGCGGATGTTCCTCGGTGACGCCGCGATCTGCCGGATCGACACCAGCGGCCGGGTGCCGCTGCTGCTGGCCTTCAACGACCCGTGCCCGCTCGACAAGAGCGTGCGGGCCGAAAGCTGACGACTCAGCCCGCCGCTGTCCCGGCCTCGCGGGGCCGGGCGAGGCGGGCGTAGACGTCGCCGGAGCGGCCGAGCGGCCGGTAGCGCTCCAGCAGCTGCACCAGCCCGGCTGCGTCGAGCCAGCTGTCGCCTGCGAACCGCATGGTCTCGATCGGCGAGTAGTTGTACTCGTAGCCGCCCGCTGGTGCCCCGAGCCGTTCCACGAGGTCCAGAGCGGTGAGGGCGGCGTCGTGCGCGGGCGGGAGGTACTCGAACGACAGCGCGCGCAGCGGCCGCGTGAGCCCCGCCAGCACCTCCACCTCGAAGCCCTCGACGTCGATCTTGCAGAAGGCCGGCTCGCCGTGCGCCGCGATGAGGTCGTCGAGGGTGGCGACGTCCACCTCGACGGAGCGGTCCCACTTCACCCAGGAGAAGCTCTGGTCGGCGGTGACCGACTCGATCCAGTCCGGTGACATCGACGAGACCGTCGGCGTGGCGGTGGAGATGCCCAGCCGTGCCCGTCCGGCCCGCGCGCCGACGGCCTCCGGCAGGATGGTGACCCGTCGGTCGCGGCCGAAGAAGAGACGCAGGACGCGCAGGCAGTCGGGCTGCGGCTCCACGGCGATCACCCGCGCCCCCAGCTTCCGCCACGCGCGTACCCGGCTCCCCACGTGGGCGCCGATGTCGAATCCGATGTCCCCCGGTCCGAGGAACTCGCTGTAGAACTGCACCATCCGTCGGTGCCTGCCCGGCACTCCGTGGTACATGGCCAGGGATCGCACGATCCCCCGAGCGCGGCGGAGCATGCGGTGACCCTACTCGGGGCCTGTTCCCCCAACGATCCAGAACCACCTACCCCGCGACGTATCCCCACACGGCGTCCGAACCCGAATGCCCGGCGAGAACCGTGAAGGCGATCGCGACCAGACCCGAGACCGCGGACAGCGCCCCGACGAGCCGGATGCCCGAGCCACTCGGCCGGCGGCTGAGCGCGGCCACCACGATCGCGAGCACCGCGAACGGCCACGCCGCCACCATCGTGAACAGACCGAACTGCCCGTGCTGCGCGATCACCGGCGCGAACTCCGCGGTGACGTCGATCGCTGCCTCGAGCTGGTCGCCGGCGATCTTCGCCAACGTCGCCGCCACCGCACCCGCCAGCGCCCCGGCGGCGACGAGCAGCCCGTACGGCCGGATCCACGCGGGTCGCACCGCGAGGCAGACGGCGCCGAGCGCGGCGAGCGGGATGAGGACCACCACCGCGTGGACGAGGAGCGGATGCGCGGGGACGCCTGCGACGGTGATGAGCACGGCAGCATGGTGGACCATCGCGGCCGATCAGGGGAGGCGACGCGTCAGATCGTGACGACGACCTTTCCTCGGGCGCGACCGTCGGTCATGTACCGGATGGCTGCGACGGTCTCGTGGAGCGGGTACGTCCTGTCCACAACCGGTGTCACCGCCCCGGACTCGATCAGCTCGGTGAGAACGATCAGGTCCTTCGCGTTCTCCGAAGCCATGAAGGTGCCGAGCTTCTGACTGACGAACGGGGACAGCAGGAGGGCTCGGAGCTGGCGGTCGGTGCCTCCGAGCCACCGGCCGCCCGTCTCCGACCCGACGATCACGAGCGTCCCCCGATGGGTGAGGGCACGCCGGAGATGCGAGAGCGACCGATGCCCTCCGGTGTCGAGGATGACGTCATAGCGCTGCCCGTCGTCCGCGATGCCGGCTCGGGCGTAGTCGATGACGTGGTCCGCGCCGATGGACTGCACCATGTCGGTCTTCGCCGTGCTGCACACGCCGGTGACCTCCGCCCCGAAGGCCTTGGCGATCTGCACGGCGAACGACCCGACACCTCCGGACGCGCCGATGACCAGCACCTTCTGTCCGGGCTGGGCCCGTCCGTGGTCGCGCAGACCCTGCAGGGCGGTGAGGGCCGAGACGGGGACCGCCGCCGCCTGCGCGAAGGTGAGGTTCGTCGGCTTGGGCGCGAGCAGGTCCTGCCTGGCCGAGGCGTACTCGGCGAACGTGCCGTTGCCGATGCCGAACACCTCGTCACCGGGTCGTAGCCCGGTCGCACGCTCGCCGACCGCTTCGACGCGGCCCGCGACCTCCCGCCCACGCACGCGGGTTCTCGGTGCGCGGACCCCGTATCCCGCGAAGCGCACCGGGTAGGGCAGGCCGGTCGTGAGGTGCCAGACGCCCCGGTCCACACCTGTGGCGTGCACGCGGAGCAGAACCTCGTCGTCCCCGATCTCCGGCCGGCCGATCTCCTCGAGCCGCAGGACGTCCTCGGCCTCGCCGTACGTGTCCTGAACGATCGCCCGCATCGCGCTCGCCCTGGCCGTCATGTCCCGGGCCGGCGTCGGTGAGCCGGCCGGTTCGGTTGCCATCACATACCCCCTCGGTCTCGACTTACAGCGTAAGTATTACACTTACGCTGTAAGTCCGGTCAAGACGAAAGGTGCATAGTGGGCAAACCGTCCCCCAGGGCCTCCTTGGACCGGGCCCGGGTGGTGCAGGCCGCCATCGCCTTCGCCGACGAGAACGGGCTCACGTCACTCACCATGCGAAAGCTCGGTGTGACGCTCGGGGTCGAGGCGATGTCGCTGTACAACCACGTGGCCAACAAGGACGACCTGCTCGACGGCATGGTCGACAGCGTCTTCGGCGAGATCGAGCTGCCGTCCGGCACCGACTGGCGCACGGCCATGCGCATGCGGGCGGTCTCGGCCAGAGAGGTCTTGTCGCGGCACCCGTGGGCGACCAGGTTGATGGCGTCGCGGAAGTCGCCCGGTCCGGCCACGCTGCGCCACCACGACGCGGTGATCGGCACGCTGCGGCGGGCCGGCTTCTCGATCGTGATGGCCGCCCACACGTTCTCCGCCCTGGACAGCTACATCTACGGCTTCGCCCTGCAGGAGGCGAGCCTGCCGTTCGACACGGCGGAGGAGACGACGGATGTTGCGCGGCTGATCCTCGCGCGTCTCTCCGCCGAGGAGCATCCCCACCTCACGGAGATGACCGTCGAGCACGTCCTTCGGCCCGGCTACGACTACGGCGACGAGTTCGAGTTCGGGCTCGACCTTCTCCTCGACGCCCTGGACAGGGCCCGGCGCCCGACCTGACTCCCGACTGCCACAGTCCGGTGCCCACCGGGACCAGGGCGAGCGGTCAGTCCCAGGCCGGTGGCTCGCCTGCGCGTTCGAGCCCGGCGGGACGCCGGTTCCGCATCGCGCGGGCGCCTTCCTGGCGGGCGGACGGGCGTCGCCCGGGCCGGCCGGCGGGCTCGGAGCCCACCTCGCCCCGCTCACGTGCGATCTCCTGCCGCAGCGCGGTGAGGATCCGCTCGACACTGCCGCCGTCGCCGAACAGCTTGTGCATGTTGTCCCGCTGACGGAACCGCAGAGGGTCGGGGGTGCCGCCGACGAACTTCGCGGCCAGCTCGCGCACCTCCTCCACGGTGTGCGCCCTGTGCACGCCCTTGACGACCTGCTTGCCGATGGCGTTGAAGGGACGGTGCCCCTCGCGCTCGAAGAAGATCACCGGCTTGTCGAAGAGCTGGTACTCCACCAGCATCGACAACCCGTCGGTCACCATGACGTCGGAAGCGGCGAGGGTCGGGGCGTAGTCCGCCTCGGACAGCACCGCGGTGTTGGGCAGTGCAGTCCACTCGCGCATCCAGGCGTCGAACTCGGAGCGGCTGACGGGAGAGGCGTCCGAGTCGAAGAACGGCAGCAGCGCCGGGTGCGGCATGAACACGAACTGCGTGTCGGCGCAGTGCTTGGCCCACGCGAGCATGTCGTCGCGCATGAGGTGGAAAGCGCCGAAATCCGTCCAGCCCTGCGCGATGGTGTGGTGCGCGGACCAGACGATGCGGCCGGGCCGGGCGACGCCGCTCGCCGTGCCGTACACGGGCCAGTCGGGCGGTGCTGCCCGCAGGTGGTCGGCCTTGGGGTGGCCGACCACGCGGAACTGCGCCCCGCCACGTGCACCGTCGCGGACGGCCGTCTCGAGCATCATCTCGTTGGTGCAGAAGACCAGCCAGGCCGCGCGGTGGTACCCGCTGTCGACGGCGGTGTTGGACTCCCGGTGGTCCGGCACGTTGACGACGATGTTCATCGTCTCGTAGGGGACGAGGCACGTGCGGGCGAAGCCGAGCCGCTCGGTGCCCAGCTCGTCGGGGATGTCGGCGTCCCACTGGGACTGCCGGAAGATCACGTCGGGGTCGATCGCCTTGATCAGCCGGAGGACGTCCTGAGGGGCGCCGTCGGCGAAGCGGAGATGAGGCACGCCCCGAGAGGTGAGGCCCCGGTGCACGTCCTCCTCGCCCACCAGGCCGTCCGATCCGGCGAACCGGCGGGGGATGGACGCGACGATCGGCTCGAAGTCCTTGCTCGCGGCCATCGCTTCGACGAGCGCGTGATAGGCGTCCCAGGCGCCGAAGACGTGCACGAGGAACAGCACGCGGGTGGGCTTGCGCCGGAAGGCGGTGCGGCGGGCGGCGACGTCGACGGAGTCGCGCAGCTCGACGACCCCTTCCCGGGACTCGCTGACCGCCGCGAGCACCTGGGCGAGCCGGGACTGCACATCCCCGGTGTCGTTGCGGTGGGCGTGCAGCTCGGCGTCGATGGCGCCGAGGTGCCGTTCGAGCGCATCCATCCGGGGTGGCAGGTCCTTCGCCCACCGTAGGAGGGCGCGGGCCGTAGCGATCCTGGCCCGGAGGACTTCGCTCCGCTTCCGTACGCCCATCGTCGCCCCTGTTCGCGTTCGGCGCTTGCCGTCGTCGTGCGGGGCCGTCCTGTCCGTACGTTCGGCGAGGCGACCTGCCATCACCGGGCATTCGGACGATGAACGGCAAGAGCCCGTCTCCTGGCCCACAGGTGACAAGCACGTGAAACCGTGTCACTACGGTACGGGGGACGTGATGCACGCATCGGACGGGATGGATCCATACGGATCGACACGGATGCGTCACCCGGGCCCCGCGTCGCCGCACTCGATCACCCGGCGGCGGTCGACGAGCCGTCAAGTAGCATCGCGACCTGCGGAAACGCTTCGAGCATCGCGCAGCATGCCATCACCGGTCGCGACCGCCGCTCCGGCGCTCGGGCCGTTCGACCGGCTTGCGCTCCTGCGGGGGCCGAAGATCCTCTCGAGCGAGTGCACGGGCAGTGGCCCCGCGAGCCGGGCGTTTGATGCCGGATGCGTGTTCGGTCCGGAGAGCGTGCGGCACCGGAGTGGGCGGCCCTTGGCAGCGACCGGCTACGACTTGCTCACCGGCACCGTCGTCGGGCGTTGACCATCCACCCGAACGTGTGGTCAGCCTTTTGGTTCGGCGCCCGGCGAGTCAGGCGCGCGGGCGCCACCGCCACCGCCCGCCGTCGTCGTAGCGCTCCCAGGCGACCGGCTCTCCGGCCGGGGCGAGGAGGTCGGTGAGCCACAACGTGGCGTCGGGGTCCCAACCGGCGACGACCGTCGCGCCGCCCGCCACCTCCAGGGCCCGCCCAGGCGTGACGAGGTAGGCCGCGACGCTCAGGTGAACCGCATCGTGGTCGGCGGCGACGGCCTGCCAGTCGGGGACGAACCACCTGCCCACCCGTCCGGTGGTGTGCCACCAGTCGTGGCGGCGCGACCGGGACACCTCCAACGGATACCGGTTGACCAGGTCCACCCAGGCCTGCGGCCCGGACACCTCGTACACCCGTGGGGGGCGGACGAGCCCCAGCGGCCGCACGAGAGCCTGCGACCACCCCATCTCGTCCTCGACCAGCATCAGCTGGGTGGCACTCAGATCGGGCAGGGCGCGTGAAGTCGCAACGACACGCCGCTCCGCCGGTGTGGACCACCACGGCCCGCTGCCGGACGCCGCCGGGTCGCCCGGCCACTCCTGCGTTCTGCGCTCGGCCTCCAGCGTCTCCCGCCGCCATTCCCGAAGTCCCTCGGCTGCGCCGGTGACCCGCGGCGGGTCCGTTGCGTACTGGCCCGTCCACTGGACGTGGGCCTGCGCGTTCTCGGCGAGAGGCGATGTCCACCACCGCCACGTCGGCGACCCGACCACGGCCTGGGCCACCGGACGCAGTGCGGCGGCGACGACCGGGTCGGCGAGCAGGACGTCCGCCTCGTCGGGTGGCTGCCAGTACCGGGCGTGAGCCACCGCGTCGGCGAGGCACGTGAGAAGGGTGTGCTCGTCGAGGTCCGTCACCCGCCGTGTCCGCCAGGGCGTCGACCAGTCGCCGCCGGGCTTCGTCGGAGGGGAACCAGGCGGCCTCGTAGTACAGCCGCCTCAGGTCCTCGTGATTCGCGCACGCCACCTCGGCGCAGAACCGGCGACCGCGCGGGCCCGACAGCACGGCTGCCACTTCGTCCACCCGGTGAGGGTAGTGACGCCGCCGGGGCCGCTCAGGGACCGGCATGGATGTGGGCTGCCCACGCGGACGGCGCCAGGGGCTGGGCCGCCCGCAGCTCGCGCACCACGGCGTGCAATGCCTCCGCCGGGGATTCGCCTCGATGGTGCCGGTCGTAGAAGCCCTGCGTGAGCCGGGCGGCCGTGGCGTCGAGCACCGGCCAGAGCGTGCCGACGACGTGCCGGTAGCCGGCGAGCTGGAACGCGGAGGCGATGTGGATGGCCTCGTCGGCCAGTTGCGCGCTGCCGCGTGCGGTGGAGCATGCGGACAGGAAGGCGAGCTCGGCATCCTGCAGCCGGAGCTTGCTGATGTCGCGTACGGCGAGGGAGCGGTCGTAGAGCAACAGCCGGCTGTCGGACGGGCTGAGCGGATCACTGACCGCGTGGCAGGCGAAGTGCGCCCATCCGCAGTCGGCGAGCGCGGAGAGCACGGCGTCGTACCGGGCGTCGGCGTCCACGAGCTGGACGGCGCGCCCCGGCCCGCGCACCAGGGCCCCGGCCTCGGAGACCGTGGCGGGCAACGACTGCTGGTCCGGGGTCTCGGCCAGGGCGACCGCGAGAAGCGCGGGATCGGGCGCCGCGGGCCGGGAGCGGGCGTGCAGCAGCGCCCGCAGGGTCGGCGTGTAGGACGACACGACCCGGTCCAGTACGGCGCGCCCGTGCCCGTCGTGGTGGCCTGCCGCGTGCAGCGGCAGGAAGTTCAGCATCCCCGTCGGGGACCACCAGACACGCGGCCACGGCGCACCCGCGCGAGGGCTGCCGGTGTACCCGAGCGCGTCGAGCACCGGTCCCGCGATGACGTCCCACAGCCACGCGAGCGTCGCGCGCACGACCGCCTGTCCCTCCATGCGCTGGACGAGGTCACCCGTCTCCACCAGCTCCAACGCCTGCAGGAAGGCGCCCGTCCTGTCGGCGACGTCCGATGCGGCGAGCCAAGGCAGGGCAACCACCCGCACCCCGCCGGACGTCGCCACGAGGGCGTCGCACCGGAACTCGCTGACGTTCACCGTGATCACGGGGCCGAGCCGCGCGGCCGGGAGAAGGTCACCGATCGAGGGTGGAGCGCCGAACCGCTCGAAGCCCGGGACCGCGCGGATCCGGCGCAGCGTGGCGTCCCACCGCCCGGACAGCGCGTACCGGGTGTCGAGCACCGCGGCCGGGTCCTCCTCGGCCGGCAGCGGTTCGCCCACCGCGTCCAGCTCCTGGATGAGCTGCTGTACCTCGACTCCCAGCTCGGGTGCGGTGGCGTGCAGGTCCGTGAGCTCCGTGCGGGACTCGAGGGCGTAGGTCAACAGCACGCCACGTCCCTGCTCGAGAGCGGTCAGCGCGCCCGCCGCATCACCCGCCTGCACCGCGCAGGCCGCCGCGTCGACGTGCACGCCGTCGATCCCGGCGAGCTGGTGCTCGGCGTCGGCGCGCGTCAGGTTCCGGGGCGCCACGCGGGGGAGAAGACGCACGCCCTCGGTGAACGCCGCGGCGGCATCGTCCCAGTGCGACAGCGCGGCGGCGATCCGACCCCACACGCGGCACGCGCCGAGCCGGTTCGATGGCGGGCTCGTGGGCAGCCGGGCAGCGATCTCGGCGACCCGGCTCGCCTCCCGCAGCAGTGACCTGCTCGGTCTGCCGACCGCCGAGAGCGCGATGGCCAGGTTGAGCAGCCGGGGACCGCGTCCAGGATGGTCGTCGGGAGTGGCGGCGACGGCCTCACGCGCGGCCCGAACCGCGTCTCGTCCTGCACGCCGGGTCCCGGAGACCTCAACGAGCTTGAAGAGTGATACGGCGAGATTGCTCAGCCGCATACCCCGGTGCGGGTGGCCGGGTGGAGCGAGCTCGACGGCCCTGCGCTCCAGGGCAATGGCCTCGTCGAGGGCCGACCGCTCGCCGGTGCGCTCGAACTCGCGGGCGAACGCCAGCGCCAGGTTCGCCAGCCGGATCCCGAGCGCGGGATGGTCGGGCGCCGTGGCCGCGACGACCGTGCGACCCGTCTCGATCGCCTCGTCGAGGCTGCTCACCTCGCGAGTGCGGCTGTAGTGCTCCACGAGCTGCACGACGAGGTTGTTGCGCAGCCCGAGCACGGCCTGATGATCGGCCGGAAGCGCGAGCAACGCCTCCCGGCCCGCCGCGATCGCCGCCTCCAACGTGTCGAGGTCGGCGGAATGGGAGTACCGGGCCCGCAACGCGGCGGCCAGATTCATGAGGCGCATGCTCCGCGAGACCGGGGCGCCGGCCGCGCGCACGGCGGCGCGCAGGATGGCGATCGACTCGTCCAGCTCGGAGGCGCCGCCGAACCGGTTGTGGTGCATGCGCAGGATCTCGCCCAGGGCGCCGACCATGCGCGCGTGGTCGGCCGGGTATTCCGCGAGGGCCCGTCGGGCAAGGGCCAGCGCCTCATCGAGCTGCTCGTCGAGACCGAGCAAGTGGGCCAGGTGGGCCAACCGCTCGCCTTGTCCGTCGGGCGTTCCCTCCCCGGCCGTGACGGCGCGGCGGGCGGCGTCGATCGCGCCGGACAGGCCGATGCCGGTGCGTTCGTAGCGCAGCCGCCGGGCGACCCCGAGGTTGTGCCAGCTCGACGGCATGGCCTCCGGCGGCTCGCCGGCGTCGATCACGGCGCGAACCGCTGCCTCCGCACGCTCTGCCGTGCCGGGCTCCGCGAGGGCCAGCGCCAGATCCACCATGGTGGTGCTGTGCAGGTAACGGGTTCGTGCGCGGGTCGTCGGATCGAGCCCTGCATCGGCGAGCACGCCTTGCAGGATCTCCACCGCCTCGACCAGCGGCTTCCGCTCGCCGGTGAGCGAGGATCGTGTGCTGAGCAGGGCCGCGAGGTCGACGCAGCGGTCGTGGCGATCGGGAGAGAGCTCGATCAACGTGAGCAGACGGCGATGGACGTCGATGGCTTCGTCGACGATGCCGAGCTCGGGTCGCCAGTCGCACCGCTGCCGGAGCATCCGGGCCAGATCGGCCAGCCACATCGGCAGCAGCGCGCGGTTGACCGGTTCGGCCGCGATCGACCCGCGCAACGCAGTCATCGCGCGGTCGAGCATCTCCCGGTTCTCGGCCCGGTCCAACGGGTGCTCGGTGTCATCGGGTCCGGGCTCCTCGGCGATCGGGGGCTCGAACAGAGCCATGCTGTCCAGGATTCGAGATCTCTCCGCCGCCGACGGGGCCGCCGCTGCCAGATCCCTGGTCGCCTCGACCAGGATGGCGCGGACCCCGTCGTCGCTGCCTCTCGCCCACCGGCGGACGAGGGCGGCAGCGCGCACCGCCAGACACATGTAGTGGTCGGGGTCATCCGGGCCCGACGCGGCGGCCGTCTCCTCCGCCACGGCGGAGGCGAGGTCGAAATCCTCGTCGTCGAGCGGGACGACGGCGTCGAGCAGCAGCGTGTTGCGCAGCGTCGACAGCGCGGCCAGCCGCGCGTCCTCGGCCGGGGACAGCCCGCGGATGGCGTCGCACAGGAGCCGGACGGCCTCGCCGGTCGCAGTGGGGTCGCCACCGAGGGCGAGCGCCAGCCCCAGGTGGGCCGTCCGCACCAGGTGACGGGGATCGTCCGGCGTGCCGGCCAGCAGCGCTTTGCGGGCCGTTGCCACCACCTCGGCGGCGAAGCCGGGATCCATGGCGCGATCGGTCTGCGGGCGCCCGGCGCCCACGGAGAGGAGGAAGACAGCGAGGCCCAGCACCTCGTCCCGGTCCGCGGGTTCGGCGTCACGGAGAGCCGGCTGGAGCACGTCCACCGCCTCCAGCAGGGGAGCCGGGTCCTCGCTCCGCTCCGCCCTCAGCGCCAGGCATCGCCCCAGAAGGATCAACTGTGGCACGAGGTCCGGGCCGGTCGCGGGGGAGAGGCGGCACGCCTCTCGCGAGGCCTCGACCGCGCGCTCCAGATCGCCGCTGTCGCCTCCGGCTTCGTGGCGGCGGTACAAGACCTCACCCAGCAGCGACAGGTAGGCAAACCGCTGCGGGTCGTCGCCGGAGCTCGCCATGACCGCGGCGTCCAGGATCTGCACCGCCGGGTCGTAGAACACCGGCCGGTTGAGCTCGGCCGCGAGCGAGGCGAGCGCGAAACCGCAGTCGAGGTAGCGCCCGGCCTCGCCCGTCCCCGGGCTCCGGTGGATGTCGATCTGCTCGGTCAGCTGGGCGGGAAGCAGCGACCGGTCCACGAAGTACAGCGGCGTCAGCAACAGCTCGGCGATCTCGCCTGACCGGCGGCCCGCTTCGCCCATCGTCGACCAGCGGTTCCAGTGCACCATTCCGGCGAGGTACTGCAGGCGCATGTCGGGACCACCCGGGGTCCCGATGAGGTCCAGCAGCCGGTCGGCATCCGCGAGCGCCTCGGGGTCGGTCACCGCCGTGGCGTCACCGGCCGCCGAGGAGTCGATCCGGGCGGTCGCGCGCCGCATGAGGTCGTCGCGAGCGGCCGCGTCCTCGTGATCCACAGGGCCGATGCTGCCAGGATGATCCGGATGAATGCGGACGATCACCTCGCGGCCTTCTGCCGGACGCTGCCCCAGCTACGGGCTGCGGCCGGTCGGCAGGGTCTCGCCGGCGAGCTCGCCGCCGTCCTCGCCGACGTTCGGACGGGTTCGCCCGTCGCGGATCTGCTGCCACGCCTCGGGATCCCGGCCGACGCCCTGCGCGGGGGTTACCAGTCGGTGCCCGGGCTCCGCGGGCGGCCGACCGGCGAGGTCTACGCCTGCCCCTGGCAGGCGTGCGACCGGGCGGTGCGGCGGCAACCGGGAGGACCCGTCCCGGACGAACGGTGCTGGGTGCTCGACGAACCCCTGCGCCCGGGCCGCGGATGACGTCCTTCTTCGGGGAGCTGGGCAAACGGCTCGCCGAGAAGTGGATCTCGCTGCTGCTGTTGCCCAGCCTCCTGCTGGTCGCGGTCGCCGGTGTTGCCGCTGCTCTGGGCCAGTCGTCGGCGCTGGACGCCCGCCTGCTCGCCACCACGGTGGACACCTGGTTCCGGGCGGTCGGCGCGCTCCCCGTGGCGTCCCAGGTTCTTCTCCTGGGCGTGCTGCTCCTCGCGTGCAGCGGGATCGGGCTCACCGTCCGTGCGCTGTCGGGCCTGACCCAACGGCTGTGGCTGGGCGCGTGGGGACGCCCGGCGCGGCTCGTGAGCGATCGGCTCGTGGAACGGCGCCGGAGGCGATGGGACTCCGCTGACGCCGCCGCCTGGACAGCGGATCAGCAGGGCACCGTCGAGCAGTTCCACAGCAGCGCGGCACGTCGCAACGCGATCTCCTTGTCCCGGCCCTCCCGCCCCACCTGGATGGGCGACCAGCTCGCCGCTGTCGAGGCCCGTGTGCATCACCAGTACGGCGCCGACCTCGAATCGTGGTGGCCGCGGCTCTGGCTCGTCGTCGACGACTCGACGAGAAGCGAGCTGAGGGCGGCGCGGTCGGTGTTCGACGCTGCCGCGCTGCACGCCAGCTGGGCGGTGGGCTACCTCGTCGTCGCCGCCTTCTGGTGGCCGTCGGCCCTGATCGCGGTCGGGGTGTGGACCACGGGCCGGCTCCGCGGCCGCGCTGCCGTGCAGACCTACGCCACGCTGATCGAATCCGCCGTGGACGTGAACAAGAGTGCCCTCGCCCGCCGTCTCGATCTGCTGGAGGACGAGGAGAGCTTCGGCAGCGCAGTGGGGCACCGGGTCACCGACGTCTTCCGGAAGGCGACCTGACCCACCGTGTCGCCCCGCCGTCGTGGTGCTGCGCAGTGTTCATTTGACGGACCGTGATCTTTCCGCAAAGGTCCTGCCGCACCCTGCGTCCGCTGGGCGATGGTCCGATGCCTGGAGGTCCGCGGTTCCCCGCAGTCTGATCGTCGCGTCATGGGTCGTCGGCATCGCCGGGATCGCGGTGGCCGTGGCGCTCGCCCCGTACGACCTGTCGAGCAGGGCACTCGTGGTCGCCATGGCCTGCTCCCCGCTGATGACCACCCTCGCCGCGTCCGTCCGGAGCACCCGAGCGGGCGGCGCCGCGATCGTCGTCGCAGGCATCGTCATCGCCGGCGTGGGCGTCGCGACCACAGTCAGCACCGACGCGCTGCACCTGTTCCGCCTGGACTTCCCGCTCACACAGGTGGCCATGAACGCGGCGACGGTGCTGGCCCCCCTCGGGCTGGTGGTGGTCGGCGCCGTCCTGGTCGTGGCCGGGCTGGCTGCTCTGCTCCGTGACCGGTTGCTCGGCGCGATAGCCGCGGCGATCACGGTCGTCACTGCCCTGCTGTACGCGATCGCGCTGCTCGGGCTCGCCGTCCAGCCCCTGGCGTATCGCGGCGGAAGCGTCCAGAACGCCCCTATCGTGGCCGCGGCCGTCGTCGGCGTGGCTGCACTGCTGCTGGTGGTCGTCGCCACCCGGTGGTGGTCTCTCCCGGCCCGCACGAACGGTCCCCGCCCGGCAGCGCCCGCACTGGCGTCCGCCTCCGGCCGGCGAGTGGCCCGGTGGATCCTCGTGGGCGCGATCGTCCTGGTAGGGGCGGGCGCCGGTTGGGCCGGGTACTCGCAGGTGGGCAACCGCCTGGAGCTCGCGGAACTGTTCCCCGACCCGGCGCTCGCCGCCTGCGTCCGCTCAGCGGTCGACGACATGGGCAGCGATCGCGTGTCGGAGCGGGAGCTGAACAGCGTCTTCCACCTGGCGTGCAACGGCGACCTGCCACAGGGTGGGCGGATAGCGACCCTGGACGGGCTCGACCACCTGCCGAACCTGGTGGACCTGGACCTGTCGGGCAACGACGTCGGCGAGCTGTCCGGCCTGGCGCAGGCGCCGCAGCTGACGCGTCTGACACTGACGAACAACGCCGTCCGCGACCTGGGCCCACTGGCCGGCCTCACCTCGTTGCAGGAGCTGGGCCTGTCCGGCAACCAGGTGACCGACATCGCCCCGCTCACAGGACTGACCCAGCTCCGCTTTCTCGGGCTGTCGGGAAACGCGATCATCGACCTCGGGCCGCTGGCGTCACTGGCCGCCCTCACCGAACTCGATGTCAGCAACAACCAGGTCGCCGACGTCACCCCGCTCGCAGGGTTGTCCCACCTGGACAAGCTGCGGTTGGGACGCGACCTCATCACCGATCCGAGCGCGCTTCAGGCGCTGCCGGCCCTCACCACATTGGACGTGTCCGGCAACCGGATCCGTGACGCGGCCACGCTCGCCGGATGCCGAGCCGTCGAGGAGCTGTCGATCGGCGGCAACCCCCTGACCGACGTCGGCCCACTCCGGGACATGCCCGCGCTGGAGGGCGTCGACCTGTCGGAGAGTGATTCCACCCGGCTCACAGGAATCGAGGTCCTGCGCGCGAAGGGAATATTCGTCGGCGGCCTCGCGTGACAGCTCGAAGGCATTTCGTATCGCTGACCTGTGGAAATTCGAAAATGCTCTGGAAAAAGGCGGATCGGTACGGTCACAGCGCCGACACGCAGTGCGGCAATCCAGGACGGCTGTGATCCGGATCATGGCATGCGGTTGCGAGTCGTCTGGCAGGGTGGCCGGGTGCTGCTCGCCGGAGCAGGTATCGCGCAGCGGTCACTCGCTGAACACGCCACGATACGCAATGGCCGCGGCCACGGTGATTGTCGACTGCCGCTCCTCCCGGCGGGAGCGAGCGCTGGACGTGAGGAAGGGCCCCGCGTGAGCTTGCAGCGCATTCACAAGGGCGAGCTGGAACGCCCGGTCGCCCCGGCTCCGGCACTACGGCGGACAGGACCGCGCGGGTTGGCAGGTCTCGTGTTGCAGCTGCAGCGCACCGCCGGCAACGCCGCTGTCACGAGCTCATTGTCGGGCGGCGGAACGTTGATCCCCTCGGATCCGGCCGTGGAGGCAGCGGGAGAGACTGCGCGAGGCCGCCGCCGCCGGCCTCAGACGGAGACTGCGGGGCAGGTGGCGCAAGATCGACGCCGATCGCCTCAGGAGAAGTTCACCGGCGCGGTAGGTGCGCAGGACTGGGCGGAGGTCGCGCAACTGCTCTCCGACATTGCGCCTGTCGAAGGTGACGCCTCGTCCTGGCTGCTGGGGCATCCGTGGATGTTCGATGCGCTCGATGCGCTCACGGCCGACCAATTGCGCTACGTCGACGACGCCACCCGCCGGCTGGACCTCGATGTGTCCCTCCCACGTGAGGCGATCACGGTGGTGTTGATGGGGAAGGGCGTATTCGACGAACAGGCCGAGCCCGGCAGGGGCTACGGCGAGGTCACGGTGCAGCGGGAAGGACTGGTCCAGGACGGCAGGAGGGCGAGGGACGGTCGATACAGGTACGGGTTCCAAGTCGCCTTCCAGCCGAGCGACGCGGTGGACGCCGAGGAGATCGCCTTCATCCAGACCGTCCAGGTGATCGACTCCGATACAAAGGCCAACCTGAGCCCGAACAGCGAGACGCGGATGATCCGGGATCGCACCAAGATCGACCGCTTGAACGGCAAGGAGCAGGGCTGGTACGGCATGAAGGACGACGGGAGCGGCCAGGCCAACTTCACCCCGTGGGTGCGCGGCGGCACGACGCCGGCCTCGATGTACGACTATCCATCGTGGACTCAGCCCAGCTGTGAATGGTCGTTCGAGACGTCAGTGGTCTGCCGTAAAGGCGCTGATGCGGGGAAGGTCTACGCGGTGATCCATTGGGGCTTCACCGTGGCCGCGGACCTCAAGATCGCCCCCAAGCCGCATCAGATCTTCAACAAGCCCAGCCGAACGTTCGGCTCGGCCATCAACGCCTGGAACAGCCAGACCAAATTGTCTGCGGGAAGCCGCAACGCACCTGGTCAGAAACCGCTTCCGGAGCTGCGATGAACCGACTCGAGCGGCTGCTCGCCGACGCTCGGGTCGGCGTGCTTGCCGAAGAGTCCTCCGCCTTCCACGAGGCGCGCTTCGACAGCGCGCAAGAGCGTGAGACGGCCACTGACCTGCTTGCGGCCAGCCCAGGTCCGACCGCGCTGTTGCTGCTGCTCGCGCTGCGCCGCGAGGCACCGGAGGCCTACGCGGCCGTGCCGGCGTCGGCCCGTGCCGAGACGCTCGCGGCGGCGCTGCGCGAGTATGCCGTGCTCAACGACTTCGGCTACCTCGACGAGGACGGCAACAGCTTCGACCGGGAGGCCGCCCGAGCGCTGCTCGAACTCGGCACCGACGCTGTCCCGGCGCTGCGGCCGTTGCTGGACGACCTTCAACCCGGCCCTCTCGCCGGGTCGGAGGAGTCGACCATCGCCTACATACTCGGGCTGCGTCGCGCCGACTTCGCCTACAACTATCTCGCCCGAATCCTCGGTTGCCGCCCCGAGTTCGATCCCGATCCGATGATTCGCGACGACCATCTGGCCGCGATGCGCACCCGGCTCGACGCGGAGCGCCGCTGAGCAACCGCGTGTCAGCTGACGGGCGCGCCGAACCACGTGGGCAGATGGTTGTGCAGATCCTGCTGGTCCTCACCGACCCACGCCACGTGCCCGTCCGGCCGCAGCAGCGCCGCGGGCACGTCCAGTTCCTCGCTGACGTCGACGACGTGGTCGACCCGATCTGCCCAGCCCGCCACCGAGAGCCGCCCGGTCTGGTCGAGCAGCAGTCCGCGGCCACCGTGCGTCAGCTCGTAGAGGCGCCCCCGCTTCAGCCCCACGTCCCGCATCCGCCGGCCGAGCAGGTGGTGACCCTTACCGAAGTCGTAGCGGACCCCGATCGCGGTGAGCTTCTCGATCAGGTGCCGGTTCACCTGCTCGAAGTCCATCAGTTCCGACACCAGCCGGCGCACCGCCTGCGGACCCGGCTCGGGGGACAGCAGCTCCATCTGCGCGCGGGTGTTGTTCAGCACGTCGGCGGCCACTGGATGCCGTTCGGCGTGGTAGCTGTCCAGCAGCCCCTCCGGCGCCCAGCCGCCGACCTCGGCGGCCAGTTTCCAGCCGAGGTTGAACGCGTCCTGGATGCCGAGGTTGAGGCCCTGGCCGCCGGTCGGCGGATGGGTGTGCGCCGCGTCGCCGGCCAGCAGCACCCGGCCGGCCCGGTAGCGCTCGGCCTGCCGGGTGGCGTCGCCGAAGCGGGAGAGCCAGCGCGGCGAGTGCACGCCGAAGTCGGTGCCGGCGAACACCCGCAGCTGTTGCTTGAACTCCTCGAGGGTCGGCGGGATCGAGCGGTCCTCGGCTACTCCCTCGGCGGGCACGACGACGCGATACACCCCGTCCCCGGAAGTCCCGAGGCCGAACCGCTTGTGGGTCTTGCGGATCTCGGTCACCACGGCGGCCACCTCCTCCGGCGGCACGGCCACCTCCATCTCGCCCAGCAGCGTCTCCACCGTGGAGGGCTCGCCGGGGAAGCCGACGCCGACGAGCCTGCGCACCGTGCTGCGGCCGCCGTCGCAACCGACGAGGTAACGGGAGCGCAGCCGCGTGCCGTCGACCAGATCAGCGGTCACCCCGTGGTCGTCCTGGCTCAGCCCGACCACCTCGCAGCCACGCCGGATCTCGGCGCCGAGCTCGGTGGCACGTTCGGCCAGCAGACGTTCGGTGACGGGCTGCGGGATGCCGAGGACGTACCCGTGCGCGGTGTCCAGCCGCTCGGGCGACGGCTTGTCGATGCCGGCGAAGAAACCTCCGACCGGGTACCGCCGGCCCTGCGCGAGGAACCGCTCCAACAGCCCGCGCTGATCCATCACCTCGATGCTGCGCACGTGCAGGCCGAGCGCTCGGACATGCTTGGTCGGCTCTGGCTCCTTCTCCAGCACGACCACGTCCACGCCGTGCAGCCGCAACTCGCCGGCCAGCATCAATCCGGTCGGTCCACCGCCGGCAACGATCACATCAACCATGCAGCCCCCCATTCGACACACTTTGTTCCCGGCCGGTTCTCCGTGCGGTCCGGTGAACACCCGCACTTCCCGAATCCCTGATATCCGCAGGTCCGGGCTTCGGCCGGAGATTCTGCGGCACGACCCGGGTCTTGCCGCAAGGCCCCCTCTGCGCTATACGTTGACAGTGGCGGGGAGTGGAGAACTCCTCGCCTTTGTCTTGTGATCAACCGCCGACCGCGAGTCTCGTCGATCTGCCGTGGCGAGGTTTCGCGTGAGTAGCTCACGTCAGCTGTGGCAGGACCTGGTCGGCGAAGAACTCCCAGTGGTCCACGTCGTACTGCTGCGGCGTCTGGAGGTAGACGCGACTGACGCCGGCTTCCGCGAACAGCCCTATGCGGTCGACCACCTGTCCCGGAGAGCCGACCAGTCCGTGCTTCAGCATGCAGGACCGGTAGGACGGGTTCGCCCCGGCGTCGGAGCGGCGGGTGACTTCGGCGTCATCGCGGCCGCAGGCCAGCAGCAGGATCGCGGATCGGCGCAGGGTCGAGGGATCGCGGTCGATCTTCTCGCAAGCGGCATCCAGGCGGGCAGTCTGCGGCGGTATCTCCTCGAGTGCAGGGAAGTCGAAGTTGTACTCGTCGGCGTATTGCGCGGCCAGGCGCGGCGTCTTCTTCGGTCCGTGTCCGCCGATGATGATCGGTGGCCTCGGGCTCTGCACCGGCTTGGGCAACGCAGGCGAGTCGATCAACTGGTAGTACCTGCCCTGGTAGGTGAACGTCTCGCCCTCGGCGGTCTCCCACAGGCCGGTGATCACCGCGAGCTGTTCCTCGAACCGGTCGAAGCGTTCGCCCAGGTCGGGGAACGGGATGCCGTAGGCGCGATGCTCGGGCTCGTACCACCCGACACCGAAGCCGAAGTCCACACGCCCACCGCTCATCTGATCGACCTGGGCAACCGTGATGGCCAGCGGCCCGGGATACCGGAACGTCGCGGCGGTCACCAGGGTGCCGAGCCGGATGTAGCGCGTTTCCCCGGCAAGTGCACCCAGCGTCACCCAGGCGTCACTGGATCCAGGCAGCAACCCTGCGATGTCCCCCACCGCCCGATAATGATCAGATCGGAAGAAACCGGCCAGTCCACAATCCTCAGCAATCATCGCGGTCGTGACGAGATCTTTGTCGGTCGACCCTTGCTGGGGGTTGGTGAAAACGTGGCATTCCATGCAGAGAGCACCTCTTCGGGGGGTTGTATATCGACGAGCGCATGTGAGGTGGTGGACTTTCATCCGCGCGCTCTGACAGTAACAGTCCCGTGGGTGCTCTATCGCTGGTCAATATCCATTCGAGACCCGGTGGCCGCGCGCTGAACGTTCTCGTGGCGGGCGGAGCTGCCAGTACGTATCTGTTGGTATTTCTGCTGTTACTACTGGAACCCGGACCTGAGGAAGGAAAGCGGTTACGCCGGTGCGGACCGATCATCGGTGGCGAACGCTCTGGCCACGGCGAGGCTGTCCTCGTAGACGTGGTGACGCGTGATCAGTCCGTGCTCGACCGTCAGGTGCAGGGCGAAGGCCGCGACGTAGCGGCGGCCGGTCGTTTTCGCGGTGTTGTGGAACCTGCCCAGCACCATCGCGTCGGTTCCGTCGACGAGCACGGCGCCGACCGTCGCGGAGCTCTCGTCCGGAACGTGGTTCTCTGCGATGAGACGGAAGTGGTCGGCCACGCCCGCCGGGGTGGAGCGGTGCCGGATCCAGGGCACGGTCTGCGAATAGTCGCCATCGGGCCAGTCGAGCATCCAGTCCACGTCGTCGGCGTAGAGCTCTGCGATCTTCTCGATGTCGCCGGCCGCAACGCGGCGGAGCAGCTCGTCGACCGTCTCCCGGGTGTCCATGTGAACAGCTTTGCCGGGCAGCGGCGGCGGGTCGATGACCTCCCGGGTAATGCCGGACCGGCACAGGTGCGCCGATCGCATGATCGAAGGAATGCCGGCAATCGCCCGGTCGGTCCCTTATGTGCTGTTATGTGTTGGGCTGTGTCGATTGCCGTTGGGCCTGTAAGCATTCCGTCAGAAAGTGTGGATGAATCGTCCCTGATTGCAGCACGTAGGTATGGTGCGATGTGTCACACCGGACGTCATCTCGTGTTGATATCGCATATCGGACCACGCGGCCAATCGGGTCGCGACATTCTCATCTCGGCCGGGTGTATTCACGTATCCGTTTTGCGGTTGCGTCAGGGTAAATGAACGGAGAAACGGATCATGGAAGTAGGTAATGACGCCTCGTGCAACGTGATCGGCTCCCGGGGGTCGGCAAGTCGCAACGGCATGAATTACGTGGTTGCGTACTCACCGGGCAACGGTGGCAGGGCGGCGCTCGCTGCGGCCCGCCTGTTCTCCTCCGCGGACGTGTCGCTGACCGTGTGCACGATCATCCCGGAGGTGGAAGGCTATCCGAACACTTCCCTGTGGAGGGCCGCGGCGGAGGGGCTCGGCGAGGCGAAATCATTCCTCGGGGACGAGGTGAACGCCGTGTACATCACCCGCACCGCGAGCTCACCGGCCGAGGGGATCCTCGCGCTGGTCGCCGAACTCGACGCCGGCATGGTGGTCCTCGGCGCGGGCTCGGGTGGATCGATTCGCCGGTTCTCCACCGGGAGTGTCACCGGCGACCTACTACCTGCCACGCAGGTGCCGACGGTGCTCGCCCCGTGCGGCTACCACTCGGAGCACCGGGTGCGGTTGCGGCAGATCGTCTATGCGTACGACGAGCCGAGGCCGTCGCAGCCGGTGGTTGCCTCGGCGGCTCAACTCGCGGTGCGTCACGGGCTGACCCAGCCGATTCTGGTCACCGTCGTCGACGGGGACCGCCTCGGGACGATGCACTGGGAGCAGGGAGAGGTACAGCTCATCGGTTCCACCTCCCGCACCGACGCAATGAAGATCATGTGCAACGTGCCGGTGCCGACTGTCGTGGTACCCATTCGCGACCACGCTTCGAGCGAACAGAGGTTGTCGGCATACCACTGCATCACGTGCGAGATAGAGGGCCGCGACCTCGATCCCGAGCCGGCCTGCTGGAGTTGTGGGGGCCCGACCGTCGTCACCAGCCGTCCGCTCCTGCACACCTCCGGCCCATTGCCGGACAAGTCGAAGGTGACCCCGCGCAAGGCGCCGGCTGCGAATGTGCCCGGCGCGGCTGAAGCATCGCGGCGCGGGGCAACGTAGCCCGGCGTCGTGCAATCAAGCTGAGCGTTCAGTCCTGGTAGTTCTACCCGGATGCCGTCCAGCCAGTGATTCGGGACTCAGGAGTCGGATCGGTCCGGGCCTCACCCAGCAGTGCGACGCCACGTTCGCCGATCATCACCGACGGGGCGTGAGTGAAAGCGCGGGGCAGATCCGGCATCACCGACGAGTCGATGACGTGCAGGTTCGCCACCCCGTGCACCCTGAGGGCGGGATCGACGACGGATTCCGCGTCCCGTCCCGCTCGGCAGGTGCCCACTGGGTGGTTCATCGAGGTGATCAGCTCACGCGCGGAGTCGAGCAGGGCGGCGTCGTCGGTCGCGGCGGGCACCCCCAGCGGGCCCACCGAGGCTCCGAGAGTCGGGCTGGCGAAGATTTCCAGCGCGTGGCGCGTCCCGGCCACCATGGTCCGGCGATCGCGCGCGGTCTGGAGGTAGCACGGATCCAGAAGCGGCGCTGCCCGCGGGTCCGCCGATGCCAGCCGCACGGTGCCGCGGCTCTGCGGGTTCAGCAGGGTGACCAGGCAGGTCACGCCAGGGTCCTGGCCGCCGGTCATGTCGAACAGCATCGGGGTCGCCAGGATGTCGGGTGCGGGCGCGTCGTCCTCGCAACGGATGAATGCCGCGGCCTGGACCAGCGCCGCCAGCGGACCGCGGCGCTCCCGCGCGTAGAGCTCTTTGGCCTCGTCCGATTCGAGGTGCTCCAGCAGGGTGGTGCCCCGCGTCAGTGGCCACGAGGCCATGTTCATCGGGTGGTCCTGAAAGTTGCCGCCCACGCCGGGCAGGTCGAGCGCGACCTCGATGCCATGCTCGCGCAGGTGGTCAGCGGGACCGATTCCGGACAGCATGAGCAGCTGCGGCGTGCGGATGGCCCCTGCGGAGAGCACCACGGCGCCTGCCCGGTAGCTGACGTCCCGCCCGTGGCTGTCGCGCCCGGTGATACCCCGTGCCGCACCGTTTTCCAGCAGTACTCGCTCGACCAGGAAGCCGGTGTGGAGCGTCAGGTTCGGCCGCGCCAACGCGGGGCGCAGATACTCCCGGGCCCCGCTGCTTCGCTCGCCGTCGCGCACGTTGCTGTAGAGCAGGCCCACGCCGTCCAGTTCGGCGCCGTTGAAGTCACGATTCAGCGGCAGACCGTGCTCGACTCCGGCCGTGATGAACGCCAGCGACAGCGGATCGACGTCCTTCGGTGTGGTCACGGCGATCGGGCCACCGGTTCCGTGCAGCGCCGAAGCGCCCAGCTCGTTGTCCTCGCTGCGGCGGAAACAGGGCAGAACGTCGTCCCACGCCCAGCCCTCCATGCCGCGTGCGGCCCATCCGTCGTAGTCGGAACGGTGCCCGCGGCACCAGGCCGTGTAGTTGATCGTGCCCCCGCCGCCGAGCACGCGGCCGGCCGAGATGTCGATTCGACGCCCACCCAGCTGCGGCTGCGGCACCGTGGAATCGCACCAGTCAGCCGACCCACGCCAGGTGCTCAACGCGCCGGTGGGCACCGCCATGATCGGATCGTCGTCCGGCCCGCCGGCTTCCAACAGCAGCACCCGCACGGCCGGGTCCTCGGTGAGCCTGGCCGCGACCACGCAACCGGCTGCCCCTGCGCCAACGACGATGTAGTCGAACTCTTCTGACGAGATCACGGGATGAACTCCTTGCGATCAACGGATTGCACCAGAATTCCAACGCACCTGCGGCGGCCCCGTCGGCCTCGTACCGCAGCCGTGCGGCACTGGCGACGAGCCTCGCTGATCGAGCCGGTCCCGCTCAGCCCAGGATGAAGGGGTCCCGCGTGCTGCCGGTCAATTCCACCCAGACAGCCTTGGTCTCCAGATAGGCGTCAACGGCCTCGGCGCCATTCTCGCGTCCGATTCCGGACTGCTGGTACCCACCGAACGGCACGTTGGGCGCCACGACCCGGTAGGCGTTGATCCACACCGAACCGGCCCGCACCCGGGCCGCGACCCGGTGACCACGATGCACGTCCTTGGTCCAGACCGCCCCGGCGAGGCCGTACGGAGTGTCATTGGCCAGCTTGATCGCCTCGTCCTCGTCGGTGAAGGTCACCGCGGACAGGACCGGGCCGAAGATCTCTTCGCGGAACACGGTGCTGGCGGGCGTCACGGACAACACCGTCGGCGAGACGAAGTAGCCACCGAGCTGGTCATCTGCGGCACCCCCATAGGCAACCGTGGCGCCCTCGTCCCGAGCGGCGTCCAGGTATCCGACCACCTTCTCGAACTGGGGCCGGTTGGCGACCGGACCCATCTCGGTGTGTTCGTCGAACGGGTCGCCGAGCCGGATCGCGGCGGCCCGCTCGGCCACCCGCCGGACCAGCTCGTCGTGCACGTCCACGTGGCAGATCAGCCGGGAACCGGCCATACAGCTCTGCCCGGTGGCCGCGAAGACGCCCGCGACGAGGCCGTTGGCGGCGGCGTCCAGGTCCGCGTCCGGGAATACGATCTGCGGCGACTTGCCACCGAGCTCCAACGTGGCCGGGATGAGCCGGTCGGCGGCGGCACGGGCGACCGCTCGGCCGGTGGCGGTCGATCCGGTGAACGCGACCTTGTCGACACCCTCGTGGGCGACCAAGTGCTCGCCGACTTTCCGGGACAGGCCGGTGACGACGTTGACCACCCCAGCGGGGAAGCCGGCCTGGCCGATCAGCTCGGCAAAACCGAGCGTCGACACGGGGGAGTGCTCGGACGGCTTGACCACGACCGTGCAGCCGGCGGCCAGCGCGGGCGCAAGCTTCCAGGTCATCAGCAGCAGCGGCGAGTTCCAGGGCGTGATCGCCGCGACCACGCCGACCGGCTCACGCCGCGTGTAGACGAGGTAATCGGGGTTGGGAGAGGGGATCTGCCGACCCTCCAGTCCCTGCGCGACACCGGCGAAGTAGTGGTACCAGCCGCCGATCGCCCGGAGCTGGCCGAGCATCTCGCGATAGAGCTTGCCCGAGTCCTGTACCTCCAGCCGGGCAAGCCTGTCGGCGTCCTCGGTGACGAGGTCCCCGAGGCGACGCAGGCAGGCCGCCCGGGCAAACCCCGTCATGCGGCCCCACTCGCCGTCCAGCGCAGCCCGGGCCGCGTCGACAGCCGCGTCGACATCCTCCGCCGATCCGTCCGGGACGTCCGCCCACGGTTGCCGGGTGTAGGGGGTCTCGCTCTGGAAGGTGATGCCGGAAGCGGCCTCAGCCGGCTTCCCTCCGATCAGCATCGGAAAGTGCACAAGTTCGGTCATGATCGCCTCACTTTCGATTCGGCAGGAGTAGAGCTAGGCCCGCATTGGCGGGGCAGGTGCCCGAAGCGCTAGGCCTTCGCCACCACCAGAAACGGACGCGTCACAATGCGACGCCATAAAGCGTGGTTGCCGGGTCGAACGGGATGGGCAGTGTGTCCGCTATCCCGGCAACGGTTCTTTCATCGCCTCTTCTTTGAGGCCGGGCAGCCCCGTTACGGCGGCACCGCCGGGCGACACGGTGTGTGGTCAGCGACCGGCTGAGTGGCCGGTCGGCCCGGGTATCTCCTAGTCGCCGGATGCGTCGCGCAGTTCCGGCACCCGGCCGCCAGCCAGGGTCAGGATGCGTTCGCGGGCGGCGCGCAGCGCCCGTTCCGCGCTGTCCGGGTCGATCCGGCCGGACGGGCCCGCCAGGGTCAGCGCGGTCGTCTTGAAATCGAGCTGGTGCTGCAGTGGGATCGACACCGCGTCAATCCCGTCGACGAACTCGCGACGGGTGAACGCGACGCCGGACTCCGCAACTCCCGCCAGGTATTCCTCCGACGGCAGTTCGATGCCGCGTCGCCGCAGATCGTGCCGCTGCTCCTCGGTGATGGCGAACGCCAGCAGCACGTGGCTGGACGCGCCGACGTTGAGTGGAATCCGGGTGCCGACGCGGATATCGGCGCTCAGCACCTGATCGCTTTCCGCCCGCTGGATGATCAGGCCGCTGTCCCGGTGCACCGCCGCGATCGTCGCGGTTTCCCCGGTCACCGCCACGAGCCCTTCGAGCACGTTCTGGATCTTCTGACCGAGCCCCGCGTGCTGGAGCGCGGTATTGCCTACCCGGACCGTGAGCAGGCTCAGTCCGTACCGGCCCTGCTCGTCCTGCTCCACCCAGCCGGACGCGACCAGCGTGGCCAGTTGCTTGTGGACGGTGCCGCGCGAGCTCCCCACGACGCGCGCGAGTTCGCTCACGCCATACGGCCGGGGCAGCGAGGCCAGGGTTTCCAGCAAGGCGAGGGTCTTCTGCGTCGAGCTGAGAATGTTCGCCGGGCGGTTGTCCTGGTTTGTCATCGATACGGATACAGCGTCATCGTCCACGAGACAGAGTGTAGGTCGGCCGACTCCACGGGGCAACGCTGCACGGTGCCGGGCGATCGCGTTCACGCCTGAGGTAGCCGCGACCCCCGACCCGTTGCGGCACGCGTGCGTCTCGACCTGGCTGAGGCGGGGTCGGCCGGCCCGTCTGTCCGGTGATGATCGTCATTTGGGGACTTGCAGCTGTGTACCGCCCGGTTTGCGACCCCGATCTGCCGATCATGGTCAGGTACCGGGCAGGCCGGAGCCCGGCTGCCGGAGGCCAAGTCTGGCGTCACAAGGATCTGGGTTATGGGCCTCCTCCAGATGAGACGATGACCTGCCCGGTGACCCAGCTTGCGTCGGGCCCGGTCAGCCAGCTGACGAGACGGGCAGCGTCGTCGGGTTCGCCCCAGCGGCCCATGGGCTCATGCGCGATGACTTCTCGGCGCAACTGATCGTCGGCGTAGCCGGTGTCGGTCGCGCCTGGGTCGATGGTGTTGACGGTGATGTTGCGGGGTGCGAGGTGGGCGGCCAGGCTGATCGTGAGCTGGTGGAGAGCGCCCTTCGAAGCGATGTATGGCAGTTCGTCGGGAATCGGGCCGCGATGCTGACCGGAGGTCATCAGGATGACTCGACCGGGCGTCACGCCGCTGTGCTGTCGGGCGAACTCCTTGACCAGCAGCATGCTCGCACGGGTGTTGACGGCATAGCTCAGGTCAATCTCCTCGCAGGTGAGCTGATCGAGGTTTTGTCTGCTGCTGCGGGCGTGGTTGGCGACGAGGATGTCAATGTGGCCAAAGACGCCGACTGCCTGATTCAGGATGCTCGCCGGTGCCGTGGGCTCGGAGAAGTCGGCTGCGGCGTGCTCAACACGTGCCCCGGTCGCGGTGAGTTCCTCGACGAGCAGCTCCGCGCCATTGCTGTCGGCTCCCCAAGGTTGATCGGCGTCATGCGGTTCCCACGAGTGCAGGAACAGAGAGGTTCCTGTGGCCGCGAGTCGACGTGCGATAGCAGCTCCGATGCCGATCCGGCGGCTGACTCCAGTCACGATGGCTACCCGAGGCGCTGCGCTCGCCGACATGTGATCACTGTTGCGGTTCCGCAGATTGATCGCAGCCGAGTTCCCTTTCAGGCACCGCGCCACCTGATCGTGTGGGCCGGGTAGCCGGTCCCGCCTGGCTCCGCAAGTGGCCGAATGGGCCGGGCACTCGGCCGAGGTGCTGCTCAAGGTCTACGCCAAGTGCATCGACGGACAGGACGTCATCGCGCGATGGCGAGTCATGCAGGCGCTCGGACACCGCGACGGCACGTAGGTGCCTGCTGGGCACGGCGTGGACACGCATTGGGCACAGACGGCCGATTGGCGCCGGTGCGGGCCGGACTTGGTCGGACACAACAAGATCGGCCCCTCACCTTGTTCATGCTGGTGAGGGGCCGTTTCTGGTGGTGATCCGGATGGTGCCCCCGGCAGGATTCGAACCTGCGCTCCCGCCTCCGGAGGGCGGTGCTCTATCCCCTGAGCTACGGGGGCCGTGCAACGTGGGAAACCCTAGCGCACGCCCTGATTCAGCTCGGCAGCGGCTGCCCACCCCGCTCGGCGAGGAGCTGACGCAGGTAGGCGGCCTCGGTGGTCTGGGAGCTGAGCATCTGTGCGGCGAGGTTGCGCACCTGCGGCATCGAGGCGTGCTGGGCGCCGTACTGCAGCATCGTGGCGCCTCCCTCGTGGTGACGCAGCATCAACTGCAGGAACATCACGTCGAGCTGGTGGCCGGTGGCCGCCCGCATGCCGGCCAGTTCCTCGGTGCTGGCCATGCCCGGCATCGTGGCGACGCCGCCCGAGGGCGTCGCGGTGCCCATGTGGGCGTGGTCGGCGGGGCCGGTCATCCAGGCCATGTGGCCGCCGACCGGCAGCGCCCCGGCGCCCCACAGCTCGAGCCAGCCCTGCATGCGCCCGATCTGGGAGGTCTGGGTGGCCTCGATGTCGGACGCGAGCTGGAACAGCGCCGGGTCGGTGGTGTGGTCGCGTTCCCAGGCCGCCATCGCGACGGCCTGCTGGTGGTGCACGGTCATGTCCTGCGCGAACCCGACGTCGACGGAGTCGGCGGTGGGTGTGGCCGGCGCGGGGGCCGAGCCGGGGAGGCCGGCGAGGAGGCCGCCCGCCGCCCCGAGTAGGAGCAGGGCCGCCGCGGCGGCGACGATGAGCAGCGGCCGCACCCACCGGCCCTCGTGCGGCGGAGGGTCCGCGGGTGGCGGGGCGTCCATGGTGCCGGCGGCCGGAGCGGTCGGGGTGCTCACCCGAACCATCATGAACCGCCGTCGGGGGCGACGCCCGCTCCCGGCGTTGTCTCGACCTGCGAGCCCGGCGTGCCGGGGGCGGGAGCGGGGGCGAACGGTGGCGGGTTGTCCTGGGAGAAGCCGCCGTTCGATCCGACCTCGTTGCAGCTCGCACCCGGCTCGGGGTACGTGTACTGGTTCAGGCGCAGCGCGGCGATGAACTGGTCGATCCGCGGGTCGGCGACGTCCGACAGCTTGAGCTGGTGGCCCCAGGACTGCAGCGAGATCGGCTGGTCCAGCCCCGGGTAGGGCGACATCACCGTGTAGGGCTGGCCGTCGACCTTGCTCTGGAGCGTCTCGAGTGCGTCTCCGGTGACCTGGTCGGGGTTGTACGCGATCCAGACCGCGCCGTGCTCGAGGGAGTGGACGAGGTTCTCGGTGCGCACCGCCTGCGGGTAGACGACGCCGTTGCACGCGGCCCACACGGCGTCGTGCGCGCCGCCGAACGGCGGGCTGTGCGTGTAGGCGACCTGGGTCTCGCGGCCGACGTGCTGGCCGCCCGGGTATCCCTGCACCACCACGCCGGGGATCTGCGTCGACGGGTCCTGGTTCTGCGCCGTGGGCGTGAACGGGGCGAGCGCTTCGGTCTTCGCCTGGTTCTGCTGGTTGCGCAGGAACGCGTAGCCGAACACACCGCCTGCGAAGAGGACCACCACGAGAACGGCGGCGATCAGCCCCCACGGGGTGGACTTCTGGCTGACGACGGGCGTGCGCGCGCGCGAGCTTCGAGACGCCTTGCTCTTGTTGCCGCTGACCATGATCCGTCCAGAACATAGGGGCCGGGAAAGGAGGCGCGGGCGTCACCCGGACGGCCCTTGCCGGAGGGCAAGTGTAGGAGTGAGGCGTGAGTAAGTGGCGAGCGCCACCTCCTAGACTGGGTCGGGTGAATCCCGCCCTGCTCGCCGACCTGGTCCGCTCGACCGCGTCCGAGGTGCTCACGGACCGCGGCCTGGACCTCGCGGCGCTGCCCGACGACGTCGGCGTCGAGCGTCCGCGCAACCCCGAGCACGGCGACTACGCCACCAACGTGGCCCTCCGTACCGCGAAGAAGGCCGGCGTCCCCCCGCGCGAACTGGCCGGCTGGCTCGCCGAGGCCCTCGCCGCCCGCGACGCCATCGAGAGCGCGGAGATCGCCGGGCCCGGCTTCATCAACCTCCGGCTCGCCGCCGACGCGCAGGGCGCGATCGTCGGCGACGTCCTGCAGGCGGGCGACGCCTACGGCACCGGCGACGAGCTCGCCGATCGGAACATCAACCTGGAGTTCGTCTCCGCCAACCCCACCGGGCCGCTGCACCTCGGCCACACCCGCTGGGCCGCCGTCGGCGATGCGCTCGGCCGGGTGCTCGCCGCCCGGGGCGGCAAGGTCACCCGGGAGTACTACTTCAACGACGCCGGTGGCCAGATCGACCGCTTCGTCGACTCGCTGGTCGCCGCGGCGAAGGGCGAGCCCACCCCGGAGAACGGGTACGGCGGCGCCTACATCGGCGAGATCGCGGCCCAGATCACGACCGCCGAGCCCGGAGTCCTCGACCTGCCCGACGCGCAGCGTCGCGAGGAGTTCCGCCGGATCGGCGTCAACCTCATGTTCGACGAGATCAAGCGGGCTCTGCACGCGTTCGGCACCGACTTCGACGTGTGGTTCCACGAGAAGTCCCTGCACGACTCGGGTGCGGTCGGCGCGGCGGTGCAGCGGCTCAAGGACTCGGGCAACCTCTACTTCTCCGACGGCGCGTGGTGGCTGCGCTCCACCGACCAGGGCGACGACAAGGACCGTCCGGTCATCAAGAGCGACGGCCAGCCCGCCTACATCGCGGGCGACCTCGCCTACTACCTGGACAAGCGCAAGCGTGGCTTCGACCTGTGCATCTACATGCTCGGCGCCGACCACCACGGCTACATCGCTCGGCTGCGGGCGGCAGCGGCCGCGTTCGGCGACGACCCGAACACCGTCGAGGTCCTGATCGGCCAGATGGTCAACCTGTTCCGCGACGGCCAGCCGGTGCGGATGAGCAAGCGGGCCGGCACCGCCGTGAGCATGGACGACCTGGTGGACGCCGTCGGTGTCGACGCTGCGCGCTACACGCTGATCCGGTCGTCGGTCGACTCCACCCTCGACATCGACCTGGACCTGATCGTTCGCCGCAGCAACGACAACCCGGTCTTCTACGTGCAGTACGCGCACGCCCGGCTCGCGTCGCTGGCGCGCAACGCGGCCGACCTCGGCGTCACCGTGCCCGACGTACCGGACTTCGGCCTGCTCGACCAGCCCCGCGAGGGCGACCTGATCCGCACGATCGGCGAGTTCCCGGCGGTGGTCGCGTCGGCCGCCGAGCTGCGCGAGCCGCACCGGGTGGCGCGCTACCTGGAGCAGCTGGCGAGCGCGTACCACAAGTTCTACGACGCCTGTCGCGTGCTACCGATCGGCGACGAGGAGATCTCCGACCTGCACCGCAACCGGCTCGCGCTGTGCGTGGCGGCCCGCCAGGTGTTCGCCAACGGCCTCTCGCTGCTGGGCGTGTCCGCACCGGAGCGGATGTGAGCGCCGACGTGCTCTCTCCCGCGGAGGCGCCGTCATTGCCGGCCGACGTGCTCTTCCCCGCGGCGGCGGCATCATGAGGGCGCACCCGGCCGGGCCCCTGCACGCCGGCATCCTGGCGCCTCCGGAGACCGCCGGGCCCCGGCCGCTCGACGCCGCAGGGCTCGACGAGCTGGCCCCCGCGGTGTGGCCGCGCAACGCCGCTCGCGGCGACGACGGAGCGCTCCGGATCGCCGGGGTCGACGTGCGTGAGCTGGCCGAGACCTACGGCACCCCGCTCTTCGTCGTGGACGAGGAGGACTTCCGGTCCCGCGCCGCCGAGTTCGCCCACGCCTTCGGCGCGGATGCCGTGCACTACGCGGCCAAGGCGTTCCTGTGCACCGAGGTCGCCCGCTGGGTGGCCGAGGAGGGGCTCAGCCTGGACGTGGCCAGCGGCGGCGAGCTCGCCGTCGCGCTGCGCGCCGGTTTCCCCGCCGAGCGGATCGCGATGCACGGCAACAACAAGTCCCTCGACGAGCTCGTCGCCGCCGTCGAGGCCGGGGTCGGGCGCGTGGTGCTCGACTCGTTCCACGAGATCGCCCGCCTGGACGCCATCTCGCGCGACCGTGGCGTCGTCACGCCGGTGATGATCCGCGTGACGGTGGGCGTCGAGGCCCACACGCACGAGTTCATCGCCACGGCGCACGAGGACCAGAAGTTCGGGTTCTCCATCGCCGGTGGCGAGGGGAGCGACGCCGCTGAGGCTGCGCGGCGCGTGATCGGGTCCGCCGGGCTGCGGCTCGTCGGGCTGCACAGCCACATCGGGAGCCAGATCTTCGACACCGAGGGCTTCCGGGTCGCCGCCCACCGCGTGGTGCGCTTCCACGCGCAGCTGCACAAGGAGCACGGCGACGAGGCGCTCGGGTCGATCACCACGCTCGACCTCGGCGGCGGCTTCGGCATCGCCTACCGCGCCTCCGAGGAGCCGCTGGACGTGGCGCGCCTGGCCGAGGAGCTGCGCTCGATCGTCAAGCACGAGTGCCACGAGGCCGACCTGGACGTCCCCGAGATCGCGGTCGAGCCGGGGCGCAGCATCGCGGGCCCGGGCACCGTCACGCTCTACGAGGTGGGCACCCTCAAGGACGTGCCGCTCGACGGCCACACCTCGCGTCGCTACGTGAGCGTCGACGGCGGGATGAGCGACAACATCCGCACCGCCCTCTACGACGCCGTGTACGACTGCCGGCTCGTGTCGCGGTCCTCCCAGCTCGACGGCAGCGACGAGGCCGCACTGTCCAGGGTGGTCGGCAAGCACTGCGAGAGCGGCGACATCGTGGTGCGCGACTGCTGGCTGCCCGCCGACGTCGCGCCCGGCGACCTGCTCGCGGTGGCCGCGACCGGCGCGTACTGCTACTCGATGGCGAGCTCCTACAACCGGCTGCCACGGCCCGCGGTCGTCGCGGTGCGGGACGGGCAGGCACGCGTCCTGCTCCGCAGGGAGACGCTCGACGACCAGTTCCGGCTCGAGGTCTCCGGGTGAGGCCGCCCACCCGGACTTCGTCCACGGTCCGTCACCCGCGATGATTCGGGTTTGTGACGACTGCAACGCGATGACGAGAACGCTGTGACGGCGGGGACAATGGCACGACCGACAAGCGCGTGACGGGAAGAGGGCTGTGACAGGAAAAGCGCTGTGACACCGATCCGCGTCGCGATGCTGGGCTGCGGCACCGTCGGCCGTGAGGTGGTGCGGCTGTTGCGGGAGCACGCCGACGAGCTCGCGGCCCGCGCGGGGGCGCCGGTCGAGCTGGCCGGTGTGGCCGTTCGTCGCCCCCACAAGCACGCCGACCTGGGCGATCTCCTCACGGACAACGCCGCGGGCCTGGTCACGCGCGACGACGTGGACGTCGTCGTCGAGGTGATCGGCGGCATCGAACCCGCTCGCACGCTGCTGCTGGAGGCGCTCAAGGCCGGCAAGTCGGTGGTGACGGCCAACAAGGCCCTCCTCGCCGACGACGGCCCCGCGCTGGCCGAGGCGGCCGACGCGTCCGGGGTGGACCTCTACTACGAAGCGGCCGTCGCCGCGGCGATCCCGCTGCTGCGCTCGCTGCGCGAGTCGCTGGCAGGCGACCGGATCACGCGCGTCGCCGGGATCGTCAACGGCACCACCAACTTCATCCTCTCCGCGATGACGGCCTCCGGGTCGAGCTTCTCCGAGGCGCTGGAGGAGGCCACGCGGCTCGGTTACGCCGAGGCCGACCCGAGTGCCGACGTCGACGGCTACGACGCGGCGTCCAAGGCCGCGATCCTCGCCTCGCTCGCGTTCCACACCCGCGTCACGGCCAATGACGTGCACTGCGAGGGGATTCGCTCGGTCACGGCGTCCGACATCACCGCGGCGGCGGGGATGGGATGCGTGATCAAGCTGGTGGCGATCTGCGAGCGCACCCCGCCCGACGGCGACATCCCCGAGTCGGTCTCCGCACGCGTGTACCCGGCGATGATTCCCGCCGCCCACCCGCTGGCGTCCGTCGACGGCGCCTTCAACGCGGTGTTCGTCGAGGCAGAGGCGGCGGGCCAGATGATGTTCTACGGGCAGGGGGCCGGTGGCGCGCCCACGGCCAGCGCCGTGCTCGGCGACATCGTGGCGGTGGCGCGCAACCGTGTGGGCGGTGGGCGTGCTCCCCGCGAGTCCGCCTACGCCAGCCTGCCTGTTCGCGCGATGGGGAGCGTGCGCACGCGTTATCACGTCAGCCTCGACGTCGACGACCGTGCCGGCGTGCTCGCGGCGATCTCCGGCGAGTTCGCCCATCGCGGCGTGAGCATCGCCGCAGTCCGGCAGACCGGTGGCGGCAACGGCGGAGCGGCGGCGCGCCTCGTCGTCGTCACGCACGCAGCGCCCGAGGCGGCCCTCGCCGCCACGGTGGAAGTGCTTGCCGGCCTGGACGCCGTGCGGGTCGTCGACAGCGTGCTCCGGGTCGAGGACCTGGGCCGGAAGGGTGTTGCCGGGTGAGCTCCGCGATGAAAGCGACCCGGTGGCCCGGGGTGATCGAGGCCTACCGGGAGCGGATGCCCGTCGAGCCCGGCTGGACGGTGGTGACGCTCGGTGAGGGTGGCACGCCGCTTCTGCCTGCTCCGCACCTGTCCCGGCGCACCGGCTGCGAGGTCTTCCTCAAGGTCGACGGCGCCAACCCGACGGGGTCGTTCAAGGACCGCGGGATGACGGTGGCGGTCACCGACGCGCTGGCCCAGGGCAAGAAGGGCGTGCTGTGCGCGTCCACGGGCAACACGTCGGCATCGGCCGCCGCCTATGCCGCGAGGGCCGGTCTGACCTGCGCGGTTCTCGTTCCGCAGGGCAAGATCGCGCTCGGCAAGCTGGCCCAGGCCGTGGCGCACGGCGCGCGGATTCTGCAGATCGACGGCAACTTCGACGACTGTCTCGAGCTCGCCCGCAAGACGGCGGCCGACTACCCCGTCGCCGCGCTGGTCAACTCGGTGAACCCCACCCGGATCGCGGGCCAGGCGAGCGCCGCGTACGAGATCTGCGACGAGCTGGGCCGCGCTCCCGACGTGCACTGCCTGCCCGTCGGCAACGCCGGCAACATCACCGCCTACTGGGCCGGCTACCGCGCCTACCGCGCCGACGGCCTGATCGGCGCGGCGCCCCGGATGTTCGGCTACCAGGCCGAAGGCGCCGCTCCGCTCGTGCACGGCGCTCCGGTCCGGCATCCGGAGACGATCGCCACAGCCATCCGGATCGGCGCACCGGCGTCCTGGGCGGCAGCCGTCACAGCCCGTGACGAATCGGGCGGGCAGTTCGCCGCGGTCTCCGACGACGAGATCCTCGCCGCGTACCGCCTGCTGGCTGCGCACGAAGCCGTTTTCGTGGAGCCGGCGTCCGCGGCGAGCGTGGCCGGACTCCTGCAGTCGGCGGGCGACGGCACGCTGCCGCGCGGGTCGCTCGTGGTGTGCACCGTCACCGGCCACGGTCTGAAGGACCCCGACACGGCGCTGCTCGCGGCGCCCGAGCCCACCGTGGTGCCCATCGATCCGGGCGCCGTGGCCGACGCGCTGGAGCTGCGATGAGCGTCGGTGCCCGCGCCGGAAAAGTGACATTCATGACGTTTTTGGCTGCCGCTGGCGCCGCGCCACCGGGGTCGCGCTGATGGGCAGGCCTGGCGAGGTCCGAATCCGCGTGCCCGGCTCGTCGGCGAACCTCGGGCCCGGGTTCGACTCGTTCGGCCTCGCGCTCGCGCTCCACGACGACGTCGAGGTCTCGGTCACGTCCGGGGGCGTCGACGTCGAGATCGAGGGGGAAGGGGCCGGTCAGGTCCCCTGCGACGAGGCGCACCTCGTGGTGCGCGCCATGCGTGCCACGTGGAACATCGTCGGAGATGCCCCGCCGGGCCTGCGGATGCGATGTCGCAATGCGATTCCCCATTCCCGCGGGCTGGGTAGTTCGGCGGCGGCCGCGGTCGCGGGCGCCGTTGCGGCCGTCGTGCTCGCCGGGCGTGACCTGGAGCTGGAGCGCGAGACGGTGCTGCAGGTCACGGCCGGGATGGAGGGCCACGCCGACAACGCAGCGGCCAGCCTCTACGGCGGCTTCGTCGTCGCCTGGGAAACTGCCGGGAATATCGCCGAGCGGTTTCACGCTGTACAACTCGAGACGCATCCGGGGATCCACCCGGTTGCACTCATCGCGGGAAGAGAATCGTCCACCAGCGCCACGCGAGGGCTTCTGCCCGATCACGTACCGCTGCGGGACGCGGCCTTCACCGGCAGCCGCACCGCGCTCGCCGTTCTGGCGTTCACCCAACGGCCTGACCTGCTGCTTCCGGCCACAGAGGATCGTCTGCACCAGGGTTACCGGCGTCCGGCATATCCGGAGTCGTCCCGTCTGGTGGACGCGCTGCGCGAGCGGGGCATCCCCGCCGCGATCTCCGGCGCCGGACCGTCCGTGCTGGCACTGACGGCCGACGGGACTCTGCCCGAGGGCCTGGACCTGCACAGGTTCAGGGCCGTCGCACTGCCTGTCGATGACGCCGGGGCCACGATCGAGATCGGGTAGCCCCATTCCCACAGCTGCCGTCCGGCGCGTCGAGCAGGGGGGTTGTTGCCGCACCGAGGGGTGAACGTCTACTCTCGGCACCGCAACGGCGATCCACGCGTCATCCGTGTGGCCACTCGAGCCGGAATCTTCGTATCCGTTGGATCACTTCTGATTTCGACCCGGGCGGCCTTCAGTCGCGACCGTCGCGCCGATCGCCGCCCCTGCCTGTCGGGGCGGCCGCGCTCCCGCGATCCGTTGACCGACATGTCGTCCGGCGCACCGTCCGGGCGAGTGTGTGAATCCCGCTGACCAGTGGATTTTGGTCAGGAAGGACATCAGTGAGCGAGACCGATCTCGTCAGCACCGAGACAGCCCCTGCACCGCGCAAGCGCGGTGGACTGACCGGCATGGTGCTGGCGGAGCTCCGCCAGCTCGCCGGGGAGCTCAACATCCCCGACACCGCCGGCATGCGCAAGGGCGACCTGATCGCCGCCATCAAGGAGAAGCAGGGCGGCGCTCCCGCCCGCAAGCCGGCCGCCGCGCAGCTCTCGCTGCCGGACAACTCCGTGCCCGCCGCCGCCGGCACGGACGCTCCCACGGTCGCCGACGCTGCCAGCACCAACGGTGCTGCGCAGGCCGAGGCCGCCCCGGCCGCCGCCGCCCCGCCCACCCGGCGCCGTCGCACCGCGTCGCGCCCGGCCGGCGCGCCCGACGTCACCACCGCTGTGGAGGCCCCTGCCGCCAACGGCAGCCCGGTCGCGAACGGCGGCCCCGTGGTGACCGCCCCGGCCGTCGACGCGGCACCCGTGGTCGAGGCGACCAACGGCGTCGCGCCTGCGATCGACAGCACGCCCGCCCCGAGCACCGCTCCGGCCGAGGCCCCCGCGGCCGACGCCGAGAGCGACACGGGCAGCCGCCGCAGCCGGCAGAGCCGGCGCAACCGCGGTGGTGAGCAGGGCGGCGAGACCACGGCCGACTCCACCGCACACGTCTCCACCGAGAGCCCGGCCGAAGAGCGCCAGTACAACCGCACGCGCGATGGCCGCGACGACCGCGGCGACAACCGCGGCGACACGCGCCCCGACCGTGGCGAGAACCGTAACGAGCGCAATGACCGGGGCGACCGGGGCGAGAACCGCAACGATCGTGGCGAGAGCCGCAACGACCGGGGTGACCGTTCGGACAACCGCCAGGACGGCAACCGGTCGGGGGGCCGCCCCGACAACCGTTCGGACAACCGCGCCGACAACCGCGGTCCGCGCGACAACCGGCCCGACGACGATGACGACGACGGCGACGGCCGTGGCCGTCGTGGCCGCCGGTTCCGCGACCGTCGCCGGGGCCGCGACCGGGAGCGCCCCGGCAGTGGCCAGGGCGGACAGGGCAATGTCGACACCGAGGTGCGCGACGGCGACGTGTTGCTACCCGTCGCGGGCATCGTCGACATCCTCGACAACTACGCGTTCGTGCGCACCACCGGCTACCTGTCCGGCCCCACGGACGTCTACGTGTCGCTGTCGATGGTCCGCAAGTACGGCCTGCGCCGCGGTGACGCGATCACGGGCGCCGTGCGCGAGCCCCGCGAGGGCGAGCAGTCGCGGCAGAAGTTCAACCCGCTGGTGCGCGTCGACTCGATCAACGGCCAGGACCCGGAGAGCGCTCGGAACCGGCCGGAGTTCACCAAGCTCACCCCGCTCTACCCGAACGAGCGGCTGCGCCTGGAGACCGAGCCGCACAAGCTCACCACCCGCGTGATCGACCTGGTGATGCCGGTCGGCAAGGGCCAGCGTGCGCTGATCGTGTCGCCGCCCAAGGCGGGCAAGACCACGATCATGCAGAACATCGCCAACGCGATCACCACCAACAACCCGGAGTGCCACCTCATGGTCGTCCTCGTGGACGAGCGGCCTGAGGAGGTCACCGACATGCAGCGGTCGGTGAAGGGCGAGGTCATCGCGTCCACGTTCGACCGGCCGCCGACCGACCACACCACGGTCGCGGAGCTGTCGATCGAGCGGGCGAAGCGCCTGGTCGAGATGGGTCACGACGTGGTCGTGCTCCTCGACAACATCACGCGCCTCGGCCGGGCCTACAACCTGGCGGCGCCGGCGTCGGGCCGGATCCTCTCCGGTGGTGTCGACTCCACGGCGCTCTACCCGCCGAAGCGGTTCCTCGGCGCGGCGCGCAACATCGAGGACGGCGGCTCGCTGACGATCTTCGCCACGGCGCTCGTCGAGACCGGGTCCACGATGGACACGGTGATCTTCGAGGAGTTCAAGGGCACCGGCAACGCCGAGCTCAAGCTCGACCGCAAGATCGCCGACAAGCGCGTGTTCCCGGCCATCGACGTCGGTGACTCCGGCACGCGTAAGGACGAGCTGCTGCTCTCGCCCGACGAGCACGCCGTCATGGTCAAGCTCCGCCGGGTCCTCGCGGCCCTGGACGACCAGCAGGCCATCGACCTGCTGCTCACCCAGCTCCGCAAGACGCGCACCAACATCGAGTTCCTGATGCAGGTGGCGAAGAGCACCCCTGGCGCCGACGACTGATACGCCCGGCCACCCGGACCGCCCGCGGGAATCCGCAGGCGGGCCGGGTGGTTGAATGAACTGTCACGCTCCGGTTCCGGTTCACCTCGCGATTCGCGGGGACCCGGCGCCATATCGAGAGGAACCAACGTGCGCTCCGGCATTCACCCCGAGTACGTCGAGACGCAGGTCACCTGCGGCTGCGGCAACCAGTTCACCACGCGCAGCACCAAGACCAGCGGCACCATGTCCGTCGAGACCTGTTCCGCTTGCCACCCCTTCTACACCGGCAAGCAGCGGATCCTCGACTCCGGTGGTCGCGTGGCCCGCTTCGAGGCCCGTTACGGCAAGCGCGCCGACAAGAAGTCCTAGCGTCGTCGACGGCGCCCACCTGTCCTGGTGGGCGCCGTCCGCATGTTCGCAGCAGCAGAGGAGATCGCGAGACGGACGGGAGGGGCGATGACTACACCAGCGGTGGAAGCGGTGCTTGCGGAGCACGCTGAGCTGGAGCTGCGGCTCGCCGACCCGGACGTCCACGCCGACGCGGCCACGGCACGCAAGCTCGGCCGTCGCTACTCGCAGATCGGCCCGATCGTCGCCGTCGCGCGTGAGCTGGCCTCGGTCCGCGAGGACGAGGCCGCGGCGCGTGAGCTCGCGGCCGAGGACCAGAGCTTCGCAGCCGAGGCCGACACGCTGGCCGCCCGGATCCCGGCGCTGGAGCGCCGCCTGGCAGAGCTGCTCGTGCCGCGCGACCCCCACAACGGCGACGACATCGTGCTCGAGGTGAAGTCCGGCGAAGGCGGCGAGGAGTCGGCGCTGTTCGCGGGCGACCTCGTACGGATGTACCTGCGCTATGCCGAGCGCCGCGGCTGGGCCACCGAGATTCTCGATGCCGTGCCGTCCGACCTGGGCGGATACAAGGACATCACGCTCTCGGTCCGGTCCCGCACACCGGAGGCCGACGGCGTCTGGTCGGCGCTGAAGTTCGAGGGTGGTGTCCACCGCGTGCAGCGCGTGCCGGTCACCGAGTCGCAGGGCCGTGTGCACACGTCCGCTGCCGGCGTGCTCGTCTACCCGGACACCGGCGACGACGCTGCCGTCGAGGTCGACGAGAACGACCTCCGCATCGACGTGTTCCGGTCCTCTGGCCACGGCGGGCAGAGCGTCAACACCACCGACTCGGCCGTGCGGATCACGCATCTGCCCACCGGCATCGTCGTGAGCTGCCAGAACGAGCGGTCGCAGCTCCAGAACCGGGCGCGCGCGATGGAGGTGCTGCGGTCGCGGCTGCAGGCGCTCGCCGAAGCGGAGGCCGCGGCCCAGGCCTCGGCTGATCGACGGTCGCAGGTGCGCACGGTCGACCGGTCCGAGCGGATCCGCACCTACAACTACCCGGAGAGCCGGATCTCCGACCACCGTGTCGGCTACAAGGCCCACAATCTCGCCGCCGTCCTCGACGGCGATCTCGACGATCTCTTGGCCGCGCTCGCGGCGGCCGAGCGCGCGGAGGCGGTGGGCGCGTGAGGTCGCGGTCCACCACGGCCCACCCGCAACCAGGGGGAAGGGGCGGGGCGTGACCAGGCAACCGTTGCGGCTGGCGATTCTGGAGGCCGAGCGCACGCTCGCCGCTGCGGGGATCGACTCGCCGCGCGTCGATGCCGAGCTGCTCGCCGCCCACGTCGTCGGCGTCGACCGGGGCCGGTTGCTCCTCCAGCCGCTCGTGGACCCACCGGTGGTGGAGGAGCTGCGGCAGCTCGTGGAGCGGCGAGCCGCCCGCGAACCGCTGCAGCACCTGCTCGGCACGGCGGTCCTGGGTCCGGTCACCGTTGCGGTCGGACCCGGCGTGTTCACCCCACGTCCCGAGACCGAGCTGCTGCTCGAATGGGGCCTGCAAGCGATCGCCGGTATCCCGTCTCCGCTGGTGGTGGACCTGTGTACGGGGTCGGCCGCGCTCGCGCTCGGTGTGGTCGCGTGCCGTCCGGACGCCGTGGTGCACGCCGTCGAGGCCGATTCCGTCGCGCTGACGTGGGCACAGCGCAACATCTCCGCCCACGTGAACGCCGGTGGCGCCCCGGTCACGCTGCACGCGGCCGACGTCCGCTGGACCGACCTGCTCGTCGAGCTCGAGTCACACGTCGACCTGGTGTTGTGCAACCCGCCCTACGTTCCCGACGGCACGCCGTTGCCCCCCGAGGTGGCCGGCTGGGACCCACCGGACGCCCTGTACGGCGGACCCGACGGTCTGGAGATCATCCGCGCGGTCATCGCCGCATCGGCGGGGCTGCTGCGCTACGGCGGCTGCCTCGCCATCGAGCACGACGACACCCACGGCGAGGTCGTGCCCGCGCTGCTGCGCCGTCGCCGGGTGCTCACCGACGTCGAGGAGCACCACGACCTCGCAGGTCGTCCCCGTTTCGCTACCGCGCGGCGCCGCAGCGTCGGCGCCTCGTAGGCTCCGGTCGTGGCAACCACCTACGACTGCAGCGACCCGGACGCCCGCGTCGAGGGACTCGCCGCCGCAGCCCGCACCGTACGACGCGGCCGGCTGGTCGTGCTCCCCACCGACACCGTCTACGGGATCGGCTGCGACGCGTTCAGCAGCACCGCCGTGCGCTCACTGCTCGCGGCGAAGAGGCGTGGCCCGGACATGCCCGTGCCGGTGCTCGTCGGCTCCTGGTCCACCATCGACGGGCTGGTGCTCGGAGTGCCGAAGACGGCGCGTGACCTGATCGAGGCGTTCTGGCCGGGCGGCTTGTCGATCGTGCTCCCGCACGCACCGTCGCTCGACTGGGACCTCGGGTCCACCAAGGGCACCGTGATGCTGCGGATGCCGCTGCACCCCGTGGCGCTCGAACTGCTGCGCGATGTCGGCCCCATGGCCGTGTCCAGCGCGAACGTCTCGGGCTCGGCGCCCGCGGCCTCGGCAGCCGAGGCGCAGGCCCAGCTGGGCGACTCCGTTGCCGTCTACCTCGACGGCGGGCCGTCCGGTGAGCCCATCGCCTCCACGGTGGTCGACCTCACGGGCGACGACCCGCGGGTGCTGCGCGAGGGCGCTGTCAGCACGGCTGCTGTGGCCGAGGTGCTCGGCCGCGAGGTCATCACGGTGTAGCCGCCGGCCGGCCCTCCTCCTGGCGGAGGCCGACCATCGTGGCCAGCCGCTCCACGGCGTCGTCGAAGTAGCGCGCGCGGTCGTCCACCACGTTGTTCGTGTGGCCGAAGAGCTCGAAGCTGATCAGTCCGAACAACGCCGTCCAGGCCAGCACCATCCGGGCCGCCAGCGACGAGTTCGGCTCCTCGATCGGCAGCCCGACGCTGACGGCGAGGCCGGGTGTGAGTGTCGCGTCGGCGCCGGTCGCGTCCGCGGCGGGATCGACCACGCCCGAGTCCACCCCGTCGGCGATCACCCGGCTCAGCACCACCCCGACGCGTGCCGCCGGGCCGATGGTGGACTCCGGTGCCGCGTATCCGGGCACCGGCGAGCCGTAGACCAGGGCGTACTCATGGGGATGGGCCAGCGCCCACTCCCGTGTCGCAGTGCAGACGGACCTGAAGCGGGCGCGGAGGTCGCTGCGCGGTACGGCGCGCTCGGCCTCCTCGGCGTCGGCGCCGAGCGCGTCGTAGGCGTCGACGATCAGGGTGGTGAGCAGTTCGTCGCGGCTGGGGAAGTACCGGTAGACGGCGGAGGAAGCCATGCCGAGCTCGCGGGCGACGGCCCGTAGCGAGAGCGCGGCGGCGCCGTCGGAGGCGAGGTGCCGACGGGCCACGTCGACGATCTCGCGAGTCAGTTCGGCGCGCACGCGGGCGCGGGTACCGGCAGCGACCATGGGGGGAGTCTGACATGGTTTACAGAGCATCGGCAACAAGTGTGAACAGTGCTCTTGGTGCCGGGATGGGCTGACAGACCGGTCCGGGTACCGTTGTCAAGCGTGAGCGAGCGCAGCCAGCAGAGCCCTGAGCAGCACACCCCGTTCTGGGGCCCGGACTTCGACGCGTTGCAGCACCAGGATCCCGAGATCGCGGGAGTGGTGCTCGACGAGCTGAGCCGGTTGCGCGGCGGACTGCAGCTCATCGCGAGCGAGAACCTCACGAGCCCCGCGGTGCTCGCCGCCCTCGGCTCGACGCTCTCCAACAAGTACGCCGAGGGGTACCCCGGCCGGCGCTACTACGGTGGCTGCGAGGTCGTCGACCGCGCGGAGGAGATCGGCAACGCCCGCACCCGCGAGCTGTTCGGTGCCGACCACGTCAACCTGCAGCCGCACTCCGGCGCATCGGCGAACTTCGCGGTGTACGCGGCTTTCACGCAGCCCGGCGACACCGTGCTCGCGATGGACCTCAAGCAGGGTGGCCACCTCACCCACGGCAGCAAGGTCAGCTTCTCCGGCAAGTGGTTCAACGCCGTGTCCTACACGGTGCGCGAGGACTCGGAGCTGATCGACTACGACCAGGTGCGCGACCTGGCCCGCGAGCACCAGCCGAAGATGATCATCGCAGGCGCCACGGCGTACCCGCGGCTGATCGACTTCGCCGCTTTCCGGGAGATCGCCGACGAGGTGGGCGCGAAGCTCATGGTCGACGCCGCCCACTTCATCGGCCTGGTGGCAGGCAAGGCGATCCCGTCCCCGGTTCCGTTCGCCGACGTGGTCACGGCCACCACGCACAAGGTGCTGCGCGGCCCGCGCGGGGGCATGATCCTCGCTCGTGCCGAGCACGCGAAGGCGATCGACAAGGCCGTCTTCCCGTTCTCCCAGGGCGGTCCGCTCATGCACGCCATCGCCGCGAAGGCCGTGGCCATGAAGGAGGCGGCGCAGCCGGAGTACCAGGCGTACGCCGCGCAGGTGATCGCCAACGCGCAGGCCCTGGCCAAGAGCCTCGAGGCGGAGGGCATGCGTGCCGTCTCCGGCGGCACCGACACCCACCTGGCGCTGGTCGACCTGCGGCCCATCGGTGTCACGGGCGACCAGGCCGAGACCCGTTGTGACGCCGCACGGATCACGCTCAACAAGAACGCCATCCCGTACGACCCCGCCCCGCCGCTGAAGCCGTCGGGTCTGCGGGTGGGCTCGCCGAGCGTCACCACGCAGGGGATGGTCGAGTCCGACATGGCGGAGATCGGCGCCCTGCTGGGCCGCGCCGTGCGGGCCGAGCACGGCACCCCGGCGGGCGACGCCGAGCTGGCCGACGTAGCCGAGGCGGTCAGCACCCTGGTGGCGCGCGCTCCCGCGTACCCGCGGCCCTGATCCCCGCCGGCTGCCCGGGAAGATCGTCGTGGTCCCCACGTTCGTCCTGCCGATCCGGGAGTACCTCCTCACGGGGTTGACGGCGGCCGTGGTCACGTTCCTGCTCGTCGGCCCGGTGCGGGTGCTCGCGCTCCGCTTGGGCGCCGTCGCGTGGCCGCGGGGGCGAGACGTCCACGTCACGCCCACCCCCCGCTGGGGTGGGCTGGCCATGCTCGGCGGCGTGCTCGCCGGCGTCGGGATGGCCTACCAGCTGCCCGCGCTGCGCCTCGCGTTCGACAACAACGCCTACGAGATGGTCGGCGTCTTCGGCGCCGCCGTGCTGCTCGCCGCCGTCGGTGCACTCGACGACCGCTACGAGCTCGACGCGCTCACGAAGTTCGCCGGTCAGACCACCGCGGCCGGCATACTGGTGATCTTCGGCGTGCAGTGGACCGTGTTCTACGTCCCGTGGGGTGGCGGTGGCACTGGCGTCTCCGGGTCGCTCTTGATCCTCGGCCAGGAACAGGGCGTGGTCCTGACCGTGCTGGTCACGGTGGCGCTCGTGAACGCGATGAACTTCGTCGACGGTCTCGACGGGCTGGCGTCGGGCATCGGCCTGATCGCCGCCGCGGCCACGGGCCTGTTCGCCATCGGGCTGGTGCAGCGGGTGGGCAACGACCCGTCCGCGTACTCGCCCGCTCTCATCGCGGCCGTGCTCGCCGGGGCGTGCCTCGGTTTCCTGCCCCACAACTTCAACCCTGCCCGGATCTTCATGGGCGACTCGGGGTCGATGCTCATCGGTCTGCTGCTCGCCGCCGCCACCACGAGCGCCTCCGGGAAGATCTCGATCATCGGTGCCGACGGGAGCGATGTGCTGGCGTTGTTCGCGCCGCTCTTCGTGCTCGCGGCGGTGGTGTTCGTCCCGCTGCTTGACCTGCTCATGGCGGTGGTCCGGCGCACGCGCAAGGGCATGAGCCCGTTCTCGCCCGACAAGATGCACCTGCATCACCGGCTGCTCGAGATCGGCCACAGCCAGCGGCGCGCGGTGCTCCTGATCTACCTCTGGGCCGGAGTGCTGGCGTTCGGGGCGGTGGCGCTGGCGCTGATCGACGACCCGTTCATCGTGTTGTGGGCGGTGGGGATCGGCCTGGTAGTGGCCGTGCTCGCCACCGCGATTCCGAGAGTGAGGGCCAGATGACCGATCCCGATCCACCGGTGAAGGACGCTCCACACGTCGCGTCCGTGTTGAAGCTCGCGGCCGCGATGCAGCGCAACGCCGTGATCCTGGCGGTGATCGTCGCAGTGGCGTCGATCGTCGTGGCTACGCTGATGCGCGGAACGTCGGGGGCGATCGGTGCGGTGGTCGGCTCGGTCGTCGCCGGTGGCCTGGGCTGGCTCGGCACCTTCGTGATGTCGAGGACGGCCAGGGCAGCGCCTGCCGGAGTCATGATCGGCGCCATGACCGCCTTCACCGGCAAGGTCGGTTTCCTGCTGGTGTTCCTGCTGTTGTTCCGGGGCACCACGCTGTTCGACAACCAGGCTTTCGCGTTCACCATGCTCGCCGTGACCGCGGCGTGGATCATCGGCGAGGTCGTCGGCTTCGTGCGAACGCGCATCCCGGCCGTGGATCTCTGAGTGTCACCGGATCGAGTGACAGCGTGGTGTGACCGGAATCTCTCTGAGTCGCCGGTCACTCCCCGTTAAGGTTCTACACGCGATAGAGCCACGTCGGCGTCGCTTCCGGGACACCGGAGCGGGCGTCGACGCGACGGGGGCCGTCCGCCGAGGTCATCCCTGGTAAACCAGCGCTAACTCTCCTGATATGGTCCTCTGCGATGGAGCCGGGCCAGTCGCGTGGAGGCGGCAAGCAACCGCCGCCCCCGGGCGATGCTTGGACCGCTCTGTCCTACCTGCTGTCCGGATTCTTCCTGTTCGGGGGGATCGGATGGGGGTTGGACGCACTGTTGGGTACCCGAGCGTTCACGCCGATCGGACTGCTGTTCGGCGGGGCGGCCTCGATGTACTTGATCTACATCAGGTACGTTAAGTCCTGATCGTCACGATTCTGCCGACCCGGGCCACCCGGTCGACGGAACCGGAAGGAGCATTGGGTGACCATCCTGGCCACCGCCCCACCACCTCCAGGCCCCAATCCGGGCTTCGAGTCACCGGGTGTCGCCGACTTCCAGCTACCGCCGATCTTCGGGCCTGTCACGAAGCCGGTACTGGAACTCGTACTCGCAGCGATCATCGTGTTCGCGTTCTTCATGTACACGGTGCGGGGCGGAGCCCAGCTCGTCCCGAGCAAACGGCAGTTCCTCGGCGAGTCCTTCCACGGCATCGTGCGGAACACCATCGCGCGCGACAACATCGGGCCGGAGTTCCTGAAGTTCGTCCCGTTCCTCACCACGCTGTTCGCCTTCATCCTGGTGAACAACCTGTTCGGGATCGTGCCGTTCATCCAGTTCCCCACCTTCGCGCACCCCGGCATGCCGTACGCGCTCGCCGGCGTGGTCTGGCTGCTCTACAACTACGTCGGACTTCGCAAGCACGGTTTCGTCGGCTACATGCGGGTGTCGACGTGGCCGCCGGATGTGCCGTGGTGGGTGCGCATCATCCTCACGCCGATCGAGTTCCTCTCGAACATCCTGCTGCGGCCCGTCACGCTGTCGCTGCGACTCTTCGGCAACATGTTCGCCGGCCACCTGTTGCTGCTGGTGTTCATCCTCGGCGGTGAGTACATGCTGGTGTACTCCCAGTCGATCGTTCTCCAGATCCTCTCCCCGGCCGCGTTCGCGCTCGGCATCGTGTTCACGCTCTTCGAGGCCTTCATCCAGGTCGTGCAGGCCTACATCTTCACGATCCTCACGGCCTCGTACCTCGGCGCGGTACTCGCCGACGACCACTAGGTCGCCCCGCTCCCACGAACTGACGGGTCCGCGGGACGTACCGCGGACCGGACGGAAGGAAAAGTTCAATGATCACCGGCAACCTGAACGTCATCGGGTACGGCCTCTCCGCCATCGGCCCGGGTATCGGCGTCGGCATCGTCTTCTCCGCATTCATCAACGGTGTCGCCCGCCAGCCGGAGGCCCGCGGCCAGCTGCAGGGCATCGCGTTCATCGGCTTCGCCCTCTCCGAGGCGCTCGCCATCCTGGGCCTCGTGCTCGCGTTCGCGTTCTAGTCACACGTCGAGCGCCCACAAGGCGAGGAGACACATCTCATGACATATGTGATCGCTGCGGAGGGGCCGAGCCCGCTCGCTCCCCATCCGGTCGAGATCATCGTCGGCCTCATCGCGTTCTTCCTGCTCTACTGGCTGCTGCGGAAGTACGCATTCCCGCAGTTCGAACAGGTCTACGCCGAGCGCAAGGACAAGATCGAGGGCGGGCTGAAGCGGGCCGAGGAGGTCCAGCAGCAGGCCGACGAGCTCAAGCGGCAGTACGAGGAGCAGCTCGCCGGGCTGCGGGCCGAGGCCGCCCGGATTCGCGACGACGCACGCGCCGAGGGCCAGCAGATCAAGGCCGAGCTGCGGGCGCAGGCCGAGGAAGAGGCCGCGCGCATCCGTCAGCGGGCCGATGAGCAGATCGTCGCGCAGCGCGAGCAGGTCGTGCGCCAGCTCCGCGGCGAGATCGGCGGCCTGTCCGTGCAGCTGGCGGAACGCATCATCGGTGCGTCCCTCGCCGACGACGCACGTCGGTCGGCCACGATCGACGCGTTCCTCGCCGAGGTCGACGGTCTTGCGGATCGTCGTGAGACCACCCCGGCGGGCGGGGCGAGCTGATGGCCGCCGTCCTGCAGGCGGCCAGCCGGGAGTCGCTGGCTGCGGCGATGCAGCGGCTCAACGCCTACGTGGACACCGCCGACGCCCCTGCGTTGAACACGATGGGCGACGAGCTGTTCGCGTTCGCCCGGCTCATTGCCACCGAGCGGCCGCTGCGGCGCGTCCTCGCCGACCCGTCCACGCCGGAGCAGGCCCGGGTCGGGCTCGTCGGGCAGGTGCTCGGCGGGAAGCTGGGAACGCCCACGCTCGACTTCGTCAAGGGGCTCGTGACCTCCCGCTGGTCGCAGTCGTCCGACCTGGTCGAGGCGGCTGAGGCGCTCGCCCGCCAGGCCACGCTCGCCGTGGCCGAGAAGGACAGCACTCTCGACAACGTCGAGGACGAGCTGTTCCGGTTCGGCCGGATCCTCGACCGCGAGCCGCAGCTGAACACGCTGCTCTCCGAGGAGAGCACGCCGGCCGAGGGACGCCTCCGCCTGCTGGAGCAGGTGCTCGGCAACCGGGTCTCCCCGGTCGCCGTGGCGCTGCTGCGCCAGACCGTGCGTCTGCTCCGCAGCAGGCACCTGGATGTGGTGGCCGAAGAGCTGGCGGAGCTGGCTGCGGCGCGCCGCGACCGGTCGGTCGCGCGGGTCACCGCACCGATCGCGCTCAGCAGCCAACAGGAGCAGAAGCTCACCGACTCGTTGAGCCGGCTCTACGGGCGGCCGATCTCCCTGCAGATCGAGCTGGACGAGAGCCTGCTGGGCGGACTGGTCGTGCAGGTCGGCGGCGAGGTCATCGACGGCAGCGTCGCGGGCAAGCTGGCCGCCGCCCGCCGCGCACTGCCGAGCTGACCGCCGGCCCAGAGACTGTTTAACCGACCGAGATGAAGGAACAGACGACAGCCATGACAGAGCTGACGATCTCCTCCGAGGAGATCCGGAGTGCGATCTCCAGCTACGTCTCCTCGCTGGAGACGGAGACGTCCCGCGAAGAGGTGGGGCACGTCTCCGACGCCGGCGACGGCATCGCCCACGTCGAGGGCCTGGCCTCGGCGATGACGAACGAGCTCCTCGAGTTCCACGGTGGTGTGCTCGGTGTCGCCCTGAACCTCGACGTCCACGAGATCGGCGCGGTGATCCTGGGCGACTACGCCCACATCGAGGAGGGCCAGCCGGTCAAGCGCACCGGCAACATCCTCTCCGTGCCGGTCGGCGACAACTTCCTCGGCCGCGTCGTCGACGCGCTGGGCAACCCCCTCGATGGGCTCGGTGACATCGAGGCCGAGTCGCAGCGTGTGCTGGAGCTGCAGGCCGCATCGGTGATGGAGCGGCAGAGCGTCAGCGAGCCGCTGCAGACCGGCATCAAGGCGATCGACGCCATGACGCCGATCGGGCGCGGCCAGCGCCAGCTCATCATCGGCGACCGCAAGACCGGCAAGACGGCGGTCTGTGTCGACACGATCATCAACCAGAAGCAGAACTGGGCCACCGGCGACCCGAAGCAGCAGGTGCGCTGCATCTACGTCGCGGTCGGGCAGAAGGGCTCCACGATCGCCGGCATCCGGCAGTCGCTGGAGGACGCGGGCGCGCTGGAGTACACGACGATCGTCGCGTCCCCGGCCAACGACCCGGCAGGCTACAAGTGGATCGCTCCCTACACCGGGTCCGCGCTCGGACAGCACTGGATGTACCAGGGCAAGCACGTCCTGATCGTCTTCGACGACCTGTCCAAGCAGGCCGAGGCCTACCGCGCGATCTCGCTGCTGCTGCGCCGTCCGCCGGGCCGTGAGGCCTACCCCGGTGACGTCTTCTACTTGCACTCCCGCCTGCTGGAGCGTTGCGCGAAGCTCTCCGACGACCTGGGCGCCGGATCGATGACCGGCCTGCCGATCATCGAGACCAAGGCCAACGACGTGTCCGCCTACATCCCCACCAACGTCATCTCGATCACCGACGGCCAGGTGTTCCTGGAGTCCGACCTGTTCAACCAGGGCGTCCGGCCGGCGATCAACGTCGGTATCTCGGTCTCCCGCGTCGGTGGTTCGGCGCAGGTCCGCGCGATGCGCCAGGTGTCGGGCTCACTGCGGCTCGACCTGTCGCAGTACCGCGAGCTGGAGGCGTTCGCGGCCTTCGGCTCCGACCTGGACGCGGCGTCCGCAGCGGCACTGGGCCGAGGCGCCCGCCTCGTGGAGCTGCTCAAGCAGCCGCAGTACCAGCCGCAGGCCGTGGAGGACCAGGTCGTCTCGATCTTCCTGGGCACGCGCGGACACCTCGACTCGGTGCCGGTGGGCGACATCCGCCGCTTCGAGCAGGACTTCCTCGACCACGTTCGGCGCAACCACGAGGGTATCGTCGGCGAGATCCGTGACACCGGGAAGCTGTCCGACGAGCTCGCCGAGCGCATCACCGAGGTCGTGAAGGAGTTCAAGCAGTCCTTCACCGCGTCGGATGGTTCCTCTGTGGCACCGAAGGAAGCTGCGGCCGAGGCGCTCGACGAGGACGAGGTCGACCGCGAGACGGTCAAGGTCAACAAGCCCGCTCCGTCCGGCAGCTCCTCAGAGTAGGCGGAGAACGACAATGGCGGCACAGATTCGCGTGCTGCGGCGGCGGATCCGGTCGACGCAGTCCATCAAGAAGATCACTCGTGCCATGGAGCTGATCGCGACCTCTCGCATCGCCAAGGCACGCGCCAGAGTGGAAGAGGCCAAGCCGTACGCCGAGCAGATGACGGCGGTGCTCACCGAGCTGGCCAACAACTCGGCGCTCGACCACCCGCTTCTCGTCGAGCGGGAGAACGCCAAGCGCGCCGCGGTCCTGGTGGTCACCAGCGACCGCGGGCAGGCCGGCGGCTACAACGCCAACGTGCTCAAGGAGGCGGAGCAGCTTCAGTCGCTGCTGCGTGAGCAGGGCAAGGAGCCGGTGCTCTACGTCATCGGCCGCAAGGGCGTGAACTACTTCCGGTTCCGCCGCCGCGAGGTCGAGGCCTCCTGGACCGGGTTCTCCGAGCAGCCGCGCTACGCGAATGCGGCAGAGGTTGCCCGCACGCTCGTCGCAGCGTTCATGGCCGGCGCCGGCAACGGTGGCGCCGACCAGGCCGCGGAGAACACCAACGGTGCCGACGCGGAGAACGCCGCCGCTGACGTGCAGGCGGTCGACGAGCTGCACCTCGTGTACACGCAGTTCAAGAACATGGTCACGCAGACGCCGCAGGCGCGGCGGATGGCGCCGATGGAGGTCGAGTACGCCGGTAGCGAGACCGAGCGGCTCGTCGAGGGCGAGACCATCGGCCGCACGGCGGAGGACACCGCGGTCCAGGCCGCGACCGAGGTCCGCTCGCTGTACGAGTTCGAGCCCGACGCCGACACACTGTTCGATGCGCTGCTGCCCAAGTACGTCGGGGCCCGGCTGTTCGCGGCGCTGCTCGAGTCGGCGGCTTCGGAGTCGGCGGCCCGTCAGCGGGCCATGAAGGCCGCTACGGACAACGCGAACGAACTGATCCGTACCCTGACGCTGGAGGCCAACCAGGCTCGTCAGGCTCAGATCACCCAGGAGATCAGTGAGATCGTCGGTGGCGCCGACGCTCTCGTCAGCGCAGGAAGTGAGAACTGATGACCGCCACCGCTGATACCGGCACCCCATCCGCGTCGACCCAGGGCAGGACCGGGCGGGTCGTGCGGGTCACCGGCCCGGTCGTCGACGTCGAGTTCCCGCGCAACGAGGTACCGGAGCTCTACACCGCGCTCACGGTCGACGTGAAGATCGGTGAGCTCGACCGGACGCTGACCCTGGAGATCGCCCAGCACCTCGGTGACAACCTGGTGCGTGCCATCTCCATGCAGCCCACTGACGGCCTGGTCCGCGGCCAGGAGGTCACCGACCTCGGCCGTCCGATCTCGGTGCCGGTCGGCGACCAGGTCAAGGGGCACGTGTTCAACGCGCTCGGTGAGTGCCTGGACAAGCCCGACCTGAAGATCACAGGCGACCTGTGGGGCATTCACCGCCCGGCGCCCTCCTTCGACAAGCTCGAGGGCCGCACCGAGATGCTGGAGACCGGCATCAAGGTGATCGACCTGCTCACCCCGTACGTGCAGGGCGGCAAGATCGGCCTGTTCGGCGGTGCGGGCGTCGGCAAGACGGTGCTCATCCAGGAGATGATCACCCGTGTCGCCAAGAACTTCGGTGGTACGTCGGTGTTCGCCGGCGTCGGTGAGCGCACCCGTGAGGGCAACGACCTCATCACGGAGATGACCGAGTCCGGCGTCATCAACGACACCGCCCTGGTCTTCGGGCAGATGGACGAGCCTCCGGGCACGCGTATGCGGGTGGCCCTGTCTGCGCTCACCATGGCGGAGTACTTCCGCGACGAGCAGGACCAGGACGTGCTGCTCTTCATCGACAACATCTTCCGGTTCACGCAGGCGGGCTCCGAGGTCTCCACGCTGCTCGGCCGCATGCCGTCCGCGGTGGGGTACCAGCCCACCCTGGCCGACGAGATGGGCGAGCTGCAGGAGCGCATCACCTCCACCCGTGGTCGGTCGATCACGTCGATGCAGGCGATCTACGTGCCCGCCGACGACTACACCGACCCGGCGCCCGCCACCACGTTCGCGCACCTCGACGCCACCACGGAGCTCTCCCGGCCGATCTCCCAGAAGGGGATCTACCCGGCCGTGGACCCACTGACGTCGACGTCCCGGATCCTCGACCCGCAGTACATCGGCGAGGAGCACTTCCGGGTCGCCAACGAGGTGAAGCGAATCCTGCAGAAGTACTCCGACCTGCAGGACATCATCGCGATCCTCGGTATCGACGAGCTCTCCGAGGAGGACCGCCAGCTCGTGGGCCGCGCGCGGCGCATCGAGCGGTTCCTCTCGCAGAACCTGCTGGTCGCCGAGCAGTTCACCGGCCAGCCGGGCTCCACGGTGCCGCTCAAGGAGACCATCGAGGCCTTCGACAAGATCGCCAAGGGAGAGTTCGACGACGTCCCGGAGCAGGCGTTCTTCCTCTGCGGCGGCCTCGAGGACCTCGACAAGAACCGCAAGAAGCTCGAGGGCTGATCAGTGGCTCCAGCACGAGCGAGGAGTACGCATTGGCCGAGATGAGAGTCGAGCTGGTCGCCGTCGAGCGCCGGATCTGGTCGGGTGACGCCAACTTCGTGCTCGCCCGTACCACCGTCGGCGAGATCGGCGTGCTGCCCGGGCACGAGCCCACGCTCGCGCAGCTGGAGGAGGCCGGCATCGTGCGCATCGACGGCACGGACGGCAGTTCCACCACGCTCGCGGTGCACGGCGGCTTCCTCTCGATCACACCGGAGAGCGTCACGGTGCTGGCCGAGTTCGCCGAGAGGGCCGAGGAGATCGACGTAGCGCGGGCCCGCGCCGCGCTGGACCGGGCGAACACGTCCGAGCCAGACGGTGCGGCTGCCGCGGCGCGGGCAAACGTGCGGCTGAAAGCCGCCGGCGCGGCCGAGTAGCAGGAGCCGCGTTGGGGGCGATGGCGCTGGGCGTCGGCATCCTGCTGCTGATCGCCTGCCTCGGCCTCACGTACCTGGCTGTTCGGCGTGTACGACTCATGCGGGGCGGTGGCGTGGACGTGTTCCTACGCCGCCGCCCCGCTGCCGGTTCCTGGGCCGGGTCCGGTGACGGAGCCGGATGGCACTTCGGTGTCGGGCGCTATCAGGGCAACCAGCTCGCCTGGTTCCGCCTGACGTCCTTCCGACCCGGCCCCACGGTGTTCGTCGACCGCACGGACCTGGAGATCGTGGACCGGCGCACCCCGTCGAGCACCGAGGTCTACCTTCTCCCGCCGTCGGCGTCTGTGCTGCGTTGCCGCGTGCGCGGCACAGAACTGGAAATCGCGATGGCCCAGGGCGTCCTCACGGGCTTCCTGTCATGGCTCGAGGCCACACCGCCCGGCCGTACGGGCTACCGCCAGGCCTCCTAAGCCTCGTAGGCGTGTGGCTGCTGTGCGCCCGGTTACCGGCTGTCGGCTGAGCCGCCCTGCGGCCCGCCCGGCTGCCACAGCACGTCACCGTCCGGGTTGGCCGCTCTGCCGAGGATGAACAGCAGGTCGGAGAGCCGGTTGAGGTACTTCGCCGTGAGCGGGTTGGTGTGCTCGGCGTCGACCTCGAGCAGGGCCCAGACCGAGCGTTCGGCCCGCCGGGCGACCGTCCGGGCGACGTGCAGATACGCCGCACCCGGGGTGCCGCCCGGAAGGATGAACGAGTCGAGCTTCGGCAGCCCCTCGTTGAACTCGTCGCACCAGCCCTCCAGCCGGGCGATGTAGTCCTCGGTGATGCGCAGCGGAGGGTATTGCGGATTCTCGACGACCGGGGAGCACAGGTCGGCACCCACGTCGAACAGGTCGTTCTGTACCTGGCTCAGTGGAACCAGCAGCTCGTCGGTGAGCCCGCCGACCGTGACGGCGACGCCGATCGCGGCGTTGCACTCGTCGGTGTCGGCATAGGCAGCGAGCCGCACGTCGGTCTTGCGCACACGGCTGAAGTCGCCGAGCGCGGTGGTGCCGTCGTCGCCGGTCTTCGTGTAGATCCTGGTCAGGTGCACCGCCATGAACGCAGCTTAGTTCGCGCCGCCGCAGCGCCGTGCCGTCATGCGGCTGTCATGCGTTGGCCCCGGAGTCGACGAGCAGCGCCGCGCCGGTGATCGTGCGCCCGTCGTCGCCTGCCAGGTGGGCGACGGTGGCCGCGACGTCGTCGGGGGACTGGTACCGGCCGAGCGCGGTCTGCGCACGCTGGGCGTCGGCATGGGGTGAGTCGGCCGGGTTCATGTCGGTGTCGGTCGAGCCGGGGTGCACCAGGTTGACCGTTATCCCGCGGGGGCCGAGCTCACGGGCGAGCCCCCGGGTGAGGCCGGTGAGTGCCGATTTGGTCATCGCGTAGAGCGTGATGCCGGGACGGCCCACGAACTCGGCCAGGTTGCTGCCGATGTTGATGATCCGCCCACCCGGGCCGAGGTGCGGGGATGCCGCCTGCGCGGCGACGAAGGCGGCCCGGACGTGCACGGCGATGGCTCGGTCGAGCTCGTCGGCGTCGACCTTCTCGAACGGGCCGAAGGGAAAGACCCCCGCGTTGTTGACGAGCACGTCCAGGCGCCCGAGCTGTTCGACGGTCGCGTCGACGGCGCTCGTGACGGCTGTGGGGTCGGCGCTGTCCGCGTGGATCGCGACACCGCGCCGACCCAGGCCCTCGATCTCGCGCACCACCGCCGCGGCGCGCTCCGGCGAGCTCACGTAGGTGAGAGCGACGTCGGCGCCGTCGCGGGCCAGCCGCAGTGCGATCGCGGCACCGATACCGCGGCTGCCGCCGGTCACCAGCGCCACCCGGCCGCTGAGGTCGCTCATCCTCGTCTCCATTCTGTAGCGATTGATAAATAAGTCTGACGCGTGCGGGCGAGGGCGGTCAAGGGGTATTTTGAGGGATCGCTACAGAAAGGGTGCCGATGACGGAGCGAGGGCGTCCCCGCGGCTTCGACCGGGCCGAGGCGCTCCACCGCGCGATGGAGGTGTTCTGGGAGCACGGCTACGACGGCACGTCCATCGGCGAGCTGACCGTTGCGATGGGGATCCGCCCGCCGAGCCTGTACGCGGCGTTCGGGAGCAAGGAGGCCCTGTTCCGCGAGGCCGTGGCGCTCTACGAGGAGCAGGAGGGCGATCCGACGCTCCGGGCGATGTGCGACGCGCCCACCGCTGCGGCCGGCGTCGAGGCACTCCTGCGGGCCAACGTGCTCGCCTACACCGACCCGGACAAGCCGACCGGCTGCATGATCGTGCTGGCCGCCACCACGTACACGCCCAGCACGGCAGGGATCCGCGACTTCCTCGCCGAGCAGCGCCGGGCGGCCACGGCGGCGGTGCGTGACCGGCTCGCCAAGGGCCAGGCCGACGGGGACGTGCCGCCCGGCGCGGACATCGACGCGTTGGCAGCGTATGTGAGCACCGTGCAGTTCGGGATGTCGCTGCAGGCGCGTGACGGCGCCACCCGCGAGGAGCTGTCCGCCGTGGTGAACCGGGCGATGGTCGCCGTCGAGCACCTGGTACGGCCGACCGCGTAGCGCTCGGGGCCACCGGATAGCGTCGGCGTTCGTGGCAGAGCATTTCGCGGTCAACGGGGGCGCCCGGCTCGCCGGCGCCGTCGACGTGGTCGGAGCGAAGAACAGCGTGCTGAAGCTGATGGCGGCGGCGCTGTTGGCGGAGGGCACCACGACGCTCCGCAACTGTCCGGAGATCCTCGATGTCCCACTCATGGCCGACGTGCTGCGCAGCCTCGGCTGCACCGTCACCGTCAAGGGGGACACGGTCACCATCGACGTCCCGGCGGAGCCGGGCGCGCAGGCCGACTACCGGTCGGTGTCGAAGCTGCGGGCGTCGGTGTGCGTGCTCGGTCCGCTCGTCGCCCGGTGCCGCCGGGCGATCGTGCCGCTCCCGGGTGGTGACGCCATCGGCTCCCGCCCGCTCGACATGCATCAGGCCGGTCTGCGCAAGCTCGGCGCCACCACCGAGATCGAGCACGGGCGCGTGGTCGCCCAGGCCGACGAACTGCGCGGGGCGCAGATCTGGCTCGACTTCCCCAGCGTCGGCGCCACCGAGAACATCCTGATGGCCGCCGTGCTCGCCGACGGCACCACGGTGATCGACAACGCGGCCCGCGAGCCGGAGATCGTCGACCTGTGCACGATGCTCCAGCAGATGGGCGCCAAGATCGACGGCGTCGGCACCTCCACGCTCAGCGTGCTCGGCGTCTCCGGTCTGCAGCCCGCCGAGCACCGCGTGATCGGCGACCGCATCGTCGGCGCCACCTGGGCGTTCGCCGCGGCGATGACTCGCGGCGAGGTGACGGTGCGCGGCGTGGACCCCCACCACATCGACCTGGTGCTCGACAAGCTGCGCACCGCGGGCGCCGACACCGTGGTCGGCACCGAGGAGTTCACCGTCCGGATGGACCAGCGCCCCACGGCCGTCGACTTCGTGACGCTGCCCTTTCCGGGGTTCGCCACCGACCTCCAGCCGATGGCGATCGCGCTGTCCGCTGTCGCCGAGGGCACCTCGATGATCACGGAGAACGTGTTCGAGGCCCGGTTCCGGTTCGTCGACGAGATGGTGCGGCTCGGCGCGGACGCACGCACCGACGGCCACCACGCCGTGGTGCGGGGCGTCGACCGGCTCTCGAGCGCGCCCGTGTGGGCCAGCGACATCCGGGCCGGAGCGGGGCTCGTGCTCGCCGCGCTGTGTGCCGACGGGCAGACCGAGGTGTGGGACGTCGAGCACATCGACCGCGGTTACCCGCGGTTCGTCGAGAACCTGCGTGGACTCGGTGCCGACATCCAGCGCGTCGAGGGCGAACCGAACCGGTAGCCACCCAGGGTCGAACCGGGGGTCATCCCCACCCCGGTTCAGGGCGCTGCCCGGATGGGTCGGGCGGGCCTGTCGCACCAGGCTGTGATGGTGATCAGCGACTGGCTCGGTTCCTTCTTCGCAATGATCGACGCACTGCCCGCGTGGCAGCTCTACGGCGTCGTCGGCCTGATGCTCGTGATGGAGACGTCGGTGCTGATCGGGCTCGTCACGCCAGGGGAGGTGGTCCTGCTCGCGGCGGCCACCACGGTAGGCAGTGCCGGTGAGTACGTGGCGCTGGCCGGCGTCGCGGCGGCCGCGAGCATGGTCGGGCAGGGCGGCGGCTACCTGCTCGGCAGGCAGTTCGGTCCGCGGATCAGGCTGAGCCGGCCCGGCCAATGGATCGGGGAGCACAACTGGGTGCGCGCCGAGGCGGTGTTGCGGGGCGGCACCGGGCGCGCGATCGCCGGCTCACGGTTCCTCGCGGTGGCGCACTCGCTGGTGCCCGTGCTGGCCGGGACGCTGCGCATGCCCGTGCGCCGGTTCGCGCTCTACACGGCGCTCGGAGCCGTGTTGTGGGGCGTGGTCTACGTCGGGCTGGGCAGCGCGGCCTCGGCGGCGCTGCGACACGCGGCCCACCTCGTCGGGCCGACCGTGACGGGGGTGGCGGTCGCCGCGGTGCTCGCCGTGCTGGTCGTCCGGGCGGTGCGCAAGCGGCGCGCGGAGTCCGCCGCCCGCGCGTCGCTGCTCCAGGGAACGGGAGAGCAGCCGGTGACCCGCGTGCGATAGCGGGCCGTGTAACGCAGGTGGGTCACGACGGCGGCGCGGATGGAGTAGTAGCCGCTGCGCCGAGACCGCTTCCGTGCGACGGTGCGCCCGTCCAACGGAGAGGATCAACCATGACGAGCGCCGCCGAGTCGACGAGCCGATCCGCCCGCCAGGCCGCGAACAACCGGGCCGTGAAGATCGGCGCGCGGCTGGGCATCGGCGCGTACGGCGTCACCCACGTCCTGATCGCGGTGCTGGCCCTGCAGGTGGCGTTCGGCAACAGAGGGGAACGGGCCGACCAGGCCGGCGCGTTCCAGGACCTCGCGCAGCAGCCGTTCGGTCGGGTGCTGCTGTGGGTGGTGGTCATCGGATTCGTCGCCGTGGTGCTGTGGCGGCTCGAACAGGCGATCTGGGGCTTCGCATACGAGTCCGACCGTACGAAGAAGCTCCGCAATCGCGTGACGAGCGCCGCCAATGCGGTGGTCTTCGCGGTACTGGCGGCGCTGGCCGCGACGACGGCAGCGGGAAGCGGCGGCGGTGGCGGTGGCGGACAGGGGCCTACCGCGGGGGTGCTCGGGCTGCCCGGCGGGCAGCTCATCGTCGGCGCGGTCGGGATCGGGATCGTCGTGGTGGGCGCGGTCAAGATCGTCGAGGGAGGCCAGAAGAAGTTCCTCGAGGACATGAGCCTGCCGGCGAGCACTGCCCAACGTGCGACGGTGGAACGCACCGGGCAGGTCGGCTCGGTCGCCAAGGGAATCACGATCGCGCTCATCGGGGTGCTGGTAGTGGTCGCGGCGGTCCGGTTCCGGCCCGAGGAGGCATCCGGGCTGGACGTCGCACTCAAGACGCTGGCCGCTCAGCCGTTCGGGCCCTATCTGTTGGCCGTGATCGCAATCGGGCTCGCCGCCTACGGTGTCTTCTGCTTCTTCGACGCGCGTTACCACCGCGTCTGAACCGGAATGATCGCTGCGAGATCAGCAGATTCGCCCTCACGAGGGCGGAAACCCGGATCTCGCAACGATCTCACCGGGGTCAGTCCAGCGCGCCCCGGCTCAGCACGACGCGCGCATTCACCGCGTCGGAGTGAAACACCAGCAGCCGGTAGCTCCCGCCCGTCCGGCCGATGGTGGCGCGGATGCCTGCGCCGTCGAGGCGGGACCGGAGCACCTGGGCGGCCGACTCCGTGGGGACGCGGGAGACCTCCTCGAGCAGCCCGTCGCCGGTGGGGTCGTCGGGGTCGGGGATGTGCGGGGCCGGCTGGTTGCGTCCCGTGCCGAACGTCCAGCGGAGAGCGAGAAGGAGCACGATCATCATCACCAGGGCGCCGACGAGGGCGACGACCGGTGCACCGTCGAGCATGCCGGACATTGTGCGCCTCTGACGCCGCGAGCGCGCCCTCGCAGAGCTGGATCGATACGACCCGACTATCAGGTGTGATGCCGCTCCGTCCAGCCCGCTTGAAAAGCTACGCGCCAGTAGGCTGAGTGGGTCCGCAGGCCGGATCCACGACGCGGAGGTGTCCGGTGCCTTACCCGACCGACCGTGAGCGCGACCGTCCCTGGGTGATCAGGACCTACGCGGGCCACTCCTCCGCCGAGCGGTCCAACGAGCTCTACCGGCGCAACCTGGCCAAGGGCCAGACGGGCCTGTCGGTGGCGTTCGACCTGCCGACGCAGACCGGCTACGACCCCGACGACGAGCTGGCCAGGGGCGAGGTCGGCAAGGTGGGCGTGCCGGTGAGCCACATCGGGGACATGCGCGCGCTGTTCCGCGACATCCCGATGGGCGAGGCCAACACCTCGATGACGATCAACGCGCCTGCCATGTGGCTGCTCGCGCTCTACGTGGCCGTGGCCGAGGAGCACGGGGCCGACCGCGGGACCCTGGCGGGCACCACGCAGAACGACATCGTCAAGGAGTACCTCTCGCGCGGGACGTACGTGTTCCCGCCCGCGCCGAGCCTGCGCCTGATCACCGACATGATCGCCTGGTCGGTCGCCAACATCCCGAAGTGGAACCCGATCAACATCTGCAGCTACCACCTGCAGGAGGCCGGGGCTACCCCGCCCCAGGAGCTCGCCTACGCGCTCTCCACGGCGATCGCGGTGCTCGACGCCGTGCGCGACTCCGGCCAGGTTCCGCAGGAGAAGTTCGGCAACGTGGTCGCACGCATCTCCTTCTTCGTCAACGCGGGCCTGCGGTTCGTCGAGGAGATGTGCAAGATGCGGGCGCTCGCCCAGCTCTGGGACGAGATCACGCAGGAGCGCTACGGCGTGCAGGATCCCAAGCAGCGGCGTCTGCGCTACGGCGTGCAGGTCAACTCGCTGGGGCTCACCGAGGCCCAGCCGGAGAACAACGTCCAGCGGATCGTGCTGGAGATGCTCGCCGTCACCCTGTCCCGCGGGGCCCGGGCGCGCGCGATCCAGCTCCCGGCCTGGAACGAGGCGCTGGGGCTGCCCCGGCCGTGGGACCAGCAGTGGGCGCTGCGCATGCAGCAGGTGCTGGCCTACGAGACCGACCTGCTGGAGTACGAGGACCTCTTCGACGGCAGCCGCGTGGTCGAGGCGAAGGTCGCCGAGCTCGTCGAGGGCGCTCGTGCCGAGATCGAGCGCGTGCAGGAGATGGGCGGGGCCGTCGCCGCCGTGGAGTCCGGCTACATGAAGGGCCGGCTGGTGAGCTCGCTGGCCGAGCGACGGCGTCGGATGGAGTCGGGCGAGGACGTCGTCGTCGGTGTGAACCGGTTCGACACCACCGAGCCCAGCCCGCTGCAGGCGGCCGGTGCCGCCGCGATCGAGACGGTCGACCCGGCCACGGAGGCCGCGGCCGTCGAGGCGATCCGGGCCTGGCGGGCCGGCCGCGACGCCGGTGCCGTCGAGAGCGCGCTGGCCGTCCTGCGGGATGCGGCCAAGACCGACACCAACCTGATGGACGTCTCGATCGCCTGTGCCAAGGCGGGGGTGACCACGGGGGAATGGGCAGGCGTCCTGCGTGAGGTGTTCGGTGAGTTCCGGGCTCCCACCGGGGTGTCGGGCGCGATGGCGGGCGGTGAGGCGTCCGCCGAGATCGCCGCCGTGCGCGAGCGCGTGCTGGCGGCGGGGGAGGCGATCGGCTCCCGGTTGCGGATGCTCGTGGGCAAGCCCGGGCTCGACGGCCATTCCAACGGCGCCGAACAGGTGGCCGTGCGTGCGCGCGACGTCGGCTTCGAGGTGATCTACCAGGGCATCCGGCTCACGCCCGCACAGATCGTGGCGGCCGCCGTGCAGGAGGACGTGCACGTCGTCGGGCTGTCGGTGCTGTCCGGCTCGCACCGGGAGGTGGTGCCGGCGGTGGTCGAGGGGCTGCGCGCGGCAGGTGCCGACGACGTGCCGGTGGTGGTCGGCGGCATCATCCCGCCCGAGGACGCGGCCGTGCTGCGGGAGCGCGGGGTCGCCGCGGTGTTCACGCCCAAGGATTTCCGGCTCACGGAGATGATGGACGAGATCGTGACACTGATTCGGAACGTTCATCAGCTGCCCGAGTGACACCTTTATCTGCGAATTGTCCGATTTGCCCCGACTGGCTTACTAAATCGTTACCGAACGAAGCGTTAATCGGTTGCTGATCACCCGATAGTGTGCATCAACCCGGGTGCCCGACCCCGAATCGGAGCGCCCGGAGCAGCAACGTGAGGTGGATGCATGCCGGTGCGCCGATGACGGCCCCCAGCGACGTACCCGGCTCGGCGGTCCACGCTGAGCCCGAGGCCGTCACGGTGGGCATGGGAACAACGATTCAGGGACGGTCGCTCGGTGCGATCGCATGGCGGCGACTACGCCGCGACAAGGTCGCGCTGGGCGGCGCGGCCGTCATTGTGCTGCTGATACTCGTCGCGATCTTCGCGCCGCTCATCGTCGCACTGTTCGGGCATCCGCCGCTCGACTTCCACTACGAGAAGATCGATCCCGATCTCCAGGTGGCCAACGGGCCACTCGGCGGGATCAGCCACGACTTCCTCTTCGGCGTCGAGCCCGTGAACGGTCGGGACATCTTCAGCCGGGTCGTCTACGGCTCGCGGATCTCCCTGCTCATCGCATTCCTCGCCACCCTGCTTGCGGTGCTGATCGGCGCCGTGCTCGGCGTGGTGGCCGGCTACTTCGGTGGCTGGGTCGACACGCTGATCAGCCGGACGATGGACGTGTTCCTGGCGTTCCCGATCCTGTTGTTCGCTCTCGCCCTGGCCGGGATCATCCCGGACCGCGCCTTCGGCCTGGAGGGCGACGCCCTGCGCATCGCGCTCGTCGTGGCGATCATCGGCTTCTCCAGTTGGCCCTACATCGGCCGCATCATCCGAGGCCAGGCGCTCTCGCTGCGCGAGCGTGAGTTCGTCGACGCCGCGCGCAGCCTGGGCGCCCGCAGCCCGCGGATCCTGTTCACCGAGATGATGCCCAACCTGGTGGCGCCGATTCTCGTCTACGCGACGCTGCTCATTCCCACGAACATCCTGTTCGAGGCCGCCCTGTCCTTTCTCGGGGTCGGTATCAGGCCGCCCACCCCGAGCTGGGGCGGAATGTTGTCGGACGCGACGCACTGGTTCCAGATCGCTCCGAACTTCATGCTGTTCCCCGGGCTCGCCATCTTCGTGACGGTGCTCGCCTTCAATCTGTTCGGCGACGGCCTCCGCGACGCGCTCGATCCGCGGTCGCGGTAATTCATTCCATTTCCCGGCACCACCGGGACCTCCCCCATGAGAAGTAGGCGGAAAGCGTGAGAAGTAGGAGAGTGGCGGCGGCCGCGGTCATCGCGGTCGCGGCCCTGGCCCTGGCGGCCTGCGGAGGCGGTAACGCGGGCGGGAGCTCGTCGAGCAGTGGTGGCAAGGACGCCGGCGGCGTGCACAACGTCTCGGACGTCACGGGCGGCACCATCCGGTACGCGAACGGCGGTGACTGGGACTCGCTGGACCCGGCCGACACGTACTACTCGTACTCCTGGAACTTCGCCCGCCTGTACGTCCGCGCGCTGGTGATGTTCAAGTCGGCGCCGGGCAAGGAGGGCGCCACGCTCGTGCCCGACCTCGCGGAGTCGCTCGGCAAGCCCAGCGACGACTCGAAGACGTGGACCTACACGCTGCGACAGGGCGTGAAGTTCGAGGACGGCACGCCGGTCACCAGCAAGGACGTGAAGTACGCGGTCGAGCGGTCTCTGGACAAGACGACCTTCCCGAACGGGCCGACCTACTTCAACGACTACCTCGACCTGCAGGGCTACACCAGCCCGTACGCGGACTCCGACCCGAACAAGCTCGGGCTGAAGGCGATCGACACCCCGGACGACCGCACCATCGTCTTCCACCTGAAGCAGCCCTTCAGCGGGTTCGACTACTTCGCCCAGATGCCGAGCACCGCACCGGTGCCCGTCGCGAAGGACACGGGGTCGAAGTACAAGGAGCACGTGGTCTCCACGGGCCCGTACATGTTCGAGACCAACGAGCTCGGCAAGAGCTTCTCGCTGGTGCGCAACCCGAACTGGGACCAGGCGACCGATCCGAACCGCAAGCCGTTGCCCGACCGCGTCGAGGTGGCGCTCAACGTCAACGCCGACGACATCGACAACCGGCTGCAGTCCGGTGACCTCGACGTCGCGATCGAGGGCACCGGTGTCGGGCCGTCGGCCCAGGGCAAGATCCTGGCCGACCAGACGCTCAAGGCGAACACCGACTCGGCCCTGAACGCCCGCCTCTGGTACACCGCGCTGAACCCCGACGTCGCGCCGCTCGACAACATCCACTGCCGCCGCGCGGTCGAGTACGCGACCGACAAGACCGGCTACCAGCGCGCGTACGGCGGCTCCACCGGCGGTGACATCGCGAGCAACCTGCTGCCTCCGGTGATCGCCGGTGCCCAGCAGTTCGACCCGTACCCCACCCCGGGCAACGCCGGTGACGTGGCGAAGGCCAAGGACGAGCTCGCCCAGTGCGGCCAGCCGAACGGATTCACCACGGGAATCTCCTACCGGACGGAGCGGCCGAAGGAGAAGGCCACGGCCGAGGCGCTGCAGCAGTCGCTCGCGAAGGTCGGCATCAACCTGGAGATCAAGCCCTACCCGCTCACCGACTACGGCAAGCTCTACGCGGGCAAGCCCGACTTCGCGAAGGCCAACAACCTCGGCCTGATCGTCTACGGATGGGCCGCCGACTGGCCCGACGGCTACGGCTTCCTCGCGCAGATCACCGACAGCCGGGTGATCCGCCCCACCGGCGGCAACAGCAACTTCGGTGTCAAGGACCCCGAGGTCGACGCGATGCTCGACAAGGCGGTGACCACCACCGACACCGCCGCGCGCGAGAGCATGTGGGTCGACATCGACAAGAAGGTCATGGACGACGCGTACATCGTGCCGGGCATCTGGGCCAAGGGGCTGCTCTACCGGCCGAAGAACCTGACCAACGTGTTCATCACCGACGGCTACCAGATGTACGACTACCTGGCGCTGGGCACCACCCGCAAATAGGTGCTCCCCGGCGTATCGACCTGAGGTAGGTGAAGGCACGTGGTGTGCCGGTGGTCCGCACCTGACCGGTGTGGGCCACCGGCCACCCAGCCGTAAGTGATGGCCATCTACATCGTGCGGCGGCTGGTCGCGGCGGTGATCCTGCTGCTGATCGTCACGGCCGCCGTGTTCGCGATCTTCTTCCTGGTGCCACGGATCGCCGGCGCCACTCCCGAGGATCTCGCGTCGCGCTACGTCGGCAAGACCGCCGACGCGGCGGCGATCCACGAGATCGCGGTGAAGCTCGGGTTCACGGACCCGATCTGGGTGCAGTACGGCCGGTTCCTGAAGGGCCTGGTGGCGGGTGCTGACTACAGCACCGGCCCGACCACCGTGCACTGCCCGGCTCCCTGCTTCGGGTACTCCTTCCTGACCCAGAACCCGGTGCTGCCCGACCTGCTCGACCGGCTACCCGTGACGCTGTCGCTCGCCGCGGGCGCCGCCTTCATCTGGGTGGTCGCCGGTGTCGCCACCGGCGTGGTGTCGGCGCTGCGGCCCGGCAGCATCTTCGACAGGGCCGCGATGGGCGTTGCGCTCGCCGGGGTGTCGCTGCCGATCTTCTTCACGGGGCTGCTGTCCCTGGCGGTCTTCAGCTACGCCCTCGGCATCACCGCGCCCGGCGGCAGCTACGTGCCGATCGAGGAGAACCCGCTGGAGTGGGGATATGACCTGCTCCTGCCGTGGATCACGCTGGCGTTCCTCTACGCCGCCGGGTACGCGCGGCTGACCAGGGCCGGGATGCTCGACACGATGGGCGAGGACTTCATCCGCACCGCCCGCGCGAAGGGCCTCCCGGAGCGGACGGTCGTGGTCAAGCACGGCCTGCGGTCGGCCCTCACCCCGATCCTGACGATCTTCGGGCTCGACCTCGGGCTGCTCCTGGGCGGGGCGATCCTCACCGAGAGCACCTACTCGCTGCCCGGGATCGGCAAGTACTCGGTGGACGCCGTGGTCAACAACGACCTGCCCAAGGTGCTCGGCGTCGTGATGATCGGGAGCATCTTCATCATCCTCGCCAACCTGGTGGTGGACCTGTGCTACGCCGTCGTCGACCCACGGGTGCGGTACTCGTGACTCTCGACGCAGCGATACCCGCGGAGGCGGAGTGACCGAGAACGTGCTGGCAGACGGACTGTCACCGATGCCACCGGAGAGCGCGGACGGGGCGCGTGCATTCCTCGACGTGCGCGACCTGCGGGTGCACTTCCCCACCGACGACGGCGTGGTCAAGGCCGTGGACGGGTTGTCGTTCAGCATCGAGCGCGGCAAGCGGCTGGGCATCGTCGGCGAGTCCGGTTCGGGCAAGAGCGTGACCAGCCTGTCGATCATGGGCTTGCACAAGGCAGGCGCCGCGAAGATCTCCGGCGAGATCTGGCTGGGCGGCCAGGAGCTCGTCTCCGCCGGACCGGAGCAGGTGCGCAAGCTGCGCGGCCGGACGATGGCGATGATCTTCCAGGACCCGCTGTCGGCGATGCATCCCTACTACTCCGTCGGCCAGCAGATCGTCGAGGCGTACCGGCTGCACCACGACGTGAGCAAGCGGGACGCCCGGGCCCGAGCCGTGGAGCTGCTGGACCGGGTCGGCATTCCGCAGGCGGCGCGGCGCTTCGACGACTACCCGCACCACTTCTCCGGCGGGATGCGCCAGCGCGCGATGATCGCCATGGCGCTGTCCTGCAACCCGGAGCTGCTCATCGCCGACGAGCCGACCACCGCGCTCGACGTCACGGTGCAGGCCCAGATCCTCGACCTCATCCGCGACCTGCAGGCCGAGTTCAACTCCGCGGTGATCATCATTACGCACGACCTGGGCGTGGTCGCCGAGCTGGCCGACGACATCCTGGTGATGTACGGCGGGCGCGCGATCGAGACCGGCGCGGCGGCCGACGTCTTCGCCACACCGCAGCACCCCTACACGTGGGGGCTCCTCGGTTCGCTGCCCCGGTGGGACCGGGAGCGCACCGAGCGGCTGATGCCGATCCCCGGCAGCCCGCCTAGCTTGATCAACGTGCCCAGCGGCTGCGCGTTCCATCCCCGGTGCGCCTATGACGAGCTCACCGGCGGGCTGGCCACGACCGTGCGCCCGGAGCTGCGCGCGGTGGGCACGAACGGACACCGGGTGGCCTGCCACCTGCCCGACGAGCGCAGGCGGCAGATCTTCGACGACGAGATCAGGCCGAAGCTGTGACGACCGACCGGACGGGTACCGAACCGATGATCACCGAACCGGCCGCGGGGCCCGCGCACGCCACGGAGGCGATCCCGGCCGAACGGGATGCGCTCCTGCGCGTGTCCGGGTTGCAGAAGCACTTCCCGGTTCGCCGGGGCCTACTGCAGCGCCAGGTCGGCGCGGTGCAGGCCGTGGACGGCCTGGATTTCGAGGTGTTCCGCGGCGAGACGCTGTCGCTGGTCGGCGAGTCGGGCTGCGGCAAGACCACGACGGGGCGGCTGCTCACCCGGTTGATCGAGCCGACCGGCGGCACGATCGTCTTCGAGGGGCGCGACATCAGCCACCTCCCGCAGGGGGCGATGCGGCCGCTGCGCCGGGAGATCCAGATGATCTTCCAGGACCCGTACTCGTCGCTGAACCCGCGGCACACCGTGGGCACGATCGTCGGGGCGCCGTTCCGTATCCAGGGCGTGGAGCCGCCGGGCGGTATCCGCAAGGCGGTGCAGGAGCTGCTGTCGCTGGTCGGGCTGAGCCCCGAGCACTACAACCGCTATCCCCACGAGTTCTCCGGCGGCCAGCGCCAGCGCATCGGCATCGCCAGGACGTTGGCGCTGCGACCGAGCCTCATCGTCGCCGACGAGCCCGTGTCGGCCCTGGACGTGTCGATCCAGGCGCAGGTGGTGAACCTGCTGGAGGACCTGCAGGACGAGCTCGGCCTGACCTACGTCTTCATCGCGCACGACCTCTCCGTCGTGCGGCACGTGTCGGACCGCGTGGCCGTGATGTACCTCGGCAAGATCGTGGAGATCGGGGAGAGCGCCGCCGTCTACACCCGCCCGATGCACCCGTACACCGTCGCGCTGCTCTCAGCGGTGCCGGTGCCCGAGACGCAGCGGCGGGACAAGCGTGAGCGGATCCTGCTCAAGGGCGACGTGCCCAGTCCGCTGAACCCGCCACCGGCGTGCCGGTTCCACACCCGCTGCTGGAAGGCGCAGGAGATCTGCGGCACCACCGAGCCGCCGCTCGTCGAGCTGACGCCGGGCCAGCGGGTGGCCTGCCACTTCCCGGAGAACGTGCCCGCGTAGGCGCGTCAGCGGCCGTTCTCCTCGTCCTCGCGTTCGCCGCGCCGCCGGAAGAACGCGAGGCCGGGGATGCCTTGGATCGCCTGGCGCATCTCCTTGAGCTGTTCGAGCAGCTCGTGGACGTCCGGGCCGACGCGGTCGAGCGTGGCGAGGATCGGCAGGATGTCGTTCTCCATGTGCTCCGTGAGCTGCGGGAGCTGGTCGATCAGCCGGATCGCGGCGTGCACCTCCTCCTCGGAGAACTCGTCGACGAAGCGCCGGGCGAGCGGCGCCACCTGCTGCGCGATCGGCTGGTAGACGGCGAGCAGCTCCGTTGCCCCGTCCGCGGCGCCGGACGCCTGCTCGACGACCGTGCCGGCGCGCTCGGCCACCGCGGTGGCCTTCTCGATCACCACACCCGCGCCGTCGGCCACGGCGCCCGCCCCCGCCACGAGCTCCGCGGCGTCGTCGGCCACCGTGCTCGCCCGGGCGACGAGCCCGGCCGCGTCGTCGGCGACACCTGCGGCCTGCGTGACGAGCTCGGCGGCGCCACCCGCCGCGGTGCGCACCTCGACGAGCAGCGGGTCGACCCGGCGGACGAGGTGATCGGCGTGGGTGAGCACCGTGTCCACCCTGGCGACGGCCGTGCGCACGTCGACGAGCACCTCGTCGACCGAGCCGACCAGCACGTCCGCCCGGTCGACGATGCCCTCCACCCGGTCGGCCACCGCGGCGATCCGGGCGATGAGTGCCTCGGCGTCGTCGAGCAGGGCGGACGCCCGCTCGGGCAGTGACGCGACGACCTCGACGGCTTCCTCGGTCCACCCCATCACCGCCCTGGCACCGGTGACGATGTCGGATGGGCCGACCCAGACGGGCAGCCCGGCGATGCGCAACATGCGGCCGATCCTCGCGCACAGGGGCACGTCCGGCTCGCTCGGATCGATGTTCCCTGACGCCAAGAGTTCGTATTGCTTTCCCGTAACGAGTCGAATGAGTGCGCCACTGTGCCCAGTGCGTTCGGGGGTGGTCACCTACGTTCGGTTGATGACCGGACGCCAATGGAGGTGACCGGCCCGCTCGATCCGGAAAGGAACCACCATGACGCAGCGACCCTGGAGCAGGCGCGATTTCTTCCGCCGCACCGCCGCAGCAGGTGCGGTGGCGCTCGGCGGAACAGCGGCACTATCCGCCTGCACCAGTACGAACGCCGGTGGCGGCAGCGTGCTGGAGAACGCGCGCAACAGCGGCTCGATCCGCATCGGTATCGCCGGTGAGGAGCCCTACGGTTTCACAGGCACGGACGGCCAGGTCACCGGCGAATCTCCCGAGGTGGCCCGCGCGGTGTTGCAGGCGATCGGCATCGGCACCGTGGAGGCCGAGCAGGTGGACTTCGGTTCGCTGATCCCGGCGCTCAACGCCCGCCGCTACGACATGGTCTGCGCCGGCATGAACATCACCCCCGAGCGCTGCCAGCAGGCCGCCTTCTCGAACCCGGACTACACGGCGCTCACCGCCTTCCTCGTGCCGCGAGGCAACCCGGAGCAGGTCACGACGTTCCAGAACATCGCACAGAAGAACCTGAAGCTCGCCGTGCTCGGCGCTGCCGTGGAGCAGGGGTACGCCGAGTCCGCGGGCGTCCCGGCCGCCAACATCAGTCCCTTCGACGACCAGAACGCGTTGCTGCAGGCCGTCACCGCGGGCCGGGTCTACGCTGCGGCGCTCACCGACATCTCGCTGAAGTGGCTCGCCGGCAAGAACCCGCAGGCTGCTGTGGAGGTCACCCCGGGCTTCCAGCCCAGCGAGAACGGCCAGGAGGTCGTCTCCGCGGGCGGGTTCGTGTTCCGGCAGGCCGACAACGACCTGCGGGAGGCCTTCAACACCGAGCTGCAGAACCTGCACACGAGCGGGCGCTGGGTGCAGATCGCCTCCCCGTTCGGGTTCTCCGAGGCCAACCTCCCGCCTGCCGGGCTGACCACCCAGCAGCTCTGCGCGGCCTGAGCCGCGTGGACAACGTAGGAACCTTTCTCTCCGTCATCGCCCAGGGCCTGCCGGAGACGGTGATAGCCACCGTCGGCGGGATCGCCCTGACGATCGTGCTGTCCTTCGCTGCCGGGCTCGCCCTCCTCTCGCCGAGGCGATGGGTGCGGGTGATCAGCCGGATCTACGTGGAAGGGCTGCGCGGCACCTCCGAGGTCGTGCAGCTGTTCTGGATCTTCTTCGCGCTCCCTGTGCTCGTCGGTTTCGAGATCGTGCCCATCTGGGGCGGCGTGCTCGTGCTCGGCCTCAATCACGGTGCGTACGGCGCCGAGATCGTTCGCGGGGCGATCCAGTCGGTGCCCCGGGCGCAGTACGAGGGTGCGCTCGCGCTCAGTCTTTCCCCCGCACAACGAATGTTCCGGGTGATCCTGCCGCAGGCCGTGGTGGAGATGATCCCGCCGTTCAACAACCTTTTCATCCAGTTGCTCAAGAGCACGTCGCTGCTGTCGTTCGTGTTCATCAGTGAGATCACCCGGCAGGCCACGCAGATCCTCGTGCCGCGATTCAACCCGCAGGTGCTGGAGATTTTCCTGCTCCTGCTGCTCGTCTACCTCGTGTTGTCGCTGATCATCACCGCGGTGATGCGCTTGCTGGAACGCAAGGCCGCAGCCCGGCTCGGGCGGCGTCCCTCGGAGCGGGCCAGGCGGACGGCCGTCAGGGGGGCGGTCTGATGCCGCAGCAGGTCTGGGACTGGAACTACGCCTTCTCGATCCTGCCCTCGTTGCTCGAAGGGCTGGGCCTCACGCTGCTGGCGACGGTGCTCGGCTCGATCGTCGCGATGATCCTGGGGCTGCTCCTCGCGGTGCTGCAACGCGGACCACGGCTCCTCGCTGTGGCCGTGCGCGGGTTCGTCGAGTTCGTACGCAGCACACCGCTGCTCGTGCAGATCTTCTTCCTGTTCTTCGTGCTGCCGCAGTTCGGCATCGTGCTGAGCGCGCTGACCGTCGGCGTGATCGCTCTCGGCGTGCACTACGCCTGCTACACGTCGGAGGTCTACCGCGCCGGCATCGACGCGGTGCCGCGCGGGCAGTGGGAGGCGGCCACCGCCCTCAGCCTGCCTCGGTCGCGGGTCTGGACGGGTGTGGTGCTGCCGCAGGCGATCCCGCGGGTCGTGCCGGCTCTGGGCAACTACGTCATCTCGATGTTCAAGGAGGTGCCGCTGCTCACCGCGATCGGCCTGCTGGACGTCGTCGGCCGGGCGCAGGAAGCGGGCGACACCTACTTCCGCTACGTGGAGCCGTACACGATCGCGGGGCTGCTCTTCCTGCTGCTGAGCTACCCTGCCTCCCTGCTGGTACGGAGATTGGAACGCCGTGTCGGAACCATCTGAGCCGATGATCGTCTTCGACCGCGTGGAGAAGCGGTTCGGAGACAACGTGGTGCTCTCCGATCTGAGCTTCACGGTCGCCCCCGGCGAGCACGTCACGCTGATCGGCCCCTCGGGTTCGGGCAAGACGACGATCCTGCGGCTGCTCATGAGCCTGGAGTCGGTGAACGACGGAACGATCACCGTCGGAGGGCGCTACCTCTCGCACATGGAGAAGGGCGGCAAGCTCGTTCCCGCCGACGAGAAGCACAGCCGGGAGGTGCGCAAGCACATCGGCATGGTGTTCCAGCAGTTCAACCTCTTCCCGAACATGACGGTGCGCGGCAACCTCATCGAGGCGCCCACCCGCGTGCTGGGCTTGTCCAAGGACGAGGCGAACGAGCGTGCCGGGGAGCTGCTCGACCTCGTCGGTCTCCGGGAGAAGATCGACGAGCACCCGTCGCGGCTATCCGGAGGGCAGCAGCAGCGGGTGGCCATCGCGCGGGCGCTCGCGATGCGGCCGGACGTCCTGCTGCTGGACGAGGTGACCTCGGCGCTGGACCCCGAGCTGGTCGCCGGCGTGCTCGCCCTGCTGCGCGACATCGGCACCACCACCGACATCACCATCCTCTGCGTCACGCACGAGATGGGATTCGCGCGCGACTTCTCCCACCGCGTGATGATGTTCGACGGCGGAAAGGTGATCGAGGACGCGCCACCCGCGCAGCTGTTCACCGACCCCGGGCAACCGCGCACGAAGGAGTTCCTGAAGGCGGTGCTGGGCCGGGACTGATGTCGGGGTGCGGGACAGAGCGCCCATTTCCGACCACTCGGTGACCGGTGATCGTCGCGGCACGAGCAACCTCGAATGCCTCTCAGGGGTTATTTCGGGACCCGTTCGAAACGAGTACGTCTGAGGCTGCGGATCTCGCCGGGCGAGGCCGAACGCACTTGGCCGAGCCGGTGCTGCTGACCAAGGGAAGGCTCATGAGCGTCCTCAGTCCCGAGCTCACCAAGGCGTACCACCTGCTGGCCACGATGGGCGACCACATGCCCGTCGACGATCGGCCGGAGCACGTGCGCCACCGCGACGCATATCGCCGCTGGAGCGAGCAGTTCCCCGTCCCCGCACACGCCGTGGTCACCGCAGCCCCGGGCTTCCCAGGGCTGACGGTGACCGCGCCGGAGTCGACGGCCGACCGGTTGCTGCTGTACTTCCACGGCGGCGGCTACACCGAAGGCGGGGCGTACAACCACCGGGAGATGGGTGCCCGGCTGGCCTCCGCAATCCGCGGCGTGGTGCACCTGCCGGACTACCCGCTGGCGCCCGAGAACCGCTTCCCGTCGGCGCTCGACGCCGCAGTGGCGGCCTACCGGGCCGTTCTCACCGACGTGCCGGCGGGACGCGTCGCCGTGGGTGGCGACTCAGCCGGCGGTGGCTTGTCGTTGGCGCTGCTGTTGCGGTTGAAGGAGCTGGGCCTCCCGCTGCCCGCGGCCGTGGTGCCGGTGTCACCGTGGACCGACCTGACGGTGTCCGCGCCGTCGTTCACCGAACGCGCCGACCGCGACCCGTTCGTCAGCCGGGAAGCCCTGCTCACGTTCGCGGCGTACTACCTCGGTGGTCACGACCCGCGCGACCCGCTCGCGTCACCGCTGTTCGGTGACCTGACGGGACTCCCGCCGATCCACCTCGAGGTCGGTACCGAAGAGGTCATGATCGACGACGCGGTGCAGTTCCACGCGCGTGCGCTGGCCGCGGGAGTGGCTTCGGAACTGGTTGTCACCGAGGGCGCACCGCACATCTGGCAGCACTTCGCGTCATTCCTCCCTGAGGCGGCAGCATCCATCGACCGCATCGGGCACTTCGTCCGGCAGCGCGTGCCTGAATCATGAATTGCAGCTCGGTGTCTTCGGACGGCTGAACGGCCGGTTGGCCCAGTCAGCTGCGGCGAAGTACCGCATTGCTCAGAGTGAAAGGAACCAATCCGGATGTCTCTCCCCGGCTGTGCCAGGCTCACGCGAGGCGACATTGGGATGCCGCTCGATGCCGACCACGTCCTCACGGAGGGATCCGGGAGATGAGCACGAGTTCCGACTACTTGATCGTCGGCGGTGGGTCCGCCGGTGCTGTGCTCGCAAACCGGCTGAGCGCCCGGGGCCAGTCGGTGACTCTCATCGAGGCCGGGCACGCCTACCGCCCCAACCTCTACCCCGCCGAACTCGCCAACGCCGACATCGTCGGCCCGAACGGCCACGACTGGGGGTACGTCGCCGACACCGGTCAGCTCGGTAGGCGCATCCACGCGATCCGGGCCAAGTCGCTCGGGGGCTCCTCCACGGTGAACGCTGCCGTGGCGATCCGCAGCCGTCCGGCCGACTTCGCCAAGTGGACGGCAGCCGGTCTCGAGGACTGGACGTGGGACGAGGTACTCCCGGCGTACCGCTCGATCGAGAACACGGCCGACGGAACTGACGAGCTCCGCGGTCGCAGCGGTGCTCTCCCGATCCGCACCCGCAGGCCTGAGGAGCTCACCCCCTCGCAGCTGGCGTTCATCGACGGTGCGGCCGAACTCGGCTACCGCCGGGTGGAGGACTTCAACGGTGCCGAACAGGACGGCGTCGCACCGTACCCGCTGAACGTGATCTCCGGTCGGCGGATCAACACCGGCATCGCCTTCCTCGACGACGGCGTCCGGAGCAGGGCCGGGCTTCAGATCGTCGACGACACGGAGATCGTCCGTGTGCTCCTGGAAGACCGGCGAGCCGTAGGCGTCGTCGCCGCCGACGGCACGGAGTACCGGGCGGAGACGATCGTGCTGGCGGCGGGTACCTACGGCAGCCCCGCAATCCTGATGCGATCCGGCATCGGCCCCGTCGAACACCTCCAGGACCTCGGCATCGACGTGCTTGCCGACCTGCCGGTCGGTGACGGCCTGCAGGAGCATCCCTTCTACTACAACATCTACGCCCTGACACCGGATGCCAACTCGATGCATCCCGCGTCGGGTGCGATCCTCTGGACCGCGTCGTCGAGCGCGCTTCCGGGCGACCTCGACGTTCACATCTCGGCGACCCACCTGTTCGATCCGTCAGCGAGTCCCACGGGCGGAGCGATGGTCTTGGCCGTGTCGGTGACCCAGCCCGAATCCCGTGGCCGTGTCCGCCTCGACCGGCAGAACCCGCAAGGTGCACCCGTCATCGCGTACAACCTGCTGGGGACGCCTCACGACATGGACCGGATGCTCGAGGGTGTCCGCCTGGCCCGCCGCATCGGCACCACACCGGCATTCGCCCGTGTGGTCGACCGTGAACTCACACCAGGCCCGGAGGTCACGGACGCCCTGCTCGAGCACACGGTGCTCGAGCAGCTGGACGTCTACCACCACCCCACCTCCACGGTGGCCATGGGACCCGTGGGAAAGGGTGTCGTCGACAGCCACGGCCGCGTGCACGGCATCGACGGACTCGTCGTCGCCGATGCCTCGATCATGCCGCTCGCTCCGAGCGCTCCCCCGAACATCACGACGATGATGCTCGCGGACCGCGTCGCCGGCTGGTTGCTCACCGATGCCGATCGTCTCACCGCGGCGGCGGGCCAGGACGGTTGACCTCAGCGGCTTGACCAGCCGGGACCGGCGGGCAGGTGGGCCGCTGGGGTGGGCCGCCCCGTGCACCGAGCGGCACGCCCGTCCGGGAGCAACGGATGGGCCGCTCGTCCGTCGGGCTTGAGGGGTCAGCCCGGTAGGAGTGTGTGTCGGACCGAGGGGAAGCGTGCGAAGTCCCGGTCCAGGGTGGCCACGGCGCACCCGTTCTCGATTGCGATGGCGGCCAGGACCGCGTCCGGTACGAGGTCGCCGCGAGCGTCTGCCTCGTCGCACACCTCACGTAACAGCGTCAGATGACGTGGTCCGGGCCCGGTTCGCAGATGGTGCGGCTGGGCGCAGGTTGCATCGATGAAGTCGAACGCGGCCGTGAGTGGGCTCGGCACGGTGAAGATCCGGCGGTTCGTGGCGAGCCTGAGGAAGGACGCCCAGACCGTGTCGGGCACGGTGAACGGCTCGTCGTCTGCGAGTAGGTCGTCGAACCATGCGCGAACGCGGACGTGGTGCGGATGGTCGGCCCGATGGGCGGCGAGGACGACGTTGACGTCGAGCAGCAACACCGTCAGCGCAGCTCGTCGAGGGCGGTGCCGTCGTCGAGCGCCTCGTGCAGCGCCCGGTTGGACGTGAGGTCGATGCCCGGCCGCGGACCACTCCCGCCGTCGAAGACCGGCACGACCGGCCGCTTCCCGCGCTGAGCAGGGATCGCGAGCTCCCGGCGCAGCGCCGCATCGATGACCTCGCCCAGTGTCTGACCCCGCTCCTGCGCCAGTCGCTTCGCGGCGATCAGGAGTTCGTCCGAGATCGAGACGGTGGTGCGCATGATGCGAAGTTTACTGCATCACGTGCATCAAGCGGGCGCGTGCCGACCCCCGGGTGAGGTCAGCCGCGGCGGGATTCGTGGGCGAGGATCGCGAGCTGGATGCGGTTGGTCAGGTCGAGCCTGGTCAGGGCGCTGGAGATCGTCGCCTTGATGCTCGACGTCGACAGGTGCAGGCGTTCGGCGATCTCGGCGTTGCTCAGCCCCTCGGACACTGCGTGGGCGACCTCGCGCTCGCGGTCGGTCAGGACGTTCATGCGAGCGACGGCGTCGGAGTCGCCGTGCGTGTCCGGGCCGCGTCGGGCCGCGGCCATCGCGATCACGCTGCGGGTGACGCTGGGCGAGAGCACGGGGTCGCCCGCGGCCGCGCGGCGTACGGCGTCGACGATCTGGGCGGGCGGTGTGTGCTTCAGCAGGAATCCGGCGGCGCCTGCGCGCAGTGCGGCGAGCACGGTCTCGTCCGCGTCGAACGTCGTCAGCATCACCACGGCGGGACCGTCGAGTCCGGGGCCTGTCCGGCGGCCGAGGGCCGTGGTGGCGGCGATGCCGTCGAGCACCGGCATGCGCACGTCCATCAGCACGACGTGCGGGGCGAGCCGGTCCACGGCGTCGACCACGTCCGCGCCGTCCGCGGACCCGCCCACCACCTGGATGTCGCCCGCGCCGCCCAGCATCATCGTGAGCCCGCTGCGGACGAGGGGGTCGTCGTCGACGATGAGCACGCGAATCGCCGCGTGTCCGGTTACTGGGTCTGTGGTCACTGGGTCTCCGGTCACTGCGTCTCTGCTCACTGCGGCCACGGCAAGCTCGCGCGCAGCCGGAACCGGCCGTCGGTGATCTCGCGGGTGAGCTCCCCGCCGTGCAGAGCGACCCGTTCGGCGAGCCCGGTCAGCCCTGATCCCGCTCCCGGGATCTCGCTCGTGGTGACCCCCACCGGCACAGGGTTGCCCACCTCCACCACGACCTCGCCGCCCGGTTCGCCCCTGACCAGCACGTCGACCGCCGCGCCGGGTGCGTGTTTGCGGGCGTTCGTGAGGCCTTCCTGCACCATGCGGTAGACGGTGCGCTGGAGCTGGGGGCGCAGCGCGGTGAGATGGTCGGCGAGGTCCGCGTGTACCTGCTGGCCGCTGCGCCGCGCCTCGTCCACCAGCGCGGGAAGGCGGTCCGTCGTGGGTTGGGGGGCAGCCCGGATCTCCTCCCGTTCGACGTCGGCCGTCGCGTCTTCGTGACGCAGCAGGTGGAGCACCTCGCGGAGCTCCTCGAGCGCCTGGTTCGCGTTGGACCGCACCACGCTCACCGCGCTGTGCACCTCGGCGGCCGTCGGCGGGGGCGCCGTGCCGCTCTCCGCCATGGCCGTGCGGTACTCGAGGGCGCCCGCGTGCACCGACAGCAGGGAGATCCGGTGCGCGAGCACGTCGTGCATCTCCCTGGCGATCCGTTGCCGCTCGGCGTGGCGGCTCTCCTCCAACTGCCTCGCGTGCTCGCGCCGCTCGGCGTCGGCGCGCAGTCGCAGGGCCAGCACGAGCTGGCGCCGGGCGCGGACGCCGAGCCCCGCGGTGACCACGAGGGCGGTGCCGAGAAGGATCACGATGATCCACGGCGCGGGCGGGCCGAACACGGGCGGGAAGTACGTCGCCATGTACGGCAGGCCGAGCAGCACCATGCCGAAGCTGATCGGAACCGCGTACTTCCAGCCCCGGTGCAGCGCGAGGGAGAACAACAGCAGGAACACGGCGCCGGTGGCCGTGTTGGACATCGACGCGGCGACGGCGGCCAGGATCCCGGTGGCCACCGGGAACCGCCGCCGCCACCACAGCGCGAGGCACGCCACGGCACCGAGGAGCGGATCGACGATCCGGAGCCAGGTGGGCAGGCCGAACATGTCGGGCAACATCACGAGCGTGTGCTCGGAGGCGCCGACGAGCACGGCCACCAGGAACATCACGAGATCGACACCCCAGTCGCGGGGCGTGCGCCTGGCCGAGCCGCCGCTGGGGCGGTGATCCGGGTCGGCCGCCCGGGCCAGCTCGCCGGGCAGCATCCAGCGGTCGACCGGGGGCGCGGGTAGCCGGGCGGTGTCGACCATGAGACGAACTGTACGGAAGAGACGTATGTCCGATAGAGGGTGATTTTCTGGCCGAATCGTGGTCGATCGGTCAGCGGCACTGGCCGGTCGGCCGCAGATCGCGACGCGGCGGACGGGCAGCGTTGCGCCCATGCCGATCGACTCCCCGATTGCCCTCCAGATGGAGGGACTCACCAAGGTCTTCTCCGGGAAGCCGGCTGCCGATCACGTGAGCCTGTCGGTGCCGGTCGGCTCGCTGACCGGGCTCGTCGGGCCGAACGGTGCGGGCAAGACCACCTCGCTCGCCATGACCGTCGGCCTGCTGCGCCCGGACTCCGGCACGGCCGCCGTCCACGGCATCGACGTCTGGACGGATCCGACACGGGCGAAGGCGCTCCTCGGCGTGCTGCCCGACGGCCTCGCGCTGCCCGAGCGGCTCACCGGCGGCGAGCTGCTCACCTACTGGGGGTTGCTGCGTGGCATGTCCGCCGACGTGGTGCGGGCCAGGGCGGCGGAGCTGATGCGCATCCTCGAGCTCGACGAGGCCGAGGACCGGGGGGTGCTGGTCATCGAGTACTCGACCGGCATGCGCAAGAAGATCGGGCTGGCGACCGCCCTGCTGCACGCGCCGAAGGTGCTGGTGCTCGACGAGCCGTTCGAGGCGGTCGACCCGGTCTCGGCCCGCGTGCTGCGGGGCATCCTGCGCCGTTTCGTCGCCGCCGGGGGGTCGGTGGTGATCTCGTCGCACGTGATGTCGCTGGTGGAGGACCTCTGCGACCGCGTGGCCATCATCGCGGCAGGGCGGGTGCTGGCCGCCGGAACGCTCGCGGAGGTTCGGGGGACCTCGACGCTGGAGGACACCTTCGTCCGGCTGGTCGGGGAGCGCGAGATCGGGGAGGGGGAGCTGGCGTGGTTGGCGAGCTGATCCGGCTCAAGCTCACGATCCAGCGGCACTCGCTCAGCTGGAAACGGGTGCTCGGCCTCGTCCTGGGCGTGGCCGCCGCGATTGCCACCTGGCTGGCCGTGCTGGTCGCGGCCCCCGCGGCCCGGTCGGACGTCCTGCTGTTCGCGCTGGCCGCATGGCTGGTCGGCTGGCTGATCGGACCGATCCTGACCTCGGGGGCGGCCGTTCTGCGGCCCGAGTACTTCACGCTCCTGCCGCTTCCTCGGCAGTGGCTCGGGCTGGGGTTGCTCGCGTCGGTGTTCGTCGGCGTCGGCGCCGCCGTGACGGGCGTGGCGATCCTCGCGCTGGTCGTGTACGCGGTCGTGGCGGCCTGGCCTGCGGCCGCGTCGATCGCCGTGGCCGTCGTGACCGCCGTGGTGGGGAGCGCGCTGCTGCTCGTGTTCGTGGTGGCGCTCTCCCGGACGGTGTACGCGCTGCTCGGCGCGGCGATGCGCACCCGCATGGGCGTCGAGATCGCGGCGATCCAGTACGGGCTGATGCTGTCGTCGATGTTCGTCGGGTGGCTGATCGTCTCGCCCGTGATCAGCGCGGTGCCGGTGTTCCTACGCGAGGGGTTCGGCTGGTTGGGGGTTTCGGGGGTGCTGAACCTGTTCCCCAGCAGCTGGCCCCTGCTCGCGGTCGACGCCGCGGCCTCCGGGGACTACGCGTCGGCTGCGGGGCTGATCGGTGCGCTCGCGCTGGTGACGGCGCTGGTGGTGGCTGCGGCCGTCGCGCTGCTGACGCCGTACGTGGGCAACCGCACCGTCCGGCGCAGGGGGCGGCCGTGGGGGAGCCGGGTACTCACCGGCGGCCGGGTGCTTCCCGTCACCCCGCTCGGTGCCGTGGTGGGCAAGGAGCTGCGCACCTGGTGGCGGGATCCGTGGCGCAGCCTGGAGGTCCGCTCGTCGATCTGGTTCGGGATCTTCGTCGCGATCTACGGCGTGATCGCGGGGATCCCGCAGCTCGCAGGTCTGGCCGGTATCGCCGTCGCGCTGATGGTGGGGCTCAGCGGGGCGAACCTGTTCGGCCAGGACGGAACCGCGTTGTGGCAGCTCGTCGTGGCGCAGAGTCCCCGGGCGGTGCGAGCGGACATCCGCGGCCGGCAGATCGGGTTGGTCGTGGCACTGGGCGCGCCCGCGTTCGGCCTTTCGTTGCTGATGATGCTCCTGACCGGGGCGTGGGACTTCGCGGTGCCGGTCCTCGCCGGCATCGTGGCGACGCTGGGCGTCGGCAGCGGTATCGCCGTCGTGATGTCCGTGATCGGCGTGACGCCCGGCGTCGACCCGCACCGGCGCGTCAACGCCACCGATGCCGGTGAGAACAACTTCTCCATCAACGTGGCGCTCTGGGCGATCCTGACGCTCGTCGGGCCGACGGTCGCGGTGGCCGTACCGCTGGCCGTCGGCGGTCCGGACCGGCCGGCGTGGCTCGTCCTCACGACCCTTGCCGTGGCGGTCGTGAACGGCCTGGTGGTGGCCTGGTTGGGCGGTGCCATGGCGGCCCGGCGCCTGGAGACCCACCTGCCCGAGACCTTCGCCCGGCTGCGTTATCCGGGCACTGCCGCAACCAAGGGACGCGGCGGCGGGCTCCTCGACTACCTGTCCGGCCAGGCGGAGAGCTCGGCGCTCGCGGCCGCTGCCGCGGCCAAGGGGGAGAAGCCGGCACCGCAGAAGAAGGAGCCCGCCCCGCGGGGGAAAGAGAGAGTGGGATGACTACGTCGGGACCGGTCGCGAGCGCGGGGTACGGGGGCACCCCGCAGTCGGAACGCAAGCTCGCTCCCGACTTGGCGCGCGGGGTGATGCTCCTGCTGATCGCGATGGCCTACGCCGGGGTCTACGCGGGGGTCGCGTTCGGGGGCCGGCTTCCGGAGGGCACCTCGGTCGCCGACACCGTGGCGCGGTTCGTCGTGGTGCTCGTGCTGGACAACCGGGCGTTTCCGATGTTCGCGGTCCTGTACGGCTACGGGCTGGCCTGGATGGTGGCCCGGCGGCGCCGAGCCGGTGCGGCGGATTCCGAGATCCGCAGGCTGTTGCGCCGCCGCAGCCTGCTGCTCGTCGCCTTCGGCTCGGTGCACGCGTTCCTGGTGTTCCCCGGCGAGATCCTCGCCTCGTACGGGCTGGCCGGGCTCGTGCTCGGGTGGCTGCTGTTCCGGTCCGACCGCGCTCTCGCGCGCACCATCGCGGTGCTCGTGCCCTGCTACGCCGTCACCGTGACGGCGGCGATGGTCTCCCTGGCGGCGGCGCCCGACGTCGCGGGGTACGCGGTGCCGGGGTACAAGACGGTGGCTGACTGGTCGATGCGGCTGGCCGGCGCCCCGTTCACTCCGATCTTCATCGCCGTGGCCTACCCGCTGCTCCTGCTCGTGGTGCTGGGCTTCCGGGCCGGTCGCAGCGGGTTGCTCGACGACCCGTCCCGCCATCGCCCGCTCCTGATCCGCATCGCCGTCGGCGGGATCGCCATCTCGATGCTCGGCGCGCTGCCCGCGGCGCTGATCGCGATCGACGCCGTCCGTCCCGACATCGTGTCCACCGGCGCCCTGCTCGCGCTGCAAGTGCTCACCGGTGTGCTCGGCGGGGCGGGCTATGCGGCGGCGTTCGGCCTGCTCGCCCTCCGCCTCGACGCACGGCGGGGCCCGATCACGCAGGCCGTCTCCGCGGTGGGTCAGCGGTCGCTGACCTTCTACCTGCTCAACTCGGTGCTCGTCGCCGTGGTGCTGCACCACGACCTGCTGGCTGTGGGGGACCGGGTCGACAGCATCGGGGCGCTTGCGGTTGCCGCCGCCGTCTGGCTCGTGGCCCTCGCCGTGGCGGCGTGGATGGACCGCACCGGCCGTCCCGGTCCGGTGGACGCGCTGCTGCGCCGGCTCGTGAACGGCCGCCGGGCGCATGATCAACGCGCAGTGGATCAGCCGCGCACGTGACGACGTGCGCGCTCGGCGGCCGGTAGGTCAGTCCGTCCAGACGGGCGCGCGCTTCTCCAGGAACGACGCCATGCCCTCCCGTGCACCCGGGCTCTGCGACAGCGCCGCCATGACTTCCACGGCGATCGCGTAGGCGTCGGCCTCGGGCCGGTCGAGCTGGGCGTAGAGGGTCTGCTTGCCCACGCCCTTGCCGAAGCGGCTGCCCCGGGTGGCCCGCGCGAGCAGGTCGTCCACGCGCGTGTCGAGCTCGGCGTCGGGCACCGCGTAGTTCACGAGCCCCCACTCGGCAGCGGTGGCGGCGTCGATGGGGTCGCCGGTGAGGGCCATCTCCATCAGGCGCTTGCGCCCGACGCTGCGGGCGACCGGCACGGCAGGTGTGTGGCAGAACCAGCCGCCCTTGCCGCCGGGAAGGGCGAACGCCGCTGACTCCGCCGCCACGGCGAGGTCGCAGGACGCCACGAGCTGGCAGCCTGCAGCGGTCGCGATCGCCTGCACCCGCGCGATGACGACCTGCGGCACCGACTCGATCGTGCGCATGACCTTCGTGCACAGCTGGAGGAGATCGCGGACGCCTGCCAGGTCGCGCGCGGCGACGTCGCCGAAGTCGTGGCCTGCCGAGAAGGCCTTGCCCTCGGCCCCGAGCACGATGCCCGTGGCGTCGGAGCCGGCGGTGGTCTCGAACGCGTGGAGTAGCTCCCGCAGATGCGCCTCGGTCAGGGTGTTGCGCCGCTCCGGCCGGTTCATCGTGATCCGGACCGTGTCCCCGTCCTGCTTGACCAGCAGGTGCTCGTAGTCGGCCATGTGCCAACCGTAGTCCGGACCGTCCGTCGCGTCAGGGACGTGACAATTTTCGCGAAACGGGATTGCCGCCGATTCGAGCCGGGCGTAGCGTGACCACATGACCAGATCGGCAGATCTGGTCACATCGTCAGACGGTCACAGCGTCACGAAGCAGGAGGTGAGGGTGGCCGATCCGGATTTCGCGAGCCCCCGCATGGAGCGGGTGCTCGACACGGCGGCCGACCTGTTGGTGCGGTGGGGATACCAACGGGTCACGATCGACGAGGTCGCGCGGCACGCCGGGATCGGCAAGGGCACGGTCTACCTGCATTTCCACAACAAGGAGGCGCTGTTCCTCACGGTGCTGCTGCGTGCGCAACGCCAGATCGTCGCGGCGATGGCCGACCGGATGGAGGCCGTCCCGGACGAGGTGCTGCTCTCCCGGTTGCTTCGCGGTCTCTACCTGGTGCTGAGCAACGACGCGATCGCCCGCGTGCTGTACATGGGCGACGCCGAGGTGCTCGGCCGGCTGGCGCACGAGGCGGCGGACACCCTCGGTGCACTCGTCGGACGCCGCCGGGAGGTGCTCACCGAGCACCTGCGGTTGCTCAGCGCTGCCGGGTGCCTGCGGTCCGATCTCAGTCCGGAGGCGCTGCTCTACACGTTCTCGGCGATCGGGACCGGGTTCTTCTTCGTGGGCGGGATGCCGGGGGGTACTCCCGATCTCGACGTCGAGACCCGCGCCGACCTTCTCGAGCACGCGATCGCCACCGCGATCCAGGTGCCGGATCCGGCCCCCGCCGCGCTGGCGAAGGTGGCACCCGTCATCGCCGCGCTCTATCGATCACTCATCACGGACATCGATCACGAGGTGCGCCGCCGCATCCGGTGAACCCGGGGCGGGGCGGCGCCGGGAAAGGGAGTCAACGATGACCGCATCTGTCGAGCCGAACATCATGGATCCAGCACTGATCGCGGATCCGTACGGCGGCTACAACCGGTTGCGGGAAGAGGCGCCGGTGCTGCGGGGACGCACCCCGGACGGCAGCCCCGCCTGGTACGTCACGCGCCAGGAGGACGTGCGGACGGTGCTGGGCGACCCCCGCTTCGTCAACAACGCGGCGTCCGTGCAAGGCGTCGAGGTCGACAGCGTTCGCGACAAGATGTTCGAGATGGTGGGTATCCCGCCGGAGTACGCCCGCTTCCTCAAGGACACCATCCTCGACTCCGACGGCGAGCGGCACACGCGCCTGCGCAAGCTGGTGTCGCGCGCGTTCACCGTGCGGCGCGTGAACGACCTGCGCCCGCGCGTCGAGGAGATCACCGCGCGGCTGCTGGACAAGTTCGTGGAACCGGTGGACTTCATGGCGGACTTCGCCTACCCGCTGCCGATCACCGTGATCTGCGAGCTGGTGGGCGTGCCGGAGGCCGACCGGCCGTCCTGGCGGGAGTGGGGTGCGGCGATCACCACGATGAAGCCCGACGTCGTGGGTGTCGCCGTGCGGGACATGGTCACCCACGTGCAGGACCTGATCGCGCGCCGCCGGGCCGAGCCTGCCGACGACCTGCTCGCCGCCCTCGTCCATGTGCGCGACGAGGAGGGCGACCGGCTCAGCGAGGACGAGCTCGTGACCATGGTGCTCACGCTCGTGATGGCAGGCCACGAGACCACGGCACACCTGCTCGGCAACGGCTTGGTGGCTCTGCTCGAGCACCCCGACCAGCTCGCCCTGCTCCGCTCGGACCCGGCGCTGTGGCCGGGTGCGGTGCACGAGCTGATGCGCTGGTGCAGCCCGGTGCAGGTCACGCGGATCCGCTACGCCACACAGGACCTCGAGATGGGCGGGGTGGCGATCCGGGCGGGCGACCCGATACAGGCGGTTCTCGTGTCCGCCAACCACGACCCGCGCGAGTACACCGACCCCGAACGGCTCGACGTCACCCGTCGTCCGGCCGGGCGGGGCGAGGGTCACGTCGGTTTCGGGCACGGCTTCCACTACTGCCTCGGCGCCGCCCTCGCGCGGCAGGAGGGTGAGGTGGCGCTGCGTGCCATCGTCAAGAGGTTCCCGAACCTGGCGCTGACCTCGTCGGAACACGACTGGCTGCAGGCACCGGGGATGCGCCGCCTGGCCCGCCTCCCCCTGCACCTGGGCTGACCTGGGCTGACGAATACGGCACACACCTTCCCGCTGCCGCACACAGCGCCGGCCGTCTGTGCCGGGACCGGAAGGTGTGTGCCGTGTGGTCAGGCCGTCGCCGGGATCGCTATCGCTGATTCCTGTTCCGGCACCACCCAGACCGGTTCGCCGTGGCCGAGGCCCTTCTTCTCCCGGTACATCCGGGAACGGAGCACGGTGTCCCCGACGCGGACGTGGTAGTCCCAGCAGTCGCCGCGGTAGATGCTGAACTCCACCGTTCCCTTCCAGCCCTGGCCGGCGGAGTTCTTGCGGGACAGCACCAGGCACTCCGGGCGGACGAAGACGTTTACCTCCGTGCCGGGTGGGAACTGGCCGGCCGCCAGGCAGATCAGACGGCCGTGGCCGAGCTCGATCTCGGCGCGGTCGTCCGTCCGGGAGATCACCGTGCCGGGCAGGCTGTTGGAGATGCCCATGAACCGGGCGGTGAACTCCTCGCGCGGCCAGGCGTAGATCTCCTGGGCGGGGCCGCGTTCGACGATCCGGCCCTTGTCCATGACGACGACCTCGTCGGAGACGGCGAGCGCCTCGTCCTGGTCGTGGGTGACGAACACGGTGGTGATGCCCAGGCGCTGCTGCACGGCGCGGATCTCGTCGCGGACGCGGTCGCGCAGGCCGGCGTCGAGGTTGCTCAGCGGCTCGTCGAGCAGCAGCACCTCGGGCTCGCGGGTGAGTGCTCGGGCGAGCGAGATGCGTTGCTGCTGGCCGCCGGAGAGCGCAGGCGCGGGACGGTCGGCGAGGTCGGCGAGGCCGACCATCTCCAGGGCCGCCATCGCGCGCTCGCGTGCCTCCGCCTTGGGCAGGCGCTTCTGGCCCGAGCGCAGCGGGAACATGACGTTCTGCACGGCCGTCATGTGGGGCCAGATCGCGTACGACTGGAAGACCACGCCGATCGGGCGCTGGTGCACCCCGACGAACACGCCCTCCGCGGGGGCGCACACCACCCGCCCGCCGATCCGGATCTCTCCGGCGTCCGGGCGCTCCAGGCCGGCGATCAGCCGGAGTGTGGTGGTCTTGCCGCAGCCGCTCGGCCCCAGCAGGGTCACCAGCTTGCCGTCCGGCACCTCCAGGTCGACGCCGTCGACCGCGTTGCGGGTGACCGCCCGCCCCTCGAAACGTTTGACCAGTCCACGGATCTCGATCACGGGACGCTCCTTTGCGTGCTCAGCTCGACTGCCGGTTGAGCCCGGTTCTCCTGCCGAGAAGGCGGACCAGGACGACGATCAGGGCGAGGAAGACGACGATGCAGACGCCCAGTGCAGCCACGATGGGATAGCTGCCGTTGGACCACTCCTGGTAGATCGTCACCGACACCACCTGGGTGTCCTGCGTGTAGAGGAAGATCGCCGCGGAGATCTCGCGGAACGCGACGATCACCGTGTAGAGGAACGCCGCCAGCAGCGACGGGGCCAGCAGCGGCACGTAGATCTGGCGGAAGGTGCGCAGCCAGGACGCTCCGCTGGCGGCGGCCGCCTCCTCCAGTTCGTCCTTGATCTGCGCCATGCCCGGCACGATGTAGCGCATGCCGTAGGGCAGGCCGATGGTCACGAACGCGATCACGAGGATCGTCAGCGTGCCGTAGAGATGGAACGGCAGCGGCGCCGTCAGGTACCAGTACAGGATGCCCACGCCCATCACCACGCTCGGCACGGCCAGCGGCACGGTGGCCAGCCCGTCGAGCAGTCCTCGGCCGCGGGCCCGGGTCTTGACGGTGATGTAGGCGACCAGGGCGCTCAGCACGGTGACGATCAACCCGGCCAGCACGGCCGTGATGAGGCTGTTGCGCACCGAGGACGTCAGCGCCGGGGTGTGCAGCACCTGCTGGTAGTCGGCGAGCGTCAGGTGGTGCAGGGCCGAGATCGACGGCGGCTCGTAGCCGGGCAGGAGCGAGGACCACACCAGCATCAGCAGCGGCAGTGCCACCGCGACCACGAAGAACACGACGAACACCGCGAGGCCCAGCCACCGCCAGCGGCCCAGGTCGGTGACGGTGGGCCGGAAGCCCTTGCCGGTGATGGTCTGCGCGGCGGCGCCCGAACCGGACAGGCGCCGGGAGAGCCACAGGCCGCCGCTGGACACGGCGAGGATGAAGATCCCGGTGACGCCCACGGTGCCGTAGTCGGTGGGGAAGGTCTGCAGGGCGGAGTAGATCCGGCTGACGAAGACGAACGTGTGCCCGGGTACGCCGATGAGCTGCGGCACCTCGAACGTGGAGATCGTCTGAACGAACATCAGCAGCGCGGCCGACAGGATCGCCGGCCGGATCATCCGCAGTGTGATCATGCGGAAGACCCGCAGCGGAGGGGCCCCCGACGCCTGTGCGGCCTCCTCGAGCGACGAGTCCATGTTGGAGAACGCGGCGGCACCCATCAGGAACGCGACCGGCGTCACGTGCATCGACTGCACGAGGACCATGCCGGCGAGCGAGTAGATGTCGAACGCGGGCAGGTGCACGGCACGCAGCAACACGTTGAGGGCCCCGGTCTGCGGGGCGAACAGCAGCGCCCAGGCGACGGTGTTCAGGATGCCCGGGATGATCAGCGGGATCATGGCCGCGATCTGCGCGAAGAACTTCGCCGGTGTGTTGGTGCGGGCCACGAGATAGGCCAGGCCGAACCCCAGCACGGTGCACAGCACGGCGGTGGCGCCGGCGTAGGCGAAGGAGTTGCCCACGAGCCTCCAGAAGGAGGCGCTGCCGAGGGTCTCGCTGTAGTTACGCAGGGTCCATTCGACCGGCCCGGTGGACAGGAAGGACGACTGCAGGCTCGCGACCGCCATGGTCAGCGCGGGTACGACGGCCAGGTAGGCCACCACGACCGCGACGACGGCCAGCAGGATGTGCCGCGGGTCGCCGAACCAGGACAGGACGCTTCGAACCCGGTTCTTCGGGCCGCGGGATACATGCGTGGTGCGGGACTGCGCGGTGCGCGACCCGATGGTCAGGCTCATAGCATTTGCCGTCCTTGCAGGTGAGGAGGAACCGGGGTGGCGTGGCCTGTCAGACGGCGTGCAGTGCCTCCTGGTACTCCTCGAGCAGGTGGTCGTAGGTGTCGGCGCTGATCACGGGCGTGGACCACGCGGGCGTCCAGGTCGAGGGGTTCCACACGCTCGTGTCGTTCTGCGCGGACTCGCTGAGGGAGACGTGATTGGAGACGTCCACGACCTCCTGCTGCCCGTCGTTCGACATGATCCAGTCGATAAACAGCTTCGCGGCGGCCGGATGCGGCGCGTTCTTCGCCAGCTCCGCCAGCACACCCGCCGAGGGCAGCGGGTCGGTGTTGCTGAACGCCATCCGCTCGGGGGTCTCCTTCGCGAGCGACGCCGCCTTGTAACCGTAGGCGTTGATCGCGGCGACGGGCTCGCCCGCCTGCACGTCGGTGAGCGACTGCGTGTGGCTCTCCGCCAGCCGCGGGTCGTTGTTCCCCAGCGCCTCCACCAGCGCGAGAGCCTTGTCGTGACCCATCGCGGAGATGAGGCCCTCGTACCAGTTGATGGCGTTCGGGTCGATCGAGAAGCGGCCTCTCCAGGCGGGACTCGTCAGATCCTCGATCGAACGCGGCACGGGGAGGTGCCCGGCTTCGAGAGCCTGCGGGTTGTAGGCGATGGCACTCGTGTTGACGTAGACGACGTTGCGGTAGCCGTCCGGGAGGCTCTGCAGCTGCTCGGGCAGTGCCGGGGTCTCGGGCACCCGGTAGGGAGCGAGCGTGCCCACCTGGATGAGCTGGTAGACGGGTTCGGAGTCGGCGGTGATGACGTCGGCGTTGAACTTTCCTCCGCGCTGCTCGGTGACCAGGCGGGTCGGCAGCTTGTCGGCGGACAGGCGCAACGCATCGACCTTGACCCCTGGGTAGTTCTTCTCGAACGCGGCGATCACGTCGTTGACGTCGTCGTCGGCGAAGGTCGTGTACCAGAGCAGCGAGCCCTCCTGGCGAGCCTCGGCCAGGAGCTGCTCGGGCTGCTGGGCGGGAGCCACCGCTGTTGTGGTGGTGGCCGCGGGCCCTGCGCATGCGGTCAGGAGCGCGATCAGGAGAAGCGCAGGCGTGAGGCGCGCGGGGATGCGCGGTAGTGGGGGCAGGTGCAGGTCGTGCATTCGGTCCCTCCGGGTCGTGACTGATCGGTTGCCGCCCGCCGGTGGAGGACGGGCTCTGCGGAGGAGGTCAGTAGCCCTGTGGGCGCAGCACGAGACAGCAGCCCAGGGATATCAGCACGGTGACGAACATCAGCCCGAAGCCGGCGGTGTAGGAGCCGGTGGCGGTCAGCAGAATGCCCACCAGCGCCGGCAGCGTCGCACCCACGAGGTTGGTGATCGAGGAGAACACGCTGGAGGAGTACTCGGACTGGTGTGTCGGCATCAGGCTGTGCAGCAGGGACCAGTTGGTGACCACGCACCAGGCGTTGCCGGCCAGGCCGAGGAAGATGAAGAAGCTGTCGACACCCGCGTTGGAGAACAGCACCGTGCCCGCGATGCCGACGCCCTCGATGACGAAGCCCCATGCCGCCCAGCCGGCGCGTCTGACCGTGCGGTCCGATGCCCGTCCCACCAGCACCATGACGACGATCGACAGGACGTTCGCCACGGTCAGTACGACGCCGATGTCACTGAGCTCGACGTGGCGCTCCTGCTGGAGATAGAGCGGCGCCCACGTCACCAGCCCGTAGAAAGGGGCGTTGGTGCCGACGTACATCAGCATCGTCAGCCAGTAGCGGTAGTTGCGAAAGGGCGACTCGGGTCCCCGCTTGGGCACCACCGTCGTCGACTCGAACCGTCCTTCGACGATGTGGTTGACCTCTTCGGCGCTCACGCCGTGCGCCTTCTCGGGCTGGTCCTGGAGCAGGGCCAGCACGACGCAGAACGCGAACACGGCGGCGATCAGCGCTTGCGAGAGGAAGGTGGCGCGCCAGCTGAACGCCGTGAGCATCGTCGTCGTGAGGACGCTGCCCAGTGCCGAGCCGACGAAGATGCCCGAGAGCCAGGACGCGTTGGCCCGCGCCCGTTCGTTCATCGGGAACCAGCGGGCGGTCAGAGTGTGTGCCACCGGGTAGAAGCACGCCTCGCCCACCGCGAGCAGGATGCGCGTGCCGTACAGCTCGCCCAGGCTGTTGACGAACGGCGGGAGGGCGAGCGCCACCACCCAGATCCCGGTCCCGATGAGCATCGATGTGCGTGGGCCGAGCCTTTTGAGGATGAATCCCCAGGCGAAGAGCGCGATTCCGTAGGCGTAGAGGAACAGGCTGGTCAGCCAGCCGACGGAACCGGGATGGACGTCGAGACCGAACTGATGGCTGAACGCCCGGTCGGCGACGATGACGCCGATCGAGGACTTGCTGAGCTGCGCCACCGAGAAGGCGATCAGCAACGGCAGGCTGACGTGCAGCCACCTCTGCATGTGGCGGCCGCGCAGGGCGGCGGGAAGCCATTCTCTGCCCGTTGCGGGGCGGACGTCCGTTTCGGGTGTCATCGGGATCCTTGCGTGCGGGGTGCGTCGTTGAACTCGGCGCGCTGATGAACTCGGCGACGCTCCGTGCGAAATGTGCGGCGGAACCGCAATGCGAGATCGGGGGGAGAAACCGACGTTCCTCACGCACCGGCATGCGGTCCGACGCGACGGCCACCCAGGTGGTGGGGTGGGGGCCGGTTCAGCTCTGTGGGCTCCGGGAGGCGCGGCCGATGAACAGGCAGCTGTAGAACGCCTTCCAGGCGACGTCCACGTCGCTCACGCCCGCGGCTCGATAGCCGTCGAGATGATCAGCCTCGCTGGGTAGCGGGTAGTTGTGGTGGTGGGACGGGGTGGCCGCACGGGGTGCGGCGAACGTCTTGCGCACCGATCGATAGCGCTTGTCCCACACCTCGTCCTCGGGGCCGATGTGGTCGAGGTTGACCAGCCAGCCGCCCGGGGCGAGCAGGCTGCCGGCCTCCCGGTAGAAGTTCCGGAGCTCCTCGCCTGCCAGGTGGTGGCTGGCGCGCGAGGTGAGGAGCACGTCGACCTGCTCGGGCACGCCTGCCGCGCGTAGCGCTGTCATGTCGCCCACCATGAAATCGACGCGGTCACCGAAGCGGGCCAGATCCGTCCGGGCGCGCTCCAGCATCGTGTCCGAGACGTCCGTCCAGACGCCACGCGCGTCGGGGAAGGCGTCGAGCAGGACGGACAGGAACTTGCCCGCCCCGCTGGCCACGTCCACGATCAGCGCCGGTTGCGGGGTCTCCTCGGCCACCAGCCGGGCCGCCATGTGCCGTGGCAGTTCGAGCAGGTCCTGCGGGCCTTGCGGGTCGGCACCCAGCCAGGCCTGCGCGAACTCCGCATCGGACCACACCGCCGCGGCGGAACGGCCTTGTTCCGACATCTCGTCTCCTTCGTCAGACAAGTGGGTCAGGAACGGGCGCCGGCTGGTCCGTCGTACTCGGGCGCGTTCTCCAGGAACACCGTGCTGTTGTAACCGAGCTCCTTGAAGAGCCGGTTCTGTGCGGAGACGAAGGTGAGCGGTTCCCCGTCGGCGGCGAAGTGCTGGGCCACCGTGTTCTGCGGGACGTAGAGCGTGTCGCCGGGCTTGAACTCGTGCCGCGTGGGCTCGTGCGCGATGCGGGCGTAGTACTTCTCGGACAGCTCGGCCGCCACCTCCCAGTGGAGGCTGTAGCCGGAGCCGGAGCGGACGTAGAGCACCTCGTCGGCCATGTGCCAGCGCTTGCCGGAGCGGCTGCCCGCCGGGATCTCCAGCACGGACGCGTCGACGCTGAAGGTCCGCACGTCGTCGCCGGGGCGGGACATCACCCGCACCTTGCCGAGCGGGGTCGACTCCCAGTGCGTGTCGGCCGACTTCACGACCTTGCGGCGCTTCTCCACATCAGGGGTCCACAGCTGCGACCAGTCCATGCGCGGGCCGAAGCGCTCCTCGTCGTCGACCGGGCCGCTGCGGCCCTGCTGGAGCAGGCCGAGGTACATCCACATCGACTTGGCCTTGAAGATCAGGCAGCGCGCGGTCTCGTCGTACGGGTTGAAGTGCCGGTGGATCGAGTCCGTGTGGACGATCACCAGGTCGTCCTTCTCCCAGTCGTAGCGCTGGTCGTCATGGATTTCGTAGCCGGCGCCCTCCAGGATGAAGAAGGCCGCCTCGTTCTGGTGCCCGTGGCCGTGGTTCGAGGTGCGTGGGGGCAGCTCGACGAAGTGCACCTGGAGGCTCTGCGTGAGGAAGGGATCGTCGCCCGGTCCGATCCGCCACCATGTGCGGGACTCGTGCGAGTCGCCGGAGTGTGCGACCTTCGCGTCGTCGACCACGACCGAGTCGTCCCGTACCCGTGGCGCGTCGAGCTGGCGGCGCCGGAACTCCTTGAGCCCGTACGTCTCGGACGTGATGCCGCGCAGGAAGACCCTGCCCTTGGTGTCGCTCATAGCGATGCCCTCACAGATCCCGGCCCGAGTCCGCACACTTCGGCCCCGGCCGTCGCTCATCCGACAGTGCCGTATCGGCGCTGTATCCACCCGTGCAGCGAGCCCGGCCCCGTCCGGTGGGCGGAGGCCCTGAGCAACGTGAACAAACCGGGCCGACGATAGGGGCCCAGGACGGATTCGAAGCGGTCCTGGCCTACGGCCGGAACATCCACTGCTTCTGGTGGTACGGCCAAGGTTCTGCGGCTCCGACACAACCTGGGCCTCCATTGGCCTAACAGTTATATCAATAGCCCTCAACGCGGGTCAATGGGCCGGAAGGACGCCCTGGGGATCACCGCGTTTTACGCCGATTCGGCGGCTGTACGTGAGACCGGCGCGGACGGCACCCGGAGGACGTGTCGCGCCGAATATGATCGGAAAGGGGTAATTCGAGCCGGAATGGGCAAAACGCCCGCTTGATTGATCAGCCGGTGTGGCCGGGCCGCCGCGGGTCCTCGCTGAATATCAGGGACTTGATGGTGACCGGCACGGTATTCGACGGAAAGCGCACCCGGCCGATGTCGATGTAGTCGAAGTCCCGCAGGCTGAGCCCGTCGACGACCAGGAGCTCGCCCGCGACGCCGAGCTCGTCGGTGAGCAGCCGGCCGAGCGTCATGGCCACGTCGCCGTCGAGCATCACGTACACGGGCCGCCCGAGCGCGGTGCGGTGGGCGAGCCCGTCGCGGATCCCCCGCGCGAGCGCCACGACCCGGTGGTAGCTGGGCAGCCCGCTCCACCCCATGGCCAGTGCCACGTCAGCGGTCTCCGGGACGTCGAGAGCGACCAGATGGCGCCGGACCGCGTCTGCGACGGCTTCCGGGTCGACCGTCTCGCCGAGCCGGTAAGCGGGCTTGACCACCTGGAGGTTGCGGCGGGGCAGCAGCGCGTCGGGGTCGGTGATGAAGCCGGTGTTCCCGCTGAGCTGCACGCTGTACTCGGAGGCACCCAGCGCGGTGGCGCGGATGCACTCCCCGGCGGGCAGCAACGGGAACGGCAGCTCGCCGGAGTCGATCCGGCGGCGCAGGGCCCGGCCCAGTGGGAGGCCGAGATCGCCGAACCGCCTTGCCTCGCGGTCGTACACGTACTCGGCGACCCCGCCGGAGAACATCACGCCGTCGATCGGGCCGAGCTCACCGATCGGTTCGGTCAGGTACAGCCGCTCGATCTCGGCGGGCAAGGCGGCTCCGGCGGCGACGGCCGTGATCAGTGCGTCCGCCATGGTCTCGGCGACCTTCTCGATCTCGTCGGCACGCGCCACGTCGCCGAGCGCCCAGTCGTACCCGGCGCGCGCGGCGTGGTCGCGGCCCGCGGGGTCGAGCCGTACGACGCGGTCGTCGGTGTCCACGACCTGGAGCCGGCCGCCGATGTGCACGGCCGCGGTGCGCACGACCTGCCCGCGGTCGAGCACCGCGAACTTGGTGGTGCCGCCGCCGATGTCGACGTTGAGGATGCGCGTGCCCGTGTCGTACGAGGTCTTTGCGGCACCCGAGCCGTAGGCGGCCAGCATGGCCTCCATGTTGTGGCCCGCGGTCGCCGTCACCAGTTCGCCGCCGCGCTCGGCCAGCACGCCGGCGATCGCCTCGGCGTTGCTGCGGCGCAGGGCCTCGCCCGTGAGGATCACGACGCCGGTGTCGATGTTCTCCGGATCCACCCGCGCGGTGTTGTAAGCGCGGTCGATGATCGAGCCGAGCGCCTCGGCGTCGATGCGCTCGGCGCTCGCGTACGGGGTCAGCTCGACCGGCGAGCGGTAGTCGGTCTGCCTGCGCACGACGATGTAGCGGCTGGTCAGCTCTTCGCTGATGCGGCGCAGGTGCAGTGTGGAGAAGACGACCTGGGTGCCGGAGGAGCCGATGTCCATCCCGACGCTGCGCAGGGTGACGTTGTCCTGCTGCCAGATCGGGTTGTCCTCGAGCGGGCTGAGCGGCTCGTCGTCGTGCACGTGGTCGTCGCCCGGCAGGTAGGACGACGAGTAGACCGTGTCCTGCTCCTCGTGGCCGTGGCCGTGGCCGTGGCCGTGGCCGTGGCCGTGGCCGTGCGGGGCGGCGTCCGTCACGCGCGTACTCCTCGTCGTGTCGCGAGCGTGGCCGTGCGGCCCGCCTGGGGAGCAGGCGGGCCGCACGGGATGCCCGTACCCCGGTACCTAGGGCTTCGGGGCGAGCGTGGGAAGTTCGGCCTCGTAGACCGCGTCCATGTTCGGTTCGATGCCGTACTTGGCCAGCGCCTCGCGGAACAGTTCGCGGACCACGGGTGACTCGTCGGCATAGTCGATCTGGTCGCCGCCCAGGCGCTGGCTGATCCACGCCTTGGGCACGCCCTGGGCGTTGCGGATGGAGACGCCCTCGTGCTTGAACGCGAGGTAGCGGCTGGGCTCTTCGCCGGTGTTGAAGTGCTGGTGGTACCACATGTTCGGCGGGACGATCAGCGCGCCGGGGCCCCATTCGTAGCGCCGGGGCTCTTCGCCCTCGGGCCACATGAGGCTGTAGCCGGTGCCGGACAGGATGATCACGTGGGCGCCGGGGCCGTGGCGGTGGCCCTTCTTGTAGGTGCCGACGGGGAACTGCGAGATGTGGCTGTTCATCGATCCGCGGGCCATGTTGAAGCGGATGTGCCCGCCGCCTGCGCCGCGTTCGGCGGCGTGGACCAGGGGCAGGTTGACCGCGTCAGCCACGAAGTTGGTGTCGAGCAGGAGGCCTTTCTGCTCCCCCTTGGGGGCGAAGTAGTCAGGCTCACCGTTGAAGCGTTTCGGGAAGTCCTTGGCCGTACCGAAGACGAAATCGACGTCGTCGTAGAGGTTGATGACCGGGGGCATGTTGGTGGAGGCGACGAACCGGGCGGTCTTCTGTCCGGAGCCGTTGAAGTGCTGGTGGTTGGCGTTGAGCGGGATCGCGAACAGCGACCCGGGCTGCCATTCAAAGGTGACTTCGGCGCCGTTGTCGTTCCAGACCTTGGTGGAGCCGTGCCCGTCGAGGACGAGGATCATCTCCTCGAACAGCTGCCGCTGGGGGGCCAGGGCGGCGCCGGCGGGGATCTCGCAGACGTAGCAGTCGTTGGAGGTGCGGGTGGCCTCGTGGTTGATGTACACCCCGCGCCCACCGCGGCGGTCCCAGGGCTTGAGATCCACGGTGCGCAGGTCGGGCACGTAGTGGGCGGCGATGATCTCCAGACCCTCGCCCTCGACCCACCGGGTGTAGGGGGAATCCTTCTCGGTGGCGAACTTCGCCGCCAACGTGTCGTCGACGATCGCGTCCCCGGCCATGCAGCAGACCTCCGCTTCGAGTTCAAGCTATTGGTATGACCATAAGGCCGATATTTCCACCATGTCAACGCTGCCTGTGCGGAAGGCGGCGAGCACGTGGTGCTATGCGTCCGCCGGGACCGTCGGTGCTTCGTCGGCCACCTCCGGACGCCGCCACCGTCGCAGCGTGGGGTTGGTGGCGGCCAGCACGGCCACGACGAGGGCGCACGCGAGGCCGCCGGTGACCGCGGCGACCCCGGCCGACGTGAGGTCGGCGACCGCACCCGCCCTGGCGTTGCCGATGCCCGGCCCACCGGCGCCGACGACGTTCTCGACGGAGACGATGCGGCCGAGGTAGCGATCCGGTGTCGCCAGCTGGACCAGGGATCCGCGGGAGATGACGGAGATCGTGTCGGCCGCTCCGGCGACGGCGAGGCAGGCCAGCGTCGGGAGCAACGTGTCCGCGAGGCCGAAGCCGGCCAGGGCCACGCCCCACACGCCCGCGGCCGTGAGCTGGACGAGCCCGGCCCTGGGGATGCGCGCCACGATGCCCGAGGTCAGGCCGGCGGTGATCCCGCCGACCGCTATCGCCGACAGGAACAGGCCGAGTGTCTGCGGGTCCCCGCCGAACCGTTCCTCGTTGAGCACAGGGAAGAGCGCGATGGGCATGGCGAGCACGGTTGCCGCCAGGTCGGTGGCGATCGAGCCGCTCAGGGCCGGGCGACGCAGGATGAAGCGCCATCCGTCCAGGCTCGCCCGCAGGCCGACGGTCGTGGTTCCCCCGGTGGGCCGCATGCTCGGCAGGCGGGCCACCCCGTACAGGGCGAGCGTGATCGCCGCGGCGTCCACGGCGTAGGCCCACGTCAGTCCACCGTGGGCGAGCACGAGACCGGCGACGGCCGGCCCCACCAGCATCGCGATCTGGAAGCTGACGTGGTTCAGCGCGATGCCGGCGGGGACCTGGCCGGGTGGGAGCAGCCGGGCCACGAACGTGCGGCGGGCCGAGGAGCCCAGCGCTCCGCACGCCGTCTGTGCCGCCACCAGGATCAGGACCAGTGGCAGGGAGTGCGCACCGAGGGCCGCCTGGATGGCGAGCAGTACCGCCGCGAGGGCCGTGCCGATGCTGGTGGCGGCGACGAGCCTGCGCCGGTCCATCGCGTCGGCGAGGACGCCACCGAGGAGTCCGAAGACGATGGTGGGGACGGCGGTGGCGACCCCGATCGCGCCGACCCACACGGCGCTCTGCGTGAGCTCCCACACCTGGTACATCACCGCGACCACGGCGACCTGACCGCCGAAGCTCTGTGCTGTGGTGCCGGCCCAGATGCGGCGGAACGCCGGGTGTGATCGCAGCGGGCGGGTGTCGAGGATGCCGTCGATCGCTCTCACGCCTGGCGGCCATGATCGTCGCCGGGAGCCGACGGGTGGTCGAGCTGCCGGCGGAGGCGATCGAGGAACGAGCGTTGTTGCAGCGCGGCCGCGATGTCGTCGACCACGCGGGTCAGGGGGTAGGGAATCTCGGCCTCGAGCTCCACCCATGCGCGTTCCGTCGCGCGCCATTCGTCCTCCAGGAACGGCACCAGCGCGCGGCCCTGTTCGGTGAGCGACACCGTGCGCGTGCGGGCGTCCGAGCCGGTCGAGGTGTCGACGAGCCCTTCGTGGCGCATCGCGGTGACGGTCTGGCTCATCGCCGAGTGCGTGACGTCGATCTGCTCGGCGAGCTCCTTGACCGTCATCGGACCGCGGTGGCGCAACCGGATCAACGCCATGCTGAACCGCGGGCGGACCCCCCTGACCCTGTGCTCCGTGTAGAGGCGCCCGATGTCCGCGTCCATCGCCGACAGCAGGTCCTTGAGCGGGCGGATCGAGCTCTCCAGCGTCGGGTCGGCCGGATCGTCGGGAGAAGTCACAGCACTAATATAACAGTGCTTCTTTAATATTTCTCGGGGCGGTTCCAGCCGAGATCACGCAAGATGGGGGCGGGACGACCAGGAGGTAACAGGTGGGCTTCGCCTTCGGCATCTTCGACTCGTTCGATCTCGGAGACTCCACACCCGGCGCGGTACTCGCGAACCGGCTGAACCTTGCCGTGGCAGCCGAGGCGGCGGGGATCGACCACTACCACGTCACCGAGCACCACGGCACGCCCCTGTCGGTGTGCCCGTCACCGAACCTCTTCCTCGCCGCGCTGAGCCAGCGCACCTCCCGGATGCGCATCGGGGCGCTGGTGAACGTGCTGCCGATCTACGACCCGCTGCGCCTGGCCGAGGAGATCGCCGTCCTCGACCAACTCTGTGCGGGACGGCTCGATCTCGGCGTCGGCCGTGGGGTCAGCCCCTACGAGCTTGCCTATTTCGGCGTCTCGGACGAGGACTCCAGAGCGCTCTTCACCGAGACGCTCGACGTCGTCACCACCGCGCTGACGACTGGGCGCATGGTCCATCGGGGCGAGCGCCTGCGCGACTACGACGTCGAGCTGTCGGTGCGTCCCGTGCAGCAGCCGCACCCGCCGCTCTGGTACGCCTCCAGCAACACGAACAGCGCGGAGTGGGCAGGCCGGAGCGGCATCAACTTCGTCGGCCGGTGGAACGGCGGATCCTTCACCGCTGCCGCGGACACGTACTGGAATGCCCGGGAGGCCGGCCCACGCGCACACGGCGAGATGCCACGGGTCGGGATGGCCGCGACCATCTACATCGGCGACACCGATGCCGAGGCGCTGGACCGCTACCGCAAGGCCAACGACGTCTTCGTTCGCGAGCTCACCAAGCTGTGGCACGACAACGACGACCACCGGGTGGATGCCCAGTTCGACACCGACGCCGGGCTCCGCCGTGGAGCGGCCCTCGTCGGATCGCCCGAGACCGTCCGCGATCGCCTCCTGGAGCAGGTCGAGCGCGCGGACATCAACTATTTCGAGGCAACCCTCGCCTTCGGTGACCTCGCACCCGCGGAGAGCATCGCGAACCTGGAGGCCTACGCCGAGGTGGTGATGCCGGCCGTTCGTGCGGCCACGGCCGGTCGTCCCCACACCGGATAGGCCGACGCTCCCGGCGAGCTGGCTCGCCAGAAGACGTCGACGTCACAACTCGACGTCGGTGCGCTGTGCAAATGCTGTGAATCAACGCTGGGTAGCAGATCGCTGACGGAATGGAACCGTCGGTGACTACGGACAAATAGGATAATCCACACTGGTTGCTCGGTTCCGCTGGTCCGGACGGACTAATTTTCCGACCGCGCGGTTACGCACAGTTGTGGAATGTCCGTGTTAGCAGATGTATGTCGCTTCCGACCGGTTGGGTCGATTTTAACGATATGATTTACGCCACGTTTCGGTTGCATTATGCGCCAAGCTAATTTTCGGCCGTGGAAACAAGCATGGTGCCCGTAGGGGGCGCTCGGAGTTCGAGTCGGGGACCACTTGCTCCCCGAAGAGGACGCTACCGGAAACGCGAGTTCGGGGCTGCTCGCCGATGGTTGGCACCACGCCATCGGTGAACAATGTCATCAACTTCCCGACCCGATGCTGCCCGCCGCACAGGTGGAGCGCTCTTCACGACGTCGAGTTGTCGGCAATCGGGAGAATCTGTCTCGAGTGCGGCACGATTGAGAGTCGGGATGACGAACCCGCCGGCACGGATGCAACGGTGATACCCCTGGAACGTCGCTCCACGATTCGACGCCCGCCCGCTTAGCGGGGTGGTAGCAGTAGCGGGATGTCAGGGGAAGCGCTGCTCGAAACTATTAGCTACAACTCGAATTCGAGTCGAGCATCAGTCTCCGCCCCGCGGAGGGCGGATCCGCGGATCTCGCGGCGATCATCGCGCCGGGATTCCGGGTCCGCCGGCTGGCCGGGCGCCTCGTGATCGTTGCGAGATCCGAGTTTCGGCCCGATATGGGGCGCGTATCCCGATCTCGCGGATGATCTTGCCGCTGAGGTCCGGATGTTCGCCGCTGCGAGGGCGCTCAGCCCGATCTCGTGGAGATCATTGCGCTCGGAGGTAGCGGGCGGGCCAGGCGGCCCATGATCATTCCGAGATTTGGGTATTCGCCGCGGCGAAGGCGGGTCGGCGGATCTCGCGGTGATCTTGGTGCGTCTGATCCCGGTGAGATCGGAGTTCTCGCCCTGCGGCGGGCGGATCGAGCGATCTCGCAGCGATCATCGCGCTGGGAGACTCCGGTCCCAACGGGCCGGCCAGGCTTGAGTCATGATCGTTCCGAGAGTCGCGGTGTCGCCCTTGTGGGCGGGTGGGCGGATCTCGCAGCGATCATCGTGCTCGGACCCTGGGTCCGGTGGCGGTCCAGCCGGCCCGTGATCATTCCGAGATCTGTGGTTTCGCCCTCCGGAGGGCGCGTGGCCCGATCTCGCGGTGATCTTGGCGTCGTGATCGTTGCGAGATTGGGGTTTTCGCCCCGCCGGGTTCGGCGTCAGGGTTCAACTCGGGCCTAGTACGACTTCGGCAGTCCGAGCGAGTGCTGGGCGATGTAGTTCAGGATCATCTCCCGGCTCACCGGGGCGATCCGTGCTGCGCGCACCGCGCCGATCAGCGTGCCGACGCCGTACTCGACCGACATCCCGTTGCCGCCGTGCGCCTGCACGGCCGCGTCGACGGCGTTGATGGCGGCCTCGGCGGAGGCGTACTTCGCCATGTTCGCCGCCTCGCCCGCGGCGGCCTGGTCACCCTCGTCGTAGAGCCAGGCCGCGCGGGTGGTGGCGAGGCGCGCGAGCTCGACCTCGACGTGCGCCTTGGCCAGCGGGTGGGCGATCGCCTGGTGGCTGCCGATCGGTGCCTGCCACACGGTGCGGTCCCTGGCGTAGGCAGCGCCCTTGCGCAGGGCGTAGCGGGCGAGCCCGTTGATGTACGCGGCCACGGTGATCCGCTCCGGGTTGAGCCCGGCGAACAGCGCCGCGAGCCCGGCCTCCTCGCCGCCCACCAGTGCGTCGTCGGGCACGAACGCGTCGTCGAAGAAGACCGTGAACTGCTTCTCGGGGCTGTGGATCGCCATTTCGATCAGCTGGTAAGTCATCCCCGGCGTATCGGTGGGCACGACGAACATCGCGGGTCGCAGCGTCCCGGTGGTCGCGTCCTCGAGGCGGGCCACCACGAGCGTCGCGTCCGTCTCGTCCACGCCGGAGATGTAGTACTTCGTGCCGCTCAACCGCCATCCGCCGCGGTCCTGGTCGCGCCGGGCGGTGGTGCTGATCCGGTGGGAGTTCGATCCGGCGTCCGGCTCGGTGATCGCGAACGACATCCGTACGGAGCCGTCGGCGAAGCGGGGGAGCCAGCGTTCCTTCTGGTCGACGGTGCCGGACCGGGCGATCACCGAGGCGGCGATCGCGGGCGAGACCACGATCAGCAGCAACGGACAGCCCGCCGCGGCGATCTCCTCGGCGACGATCGTGAGCTCGACCATCCCCGCACCGCCGCCGCCGTACTCGGCCGGCACGGCCACGCCGAGGTAGCCCGCCGCGGCGGCGTCGGCCCACAGTTCGGTGGTCTTGGCTCCGGTGCGCGCCTTCTCCATCAGGTAGTCGTGCCCGTACCTCGCCGCCATCGCAGCCACGGACGACCGCAGCAGCCGCTGCTCGTCGGTCTCACGAAGGTCCATGCACCGGTGCCTTTCCCGTCGTCGGGTGTCGTCGCGGGCGATCTTGCCCTGCCCGTCGTCAGCGCCGGTGGTGCGGATGCAGGAGCAGAAGTGTGCTACTTGCGCCGCAGCGTGATGCCCAGGTCGCGGGTCAGGTGCACCTCGATGAACTCGCGCAGGTAGGTCTGGCGCGACATCTCCGCGAAGAGCGCGGCCATGGACGGGTCGACCTCGTCGGTGAGGTGCACGATGCGCCAGGCGTTCAACGGCCGCTGCTCGGTGCCCCTGACCGAGTGCTCGACGTGGAACAGCGGCTGACCGGTGCCCGCGCTCACGGTGCGCCCGTCCGGGGTGTCGAACGAGGCGGCGCCGATGAAGAACGCGCGCCGCTGCTGGTCGTCGAGGTGGACGTGTTCGATGATCGTGCCGTACGTCTTGGGGTCGAGCCACAGTCGCTGTTCGGTGATACGGACGAAATCGACCGCCGGCCCTGTTGTCGGCAGGCCGAAGGTTTCCAGGCTGCCTGCCTTGACCACGCCGGAGATGTAGATGTCGGGCGCGGCGGCCTTGCGCTGCTCCATCTCCCACATCATCGACGCGGTGTAGACGAAGCCGGGGCGGTCGGTCTCGTAGTGATCGGCGAGGACCTGGTTGACGTCGACCGACGCCAGCTCGATCGCGGTCCGGCCTGGTGCGTGCCACTCCCGTTCCAGTTCGTCCAACGCAGTGCTTGCCGACGATGCCATCTGGTCCTCCCAGGTCGCAGAGCCCGAGTTAGTAAGGATTTATTACTAACCGCAGGCTAACCGCCGCCTGTCCGTCCGGCAACGAGCACAGCCCGCCGACCTCGAGCGCGTATCGGACGGAGTCGACACGGAGTGGAAATCGGCGGCGACGGATCGGTGACGTCGCTCACGCCGCTCGGGTCCGGCTTCAGCCCCGATCGTGCAGCTGCAGGAGCAGGTAGGCGGCGAGGCTCTGGGAGTCGGGCATCGCGCCCGAGCGGGCCATCGCCTCGAACTCCGCGGCGGTGAACCAGGCGGTGCGCATGTCCTGTTCGGTGTGTTCGCGCTGCGCGGGACCCTCGGTCAGCTCGGTCGCGAGCCAGACCGTGCCGGTCTGGCTCGACATCCCGGGCGCCACCTCGAGCCTGCCGATCAGCTCCATCCTGCCGGCGACGAGCCCGGTCTCCTCGCGCAGTTCCTGCACGGCGAGCTCGGCGGGGTCGACCTCGGCACGGTCGGGAGCCGTGCCGGCGGGGAACTCCCAGCGCCGCCTGCCCACCGGGTAGCGGAACTGCTCCACCATCCGTAGACGGTCGCCGTCGCGGGGGATCACCAGTGCGTATGTGGGCTTGTCGATCACTCCGTAGATGCCGTTGGTTCCGTCGGGGCGGCGCACGGCGTCCTCACGGACCGTCATCCAGCTGTTGGCGTACACCTGGCGGCTGCTGAGCATCTCCACAGGGACACGGTGCCGGGTGCGGGGATCGGGCACGATCCCGGGGTGCGCGCGTCCCGCCTGGTCACCCTGTTGTTCACCCTTCAGCGCCTGCGCGAGGCCACGGCGGGAGAGCTGGCGCGCGAGCTGGAGGTCTCGGAACGGACGATCTATCGCGACGTCGCGGCGCTCTCCGCGGCAGGCGTGCCGCTCTTCACCGAGCCGGGCCGGGGCGGGGGCATCCGGCTCGTGGACGGCTGGCGCACGCGTCTCGACGGACTGACGGCGCAGGAGGCGGCTGCGCTGTTCGCGGTCGGTGCCCCGCAGGTTCTCGCCGAGCTGGGCATGAGTGCCGCGCTGGCCGGCGCGCAGGCCAAGCTGCTCGCCACCCTGCCCGCGGAGATGCGGGAGCACGCCCGCACCGTGGCCGAGCGGTTCCATCTCGATGCGCCGGGCTGGTTCCACACCCCACATCAGGTGACCCAGCTGGCCGCCGTCGCCGAGGCGGTGTGGGGGCAGCAGCAGCTGCGCATCTCGTACCGCCGGCGGACCGATGTGGTCGACCGGACGATCGAGCCGCTCGGCGTGGTGTTGAAGGCGGGTACGTGGTACTTAGCCGCGCGCAGCGTCAGCGGAGCGCGCGTCGATTCAGCGCGCAGCGTCAGCGGAGCGCGCGTCGATTCAGCGCAGAGCGTCAGCGGAGCGCGCGTCGATTCAGCGCGCAGCGTCAGCGGAGCGCGCGCCGACTCAGCGGACACCGTGTTGACCTACCGGGTCGACCGGATCGTGGCCGCGGAGCCCACCGGCGAGGGCTTCACCCGGCCGGACGGCTTCGACCTCACCACGTGGTGGGCCGACTCGACGACCCGGTTCGCGAGCCAGATGCTGCGCGTCACAGTGCGGCTGCGGCTGGGACCGCGCGGTCTGAAGATGCTGTCGCACGTGACCGACACGGATGCGGCCGCGCAGGCGATCGCGCGAGCCGGCCCCCCGGACGCCGAGGGCCGGCGCGAGGTCGAGCTCGACGTGGAAGAGATCGCGGTGGCTGCGTCGCAGCTCACAGGCCTGGGCGGAGAGGTGGAGGCGCTCGACCCACCCGAGCTGCGCACGGCCCTGGCCGCTGCGGGCGCTGCCCTCGCGGAGCGCAACGCTCCTCGGTGATCGTTGCGGGATCGGCGGGTCGGCCCTGTGGCGCAGCGCTCGTCTGTCAATTATTGACAGAGCGTCGGGGCGGTCGTGAGCATCGTTGTCATGGAGGCGACCACGGCGCGCGGGACCGGCAGTTCCCGGCGTGCGGTCGTCGCGGGCACGGTAGGCAACTTCATCGAGTGGTACGAGTTCGGCGTCTACGGCTTCTTCGCCACGATCATCGCCACCAACTTCTTCAGCCCGGACGGGAGCGCCGGGCTGGAGAGCCTGGTCAAGACGTACGCCTCGTTCGCGCTGGCCTTCTTCTTCCGCCCGATCGGGGCGGCGTTGTTCGGCAGGGTCGGTGACCGGATCGGCCGCAAGCCCACCCTGGTGCTGGTCCTGCTGCTGATGACCGGGGCCACCTTCCTCATCGGCGTGCTGCCCACATACGCCACGGTCGGGGCCGCGGCCCCGTGGCTGCTGACGCTGGTCCGAGTGCTGCAGGGCCTCTCGGCGGGCGGTGAGTTCGGCGGCGCGGTTTCGGTGATGACGGAGTTCGCCCCCACCGGCCGGCGCGGGCTCTACGGCTCCTGGCAGTCGTTCACGGTGGCGCTCGGCCTGCTCGCCGGGGCCGGGCTCGCAGCGATCCTGGGTGCCGTGCTCAGCGCCGACCAACTCACGGCGTGGGGCTGGCGGATCCCGTTCCTGCTCGCGTTGCCGTTGGGGCTGGTGGCGCTCTGGCTCCGCCTGCGACTGGAGGAGACGCCCTCGTTCCGGCGCGCGGTGGCCGTCACGGGCGAGGCGCCTGCCCGGCCGGGCGCGTGGCAGACGACCCGGGCGATCGCGGTGGGAGCCGCGCGACTCATGGGCTGGTCGGCGGCGGGCTACACATTCCTCGTCGTGATGCCGGCGTACCTGCAGTCCTCGCTGGGGGCGTCGTTCCAGCAGGCGCTGGTGGCCACGGTGGTGGCCAACGCCGGGTTCGCGGCGACGATCCTGCCGGCAGGCCTGCTCAGTGACCGGATCGGCCGCCGCCCGGTGATGCTCACCGGAACCGTGCTGATCGTCGTACTGGCGCTGCCGCTGCTGGGCGTGCTGCAGGACAAGAGCAGCGGCCCGCTCCTGCAGGGACTCGCGGTCCTGGTGGCGGGCGGAGCCGTCGGCCTGATCGCCGGGCCCGGGCCTGCGATGTTGTCGGAGATGTTCCCCACCGGGGTCCGCTACACGGGCCTCGGCCTCGCGTACTCGTTGTCGAACGCGATCTTCTCCGGCTCGGCGGGCCTGATCATCACGGCGTTGATCGCCGAAACGTCCGATGTGGACATACCGGCGTACTACGTGATGGCCACCTGCGTGGTGAGTGCCATCGCACTCGCCACGCTGCGCGGAGACGACCACCGCAGGCCGTTGGGGGAGTCGGCGTGAGGGTGATCGGGTTGATGTCCGGGACGTCGTTCGACGGGATCGACGCCGCCGCGGCCGATCTCGACCTCGACGGCGACCGGATCGTGCTGCGTCCACTCGGCGGACTCGCCGTCCGCTACCCCGACGAGCTGCGTGTTCGGATCGCCGCGGTCCTGCCCCCGTCCATCACCACGGTCGAGGACGTCTGCCGGCTCGACACCGGCATAGGCCAGGCCTTCGCCGAGGCCGCGGCCACCGCGAACGAGAAGCTGTGCGCCGGGCGTGCCGAGCTCGTCGTCGCGCACGGCCAGACCGTCTTCCACTGGGCCGAGGGCACTGCCGTCCGGGGCACGCTGCAGATCGGCCAGCCCGCCTGGATCGCGGAGCGCACGGGTTGCGCGGTGGTGGCCGACCTGCGCAGCCGTGACGTCGCCGCGGGTGGCCAGGGCGCTCCGCTGGTCAGCGCCGTCGACGTGATGTGGCTGCGCGGCCGCCCCGGCGCTCCCGTCGCGCTCAACCTCGGCGGCATCGCGAACGTCACGGTCGTCCCGCCCGGCGCCGACGCGATCGCGTTCGACACCGGCCCGGCGAACGCACTGCTCGACCTCGCCGTGTCGGAACGCACGGCTGGGCGGCTCACCTGCGACGTCGACGGGGCCATGGCCGCGCGGGGACGCGTGGACGCCGAACTGCTCGATCGCCTGCTCGCCGAGCCCTACTACGCGCGGCGCGCGCCGAAGACCACGGGCAAGGAGCTCTTCCACCGTAAGTATCTCGACGCGGCGCTCGCGGGGCTCCCCGCCGTCGCCGACGACGACCTGGCCGCCACGCTCACCGCTCTGACGGCCCGCACCGTCGCCGATGCCGTCCGCTCCGTCGGTGGCACCGAGGTGATCGCTGCGGGGGGTGGCACCCGAAACCCCACGCTGATGCGCGCGCTCGCGGCCGAGCTGCCCGGCGTCCCGGTTCGCAGCTCGGACGAGCTGGGGCTTCCGGCGGCGTGGAAGGAGGCCTACGCGTTCGCGCTGCTGGGCTTCTGCACCGTGCACGACATCCCCGCCACCGTGGCGAGCTGCACCGGCGCCCGGCATCCGAGCGTGCTCGGTGCGGTGCTCCCGGGCCGGGCCGGGTTCCCCTGGCGGCCGCGACCCGAGCGGCTGCCCCGGGTGCTCGAGATCGTGGAGGCCGCCGCATGAGCAGCCTTGCCACCCGGATCCGCGCCGTGCTCCCGGAGCTCTCGCCCGCCGAGGCCAGGGTCGCCGCCGTGCTGGACGCCGACCCCACCGCAGCGGCCCGGCTCACGATCACCGAGCTGGCCGGGCAGACGTCGACGAGCACCGCGACCGTCGCCCGCATCGCGCGCCGTCTCGGCTATCCGGGCTACCCGGCGCTGCGACTGGCCCTGGCCGCAGTCGGCGGGCGCACGGGCGCCGCTCTGCCGCTGGACTCCGACGTCGCCGACGACGACCCGATGCCGACGGTGCTGCGCAAGCTCGCCGCGTTCGAGAGCGAGCAGCTCACCGGCACCGCCGAGCTCATCGACGGCGACACGCTGGAGGCGGTCGTCGCGGCGATGGCAGGCGCCAGGCGGATCGACGCCTACGGGATCGGGGCCTCCGGGCTTGTCGCGCTGGACCTGGCGGCGAAGCTCAGCCGGATCGGGTTGCTGTGCATCGCCCATCCGGAACACGACGCAGCCATGGTCAGCGCCGCCCTGCTGCGTCCCGGCGACGTCGTCGTCGGTATCTCGCACTCCGGCGGCACGGCGGGCGTCGTGCGTCCCGTCCAGGCAGCTCGGGCCGCCGGGGTGCTGACCGTGGCCGTCACGGGTGCGTCGCGATCCGTGCTGGCCCGCGCCGCGGACCACACGCTCCTCACCGCGGGCCGCGAGCTCGGCTTCCGCTCCGCGGCCATGGGCAGCCGGACGAGTCAGCTGCTGGTGGTCGACACCCTGTTCGTCGGCGTCGCGCGGCGCACCCCCGGAGCGCGCGCCGCACTGGAAAGCACGTACGAGGCGGTCTCCCCCCGCCGGCGCGATCGCCCCCGACCCGACCCGAACGGATGTTGATGGACCTGCAGTCACTCACGACCGAGTCTGCGCTCCCCGAGAGCACAGACCTCGACCGGATGCCGGTCGCCGACCTGCTGGCGCTGATGAACGCCGAGGACCACAAGGCCCCCGCCGCTGTTGCTGCAGCCCTGCCGCAGATCGTGAGGGCCGTCGAGCTGATCGTCGCGGCCAGAGTGCGCGGCGGACGGCTGATCTACCTGGGTGCGGGCACGAGTGGCCGGCTCGGGCTGCTCGACGCCGTGGAGTGCCCACCGACCTTCGGCACCGAGCCCGGCGATGTCGTCGGGCTCATCGCCGGAGGACGGCAGGCGGCCGGCACAGCTGTCGAGGGCGCCGAGGACGATCCCCTGCTGGGCGCCGAGGACCTGCGCCGCATCGACCTGCGTGCCGTCGACGTCGTCGTCGGCCTCACGGCGAGCGGCCGCACGCCCTACGTACTGGGCGGCCTGGACCACGCGACGTCCGTCGGGGCGTCGACGGTGTCGGTGGCCTGCAACACCGGTGCGCTGGTCAGCAGCCACGCGGATGTCGCGATCGAGCTCGCCACCGGCCCGGAGGTGCTCACCGGCTCCACCCGGCTCAAGGCAGGCACCGCGCAGAAGCTGGTGTGCAACATGCTCTCGACCGCCGCGATGGTGCAGAGCGGCAAGGTGTTCGGGAACCTCATGGTCGACGTCAGGCCGACCAACGCCAAGCTCGTCGACCGGGCCCGCCGGATCGTCGCCATCGCGGCCGGAGCGGATGCCGACACCGCCGCCGCCGCGCTGGATGCGGCAGGCGGTGAGGTCAAGGTCGCGGTCGTGATGCTGCTCGCCACGTGCCCACGCCAGACGGCGATCGACCGGCTGACGCGCGCCGACGGACGGGTCCGCCTCGCCGTCGACGGGCTGTGAGCCCGTGTCCCCACATTCGGGCGGCCCTCGCAGGGTTGAGGGGTCCTGCGAGGGCCGCGTCTTGTGCGCGCACTAGGGTCGCCGGGGTGCGTCTCGTCATCGCCCGCTGCCAGGTCGACTACGTCGGTCGGCTCACCGCGCATCTGCCGATGGCGCCGCGCCTGCTGCTGGTCAAGGCGGACGGGTCGGTGAGCATCCACGCCGATGACCGCGCCTACAAGCCGCTCAACTGGATGAGCCCGCCGTGCTGGCTCGAGGAACAGCCCGGCGTGTGGACAGTGCGCAACAAGGCCGACGAGTCTCTCGTGATCACCATCGACGAGGTGCTGCACGACACCGAGCACGAGCTGGGCGTCGATCCCGGCCTGGTCAAGGACGGCGTCGAGGCGCACCTGCAGGAGTTGCTGGCCGCGCACCCCGGCACGCTGGGCGAGGGCTTCACGCTCGTGCGGCGCGAGTACATGACCGCGATCGGTCCGGTCGACCTGCTCTGCCGGGACGCGGACGGACGCAGCGTCGCCGTCGAGATCAAGCGCCGCGGCGAGATCGACGGCGTCGAGCAGCTCACGCGGTATCTGGAGTTGATGAACCGCGACCCACTGCTCGCGCCGGTGGCGGGTGTGTTCGCCGCTCAGCAGATCAAGCCACAGGCGCGCACGCTCGCCGAGGACCGCGGAATCCGGTGCGTCACGGTCGACTACGACGCGCTGCGCGGGGTCGAGAGCACCGACCTGCGCCTGTTCTGAGCCCACCACCCTGCCGCGACCACCTGACCGCTGACCGGTCTAGATGGTGCCGGTGAAGATCGCCGGGTCGCCCATGATCACGGGCCGCACCTCGATCTGTACCTCGGCAGGGTTCTGCCCGATCGAGAACGCGGCCGGGAAGGTGATCGACTTCCCGGGCAGCACCGTTCCCGCAGGCTGCATGCCGAGACCGCGTTGGTCGTCGAAGATCTGCGTGGCTTGCTGCCCACCGTGCCTGCCGTTGACGGTGATGAGCGCGGCGTCGATCGGCTTGTCGGTGCCGTTGGTGACGGTGATGTCGACCTTGATGGCGCGGTCGCGGATGTGTCCGGCAGCGTAGGACGACGGCTTGAACGTGACAGGGGTGGCGACGAGGACCTTCATGCCGTCGTCGAACGTGGCCGCCTGCCCGAGCCGCGCGGTCGAGCCGCCGACCTGGTTGGCGGATGCTCCGATGATGGGTGCCGGTCCGGACAGGCTGTCGAACAGCTGGTTGGTGGCTCCGAACACGACGGTGACGCCCCAGGCCCCGAGGGCGAGCGCGCCGATGCCGACGATCAGGCCGAACACGGTGGTCCTGCCGTTCGAGGCGCGCCGGTAGCGGTAGCGGGACCAGCCGACGAGGGCGAGGGGGACGGCGACGAGGCCGCAGATGACGGCGATGAACCCGGTGAGCGGGACGAGTCCGAAGAGGATCCCGATGGGGGCGATGATCGCGGCGGCGAGGCCGGGGCCGTTCTTCGGCGGCGGGGCGTACCGCGGCCGGTAGTGAAGCTGCTGGGGCGGGTAGTGCTGCTGGGGTGGGTGGTGGTGCTGGGGTGAGCGGTGGTGCTGAGGCGGGTGGTAGTGCTGGGGTGGTTGGTAGTGCTGCCTGGGTGGGTGGTAGCGCTGCTGGGCCGGGTAGGGCTGAGGCATCGGGGGCTCCGCGGCTGTTCGGAATGGTTGGGCACTCAACCGTCGCTCAGAGTATCGAGCACGTTACAGAGAGTTGATTAGGCGGGGCCGTTCGGCAGACGACGTGTCGTACCGACTGCTCTTTCACGAGGGAACGCTCGGCTCGCCGTGCGACGGTCCGTCACCCGTGCGCGGTTGATCGCGTGACCGCCCCGATGCTCCGTGGCGCCCGGCTGCGCTCTGTGCGCCGTGCGGTCGTACCCCTACTCTGGAGTAATGACCGCCACCGACACGCCCCTCCCCGGCGTCAGCGGCACTCCGGCCACGTTCGAGTCGCTCGACCCGCGCACCGGAGACGTGGTGGGTACGCATCCCGTGCACGACGCCGATGCCGTGGCGGCTGCCGTTGCGCGGGCGGAGGACGCCGCGCAGTGGTGGGCGTCCCTGGGCTTCCCCGAGCGCCGTCGCAGACTGGGTGAGTGGCGCAAGGCGCTCGTGCGTCGCATCGACGACCTCGCCCGCGTCGTCACCGAGGAGACGGGCAAGCCGATCGACGACGCCCGGCTCGAACTGGTGCTCGCGATCGACCATCTGGACTGGGCGGCGAAGCACGCCGAGAGGGTGCTGGGGCGGCGCATGGTCCTGCCCGGGGCGCTGATGAGCAACCAGGCCGCGAGCGTGACCTACGTGCCGATCGGGGTGGTCGGCGTGATCGGCCCCTGGAACTACCCGGTGTTCACCCCGATGGGCTCCATCGCCTATGCCCTCGCGGCGGGCAACGCGGTTGTCTTCAAACCCAGCGAGCTGACGCCCGGTGTCGGGGTCGCCCTGGCCGACTCCCTGGCCGAGATCGTGGACGGGCGCGCGCTGTTCCAGGTCGTCACGGGCTTCGGTGAGACCGGGGCGTCCCTCTGCCGGGCCCCGGGCATCGGCAAGATCTCGTTCACCGGTTCCACCGCCACCGCCAAGCGTGTGATGGCCACATGCGCCGAGAGGCTCACTCCCGTGGTCATCGAGTGCGGCGGCAAGGATCCGATGATCGTCGACGCCGACGCCGATCTGGCCGCGGCTGCCGACGCCGCCGTCTGGGGTGGCATGTCCAACGCGGGACAGACCTGCGTGGGCGTGGAGCGGGTCTACGTGCTCGACGCGGTTGCCGAGGAGTTCATCGCGAAGGTGGTGGGCACCGCGCGGACTCTGCGCTCGGGGTCGACGGGCGACTACGGGCCGATGACGTCGCCCGCTCAGGTCGACGTGGTTCGCCGGCACGTGGAGGACGCGCTCGGCCGTGGCGGGCGCGCCATGGTCGGCGGGCCCGAGTCGGTACAGCAGCAGTTCATCGAGCCGGTCGTGATCGTCGACGTCCCCGAGGACAGCACCGCCGTCACCGAGGAGACGTTCGGGCCGCTGCTCGTCGTCAACCGGGTGCCGGACGTGGCCGAGGCCGTGCGCCGGGCCAACGCCACCGGCTACGGCCTGGGCGCCACCGTGTTCTCGAAGAACCGCGGCGAGGAGATCGCGACGCAACTGCGGTGCGGGATGGTGGCGATCAACGGGGTGATCTCGTTCGCGGGCGTGCCGAGCCTGCCGTTCGGTGGGGTGGGCGACTCCGGCTTCGGCCGCATCCACGGAGCCGACGGGCTGCGCGAGTTCACCCGCCCGCAGGCGGTCGCGCGCCAGCGGTTCCCCCTGCCGATCGCGGTCACGAGTTTCCGCCGTTCTTCGCGCGGAATGAAGGCGCTCCTGGGGGTCGTCCGGCTGCGGTACGGCCGGTAGCCCGCAGGGGTCGGTGAGGTCACAGCGGAGCCCGCACAGGGCTCTGGAGTGCGAGGATCCGGTAATTGTCCTCGGAATCGGGAGGTGGACGGGTGGCACGCGAGTTCCGGACGGTCGGCGTCGTCGGTCTGGGCACGATGGGTGCGGGCATCGTCGAGGTGTTCGCGCGCAACGGCCTCCGCGTGATCGCCGTCGAGATCGACGAGGAGGCGGTCCAACGCGGACGCGAGCACCTGCAGACGTCCACCGGACGGGCCGTGGGCCGCGGCAAGCTCACGCAGGAGGACGCCGACGCGCTCCTCGGCCGGATCATCACCACCACGTCGCTCGCGGACCTTGCCGAGGCCGACCTCGTGGTCGAAGCGGTGCCGGAGCACGTCGATCTCAAGGCCACCCTGTTCGCGGAGCTGGACGCGGTGTGTCCCCCCGACGCGATCCTCGCGTCCAACACCTCGTCGCTCTCGATCACCGAGCTCGCGGTGCACACCGGGCGTCCCGGCAAGGTCATCGGGATGCACTTCTTCAACCCGGCCCCGGTGCAGAAGCTCGTGGAGCTGGTGCGCACGGTCGTCACCGAGCACGACGTCGTGGACGACGTGAAGGCGTTCGCCGCCACTCTCGACAAGGTGCCGGTCGTCATCCGCGACCGCGCCGGGTTCATCGCCAACGCGCTGCTGTTCGGCTACCTGAACCACGCCGCCCGGATGTACGAGGCCCACTACGCGAGCCGTGAGGACCTCGACGCCGCCATGCGGTACGGCTGCGGCTACCCGATGGGCCCGCTGGCCCTGCTCGACCTGATCGGTGTCGACACGAGCTACGAGATCCTCGACACGATGTACCGGGAGTCGCGCAACCTGATGCACGCGCCGGCCCCGGTGCTCCGGCAGATGAGCACCGCAGGCCTGCTGGGCCGCAAGACCGGCCGCGGCTTCTACACCTACGCCAAGCCGCACAGCTCGGAGGTCGTGCCCGACGCGCTCACCCCGTCCGGCACGGTGGCGCCCGACACCGCGGTGCGCGACGTGCAACGTGTCGGCGTGGTCGGCACGGGCACCATGGCCACGGGCATCGTCGAGGTGTTCGCCAGGGCCGGGTTCGACGTGATCGTGCGCGGGCGCTCGCAGTCCAAGGTGGACGGCAGCGTGGGCGGTATCCGCAAGTCGCTGGACAAGGCCGTAGTGCGTGGCCGGATCACCGAGGACGACCGCGACGCCACACTGGCCCGGATCACCGGCACCACCCACCTGGAGGACCTCGCCGACGTCGACCTGGTCGTGGAGGCCATCGCCGAGGAGCTCGACGTCAAGCGCGCGGTGTTCGGGGCTCTCGACGAGATCTGCAAGCCGGGCGCGATCCTCGCCACCACCACCTCGTCGCTGCCGGTGGTGGAGTGCGCGGGGGCCACCAGCAGGCCGCAGGATGTCGTCGGGCTGCACTTCTTCAACCCGGCGCCGCAGATGAAGCTCGTCGAGGTGGTCTCGACGATCACCACCGACCCCGAGGTGGCGGCCTCCGCGCGGGTGCTGTGCGAGCGGTTGGGGAAGGTGCCGGTGTCCTGTGGCGACCGGGCCGGGTTCATCGTCAACGCTCTGCTGTTCCCGTATCTCAACGACGCGGTGAAGATGCTCGAGGCCCATTACGCCACCGCCGACGACATCGACGCGGCAATGAAGACGGGCTGCGCGCTGCCGATGGGGCCGTTCGAGTTGCTCGACGTGGTGGGGCTCGACGTCTCGCTGGCCATCCAGCGCTCGCTCTACCAGGAGTTCCGCCTCTCCGGCCTCGCACCGGCCCCACTGCTCGAGCACCTGGTCACAGCGGGCAGGCTGGGCCGCAAGACGGGGCACGGATTCCGGGACTACGCGGCGCGCTGAGACCGTTCCGACAGCCGTGCCCAGATCCAACCGTCCGCGGCGCGCCGATCACGTTCCGCTGCGGTCGGCGACGCACACGCGTGTCGAAAGTGCAGCGGACGGTGAATGGTTCGTGCGCAGTGTGCCGGGCTCGTCGTCGGCGAAGACATACCGCTGCCCTGGCTGCGACCAATCGATTCCGGGTGGGACGCCGCATGTCGTGGCGTGGCCGGCAGCGGAGTTCGGTTCGGTGGAGGAACGCAGGCACTGGCACGCGGCCTGCTGGTCGGCACGGGATCGCCGTGGCCCGGGCCGGCGGCGGTGGCGCTGAGCGCCGTTCGGACGATCGTGCTCGGATCCAGCCGTTTGAGGCGCGCCGATCACGTTTCGCTGTGTTGGGCGAGCACCCGTGTGCTGGGAGTTCGGCAATTGGGGAACGGCTGATCCCGCGGATTCCTGCTATTATTGTAATTCACCCGGGAGAGTGAACTTCGGATCCGGTTCGCGGGCTTCTCGGAATTCTGTAGCACAATCTTCGGTGCTTCGATCCGACTGCTTTGCCACAGTTTTCATCCCTGGCAAAGGGATCCTACGGCAGTGAAACCGGCCCCGTCGGCTAGGCCGTTCCGGTGTTCCGGCACGTGATTCTCAGCGAATTGTGACGTGCGGATGAGCTGTCCAGGTAGATCTGTGTCAGAAATCGATGACGATCTTGCGAAAACAGGATCCCGGCCGCAATCTGAACACGCGGCCTCCACGCCTCCCGCAGTGGGCATGCACCGGGGGCCGCCCCTCGGAAGAAGGGGGCACGTGATGGGCAACGAAACACTGTTGACCATGGTGGCGGTGGCCGGTATCGCCGTGCTGCTGGGGATCGCGTTGATCATCGGCCGCGGGGACATCACGGCCCGTTCCGGGGCCTGGAAGAGGATCGCCGCCGCCCGGCATGCGAACTGGCTCCAGGAGCAGGACCTCCGGTCGATGCTCGACCAGCCCAGGTGCGCCGAGTGCCCCATGAACCGGATGTGGCCGTGACGGCTCCGGCCCCGCGCCTGCCGCTCAGCGGTGGCCGGCTGCCGCCTGAGGGCGGGGACGGGGGCGCGGACGGCCGTTCGCCAGGGTGTCGGTCCCATCGCCGGCGTCGCCGACGGGACCGGCCTCCGCGTCGGTGATGGCTCGGCCCGCGATGGACTCACGCTGGCTGGGCACCGCGCGTCCGTCGGGTCCGACGGGGGCTCGTTCCGGAGTGGCGGTCATCCTCTCGAGTGTGCGGTCGAGCAGCACGCGCGCGTCGCTCAGCTGATCGCTGATCCGTTTGCGCAGATCGATGAGCTCTTCGAGGCGCTGTTCGGCATCTCCGACGACGGCGCGGCCCATCTCCTTGGCCCTGATCTCCTCCTCGCGGAAGCGTTGCGCGGCCAGCTCGCGCAGCTCCTCGGCCTGGCGGTGGGCTTCCCTCCGCTCGGCGGCGATCGTGGCGAGCGCCTCTGCGCGTCGCTGGTCCAGGGCCAGGGTGAAGTCCTCTTCGGCCGTCCTACGCCGCGTCTCCGACTCGGTCCAGGCGCGTGCCTGCTCCTGCTCGGCCGCCTCCCGTTCGGCGGCGAGCGCCTGCTCCACCTCGCGCTGGTGCGCGGCAAGCTGCTCCAGCGACGTCCTGCGCTCGGTCTCGAACTCGGCGCGGGCGATGGCGAGCTCCGCGGCCAACCGCTCCGACTCGGCCCTGGCCGCACTCAGCGAAGCGTCGGCCTCGGCCTTCGCGGCGTGCACGGTGGCCTCGGCGTTGGCCCTGGCGTTGCTGACCGTGGCCTCTGCTTCGACTCTCGCGCTGCTCAGCGTCGACTCGGATTCGGCTCTGGCCGCGGTCAGCGTCGACTCGGACTCGGTCCTGGCGGCGGTCAGGGTTGATTCGGCTTCGCTCCGGGCGCTGCTCAGCGTCGCTTCGGCTTCGGCTCTCGCGCTGCTCAGCGTCGACTCGGACTCCGACTTGGCCGCGGTCAGCGTCGATTCGGATTCGGCCCTGGCTGCGGTCAGGGTTGCCTCGGCTTCGCTCCGGGCGCTGCTCAGGGTCGTGTGCGCTTCGTCCCGAGCGTTGGTCAGGGTGGACTCGGCTTCGGTCCTGGCGGCGTGCAGGGTTGATTCTGCCTCGCTCCGGGCGCTGTCCAGGGTCGCTTCGGCCTCGGTCCTGGCGGCGGTCAGCGTCGTCTCGGCTTCGCTCCGGGCGCTGTCCAGGGTCGCCTGCGCCTCGGCCCTCGCGGTGGCGACGATCTGCTTGGCCTGGGCCTCGGAATCCGTGAGGCGCCGGGTGACCTCGCTGGCGGCCCCGCTGAGCATCTCGGTGACCTCGTCCTGGGCCAGTCGGAGCATCGCGCGCATCCGCTCGCTCATGCCCTGTACGTTCTGGCCCGGGCTCACGAGGGTGCGCACCTGCGCCCGCAGTTTCTCCGCGCGCACCCGGGATTCATCGAGTTCGCGAGCGAGCTGGCCGGCCTGCTCGAGCGCGGCGTTACGGTCCGCCACGAGGATGCTGACGTGCGCGTCAAGAGTGCGCAGGTGGGTGTCGACCTGGCCCTGGTCGTAACCCCTGCGGACGACCTCGAAGCCGGCTTCGGTAGAGGGCGGAACAGGGTCTCCGGGCATGTTGGTCACCGTACCGGGGAGGTTCCGCGGCGGGGCGATGCGCGGGCATTGTGGTGAACCGCCTCACTCCACCGGGCGAATGGTGCGGAGATCACACCCCGCGGAAGCGATTGATCGCGTCGAGGTGTTTCGCTCGCTTCTCCTGGTCGGTCACCCCGAGCCCTTCGGACGGGGCGAGCGCCAGCACTCCGACCTTGCCCTGATGACTGTTGGTGTGGACGTCCAGCGCAGCCTGGCCGGTTTCGGCGAGGGGGTACACCTTCGAGAGCGTGGGGTGAATGAGCCCTTTGTCGATCAATCGGTTAGCTTCGAACGACTCGCGGTAGTTGGCGAAGTGTGAGCCGATGATCCGCTTGAGGTTCATCCACAGGTACCGGTTGTCGAAGGTGTGCTCGTACCCGGAGGTGGACGCGCAGGTGACGATCGTGCCGCCGCGGCGGGCGACGTAGACGCTCGCCCCGAACGTCTCGCGCCCGGGGTGCTCGAAGACGATGTCCGGGTCGTCGCCGCCGGTCAGCTCACGGATCTTCGCGCCGAACCGCTTCCACTCCGCGGGGTCCTGGGTGTGCTCGTCCTTCCAGAACCGGTACGCCTCCGCGCTGCGGTCGATGATCAGCTCCGCGCCCATCCTCCGGCAGATCGCGGCCTTCTCCGGGGACGAGACAACGCAGACCGGGATCCCGCCCCCGTTCAGGGTGAACTGCGTGGCGTACGAGCCGAGGCCGCCCGACGCTCCCCAGATCAGGACGGTGTCGCCCTGCTTCATGTCGGCCCCGTTGCGGGAGACGAGCTGCCGGTAGGCGGTGGAGTTGACCAGGCCGGGACTCGCCGCCTCCTCCCACGTGAGGTGGCCTGGCTTCGGGAGGAGCTGGTTGGACTTGACCAGCGCCAGCTCCGCCAGCCCGCCGAAGTTCGTCTCGAAGCCCCAGATGCGCTGCTGGGGGTCCATCATCGTGTCGTCGTGCCCGTCAGGGCTCTCCAGCTCCACCGAGAGGCAGTGCGCCACCACCCGGTCGCCTGCCTTCCACAGGTTGACGCCGTCGCCTGCGCGCAGCACCACGCCCGCCAGGTCGGAGCCCACCACGTGATAGGGCAGGTCGTGGCGCTTGGTGAGCGGCGAGAGCCGCCCGTAGCGCTGCAGGAAGCCGAACGTCGGCATCGGCTCGAAGATCGACGTCCAGACGGTGTTGTAGTTGATGGCGCTGGCCATCACCGCCACGAGCACCTCGCCAGGGCCCGGCTCCGGAGTCGGCACCTCGTCCAGGTGCAGGCTCTTGCGTGGGTCCTTCTCGCGCGTCGGGATGTCGGCGAACATCTCGGTCTCGTCGGCGTGCACCGTGATGCCGCGGTAGGACTCGGGCACCTCGAGGTGGCCGAGGGTGTCGAACTGCTCGGCGAGGATCGCGTCGAGGATCTCCTGCACGGCTGCCTCCGGTGGCTCGAGTCGCGCCGGGTGGTATCCCAAAAGTTACTGCGCAGTATGGTAGCCGTAGCAGGTGATCGACGGGAGTGACCAGCGCCACTTCCACTCAGTGGGTGGCGTCCGCCGCCGGTTCCACCAGCTCGACGAGCACGCCCCCTGCGTCCTTCGGGTGTACGAAGTTGATCCGCGAGTCGGCCGTGCCCCGGCGCGGCTCGTCGTAGAGCAGGCGGATGCCCTTCTCGCGCAGGGCCGCGCACGTGGCGTCGATGTCCGCCACGCGGTAGGCCATCTGCTGGATGCCCGGGCCGCTGCGATCGAGGAACTTGCCGATCGCCGAGTCCGGACGCAGCGGGGCGAGGAGCTGCACCGCGGCCCCTGCGTCCCCGGGGGCGGACAGCATGGCCTCGCGCACCCCCTGCTCCTCGTTGGTCTCGACGTGCGTGGCGACCAGCCCGAAGGTGTCGGCGTACCAGGCGATGGCCGCGTCCAGGTCCGCTACCGCGATCCCGACGTGGTCCACTGCGACGACCGTGTGCTCTCCCATGGGTTGGGAATGTAACCCGGCGGGGTCGTGACGTGCGGTTTGTGCGGTGAGTCACCATCGGGGGCCGTCGCAGACCAGGATCATCGGTGGTAGCGCGGGTATCGTTGCCCCGCGCCGTCGGAGCTGCTGGAGGTAGTCGTGTCCGGATCCGTGATCGTCGCAGGTGCCCGCACCCCCATGGGGAAGTTGCTGGGCGGTCTGAAGGACTTCAGCGGGGCCCAGCTCGGCTCGTTCGCGATCAAGGCGGCCCTCGAACGCGCCGGTGTCGCCCCCGAGCAGGTTCAGTACGTGATCATGGGGCAGGTCCTCACGGCCGGCGCCGGTCAGATCCCGGCCCGCCAAGCCGCGGCCGGCGCAGGCATCCCGATGGATGTCCCGGCGCTCACCATCAACAAGGTGTGCCTGTCCGGGCTCGACGCCATCGCCCTCGCCGACCAGCTCATCCGCGCGGGCGAGTTCGACATCGTGGTGGCGGGCGGTCAGGAGTCGATGACGCAGGCTCCGCACCTGCTGCCGAAGTCCCGTTCCGGGTTCAAGTACGGCGACGTCACGATGCTCGACCACATGGCTCACGACGGGCTGTTCTGCGCGTTCGACCAGGTCGCGATGGGTGCGTCCACCGAGAAGTTCAACTCCCGCTACGAGCTGACGCGCGAGGAGCAGGACGAGTTCGCCGCCCGCTCCCACCAGCTCGCCGCCAAGGCCTCGGTGAACGGGACGTTCGCCGAGGAGATCACCCCCGTCGCGGTGCCGCAGCGCAAGGGTGACCCGGTGGTCATCGACACCGACGAGGGCATCCGCGGCGACACCACCGCCGAGGCCCTCGGCAAGCTGCGCCCTGCCTTCTCCTCCGACGGCAGCATCACCGCGGGCTCGTCGTCCCCGATCTCCGACGGCGCGGCCGCCGTGGTCGTCATGAGCAAGGCCAAGGCGGAGGAGCTCGGGCTCGCCTGGATCGCGGAGATCGGTGCCCACGGCATGGTCGCCGGACCGGACGCCAGCCTGCACGAGCAGCCCGCCAACGCCATCGCCGCCGCGTGCGCGAAGGAGGGCATCGACGTCGCAGACATCGACCTCGTCGAGATCAACGAGGCGTTCGCGGCGGTAGGCATCGTGTCCACACGGAAGCTCGGCATCGACCCGGAGAAGGTCAACGTCAACGGCGGCGCCATCGCGCTCGGCCATCCGATCGGCATGTCGGGCGCCCGCCTCGCGCTGCACCTCGCGCTCGAGCTCAAGCGCCGCGGTGGCGGCACCGGCGTGGCTGCGCTCTGCGGCGGCGGTGGCCAGGGCGACGCCCTGATCGTCCGCGTGCCGGCGGCGAGCTGACCCCACCGGCATGGCACGCCGGGCGGCGGTCGCCGATCTGGTCGATCGGGCCCGGCGCGGCGAACACCTGGCCGTCGCGCGGCTGATCTCCCTGGTGGAGGACGGAGTCGCGACGTCCGGTGGCGGGCAACTGCGGGAAGTGGCCGCCGCGCTCGCCCCGTACAGCGGCAGGGCCCACGTGGTGGGCCTGACCGGACCTCCCGGAGTCGGCAAGTCGACGTCGACGTCGGTGCTGGTACGTGCGCTGCGAGAGCAGGGCCGCCGGGTAGGCGTCCTCGCCGTCGACCCGACCTCACCCTTCTCCGGCGGTGCGCTGCTCGGCGACCGGGTGCGGATGGGGGAGCACGCCACCGACGACGGCGTCTTCATCCGCTCGATGGCCACCCGCGGCCACCTCGGCGGCTTGGCATGGGCCACCCCCCAAGCCCTGCGCGTGCTCGACGCGGCCGGCTGCGACGTGGTGCTGGTGGAGACCGTCGGAGTGGGACAGTCCGAGGTGGAGGTCGTGTCCCTCGCCGACACGACGGTGGTGCTGCTGGCTCCCGGCGCGGGCGACGGCATTCAGGCAGCCAAGGCCGGGATCCTCGAGGTGGCCGATGTCTTCGTCGTCAACAAGGCCGACCGCGACGGCGCCGACCAGGCGATCCGCGACCTGCGGCACATGCTCTCCCTCGGAGATCGTCCGGCCGAGGGCGGTTGGACCCGCCCGGTGGTCCGCACCGTGGCCGCTCGCGGCGAAGGCGTGGACGACCTGGTCGCGGCACTCGACGCCCACCGGCACTGGCTCGACGAGGCGGGCGAGCGTGAGCGCAGGCGGATCGCCCGGGCCGAGTCGGAGATCCAGGCCATCACCCTAGAGCAGGTCCGATCCCGCATCGGCGACCTGCGCGGTGTGCACGGGCTCCGCGAGCTGGCCCGACAGGTGCTGGCCGGCGACCTCGACCCCTACCGCGCCGCCGACCAACTGACCGGCCGCGCGGGGTCGGCCGGGGCGAGCGGGCCGCAGGCGTGATCGACGTTTCGGGGCGGGCGCCGCGAGACGGTTCCCCGTCGCGGGTGACGTGATCATCGTTCGGGGCGCGGTGGCTGTGCTGGGTGCGGCTGTGCGTCCCCAGGTGGTGATCATGATGGGGCCCGTGGCCGGCAGGCGGGTGGGGGCCGGTAGCTGGTGGCGGGCTGGCCTCCCTGCGGACCGGCGTGTCGCCGCGTGATCATCGATTGGGGCGCGGTGGCCGTGTGGGGTGCGGCTGGGCGTCCCGGACTGGTGATCTTGGTGGCGGTGGTGGCTGGTGGGCGGTGTGAGGGTGGTAGCTGCCGGCGGGCTCGCATCCACGGGCGCTTTCGATAGCCACCTCGCCCCCGGGGACCGGTGTGCCGTGACGTGATCATTGATCGGGGAGCGGTGGCTGCGTTGGGCGCCGCTGCGCGTCCCGCATTGGTGATCTCGGTGGGGGTTGCGGCTGGCGGGCATGTGGGGGTGGGAGCTGGCGGCGGGCCGGCCTCCCTCCGGTACGGGTCTGCTGTGGCGTGATCATCGATTGGGGAGCGGTAGCCGTGTGGGGTGCGGCTGCGTGTCCCGGACTGATGATCTTGGTGCTGCGTGGGATCGGCGTGCCGTGGTGATCGGAGTTTGGGGTGGCCGTCGGGTCCGGTGATCGGGTCGCGGCGGGTGGCGGCGTGATCATCGTTGGCGCAGCCGTGGCCTTGGAGCGGTTCCGCGCCCGACCGGGGGCGCCGCAGGGACGGCGGTCGTCATGATCGCTGTTTGGGGAGCGGTAGCCGTGTTGGATGCGGCTGCGTGTCCCCGATCGGTGATCATGGTGCCGCGGAGGGATGGGTTCCCCGTGATGATCGCTGTTTCGGGGGCGGTAGCTGTGTCGGACGCGCCTGCGCGTCCCCAAACGGTGATCATGGCGGGACGAACCCCGGAGTTGGGGCGTCAGTTGCGGCGGCCTGGCTGCGTGGCGCTGACCGGTGATCACCTGAGCCCGTGGGCGGGCCCGCAGTGGCGTGATCGTTGTTTCGGGCGCGGTAGCCGGGTGGGGGGCGGCTGCGCGTCCTGGTGATCATGGTGCTCGGTCGTGGACGGCGCACCGTGGTGATCGGCGTTTCGGGACCGGTAGCTGTTATTGGACGCGGCTGCGCGTCCCCAAGCGGTGATCATGATGCTGACGGCGGTTGGCGTGCGCGGTAGCCGGGGCCGGGCCGGCCCTCGCGGTGCTGACCAGCGATGACCTCATCCCGCGGATGGGTGCGCTGGCTTGATCATTACTTGTGGAGCGATAGCCGTGCTGGCCGCGGCTGCGCGTCCCAAATCGATGATCTTGGTGCCCCGGAAGGACGGCTTTCCGTGCTGGGTGCGCCTGCCCGTCCGCCAGCCGGAGATCATGGTGTGGACGGTCGACCTACGGAGCGGCAGCAGCGGCGGGTGGCCCTCGTGGCGCCGACCGGTGATCGCCTCGGTCCCGTGGGCGGACGCCTGGTGGCGTGATCATTGTTTGTGGAGCGTTGGCCGTGTTGGGTGGGGATGCGCGTCCCCAACTGGTGATCTTGGTGCCGCGGAGGGACGGCTCGCCGTGATGATCGTTGTTTCGGGGGCGGTAGCCGTGTTGGACGCGGCTGCGCGTCCGCAACTGGTGATCATGGTGCGGACCGCCTTCGGCGCGGGCGGTTCCTGGAGCTGACTGGCCCTCGGCGTTCTAACCGGTGATCACCTCATCCGGCGGGCGGACGCGCGGTGGCGTGATCATTGTTCGGGGGCGGTAACCGTGCTGCGCGTCCCGAGCTGGTGATCTTGGCGCCCCTCGGGCGCCGGCGCTCCGTGGGGGGCGGCTGGCGGGCCCGGTGATCTGCGCGGCGGGCCGTGAGGGCTTGGCGATCAACCCCTTCGGAGTGGCGGGGACCTGGCACGACAGCGGAGGGACGTTCACGCGCGGGCGCGGAGCGCGGCGAGCCGGGCACCGACCTGTTCCGAGCCGATGCGAAGGGCGAGTTCCCTGGCCCGGCGCGCGTGTTCGGCCGCGTCTTCTGGCCGGTGGGCCGCGAGTGCGAGGGCGAGGTCGGCGTGGACGGCGGCGCGGTGGCGGGCTGATCGGGGAGCGGGGTCGAGTGCCCGCTCCAGCGGCCCGACCGCCTCCGCATCGCCGAGCGCGACCAGGGTGCGCCCGTGCCATCGGTGCAGGTCGGCCAGGTCGAGAACGGGGCCGCCCCGCAGGGCGACGATGTCGACCCGGGAGCGCTGCAGCCGGCGTGCGGCCGCGGCGATGGCGTGGTGAGCGGCGGGGGAGTCGCCTGCGGCGGCGCTGGCGACGGCACGTGCGGCGTCGAGTCGTACCTGGGCGGGGTCGCCGGTGGCGGGTCCGGCGAGGTCCAGCAATTCGACGGCGGTGGCGGGCTCGCCCACGTCGACCAGCACAGCGGCCTGTCCGGCCACGGCATCGGCCTCCGGGACGCCGGCCTCCCGCGCCGCGCTGCGGGCGCGGTCGTACCGGCGCCAGGCCTCGTCGGGGCGGGCGCGGTCGAGCTCCTGGGCTCCGGCCAGCGTGGCTGCTCCGGCCAGCACGGCCGCGACCTCGGACCGCCGGGCCGGCGTCAGGGTGTGGATGAGCGTCTCCTCGAGCTGCTCGACGAGCGCTCGCACCAGTTCGCCCGCCCCGGCGGCGCCCAGCTCGTCGTCGAGCCTGCTCGCGACAGCGAGCTGCTCCCACCACAGCTCGAGTCCGGTGTGGTCGACGGCCGCGGCTGCGGCGATCGCCGACCGGAGCCGATCGGACGCGGTGGTGGCATCGGCCGCGGGCGCCACGGCGATCCCGAGGTCGCCCGGTGTGCGGCCGTACAGCTCGGCGAGGAGTGTGCGGTAATGCGGCTCGGGCAGGGCATGGCCGTTCTCCCATCGGGAGAGCAGGGTCTTCAGGCTGGCCGCAGCCGCGACGGGTGTGCCCGAGGCGCGGCCCAGCGCTACGAGCTCCCCGGCCGCGTCGGCCTGGGACCAGCCCCGCGCCGCCCTGGCGGCACGCAGACTCATGCGCCCGCCCGTGCCGGTGACGGCGGCAGGCCGACGAGCGGCCACGTGGCTGGGTCGCCGTCCACCCGGCTGCCCTCGGCGACGGCGATGGCGCCGATGTGCAGCTCCGGTGAGGTGGTCTCCACGTCGATGAAGGTGCCCACCGACGCGCCGCTGAAGGCGACCTCGCCGCAGAAGGTGGCGTGCTGGAAGGAGATCCCTCCCTCGAACCGGGCGTCGCGCATGTCCACGCGGCCCAGGAAGGCAGCGCCGGAGAACAGTGCCGGCTTGCTCGCCTGAAGACTGCCGAGCCGGGTGATGCCGTAGAACCGCGTGCGCCGCGCCGTGAGCCGGCCGATCCTCCTGCCCTCCAGCCGGAAGTGCTCCAGGCTCGCGCCGGTGAGATCGAGGTGGTAGGCGCGTGGGTCGTGGTTCGTCCCCCACGGGAGCAGGTCGGTGATCAGCCGTTGGGCGGTGAGCCGCACCTGCCGCTCCCGATCGGCCTCGGGCGCCTCGTCGGTGGTGGTCTGGTCGGGATCGTCCGCGCGCTGGGTGTAGCTGGGGTGCGAGAAGGGCCTGCGCAGGTACGCGCACAGGACATCGAGCACCGTCTGCTTGTAGCGCGGGCTGGAGTCGGCGAGCCACGCCAGCGCGTGCAGGGCGCCGACGCGCACCTGGTCGGCCTCGTTGCCCAGGAGCTCCACCGACCGCGCGAAACGCTCGTCGGCCACCTTGTCGCTCTCGAGCTCGTGGCGCGCCTCCTCGGTGCGTCGCCTGCGGTCGTTGAGCCACAGCGCGTACAGCGCGACGACGGCGCCGCCGGCAAGGCCGCCGGTCTTGATCGCCTCGGCCTTGGACGCAGTGGGTTCGACCAGCAGCAACACCACGGTAGTGCTCGCCGTGACGAGGATGGCCGCAAGCACGCTGGCAGCCAGCAGGACCCGACCTCGCACGTGAGCTCCTCGCCGTTGATCTCTCCGTCGTCGTCCAGATTGTCGGGGTCGCCGCCTACTGTCAACGCTGTTGCCGCAACCCGCGTCAACAGCGTCGGAAGGGGATGGCCATGGATCTCACCACGTGCTCGGTCTGCGTGATCGCGGGATCGGCCGGTGGAGCGGTCAGCGGCTACTACGCGGCCGGAAGGCGGGGTGTCCGCCGCCCCGGCCGCCGGGCAGCCACCAGGTCCACCCACGGCCGCACGATGCGGTCGTGGCCCGGGGCCCGCCGGCGCCACCGGCGGCGGCCGGGAGGGTGACGCGAGGCCCGCGGGCGGCGGCCCTGCCGACCTGACGCGCGGGGGCCGTGGTGCGTCAGTCGAAGTCGCCCGCTGCCCTACGCACCTTCGCCAGCAGCTCGGTCAGCTGCGCCTCCTGCTCCGGGCTCAGGCCGCTGAGGCCGAAGTCGATCTCGGTCACCGACTTGGTCGCGTCCTCCTGCAGAGCGGAGCCGGCCTGGGTGATCTCCACGAGCGTGGCCCGCCGGTCCGTCGGATGCGGGATGCGGCGCACCAGCCCGTCGGCCTGCAACCGGTCCACGATGTTGGTCACGCTCGTGGGGTGCAGCTGAAGCCGCTCGCCCATCACCCGCATCGGAAGCCTGCCGACACGGGAGAAGGTGAGCAGCACCAGCGCTTCGTACCGGGCGAAGGTGAGGCCGTGCGGGCGCAGCGCCCCGTCCACTGCGGAGAGCAGGATCTGTTGCACCCGCATCACGCTGGTCACGGCAGCCATGGTGCGGGCGGGGCCGATTCGCTCGTCCCAAATCTCCGCCGCCCGCAGGATCGGGTCGAACGGCAGCGGATCGCGAGTGGCCATGACCGGCGACGCTAGCAGTGACGTGCTCGGCCGGGGTCGCGGTCGGCCCATTCGCTACGGCAGGCTGTGGTTCATGCTCTTCGCATTCAGTATCGCCCCTGCCGGGGGCGACAGCGGCACCGACAGCGTGAGCGAGATCGTCGCGGAGGCGGTCCGCGTGGTGCGTGAATCCGGGCTGCCCAACGAAACCACGGCGATGTTCACCACAATCGAGTCCGAGACCTGGGACGAGGGCATGGACGTGGTGAAGCGGGCCGTCGAGGCGGTGCAGGCCCACGCTCCCCGCGTGAGCCTCGTCTTGAAGGCCGACATCCGGCCGGGCCACTCCGGACAGTTGAAGGCGAAGGTGGATCGGATCGAAGAGGCACTCCACAAGGAATGACACTCGAAAAGACCGGGCCACCGGGTCGGCGCACGGGCGCCCGCCCGCCGACCCGGTCGAGGGGTGGATCAGCGCATGGCAATGGCGAGGGTGAAGAAGAAGACGCCGACCAGAATGGCCGCCGCGCCGAGCGTCATCGCGATCTTCGCCTGCTTCACGCACACGGGTCGGCGCACGGCAGCGGCGCCGAGGCCGAGCGCCGTGATGCCGACGATCCACCCGAGGATCGACACCGGGCTGACGATCAGGGCGATGATGCCCACGATCAGCGCCGCCTTGCCGAGCTTCGGGCTCTCGCTCTTCGCGGTCCTGCGGCGGGCGTCGTCGAGGAGGCGGTCGGCAACGGGGTTCTTCGTGCTCATGCGGGTTCCTTCGAGGGGAAGCGGCGTGCCGCGACGGGTGGGATTGTCGGCGGGGAGCGACCATTGATCACTCGTACCTTCTCAACGATTGCCGGGGTGGCCGCGTTGTTCTGCCAGTCCGGTGACCAGCGGTCTTCCTGTACCTCTCGGAACGCCTTTTCCGACTCCAGAGGGTGACCGCCGGCGACCGGACCGGTGAATTACTGTGCGAAATCGAGTGCATCACCGAATGAGTGAGGACTGAGATGGCCGAGCGCGCAAGTGCAGAACCCGACCACCGGTCGCGCCGGATGTGGAGGGCGCTCGAGCCGATCCACACGATCACCTACTTCGCGCCGGAGTCCCAGGCGGCGTGCGAGGCGTTGGGCACCAGGGGCTACTGGATGAGCTACTTCGCGCTGCGGGCCGCTCCGCTCGGGGCGGCCCCACCCGAGATCGTCGCGGCGCTGTTCTACAACTTCCACCCGGGGCTGGTGGCCAAGGTCGTGCCCGCCGTCTGGGAGTTGGCCCCGCCCGAGCGCTTCCGGGCCATCCGCCTGGAGGCGGTGGACGCGGCCCTGCGGCGGCTCGTCGGCGCGGAGCTGCTCGGTTCCCCGGAGCTGGCCGAGGCGGCCTCGATCGCCCGTGAAGCCGCGGTCGCAGCCCCCACGGCCGGGCGGGCTCTCGCCGCTGCCAACGCCGCGCTGGAGTGGCCGGAGGAGCCGCATCTCGCGCTGTGGCACGCCCAGACGGTCTTGCGCGAGCACCGCGGCGACGGGCACGTGGCCGCGCTTCTCACGGCCGGTCTGGATCCGGCGGAGGCGCTCGTTCTCTTCGCGGCCGACAAGGAGATCGAGGCGGAGTGGTTGCGCAAGCGCAGGGGGTGGTCGGAACCGGAGTGGGCAGAGGCCGTCGGCCGGCTCACCGAGCGCGGGCTGTTCGACGCCGGTGGGATCACCGCCGCCGGGCGCGCCGTCCGCGATGAGGTCGAGGCCCACACCGACGAGCTCGCCGACGCGCCAGTGGCGGCCATCGGCGACGCGGCCGAGCGGCTGGTGGAGCTGGCGGCGCCGCTGGTCACCGCGATCATCGATGCCGACGGGTTCCTCCGCGCAAACCCGATGGCGCTTCGCCCGCTGGTGTCCCCGGGCTGAAGCTCCGGTCGAAGCGGACGGTCGCCGACTCCGGTGGCAGGATGAGTCTTGTGTCCCGACCCGATCCCCGTCAGGCGGCCAGAACGGCCGCGCTGTCGTCCGCCATGGCAGGTGCGGTCGACCTGTCCGCCCTGAAGGCCCGCTCGGAGGCCGCTGCCCGCTCGCAGCAGACGCAGGCGTCCGGGGGTGCGGAAAGCGCAGGCGCAAGTCCCTTCGTCATCGACGTCACCGAGCAGAGCTTCCAGGCCGACGTCCTCGAGCGGTCGTTGCAGGTGCCGGTCGTCGTCGACCTCTGGGCCACGTGGTGCGGCCCGTGCAAGCAGCTCTCGCCCGTGCTGGAGCGGCTCGCCGAGGCCGGCAACGGCGCCTGGGTCCTGGCCAAGGTCGACGTCGACGCCAACCCGCGGATCGCCCAGGCGTTCGGCGTCCAGTCCATCCCGATGGTGGTCGCCGTCGTCGGGGGCCAGCCGGTGGATGCGTTCAACGGAGCGCTGCCGGAGCCCCAGGTCCGTCAGTGGATCTCGGCGCTGCTAGACGCGCTGCGCGACCGGATGCCGGCCATCGCCGAAGCGGAAGCGGGGGCGGCCGCCGCAAACGGAGCACCGGCCGAGGAGCCGGAGGATCCCCGCTTCACCGCCGCCGAGGATGCGCTCGATCGCGGCGACTACGCCGCGGCGGAGGAGGCCTACCAGCAGATCCTCGCCGTCGAGCCGGCCAACGAGCAGGCGCTGGCCGCGTTGTCGCAGGTGCGGTTCCTCGCGCGTGCGGAGAAGGCCGACCCCTCGGCCATCGCTCGTGCCGACGCCGCGCCCGACGACATCGACGCGCAGCTCGCCGCGGCGGACGCCGAGGCGGCCTCCGACCGTGTCGAGGACGCGTTCGCGCGGCTGGTGGGCACGGTCGCGCGCACCTCGGGCGACGAGCGTGACCGGGTGCGCGAGCACCTCATCGGGCTCTTCGAACTGTTCCCGCCGGACGACCCTCGCGTCACCGCGGCCCGGCGGGCCCTCGCCCGCGCGCTGTTCTGAGCCAGGCGCACTCGCTGTAGTCCTCGCAGAGCCGGCGGGCCCTGCGAGGACGGGGCACGGCGCGCGTCACCGGCGGCGCGGTGGCATCCGCAGGTCGCGGGCGAGCTAGGCGCCCGCGGCCACCGCGTCGATCTCGGCGAGGATCCGGGTGCGCAGCTCGTCGGAGCAGAACGCCACCCGCGCCCCGGTCCTCGCGATCTCGGCCAGCTCCGGAATGCCCATGCCGAACGCCTCGTGGCACAGCAGGTACTCCGCGTCGAGGTCCGTGTGGAACATCCCGGGATCGTCGGTGGCGAGCGTGACCGGCACCCCGGCGGCGACCAGCGCCGGCAGTGGGTGCTCGGCGAGCGACGGGGCCGCACCAGTGCGCAGGTTGGATGTCGGGCACACCTCGAGAGCGATTCCGTGCTCGGCCAGGTGGGCGAGCAGGTGTGGATCCTGGGCCGCCGCGATGCCGTGCCCGATGCGCTCGGCGCCCAGCTCGGTGATCGCGGCCCAGACCTCGCCCGGCCCCACGGTCTCCCCGGCGTGCGGCAGGCTGTGCAGCCCGTCCGCCGCGGCCCGGCGGAACGCGGGCGCGAAGTCGGCTCGGCTGATCCCCAGCTCCGAGCCGCCCAGGCCGACCCCGACCGTTCCGTCCGGACGGTGGCCCACGGCGAAGTCGACGGTCTCCTCGGCGCCGGCCGGGCCCAGCACGGCGTCGGCGTCGAAGATCCAGCCGATCTCCACGCCGTGGCGTTCCCTGGCGAGGGCCCGGCCGTCGGTGAGGGCCTGGGCGAGGTCGTCGTAGCTCGTGCCGGCCAGGCGGTGGCGGACGGGGGTGACCTGCACCTCGGCATAGCGGACGGCGCGGGCGGCGAGGTCGGCGGCCAGGCCGGTCACCAGCGTCACGACGTCGGCTGCGGTGACCAGCAGGTTCACCCGGCGATAGACGTCGAGGAAGTGCGGGAAGTCGGTGAACGCATAGAACTGGCGCAGCGCGTCGAGTTCGGTGGGCACGCCGCCTTCGGGGTGCCTGCGCGCGAGGGCGAGCACCGTGTCGAGCGAGGCGGACCCGACGAGGTGCAGGTGCAGTTCGACCTTGGGCAATGCGGTCACGAACGACGCCACGGTGGACGTGGGCATAGCAGGGGACCTCCTGGACGAGGGGATGCGGGGGACGGGCGCGAACGGCCCGCGTCACCGGTCGGCGTCGCCCCTGTCGTGGCACCAGCCGTAGAGCGGTCGCCGCAGCAGCGCCGTCGCGACGAGATCCGCATCAGCAGCCTTCCCCCCGGCCTCTCGAAGCGTCAAGCGCCGATGTTCGTTGCCTTCAGCGGTGCGGCAGGCAGGAGCCGGGGCCGTCGAGCAGCCCGGCGCGGAACCGTGCGACGCGGTCGAACCCGTGCCCGGCGGAATCGACATCGCCCTCGGCGTCGCGGGCGGCCCAGTCGTGGGTGAGGAGCACCTGCACGGCTTCGTCGAGGTCGCCGGGGGAAAGCGTGAGCCCGCGGCCCGGCTCCATGAGCGCAGCGGTGTAGGCGCCGGCCAGGCACACCGCGGCCGCGCCGGCAGCCGGCCCCTCCGTGGCCAGGCCGAGCGCACCGAGCACCGCGATGCCGTAGCGGCTCGCCACCAGCGTGACGCCCGCGAAGTCGCCCACCTCCCGATGCACGGCGGCGAGCGCGCTGCGGTCGATCGACAGCCCGCCACCTGCCGCGCAGAGCCGCACCGGCCCCTGGGCCGTTCCACCGCGCTCCGGGCAGGCTGTGCCGTCCAGCGGCGGCACGTTCCAGCCCGGCGCCAGCGCGCCGAACCATCCGACCGCGTCGTGGTGCACGGCATCCAGCAGCAGCGGCAGCGGAAGGTCACCGCCCCGGGCCCGATCGGCCGCTCCGCCGAACCGGCGCTGGGTGAACACCCGGTTCTCCGTGGACATCGCCGCGCAGCGGGCGGCCCCGTCCCGGAAACCGTCCTGGAACGCCGAGACCCGGTCGAACGCGTTGCCGTGCGCGCTGACGTCGCCCGGCTCGACACCGAGCGGGTCGCGGAAGCCGACGAGCGCCAGCAGCGCGTCGTCAGCGACACTGGCGTCGGTGGCGAGCCCGCTCACCGACCGGAGGCCCGGCTGCGCGAACGCCACACCCGCGTAGCAGTCCGCCATCGTCTCCAGCAGGATCGCCGGGTATCGCCGCGGTTCCCGGGACTGCGCCTCGTCGATCCCGAGACGGGTCTGCACGGCGTGCCCCACCTCGTGGGCCAGCGCGACGGTCACCCCGGCGCTTCCGAACCGGCGGTGCAGGTCGGGCACCAGGGTGTCGGCGTCCCAGACGACGGCGTCGGCGGCGGGACAGTAGAAGGCCTGGCCGACGAGGTCGGCCACCCGGTCGACGCATGTCGGCGCGGGTGCGGCGGCGTTCGCGGTATGGACCGGCTCGAACCTCGCGATGTCGGTCCACTCCCGGCCGAACGCAGCCGGGAACGTGCTGCGCCAGATCTCCTGGAGTGCGGCAGTGGCTTCGGCGGTGACCTCGCCCGTGGCCGACGGGCTGCCAGGGGTCGCCGCAACTGACGCCGCCGGATGCTGGGGCGCGGGACGGGCGTGACCCGGAACCGCCTGCGTGCATCCTGCGACGAGAATGCCGAGCGCGACGGCGAGAAGGGCCGCTGCCGGCGGTCGCTGCCGGGACGGAACGCGCACGACGATCATCATCGTCACTCGGGCGATGCGGGGGAGCGGTTCCGCGGAATCCCCACGCGCGGGATAGCGTCAGTCACCGTGTCGTTGATGAAGGAGCACCCCGAGCGCCGGGCCGAGGCCGTGCGGTGGGGTATCGCCGGGCTGCTCGTGGTGGCGTCGATCGTCACGACGGTCGTGCTCTACGTGCGGCATCCCGACGCGCTGGTGACGTTGCTGCCGTCCACGGACATGCGCGAGCTACACGTCGACTTCGACACCTTCTGGCACTCCGCGGTGGCGGCCACCCACGGCGCCGACATCTACCACACCGGTGCCAAGCTCACGAACCTGAACCCGCCGCTGCTCACGGTGCTGCTCACGCCCCTCGCCGGGTTGAGCTCCCTCGTGGCGTACCGGATCTTCGCCGCGTTCACGCTGCTCATCGTCGTGGCCGCGGTGCTGGCCGTGGCCCGAGAGCTGCGCCTCGGGCGAGGTGCCACCACACTCGCCGTGCTCGCCGTGCTCTGTTCCTCACCCCTGCACGGCACGCTCGTGCTCGGTCAGATCTACCCGCTGCTGCTCGCCGGTCTCGTGGCCGGCTGGATCGCCGAACGGCGGGGCAGGCCGGTGCTCGCCGCCGTGCTCTTCGGGATCACCGTGGCGCTCAAACCGTCGCTCGCGCCGCTGCTGCTGCTCCCCGCGGTGCAGCGGCGCTGGGTGCCGTTGCGCGCCGGGCTGATCTCGGCAGCAGCCGCCACGCTGCTCGGCGTGCTGATCGCCGGGCCGTCGAGTGGGTTCGAATGGCTGCGTATCGCGGTCACGGAGCCCGTGCCCGACACGGTGGACAACGCCTCGCTGCCCGGGCTCGCGGTGCGGTTCGGGGTGCCGTCCGTGCTGGGCACGCTGCTCGGTGCGGTCGTCCTCATCGGCACGCTCATCTGGATCGGCCGCCACCGCGAGCGCATCGACCCGGCTGGCACGGCACCGTTCGCGGTGGTCGCCGCGGGCCTGCTGGTCTCTCCGATCTCCTGGCACAACTATCTGATGCTGCTGTGGCCGGGCGTGCTCGTGCTGATCGCGCTCGGACGGACCGCCACCGCGGCGGTCGCGCTCGCGGTGATCGTCATTCCGGTGTCGTGGAACGCGGAGTGGCCGCCCCACGGCCTCTGGCCGGACGTGGCGCGGTCGCTCTACTGCGCGATCCTGATCGGTTACTGGGTCGCTCTGCTGGGGTCGGCGCCGTTACGTCCGCTCGTCGGCGTGGTCGGCTCCGCGGGCTCGGCGAGATCCGACGGCCCGGCGGGCGCCGAAGCCGTGGCCACGGGCTCGACCTCCACGTGCGGCTCCCCTTCCGCGTCGGCGCGAACCTCGACCTCGACCTCGGGCACGGGCGGGGCCACCTCCGGGGCATCGTCCGTGACCGGAGCCGCAGGAGCCTGATCGACCACATCCTCCTCGGCGGGCACGACATCCATGAGCACAGCGGGTGCGGCAGCCGGGACGGATGCCCGCGCGACCGCGGCCCGGCGCACCGCGCCCTGGAACGGCTCGGGAACCAGCCACAACACACCTGACGGCGGAAGCTGCAGTGTCGCCGACGCCGGTCGGCCGTGCCACACCGACGGCTCGGCCTCCACGGCGCCGAGGTTGCCCACCCCCGAGCCGCCGTAGATCTGGGCGTCGGTGTTGAGCACCTCCCGCCACCTGCCTGCGAACGGCAGCCCTACCCGGTAGTCCGGCGTGGGGGTGCCCGAGAAGTTGGCCACGCAGGCGAGCACGGTGGGCTTGCCGTCGGCATCCACCCCGTGCCGCAGGAAGCTCAGGACGTTGCCCGAGGCGTCGTTGGCGTCGATCCAGGAGAAGCCCTCGGGGGTGGTGTCCTTCGTCCACAGCGCAGGGGTGGCCCGGTAGGTGCGGTTCAGATCGCCGACGAGCGTCTTGATGCCCTGGTGCAGTGGGTCCTCGAGCAGGTGCCAGTCGAGCGAGCGCTGCTCGGACCACTCGCGCTCCTGGCCGAACTCTCCGCCCTGGAACAGCAACTGCTTGCCCGGGTGGGCCCACATGTAGGCGAGTGTGGCGCGCAGGCCGGCGGCCTTGTTCCAGGCATCCCCGGGCATCCGCGTCCACAGCGAGCCCTTGCCGTGCACCACCTCGTCGTGGGAGAGCGGCAGCACGAAGTTCTCGCTGAAGGCGTACATCAGCGAGAAGGTCATCTGGTTGTGGTGGTAGCCCCGGTAGATCGGGTCGCGCCCGAGGTAGTCGAGCGTGTCGTGCATCCAGCCCATGTTCCATTTGAAGCCGAAGCCCAGCCCGCCGAGGTGCGTGGGGCGGGAGACACCCGGCCACGCCGTGGACTCCTCGGCGATCGTGACGACCCCCGGGTACTTGCGGTACACGGTCGCGTTCATCTCCTGCAGGAACGCGACGGCGTCCAGGTTCTCCCGGCCGCCGTGCACATTCGGCAGCCACTGGCCCTCAGGGCGCGAGTAGTCGAGGTAGAGCATGCTCGCCACGGCGTCGACCCGCAGGCCGTCGACGTGGAACTCCTCGAGCCAGTAGAGCGCGTTCGCGACGAGGAAGTTGCGCACCTCGATGCGTCCGAAGTCGAACACGAGCGTGCCCCAGTCGGGCTGCTCGCCGCGCCGCGGGTCGGCGTGCTCGTAGAGCGGCGTGCCGTCGAACTTCGCCAGCGCCCACTCGTCGCGCGGGAAGTGCGCCGGTACCCAGTCGACGATCACGCCGTAGCCGTGGCGATGCAGATGGTCGACGAAGTACCGGAAGTCGTCGGGTTCGCCGAACCGTGCGGTCGGCGCGTAGTACGACGTGACCTGGTAGCCCCACGACCCGCCGAACGGGTGCTCGGCCACGGGCAGCAGCTCGATGTGCGTGAAGCCCGTCTCGTCGAGGTAGTCGACCAGTTGGTGTGCCATCTCGCGGTAGGTGAGGCCCTGGCGCCACGAGCCGAGGTGCACCTCGTAGACGCTCATCGGCTCGACGTGCGGCTGGCGGAGCTCGCGCGCCGTCATCCACTCCTCGTCACCCCACTCGAAGGTCGACTCCTCCACGATCGACGCCGTGGCGGGCGGGATCTCGGTGCGGAATGCCATCGGGTCGGCCTTGTCGCGCCACCGGCCGTCCTTGCCGAGGATGCGGAACTTGTAGCGCACGCCGGGGCCGATGCCGGGGACGAAGAGCTCCCACACTCCCGTGCTGCCCAGCACGCGCATGGGGTGTGCCCAGCCCGACCAGCCGTCGAAGTCGCCGGTGACGCGAACGCCCTGCGCAGTGGGGGCCCAGACGGCGAAGCTCGTGCCCGTGACCGGGCCGGCCGGGGTGTCGTAGCTGCGTACGTGCGCGCCGAGCACATCCCACAGCCGTTCGTGGCGGCCCTCTCCGATCAGGTGCAGGTCGATCTCGCCGAGCGTCGGCAGCCAGCGGTACGGGTCGTCGACGATGTCCACGCGCTCGCCGTAACGCACGGCGAGGCGGTAGTCGGCGGGCGGGCCCGGCACGATGCCGGAGAACAGTCCGGCATCGTGCACCTTGACCAGCGGATGGCTCTCGCCGCCCTCGCGGACCACGTCCACCTCGTCGGCGTGCGGGCGCAGCACGCGAATCACGGTGCCGTCGGGGTGCGGATGTGCGCCGAGCACGGAGTGCGGGTCGTGATGCGCTCCACCGAGCACGCGGTCCACCGTTCTGGGGTCCGGCGGATACGCGTGGGCGACCGTGCTGGTCGTCGACGACGAGGCGGTCGAGGCCGAACTCTTCGAGGTGGAGTTCGTCATCGCTGCGCTGATCGTCCGGGTCTGGTTCTCCTCACGATCCACCCGCGCACCCTATTGTGCTGCAGCGTTCGCTGCCGACCCTGGCTCGACCATCCGGTGTACCCCGCCGGAACCGACCATCGGCCCGTAGGTGATCTCGGTGCAGGCGCCCGGTCGGATCAGCCGACGCTCCTGGTGTCGCCGCGCTCGGACATGGCGTCGGCGGTGAGCCGGGCGATCGAGGCCAGCGGGATATGAGCCCACGACGGGCGGCTGCGGGTCTCGTAGAGCACCTCGTAGACGGCCTTGTCCAGCTCGTAACCGCGCAGCAACACGGCCTGGTCGCGGGGATCGGAGCCCGCCCGGAGCGTGTAGCCGTCGCAGAACGCCGACCGGTTGCGCTCGGCCCACTCCTTCGCCCGCCACGCCATCTGTGAGTCGTGGTCCGGGTTGGTCAGATCGCCCGCAGGCTCCCACTGCGAGAGCTGGTGGAAGGCCGCGTAGTCGAACGAGCGCAGCATCCCGGCGATGTCACGCAGCGCCGAGTCGGGCTTCACCCGCTCGGCGAGCGGTGCGGCGGGCTCTCCCTCGAAGTCGATCACGAGCCAGCCGAAGGGCGTGCGCAGCGTCTGGCCGAGATGCAGGTCGCCGTGCACCCGCTGGGTGGGGATCGATCCCTCCACCGTGGCGACCGCGTCGTAGACCTCCCGGATCGGCTGCACGTACGGCTCCAGCGCGGGCACCTGCGCCACCACGCCGGAGAGCCGCTCGTGCCATATCGCCGCCAGCGCCCGCGGGTCGCGCTCACTCGTGCCGAGGGCCCGGCGCAGCTCGGCGTGCACCACCGCCACGGTCTCGCCGAGCCGTGACGCCTCGCCCGCGAAATCGCCACCGACCTCGTCGGCGTGCAGATCGCCCTCGGCCAGCAGATCACGCACGCTCGCGAGCGCCATCGACCAGCCGTCGGCCGAGTTGGCGGCGAAGTCCTGCAGCATGGCGAGCGTGACCGGCCGGCCGTCCAGCACGCCTTCGATCGCCCCCTGCAGGGCGGCGACCTCGCGGCTGCCCACCGACCGCAACGCGCGGTGGAGCTCCAGGTCCGGGTTCACGCCGGGAGACATCCGGCGGAACAACTTGAGGATCGACTGATCGCCCCACGACACCGACGTGTTGGACTGCTCGACGCCCATGACACGCCCGATCGCACCCTCCGCGATCTTGGCGCCCGGCTCGGGGACGAACCGCACGTCACCGACGGTGAGCCCGCTGCGCACCGCTTCGAGCAACCACTCGGTGACCGTGGGGTCCCACAGCCCGTCGTAGGCCATGCAGTTGCCGACCTGCCCGATGCACGCGTGCTCCAGCTCGCCACGCAGGTGCTCCCGGCGGGCGACGAGTAGCTGGTAGTGCTGCACCCGGGAGTCGTCGTCGAACGCAACGGCGAGCAGCACGAGGTCGAGGAGCGGTTCGTCCTCGGTCAGGAGCGGTGTGACGCTGGTCAGTGCCACCTGCCGGACCGGTCGGCCCTTTGCGGCGAACCAGCGCTGCTGAGGCAGCCACTGGGGCAGCAGGGACGGGAGCTCCTCGGCCAGACTCACGCAGACTCCTCCGCAGGGGTGATCGAGAACCAGTAGAAGCCGTGCCCTGGCAGCGTCAGCAGATAGGGCAGCTCACCGATTCGCGGGAACGGCACTCCTCCGGTGAGCTCGTGGGGGGCGCACCCCTGCCACGGCGACAGGTCCAGCTCGACGGGCTGCGGGAACCTCGACATGTTGTTCACGCACAGGACGACGTCGTCGCCGTAGCTGCGCACGTAGGCGAGCACCGATGGGTTGGTGCCGCCGAGCTCCTGGTATTCGCCCAGACCGAAGGCGTGGTGGCGCTTGCGGATCTCGATCATGTGCCGGTTCCAGTGCAGCAACGACGTCGTGGAGTTGACCTGCGCCTCGACGTTGACGGCCTGGTAGCCGTAGAGGGGGTCCATGATGATCGGCAGGTACATCCGCCCCGGGTCGCACGTGGAGAAGCCGGCGTTGCGATCGGGCGTCCACTGCATCGGGCTGCGCACCGCGTCGCGGTCGCCGAGCCAGATGTTGTCTCCCATGCCGATCTCGTCACCGTAGTACAGAACAGGTGAGCCGGGCAGGGACAACAGGAGCGCCGTGAACAGCTCAAGCTGGTTGCGGTCGTTCTCCAGCAGCGGGGCCAGCCGGCGGCGGATCCCGATGTTGGCCTTCATACGCGGGTCCTTGGCGTACTCCGCGTACATGTAGTCGCGCTCTTCGTCGGTGACCATCTCGAGCGTCAGCTCGTCGTGGTTGCGCAGGAAGATGCCCCACTGCGCCCCGGACGGGATCGACGGCGTCTGGGCCAGGATCTCCGAGATCGGGAAGCGGTTCTCCCGGCGCACCGCCATGAAGATGCGGGGCATCAGCGGGAAGTGGAATGCCATGTGGCACTCGTCGCCGCCGACCTCCGCGTCGCCGTAGTACTCCACGACGTCCGACGGCCACTGGTTGGCCTCGGCGAGCAGCACCCGGCCCGGGTACTCGTCGTCCATCACCTTCCGGCAGCGCTTGAGGAAGGCGTGCGACTCCGTGAGGTTCTCGCAGTTGGTGCCCTCCCGCTCGAACAGGTACGGCACCGCGTCGAGCCGGAAGCCGTCGATCCCGAGGTCCAGCCAGAACCGCAGCACCTCGAGCATCGCTTCCTGGACGGCCGGGTTGTCGTAGTTCAGGTCGGGCTGGTGGGAGAAGAAGCGGTGCCAGTAGAACTGCCCGCGCACCGGGTCGTAGGTCCAGTTCGACGTCTCGGTGTCGACGAAGATGATCCGGGCGTCGGCGTAGCCGGAGTCGTCGTCGGCCCAGACGTAGTAGTCGCCGTAGGGGCCCTCGGGGTTGCGCCGGGACTCCTCGAACCACGGGTGCGTGTCGGACGTGTGGTTCATGACCAGGTCCGTGATCACCCGGATGCCACGCTTGTGCGCCTCGTCGAGCAGCACGACGAAGTCCTCGACCGTGCCGAACTCGGGAAGCACCGCCCGGAAGTCGCGGATGTCGTAGCCGCCGTCGCGCAGCGGCGAGTCGTAGAAGGGTGGCAGCCAGAGGCAGTCCACACCCAGCCACTGCAGGTAGTCGAGCTTCTCGGTGAGCCCGCGCAGGTCTCCCGTGCCATCGCGGTTGGAGTCGGAGAACGCTCTGACGAGCACCTCGTAGAACACGGCCCGCTTGAACCAGTCGTGGTCGACGTCGAGCGTCCGAGCGTGGTCGTACTCGTCGGAGGAGTTCTCGATCAGCTGGTCATCTGAGGAGTTTTGGGCGGCAGCGGCCGAGGTGTCGATGGACATAGGGGTATCGCGTTCCTACCGGGCGGGGACGGATGGCGGGAGGAGCACCCGGCCAGTCTTACCGGGCGAAGGGCCCGCGCGCAGAACGTGGCTCGGTAGCTGGGGTGAGAGTAACTGTTGCACCGGGCGCGGCAACGACCGCGCTCGTCCTCGGATGCGCTGTGGAGATGAAGTTCTGGTAACCGATCACCGACGAACTGCTACCGATTTCGCTCGGGCCGAGCAGGGCGCAGCCGGAAGGATCTCGAGGTGCCCGGACAGGCCCAGCACGCAGGCAAAAGACGTCGTGGGGGGGGGGGGGGGGGGGGGGGGGGGGGGCGCGCCGGGGGGGGGGGGGGGGGGGGGGGGGGGCCGGGGGGGGCCCCCCCCCCCCCCGGGGCCCCCCCCCCCCCCCCCCGCCCCCCCCCCCCCCCGCGGGGGGGGGGGGGGGGCCCCCGCGCCCGCCCCCCCCCCCCCCCCCCCCCACGACGAGTGGATTCCGGCGGCGGGGCTACGCCGTCGGCCGCTCCACGCGGAAGATGTGTGCGACGTGGACCAGGGGGTCCAGCCGGACGTAGTTGAACTGGCCCCACTGGTAGGACTCGCCGCTCACCTCGTCGTGCACCGTGACGGTCTCGTCCCAGTCCACGCCGAGTGCCGGCATGTCCAGCGACGTGGTGCCCTCCTGCGTGAACTTCGAGTCGAGCGTGCACACCACGAGCACGGTGTCGCCCGTGGCAGGCTCGGTCTTCGAGTAGGCGATGAGCGCGTCGTTGTCGACGGTGTGGAACTGGATGTCGCGCAGCTGCTGAAGCGCCGGGTGCGCGCGCCGGATCTCGTTGAGCCGCGTGATGTAGGGCTCCAGCGATTTGCCGCTCGCCGCGGCGCCCTCGAAGTCACGCGGGCGCAGCTCGTACTTCTCGGAGTTGAGGTACTCCTCGCTCCCGGGCTTGACGGGCTCCCACTCGTACAGCTCGTAGCCGGAGTAGACGCCCCACGTCGGCGCCATCGTGGCGGCGAGGGTGGCCCGGATGGCGAACATCGCGGGGCCGCCGGTCTGGAGCGACTCGTGGAGGATGTCCGGGGTGTTGACGAAGAGGTTGGGCCTCGCCTCGTCGGCCCGCTCCGCATGCATCTGCGCGAACTCGGTGAGCTCGTCCTTCGTGGTGCGCCAGGTGAAGTAGCTGTAGGACTGCGTGAACCCGAGGCGGGCCAGCCCGAACAGGCGCGCGGGGCGCGTGAACGCCTCGGCGAGGAAGAGCACGTCCGGGTAGCGGGACTTCACCTGCCAGATCAGCCAGTGCCAGAAGTTCGGCGGCTTGGTGTGGGGGTTGTCCACCCGGAAGATCCGGACGCCGTGCTCGACCCAGTGCAGAACGACGCGCAGCGACTCGGCGTAGATCCCGGCCGGGTCGTTGTCGAAGTTGATCGGGTAGATGTCCTGGTACTTCTTCGGCGGGTTCTCGGCGTACGCGATGGTGCCGTCGGGCCGGACCGTGAACCACTCCGGGTGCTCGGCCACCCACGGGTGGTCGGGGGCGCACTGGAGCGCGAAGTCCAGCGCCACCTCCATGCCGAGGTCGTGGGTGCGCGCCACGAATGCGTCGAAGTCGTCGATCGTGCCGAGCTCGGCCTCGATCGCGTCGTGCCCGCCCTCCGCCGAGCCGATCGCCCACGGGGAGCCGACGTCGCCGGGGCCCGCGTTCACGGAGTTGTTGCGGCCCTTGCGGTGCACCGTGCCGATCGGGTGGATCGGCGGGAGGTAGACGACGTCGAAGCCCATCGCGGCGATGCGGTCGAGCTCCTTGGCAGCGGTGACGAACGAGCCGTGCACGGCGCGGCCGGTCTCGTCGCGACCACCCGTGGAGCGGGGGAAGAACTCGTACCAGGAGCCGAAGAGCGCCCGCTCCCGGTCGACGTAGATCTGCTGGGGACGGCCCCGCGTGATCAGCTCACGGATCGGGCGCTCCGTCATGATCGTCTGGACGGCCGGGAACAGCGCCGGCGCGACCCTGGCGTGGAGCGGCAGCGCGGTGTCGCGCAGGGCGTTGGCGGCGCCGAAGAGCAGGTCACGGTGGTTGCGCTCGCCGGGACGGCGGCCCACTCGCTGCAGCAGCCGGGCACCGACCTCGAGATCGTTGGCCAGCTCGTCGGGGCTCTGGCCTGCATCGAGCTTGACAGTGACGGCGTGGCGCCAGGTGGACCAGGGGTCGCTCCAGGCGTCGACGCGGAAGGTCCACAGGCCGGACTCGGGCGCGGTGACGATGGCTGCGAAACGGTCGGTGCCGGTGCCGGTGGGGGTCATGCGGACGTGGTGGGCGGGCTCGCGACTGCCCACCTTCTTCCAGACCACGTTGGCGGCGACGGCGTCATGGCCTTCCCGCCACACCGTGGCGCCGATAGGGATCACCTCGCCGACCACGGCCTTGCTGGGATGGCGGCCACCGCTCACCGAGGGGCTGACGTCATCGATTCCCAGCCGACCCGTCATCGTCGGCTCACCCCCCAGCTGCACGCCCATCGCGGAAGTCACAAACCTATCTACCCGTTATGGCCCAGGTCAGAACGGGTCACTGCCGTTCACGTGATCGTGACCTGATGTCCGCCGTACGGACCAGGCCGCGTCGGCGCGGCGTCTCGGTCGCCCCCACCGCGGGCCGCGCGGTGGAAGGCCTCACAACGCTTGACCGATCACGGAATCCATTCATCTATGGTTCCCGCCGTGAGAGCTCTCCGGCGGTTCACCGTACGCGCCCAGCTGCCAGCGCCGCTGGCACCGCTACAGGCCCTGGCGACAAATCTGCGGTGGAGTTGGCACGCACCCACGCAGGATCTCTTCGCCGCCCTCGACCCGGACGCCTGGGAACGGGCGGGACACGACCCCGTGCGGTTGCTGGGCGAGATCTCCTCGGCGCGCTTCGGTGAGCTCGCCAAGGACGCCGACACCGTCGTCACGGTGCGGGAGCTGGCCGACGATCTGGAGAGCTACCTCCAGGAGCCGCGCTGGTACCAGATCGAGCGCGAGGACGACCCCAGCCTGCCTGCGGCCGTCGGCTACTTCTCCATGGAGTTCGGCGTCAGCGAGGTGCTGCCGAACTACTCCGGTGGGCTCGGCGTGCTCGCGGGCGACCACCTCAAGGCCGCCTCCGACCTGGGCGTTCCGCTGATCGGGGTGGGGCTGCTGTACCGGTCGGGGTACTTCCGGCAGTCCTTGTCGCTGGACGGCTGGCAGCTCGAGCACTACCCGGTGCTCGACCCCCAGGGCCTCCCGCTGCAACTGCTCACGGACGCCGGCGGGCAGCCCGTGCTCATCGACGTGGCCATGCCGGCGGGGCGCACCCTGCGGTCCAGGGTGTGGCAGGCGGTCGTCGGCCGGGTGCCGCTCCTGCTGCTCGACTCCGACATCGAGGAGAACGAGCCCGACCACCGCAGCGTCACCGACCGGCTCTACGGGGGCGACCAGGACCACCGCATCCGGCAGGAGATCCTCGTCGGCGTCGGCGGGGTGCGGGCCGTGCGCGCGTTCTGCGCGGTCACCGGCCACCCTGAGCCCGAGGTGTTCCACACCAACGAGGGGCACGCCGGCTACCTGGGGCTGGAGCGCATCCGGGAGCTGCTGGCCCGTTCGGAAGCCGGTGTGCAGCCCCTCACCTTCGACGAGGCTGTCGCCGCCGTCCGCGCAGGCACCGTCTTCACCACCCACACCCCGGTACCTGCGGGCATCGACCGGTTCCCCGTCGACATGGTGCAGCACTACTTCTCCGACACCCTGCTGCCCGGGGTGCCGATGGACCGGATCATCGCGCTGGGCGCCGAGGAGAACCCGAACATGTTCAACATGGCGCACATGGGGCTGCGGCTGGCCCAGCGCGCCAACGGCGTCTCACGGCTGCACGGGCGGGTCTCGCGCAGCATGTTCGGCGGGCTCTGGGAAGGCTTCGACGCCGACGAGGTGCCGATCGGCTCCGTCACGAACGGCGTGCACGGCCACACGTGGGAGGCCAGGGAGGTCACGGCGCTGCTCGGCGACCCCGGGCCGGGGATCGCGCAGGCGCCGCACGAGCCGGTGTCCGACGAGACGCTCTGGGAGCTACGCGGCGCGTTGCGTGCCCGGCTGGTCTCCGAGGTTCGGCGCCGCGTCCGGGAGGCGTGGCTGCAGCGCGGCGCGTCGACGCCCGAGCTGGGCTGGACCGACCAGGTGTTCGACCCCGAGGTGCTGACCGTCGGGTTCGCCCGGCGCGTCCCCACCTACAAGCGGCTCACCCTGATGCTGCGTGACAAGGACCGGCTGCGGGACCTGCTGCTCGACCCGCATCGCCCGGTGCAGCTCGTCGTCGCGGGCAAGAGCCACCCCGCAGACGACGGCGGCAAGGCGCTCATCCAGGAGGTCGTCCGCTTCGCCGACGACCCCGCGGTGCGGCACCGGATCGTGTTCCTGCCCGACTACGACATGTCGATGGCCCGCTACCTCTACTGGGGCTGTGACGTGTGGCTGAACAACCCGCTGCGCCCGCTGGAGGCGTGCGGCACGTCGGGGATGAAGTCGGCGCTGAACGGAGGGCTCAACCTCTCGATCCGCGACGGCTGGTGGGACGAGCTCTACGACGGCGCCAACGGATGGGCCATCCCCACCGCCGACGGGATCGACGACCCGGTGCGGCGCGACGACCTCGAGGCCAACGCCCTCTACGAGCTGCTGGCCACGCAGGTGGCACCGGCGTTCTACGAGCGCACCGACGGCGTGCCTGTGCGCTGGACGGAGCTGGTGCGCCACACCCTCACCACGTTGCGCCCCCAGGTCCAGGCCACCCGCATGGTGCGCGAGTACGTGGAGGACTGGTACGCCCCCGCCGGCCGCGCCGCCGCCCGGATCGTGGCCGACGACTACGGGCCCGCGAGGGAACTGGCCGCCTACCGGGCCCGGCTCAACGCAGCGTGGACGCGCGTGGGTGTCACCGGCGTCGACGCCTCCGGGCTGCCGGACACCCCCGAGGTCGGCGCGCCCATGACGGTGCGGGCCGCCGTGGAGCTCGCCGGACTCGCCCCGTCGGACGTCATCGTGGAGGCCGTGGTGGGACGGGTCGGCCACACCGACGACTTGGCCGACGCGGTGACCGTGGCGATGCAGCACGTGGGCGATGCGGACGGGATGGGCGAGCGCTTCGAGGCGGTCGTGAAGCTCCCGCACGCCGGGCTCACCGGCTACACGGTCCGCGTGCTGCCGTCCCACCCCCTCCTGGCCACACCCGCGGAACTGGGCAAGGTCGTACTCGCCCACTGACGCCGACTCGCTGCGAACGAACGGCACTGCGGTCCGGGCCTGGTGGACGAGCGCCACGTTCTCCACAGTCCTGAGTGGACCCAGCGGCACTCTCGTCCGGATCTGCCGGACGGGGGTGCCATTCGTTCGGTCGGGCTTTTTTTGTTACTTGCCGGAATTCCGGGGGTAGGTGAAACGGGACGTTTTCCGTGTTCACGGGGTCGGCAGCTCGTGTACGGTCGGGGCGGAAGCGGGTTCGAGCGAGCCGAAATTGCCGACGCCGGCGTTCATGAATCGCTCCTTTCTGACGGGGGTGTGTCATTCCGGAGGATTCTGCTGTGTCCGCGAAACGGGTGGCGGAGGAACTGCGAGAGCGGATCGAGGGCTCGGTTCTGCTGCCCGGTGATGACGGTTACGACGGGGCGCGGGCGGTCTGGAATCAGGCCGTCGACCACCGGCCGGCCCTGGTCGTGCGGGGCGTGAGCACCGAGGACGTACGGGCCGCGGTGCGCGCGGCTCGATCGCACGGTCTGTCGTTGTCCGTGCGCGGCGGCGGCCACGACTGGCTCGGGCGGGCTGTGCGGCCCGACGGGTTGGTGCTCGACATGAGCGGGCTGCGGGCTGTCGAGGTCGACGCTGCGGCGCGGGTGGCGACGGTCGGAGGAGGGGCGCTCTCGGGTGACCTCGCGCACGCCGCCGCAGAGCACGGGCTCGTGGCGGTGCTCGGCACGGTCAGCGTGGTCGGAGTGGCCGGGTTGACGATGGCGGGCGGGTACAGCCCGCTGAGCCCGCAGTTCGGCCTGTCGTTGGACAACCTCGCCGGGGCGGAGATCGTCCTCGCCGACGGCACGGTGCTGGACGTCGACGAGTCGCACAACGCGGATCTGTTCTGGGCGCTCCGCGGTGGAGGCGGCAACTTCGGGGTCGTCACGTCGATGCGGATCCGGCTCCACGCCGTTCCCACGGTGATCTCCGGCCCGATCGTCTTCCCGTGGGCACAGGCGGAAGCGGTGCTGCGCGGGCACGCCGAGCTGGTCGCGACAGCGCCCGACGAGCTCGGCATGGTCGGGGGGATCGTCCCGGGCCCTGACGGAGGGCCGGTGGTGGCGTTGACGCCCGTCTGGTCCGGAGATCCGGCGGAGGGCCAGAAGTTCCTGGCCGAGGTGGCCGCCCTGGGCGAGCCGGTCGTCGAGCAGGTGCGGCCGATGCAGTTCCAGGAGACGTTCGTGCCGGCCGACGCCCGGGCCGCCGTGCCGGCACGTTCCGCGATGCGCACCCGATCGTTGGCGGAGCTGGGCCCCGACCCGGTGGCCACGCTGGTTGCCGCTGGTGGTGACCGGACCTCGCCGCTGTCGGTCGTGTCGTGGCAGTACCTGCGGGGGGCCGCCACGCGCGTGGCTCCCGACGCCACCGCGTTCGGGACGCGCCGGGACCACTTCATGCTGCAGATCATCCCGGTGTGGGACACGGCCGACGGGGCCGAGCGGCACGTGGCATGGGCGGAGGAGCTGAGCCGCGCGTTGGCCCCGCATGCCCTGCCAGGCGGCTACCCCAACCTGCTGGCGCCGGACATGCGTGAGCAGACCGAACATTCGTACGGCGGGAACCTGCCGAGGCTGCGGCAGGTGAAGCAGCAGTACGACCCGGACTCGGTGTTCACGGCGACGCCGATCCCCGCATGAGACCCGGGACGGTCGCGCTCAGCCCTTCGCCGTGACCTTCGCCTGCCAGGTGTAGATCTGCGTGCCGGCGGTCTCCTCGCCGTTGTCCGGCGCCGCCCACATCGTGATCACGTTCCCGTCGGCGGCGAGCTTCAGCGGGTTCCGGGTCATCACGTGGCCGGCGGCCGACCACTGCTGGAACGGGAACTCGTTGACGACGGTGTGCGAGCGCAGGTCGAGAAGCGCGACGCCGCCCAGCTCGTAGGTGGCTTTCGCGCCCCCGGCGCTCGGCATCTGCGGGAGGTTCGTGATGCCTCCGCAGGCCATCTTTCCCTTCGGCACGTACTGGCAGTCCTGGAAGTCCACCAGGTTCTCGGGGTTCTTCCACGTGGCGACGGGCTTGCCGCTCGGCGTCCACTCGTAGAACGTCCGCGAGCCCCAGTTGTTGCCGACCAGGTGGCCGGTGGAGGCGTCGTAGACGATCCCGCCGATGTGGTCGTCGACCGTGAACTCCGCGGTGACCGCGAGGGTCCGGACGTCCACACGGTCGATCTCGGCCGTGCTGCCCGGCCGGTACTGCGCCACGGGGATCCAGAGGTCGTCGCCGTGCAGGTCGATTCCGCCCGGGTGGTAGACGTCGCCCTGGCCGAGGATGACGTCCTTGACGAGCTTCCCGTCGCGGTCGATGACGAACAGGTGGCCGATCCCCTTGCCGGGCGTGCGGTCGAACCCGTCGACGGGCGCGGGATACGTCTTCGTGGGTTCGATGATCTGTGTGGACGTCAGGTAGAAGCGGTCGGCCGTGACGACGAGTCCTTCGGGGTGGTACGTCGGGAAGCCGAGCTTCACCGTCGACAGGAGCTGCCACTCGGTCGAGCGGTCCACAGCCGCGAGATCGGAGGCCAGGTCACCGCCCGAGGCCGCGGGAGAACTCGCTCGCGGCTCCGCGACGGCGTTCCCGGCGGACGGGAGCAGAGCGGCGAGTGCCAGTGCCGCCGCAGCGGCTCCCACAGCGAACATGCGCGAACGACGACCCATGACGGTGCATTTCTCCTGCGTGAGGCGGCCAGTGTGGACCGGCCACCGCAGCGTCGCCGTCGCGGGACCGCGCGAGAACGCTAGAGATCGTCACTGGCCCCGAGTGCGCACCGACATGAACGGGGCCGAACATCCACCCGACATCCCGCGACGGCTGGCGGACCGCGGGCCCCGCGGGTCAATTCCGGAGCGGCTCAGCCGCAGCAACCGCCGCCGCAGCAGCCGCCGCCACCGCCACCGACCCGGGCGGGTGCGGCGGAGCGTGAGCTCAGCCCGCCGACCGCCACGGTGGTGAGCAGCTTGACGGTGTCCTCGTGCCCGTCGGGGCACGGAGCCGGGTCGCTCGCGGCGGTCATCGAGCGGCTGACCTCGAATGTGGAACCGCACTCACGGCAGCGGAAGTCGTAACGGGGCACGGAGGGGAGCGTACGTCCTCAGGAGGTGCGCAGGAGGAGCAGCGAGCGAGGCGGGAGGGTGATGGTCGTGCGACCGGGCAGGGGGCGCGTGCTCACCGGGTCGCCGTCCGGGCGGGTGCTGTCCAGCACCGGCGTGAACGGGCCGCCTCGGGGCAGTGTCGCGGCCAGCGCGGGATCGCCGGCGTGCAGGAACAGCAGCCACTCCGCCCGCAGCAGGCCGAGGCTGTGCAGGTTGCCGTCGTGCCAGTCGTGCCCGCCCATCCGCCGCCCCGACGGGTGCCACCAGAGCACCTCGCCGTCGCGGTAGAAGCGGTCGCGGTGCAGGGCGGGGGAGCTGCGCCGGATCTGGGCCACCCGAGCCGTGAACGCGGTGAGCGCGGCGGCCTCGTCGTCGGTCCAGTCCACCCAGGACGTCTCGTCGTCGAGGCAGTAGGCGTTGTTGTTGCCGCCCTGGGTGCGCCAGAGCTCGTCGCCTCCGAGCAACATCGGGGTGCCGGTCGACAGCAGCAGCGTGGCGAGCATCGCGCGGGCCGTTGCCAGCCGCCGTGAGACGAGCACCGGTGAGGTCGTCTCGCCCTCGACGCCGAAGTTCTGCGAGCGGTTGTCGTCGGTGCCGTCACGGTTGTGCTCGCCGTTGGCCTCGTTGTGCTTGTGCTCGTAGGAGACCAGGTCGCGCAGGGTGAACCCGTCGTGCGCGGTCACGAAGTTCACCGACGCCCACGGACGGCGGCCCGAGAGCCGGTACAGGTCCGAGCTGCCGGTCAGCCGCGAGGCCACCTCGCCGATGCCGCCGTGGCCGCGCCAGAAGTCGCGCACGGCGTCGCGGTAGCGGCCGTTCCACTCCGACCAGGCCACGCCGAACCCGCCGACCCGGTAGCCCTCGCCCGTGGCGTCCCACGGCTCCGCGATGAGCTTGACGCGGGACAGCACCGGATCCACCGAGATCGCCGTGAGCAGCGGGGCGTTCGGGTCGAACGCCCCTGACCTCGGCCGCCCGAGAACGCTCGCGAGGTCGATGCGGAAGCCGTCGACGCCGAAGGTGGTGACCCAGTGCCGCATCGCGTCGCACACGAGCCGGATCACGGTGGGCGAGCCTGCGTCGAGCGTGTTGCCGGTGCCGGTGATGTCGGCGTCGTGGCCGTTGCCGCCCAGCGAGTAGTACGCGGGCGCGTCGAGGCCGCGGTAGGACAGCGTGGTGCCGCCCACCCCGCCCTCCGCGGTGTGGTTGGGGACGAAGTCGAGGATCACCTCGATGCCCGCCGCGTGCAGCGCGGCGACCATGGCGCGGAACTCCTCGATCTCCGCTCCCGGGACGCTCGCGTACCCGGCGTGGGGGGCGAGGAAGCCGAGCGTCGCATAGCCCCAGTAGTTGGTCCGGCCGCTCTCCACCAGCGGTGGCTCGTCGGCGATCGACGCCACGGGCAGCAGTTCGACGGCCGTCACGCCGAGCGCGCGCAGGTGCTCGACCACAGCAGGGTGGGCGAGTCCGAGATAGGTGCCGCGGTGCTCGGGCGGCACCTCGGGATGCAGCTTCGTGTAACCGCGGACGTGCAGCTCCGTGATCACGGTCTCCGACCACGGCACGTCCGGGCGTGGGCCCGCAGCGAGGACGTCGGGTTCGGTGACGACCGAGAGGGGCACGTGGCCGAGTGAGTCGACGGTGTTGAGCAGGCCGGTCATGGGGTCGTCGACCCAGCCGCGCGCTGCGTGCAGGTCGGTGACCCGGCCCGTGATCCGTCGGGCGTAGGGGTCGACGAGGATCTTGGCCGGGTTGGCGCGCACGCCGTCCCACGGCCGGTACGGACCGTGCACCCGGTAGCCGTAGCGCTGGCCGGGAATCACCCCTGTGAGGTACCCGTGCCAGACGCCGAAGGTGCGTTCCGTGAGCGCCACGCGCTTCTCGCTGAGAGCCCCGTCGGTGCCGTCGATAAGGCACACCTCGACCGCGTCCGCGCTGGTGGAGGCCACAGCGAAGCGGACGCCGCCCGCGTCGGCATGGGCACCCAGAGGGAAGACCGGCACGATCGGCGAGGATAGGGCCGTGGCAGCGCCGGAATCGCACTCTGAGTCCTTCCTCACCGTAGGCAGCACCCCACGCAGCGTCAGCGACAACGGTGACCTCGTCATCGGGATGGAGGGCGTGGCGGTCCGGCGCGGGAAGTCGACGCTGCTGCACGACGTCGACTGGTCCGTCGAGCTGGACGAGCGCTGGGTGGTGCTCGGGCCGAACGGTGCCGGCAAAACCACTCTTCTGAAGCTGGCCGCGGCCGAGCTGCACCCGACGCAGGGTGCGGTGCACGTGCTCGGCGAGCGTCTGGGCCGGGTGAACGTGTTCGAGCTGCGGACCCGGATCGGTCTCACCTCCGCGGCGCTGGGCATGCGCGTGCCGGGCGACGAGACGGTGCAGGACGTCGTGGTGAGCGCCGGGTACGGCGTTCTGGGCCGCTGGCGTGAGCAGTACGACACCGCCGACACCGATCGTGCGAAGCAGCTTCTCGACGCGCTCGGCATGCTCCCGCTGGCCGAGCGGATGTTCGGCACCCTGTCCGAGGGTGAGCGCAAGCGCACCCTGATCGCGCGGGCGCTGATGACCGACCCCGAGCTGCTGTTGCTCGACGAGCCCGCTGCGGGGCTCGACCTCGGTGGCCGTGAGGATCTCGTCTCCCGGCTCGCCACCCTGGCCGCCGATCCCGACGCTCCGGCGTCGGTGCTGGTCACCCACCACGTCGAGGAGATCCCGGTGGGCTACAGCCACGGCCTGCTGCTGCGTCAGGGCGGGGTGGTGGCCGCGGGACTGCTCGACGACGTGCTGACGAACGAGAACCTGAGCACGACCTTCGGGCTCCCCCTCGCGGTGCAGCGCCGCCGCGGCCGGTACACGGCCTGGCTGCGGTAGCTGACCACCCTCGGTCCGTCGTGCACCCCGCGGCGGGTCCGCGACACTAGGGTCGGGCCGTGAGCGAATTCGTGAGGCTCGAGGTCGACGGCGGCGTGGGGACGATCCGGCTGGACCGGCCGCCGATGAACGCGTTCAGCCGGCAGGTGCAGGAGGAGCTCAAGGCGTCCGCGGAAGAGGCCACGCGCCGCGCCGACGTACGTGCGGTAGTCGTCTACGGCGGGGAGAAGGTGTTCGCCGCGGGGGCCGACGTCAAGGAGATGGCCGGCATGTCCATGGCGGACATGGCGCCGGTCGCGCGCCGGCTCTCGGCCTGTTTCGGGGCCCTCTCGGAGATCCCGAAGCCGACGGTCGCGGCGATCACCGGCTACGCCCTCGGTGGCGGGATGGAGGTCGCGCTGGGCTGCGACCGGCGGGTCTGTGGTGACAACGCGAAGCTCGGCCAGCCGGAGATCCTGCTGGGGATCATCCCGGGCGGCGGCGGCACCCAGCGGATGGCCCGCCTGATCGGGCCGTCGCGGGCCAAGGACCTGATCTTCACCGGCCGGATGGTCGACGCGCAGGAGGCGCTGGCCATCGGCCTCGTCGATCAGGTCGTGCCGGCCGATGAGGTGTACTCCGCGGCCCGGAGCTGGGCCGAGCAGTTCGTCGACGGTCCGGCGATGGCGCTCGCGGCGGCCAAGAAGGCGATCGACGGCGGTCTCGATGTCGACCTGCGCACCGGCCTCGACCTGGAGGCGGAGTTCTTCGCGGCGCTCTTCGCCACCGAGGACCGGCAGACCGGGATGACGTCGTTCGTGGAGAACGGGCCGGGGAAGGCGAAGTTCAGCGGGCGCTGACGGCGTCCCCCATATGCTCCCTACCCATGAGTACGGACCCGGTCCCCAACCCGCACGCCACCGCTGACGAGGTGGCGGCCGCCCTGCACGACCGGAAGCTGGCCAACGTCCTCTACCACGACTGGGAGGCGGGCTCGTACGACGAGAAGTGGTCCATCTCGTACGACGAGCGCTGCATCACCTATGCCGCCGATCGATTCCGGTACGCGGCCGGTGAGGGCGGCTGGCCCTATGAGCACGCGCTGGAGCTGGGCTGCGGCACCGGGTTCTTCCTGCTCAACCTCATGCAGGCGGGTGTGGCGAAGCGCGGGTCGGTCACCGACCTGTCGCCCGGCATGGTGCAGACGGCCCTGCGCAACGCGCAGGGTCTCGGCCTCGACGTCGACGGGCGGGTGGCCGACGCCGAGACCATCCCGTACCCGGACGCGACGTTCGACCTGGTCGTCGGGCACGCGGTGCTCCACCACATCCCCGACGTGGAGCTCGCGCTGCGCGAGGTGCTGCGGGTGCTGAAGCCGGGCGGCCGGTTCGTGTTCGCCGGGGAGCCGACCACCGTCGGCGACTTCTACGCACGCCGCCTCGGAGCGCTCACCTGGAAGGCCGCCACGACGATCACCCGGCTGCCCGTCCTCGCCGGCTGGCGGCGGCCGCAGGAGGAGCTCGACGAGTCCTCGCGGGCGGCCGCCCTCGAGGCGGTGGTCGACATCCACACCTTCGACCCGGCGGAGCTGGAAGAGACCGCGCGCCGGGCCGGGGCAGGCGACGCACGCGTGGTCACGGAGGAGTTCACCGCAGCGATGCTCGGCTGGCCGGTGCGCACGTTCGAAGCGGCCGTGCCGCCGGGAAAGCTCGGGATGGGCTGGGCGATGTTCGCCTACCGCTCGTGGCAGCGACTGTCCTGGCTGGACCAGAACGTGCTCTCCCGCGTGGTGCCGCGCGGGTGGTTCTACAACGCGCTCGTCACGGGGACCCGATCCCGGTAGTTCCACTGATCCGCGCTGCGGCCCGGTCGGCAAGGATGGAGCGGTGAGGACGCCGCAGGCCGACATGGAGCGGCCGCTCGTGCCGCTGTGGCGCGGCCTACTGGCGTACCGGGTGCTGGCGCTGCTGAGCGCGTCGGGTGTCGTCCTCTACACGCTGCCCGAGTTCGCCTCGCCCGTGGGCGCGGTGGTGGTGCTCGTCGTGATGGCGGCCTGGACGGCGATCAGCGGCTACGCCTACGCCGGCGACGGCCTGCCGGGGGTTCTGAGGGACCGGCCGGGCCGGGTCGCGATCAGCGACGTCGTCGTCACGGTTGCCGTCATGGCGACCACTCCGATCGTGCAGACACCTGCGCAGTTCGCCGCGGACGCGCCTGTGATGGGCTCGATCTGGACGCCGGGCGCCGTACTCGCCTGTGCGTTGGCCTACGGGATTCGCGGTGGGCTGGCCGGTGCAGTGGTGGTGTCGGCGGCGCTGCTCGCCTTCCAGGCCCACTGGCGCGACGAGCTGAGCGACGTTCAGCTGCTCGTCCTCGCCGGGGTGGTGATCGGCTTCGCGTCCACGGTGCTGCGCCGGTCCGCCGAGCGGCTCCGGCTCGCGATCGCTTCCGAAGCGGCGATGGCCGAGCGTGAGCGGCTGGCCCGTGCGGTGCACGACGGCGTGCTGCAGGTGCTGGGGTTCGTGCGGCGCCGCGGCGCCGAGCTGGGCGGGGCCGCCGGGGAGCTGGGCGTGCTCGCCGGGAAGCAGGAGTTCGCGCTGCGGACGTTGCTGACCACCGGCGCGGCGCCCGTCGACGCCAACGGCCGCCGCGATCTCGCGGCCGCGCTGCGGATGCTCGGCTCCGAGCACGTCTCCGTGTCGACGCCGGCGCAGCCCGTCGAGCTTGCCGCGCACGTCGTCGACGAGCTGGTGGCGGTGGCGGCCGCCGCGCTGGCGAACGTCGCGGTGCACGTCGGCCCCGATGCGCCGGCGTGGGTGCTGCTCGATGACACCGGGGACGGCGTGGAGATCAGCGTGCGCGACGAGGGACCGGGCATTCCCGACGGCAGGCTGGAGGCGGCGGAGGCCGAGGGACGGATCGGTGTGGCCCGCTCGATGCGCGGCCGGGTGATCGACCTGGGTGGCACGATCTCCTGCGACACCGGGCCGGGCCGGGGCACGGACTGGACGATCAGGTTTCCGAAGCGGGAGATGCCGGCATGACGGAGCTCGAGACGATCACCGTGATGGTGGTTGACGACCACCCGATCTGGCGCGAGGGCGTGGCCAGGGACCTGACCGAACGCGGCCTGACGGTCGTCGCCACCGCGGCCGACGCGGATGCCGCCGTGCGGATCGCCGTCGCGGCCCGCCCACGCGTGGTGCTGATGGATCTCAACCTCGACGGCACGTCAGGTGTCCGGGCGATCGAGGGGATCCTGCAGAAGCTGCCCGAGACCCGGATCCTCGTGCTCTCGGCGAGCGGCGAGCACACCGACGTGCTGGAAGCGGTGAAGGCCGGGGCCACCGGATACCTCCTGAAGTCGGCCGGCGCCGATGAGCTGCTCGCGGCGGTGCAGCGCACGGCCGATGGCTTCCCGGTGTTCACCCCCGGGCTGGCCGGGCTGGTCCTCGGGGAGTACCGGCGGCTCGCGGGTGAGCCGGACGGCCCCGCTGTTCCTGCGCTCACCGAGCGCGAGACCGAGGTGCTGCGCCTGGTGGCGAAGGGCCTCACGGCGCGGCAGATCGGCGAGCGTCTCGTGCTGTCGCACCGCACGATCGAGAGCCACGTGCAGAGCACGCTGCGCAAGCTGCAGATGCACAATCGGGCCCAGCTCGTGCGTTACGCCATTGAGCGAGGATTGGCCGGGGACTGATCACCCGGTGTGGTTGTCGTGTGGCGAACGGGTGATCATTTCTGAACGGATTCCGCGTGGCGTAGCTCCTTGGGAGGATCCGCGACATGTTCGCGGGCGCGCCGCTGGGGCGGGTGACAGGCTCGACGGTGGGCACGGGGCCCGCGATCACCGCCGTGCTCGTCGGTGAACCCGCCGTAGGCGCGTACTCCGCGCACGAGTTGGGCCGTTGCGGCGTCGAACTGCTGCGCGCGGTCGCCATCCGGGGCGCCCTGCAGGTGGTGTTCGAGCTGCGCCCGCGGGTGGTCGTGGTCGATCTCGCCGACGGCCCCACCGCGCTGGCGGTGATCGGGTCGATCGCCGCGGCGGTCCCCCAGACCCCGGTGCTCACCCTCAGCGCTGCTCCCGACCATGCCACCGTGCTCGCCGCGGTGCGGGCCGGTGCCACGAGCCATCTCGTCGCGCCTGCCACCGCGGAGGAACTGGCCGACGCCCTGCGGCGCACCGCAACCGGGCACGCCGTGTTCAGCCCCGGACTCGCCGACGTCGTGCTGGAGGAGTTCGGCCGGCCTGCCGATCTCCTGGAGGGCTCGCGGCGGCTCACCGAGCGGGAGGCCGATGTGTTGCGCCTGGTGGTCGACGGCCTCACCGCACGCCAGATCGCCGCCCGGCTGGTCCTCTCGCCGCGCACGGTGGAGAACCACGTGCAGAACGTCCTGCGCAAACTGCGGTTGCGCAGCCGCGCCGCGCTGGTGCGCTACGCCATCGAGAACGGCCTGGCCTGACGCCTTCAGCCCAGGCGCAGCAGGCGGGTCAGGATCTCGGTCAGCACGGCGTCGACGTCGGCGCCGACGGCCACGAGCACCGATGGGGCATCGTCGTCCGCGAACGCCACCGTGGCACCGCGGGCCGGGCCGAGGTCGCATGCCACTTGGATCGGCATCGGCGTGGTTTCCAGTACGCCGGGCGTCACCGCCTCCAGCACGGCCACCGCGTCGTGCACCGCGACGGCGTCGATGCCGTAGCGGGCGAGGTAGGCCGCGCGGTAGTGGGTGATCACCTCGGCCAGCGCGCCACACCGCCGGCCGCCGGACGCCAGGGTCTCGATCCAGGCCGGACCCGCCGGACAACGCAAGGTCATGTCGAGCGGCACCATCGTGACCGGGACGGCGGGCTGGGTGAGCACCCGGTGGGCGGCCTCCGGGTCCGAGTGGATGTTGAACTCCGCGACGCCGCTGACGTTGCCCTCTCCCAGCGCGCCGCCCATCACGATGATCCGACCGATCCGGGGTGCCAGCTCCGGGTGCACCGCGAGCAGCAGAGCGATGTTGGTGAGCGGCCCGATCCCCGCGATCGTCACCGGCTCGCTCGCCGCGCTCAGCACGGCGGCCATCAACCCGACGGCGCCGCGTGCGTCGGGCGCGGCGGCCGGGGCGGGCAGCATCTCGGCCCGCCCGCCGAGCCCGTCGCCCCCGTGCCAGGCCTCGGCGCGCTTGCGCTGCGGGTGAACGATCGGACGGGTGGCACCCCGGCCGATCGGCACGTCGGAGCGGTCGCACAGCGCGAGCAGACGCCCGGCGTTCTCTGTGGTCCGCGGCTGCGGGACATTGCCGAACACCGTGGTCACGGCCCGCAGTTCGATCTCCGGTGAGGCCAGCGCCAGCATGATCGCGACGGCGTCGTCCACGCCGGGGTCGGTGTCGATGATGAGTGGGATGGGCCGGGTCGGCGCGCTCATAGGACGGCCTCCAGTTCTGCGGCGGTGGGCAGCGACGGCTGCGGCACGCGGCGCAGGTCACCGGCGGCAGGCGACTCCCCGGGGGCGGGCGGGGGCTGCACGCTGGCCACGAGGTCGACAGCGATCCGGGGCACTCCGCGGACGATGGCCGACGGTGCGGGCCTGCGCAAGGCTCTCACCCGCTGATCAGCGGGTCGGGTCGGGAAAGTGCGCTCACAGGACGGCCTCCAGTTCCGCGGCGGTGGGCAGCGACGGCTGGGCCCCGGCCTTGGTCACGGCCAGCGCACCGGCGGCGCACGCCCTCCGCATCGCGTCGGGGTCGGACGCGCCGTCGAGCAGGGCCACCGTGAGCGCGGCCGTGAAGGCGTCACCCGCCGCGGTGCCGTCGACGACGTCCACCGGTGGGGGCTGTGCGGCGGCCACCTCCCGGCCGTCCCGGCGCAACACCGCGCCCTTGGCGCCTGCGGTGACGGCGACGGCCCTGGCCGCGTCGAGCCCCTCGATCGCGGCGTACTCCGCGGTGTTGACGACCACGAGGTCGATCCGGCGGAGCAGCTCGGACGGGAGCGCCCGCGCGGGAGCGGCGTTGAGCACGACGAGCCCGGTCGCGTGCTGCACGGCGGCCGCCACCGCGGTGTCGGGGATCTCCAGCACGGTGAGCACCGCATCCGCGCCGCGGACGTCGTCCGGGCTCACGTCGAGGGTGGCGTTCGCGCCCGCTGCGACGACGATCGTGGTCTCGCCGGAGTCGTCCACGGTGATCAGCGCATGGCCCGTGGGGTGTCCGTGCTCGCGGCGCAGCCCGTCGAGCCGTACTCCGTCGTGCTGGAGCAGGGCGAGGGCCTCGTCGCAGGCGGCGTCGTCACCGACTGCGGCCACCAGCGTCACGTCGGCGCCCAGGCGGCGGGCCGCGAGGGCCTGGTTCGCGCCCTTCCCGCCCGGCACCCGGCGCAGGTCACCCGCGGCCAGCGTCTCCCCGGGAGCGGGCAGCCGGGGCACGCGGGCCACGAGATCGAGGTTGACACTGCCGACGACCGCGATCCGGGGCACCCCGCGGACGATGGTCGATCACACAGGCCTGCGCAAGCACCTCACTCCGACCGCGTCGGTTCGCTCTCGTCGCTCGAATCGAGATCGTGGCGGGCGCGCTCGGTGGTGCTCCCGCCACCCCCGCTGGATCGGTCGGGCGTGGTCGGGTCGGCGTCGGGATCGGCGGCGCGATACGCGCGCTCGTCCTGCGGGCCGGCAGCCGTGGGGTTGTCGACCCGCCGCGAGACGACCCGGTCCTCCTCGGTGGCGCTCGGCGGCTCGGGTCCGCCGATGCGCGAGCTCTCGGTGGTCACCGCCGCGACTACCCGGGCGGCAGCGGAGGGGAAACACGCCGGTCCTATCGTCGGGTCATGACCAGCATGTGGGGGGCGCCCATGCGTGATCGCTGGGGGCGGGCATCGAGGCGCGACCCGCGGCAGGCCAGGTTCCTCACGCTCGCCTCGCTGCGCTGGGTGATCCGTAACCGCGCCTACACGCCCTGGTACCTGGTCCGGTACTGGAGACTTCTGCGGTTCCGCTTGGCGAACCCACACGTGATCTTGCGCGGAATGGTGTTCCTCGGCAAACGCGTCGAGCTGCATGCGCGGCCGGGTTACGGCCGGCTCGAGATCGGCCGCTGGGTGCACATAGGCGATGGCAACTCGCTGCGCTGCCACGAAGGATCGCTGCGGATCGGCGACAAGGTCGTTCTCGGCAAGGACAACACCATCAACTGCTATCTCGATGTCGAGGTCGGCGCATCCACGATCGTGGCGGACTGGGTGTACGTCACGGACTTCGACCATCGCACCGAGGACGTGCACGTTCCCATCAAGGACCAGGGCATCGTGAAGACACCGGTTCGCATCGGGCCCGATTGCTGGGTCGGGGTGAAAGTGTCAATCCTGCGTGGCACGAGGGTGGGGCGGGGTTCGGTGCTCGGCGCGCACGCCGTGGTACGTGGCGACATCCCCGAGTACTCGGTGGCAGTTGGCGCGCCGGCGAGAGTTGTGCGCAACCGCCTGGCCGACTACGAGGCGGGCGCCGACCGCCGCGCTGCTCTCGCCGACATCGCACGCAAGACGGAGGCCGCTGTACACGAGCGTGTCGCGCAAAGTTCCAGTAGTGCGGTCGTCAAGAAGGGTTAACAAAATCTGAATCGATGTGAGCTGCGGCAACTATGGTAACGGATGCGGCCCGTCCTGCGTTGGAATAGACGTCGGAGAAACCCCGAAGCCCAGGAACAGGTGCCCCATGAAGGACGACACCGTCCGCCGCCTCAATGCTCTCGACCAGGAGTACACCGCGGCCGTCAACTCTGCCGTGGCGGAGGACCGCGACGACCTCATCCAGCAGCTCATCGCCGAGTACCCCGACGCGGCTCTGGAGATCATGAACGACGAGGCGGCCTGATCACCGCCACGGGCGCGCTGCGTCCGAAGACGTTGCCAGTAGGAATCTTCGGCCGACCCAGCTGGGTCGGCCCCTCTACGGGTGCTGCCGCGTACACCGCAGCGGTACCTGCGGCGATACGGGCCCAGTCGAAGTCGACGGCGAGCCGTGCCCGTGCCGTGTCAGCGCGCCGTGCCGCGGCCTCCGGGTCGTCGAGCACGGCGCCGACCGCGCCTGCGAGCGCCGTGACGTCCCCCGGCGCGAACGACAGCCCGGTCTTCCCGTCGACCACCACCTCGCCCAGGCCGCCCGCCGTCGATGCCACGAGTGGCGCTCCGGCCGCCGCCGTCTCCAGGGCCACGATCCCGAACGGCTCGTAGCGGCTCGGCAGCACCACCACGTCGACGGCCGCCAGCAAGGCCACCAGATCCTCGTCCGGCAGATGCCCGAGAAACTCGACGCTCCGTCGCACCCGGTGCGTCCGTGCCGTCCCCACGAGCATCTCCGTGGCGGTCCCTGTGCCCGCTATCAGCGCCTTCGTGCCCGCGTGCGCGCGACGGACCCTGGGCAGCGCCGCGATCAGGTCCTGCACGCCCTTCTCGTACTCCAAGCGTCCGAAGTAGAGGAGTAATGGTTCCCCGCCGCGTGCGAACCGCTGCCGGGCGGCCGCGACACGGGACTCGTCAGCGCGCCAGCGCCGGGGCGAAATGCCGTTGTGCAGCACGGCGATGCGGGTGGGATCCAGCTCGAACAGCTCGGCGGCTTCGTCGCGCATCGCCGTCGAACACGTGATCACGGTGTCCGCCCGGTTGGCGAGCCACCACTCCGTGGAGTGCACCTGGCGGCTCAGTGGCGAGGACAGCCATCCCGCGTACCGGCCCGCTTCGGTGGCGTGGATGGTGGCCACGAGCGGCACGCCGAACACGTCCGCCAGCGCGATGGCGGGGTGGGCTACGAGCCAGTCGTGGGCGTGGACGACGTCCGGGCGCCATCCCGTGATCCGGGTAAGTGCCGTGCGGAGCAGTGCGTGTCCCATCGCGAGCGTCCACGCCACCATGTCGCGTTCGAAGTCGAGGTGCGCCGGGTCCTCGGCGACGCGCAAGACCCGCACGCCCTCGACGACCTCGTCGACCGTCGGGTGCGTGCCGGCGTCGGTGCCGCTCGGCTGCCGGGACAGGACGACGACATCGTGGCCGGCTGCCGCCAGTTCCGTCGCGAGGGCGTGCACGTGCCGGCCCAGGCCTCCGACCACCACCGGCGGGTACTCCCACGAGACCATCAGCACCCGCACACGTCGGAACCTATCCCGCCGTGGGACCCGGCCCCGACGACGCCCCATCCCGTCGTGAGGTCAGGTGGTGGTCGAGGACACGGCTCAGCAGGTCGGTCAGCTGGGCCCGTTCGTGCTGTGAGAGCGGCGCCAGCAGCGCGTCCTGCACCCCGTCCAGCGTGGCGCCGAGGCGATGGAGGCGGTCGATCCCGGCGTCGGTGATCGTGATGATGTTGCGCCGCCGGTCGGCCGGATCGTGGGCACGTACCACCAGCTTCTGCTCGGCGAGCTCGGTGACCGCCTCTACGACGTAACTGCGGTCGATCCGGCAGCGCCGTCCCAGCTCCGCCTGGCTGGCGGGGCCGAACTCCTCGAGCGCGGCGAGAAGCGCGTAGTGGTAGCGGCGCCACTCGCCGGCATCGAACGCCTCTCCCAGTAGCCGGCCCGCGTGCGTCGCCAGGTGCGTGATGAGCCACGTGGGCTTGGAGCGCAGGCGGGTGGGAGTCCGGCGGTCCGCTGGGTTGTCCACGCAACGAGGCTACAACTGTTGGTCCAGCCCACAATCTCCGCTACTGTTGGCCGCATCAACGTTGGCCGAGCCAACATTCTTGTGTGGAGGAGCCCATGCTCAGCCCGTACCGCATCGAGATCCCCCAGAGCACCCTCGACGACCTTGCCGACCGCTTGGCGCGCACCCGCTGGCCCGACGAACCGCCCGCCGCCGGGTGGGACTTCGGCATCCCGCTGACCCGGGTGCAGGAGCTCGCCGAGCACTGGCAGAAGGCCTACGACTGGCGCGAGCACGAGGCCGAGCTGAATAAGTACCCGCAGTTCGTCACGGAGATCGACGGGCAGCGCATCCATCTCCTGCACGTACGGTGCGCCGACCCGGACGCGCTGCCGCTCGTCCTCACGCACGGCTGGCCCGGATCGATCGTCGAGTTCCTCGACGTCGTCGAACCGCTCTCGCGCGATTTCCACCTCGTGATCCCCTCGATTCCCGGGTTCGGCTTCTCCGGCCCCACTCGGGAGCGGGGCTGGGACGTGCAGCGGGTTGCCCGGGCCTGGGCCGAGTTGATGCGCAGGCTGGGCTACGACCGTTACGGCGCCCAGGGCGGCGACTGGGGGTCGGCGATCTCCCGCGCCCTTGCCGCCGTCGCGCCCGATCACGTCGTCGGTGTGCACCTGAACTACCTGCCGACCCCACCGCCGCCCGAGGGCGAGGAGGACGGCCTCTCCGAGTCGGATCTCGAGCGTCTCGCGCGTACCAGGCGCTACCTCGCCCACCAGCCCGGGGTCCGCGTGCTGAACGCCACCCGGCCACAGTCGGTGGCGTACGCGTTGACGGACTCACCGGTCGGGCAGCTGGCCTGGCTCGCCGACGTGTTCGCCGAGTGGGGCGATCCGAGTGGGGCGGTTCCGGTAGACCGCCTGCTCACCAACGTCATGCTGTACTGGCTCACCGGCACCGCCGGTTCGTCGGCGCGGCTGAATCGGGAGAGCCCACTCGGCCCGCTGCCCTGTCCGGCGCCGGTGGGCGTCGCCGTCTTCGCCCACGACATCACCCTGCCGATCAGGTCCCTGGCGGAGCGCGCCTACAAGATCACGCACTGGTCGGAGTTCGACCGGGGCGGCCACTTCGCGGCGCTGGAAGCTCCGGCCCTGTTTGCAGAAGACGTCCGCGCCTTCTTCCGCGACATGGACACGCATCGCTGATCCGCGGGCGGTCGAACAGCGTCAGGTGTCCATGTCGCGCTAGAGGGTGCGGGCGTCGACGTGGCCGAAGGGGGCAGGTGGCCAGGACGTCATCCTGTGCACGGCCTGTGACCGGCGGTCGCTCGTCAGCCGGCCGGCTATCTCCTCCACGCGGTCGGCATGTCCGAACGCGCGCTCCCGCGCGTAGCCCGCGGCGGAGTCCTTGCTGACCATGAAGGCCCAATCGCTGGACAGCGCGAGGAGGGCCTCCTGCGCGAGGCGGTCGCGCAGGAGGTCTCGTGTCCGCGCCGGCGCGACCGCGCCGAGCAGGGCCTTCTGCACGCGCTCGTTGAGCGCCACCAGGTCCGCCACCGGTTCCCCTGCCCACACCCGCCAGTCCTTGCCCGACCCCCACGACGACGGTGGCAGCTCGACAGGTTCACCGATCAGCCCCGCCGCAACGGCCCCGCGCAGCGTCGTCACGCGGACGCCGGCGTCGGGCAGCGCGCGCAGCACCGCCTCCAGCCAGGCCGGTCCCTCGTGCCACCAGTGCCCGAAGAGCTCCGTGTCGAAGGCGGCCACGGTCAGCGCGGGCCGCCCCAGCTGTTCGCGCAGGCCGAGAAGCCGTTCTCGGACGACCGACACGAAGTCGGCGGCATCCCGCGCCACAGCGGCCGTGGCCCGCTCGGGGTCGTAGGGGTGCTTCTTCTCGGGCGGCACCGACCGCCCCGTGACGCGCGCGGGTTTCAGACCGGACGGGTGGTCGAACGTGTGGAAGTCGCGGTAATCGCGGTCGCCGGGATAGCCCGAGCGCGGCGACCAGACGCGGTAGGTGACCTCCAGGTCACGGCCGAACGCCAGCACGTCCGAGCTCCCGACCGGGCGGGCGAGCGCGGTCTCGCCGCGCAGCGCCGGCCCGTCGACGAGGAACCGTCGCACACCGGCCGAGGCGTACCCGTGCTCCATCCCCGGCGCGTAGCCGCACTCGGGAGCCCAGATGCCCGCCGGACGCGTGCCGAGCCGGATGGTCGCGTCGGTGAGTCCCGTCTCGAGCGCGAACGTCCGGACCTCGGGCAGCAGCATCGGCGCGAACGGATGCGTCGCGGGCCCGCCGAGCAGCTCCAGAGCGCCCGCGCCGGCGAGGCGGCGCAGCACCGGCGACGCCCCGTGGCGCCACCGGGACTCGAACAGTCCCAGTGCGGCGGTCGCGGCGCGATGCTCGTACGTGGCGAGGTCCGGCAGTCGCGGGGCGGCGCCGTGGGCACGCAGCAGCCAGCCGCCGAGCCACTCGTGCATGCCCCGCAGGCAGTGCGGGTCGTCCAGCTGCGCGGCGAGCACGGGCGTGACGCCGAGGGTCAGCAGGTCGCGGTGGCCCTCGGCGGCGAGCCGCTCGACGACGTCGAGCACCGGGAGGTAGGCGTGCGCCCAGGATTGGTAGAGCCATTCCTCCCCGACGGGCCAGCGTCCGTGGTGGGCGAGCCACGGCAGGTGGCTGTGCAGTACCAGGCAGAACGTGCCTGCGGGGTCGCTCACGGGCGCACGGCGAGGGCGAGGAGATCCAGGCTCGCGTCCAGGTTGCCCGCGGTGAGCTCGAAGTCGGCGCACGTCACGGAGGTGACGTCGCGCAGCAGCGCCGCAGGCCAGCCCTCGCCGGACAGTGTGACCTCCACCTGCGCGTCGACGATCGAGCCGCCGTGGCGCGCGTCGATCTCACGCAGCCGTGCCCCGTGGTGCAGCCCGAGGATCTCGACGTCGGCGAACCCGGCGTCGCCGACCAGCAATGCCAGCTCGGCCCCGGACAGCTCACGGGTGTGGAACGGGTTCAGCGGGGTGTCGCGCCCGGGCGAGAACGTAAGCCGGTTGGGAGTGGACAGCGCCACCGTGCCGCCCGGGCGCACCACGCGGAAGCACTCGCGCAGGAACCGCTCCTGCTCCCAGAGGTGCTCGATCACCTGCAGGGACACGAGCGCGTCGCAGGCCTCGTCACGCACCGGGAGTGCCACGAGGTTGGCGCGCGCGGCGGCGACGTGCGGGTAGCGCCGGGCCACGTGCGCGACGGTGAGCGGGTCGTAGTCCACGGCCAGCACGGTGGGGGCGCTCCCGGCCAGCAGATCGGCGCCGTAACCCTCCCCGCATCCGGCCTCGAGCACGACGCCACCGGAGCAGCGGGTGCGCAGAGCCTTGTAGACCACCTCGTGCCGGCGGAACCAGTAGTTCTCCTCCGGGATGCCGGGCACGGTCCGCTCGCCGGTGAGGGGCAGCGCCTGAACGCCTATGTCGGTCATCGCGGGACGACCATGGACGAGCTGATCGCCTGCGCACCGGAGTGAGATCTCACGCGCGGACCGTCTCAGACGGCACGGGGGAGGTCCACGAGTGCCCTCGCGCAGTTCGGCGCACGGCCGGTGAACGTCGTCGAGCGAGCGCGCGTGGATCCGTCGGAGACGTAACGAGCGGCCGCCCGGAGCGATCGAGCAGGAGCAGCCCCCAGCGCAGGGGCGCGGCCAAGGGGGGCGGCACATGACGCAGGACGGGCCACCGCAGCAGCCGAACCTTCAGCGCCGGCTCCGGCGGCGCACGACATGGCCATGGGTGGTCGGTGCGGGTGTGCTCCTGCTCGGCGTGGTCATCGGTACCGGAGTGCGGATCTCGCCGCCGTCGACCAGCGCGTCGGTGCCGCCGCCTCCCCACCGCGCGGTCGACGCGCGGGAGTGGCAGGTCATCGCGAAGGACCCCGATGCCTACCAGGGCGAGCGCATCGTCGTGTACGGGCACGTGACCCAGATCGACCCCGCCGCGGGCGAATCCACCGTCCGTGCCAACGTCGACGGCGTCGGGCACGACGGCGAGGATCGCGCCTATCTGAAGTACACGACGATCACGATGCTCAGTGGGGACGCGAAAGCTCTCGACGGCGTCGTCAGCGGGGATCTGTTCACCGCGGAGGTCACCGTGCGCGGGTCGATGTCGTACGACACGCAGGTCGGGGGGAACGCGACGGTGCCCGTGCTCGCGATCGACTCCATCCACGTGACGGGCTAGCTCGGGTCACGTCTCCGGCACGCGGAAGAGCGTGAAGAACTGCTGTGCCGCGGCGAGGTCGCCGCCGGCCTCGAGGACGCCGGCTGCCGCGCCCGACGCGAGGGTCGCGTCGCTGAAGATGAGGTCCAACAGAACCGGCACGGGGCTCGGACGGTGGCGTCGACGGCTCCGGTGGCGCTGTGCCTGACGTCGACCGAGCCCGGATGTACCCGGGCGTCGAACGAGTCCGTGCCCACGAGCAGTCGGATCGCGATCGTCGGGGGTGGCATCCGCGGGGTGAGCCGCTTCCACCGGAGCCCGGTCAGCCGTGGGGCCTCGGGCGGGGAGCGGGGCTTCCCTTGACGGTGAGCACGCCGCCGACGTCGTGCGTGAGCCAGGCGAGGATCGTCGTGTCGTCGAGGGTGAGCGGGACTCGTGGACCCGACCAGCTCAACGTGGCCGTCGGCCGGTGGTCCAGCGCGTCTTGGAGCAGCGCGGCGAGCTCTGGGGTGGCCAGCACCGTCACCCCGTTGTGGCTGATGGGTCTGCCGCCGGGCAAGCCCTCGGCTGCGTCGGGCCCCGTGCTGAGTACGTAGCCGCAGCCCTGCCGGTCGTCGTAACCGGTCACGATCAAGGTCTTGCTCCCGTTACTCACTCGATGATGCCGGCCGCAAGGCGTGCGAGCCGGTCGGAGTCGGCGGCGAGCCGCTCGACGTTCGGGTCGTTCGCGGAGATGCCGTGCCGGACCGCGAGCCTGCGCACGTCGGGGTAGCCGATCTGGGTGAGTTGCTCGGCGTCGAGCCACACGATGAAGCGCATCGGCAGATCCAGCCCGATCGACGGCGCGGCGGTGAGAAGGGGAATCTCGGCCCCCGGGTTGCTCACGAACACCGCCGACGTCGGACGGATCGGAGGACCGGGGTCGGCCGAGCCTGCGGTCAGGTCGGCTACCGCGATCGAGCGGGTGGGCGCGCGGTCGGCGTTGCGGCGTAGTCGCTCGACGGTGGTGGGTACGTCGGCGCTGCCGTAGACGGTGACGAGGTAGTCGAAGGGGGTCACGCCGATCAGCGGGGAGCCGACCGGCACGGCGGAACCCGGCGCCGTGCCGGTGAGAACGGGCAGCGTGGCGTCACGCAGCGCGTCGCGCGGGGCGGCGGCTGCGATGCCCGACACGGCGGCGACGTAGTCGGCGCTGTTGACGGTGAGGCTCACCCAGCCTTCGGTCTCGCGCACGAGGTATCGCTGCGGCAGGTCGACGCCTGCCCGCTGGTCGACGCGCAACAGCGGCAACTGCCCTGCAGGCGACCCGCCGATGACGAGGGTGGAGGCCGGGATCGTGATACCGGCCTTCCGGGCCTCAGCTGCGTGGTCGATGACGGTGAGCACGGAACCGCCGCTGCTCGTGATCGCGTCCTGAACCCGTTGCGTGGTGGTGGCGACGTCGGTGCCGACCGTCAGCATGATCGTGCCCGACGGTTGGCCCGGCGCGGCGCGCGGTGCGAGCGCCGCCTCCCCGTTGCCGACGTTGCCGCATGCGGCAGCGACTACGGCGAGCATGACTGTGGCGCCCCACGTCCGGATGGTGTCGGATCTCCGGGTCTGGGGGGCTCGGACCAGCACGGACATGGGGCGGCTCCGCGAGTAGACGGCGTCCGACCCTATCCGCCTTCAGCCGCCTGTCCGGCGAATGAAATGGGCGCGCCGGTCAGCGGCGCCGCAGGCGCGCCAACAGGCCCCTCGCTCGCTGCTGATTGCGGGGATCGGCTGCCATCCGCCGGCCCTGTTCGGTGAGGCGTCGGCCCTGTGGGCTGGCAAGGAAGGTGCGAATGCGGTCGATGATGGGCATTCGGACCAATACCCGATCACGCGAGGGATCACACAGCCCGTCCGCCACCACGGTGAGAAGTTTCACCCGGGGTCGGTTTGCCGCTGGGGATACTCGCCGGTAACAATTGCCCGATCCGGCTGCCCCCGCGCCGAGCTGTGGTCAGTGGTGGCAGAGTCGGGGAGATTGGGCGCGGCGTGTGAGCGCCCCCGTGTGGCCCACCGCGGCTCGTCCGCACCGGCAGGAGGTCGAAGAGGTCTGATGAACATCGTCGTGCTGGTCAAGCAGGTGCCGGATACCTATTCGGAGCGCAAACTCAGCCCGTCGGACGGCACGTTGGACCGGGATGCCACCGATGCGGTGCTGGATGAGATCAATGAGCGTGCGGTCGAGGCGGCTTTGCAGTTGAAGGAGAGTCACGGCGGTGAGGTGACCGTGGTGACGATGGGTCCGGACCGTGCGACGGATGCGATCCGTAAGGCGTTGTCGATGGGTGCGGACAAGGCGGTGCACCTGTCGGATGAGGCGGTGCACGGGTCGTGTGCGGTGCAGACCGCGCGGGCGCTGGCGAAGGTGCTGGGCACGGTCGAGGGCGGGTTCGATCTGGTGGTGGCGGGTAACGAGGCCTCGGACGGGCGCAGCGCGGCGGTGCCGGCGATGGTCGCCGACGTGTTGGGGTTGCCGGCGCTGACCCACGCCCGCGAGATCACGGTGGACGGTGCGACGGTGCGGGTGCGGCGGGAGACCGACGACGGCGTGACGCACTTGAGCGCGGAGTTGCCGGCGGTGGTGAGTGTGAACGAGAAGATCAACGAGCCGCGGTATCCGTCGTTCAAGGGGATCATGGCGGCGAAGAAGAAGCCGGTGGCCACGCTGTCGTTGGCGGATGCGGGGATCGACCCGGCGGAGGTCGGGTTGGCCGGCGCGTTGTCCGCGGTGGTCTCGTCGCAGCCCAAGCCGCCCAAGAGCGCGGGGGAGAAGATCGAGGACGAGGGCGACGGCGGCGCGAAGGTGGCGGCGTTCCTGGTCGCGCAGAAGCTCATCTGAGTATCGGTTCGACGGGTAGGGGAGAAGGCTCATGGCTGAGGTGCTGGTCCTCGTCGACCACCTCGAGGGTGAGATCAAGAAGGCGACGTTGGAGTTGTTGACCGCGGCCCGCGCGTTGGGGGAGCCCAGCGCGGTGGTGGTGGGTGCGGCGGGCACGGCGGCGAAGCTGGCCGGGGCGTTGAAGGAGCACGGCGCGGAGAAGATCTACGTCGCGGAGACCGACTCGGCGGAGTTCTTGACCGCGGAGGTGGGGGTGTTGGCGTCGCTGGTGGAGTCGAAGGACCCGGCGGCGGTGCTGATCTCGGTGTCGGCGGACGGGAAGGAGATCGCCGGGCGGGTCGCGGTGCGCACCGGGAGCGGTCTGCTGGGCGACGTCGTGGCGGTGTCCCCGGACGGGGTGACGCACTCGGTGTTCGGTGGGGCGTTCATCGCCGAGGCGAAGTCGAACACGGGGCATCCGGTGATCACGTTGCGGCCGGGTTCGGTGGAGGTCGAGCCGAGGGCGGGTGCCGGGGTGGAGGAGCAAGTCGCGGTGCCCGCCGCGGCGGGTCGGGTGGCCACGGTGACCAGCCGGGAGCCGATCACGGGTGGGGACCGCCCGGAGCTGACCGAGGCGTCGGTGGTGGTCTCCGGTGGCCGTGGTGTGGGGTCGGCGGATGACTTCGCCGTGGTCGAGGCGCTGGCCGACTCGCTGGGTGCGGCCGTCGGGGCGTCGCGGGCGGCGGTGGACTCGGGGTATTACCCGCATCAGTTCCAGGTGGGTCAGACCGGGAAGACGGTCTCGCCGCAGTTGTATATCGCGTTGGGGATCTCGGGTGCGATCCAGCACCGGGCGGGCATGCAGACCTCGAAGACGATCATCGCGGTCAACAAGGACGCGGAGGCGCCGATCTTCGAGATCGCCGACTTCGGGGTGGTGGGCGATCTGTTCAAGGTGGCACCCCAACTGACCGACGAGGTCACCAAGCGCAAGGGCTGAGCGCTCGGTCGGCCGACATCACGCCCCTGCCCCGGACGGTGAACTCCGTCCGGGGCAGGTCTGTGAGAACGCTGTGCTGTTCACCCGGTTGCCATCGGCGGTCGATACCCGCGGCGGTCGGCGTTAGCTCACGACCCGTACCAACTCCCGCGTGACCTCATCGCAGGTTCTGGCCCGGACTCCACAGGCCGCCAGTTCACGCTACTCGCTGCTGATCACCACCGACCCGGACGAGGTGCGCGAAGCCCAACGGCTCCGGCACCGCGTCTTCGCGGGCGAGCTCGGCGCCGTGCTCCACACCCCGGAGCCCGGGCTCGACATCGACCGCTACGACGAGTTCTGCGACCACCTCGTCGTGCGCGACGACATCACCGGCGAGATCGTCGGGACCTACCGGATGCTTCCGCCGGAGCGGGCAGCCGCTGCCGGCGGCCTCTACATGGAGTCCGAGTTCCGGATCGACGCCCTGGCGCCGCTGCGGTCGTCGCTCGTGGAGACAGGGCGTTCCTGCGTGCACCCCGACCACCGCGACGGAGCCGTCGTCGGACTCGTCTGGGCGGGCATCGCCCGGTACATGCTGCTCACCGGCCACCGCTGGCTGGGCGGTTGCGCGAGTGTCCCGCTGGGCGACGGTGGCGGGATCGCCGCGAGCGTCCGCGACCGGGTGCGCGCCCGCCACCTCTCCCCGCAGCCCTACAGCGTCGAGCCGCTGAACCCGTGGGACCCGGACGGGGCCGTCCGGTCGCAGCGGGCGCCGATGCCCCCGCTGCTGCGCGGCTACCTGCGCCTCGGCGCGTGGGTGTGCGGCGAGCCTGCGCACGACCCGGACTTCGACTGCGCCGACTTCATGGTGCTGCTCGGCATGGACCACGTGGACGACCGCTACCTGCGCTTCTTCCTAGGGGGCGGCGCGGAGTGACCGGCGTGATCACGGCGTCGGGGATGACGCCATCGACGGCTTCACCGGCGACTTCGTTGCCGTCTCCATTGGTGACGCCGGCGACGTCCGAGCCGCCGCACCCGGTGCATACGGCGAGCTGGGCGCCGTCGTCGCCGTGCGGGCCCGGTTGCCTGCAGGACGACGAGGCGGCCGTGTCGCAGGTCCGGGTGGTCGTGCGGCTGATCCGGCTGGTGGCAGTGCTCTGCGCGGCCGTGCTGGTCGGCGCCGTGCTGGCCGTGCCGGTGCTCGGTGGGCCTGCACGGGCCCGGTGGCTGAGCGCGTGCTGCCGGGCGGCGCTGACCGCCGTGGGGGTGCGGCTGCGGGTCAACGGCGGTCCCTACAGCGACGGCGCGGGCGTGCTCGTCGTCGCCAACCACATGTCGTGGATCGATGTGCTCGCGATGGCCGCGGTGGAGCCCGTGCGGATGCTCGCCAAGCACGAGGTGCGGGACTGGCCGGTTATCGGCCCTCTGGCGGCGCGCAGCGGAGCCCTCTTCGTCGACCGCGCGGGGCTTCGCGCGCTGCCCGCCACGGTCGACGCCACGGCGCAGGCGCTGCGCTCCGGCTCGGTCGTCGGGGTGTTCCCCGAGGGCACGACCTGGTGCGGGCAGGCGGCCGGGCCGTTCCGGCGGGCTGCGTTCCAGGCGGCCATCGACGCGGGGGCCCAGGTCCGGCCGGTGGCGTTCGAGCTGCGACGCCCGGACGGGACCCCGGATCGTTCGTCGGCGTTCGTCGGCGACCAGACGCTGTGGGACTCGCTGCACCGCGTGCTGCGCCTGCCTGCACTGATCTGCGAGCTGACGGTCCTTCCGGCGATCCCGGCCGGATCCGCGGCCGACCGGCGGGAGCTCGCCCGAATGGCGGCCGACGCCGTCGCGGCGGTCACCGGAGTGCCACACACGGCGCAGTGGCAGCAGCCGCTCGGCGGTGCCGCGGGGCCGGTGCGTGTCGAGGCCGCATAGCCCGAGGCCGCAGGCTGCGGACGGCGACTACCCTGGCGTGCGATCACCGAACGGGACGGGTCGCCGACCTGAAATGGCAGCGTAGAGCTCTGTGACACCACCACCGATCTACCTCGACCACGCCGCCACCACGCCGATGCTGGATGAGGCAGTGGTGGCGATGACGGATGCGCTGCGTCGCACCGGCAACGCCTCGTCCCTGCACACCGCAGGGCGGCGGGCCCGGCGCGACGTCGAGGAGGCGCGCGAACGGATCGGGGCCGCGGTGGGTGCGCGGCCCTCGGAGGTCGTGTTCACCACCGGTGGCACGGAGAGCGACAACATGGCGGTGAAGGGCCTCTACTGGTCGCGCCGCGCCGCCGACCCACAGCGCGTGCGGGTGCTCGTCTCGTCGATCGAGCACCACGCCGTGCTCGACTCGGCGCAGTGGCTCGCCGAGCACGAGGGCGCCGAGGTGGAGCTGCTCGAGGTCGACGAGGTCGGCCGCGTCCGTCCCGAGACGTTGCGCGCCGCTCTCGCCCATGAGCCGGAGCGGGTCGCGCTGGTCTCGGTCATGTGGGCCAACAACGAGGTCGGCACGGTCAACCCGATCCGCGAGCTGGCCGCCATCGCCCACGACTTCGGCATTCCGATGCACACCGACGCCGTGCAGGCCGTCGGCGTGCTGCCGGTGGACTTCGGCGCGTCCGGAGTGGATGCACTCAGCCTCACCGGGCACAAGCTGGGCGGCCCCATCGGGGCGGGCGTGCTGCTGCTCGGGCGGGAGGTGGCGCTCACCCCGATCCTGCACGGTGGTGGTCAGGAGCGCGACGTGCGGTCCGGCACCCTGGACACCCCCGCCGTGGTGGGTCTGGCCACGGCGGTCGAGCTGGCGGCCGGCGCGTCCGCCCGCCGGGCGGCCACCCTGGCCGGGCTGCGCGACGACCTCGTCGGCAAGATCCTCGCCACCGTCCCCGACGCCACCCTGAACGGCGACCCCGGCACGGGCGTGGTCGAGGGCGGCCCGTCGCGGCTGCCCGGCAACGCGCACCTGTCCTTCCCCGGATGCGAGGGCGACAGCCTGCTCATGCTGCTCGACGCCCAGGGCATCGAGTGCTCCACCGGGTCGGCATGCACAGCCGGGGTGGCGCAGCCCAGCCACGTGCTGCTCGCCATGGGGGCCGACGAGGCCGTCGCCCGTAGCTCGCTGCGGTTCTCCCTCGGGCACACCTCCACCCCATCCGACGTCGACGCCGTGGTCGCCGTGATCGGCGCCGTGGTCGAGCGGGCGCGACGCGCCGGGCAGCCGGCGGCCGGCATCCGATGAGAGTGCTGGCGGCGATGAGCGGCGGCGTCGACTCCGCCGTGGCGGCGGCACGGGCAGTCGACGCCGGGCACGACGTCGTCGGGGTACACCTGGCGCTGTCCGAGACCCCGGCCGCACTGCGTGCCGGCTCCCGAGGATGCTGCTCGCGCGAGGACGCCGCCGACGCCAGGCGAGCCGCGGACGTCCTCGACATCCCGTTCTACGTCTGGGACTTCGCCGCGCGCTTCACCGCCGACGTGGTCGACGACTTCGTGGCCGCCTACGCCGCGGGCCAGACCCCCAACCCGTGCCTGCGCTGCAACGAGAAGATCAAGTTCTCGGCGTTGCTCGACAAGGCGCTGGCGCTCGGCTTCGACGCCGTCTGCACCGGGCACTACGCCCGGCTCACGGCAGGGGAGCTGCGCCGGGCCGTGGACGCCGGCAAGGACCAGTCCTACGTGCTGGCGGTCCTGACCTCCCACCAGCTCGCGCACGCCATGTTCCCGATCGGCGACACCGAGAAGGCGGCGGTGCGCGCCGAGGCCGCCGAGCGTGGGCTGCGGGTGGCCGACAAGCCCGACAGCCACGACATCTGCTTCATCCCCTCCGGCGACACCCGCGCGTTCCTCGGCGCCCGCGTCGGCGCCCGGCCGGGCGCTGTGGTCGACCACACCACCGGCGAGGAGCTGGCCCGCCACGACGGCGTGCACGGCTTCACGGTCGGGCAGCGCAAGGGACTCGGCGTCCATGCTCCCGCCGTCGACGGCAGGCCGCGTTACGTGATCGGGATCGAGCCGGCCAGCGGCACCGTCCGCGTGGGTCCGGCCACCGCCCTCGATGTGCACACCATCGACGCGGCGCGTCCGGTGTGGAGCGCCGGGCGGGCGCCGGCCGACCGGTTCCCGTGCGTGGTCCAGGTGCGGGCCCATGGCGGTCTGGCCGAGGCCGTCGCCGTTCCGAGCGTCGACGGGCTGCGGGTCGAGCTCGACGAGCCACTGCGTGGTGTCGCTCCCGGCCAGGCCGTCGCCCTCTACCGGCCGGACGCCGGCGGCGATGTCGTGCTGGGCAGCGCCACGATCACCAGGGCGCACTGAGGCCGATCACCGGACCGCCCACCGAGTGGCGGTGTCGCCGTGGCAGGCCGCCAGGGGACGCTTCGCGCGCACGAGGAGGTGCGCGTGGTGTCCGAGACCACCGGGGCGGCGGCGCGGGACGTGGTGCGCAGCGCACCAGTGGTCATGCTCGGCCGCGGCGGCCTCGTCGCGTACGGGGTGGTGCACCTGCTGGTTGCCGCACTCGCCGTGCAGGTCGCGCTCGGTGATCGAGAACGAGTCGACAAGAAGGGCGCGCTGCAGACGATCGCCGAGCAGTGGCCAGGGGTGGCGCTGCTGTGGGTGATCACGGTCGGCCTGAGCGCGCTGGTGGTCTGGCAGCTCGCCGAGGCGGTGTGGGGGCACCGCGGGACACCGGTCGGGAACCGCGTGCTGCGAACCGCGGTCAATCTCGCCGAAGCCGCGCTGTTCGGCGTTCTCGCCTGGTCCGCTGCGTCCATCGCCGCGTCCGCAGGCGCGCCGTCGAAGCAGCCGTCGTTCGCCACGGTCGTGTTCGGGCTGCCCGGAGGCCCGTTCCTCGTGGGGCTCGCGGGCGTCGGGCTCGTCGTCGGGGGCGGCTACGCGGTGTACCGCGGGATCACGCATGCGTTCCTCCGTGAGCTCGACCTCGCCGGGGCCGGTCTGAACCGCTCGCAGCTGGTCACCCGGATCGGGCAGATCGGCTGGGCCGCGCTCGGCGTGGCCTACGGGATACCCGGGGTGCTCCTCGTCGTCGGCGCGGTGCGGTTCGACCCGGCACAGCCGACCGGCCTCGACGCCGGGTTGCAGGCCGTCGCAGGCCAGCCGTACGGGCCGGTGGTGCTCGTGGTGCTGGCTCTCGGGCTGGTCGCGTTCGGCGTCCACTGTTTCTTCGACGCCCGGTACCGGAAGGCATGAGCGCGCGCTCCGGGTGGTAGACACCGGCCGTGAGTACCGATGACGCGCTCGAGGCCGCGATCGCCGCAGCCGGCCTGGCCGGGGTCACCCCGGGCGAGACGGCCGCAGGCGGCGCCATCGTGATGCCCGGGCCGGTCGACGAGGACGAGCCCGCAGCACCGCCTCCGCGCTGGCCCGACGGCGCTGCCACCGGCGTCGGGTCGCTGCCCGGCAGCGATCCGCGCGAGGCCGCCGCCACCGTCGTGGGGGAGGTGCCGCTGTTGCCGCACCTGCCCGAGCTGCCGGCCCGCGGTGTGGGCGCCGACATGCTCGGGCGCACGGCGGGGATGCTCGTGGACATCGCCATCGAGGTCGTGCCGACCGGGTACCGGGTCACCGCCCGGCCCGGGAGGGACCACCGCCGGGCCGTCGACCTGATGCGCGTCGACCTCGACGCCTTCGAGGAGGCATGCGAGCCCGCCCGGCCCGACTGGGTGAAGGTGCAGGCGGCCGGGCCGTGGACGCTCGCGGCAGGTGTGGAGCTGCATTCGGGGCACCGCGTACTGACCGACCACGGTGCCGTACGCGAGTTCGCCGAGAGCCTGCTCGTGGGCTTGAGCACCCACGTCGCCGAGGTGGCCGCGCGCACCGGGGCCCAGGTGCTGGTGCAGCTCGACGAGCCGACGCTGCCGGCCGTGCTGGCCGGTTCGCTGCCCACGGCGTCGGGATACGGGACGGTTCGTGCGGTCGGGCGGAACGAGGTGCAGGACACACTGCGCGACCTCGTCTCCGGACTGGGCGTGCCGGTGATCGTGCACTGCTGTGCCGACCGCCCGCCGGTGCGGCTGCTCGCGGACATCGGGGCCGCCGGGATCGGTATCGACGCCACGCGCCCGGCGTTCTCCGGGGACACCGCCCTGCCTGCGGCGCTCGACGCTCTCGGCGAGGTCTGGGACGCCGGCACCCCGCTCATGCTGGGGCTGGTGCCGGCACTCGACCCGGGACGACCGGTCACGACACGGGAGCTCGCGCGCCCCGCGTTCGATCTCGCCGACAGGCTCGGCTTCGACCGCTCGCGCCTCGCGGCACTCGCCATCCCGACGCCGACATGTGGTCTCGCAGGCGCGACGCCGGCGTGGGGCCGCCGCGCCCTCACACTCGCCCGTGAGCTGGGTGACGTATTTCTCGATCCACCCGACGTGTCCTCCGCTACCGATCGCACGTAGCGTGCGACCTATGCACGGTGACCGTCTGCTCCTCGGCCCGGGACCATCCGCGCCGTACCCGGAGGCCGTCGAGGCCCTGACCCGTCCGGTGCTGGGCCATCTCGACCCCGAGTACCTCGGTGTGGTGCACGAGATCGGTGACCGGCTCCGCGAGGTCTTCCGCACCTCCAACCAGTTGACGCTTCCGGTCAGCGGCACCGGCTCCGCCGGCATGGAGGCCTGCCTGGCGTCGCTGCTGGAGCCGGGCGAGACCGTCATCGTCGGCGTCAACGGCTACTTCGGCGAACGGATCTGCGAGGTCGCCCACCGCGGGGGTGCCCGTGTGGTGCGGGTCGAGGCGCCGTGGGGCACCGCGCTCGACCCCGCCGACGTGCTCGCCGCGCAGCGGGCGCACCCGCAGGCCGCGCTGGTTGCCGTGGTCGCGGCGGAGACGTCCACCGGCGTGCGCAACGACATCGCCCCGCTCGGGCCCGAGCTCGCGCAGACCGACACCTTGCTGCTCATCGACGCTGTCACCGCGCTGGGCGGCACCCGCCTCGAGATCGACGAATGGCAGATCGACGCCTGCTACTCGGCCTCCCAGAAGTGCCTCGGCGCACCGCCCGGGCTCGCTCCGGTGACGCTCGGCCCGCGTGCCGTCGCGAAGATGCAGGCCCGCACCACGCCGATCCACTCGTTCTACCTCGACCTCGGCCTGCTCAACGAGTACTTCCTGGCCACGCCCCCGCGCTACCACCACACCGCGTCCTCCACGCTCGCGTACTCGCTGCACGCGGGGCTGGGGCGGCTGCTGGAGGAGGGCGTCGAAGCGGTCTGGGAGCGGCACGCGCGGGTCGGCGGGCTGCTGCAGTCGGCGCTGCCGGAGCTGGGTTTCACGGTGCTCGCCCCCGACGGTGCCCGGCTGCCGCAGCTCACCACCGCGCTCCTTCCCGAGGATCTCGACGACGCCCAGGCGCGCACACGGCTGCTCGCCGACTACGGGATCGAGGTCGGGGGTGGCCTCGGCGCATTCGCCGGGCGGGCGTGGCGGATCGGGCTGATGGGCCACGCCGCCACGGAGCGTTCCGTCGTGACGTTGCTCGGCGCGGTGCGGGAGCTCCTGAAGGCCTGACCTCCTGACCTGGGGCGTCACCGGCCGATACTGTCGGTCGGTCTCGGTAGCCTCACGGCGTGAGCCCAGAACCCGCCGCCCCTTCGGCCCCGTCCGCGGAGGTCCGCGAGCGTCACTCTCGGCTGGCGACCGAGATAGCCGACCACCAGTTCCGCTACTACGTGCTCGATGCGCCCGTGGTCTCCGACGGGCAGTTCGACGCGCTGTGGCGTGAGCTGGTGGAGCTGGAGGAACAGCACCCCGAGCTGGCCACGCCCGAGTCGCCCACGCAGAGGGTGGTCGGGCGGTTCTCCACCGACTTCACGGCCTACAACCATCTCGAGCGCATGCTCAGCCTGGACAACGCGTTCAGCCCCGACGAGCTGCGCAGCTGGGCCGAGCGGGTCGCGCGCGACGTCGGCGCGGAGCAGCTTCACTATCTCTGCGAGCTCAAGATCGACGGGCTGGCCGTCAACCTGCTCTACGAGAACGGCCGGCTCACCAGAGCGCTCACCCGCGGCGACGGCCGCACCGGTGAGGACATCACGCTCAACATGCGCACGCTCGAGGAGGTGCCCGACCGGCTCACGGGCACCCCGGAGTTCCCCGTGCCCGCGGTGGTGGAGGTGCGCGGCGAGGTCTACTTCCGGCTGGAGGATTTCCAGGCGCTCAACGCGGCGCTGGTGGAGGCGGGCAAGCCGCCGTTCGCCAACCCCCGCAACACCGCGGCCGGGTCGTTGCGGCAGAAGGACCCGAAGGTCACCGCGTCGCGCCACCTACGCCTGATCTGCCACGGCTTCGGCAAGCGCGAGGGCTTCGCACTCGAGCGCCAGTCGCAGGGCTACGACGCGCTGCGCGCCTGGGGGCTGCCCGTCTCGGAGCGCACCGTGGTGCTCGACAACGTCGGTGACGTCGTCGCCCACGTCGAGTACTGGGGCGAGCACCGCCACGACATCGAGCACGAGATCGACGGTGTGGTCGTCAAGGTCGACGAGGTGGCGCTGCAGCGGCGGCTCGGGTCCACCTCGCGGGCACCCCGCTGGGCCATCGCGTTCAAGTACCCACCCGAGGAGGCCACCACCAAGCTCCTCGACATCCAGGTCAACGTTGGGCGCACCGGCCGGGTCACGCCGTTCGCGCAGATGGAACCTGTGGTGATCGCCGGGTCCACGGTCTCGCTGGCCACGCTCCACAATGCCGATGAGGTGCGGCGCAAGGGCGTTCTGATCGGCGACCGCGTCGTCATCCGCAAGGCGGGCGACGTCATCCCCGAGGTGCTCGGCCCGGTCGTCGATCTGCGCGATGGTTCGGAGCGCGAGTTCGTCATGCCCACCCACTGCCCGGAGTGCGGCACGCGCCTGGTGCGGCAGAAGGCGGGCGACGTCGACCAGCGCTGCCCCAACGCCCGTTCCTGCCCCGCGCAGCTGCGTGAGCGGCTGTTCCACGTGGCCGGGCGGGGAGCGTTCGACATCGAGGGTCTGGGCTACGAGGCCGCCACCGCGCTGCTCGCCTCCGGTGTGGTGCAGGACGAGGGCGACGTCTTCACGCTCACCGAGCAGGACCTCCTGCGCGTCGACCTGTTCCGCACCAAGGCGGGGGAGCTGTCGGCCAACGGCCACAAGCTGCTGGCCAACCTGGAGGCGGCGAAGGACCGGCCGTTGTGGCGTGTGCTGGTCGGGCTGTCGATCCGCCACGTCGGGCCCACCGCGGCGCAGGCGCTGGCCCGGGAGTTCGCGTCGATGGATGCGATCGAGGCGGCGGCGGAGGCCGCGGCCCGCGACACCGCTGCTGCGGGAGTCGCGATCACGTCCGACGGTTCGCTCGACGACTCCGACGACTCCGACGATGCGGTTGCGCTCGCGGCGGTACCGGACGTCGACGGGGCGGTCGACAGCGGAGCGGTTGACGGAGCGGCGGCCACCCACGGCGAGGCCGTCGAGGACGCTGCCGATGGCGCGGCGGGCGACGGTGCCGCGAAGCCGGGCGTCGCAGAGGCAACCGAGGAGGACGTGCCGGAGCTCTCCGCCGAGGAGCGGGCCGCCGCCGCGCAGCGCGCGGCACGCGTGGCGGCGCGGGCGCAGGCGAAGGCCCTCACTGCGGCGTTGGCGCCGATCGCCGGGGTGGAAGGGGTCGGCCCCACCATCGCCGCGGCGGTGCGCGACTGGTTCACCGTCGACTGGCACCGGGAGGTCGTCGAGAAGTGGCGGGCCGCGGGCGTCCGGATGGTCGACGAGGTCGACGCGTCGGTGCCGCGCACGCTCGAAGGCCTCTCCATCGTCGTCACCGGCTCGATGGAGGGCTATTCGCGCGACGAGGCCAAGGAGGCGATCACCGCGCGCGGCGGGCGCGCGGCGGGCTCGGTCTCGAAGAAAACCGCGTTCGTGGTGGCGGGCGACGCCCCTGGCTCCAAATACGACAAGGCGTTGGAGATCGGAGTGCCGGTGCTCGACGAGGCCGGTTTCCGAGTGCTTCTGGAACGGGGTCCGGACGCGGCGAGGCAGATGGCGACAGTAGAGTCATAAGCCCCCGATCGTGTCAGGCGTGAGTCCGTATGATCGATGTGCCGAGAGCCTCTGATGGGGCTTGTCGGCTCATTGGGGTTCGCTGCGTGGTCCGTGTGGGGGTGTTTGCGTGCTGCAGGCGGTTCTGAACGGATCGCGACCGGCGGATGCGCATCCCGCGCTCCCGGTGCTCGCCCGGCACCTCGCGCGCGACGCCCGTGACGTGGCGCAGCTGGGCATCTCGTCGGTGCACGTGCATCCACGCGGGCCCGACCAGCAGGAGACGCTCGACCCCATCTACGTCGGCGACACGGTCGCTGCCATCCGGGCCCAGGTGCCCGGCATGGAGATCGGCGTCACCACCGGCCGCTGGATCCAGCCCGACCCCGTCAAGCGCATCGAGGCAGTGCTCGCGTGGGGCCATCTCGGGGTCGGCAAGCCGGACGTCTGCTCGGTGAACGTGCACGAGAAGGGCTGGGTCGACGTGTGCGCCGCGGCGGCGTCGGTGGGGATCGGCGTCGAGCTCGGCGTGTGGACCAGCGGCGACGCCGTCACCTTGCGCACCACCGGGGTGCCCCGCGGCACCACCCGTGTGCTGGCCGAGTCCACCGTCTCCGACCCCGAGACGGCAGTGGCCGAGGCGGTGCGCATCCTGCGAGCTCTCGGCACGCTCCCGGTTCCGATCCTTCTCCACGGCGAGGAGGACGGCGCCTGGCCGGTTCTGGAGTACGCGATGCGCATGGGCATCGACACCCGCATCGGGTTCGAGGACGTCCTCGTCACGCCGAGGGGATGGCTCGCCACGGGCAACGACCATCTCGCCGAGCTGGCGTTGGAGATCCGCGTCTGATCCACGGATTTGGCTCCTGCAACAGAAGGGGCTGCCGGGACGTGGTCCGCGACGTGGCCGGTTGTGTGAAGCCGGCAATAGCGTCGGACGTATGGGGGTTCTGGGGTTATTCGGACGGCGGGCGCGAGTGGCAGCGTCCTGGTTCACGCAGCCGTTGCTACCCGATGATCTGCTCGGCACGCTGAACCCGCTGTGGTCGCGCCGCGAGCCGCACGCCCGCGTCGTCGGACTGCGCCGGGAGACCGCCGACACCACCACTCTGCTGCTGCGTTCCGGTCCTGGCCGTCCGGAGCACCGGCCGGGCCAGTTCGTCGGGGTCGGCACGCGGCTCGACGGGGTCTGGCACTGGCGGACCTACTCGGTGACGTCCTGCCCGGGCGACCCACTGCTCGCCGTCACCGTCACGGCCGTGCCGGGCGGCACCGTCTCGAACGCGCTGGCGTACAGCACGCCGATCGGCACACTGCTGCGGATCGGGCCGCCTGCAGGCGAGTTCGTGCTGCCGGAGCCGGTGCCCGAGAAACTCCTGTTCCTCACCGCAGGCAGCGGGATCACGCCCGTCATGGGCATGCTCCGCCACCTGGCCGCAACCCGGCCCGGGACGCTCGGCGGGGCGGTGCTCGTGCACTGCGACCGCACGCCGTCCGACCTCGTCTTCGGGCAGGAGCTGCGGATGCTCGCCGCGCGTACCGGGCTCACGTTCGTGGAGCGCCACACCGCCGTGGAGGGCCGGCTCACTCCGGAGAACCTCACCGACACGGTCCCCGACTGGGCGGCCCGCCAGACCTGGGCCTGCGGGCCTGCCGGCCTGCTCGACGCCCTCACCGCTCACTGGGCCAGGGTCGGTGACCCGGACGCATTGCACGTCGAGCTGTTCACCCCGCCGGTAGCCGTCGCCACCGACGCCACGGGCGGGCGCGTGTCCTTCACCGCCAGCGGGATCGAGGCCGACGCCGGCCCCGGCACTCCGCTGATGGTGGCCGGCGAGGCGGCGGGTGCGCTGCTGCCCAACGGATGCCGCATGGGCATCTGCCACACGTGCGTCGGCCGGCTGCGCTCCGGCGCGGTCCGCGACCTGCGCACCGGCGACCTGCACGACACCCCCGGCGAACCCGTACGCACCTGTGTCTCCGGTGCCGCGGGCGACGTCGAGATCGAGCTCTAGGAGGCATCTCCATGGCTACACAGACCTTCACCACGTCCACCGTCCCCAGCGCTGCCGCGCACCTCACCGACGAGCAGGTCGAGGCCCTCGGCGCGGAGTTGGACGCGATCCGCGCCGAGGTGGTCGCGTCGCTCGGCGAGGCCGACGCCCGCTACATCCACCGGGTCATCGCCGTGCAGCGAGGACTCGAGGTGGGCGGCCGCGCCGCGCTGATCTTCTCCTTGTTCCCGCCCGCCTGGGTGGCCGGTACGGCGGCGCTGTCCGTGGCCAAGATCCTCGACAACATGGAGATCGGCCACAACGTCCTGCACGGCCAGTGGGACTGGATGCGTGACCCGAAGATCCACTCCACGACGTGGGAGTGGGACCACGCCTCGCCCGCGGCGTCGTGGAAGAAGTCGCACAACTACGAGCACCACACGTTCACCAACGTCCGCGGCAAGGACCGCGACCTGGGCTACTCGGTCATGCGGATCACGCCCGAGCAGGAGTGGAAGCCCACCGACGTCTTCCAGCCGCTCGTGAACCTCGGCCTCTCGATGATCTTCGAGTGGGGCATCGCGATCTACGACATCGAGCTCGAGAAGGTCAAGGATGGCACCAAGCCGTGGCCGCAGGCCAAGGCGGAGCTGATGGGCCTCTGGCGCAAGGCGCGGCGCCAGCTCGCGAAGGACTACGTGCTGTTCCCGCTGCTGTCGGGCCCCGGGTTCCTGAGCACGGTGGCCGCGAACGCCACCGCCAACGTCGCCCGCAACATGTGGGCGCACGCCGTGATCTTCTGCGGCCACTTCCCCGACGGCGTGGAGACGTTCGACGAGGAGCGGCTCGAGGGCGAGACGAAGGGACAGTGGTACGTCCGGCAGATGCTGGGGTCGGCGAACCTGTCGGGCGGCAAGCTCTTCCACCTGATGACCGGCAACCTGAGCCACCAGATCGAGCACCACCTCTTCCCCGACGTGCCGAGCAACCGCTACGCGGAGATCGCGCCGCGGGTGCAGGAGATCTGCAAGCGCTACGGCCTGCCGTACACCACCGGGTCGCTGCCGCGGCAGTACGGAAAGGTGCTGCGCAAGATCGCTCGCCTGGCCTTCCCCGGCGGGGGCAAGTCCCCGGCGACCACCCCACCCGCCCAGCTGCCCACCCCCACCCGCCGCCCCCTGGCGGTCCCGGCCCGCCTCGCCTCCTGACCCCACCGCCACGCGGCCGGGCCAAGATCGCCGCGAGATCCGGTTCTGCGCCCTGGCAAGGGCGGAACCCTGATCTCGGAACGATCATCGGGCCAAGATCGCCGCCAGATCCGGATTTGCGCCCGCGCGAGGCGGAAACCCGGATCTCGGAACGATCAATGCGTAATACCTCCCGGGCGGAAGGCCCGCTCATAACGGTGGGCCGACCGCGGCGCTGCCGGGCGTGCGGCGGGTGGGTCAGGGCTCCGGGGGGTGGTCGGTTCCGGCGCAGCTGTCCACCGACATGCGCAGCGCTACCGCCAGTTCCAGACGAGCTGCCGGGTCGTCCAGTGCCCCGCCGAAGGCGTCGCGGAGCCCGGCCAGGCGGTAGCGCACCGTCTGGGGGTGCACGTGCAGCGCGGCGGCGGTGGCCGTGATGTCACCGTGCGCGTCGAGCCAGGCCCGCAGCGTCTCCTCGCCGCGGGCGGCTGGTCCGGCCGGCAGGGCGCGCAGCGGGGCCACAGCGCGTTCGTACAGGTCGGCCGCCAGTTGGGGTTCGGCGGCGAGGAGCAGAGCGAGCAGGTGCTCGTCGGCCCGGGCCAGTGTCTCGTCGGAACCGGGGTGAAGCAGGCCCGCGACGTGAAGCGGCCACGCCGCCTGCGCCCTCGCGATGGAGCGGTGCGCCTGCGACGGCTCGACCACCGGCCCGAGCACCGCCCGCCGCCCGCCCAACCCGGCCCGCAGCCGGTCGAGCCAGCCGGTGCCGTCCGGTGTGGGTTCGCCGCGCGTCCCGCTCGGGCCCGCAGGTCCGTTCCGGGTGGCGCCGACGCTCACGATCGCGACGCCGACCGGATCGAGGTCGGCCCCGATCGCTCCGGGCAGCCGGCCCGCCATCGCGACGGCATCCTCGACCACGAGGGCGGCGAGCCGGCCGGGCAGCACCCAGCCGGCCGCCGCGGCGACCCGTTCGACCTCGGCCGCGGCGGCTGGTGGCTGCCGGGCGAGCAGTTCCACCAGCGCGTGCCGACGGGCCTGCATCGAGCTCGCCCGGCTGGACTCCTCGTAGGCCCAGCCCGCCACCGAGGCGGCCGAGATCTGCTCGACGTAGCTGAACAGTGCCTCGGCCAGGCTGAAGATCACCTCGGGGGGCAGCTGCCGTGCGGTGGTACTGCCGCCGAGCCGGCGCCACATCGTGCGGGTACCGACCTGGTAGGCCGACTGCAACGCCGCCAGGGTGCGGCCCTCGCGGTGTTCGAGCTGGCCGAGCGCCCGGTAGACGCTGGCGTCGCCGAGGGGCTCGTCACGGCCGAGCAGATCGATGAACTGCCCGAGCGCGACCGAGACCCCCTCGGTGATCCGCATGCCGAACCGGCCCGTCAACGGGCGCGCGTAGTCGGACACCTCCGCCCGCACTGCTGCGATGACCTCGTCGGTGGCGCCGGCGAGCTCCGGCCGCAGCGCCGCGCCCACCCAGCCGGGCACGCGGGACCAGGGCCGGTCCACGGTCAGCCCTCCATCACTGGCTGCCGAGCACCGTGGTCACGATCCCCGCGAGGTGCGTGAGCCGGGCCAGCTCCGACGGCCGGAAGGCCGGACCGCCAGGCCTGCCGACGACGAGCGCCCGCGCGTCGGGCCCGAACGGCGCTGCTCCGAGCTCCGTGTCGAGAGCACGCCACGGATCGGGCACCCAGTGCACCGAGGGGTCGACGACGATCGCGCGCTTCAGCGGGAGCCATGGCAGGTCGCCCGCGCGGGTCTCCGGCGCCGCTGAGCTCTCGGCCAGCCGGTAGGAACGCGTGCCGTCGCGCTCGGCGACGAGCGCCCACCCGGCCCGGAAGATCCGCGGCACGCCGTCGGCGAGGAGTTGCAGGCCATGCGCCGGGTCGCTGGTGATCTCCTCGATCAGCTCGAGCTCGCGGTGGGTGTCGAGCTTTCCCGAGTGTGGCCGCACCGACTCCACCTCCACGCCCGGAATCGACTCGGCCGCGGTGATCAACACGTCGGGCGGTCGCCCTGACGGCAATTCGACGGCGAGGTCATCGACCGCGTGCCCCCTGCTCCGCTCGACCACGTCGACGCTGAGGATGTCGGCGCCTGCGTTGCCCAGTGCCGTGGCGAGGGCTCCGAGACTGCCCGGCTTGTCCGGCAGCACCACCCGGAGCAGGAACGACACACTTCACGTCCTCTCGCGAAAAGCTTCCAGCCGCGAGGGACCGGCGCCACTCGGGCGGGCCGACGCGGCACTCCGGGCGAGATTGTGTCAGGGTGCGCCCCCTTCGGCGCAACATCTGGCGAAGGCATCTGAATCCGCGCAGATCCGGCAGCGGATCCGGACGGAGGCCTGGTTGCCGGACGACTAGACTCGACGTAGTCGACATCTGCGCCGGTGCCGCTGCGCTTGCCCGGCGCGCGGGGAGCAGGCGCAGTGCACGCCGACACCACCCCGCATCCTGCGCCGCACTGAACCGCCCTGGAGGGACATGTCCGCCGATCCCGTGACCTCGGGTGGCGACACCGGGATCACCCGGGATGAGGTCGCGCACCTCGCCCGACTGTCTCGGCTCGCCGTCACCGACGCGGAGCTCGATGTCTTCGCCGGTCAGCTCGAGGTGATCATCGCCGCGGTCAGCCGCGTGGGCGAGGTCGCCGCCGACGACATTCCGCCTACCTCGCACGCGGTGCCGCTGCAGAACGTGTTCCGGCCCGACGAGCTGCGTCCCGGTCTCACGCAGGAGCAGGCGCTCGCCTGTGCCCCCGCTGCCGAGGACGGGCGCTTCCGGGTGCCCCAGATCTTGGGGGAGGAGGCATGAGCGAGGAGCTGACCCGCCTCAGCGCGGCCGAGCTGGCCGAGAAGATCCACTCGCGGGAGGTGTCGGCCGTCGAGGTCGCGCAGGCCCACCTCGACCGGATCGCGGCCGTCGACGACGAGGTGCATGCGTTCCTGCACGTGGCCACCGACGCCGCGCTGGCCTCGGCCGCGATGGTCGACGAGAGCCTGGACGCCGGCACGGCGCCGGCTTCGCCGCTGGCCGGTGTGCCGCTGGCCCTCAAGGACGTCTTCACGACGCTCGACATGCCCACCACGGCGGGGTCGAAGATCCTCGATGGGTGGCGCCCGCCCTACGACGCCACGGTGGCGTCGCGGTTGCGCGCCGCGGGGATCACGATCCTGGGCAAGACCAACATGGACGAGTTCGCGATGGGCTCGTCCACCGAGTACTCGGCCTACGGGCCCACCCGCAACCCGTGGGACACCACCCGCGTGCCGGGCGGCTCCGGTGGCGGCTCGGCTGCGTCGCTCGCCGCGTTCGAGGCGCCGCTCGCGATCGGCACCGACACCGGCGGCTCGATCCGTCAGCCCGCCGCCTTCACCGGCACGGTGGGCGTCAAGCCGACCTACGGCGGCGTGTCCCGCTACGGGCTCATCGCCTGCGCGTCCTCGCTCGACCAGGGCGGCCCCTGCGCGCGCACCGTGCTCGACGCGGCGCTGCTGCACGAAGTGATCGGGGGACATGACCCGCTCGACTCCACCTCGATCGACGAGCCGATCCCCGCAGTAGTCGAGGCCGTGCGGCTCGGCGCCACCGGCGACCTCTCCGGGCTGCGCGTCGGCGTGGTGCGCGAGATGGGCGGCGAGGGCTATCAGCCCGGCGTCCGTGCCTCGTTCGACGAGGCGTTGCGGCAGCTGGAGAAGCTCGGCGCCGAGCTCGTCGAGGTCTCCTGCCCCCACTTCGAGTACGGGCTCGCGGCCTACTACCTGATCCTGCCGAGCGAGGTCTCCTCGAACCTCGCCCGCTTCGACGCCATGCGCTACGGCCTTCGCGTCGACACGGGCGCGTCGGCGGAGGAGGTCATGGCGGCCACCCGCGAGGCCGGGTTCGGGCCCGAGACCAAGCGGCGCATCATTCTCGGCACCTACGCGCTCTCGTCGGGCTACTACGACGCCTACTACGGGCAGGCGCAGAAGGTGCGCACGCTCATCGCCCGCGACTTCGCCGAGGCGTTCGCCCAGGCGGACGTCCTGGTCTCGCCGACGACGCCCACCACGGCGTTCCCGATCGGCGACAAGGTCGACGACCCGCTCGCCATGTACCTGAACGACCTGGCGACGATCCCGACCAACCTGGCGGGCACGGCCGCGCTGTCGGTGCCGTCGGGACTCGCGGACGGACTGCCTGTCGGCCTCCAGGTGATGGCCCCCGCGCTCGGCGAGGCCGTCATGTACCGGGTGGGAGCGGCGTACGAGGCCGCCCGCAACGCCGAGGACGGCGGCCCGCTGATCAACCGCGTCCCTTCGATTCCCGGAGGTGCGGGATGAGCGAGCTTGCGAGCGAATCATCGATACAGCGTGTGCGCGAAGCGCCGACCGAGCTTTGCGAGGGAGGACGATGAGCGCCCCTACGCTGGTCGACTTCGACGAGGTCGTGGAGCGCTTCGAGCCGGTGCTCGGGCTCGAGGTGCACGTCGAGCTCAACACGAACACGAAGATGTTCTGCGGCTGCCCCACCACGTTCGGCGCCGAGCCGAACACGCAGGTCTGCCCCACGTGCCTGGGCCTGCCGGGGGCGTTGCCGGTGGTGAACCGCGCGGCCGTGGAGTCGGCGATCCGGATCGGCCTGGCGCTGAACTGCGAGATCGCGCCGTGGGGCCGCTTCGCGCGGAAGAACTACTTCTACCCCGACATGCCGAAGAACTTCCAGACCTCGCAATACGACGAGCCGATCGCCGTCAACGGGTACCTGGACGTGCCGCTCGACGACGGCACCACAGTCCGCGTCGAGATCGAGCGCGCCCACATGGAGGAGGACACCGGCAAGTCGCTGCACGTCGGAGGCGCCACCGGGCGGATCCACGGTGCGGAGTACTCGCTGCTGGACTACAACCGTGCAGGCGTGCCGCTGATCGAGATCGTCACGAAGATGATCCCCGGCACCGGCGCGCGGGCGCCGGAGGTGGCACGGGCATACGTCACGGCGCTGCGCGACCTGCTGCGGGCGCTCGATGTGTCCGACGTGCGGATGGACCAGGGCTCGATGCGCTGCGACGTGAACCTGTCGCTGTCCCCGCGGGGTTCCGGCGTGCTCGGCACGCGCACCGAGACCAAGAACGTCAACTCGTTGCGGTCGGTGGAGCGTGCCGTCCGGTACGAGATGACGCGGCAGGCGGGCGTGCTGCTCGCGGGCGAGCCGATCGTGCAGGAGACCCGCCACTTCGAGGAGGCAGGCGGCACCACCCGGCCCGGCCGCCGCAAGGAGACCGCCGAGGACTACCGGTACTTCCCGGAGCCCGACCTGGTGCCGATCGCCCCTCCCGCAGAGTGGGTCGAGGAGCTGCGCGGCACGCTGCCGGAGCGGCCGTGGGAGCGTCGCCGCCGGCTCCAGGCCGAGTGGTCGCTCACCGACGAGGAGCTGCGCGACCTGGTCAACGCCGGGGCGCTCGACCTCATCGAGGCCACGGTCGCGGCCGGCGCTCCCGCGGGTGAGGCCCGCTCGTGGTGGGTGGCGTACCTCGCCCAGCAGGCGAACGCGCGTGGCGTCGAGTTGGCGGGGCTGCCGATCACGCCCGAGCAGGTTGCGCGGGTCATCGAGCTCGTCGCGTCGGGCTCGCTGAACAACAAGCTCGCCCGTCAGGTCGTCGACGGGGTGCTGGCCGGAGAGGGTTCGCCCGACGACGTCGTCGCCGCGCGTGGGCTCGCCGTCGTCTCAGACGAGGGCGCGCTGGTGGCGGCGGTCGACGAGGCACTGGCCGCGCAACCGGACGTCGCGGAGAAGATCCGCGGCGGCAAGGTGCAGGCCGCCGGTGCGATCGTCGGTGCCGTCATGAAGGCCACGAAGGGCCAGGCCGACGCCAAGCGGGTGCGGGAGCTGATCATCGAGCGCGTCGGGGCGTAGCGGCGTTCGGCGTGGTGGGCCGGGTCGCTCGGTGCGGCTCGACCCACCTGCCGACGGCTGCGTAGAGGGTGGCCGGCCGGGCTCACAGCGGCCAACACTCTCGGCCTGACGCCCAGTTCGTACGACTCGTACGTTGTAGTGGTGACTGCGCCTGAGGAACTGCCCATCTCCGACGCCCGCGACCACTTCGCCGACGTCCTCGGGCGGGCGACGTACGCAGGGCAGATCACCTACATCACGAAGCGTGGACAGCGCGTCGGTGCGGTCGTCCCCGTCGAGGTCGCCGAAGCCGCGGAAGCCGCCGAAGACGCACACCTGTGGAGGCTCGCGCGGGAAGCGGCGGAGGAATTGGACGCCGGCGCCTCGACCCGGCCGCTGCTCGACGTCGCCGACGAGCTGGACATCCTTCCTCCGCCAGCCCTCAGGGGACGCAAGGCCGCCTGGTCGTCGGGGGCGCAACAGCCGGTCGATCGAGTCGACCACAGCCGATGACGCCACGCCGCGCGAGCGTCCCTGAACGAGGACGGCGACCTCCGCCGGTTCGAGGTCGAGTTGACCCCGCGGCTGAACGTACGCAAGCGCGACAAGCCCATCGCCCGTCGCCTCGTGGTGGCGATGTACAACCTCGCCCTCGACCCGCGGCCATCCGGGGGCGCTGCGGCCCCGGTGCCGACGAGAACGATCTTCCCGGGCGGGTGGCGCAGCGGTAGGACTTCCGGAATGGAGTTCAACCAGATCGTCCGCAGGCGCCGCATGATCCGGAACTACGATCCTGAACGGTCCGTGCCGTCTCCGATCCGGGACCGCATCCTGGCCAACGCCCTGCACGCTCCCTCGGGCGGCTTCAGCCAGGGCTGGGCGTTTCTCGTACTCGAGAGTCCGCAGGACCGGGAGCGGTTCTGGGCGGCCGCGGCCGAGGAGGAGGCCGACGGGAGCTACGACTGGGTCCTTGCCGGCCTGCAGCGGGCGCCGTTGCTGGTGATCCCTTTCGCGCACAAGGCCGGCTACCTCGAGCGCTACGCCGAGCCGGACAAGGGCTGGACCGACCAGGACGAGGCCCGCTGGCAAATGCCCTACTGGTACATCGACACGGGCATGGCGTCTCTGCTGATGCTGCAGACCGTGGTGGACGAGGGGCTGGGTGCCTGCTTCTTCGGGCTCCCGCCGTCGCGGGTGCCGGCCGTCCGGGCCGAGTTCGGGGTGCCGGACGCGTACGAGCCGATCGGTGTGCTCTCCATCGGCTACCCGGCCCCCGACACACCTTCCCCCTCCTTGAAGCGGGGACGGCGGGGCGTTGCCGAGGTCGTCCACCACGGGCAGTGGGGGCAGCACCAGCCCTGACCGCCCTGATCATCGACGTCCGGCGCCGGCTCCCTCGTCGATATGAATGCGGGAATTCGCATATCCGGATTCCTGATCCGGGCGGATGTGATTCCTTCCACGTGACTCGACCGGCTTGCCCGCCGCGCACGTCTGCCTTGGTGTGCGTGCGCATCACCTGCGCATCACGGGGGCGACCAGTGCCGGGGGGAACGATGGAGCAACAGCGCCAGATCGCGTGGCAGCGAGCCAGATGCGGCTACGGGGCGGTCCGACTGCTCGGTGAACGGACCCTGCCCCACAGACTCCAGTTCCGCGGCACGACGGTCGGCGGGTTCTCCGGTGTCGAGTACGACCCTCACACCGGCTGCTACCTGCTCCTCAGCGACGACCGCTCCGCCGTCGACCCCGCCCGCTTCTACACGGCCGAGATCGAACTGGACGCCGGCGGGCTTCACGACGTCATGCTGACCGGGGTCACCTTCTTCCGTCGGCCCGACGGAAAGGCATATCCGTCACTCGACGAATGGGCCACGGAGCAGTTCGACTTCGGACCGGGCGAACGCAATGTGTTCGGCACCGTGGACCCCGAGGAGATCCGTGTGGATCCGCGCACCGGCCGCATGTTGTGGAGCCACGAGGGAATCCTCGCCGAGTCGAGCGCGGGGCAGCGCATCGTCGTCGATCCCGCGCTGCGGATCTCGACGCGCGACGGCCGTTTCCTCCGCGACCTGCCGATTCCGCGTAACGAGCTGTACTCGGAGGGGCTCGGGCCGAGGCAGGACCACGCCATCGAGAGCGTCACGTTCGCCCGCAACGGCGACCTCGTCGTCTCCGTGCTGGAGGACCCGCTCGTGACGGACGGGCCCGAGCCGACGGCTGGTGCGGGCGGCGTCACGAGGATCACGGTGCAGTCGGTGGAGGGGGCGGTCCTCGCGCAGTACGCCTACGAGCTCGACGCCCTTCCCGAGGGGCCGGCGGAGGGAAACTCCGGCGTGGCGTCGATCCTCGCCTGCGAACCGGCGACGTCCACCCGGTTCCTCCTCCTGGAGCGAGCCTTCGTGACCGGCTTCGGCAACCGGATCCGCGTCTATGTGGCCGACATCTCGCGTGCCACCGACGTGCGCGCTCTGCCGTCGCTGGTCGGGGCCTCGATCCAGCCGGCGCGCAAGACGCTGCTCGTCGATCTCGCCGACGTCGGGCTGGAGCGGATCGAGAACATCGAAGGCATGACGTGGGGGCCGGACGTGTGCACCGGTGAGCGAACCCTGGTCCTGGTCAGCGACGACAACTTCGCAGCGACTCAGCGCACGCAGGTCGTCGCGCTCGCCATGGCCCGTACGGGGGGACGCATCCGGCCGGTCTGACGCCGTCGACCTCAGGTGCGGCTCTCCCCGCCTCCCGCCGGCGGCTGGATCCGGATCACCCTGTCGTCGCTGGGCACGGGCTTGCCGCCCGCCTTGTTGACGGTGCCCAGCCAGAGCAGCCCGTCCGAGGCGAAGGCTGCCGCCGACAGCCGGCCGTAGGTGTTGGTGAGCATCTTCTCCGGCGTCCCCGTGAACATGGCGTTGTCGCCCGGGTGCAGCACGAAGAGCGACGCGGCTCCGGTGAGCGCGATGGCGACCAGCCCCGGCTGGGCCACGCAGCCGGCCACACCGGGCCGGTCGGGCCAGGTCCAGGCGGGCGCGGGGAGCGGCCCGGGCACGACGAGGTGCAGGACGTCCTGCGTGCCGGTGCGGTCGGTCACCCACACCATCGTCGTCACCGGGTCGATGCAGATCCCGCCCGGCGCCCGCAGCCCCGAACTGAGCACCAGCGAGGCGGGGTCCGGGTTGCCGGGGGCGGGACGGCCCAGCGTGTCGATGCGCAGCAGCTTGCCCGCGAGCGAACCGGGCGCCGCCGGGTCGCCGCCTGCGTCACCCGTGGCCACCAGCAGCGACCCGTCGACGTCCACGCCGAGGGCTCCACTGTTGTCCCGGGGGCCGCGGGGGATGCCGGTGAGCACGGGTTTCGGGGCCTCGCCAGGAGCGATCCGCACCACACGGTTGTCCTCGCGGGTCGTGGCGTAGGCGTAGACGAGCTGGTCCTCGGCGTAGGACGGGGAGAGCACGAGCCCGGTGAGGCCGCCGCCACCGCTCGGGTCCACCGGCACGGTGGTGACCAGAACCGGGTCCGCCCCGCGCTGCACTCGCAGCACCCGACCGGTCGCGCGCTCGGCCACGAGTGCCGAATGGCCGTCGGGAAGGACCGCGATCGCGCCCACCGGCTCCAGGCAGGTCGCCACGACCTGCGGGTCGGGGTCGACGCACCCTGTGGGCTGCTGGGGCGCGCCGGGCTGCCCGGCGTCTCCTCCGGGGGGCGCGGACTGCGGCGGGGTGGGTTCCGGAATGACGGGCGGGCCTCCGAGCTCTCCCGCGCCCTCCACCTGCTCCCGCCATTCCCGCGGGCCCTGGTCGGGGAACGTCGCGCAGCCGGCCAGCAGCAGGCCGAGCAACGCCGTGGCCGCCGCGCGCCGAACCCGTCCTCCCACGGACCCAGGCTATGCGGCACGGAGTGAGCGGCCGGTGAACGGTTCGTGCTGGACCCCCACACCCGCAGGCCGTCCCGAGCCACGTCATTAGGGTCGGGGCATGGGCGACATCGTTGTTCTGGTTCCACATGAGGAGGGGATGACCGCTCTCGCCGCCGTCCCCGGCATCACTCCGTTGAGATACGACGTCGGCAGCGAGCTCCCGGAGGCGGCGGAGACCGCACAGGTGCTCGTGCCGGCCCTCGCGAACAGCGACGGGCTGGCCATGGCGAGGTCGTTGCCGAAGCTGCAGTTGGTGCAGCTCCTGTCGGCGGGTGCGGAGAACTGGGTCGGTCAGCTGCCCGACGGTGTCGCACTCTCCGACTGCCGGGGCGCCCACGGTGGCGCCACGGCGGAGTGGGTCGTCGGCGCCCTCCTGGCGGTCTATCGCGAGTTCCCGCGGTTCGTCCGGGCGCAGGACGAGGGGAACTGGGACCAGCACGTCACCGAGGAACTGGCCGGGAAGCGGGTGCTCATCCTCGGCGCGGGCGACCTCGCCGAGAACACGGTGCACCGCCTCGCGCCCTTCGACGTCGAGACCACACTGGTCGGGCGCCGGGCCCGTCCGGGCGTGCACGGCATCGACGAGGTGCTCGACCTGCTGCCCCGACACGACGCCTGCGTGGTGGTCGTTCCCCTCACCGACGAGACTCGCGGGCTCGTCGGCGCCGAGTTCCTGGCCGCGATGCCGGACGGCGCGCTGCTGGTCAACGCCGCGCGCGGGTCGGTGGTCGACACCGACGCACTCACTGCGGAGCTCACGAGCGGCCGGCTGCGTGCCGCGCTCGACGTCACCGAGCCCGAGCCCCTGCCCGCCGACCACCCGTTGTGGCGCGCGCCCGGGCTGCTCGTCACGCCGCACGTTGGCGGCAGCGTGCCGAGCATGAGGCGACACGCCTACGAGGTGGTCGCCGAGCAGCTCGGTGCCTACGTGCGCGGGGAGCAGCCGCCGAACCTGGTGGAGAACGGGTACTGATCCGGGTGAGTGACGAGCCGAGTCGAGTGCGTAACCGGCCCGGCGCGTCTACCCTCCCGGCATGACCGACCGGCCGACGTCGATGCTCCCGGGTCCTGGCAGTTCCTTCGGCGAGCCGGAGGCGGGCACGACGCGTCCGAACCGCAGGCCGTTGGTATGGAACGGCGCCACGGACGTCGGGCTGCTGATCCTTCGGTTCGCGGTGGGCGGCACGTTCTTCGCCCACGGCATGCAGAAGGTGTTCGGGCTGTGGGACGGGCCTGGGCCTGCCGAGTTCGGCCGCATGCTCGAGCGGTACGGCTACCAGCGGGCCCCCGCGCTGTCGTGGGCCACCGGGATCGCGGAGCTGGTGGCCGGGGCGTTCGTCGTGCTGGGGGTGCTCACGCCGCTCGCGGCTGCCGCGCTGGTCGCCATCAAGATCAACGCGGTGCTGATCAAGATGACGAGCGGGTTCTTCATCACGGCCGCGGGGGCCAACGCCGTAGAGCTGGACGTCGTGCTCGGGCTCGCGGCCGCCGCGCTCGTGCTCACCGGGGCCGGGAGGATCGCGATCGAGAACGGCAGCGCCTGGCACCGGCGGCCGGCCTCGTGGGGCGTGCTGGCGCTGGTGATCGGCGTGGCCGTGGGTGTGCTGGTGTACGTGTTCCTGCGCGTCTGACGGGAAGCCGGCCCGGACGCCACGGCGGCGTCCGAGCCGGCCGGAGACGTCAGGGCACCCGGCGAACGGCGCCCGTGTGCGCGCTCGTGGCGAGCGCCGCGTAGGCGCGCAGTGCCTTCGAGACCGTGCGCTCGCGGTCCTTCGGCTGCCAGGGCTGCTCGGAAGCGTCCATCTTGGACCGGCGTTCGGCCAGCACCTCGTCGCTGACCTGCACCTCGAGCGTGCGGCTCCGGACGTCGATGAGCACCGTGTCGCCGTCCTCGATCAGGCCGATCACACCGCCTGCAGCGGCCTCGGGGGAGATGTGCCCCACCGAGATGCCGCTCGACCCACCCGAGAAGCGGCCGTCGGTGATCAGGGCGCACTTCGCGCCGAGCCCCGCCCCCTTGAGGAACGCGGTGGGGTGCAGCATCTCCTGCATTCCCGGCCCGCCCGCCGGACCCTCGTAACGCACCACCAGCACGTCACCGGGCTGGATCTGCTTGGTGAGGATGACCGACACGGCCTCCTCCTGGCTCTCCACCACGCGGGCGGGCCCGGAGAAGCGCCAGATGTCCTCGGGAATGCCGGCGGTCTTGATCACCGCACCGTCCGGGGCGATGTTGCCGCGCAGCACGGCGAGCCCACCGTCGGCGGTGTAGGCGTGCTCCGCGTCGCGGATGCAGCCGTCGGCCGCGTCCGTGTCGAGCGACGACCAGCGGTTCTCCGTGGAGAACGCCTCCGTCGTGCGCACCCCGCCCGGTGCCGCGTGGTACAGCTCAACGGCCTTCTCCGACGGCGCCTGCGCCCGGACGTCCCACTCGGACAGCCACTGCCGCAGCGACGGCGAGTGGACCGTGTGGACGTCCTCGTTGAGCAGCCCGGCCCGCCAGAGCTCGCCGAGGATGGCGGGGATTCCACCGGCCCGGTGCACGTCCTCCATGTGGTAGCTGGAGTTCGGCGACACCTTCGCCAGGCAGGGAACCCGGCGCGACAAGGCGTCGATCGCCGCCAGGTCGAAGTCGATCTCGCCCTCCTGCGCGGCGGCGAGGATGTGCAGCACGGTGTTGGTGGAGCCACCCATCGCGACGTCGAGCGCCATCGCGTTCTCGAACGCCTTCCGGTTCGCGATCGACCGGGGCAGCACGGAGGCGTCGTCGTCGCCGTACCAGCGCTTCGCGAGCGCCATCACCGTGCGGCCTGCCTCGAGGAACAGCTCGCGCCGCGCGGCGTGCGTGGCCAGCGTGGAGCCGTTGCCGGGCAGCGCGAGGCCGAGGGCCTCGGTGAGGCAGTTCATCGAGTTGGCGGTGAACATCCCGGAGCACGAACCGCAGGTCGGGCAGGCCGAGCGCTCCACGAGCCCCAGGCCCTCGTCGTCGACCTGCGAGGAGGCCGAGGCGGAGATCGCGGTGATCAGGTCGGTGGGCGCGTGCGCCACCCCGTCGACGACGACAGCCTTGCCGGCCTCCATCGGCCCGCCCGAGACGAACACGGTGGGGATGTTGAGGCGCATCGCGGCGTTGAGCATGCCGGGCGTGATCTTGTCGCAGTTGGAGATGCAGACCAGCGCGTCGGCGGCGTGCCCGTTGACCATGTACTCGACGGCGTCGGCGATCACCTCACGGCTGGGCAGCGAGTAGAGCATCCCGCCGTGGCCCATCGCGATGCCGTCGTCCACGGCGATGGTGTGGAACTCCCGCGCCACGCCGCCCGCTTCCCGGATCGCGCCCGCCACGAGCTCGCCGAGCTCCTTGAGGTGCACGTGACCGGGCACGAACTGGGTGTAGGAGTTGGCGATGGCGACGATCGGCTTGTCGAAGTCGTCGTCGGTCATGCCGGTGGCGCGCCAGAGCGAACGCGCTCCGGCGGCATTACGGCCTTGGGTGGTGACGCGGGAACGCAGAGCCGGCATCGGCTCACTCTCCAGCCGGGTCGGGCAGCCTGCCGCCACTGACGGCGGCGAGCTGAGGCAGGTCGCGGACTCCGACGGCGGGGAGCGAGAGCTCGGCGCCGTCGGTCAGCACCGCGCTGACCCCGGCACGACCGCGAATTCGAGAACGTTGGCCGAGGCGCAGCGAGCTGATTTCCGGCCACGTTACGCGCCTTCCGCCGACTATCCGGCGGATGGTCACTGCGTCCTGATCGGCCACGGTGCGCACCCGCAGCGTCCAGACGATGATGCCGATCGGTATGAGGTAGAGCAGCCACAGGTACGGGCCCCCCAGCGCCACGGGTGTGGCGCAGAAGGCGAACGCGAGCGCCACCAGGATCGTCAGCGGCGAGGTGCGGAAGACGGCGCGGGGGACGGGATCGGGGCCGGTGGTGCTCACCAGGCCATGGTCTCACCCATCGGGGATCGCCACCTGCGGACCGGGCGGTTGCGGGGACGTCGGGGTGCAGGCGTTGATCGGGCTTGTGCAGACTTCGATCCCACGGTTCGGCGTCCCACGGTTCGACAGGAGGCCCGGTGACAACGCGCACCCTGGCCGTCGCCCGGTACGTGGCAGCCGACGTCGTCCGGTCCCAGCGGGTCCTGATCCCCGTGGTCGTCTACGGCGTCGCGCTCGCCGTCGTGCTCAGCGACAGCGTCGGCCGCCCGCCCGGTGTGTGGCCCGCGACGGCGCTCGCGCTCTACCCCACTGCCGCATGGCTGACGTTGGTGGTGGCCAACATCGAGGCCCCGGCCCAGCGTCTCGTCACGATGGCCGCGGCGGGCGGGCCGGTCCGGCTGGTGACCGGCACCGTGCTGGTCGCTCTGGCCGCCGACGCCGTGCTCGTCCTGCTCTCCGTGGTGGTGCCGGTGGTGCGGGCGGCCGACCCGTATCCGGCGGAGGCGGTGCTCTCCGGTGTGCTCGTCCACGTCGCCGCGGCCACCACCGGTACCGCGATCGGGACGCTGTGTGCCCGGCCCGTTGTCACACGCATCGGCTGGTCGTTCCTCCTCGCCGTCAGCGTCGTGACGGTCACGGCCGTACAGCCGTGGCTCCCGCCGGTCGGCAGTGCGGTGCGCGCGCTCACGAGCGACGCCCCGCCACCGCTCGGTGAAGCGCTTCTCGGTTTACTGTTCGTCGCGGCTGCGGCCGCCGTGGCCGTGGTGGTGGATCGGCGGGCATGACAGGCCGGACGATCCGGACGAGCACGACCGGAATCGCGCGGTGACGTCCCAGCATCTGGTATCACAGTCCCAGGGATTTGACGCCCTCATGGGCGGGCGGCTAGCGTCCCGCGCATGCCCGCCGTCCAGGATCTCGTACTTATCAGGCGCGTCCACGCCTGAGCGAGCCCTCGGTCGTCGACGCGCCACCCTCGTTCCGCCCGCTGGCGGTCGGGGGTTTTTTCATGTCCGGCCCCAACTCCCGGAGCTGCCGCAGATGACCACCGCAACGCCCCGTTCCGGCTCGGTCCCCGGACCGTCCGGACCGAAGCCGGCGCCGCCGCCGGGCCGCCAGGGTGCCCAGCCCGGCTCGGGCCCCGCTCAGCCGGCGTCGGCGCAGACCGTCCCCGGTCCGCGCTTCGACCGTGTACCGATGACCGGCGCACAGTCGCTCGTCCGCTCCCTCGAGGAGCTGGGCTGCGAGGTCGTATTCGGTATTCCGGGAGGCACGATCCTTCCCGCGTACGACCCGCTGCTCGACTCGACGCGCGTGCGCCACGTGCTCGTGCGTCACGAGCAGGGCGCGGGGCATGCGGCCGAGGGGTACGCGCAGGCCACCGGCAAGGTCGGCGTCTGCATGGCGACGTCGGGGCCGGGTGCCACGAACCTCGTCACGCCGATGGCCGACGCCTACATGGACTCGGTCCCGATCGTCGCGATCACCGGCCAGCAGACGCGCGCGCTGATCGGCACCGACGCGTTCCAGGAAGCCGACATCACCGGCATCACCATGCCGGTGACCAAGCACAACGTTCTCGTGAAGGACGCGACGGAGATCCCGCGCGCGATCGCGGAGGCGTTCCACCTGGCATCCACGGGCCGACCCGGCCCCGTCCTGGTGGACATCCCGAAGGACGTGCTGCAGGAGCGCACCACGTTCTCCTGGCCGCCGGAGTTCAAGCTCCCCGGCTACCGGCCCACCACGCGGCCGCACGGCAAGCAGATCCGGGAGGCCGCCAAGCTGATCAGCTCGGCGCAGCGACCGGTGCTCTACGTCGGCGGCGGCGTCCTCAAGGCAGAGGCCTCGGCCGAGCTCCTGGAGCTGGCGGAGCTCACCGGCATCCCGGTGGTCACCACCCTGATGGCCCGCGGCGTCTTCCCGGACAGCCACCGCCAGCACGTCGGGATGCCCGGCATGCACGGCACGGTCACCGCGGTGGCGGCCATGCAGGAGTCCGACCTGCTCGTCGCACTCGGGGCGCGCTTCGACGACCGGGTCACCGGTCATCTCGCGAGCTTCGCGCCCGACGCTGCGGTCGTGCACGCCGACATCGACCCGGCCGAGATCTCCAAGAACCGCCGGGCCGACGTCCCGATCGTCGGGGACGCCAAAGAGGTCATCGCCGAGCTCATCGACGCGCTGCACGTCGAGCGGGCCGAGCGCGGCCAGACCGATCTCACCACGTGGTGGAAGAGGCTCGACGGGCTGCGCTCCACCTACCCGCTGGGCTACGACTGGCCCGCCGACGGCTCGCTGTCGCCCGAGTACGTGATCGAGCGGATCGGCCAGACCGCAGGTCCGGACGCCGTCTACGTGGCGGGGGTCGGGCAGCACCAGATGTGGGCCGCGCAGTTCGTCCGGTACGAGAAGCCGCGCACGTGGCTCAACTCCGGGGGCCTCGGCACCATGGGCTACGCGGTGCCTGCGGCGATGGGCGCGAAGATGGGCCGCCCGGACACGGTGGTGTGGGCCATCGACGGCGACGGCTGCTTCCAGATGACCAACCAGGAGCTCGCCACCTGCGTGCTCGAAGGCATCCCGATCAAGGTCGCCGTCATCAACAACGGCAACCTCGGCATGATCAGGCAGTGGCAGACGCTCTTCTACTCGGAGCGCTACTCCCAGAGCGACCTCGGCACGCACAAGCACCGCATCCCCGACTTCCTGCTGCTCGCCGAGGCGATGGGCTGCGTCGGGCTGCGCGCGGAGTCCCAGGACGAGGTCGATGCCGTCATCCAGCAGGCCATGGAGATCAACGACCGGCCGGTTGTGATCGACTTCGTGGTCGGCGCCGACGCCCAGGTGTGGCCCATGGTCGCAGCGGGCACCGGCAACTCCGAGATCATGGCGGCCCGCAACATCCGGCCGTTGTTCGACACCGACGAGATCGTCGCCGACGACGCCGGCACCGGCGCCGTCACGGCAGAGGCCATGAGGCAGGGTGAGGAAGAGTGATCGAACGGCACACCCTGTCGGTGCTCGTCGAGGACAAGCCGGGGGTGCTCGCCCGGATCTCGGGCCTGTTCTCCCGGCGAGGTTTCAACATCGAGTCGCTCGCCGTGGGACCCACCGAGCACCCGGACATCTCGCGGATGACGATCGTCGTTGCCGTCGACGAGTTTCCGCTCGAGCAGGTCACCAAGCAGCTCAACAAGCTCGTGCACGTGATCAAGATCGTGGAGCTGGAGCCGGCAGCGTCCGTCCAGCGCGAACTTCTGTTGGTCAAGGTGCGCGCCGACCCCGGCGTGCGCAGCCAGGTGCTCGAGATCGTCAACCTGTTCCGCGCGAAGGCGGTGGACGTGACACCGGAGGCACTGACGATCGAGGCCACCGGAACCGCTGAGAAGCTGAGCGCGCTGCTCAAGAACCTCGAGCCCTTCGGTATCCGCGAGATGGTGCAGTCGGGGATGGTGGCCGTCGGCCGCGGTCCCCGCTCGATCACCGCCGCCGCTGCCATCCGTTAGCCACGATCCGAGAGGAACACTTCACCCGTCATGGCCGTGAACATCTACTACGACGACGACGCCGATCTGTCGATCATCCAGGGCCGCAAGGTCGCGGTGATCGGCTACGGCAGCCAGGGCCACGCGCACGCCCTGTCGCTGCGTGACTCCGGCGTCGACGTCCGGATCGGGCTCCCGGAGGGCTCCAAGTCGCGGCAGAAGGCTGCCGACGAGGGGCTCCGGGTCGTCACGCCTGCCGAGGCGTCCGCCGAAGCCGACGTGATCATGATCCTGGCGCCCGACACCAAGCAGCGCTTCATCTACGCCGACGACATCGCGCCGAACCTGAAGCCGGGCGACGCCATCTTCTTCGGCCACGGCTTCAACATCCGCTACGAGCTGATCAAGCCCCCGGCCGATGTCGACGTGGCCATGGTCGCGCCGAAGGGCCCCGGTCACCTCGTGCGCCGCCAGTTCATCGACGGCAAGGGCGTGCCGTGCCTCATCGCGGTGGAGCAGGACCCCACCGGCAACGCGAAGGCCCTCGCCCTCTCCTACGCCGCGGCCATCGGCGGCGCCCGCGCGGGCGTCATCGAGACCACGTTCAAGGAGGAGACCGAGACCGACCTGTTCGGTGAGCAGGCCGTGCTCTGCGGTGGCGCCGCTGCGCTCGTCCAGACCGGCTTCGAGGTGCTCACGGAGGCCGGCTACGCGCCGGAGATCGCGTACTTCGAGTGCCTGCACGAGCTCAAGCTGATCGTCGACCTCATGTACGAGGGCGGCATCGCGAACGAGCGCTTCTCGATCTCCGACACCGCCGAGTACGGCGACCTCACCCGCGGCCCGCGCATCATCACGCCCGCGGTGAAGGACGAGATGCGCAAAATTCTCGCCGAGATCCAGGACGGGCGTTTCGCGAGCGAGTGGGTGGCCGAGGACGAGGCAGGCCGCCCGAACTTCACCCGGCTCCAGAAGGAGGGGGCGGAGCACCCGATCGAGCAGGTCGGCGAGAAGCTCCGCGGCCTGATGAGCTGGGTGGGCTCGAAGGCGACCTGAGCCCCCCGCCCAGCGCCGCGAACGGCACTCTCGCCCGACAGGTCGGTGCGAGAGTGCCGTTCGCGCTTTCCGGTTAGATCTCCGGTGGTGGCACGTACTCGTACGGCAGCCCGTTGCTGGTGCCGCCCGGCGTCGTGACCGTCACCTGGACAGTGCCTGTACCCGCTGGTGCTGTCGCAACGATCTGGCTGTCGGACAGCACCGTGAACGCAGCGGGTGCAGCGCCGAACTGCACCGCGCTCGTGAAGGTCAGGCCGGAACCGCTGATCGTCACCGAGGTCCCACCGGCCTGCGGGCCTGCGGTCGGCGCCAACGCGGTGATCACAGGAGCAGCAACATAGGCGTACGGAGCACCGGTGCTCGTGCCGCCCGGGGCCGTGACGACGACGTCGGCCGTGCCGGGCGCGTGCGCCGGCGCAGTAGCCGTGATCTGGGTGTCCGAGTCCACGGTGAACGCGGTGGCGAGTGTGCCACCGAAGGTCACCGAGGTGGCCCCCGTGAACCCGGTACCGGTGATCGTCACGACTGTGCCACCTGAAGCGGGCCCTTGATCAGGGGACAGCTGCGTGATCACAGGAGCGTTCAGGTAGAAGAACGCCACGTTGTTGTTGCTGCTTCCGCTTGGTGTGGTGACCACGACGGGAGCCGTGCCGGCTGCGTGCACCGGCGTGGTCGCGGTGATCTGAGTGGCGGAGTTGACCATGAAGCTGGTGGCCGGTGTTCCGCCGAAGGTCACCGCGGTGGCGCCGGTGAACCCCGAGCCGGTGATCGTCACGACCGTTCCACCGGTGGTGGGTCCGGACGACGGCACGACGCTGGACACGATCGGGCCCGCGGGCGCCTGGTAGGCGAAGTTCGCGGGGTTGCTCGTGCCACCGGGCCCGGTCACCGTCACCTGGACGACACCCGCCGCGTGTGCAGGTGCGGTGGCGGTGATCTGGGTGGCGGAGTTGACCGTGAACGTGGTGGCCGGTGTTCCACCGAAGCTCACCGCGGTGGCGCCGGTGAACCCGGAGCCGGTGATCGTCACGATCGTTCCACCGGTGGTGGGGCCGGCAGATGGGACGATGCTGGTGATCACGGGCGCGGCGGGCGCCTGGTAGACGAAGTTCACCGGGTTGCTGGTGCCGGTGGGCCCCGTGACCGTGACCGCGACGGTGCCTGCGGCGTGTGCGGGTGTGGTGGCGGTGATCTGGGTGGCGGAGTTGACCGTGAAGGTGGTGGCCGGCGTTCCGCCGAAGCTCACCGCGGTGGCGCCGGTGAACCCGGAGCCGGTGATCGTGACGACGGTGCCACCGGTGGTGGGACCTGTCGCCGGGGCGATGCTGTTGATGACGGGCGGCGTGGTGGTGCCCTGGTAGATGATGTTCACGGCGTTGCTGGTGCCGGTGGGCCCGGTCACGGTGACGCCGGCGATGCCCGCGGCGCGCGCGGGCGTGGTGGCGGTGATCTGGGTGTCGGAGTTGACCGTGAACGTGGTGGCAGGCGTGCCGCCGAAGCTGACGGCGGTGGCGCCGATGAATCCGGTGCCGGTGATCGTGACGACGGTGCCACCGGTGGTGGGGACGATTGACGGGACGACAGTCAATACCGTAGGCATGGCTGCCTCACTGGGCTGACGGCGCCCGAAGGCACCATGGTTGCGCTGGTCACGATTCCTTTTCTCCCACGATTCGTGTGCTTGCTGCTTATCGCTATGAGGCATGGTGGGCATGCGTCGACCGCGCGCCGCGGCGGTGGCGACGGCGCGGAGCCGACCAGAGCACTTCCTATTTGAATATTTGCGCGAGCACCTTCCCTGTCGATGGGCGGTCGGTGTGCATTCTTGCTGAAATCGCCGCGGCCTCGGGCGGTGCGGCGGAAGGAGCGCCGGGCCCCGGCGGGCCGTCGGCGGGTGTTCTATTCGTGCACAACGGGGTCGATCAGTCGGAATCGGCGCGATGCACCGAGCGGCCGAGGGTGATGAATCGAGGGGCCGCCGATGTGTGCGGCGTCCCCTCGATTCATCAGGTACCTCAGATGCCAGGTCCGGCGACGTAGGTGAAACCGTCCTCCAGCGTGGCGCTGCCGCCCGTGGTCGTCACGACCACGTCAACCGCCCCGGCGGCCCCGGCCGGTGTGGTCGCGCTGACCTCCGTCGGGGAGATGACGACGAAGCTGGCAGGCGTGCCGCCGAACGTCACCGAGCTGGTGGTCGTGAGACCGGTGCCGGTGATGGTGACGCCCGTTCCGCCGGCCGTCGGGCCCGAGTCGGGGTCGATGGTCGCGACGGTCGGTGCGACCACGTACTCGTAGGACAGGCCGTTGGTGCTGCCGCCGGGCGTCACCACCGTGACCGGCACCGAGCCGGTGCCGGCCGGAACCGTCACCACGATCGAGCCGGAGTTGTTGGCGGTGATGGTCCCGGCGTTGGCCCCGAAGGTCACCGAGGTCGCCCCGTTCAGGTTGGAACCGGTGATGGTGACCGAGTTGCCCCCCGCCTCGACGCCCGAGGTGGGGCTGAGGGCGAACTTGGCCGGCGGCTCGAGGTAGAAGTAGGACAGCGGATTACTGGTGCCGCCCGGAGTGGTGACGGTGACGCCCACGACGCCGTGACCGGCCGGGCTGGTCACGTTGATCTGGGTCGGCGTGTTCGCCGTGATCGTCCCCAGGTTCGCGCCGAATCGGACCGCGCTCGCATTCGCGAGATTGGTACCGGTGATCACCACGGCCGTGCCTCCGGCACTGGAGCCCTGGTTGGGGGAAATGGGCATGACAAAACCCTCGCTTCAACCTCTGGGATTGGGAATTCGCCGAATGGGAGAACGTGCCTCGAGAATTGGGCGACGAGACGGGAGTCGCCGCCGGGTCTTGAGACAGTCCTGTCTGCGGCAGGCGAAACTCTACCGGGTGAATCAAGCACTATGAAGGAGCCCGGCAGAATACATCTATTCGGCGCAAGGTGATCATTTCCATGCACGCACGGTTCGGGGGTGTTCAGCCGAACGGCGTAGCCGCGGGCAGCTGGGCGGCCTCGGGGAAAGTTTCGATCACCGCCTGTGCTGGCGTCCTGGCAAATGTGCCTGACATTTTGTCGGCGAAACAGTAGGAACCCGTTTCAAGCGAGGTGGCGCAGTTTCATGCAACGGCACGATTCGTTTCGGCCGATCGTGCGGATGCTCGCGCAAATCGCGCTCCGCGGTGGCCGGCCGGGTGTCGCGTCAGGCGTAGGCGCCCGGGCGCACGATCATCAGCACGACGACGATCGCCCACAGCAGGTTGTAGATCCCGGCGGTCATGCTCAGCTTGCGCAGCCGCGTGCCGTCGTCCGGAGCGGCGAGCGCGTCGCGTTGCCGTGGGTAGATCTGCAGTGCCAGCAGCAGTCCCGCGGCCGCGGTGAGGACCATGGAGATCATGATCCAGATCTCTCCCATGCGGCCTTGCGCGATGGCGAGTGCGATTCCCACGGCGGGGACCACGATCCCGAAGATGCCGTAGACGCGTGTGATGCGGTGCAGTGCGAGTGCGACGGCGCGGCTGCGCTCGTCCGAACCCTCTGGCGCGCTCTCGCCTGCCGTCGCTCCTGCGCCGACCGACGCGAGGACGGGCGCGTAGCGCGGGAAGAGGCTCGTGGCGACGGCCGACCCCCCGACGAAGACGATGCCGGCGAGCACGTGTACCGACAGCAGTAGACCTTCCATCGATCCCCCCAGATCACCTTCAGCTTTCCTGAAGGCTAGCAGGAGCTTCAGGGAGGCTGAAGCTGTGGCCGGGATCAGTCTCCGAACGCGGCGCGCACGGCGTCGCCGACCTGTCGGAGGATGGGGTCGGCGTCGGCGCCGAACAACCGGCCGTCCACGTCGGACACTGCGGTCATCGCCTGCTCGAGCAGCCGGGAGCCCGCAGGCGTGAGCTCGATGGTGGAAGCGGCTCCGGCGCGCGCGGTGTTGTCCCGCACGAGCCCCGCGCCTGCCAGCGTCTTCACGGCTGCGTGGATGCTCTGGACGCTGATCCCCGACATCCGCGACAGATCGCTGAACGATGCCCCGGGCACCCCGGCGATGTGCCCGAGGAGTCCGAGCCTGCTGACCGTCAGTCCGAGCGGCGCGAGTGCGGTGCCCAGTTCGGTCTCGATCCGGTGTGCCAGCGTGAGCAGCACGATCGACGTGCTGGTCGGCGGCGGAGCCGGACGGGCGTCGTTCTCCGTGGTCACCTGTCCAGTCTTCAGCACCGCTCCGGGCCCGGTCGTGACGCTGTGCAGCCCGGACTGCTCGCTGCGGGTTCGAGGCGCGGCGCAGAACGGACGATCGCGCGCCGCGAGATCCACCCGTTCGTGTCTGGTGACCGACTCGATTGCTCCATCGGTAGGACCGGACGAGTGAGACGTTCCCCCGTTCATCCTGTTGCGCGGCCCACGCCGCAGCGCCCTGGGCACCGTGCCGCATCTACCATCGGGAGCGTCCCAGCCGTCGATTCGGGGAGCACACAACCGCCGTGAGCACCGCAGCCACCCGCCCCGTCGTCCTGATCGCCGAGAAGCTCGCGCCGTCCGCGATCGCGTGTCTGGGCGAAGAGGTCGAGATCCGCAGCGTGGACGGCACCGATCGCCCCGCGCTGCTGAGTGCCATCGCCGGCGCCGACGCGCTCCTCGTGCGTTCGGCCACCAAGGTCGACGCCGAAGCGCTCGCCGCCTCCAGCCGACTCAAGGTCGTGGCCAGGGCCGGCGTCGGACTGGACAATGTGGACGTCCCTGCCGCCACCGCCCGTGGCGTCATGGTCGTCAACGCGCCCACGTCCAACATCGTCTCCGCCGCCGAGCACGCCGTCGCGCTGCTGCTGGCCGCCGCCCGGCGGATCCCCGCTGCCGACGCGAGCCTGCGTGCCGGGCAGTGGAAGCGCAGCTCATACACCGGCGTCGAACTCAACGGCAAGCTCGTCGGCATCGTCGGCCTGGGCAAGATCGGCCAGCTCGTGGCCCAGCGCCTCGCCGCGTTCGGTGTCGAGCTGATCGCCTACGACCCCTACGTCGCGCCGGCCCGCGCGGCGCAGCTCGGTATCGAGCTCGCGAGCCTCGAGGAGCTGCTGCGGCGCGCCGACGCCATCTCGATCCACCTGCCGAAGACCGCCGAGACGCTCGGGCTCATCGGCAAGGACCAGCTCGCGATCACGAAGCCTGGCGTGATCATCGTCAACGCCGCGCGCGGCGGCCTGGTCGACGAGGACGCCCTGGCCGATGCCGTGCGCAGCGGTCACGTCGGCGCGGCGGGCATCGACGTGTACGTCACCGAGCCCACCACCTCGAGCCCGCTGTTCGAGCTGCCGCAGGTGGTCGTCACCCCGCACCTGGGTGCGTCCACCGACGAGGCGCAGGACCGGGCGGGCACCGACGTCGCCCGCTCCGTGCAGCTGGCGCTGGCCGGTGAGTTCGTGCCGGACGCGGTCAACGTGCAGGTCCGCGGCGTGGTCGGCGAGGAGGTCCGGCCGTGGCTGCCGCTCACGCAGAAGCTCGGCACGGTGCTGCACGCCGTCGCGGGCCGGCTGCCCAGCTCGGTCACGGTGGACGTCGCCGGTGAGCTGGCGTCCGAGGACGTCTCCGTGCTGGCGCTCGCCGCGCTGCGGGGCGTCTTCACCCACGTCGTCGAGGACCAGGTCACGTTCGTCAACGTGCCGAGCATCGCCGCGGAGCGCGGTGTGGAGGTCGAGGTGACCACCGCACCGGAGAGTGAGAACCACCGCAGCGTCGTGCAGCTGCGCGCCGCCATGCCCGACGGTGCCGCGGTCACGGTGTCCGGCACGCTCACCGGGCGCTCCCAGGTGGAGAAGCTCGTCGAGGTCAACGGCCGCCACTTCGACCTGCGGGCCGAGGGCGACGTGCTGCTCCTGGAGTACGCCGACCGTCCCGGCGTGATGGGGCGGGTCGGCTCGCTCCTCGGCGAGGCCGCCGTCAACATCGAGGCAGCCCAGATCAGCCAGACCACCGACGGCACCGACGCGATCATGCTGCTGCGTGTCGACCGCCCGGTCGACCCCGGCGTGCTGGAGCCGATCGGCGCCTCGGTGGGCGCGCGCACCACGCGGCTGATCTCCTTCGAGAGCGACTGACCCCTCCAGGTCAGCCTCGGACCGTGACGACCGGTCGCCCGTGCGGCGATCGGTCTCATCGGATCCGGTGGCGCCCCGGCGCCTGATCGGTCACCAGCGGCGAGCGTCGAACTGTTCCCCGCCGCGGCTTCGCAACCGCGAACCGCGGCGGGTCACAGCCGCTCCCGGCGTCCGCCCGGTGTCCGGCAAACCCTTGCCGACCTCCCCGAAGACGGCACCCGCGGCAGGCCGGGCAGCACCGTCAGGGTGTCGAGGCCTGTCCGCCGGCAGTTCGCCGCCGTAGCTGCGTGCGGCGCCGGTAGCGGCTCCGGTGGGAATCAGCAGCGCTCGACGCGGCGGGGCCGCGGCACGCTCGTGATGGCAGCGAGCAGTTCCTCATGGGCGAACGGGTGAAGCTCTCTGACCTGCGACAACACGACCGGGGCAGTGACAGTGCCGACGTGACCGGCGGCTGCGTCCGGGGGTTGCGCGATGCCCAGCATCTGGGCGGGGCAGAATGGCCCGCATGGGGGCGTGTCGCGTCGGGAGTGGTTCCGGCGACATCGCTTCCGCATCAGTTCCACCCTATGGGGTGACCCCGATCGGATGGCGGAAAGCATAGCGGTCCCGTAGCAGCGGGTAACGTGCCCCCGGCTGCTCTCGGGCCAACTGGAGAGAGGACATCGGTAATGCGCCTTGCGGTCATTCCCGGAGACGGCATCGGGCCGGAGGTCATCGACGAGGCGCTGAAGGTCCTTGGCGAGGTCGAGCCCAACGCGGAGACCACGACCTACGACCTGGGCGCCGCCCGCTGGCATTCCACGGGCGAGCTGCTGCCGGAGTCCGTCCTCACGGAGCTGCAGGCACACGATGCGATCCTGCTCGGCGCCGTGGGCGACCCGTCCGTGCCGAGCGGCATCCTCGAGCGTGGGCTCCTGCTGCGGCTGCGGTTCGAGCTCGACCACCACGTGAACCTGCGTCCCGCTCGGCTCTACCCGGGCGTGCGCGGCCCGCTGGCGTCCAACAACGAGATCGACCTGCTGGTGGTGCGTGAGGGCACCGAGGGTCCCTACGTCGGCACCGGCGGCCTGCTGCGCAAGGACACCCCGAACGAGATCGCCACCGAGGTCAGCGTGAACACGGCCTTCGGTGTGGAGCGCGTGGTCCGCGACGCCTTCGCCCGCGCGGCCCGCCGCACGCGCAAGCACCTCACGCTCGTGCACAAGACCAACGTGCTGAGCTACTCCGGGCGCCTGTGGTCGCGGCTGGTGGAGGAGGTCTCGCTCGAGCACCCCGAGGTCAGCGTGGCCTACCAGCACATCGACGCCACCACGATCCACCTGGTCACCGATCCCGGCCGGTTCGACGTGATCGTCACCGACAACCTCTTCGGCGACATCCTCACCGACCTGGCCGCCGCCGTGACCGGTGGCATCGGGCTCGCCGCGAGCGGCAACCTCGACGTGAGCCGGCGCAACCCGAGCATGTTCGAGCCGGTGCACGGCAGCGCTCCCGACATCGCCGGGCAGGGCATCGCCGACCCCACCGCCGCCGTGCTGTCCGTGGCGCTGCTGCTCGACCACCTCGGCAACCGAGACGCGGCCCGCCGCATCGAGGCCGCGGTGGCGTTCGATCTCGCCACCCGCGACCACAGCGCCACCGGCCACACGCAGTCGATCGGCGACCGCCTCGCCGCGCTCGTGAGCTCGCACGCCGCGGCCCCGTCCACGAGCTGAGGCGGTCCGGCCGGGGCCGAGGCGAGCGGGGCTCGGGTCAGACGAGCGTCTGGCCCTTCGAGGTCAGCATGGTCACGCCCGCACCCGCGAAGTTGGCCAGGTCCGCCACCGCTGCCTGACCCTCGGGGCTGCTCATCGCGCTGCCCAGGGCCGCCTCGTCGTCGAACTCGAGCACGGCGACGAGGTGGTAGGGCGGGGTGTTCCCGTCCGCGTCCGGCACGGGCCTGGCCGCCGTGAACCGGCGCAGGCCGGGCATCTTCATGGCGAGCGGGGCGTGCACGTCGTCGTAGTGCCGGTCGAAAGCGTCTTTGTCCTCGGGGTGGTTGTAGAGCGCGGTGAGCTGGAGCATCGTCGGCCCTCTCGTGATCGGCCCGCCTGCCTGTGCTGACGGGCTCGACATCAATCCCTAGCCGACGCACCACCGTGTGAACACCGTCTCTCCCACGATCTGGGAACGCGGTGTGACGTCTCCGGAAGCGCCGTGCAACACTCGTCGACGTGCAGCACCTCTACGTGATCATTATCGACAGGCGCGTCGGCTAACCAGCACCACAGCCGACGCGCAGACCTCTCGCATTCGCGGGGGGTCTTTTTTGTTGCCCGATGAATCCCTGATCACGTCCGACCCACTTCCAGGAGCCCCCGGATGTCCCGCACAGAACCGGCCGGAACCCCGCTCGGAGACGCGTTCCACGTCTACGACACGACGTTGCGCGATGGCGCTCAGCGCGAGGGCATCAGCTACTCCATCGCTGACAAGCTGGCCGTCGCCCGGCATCTGGACGCGCTCGGGGTGGGGTTCATCGAAGGGGGCTGGCCGGGCGCACTGCCGAAGGACACCGAGTTCTTCGCCCGCGCCGCTGCGGGTGAGCTCGAACTGCGGCACGCGGTGCTCGTGGCGTTCGGCTCGACCCGTCGGGCCGGGACGACAGCTGCGGCGGACCCGCAGGTCAGGGCCCTTCTGGACAGCGCGGCGCCGGTCGTCACGCTGGTGGCGAAGTCGGACCGCCGCCACATCGAGCGCGCCCTGCGCACCGACGTGGCCGAGAACTGCGCGATGGTGGCCGACACGGTGGCGTTCCTCCGTGGCGAAGGCCGCCGGGTGTTCCTCGACGCCGAGCACTTCTTCGACGGCTACCGCTTCGACCCGGACACGGCGCTGCGGGTGCTGGACGCCGCGGTCGGCGCGGGTGCGGACGTCGCGGTGCTGTGCGACACGAACGGCGGCATGCTCCCGATGGGCATCGCCGAGGTGGTGACCGAGGTGGCCGGGCGCACCGGTTTCCGCCTCGGGATCCACTGCCAGGACGACACGGGCTCCGCGGTGGCCAACTCGGTCACCGCGGTACAGGCCGGCGCGACGCACGTGCAGTGCACCGCGAACGGCTACGGCGAGCGGACGGGCAATGCCGACCTGTTCGCCGTCGTCGGGAACCTGGTGACCAAGCTGGACATGCCCGTCCTACCGGACGGCGCGTTCGGCGAGCTGACCCGCACCTCGCACGCGTTGGCGGAGATCGCCAACATCGCTCCCGATACCCACCAGGCCTACGTCGGGACGTCAGCGTTCGCTCACAAGGCGGGCCTGCACGCGAGTGCGATCAAGGTGGACCCGGAGCTGTACAACCACATGGACCCTGCGGTTGTCGGCAACGGGCAGCGGGTGCTGGTCACCGAGATGGCCGGCCGGGCCAGCGTCGAGCTCAAGGGTGCTGAGCTCGGCCTGGACCTGGCCGGCCACCCCGAGGCGGTGTCATCGCTCGTCGCGACCGTGAAGGATCGAGAGGCGCAGGGGTGGTCGTTCGAGGCCGCCGACGCCTCCCTGGAGTTGCTCATGCGCTCCGCAGTGGGCGGCACGGAGCCGGTGCCGTTCGCCCTCGAGTCCTATCGCGTGATCGTCGAGCACGGCGCCGACGGCAACGTGATCGCCGAGGCGACGGTACGGGTCGTCCTGGCCGACGGCGAGCGGCTCATCGCCACCGCGGAAGGGAACGGGCCGGTCAACGCGCTCGACGCGGCGCTGCGGGCCGCGCTCACGCCGACGTGCCCGTGGCTCTCGGACGTGGAGCTGTCCGACTACAAGGTCCGCATCCTCACCACGGGCCGGTCGCAGAGCTACGGCACCGACGCGGTGACGCGGGTGCTGCTCGAGTCCACCGGACACGCGGGCTCGTGGACCACGGTGGGGGTGCACAGCAACGTCGTCGAGGCGTCCTGGCTCGCTCTCGTCGACGCGCTGGCGTACGCGGCGCTGCGTGCTCCCGTCTCCGTGGGAGCACGCTCCTAGGGCAGGATCAGCGCGTGGACGACGTGCTGCGGAGGATCGACCGGTTCTGCGACGAGGTCCCGCGGCACTGGGCCATGGCGGCCGACGACGGTCCGTTGCGCCTCTTCGTCCGCAACCGCGCGGGATCCGGCTGGCCGTTCTACGCGCGCCCGATCCCCGGTGGCCCGCCGGTCACCGCTGAGGACATCGAGCGGGTGCGGGCACGCCAGCGGTCGCTGCGCGTGCCGGAGGCGTTCGAGTGGGTCGCCGACACGACCCCGTCGATGGCCGACGCAGCCCGCGATGCGGGTCTGCCGGTGACGATCTGCCCGCTGCTCGTGCTGAACAGCGACCCGATCGCCCCCTCGCTCCCGCCCGGCTACTCGGCCCGCCTGCTCGGACCGGCCGACGGTGATCTCCAGGCGGCAGCGCACGCCGTGATGACCGTTGCGGCCGCTGCCTTCAAGGCCCCGCCTCCCGGGCCACCGGTCGGCGCCGCCCTTGCCGAGCTACAGGCCGACCTCGCGGCAGGGGCGATCGCGCGAGCGCTGGTCACGGGCCCGCGCGGACCGGTCGCTGCGGGATCGGTGCAACGGGTCGGGAACGTGGTCGAGCTGGTCGGGATCGGCACCGTTGCGGCCGCGCGCGGCCAGGGGCTCGGCGCCGCCGTCACGGCGCTGCTGGCAGGCGCCGCCCGGGACGCAGGTGCGGAGGTGGTGTTCCTCGCCGCGGGCGACGAGGCCGCCACCCGCGTCTATGAGCGCGTGGGCTTCCGGCGGGTGGGCGAGTGCGGAATGGCGGAAGCCGCCTGACAGGTCCTTCAGGCAGCGGGCTGCGGCGAGCGCCGTGCCCACTCCGGCGCGTGCTCCGGCAATGGACCGATCGCGATGAGCCGGGCCGGCACACCCTGCAGTGCCGGGAAACGCTGCAACATGCTCAGCGGGAACGGAACCTCGCTGCCGGCGGCCGGAGTGGCGTCTCCGTCGCGGTCGAACATGCCGGACGTCGCCTGTGACTGCGGCGGGCCGTCGGTGGGCTGAGCGACGCGCTCGCCGAGGATCCCGCGGTGTGCCGCGCGTTGGGCGCCCTGGATGAGCGCGGTGGCCCACCAGCGGCGGAGCTGGACCCGGCGCAGCAGGGCAGGGGGCACGATGCCGCCGGAGCGCAGCGCGGGCGCGAGCAGCCGGGCTGTGGCCACCGCGTCGGCCACGGCGAGGTTGATGCCCACCCCGCCGACCGGTGACATCGCGTGTGCCGCGTCGCCGATCAGCAGCAGGCCGTCGCGGTACCAGCGGCGCAGCCTGTCGAGCTTGACGTCGAGCAGCTTCACGTCGTCGAACGACGTGAGCGTGTCCATCCGGTCGCTCAGCCACGGCAGCAGCCCTGCGATCCGGGCGCGGAACTGCGCGATCCCGGCCGCCCGCATCTCCGCGTCGCTGCCCTTGCGGATCAGGTACGCGCACTGCCAGTAGTCGCCGCGGTCGATCATCACCGCGAACTCGCCGGTGCCGACACGGCCGACGCCGCCGTCGGGATCGCCTGCGTGGCGCGGCAGCCGGAACCACCACACGTCCATCGGCACGCCGAACGAGCGCGGCCGCATCCCGGCCGCTGCCCGGACCGCGGACGCCCGCCCGTCGCAGCCGATGGTGAGGCCTGCCCGGATCTGGTGTTCGGTGCCGTCGGTGCGGTCGCGGTAGCGCACGCCGGCCACACGGCCGCCGTCGTAGAGCAGATCCACGACCTCGGCGTTGCGTCGAAGCGTGAAGGTGGGCTCGGCCTCCGCCGCGTCGGCGACGAGATCGAGGAAGTCCCACTGCGGCACCATCGCGATGTGCTGGTGGGCGCCGGGGAGCCGGCGCAGGTCGGCCACCTGCGCGCTGCAGCCGTCCAGCTGCACCTGCATGCGGTTGATCCGCTGCTGGGGCAGGGCCGCGAACCGCTGCCCGAGGCCCAGCTCGTCGAGCAGGGTAAGGGTGGATGCGTGCACGGTGTCGCCGCGGAAGTCACGCAGGAAGTCGGGGTGCTTCTCCAGAACCGTGACCTCGACCCCGGCCCGAGCGATGAGTAGACCGAGGACCAGCCCGGCAGGGCCGCCACCGACGACGAGGCAGGTCGTGCGCTCGTTTCTCAACATGTGTTGAATTCTAGGCGCAGCGGGCCGGGAAGGCCAGGCATCTGCCCGGATAGGCTTGGCCACATCATGAGTGAGCCTGCGAGCGAATCCCGGCCGGCCGGCGTCCGGGTCCGGTTCAGCCCGTCGCCGACGGGCACCCCCCATGTCGGTCTCATCCGCACCGCGCTGTTCAACTGGGTGCACGCCCGCCATCACGGCGGCACCTTCGTGTTCCGGATCGAGGACACCGACGCCAGCCGCGACTCGGACGAGTCCTACGCGGCGCTGCTCGACGCCCTGCGGTGGCTCGGGCTCGACTGGGACGAGGGTCCCGAGGTCGGCGGCCCGCACGCCCCGTACCGGCAGAGCGAGCGCGGTCCTGTCTACGCCGACGCGCTGCAACGGCTGATCGACGGGGGAGAGGTCTACGAGTCGTACTCGCGGGCCGACGAGATCGAGGCCCGCCACCGCGCAGCAGGCCGCGACCCGAAACTCGGCTACGACAACGCCGACCGCGACCTCACCGATGAGCAGCGCGCCGCGTTCCGGGCCGAGGGGCGCGCGCCCGTGTACCGGCTGCGGATGCCCGACCGGGACATCACCTTCACCGACCTGGTGCGAGGCGACGTCACCTTCCGGGCGGGCACCGTGTCCGACTTCGTGCTCGCCCGCGGCGACGGCACCCCGCTCTACCCGCTCACCAACCCGCTCGACGACGCGCTCATGGGCATCACCGACGTGCTGCGCGGGGAGGACCTGCTCTCCTCCACACCGCGGCAGATCGCGCTGCTCGAGGCGCTTCAGCGCGTCGGAATCGGCACAGGACCGTTCCGCTACGGGCATCTCCCGCTCGTCACCGGAGAGGGCAACCGCAAGCTCTCCAAGCGCGATCCCGAGTCGAACCTGTTCCTCTACCGGGAGCGCGGATTCATCCGCGAGGGCCTGCTCAATTACCTGGCCCTGCTCGGCTGGTCGATTGCCGAGGACCGCGACGTGTTCACGATCGACGAGATGGTCGCCGCCTTCGACATATCGCGGGTGTCCAGCAACGCCGCTCGTTTCGACCTGAAGAAGGCCGAGGCCATCAATGCGGCTCATCTGCGGGCGCTGCCCGTTGACGAGTTCGCACGGCGGGTCGAGCCCTACCTCGTTGACGAAGGTGTGATCGAGGGCACGATCACCGAGGAGCAGCGTGAGCTGCTGGCCGCGGCTGCGCCCCTGGTGCAGGAGCGCAGCGTCGTGCTGTCCGATGCGGCCCGCATGCTCCGGTTCCTGTTCGTGCCGGAAGAGGGCTTCGTCCCCGAGGTCGAGGCTGCGGAGAAGAATCTCGGCGCCGACGCGGCCCCGGTGCTCGAAGCGGCCCTGACCGGCCTGAACGGCGTCGACGACTGGTCGACCGAGCACATCGAGACGGCGCTGAAGTCGGCTCTCATCGACGGGCTGGGACTCAAGCCGCGCAAGGCGTTCGCGCCCGTCAGGGTGGCTGTGAGCGGCCGTACGGTGTCCCCGCCGCTGTACGAATCGATGGAGCTGCTGGGCCGGGAACGATCACTCGCCCGGCTGAGGGCCGGTTTGGAGCGGGCTGGAGGCCTCGGCTAGAGTACTCCACGCAGGGCAGGCGAGACCGGCTCCCGCAGTAGAGGGGCCGGTTGATCCTGAACTCTTGGGGTATGGTGTAATTGGCAGCACGACTGATTCTGGTTCAGTTAGTCTAGGTTCGAGTCCTGGTACCCCAGCGGAAACGCACCAGAAGTGGTCTGATAAGCTAATAGCGTTTCCACGGCCCCGTCGTCTAGCGGCCTAGGACGCCGCCCTCTCAAGGCGGTAGCGCGGGTTCAAATCCCGTCGGGGCTACACCGAAAAGGCCCGTTCCGGTTCTCCGGAACGGGCCTTTTCGCATTCAGTATTCGACCGGGCGGCCTCAGGCTCAGTCGCCCCAGGGTTCCGGCTGACCCGCCACACGAGGTCGACTCTGCCGGCGGATGGTCGCCGTCGCAGGCGTAACGCGTGCGGGCACGACTCGGTCCCGATGATCAGGTGCCTTCCGCCCTGATCATCGGGACCGAGCCGTGCCCGGTGTGCGAGCCGCAGTTCTCGGCGTCTCGCCGAGCTCAGCTCACGCCGTGCCCGCCACGACCTTGCCCGCTCCCGGCGGCCACCGCGGGTGTCGACGCTGATGACCCCGAAGCACCGACCGAGGGCGGCGGGCTGGTCGGTTGCGTCGTGGTCGTCGGCGGGGTCGTGGTGGGAGTCGGCCTGGTCGTCGTTGGGTTCGTGGTGGTGGAAGTCGGCCGGCTCGGGGTCGTAGTGGGCTCCACCGGATCGGTGGTGGGTGCGGGCTTCGTCGTCGGGACCGGCTGGTCGGGGGGACGCGAGTCTCCGGGCGCGGGCTGTGAGCCCGGCCGACCATGATCGGCCGGGTCCGTGTCCGGTTCTTGCTCCGGCTCGGGCGTGGCCTCGCCGGGATCCGTCACCGCGGAGATGGGCGGGTCACTGCTCGTGACGTCGGGCTCGAGCGGCACCGACCCACCGGTGGGCCACAGCGCGATCGCCGCGACCACGGCGATCGCGGCGGCGATCCCGCCGATGGTCACCAGCCGGGCGGCCGACGGGCCGCGGGGACGGTCGGCGTACTCGATGAAGTCGCGACCGTCGTCCGGGTCGAGCTGCGGGCGCTCGGGGTAGGAGGGCGCCGGGGGCATCGGGCCGTTGCGGGAGCCCGACATCCACTGGGTGGGGGCCGGGGCGGCTGCCGCCGCGGCTTCGCCGTAGCCCGGCCGAGGTGGGTAGGACGAGGAGCCGACGCCGATCGGCGGGGTGGCGCCCGTGCCCATCGGGGCGCCTGCGCCGGCGAGCGCCGCGGCGCCCATCGGCTGGCCTGCGGGCCCGGGGCGCGCGGGCGACACCTGCGGCATCGCGCCGCTGCCGGACGGGGGACGCAGCGACAGCGCGGCGCCCATGGCGATCGCGTTCTTCGGGTCGGCGTCCACCGCGACCGGTCGGCCCAGCTGCTCGGAGACGAGCTGGCCGACGAGCGGGATGCGCGAGGACCCCCCGACGAGCAGCACGGCCGACAGCTGTGCCGGTGCCAGACCGGCCGAGCCGACTGCTCGGCGCAGGGCGTCGACCGTCTCCTCGACGCGCGGTCGGATCATGGCTTCGAACTCGCTGCGGTGCAGCCGTACCGAGCCTTGCCCGGCGGGCGTCATGACCTGGATCGAGACCTCGGTGTCGCTGCTCAGCGCTTCCTTGGCCTCGGTGCACTCACGCCGCACCGCAGCAACGGCCGACAGTACGGCCGGGTCGGTCTCGTCGAGCCCGTCGAACGCCTCGGGGAGCCCCTGGCGGACGTGCTCGAACACAACCTCGTCGAAGTCGATGCCGCCGAGGCGCTCGATGCCCTCGGGGCGGCCGAGCAGCGTGAACCCGTGGTCGTCCTTGTGGACGACGGCGGCGTCGAAGGTGCCTCCGCCCAGGTCGTACACGGCGATCGTGGAGCCCGGCTCCACGCGCTCGCCCGCCGCGTAGTGCAGCGCGGCGGCCTGGGGCTCCGCGATGAACGTGATGGGCACGCCCTGGGCTGCGACTGCAGCGCCCAGCCGATCTTTCTTGTGGGAACCCCACGACGCGGGATGGGCGACGGCGACCCGCATCGCGGGCCCGCCCTCACGCTGAGCCGCGCGGTCGACGACCCAGCGCACGAGGCGGGCCGAGAGCTCCTCCGGTGCCCACGGCCTGCCGGCGACGAGGATCGGCGTGGGATCGCCGATCCGGCGCTTGAACTCGCGCACCACGTGGTCGGGGCTGCTCACGGCCCGGCGTTCGGCCGCTTCGCCGACGACCACCGACCCGTCGTCGCCTATGTAGAGGACGGAGGGCACGGCACTGGAACGGTCGCCGAGATTGACGATCTCCGTATCGCTCGGGCGGGCCCCCGACCGTCCGATGGCGGCTGCGGTGCGGGTCGTGCCCACATCGATGCCGAGCAGATAACTCATCGTCACCCGTTTTCGTGTCCGTACGACTCTCTGTGCCCATCGAGCAGAGCGTCGGTCACGTTAGCCGCGCCACGCCGGGGACCGATCGGGCGGGTATACATCGCAATGCGACATACCGCCCGCGCCGCAACCGAGTGTCGCGGTTAGGCAACTGGGTGTCACAGGCGGTGCTGCAGAGCCTCCGCGGCTGCCAGTAGATCAGCTGCCCATCGGACGCCCGGACGCCGGCCGATCCGATCGACCGGACCCGACACCGAGACCGCTGCGATGACCTGGCCAGAGCTGTCGCGGACGGGAGCCGACACGCTCGCGACGCCGGACTCGCGCTCGGCAACGCTCTGTGCCCAGCCGCGTCTTCGGACGTCGACGAGCACTCGCTCGCCGAACATGGCGTCGGCCAGCACGGCGCGTTGCACCGTGGGCTCGGCCCAGGCTGCCAGCACCTTTGCCCCGGAACCGGCGGTCATCGGCATCCGGGTGCCGACGGGAACGGTGTCGCGCAGCCCGCTGGCAGGCTCCGCGGAAGCGACGCAGACGCGCTGGGCGCCGTCGCGGCGGTAGAGCTGCACGCTCTCGCCGGTGATGTCGCGGAGCCGGGGCAGCACGGCCGCCGCGGCTTCGAGCAGTGGGTCGACACCGCCTGCCGACAGTTCGGCGAGCGTGGGCCCGGGGCGCCAGCGGCCGTCGGCGCCGCGGTGCAGGAGGCCGTGGACCTCGAGGCCCACGGCGAGTCGATGCGCCGTGGCGCGGGGCAGACCGGTGCGCTGACACAGTTCGGCCAGCCCGCAAGGCTCGGCAGCTGCGGCCCGGAGAACCCCCACGGCCTTGTCCAGAACTCCGACGCCGCTAAGCTGTCTCACGGGACGATATTAACGTCCCGATATATGGGACGTCCAGCGGAGGATGGGATGGTTATGGGACGCACGCTGGCGGAGAAGGTTTGGGAAAGGCATGTCGTCCGACGTGGCGAGGGTGACGAGCCCGACCTCCTCTACATCGACCTCCACCTCGTCCACGAGGTGACGAGTCCCCAGGCGTTCGACGGGCTCCGGCTCTCCGACCGCGGCGTTCGCCGTCCCGACCTCACGGTCGCCACCGAGGACCACAACGTTCCCACCGCCGACGTCGAGCTCCCGATCGCCGACCCGGTGTCGCGCACCCAGGTGGAGACGCTTCGCAAGAACTGCGCCGAGTTCGGCGTGCCCCTCTACCCGATGAACCACGCCGAGCAGGGCATCGTGCACGTCGTCGGTCCCCAGCTCGGGCTCACGCAGCCGGGCATGACCGTCGTCTGCGGCGACAGCCACACGTCCACCCACGGCGCGTTCGGGGCGCTGGCCTTCGGAATCGGCACGTCAGAGGTGGAGCACGTACTGGCCACCCAGTCGCTGCCGCTGAAGCCGTTCCGCACGATGGCGATCAACGTCAACTCGGCCGACGGCCGGCTGCGGGAGGGTGTCACCAGCAAGGACATCGTGCTCGCGATGATCGCCCAGATCGGCACCGGCGGCGGGCAGGGCTATGTGCTCGAGTACCGCGGCAACGTCATCGAGAACCTCTCGATGGAGGCCCGGATGACGATCTGCAACATGTCGATCGAGGCCGGCGCCCGGGCCGGCATGATCGCCCCGGACGACACCACGTACGCCTACCTGAAGGGCCGCGACCGCGCCCCGAAGGGCGAGGCATGGGACGAGGCCGTCGCGTCGTGGAATGCGCTCCGCACCGACGACGACGCCACGTTCGACTCCGAGGTGTTCATCGACGCCGACGCGCTCACGCCGTTCGTCACCTGGGGCACCAACCCCGGCCAGGGGCTCCCGCTCTCGGAGAACGTGCCCGACCCGTCCCGCATCGTGGACGAGCAGGAGCGCGCGTCGGCCGAGAAGGCGCTCGCCTACATGGGTCTGGAGGCGGGCACCCCGCTGCGCGAGGTGGCCGTCGACACCGTGTTCGTCGGCTCCTGCACCAACGGGCGCATCGAGGACCTGCGCGCCGCCGCCGCCGTGATGAAGGGCCGGAAGGTGGCCGACGGTGTCCGGATGCTGGTGGTCCCGGGCTCGATGCGCGTGCGCTTCCAGGCCGAGGACGAGGGGCTCAGCGACATCTTCGCCGAGGCAGGCGCCGAGTGGCGCTCCGCGGGCTGCTCGATGTGCCTGGGCATGAACCCCGACCAGCTGGCGCCGGGCGAGCGCAGCGCGTCCACCTCGAACCGCAACTTCGAGGGCCGCCAGGGCAAGGGCGGCCGCACCCACCTCGTGTCCCCGCTCGTCGCCGCGGCCACCGCGGTGCGCGGCACCCTGAGCTCCCCGGAGGACCTGGACTGATGGAACCGTTCAGCACCCACACCGGCATCGGCGTGCCCCTGCGCCGGTCCAACGTCGACACCGACCAGATCATCCCCGCGGTGCACCTCAAGCGCGTCACGCGCACGGGCTTCGAGGACGCGCTGTTCGAGGCCTGGCGCCAGCAGCCGGACTTCATCCTGAACGTCGAGCCGTTCACGCGCGGGTCCGTGCTCGTGGCCGGGCAGGACTTCGGCACGGGCTCCTCCCGGGAGCACGCCGTATGGGCGCTCATGGACTTCGGGTTCCGGGCCGTCATCTCGTCCCGGTTCGGCGACATCTTCCGTGGCAACTCGGCAAAGGCGGGGCTCGTGGCGGCGCAGGTGGCGCAGCCCGACGTCGAGCTGCTGTGGAAGCTGCTGGAGAACGCCCCCGGCACCGAGGTGACCGTCGACCTGGTGGAGAAGACGGTGCGGGCGGACGAGCTCGTCGTCCCGTTCGAGATCGACGAGTACACGCGCTGGCGCCTGCGTGAAGGCCTCGACGACATCGGCCTCACGCTGCGCCACGCCGACGACATCACGGCCTTCGAAGCGGCCCGGCCCGGCCACCTGCCCACCACGGCCCAGGTCTGATCCGGGCATTCGCGCCTTTTCGTCCGGCGTTCGGTCGAAAAGGCGAGGATGCGGCCCAGGCAGTCGTACTTTCGACCGAGATCAACACTGCGACGCGCGCCGTAGCGTCATTTCCCGTCGATGACCGTGGAAATCGGGGGGAATCCGATGGCGTGGGGAAGTTCAGGGCGACGGTGGGCGCGAGCGGGAGTGCTCGGCTCGCTGGGGGCGGCCGTGGCGGTCGTCCTGTCCGCGGCGCCGGCACAGGCGATCACCGGTGGCACCCCGGTGCCCGATGCCGCTGACGCGCCGTGGATGGTGACGCTCGCACGCCCCGGTGACGAGCCATTGGCGCAGCGCACGTTCTGCGGCGGGGCATTGATCGCGCCGGACCGGGTGCTGACCGCGGCGCACTGCGTGGCGGAGGGGGATCCCCGGCGGGTCGAGGTCCATCTGGGCGCGTCGGTGCTGTCACGCGATCCCGGCCGGATCCTTCCGATCGCGGGTGTCGCCGTGCACCCCGAGTACAAGCAGGTTCCCTCGCCTGCCGATCCGACGAGCTTCACCAAGTCGAGCGCGGTGGCCGACGTCGCGATCATCGGCCTGGCCGAGCCCGTGCCCGGCGCGGAGCCCTTGGCGGTGGCGGACGAGACACCGTCGCCCGGCGCCACGCTGACGGCGTACGGGCACGGCATCACGGCGGCGCCGTCGACGGACCCCGCGATGCCGCCGCCGTCCAGCAGCGATGAGCTGCTGAGGGCTGATCTCGACCTGATCTCGGCGCAGGACTGTGCGAGCCGGCTCCACACGCCCTCGGGCAGCGACGAGACGGTGGTGTGCGCTCAGGCGCCGCAACCGGACGGGCCGGCGATCTGCCCCGGCGACAGCGGCGGCCCGCTCGTCGAGATTGCGGACGGGCGCGCGGTCGTCGTCGGAGTGACGAGTTTCAGTGGCGAGGTGACCGACCAGATGTGCGCGGCCGGCACCGCAGCGGCGTTCGCCGACGTGGCGGGGTTGCGGGACTGGATCACGCAGCCCCACCCCGTCTTCGAGCCGTCGCCCGCCGAGGACGTCACGGTGACCGGGAAGCTCGCCGTGGGCTCGACGATCACCTGCGCGACACCGGGATGGGAGGGCGGCGAGCCCGCGACGCTCGAGTACAGCTGGTCGCGTGGCGAGATCGACACGACCACGCCCAAGGAGGCGTGGAACACCCCCACCGGGTTCCTCTTCTTCGTTCCGATCGACGGCCAGACCGCTCCGACGCTGACCGTGCCCGCCGATCTGTCCGGACGCGACGTCCTGTGTTCGATCGAGGCCGGTAACGCAGGGGGTTCGGTCTCGTACTACTCGGACAGTGTGTCGATTCCCGAACACTCGTAGAGACGGCCGTCCATCCCGTCACTGCGGAACCGGCACGCCGGTTCCGCAGTGACTCGCGACGCGTTCGGCCAGGTCATATGCCATCGGCGCGGCGCGCGATCTACGTTGGTCGGATGAACAAAACCCAACTCGTGGATGTACTCGCGGAACGGCTCGGGGATCGGCGCACCGCGGCGGGTGCTGTCGACGGCCTACTCGAGACCATTGTGGACGCCGTGCGCTCAGGTGATTCGGTCTCGCTCACCGGGTTCGGTGTGTTCACCAGCCGCGCCCGGGCCGCCCGCGTCGCCCGTAACCCGCGCACCGGCGAGACCGTGAACGTCCCGGCCACCACGGTGCCGGCGTTCCGTCCGGGCACGGCGTTCCGCACGGCCGTCAGCGGCGTCGAGCCGCAGACCTCCCCACGCACCGCTGCGGCGGCCCTGGCACCCGCGGTCGTCGTGACCGAGCAGGTCGACGCCCTGGAGAAGCCCGGCAAACCCGAGAAGGCGAAGCAGGACGATCGGATGGCCGACAAGCTCGACAAGGCCGACAAGATCGACAAGGCGGCGAAGGGGGGAAAGAAGGCGGCGAAGGCGAAGGACGGCAAGCCCCGCAAGGGCAAGAAGAAGTAGGCGGCGCCGCGTGCGTGGTCATCCGGTGGGGCGCGGGTAGTAGTCGGCGGTGCACAGCTCGGCGTCCCTGCAGAACGTCAGCGCCCAGGTGCTGCCCTTCTTGGCCGGGACGTCCTCAGGGTCCACGGAGAGGGCCGAGTCGGTGGCGAGTGCCGCCACGATGTCGGGGATCACACCACCCTGGCTGCACACGACCGTGACGCCGGGCTCCTTGGCCAGCTCCCGGAATCGGGCGAGCCCGGCGGCGATGTCGCGGTAGAAGGCGTGCTCACCGAGCAGCGGCTCGTCGAGGACGGGAACCCCGAGCGTCTCGGCGAGCGGTGCCACCGAGTCCCGGCAGCGCACCAGGGGCGCGCTGATGACGCGCTCCGGTCCGAACAGCGTCAGCAGCCCGGTCAGCCGGCGGACCTGCTCCCGGCCCGTTCCCGACAGCGGCCGCAGGTCGTCGTCGCCGTTCCAGTCGCCACGGCTGCCGGCCTTGGCATGCCGCACGAGCAGCACCATCGAGCTGGGGACGCCCACCTCCGCGAACCGCTGCAGCACCTCGAGGTCGTGCCGGTAGGACAGCATGTCGGCGGCGCGCTGGATGTTGACCCACCGCAGCTCGTCGGTTTCCTCGCCCGGCACGAACTCGCCGCCGAGGGCCTCCGCGCCCCAGTACCGCACCAGCTTCTGGCCCTCGGCCACGGGATAGTGCACGTCGCCGAGTGCCGGCCCGAGACGGACGCGCTCTCCCGTCTCCTCGGCCACCTCCCGGACCGCGGCGAACGGCATGGTCTCGCCCGCGTCGAGCTTGCCCTTCGGAAACGACCAGTCGTCGTAGCGCGGCCGGTGTACGAGCCCCAGCTCGGGGCCGCGGGTACCGGGCCGCCACAGCACCGTTCCCGCGGCCAGCACGTCGGCGTTGTTCGTGTCTGCGGTGGCCTGCGGAGGCCCGGACCGGAAAACCCCGTTCATCGCTCGCCCTCGCTGCGCTCGGCCGGTGCTTCGCGAAGGCGCTGTGACACCGATTCGCGCGCAAGCTCGCTCATTCGTCGTCGGCCGCCGCGCCTACGCCGGCGTGCAGCAGCATCATCTCCGCCTGGTGGTCGCGCACCGGTGACACCCCGGATTCCGGCGGCGGCGACGGCTCCCACGATCCGTCGGCGTGCAGCGTCCAGCACCGGGTGGCCGGGTCGAGGCAGGAGTCGAGCATCAGGCCGAGCCTGCTCGCCAACCTCGGGTCGGCCACCCGCAACAGCACTTCGACCCGACGGTCGAGGTTGCGGTGCATCATGTCGGCGCTGCCGATCCAGTACTCGTCGGCCGCCCCGAAGTGGAACACCCGCGAGTGCTCCAGGAACCGGCCGAGGATCGACCGGACGTGGATGTTCTCCGACAGCCCAGGGCGATCCGGCCGGATCGCGCAGATGCCGCGCACCACCACGTCCACCGGAACGCCGGCCAGCGACGCGCGGTAGAGCGCGTCGATCACCTGCTCGTCGACCAGTGAGTTGACCTTGATCCGGATCCGGGCGGCGGGGTTGCCCTCGCGGTGGGCCTCGATCTCGTCCTCGATCCGGCGGACGATGCCGCGGCGAACGCCGTAGGGCGCCACCAGCAGGCTCCGGTAGGACGTCTGGTGGGAGTAGCCGGTGAGCGAGTTGAACAGGTCGGTGAGGTCGGCACCGATCGTCGGATCGGCCGTGAGCACGCCCAGGTCCTCGTAGAGCCGGGCGGTCTTCGGGTTGTAGTTGCCGGTGCCGATGTGGCAGTAGCGCCGGATCGTCGACCCCTCCTGCCGCACCACGAGCGAGGTCTTGCAGTGCGTCTTCAGGCCGACGAGCCCGTAGACGACATGCACGCCCGCCTTCTCCAGCTCGCGTGCCCAGCGGATGTTGGCCTGCTCGTCGAACCGCGCCTTGATCTCCACCAGCGCGACCACCTGCTTGCCGGCCGCGGCGGCGTCGATCAGGGCGTCGACGATCGGGGAGTCGCCGGAGGTGCGGTAGAGGGTCTGCTTGATGGCGAGGACGTTCGGGTCGGACGCCGCCTGCTCGATGAACCGCTGCACGCTCGTGGAGAACGAGTCGTAGGGATGGTGGACGAGCACGTCACCCTCGCGCAGGGTGGCGAACACGCTGCGTGGGGTCTCCCGGTCAGCGAAGGCCGGGTGCGTGGCCGGGACAAAAGGGTCGTCCTTCAGATCCGGGCGGTCGACCCCGTGCACCGCCCACAGCGAGGTGAGGTCGAGCAGCCCGGGCACGGTGACGACGTCGGCGGGGTCGACGTCCAGCTCGCGCAGCAGCAGCTCCAGCACGTGCTCGCTCATCGTGTCGGTGACCTCGAGGCGCACCGGCGGCCCGAACCTGCGCCTGGCGAGCTCGCGCTCCAGTGACTGCAGGAGGTCCTCGTCGCGGTCCTCCTCGACCTCCACGTCGGCGTTGCGGGTGACGCGGAAGGCGTGGACCTCGGCGAGCTCCATGCCGGTGAACAGCTCACCGAGATGGGCTGAGATGAGGTCCTCGAGCGGAAGGAACGTGATCGTGTCGTCGTCGGTGCGCACGCGCACCAGCCGCGGGACGTTGTTGGGCACCTTGACCCTGGCGAACCGCTCGGTACGGCCCTCGGGGTCGCGCACGGTGACGGCGAGGTTCAGCGACAGCCCGGAGATGTAGGGGAACGGATGGGCCGGGTCGACGGCCAGCGGGGTGAGCACCGGGAACACCTGGGCCGAGAAGTATGCCGAGAGCCTGATCCGCTGGTCGTCGGTCAGGTCGCCCCAGCGCAGGATGCGGATGCCCTCGGCCGCCAGTTCGGGGCGCACCTGGTCGAGGAAGACGCGTGCGTGCGCCTCGGCGATCGCCTGCGTGCGGGCCGCGATCCTGGCGAGCTGCTCACGGGGGGAGAGGCCGTCGGCGCTGCGGACGGCGAGCCCGGTCTCGTCGCGGCGCTTCAGCCCGGCCACCCGGACCATGTAGAACTCGTCGAGGTTGGACGCGAAGATCGCGAGGAACTTGGCCCGCTCTAGCAGCGGCTGGCTGGGGTCCTCGGCGAGGGCGAGCACCCTGGCGTTGAAGTCCAGCCAGGACAGCTCGCGGTTGAGGTAGCGATCTTCGGGCAGGCTCGACGCCGGGGCGATGGTGCGTGCAGGCGGACTCACCGGCACGGCGGCGGCTGTGCCGGTGACGTCCGGAACCGTGGCGGTGGCGGGGGCCGCAGGGCCAGGCCGCCGGTCGCTCCTACTCCGTGAGTCCGTGTCCGGTTCCTCGCGGCGGACGGGCACCGTCGTGCTGCTCACAGGGCGGCTCGCCGCATGCACCCGACGGGTCGACGGCCGCGGGGACCGTCGCCCGCGCGTGCCCTGCCGGGCGGGCATCTGGTCCTCGGGGCCGGGTTCCGGGACAGAACTGCTCACGTCGTCACCCACGATGGTGATTCTGGCCCACCCGGCGACTGTCTGCGGATCCCGTCGAGAGTCGAGCGGGTGAACTGCGCCGCAGGAAGCAGCCGATATGCGAGCCAACGGCGGATTCGAGCAGCTCCGATCGGGGGCTGCGTCAGTGGTGCGGACTCGGGGCGAGGACGCTCGACGTGTGCTCACCCAGTCCGAGGTCCATGGCTTCGCGCAGGTCGTCGCCCGTGTCGACGTCTCGCCGCAGGCCCGGCCATTCGCCGTGCAGCGGCTGCGCACCGGACTCGCGGTGACGCAGGGCGGAGCCCACGCCGAACAGCGGGTCGAGCCCCACGCCCGGCGCGGCGAGCAGGAAGGTCGTGCCGGTGCCCTCGGCGTCGGAGCAGAAGGCGCGCCCCGCCCGGCCCGAGGCGAAGAGCTCTGCCGCCGCGGTGATCGCGTCGTCCAGCTCGGCGGGGCGAAGCGCCGGCAGGTCGGCCTGCAGCGCCCCGACCGCCGCTGCGGGGTCGTGCTCACGCAGAAGCGCCGCGCCGCCCGCGTAGGCGGCGTTGAGGCCCGGCACGGGGCCGTCCGGAACGACCTCGACGCCCACGGCGCAGAGCTCGGCGGCGACCACCGGGTCGGAGCTGATCACGACCAGGCGCCGCACCATGGTCGAGGCGCGCACCGCGGCCACCGTGTCATGCGCCAGCGCCAACGCCAGCCGTGCGTGGGCGTCGGCGGCGCCGATGCCCTGGTCGGCGGCGCCGCGCAGCCGGGACTTGGCCACGCCCAGCTGCTTGACCGGGACCACCAGGTCCACGGTCGACATCTTCGAGCCCACCCCTCCATCGTGCACCGAACCCGGAGGTGGACCCCGAGCGCCCGGCCAGGAAGACTCTGCGCGTCAGGCCGGGATCGGAGGTTCGTGCGTGAGGCGTGAGAAGGGCGGCTTCTGGATCGCGTTCTGCGCGGTGTTCTTCTATCCCATGGGCTGGCTGCTGGGCCGCTCCCGGTTCGACGGCAAGGAACACATCCCCTCGACCGGCGGTGCCCTACTCGTGGCCAACCACATCTCCCACCTCGACCCGATCTTCAGCGGCCTCGTGGTGCACCGGGCCCGGCGGGTGCCCCGGTTCCTGGCCAAGAACAGCCTGTGGAGCAAGCCGGTGCTCGGCTGGGCCATGCGCGGCAGCGGCCAGATCCCCGTCTACCGGGAGTCCGCCGACGCGCAGCACAGCCTGCGGGAGGGCACTCGGGCGCTGAGCGAGGGCAAGGTCGTGGTGATATACCCGGAGGGGACGATCACCCGCGACCCGGAGGGATGGCCGATGCTCGCGCGCACCGGCGTCGCCCGGCTGGCGCTTTCGGCCGACGTTCCGGTCGTTCCGTTCGTCCACTGGGGCACGCGGGACGTCTACGACGGCTACAAGCGGAAGTTCCGGCCGTTGCCCCGCAAACCGATCATCGTGCGCTGCGGCGAACCCATCGACCTGACGGCGTACCGCGGGCGTCCGCTCGATGCCGCGCTCCTGCGCGAGGTCACCGACGTGATCATGTGCCGGGTCAAGGAGCTGCTCGCCGAGGTTCGCCAGGAGGAGGCCCCCGTGCAGTTCTTCCGCCGCGGAGCGGATTCGTGAGCGGTGGCGAGGTCCGCCGCGTCGCAGTCCTCGGGGCGGGGTCGTGGGGCACGGCGTTCGCGAAGGTCATGGCCGACGCCGGACGCGAGGTGCGGCTGTGGGCCCGCCGTCCCGAGGTGGCCGCGGCCGTCAACGAGCGACGCAGCAACCCGGACTATCTGGCGGGCATCGTCCTGCCCGCGCTGCTGACGGCCACCACCGACGCGGCGATCGCGCTCGACAAGGCCGATGCGGTGGTGTTCGCGGTGCCGTCGCAGACCCTGAGGGCGAACCTCGTCCTCTGGCGGGATCTGCTGCCCCCCGACAGCACGCTGGTGAGCCTCGCGAAGGGTGTGGAGCTCGGCACGCTGCTGCGGATGAGCGAGGTGATCTGCGAGGTCGCGAGGGTCCCCGCCCAACGGGTGGCCGTCGTGTCCGGCCCCAACCTGGTGCGCGAGATCGCGGCGGAGGAGCCCACCGCCACCGTGATCGCCTGCTCCGACCACGACCGCGCGGTGGCCCTGCAGCAGGCGTGCACCACCGGCTACTTCCGCTCCTACACCAACACCGATGTCATCGGCTGCGAGCTGGGTGGCGCGGGCAAGAACGTCATCGCGCTCGCCTGCGGCATCGCCACCGGAATGGGGTTCGGCGACAACACCACTGCCTCGCTGATCACCCGCGGGCTCGCGGAGATCGCACGGCTGGGGGTGGCGCTGGGGGCGGACCCCCTGACGTTCGCCGGGCTCGCCGGGCTCGGTGACCTGGTTGCCACGTGCTCGTCGCCGCTGTCTCGCAACCGCACGTTCGGCGAGCACCTGGGTCGCGGGGAGTCACTGGCGAAGGCGGAGGCCGCCAATCACGGGCAGGTGGCCGAGGGCGTGAAGTCGTGCCTGTCGATCTGCCAGCTCGCGGCCCGGCACGGGGTGGAGGTCCCGATCGCCGACGCCGTGCGGCGCGTCTGCCACGAGGGCCTCTCCGCTGCGGAGATGGGCAAGGAACTGATCAGCCGGGCTCCGCGCCCCGAATAACCCACGTCGTAGTGTGAGTGCGTGACGGGGGACGGGACGCGCTGCGTGCACGGTGGCCACGGCGAAGGTGTCCTCGGAGAAGCCCTGCACCCCGGCCCCGTGCTGTCGTCGACGTTCCACCTCGGCGGGCCCGGCGACCCGACACCCACGGACTTCTACGGTCGCGCGGACAACCCCACGTGGCGTGTGCTCGAGGCCGCCATCGGCGATCTCGACGGCGGTGAGTGCGTCGTGTTCGCGTCGGGGATGGCCGCGATCGCTGCGGTGCTGCGGCTGGCGGGCCGCGACGGTGCGCTGGTCCTGCCCTCCGACGGGTACTACCTGGCTCGTTCGCTCGCCCATGACGAGCTGGGCCCGTTCGGGGTCGAGGTGCGGGAGGTGCCGACCGCGGGCGAGTGGCCGGCCAAGGTGCTCGACGGCGCCGCGCTCGTGCTGCTGGAGACGCCCTCCAACCCCGGCCTGGACGTGGCCGACATCGCAGCCGCCGCAGCCGCTGCCCACGCCGCCGGGGCGCTCCTGGCGGTCGACAACACCACGGCGACGCCGCTGGGCCAGCAGCCGCTGGCCCTCGGCGCCGACTTCGCGGTGGCCAGCGACACCAAGGCGCTCTCGGGGCACGGGGACGTCGTTCTCGGACACGTCAGCGTCCGCGACGGGGCACTGGCTGCACGGCTGCGAGAGGCGCGTTCCCGTGGCGGCGCCGTGCCCGGGCCGATGGAGGCCTGGCTCGCCCACCGCGGGCTCGGCACCCTCGACCTGCGCCTCGCCCGGCAGGCCGCCAACGCGGCCGCCGTGGCAGCCGCGGTCGCCGAACACCCGTTGGTGTCGGACGTCCGGTGGCCGGGACTGCCGCACGATCCCGCTCACGCCGTGGCGGCCCGGCAGATGCGGCGCTGGAACGGAGTGCTGCGTTTCACCCTTCCCGATGAGCACGCGGTGGGGCAGTTCCTGGCCGCGTCCCGGCTCGTCACGTCGGCCACCAGCTTCGGGGGCCTACGCAGCAGCGCCGATCGCCGGCAACGCTGGGGCGACGACGTGGCTCCAGGGCTGGTGCGCTTCTCGGCGGGCTGTGAGGATGAACACGATCTTGTCGCGGACGTCCGAGCCGCGTTGGCCGCCATCACCGGGTGAGAGTTGCCACTCGACCAAACGTGATTCGGACCCATATCACACGTGCGTCGCCCCCTCCCGCTATGGTCTGATCTGCGAGGGAGGTGGTCGCGTGAAGCATCGACAACCCGACCCCATCAGTGCCGACCCCGAGCCAGGGGAGGCGCTGGGGATCACGCCGCACCCGAGCGTGGTCCCGACGGGGTCCCGGGTCCTGCTCCTCAATGCGACGTTCGAGCCGCTTGCCGTAGTCACGGCGAAGCGTGCTGTCGTCCTGATGCTCACCGGCAAGGCCGAATGCGTCGAGGCCGCACTCGACGAGGTCTTCCACTCGGAGAACCTCACGGTTCCCGCGCCGTCGGTGATGCGCCTTTCCCGTTACGTGCGAGTGCCCTACCGCCGCGCCGTCCCGATGACGAGGGCGGGCGTCCTGCGCCGCGACAGCCGCCGCTGCGGCTACTGCGGCAAGCGCGCCGACACGATCGACCACGTCGTTCCCCGCAGCCGCGGCGGCACCCACTCCTGGGAGAACTGCGTCGCCGCCTGCCGCACCTGCAACTCCCGCAAGGCCGACAGGATGCTGGCCGAGCTCGGCTGGAGCCTCGAGTTCGTTCCTCGGGCACCTGACCGTGCTGCCGGGGGCATCCTCGTGCTGGCCGTGGAGCCGCTCCCCGCGTGGGAGCCGTGGCTCGGTGTCGCCGCGTAGATCCCGAAACACGACAAACCCACCGCTAACGTCAACTACCGTTCTTGCGAGCCCTCTCTCGACATAGACCTGGAAGCGTTCGGGGGGGCTTGTGTCGATGTCGCCATCTGTTCCCGTGCTCGTCGTAGGACCGCACGACCTGGTCACGACCTCAGTGGTCATCGCGTTGCAGGCCAACGGGTTTGCCGCGGAGGAGCGCGAGATCAACGGGACTTGTGCGTTTCCCAGAGTGGACAGAGCACGGGGCGTGGTCGTGGTGAACCTCGATCTCCCCGAGGGCGTCGGCCTGGTCGCCAAGGCCGTGACGTCCGGCTGGCCGACGCTGGTCGTCGGTCAGCAGACCGACCGGGAGCGCACGGCGGCGGCCGTGGCCGCGGGTGCCGCGGCGTACGTCCCGCGCAGCTGTCCGCTCGACGTGCTGGTCCGCACGGTCTTGCACATGAGCGTCGGCCGCCCGGTGATGATGGCCAAGGAACGCATGGCCTGGCTCGAGCTGCACCGCGTGGCACGAGCTGAGGTCAACACGCGCCGGCGCCGCCTCGACCTGCTCACCGACCGAGAGTTCGAGGTGCTGCGACGGCTGGAGCGTGGCCAGAAGGCCGCCGACATCGCCGTGGACGCCGTGCTGGCGATGAGCACGGTGCGCACCCACATCCGGTCCATCCTCGTGAAGCTCGAGGTCAACTCCCAGCAGCACGCGATCGCGATCTACCGCGAGACGAGGCGGCAGGGCGAATAGCCGGACCGGGGCACTGTTCCGGAACTTCGGGCGCCTCCCGTTCGTGATCCGGACATGGGGGGAGCAACAAGGCACGCGCGCGTGCCGCAGCCGGCCGTTCTCGACGAGCTGGGGACGACGACTTCCGCATGACCGTCCAGCCCGGCGTCGTCGCATCTCTCGTACCCGCAGCCCACGCGTCTTCGCCCGCGGAGCCGTCGGCGGGGATCTCCCGGTGGTTGTCGCCGCTGCTCGCCTTCGCAGCGCTCGCTCTGCTTCCGGTGGCCGCGGCGACCACCGATCTGGCAGCGCTCGACGGCTGGGGGCTGGCCCGGGTGCTCGGGCCTGCCGCCTGGGCGTCCTTGTCGTGCGCGGTGGGCGCCTGCGTGGTCGAGATGCGGTCGCCACGCCCGCGGATCCCGATGCTCGGTGGAGCCACCGCCGTTCTCATCCTCTGCTCGTTCGGCATGCCGTCGGTGGTGGAGCCGGCGGCCCGGTTCACCACGGCGTGGCTGATCGCCGGGTTCACCAACGCGATCACGGGCGATGGCCAGGTGCCGATCGGTATCGACGCCCGGTTCTACTGGCCGGCGTTCTTCGCGCAGTGGGCGTTCTTCCAGGACGCCGGGGGTGTCAACCAGCTCGACCTGGTGCTGCGGTGGTTCCCACCGGTGATCGTCGGTGTGTGGGCGATCGGCGTGTACGCGTTGGCCCGTTCGATGTTGGGGGGCACCCGTGCACCCTGGGTGGCCGCCTGGCTCTTCCTCGGCTTGAACTGGATCGAGCAGGACTACTTCTCGCCGCAGGCCATCGGCATCGTGTTGATGCTGATGGTGCTGGCGTTCGCGCTCGGGCCGCTGGCCACCCGGCGCACCGACTCGGCCGGAGTGCCGGGCTGGCCATCCCCGCATCCCGACGCGCCGCGGCTGCCGCTGTGGCGCAGATGGGTGGTCGCGGCGAGGACGCGGCCGAACCGGCCGAGTCTGCCGCCCCGCCAGCTGCTGCTGATCTACTTCTGCGCCGCGCTGTGCCTGATCGCGATCGCACCTGAGCACCAGCTCACACCGTTCGCGATCATCGGTCAGCTGGTTCTGCTCGCGGTGGTCGGCCGCTTCAGGGGCCGCGGCCTCGTGCTCGTCGCGATCCTCGCCGTGGCCGTGTACGTCATGATCGCGGGCCGGGAGTTCTGGCTCACCCAGCTGAGCCTCATCACGGGCGCGGGGGAGGAGGGCAACGCGCTGGAGGTAGGCGTCGCAGGCCGGCTGGAGGGCGACTTCGGTCAGGTCGCGGTGAAGCTCCTGCGCATCGTCGTCCCGGTCGCCACGTGGCTGCTCGCGATCGTCGGGGCGTGGGTGTACTGGCGGCGCAGGCGTGACTTGGTGCCGATCGCGCTCGCCGCGGTGCCCATGGGCATGGCGGCCGTACAGAGCTACGGCGGTGAGCTGTTCCTGCGCATCGTGCTGTACGGCCTGCCGATCCTCGCGATCCTCGGCGTCGACGCACTACGGGCGCTCGTGCGCTGGCGGCGCGGCATGGAATACGTCCTCGCCGCCGGGATGCTGCTGCTGTTCGGGTCGATCATCCTGATCCGCGGAGGCAATGAGGCCTACATGATCGTCTATCCGGACGAGGTGGACATGGTGCGCGAGGTGTACGCCACCACCCCGCACGGCCTGGAGGTCATGCCGCTGATCAACGTCGGCCCGTACGCCGTGGAGGGCATCGACACCCACGGCCGCGGCACAGTGATCGAGGGATGCACCCAGCTGGCCGACGACCCGATCCGCTGCATCAACGCCGAGTACCCCGACGTCCTGCTCACCTTCGACGCCGTCGAGGCCCAGGGCCGCTTCCTCGATCTGAAGCCGCCGGGTTGGTCGCTGCAGGTGGTGGAGGAACTCGTGGCGTCGGGCCGCTACGTCATCACGTACCAGAACGGATTCGACGTGGTGCTGCGCAAGACCGTGCCTCCACCACCGGGCTGAACGACGTGGGTGAGCTGCTACGTGGTGCTCTCGAGCGTGTAGCGCACGGTCTGGACGCGGATGCCGTCGTCGTCGAAGACGAACGTGTCGACGCCGTCCAAGGCCTGTTGAGATGCGGACACCGCGCTCCACGTGATGAACAGGACGTTCTTCTCGAAGATCTGGGTCGGCACGTCCCACTTCGCGTCCGGGAGGTCGGCGAGGAGCTGGGTGAAGGCCTCGCGGACGCCTGCCTTGCCGTGCCGGACCCCGTGCGGCGTGATGAACACCGCATCGTCGGTGTAGTCCTCGACGATCCCGTCGACGTCGCCGGCGATCAACGCACCGGCGTGGTGCTCGAAGATCTGCTGCGGAGTTCTCGCCATCGCTGCCCCCTCGGTCCTACAAGGTTCGATCAGCGTGTCCTGCCTGCGCACCGGTGTCCAGAGGGTGGGCCGACGGCTGAGGGAGAGGACAGGCGCCCTGACGATACTGATCTCGAGATGACCCGAAAGTGAACGGGGTGCTTCGCTCCGTGCTCGCCCCGTGGCGGGATGATCGAGCCATCACCGCACGCGCCGCCGTAGCCGCGGGCCTCGTTGAGTCGCCGAGCGAGCCGGGCATGCACACGGGGCCGGCTGGTGCAGAACTTCAGCGACCGCTGGTGCCATCGCAGGCCCAGGCCGCGGTCGGACCCCCTTCGGAGATTCCGCGTGTATTTCAGTACCCCCACAGCTCTGGCCGATCATCCACTCGCCGTCGTCGACGTGCAGGGCAACGGGCAGCAGCCGCCGGAGATCGTCGACATCGCCGTGCTGCCCATCGAGCCCGCCGCGGACGTGCGGCAGGCGAGCATGCGTGTCTGGCTCGTCCGCCCGGACCGTCCGATCACGCCCGACGTCACCGACGGCGTCCACGGCATCCGCAACACCGACGTCCTCGCCTGCCCGAGTTGGGCACGGGTGGCCGAAGAGGTGTACGCCGCGATCAAAGGGCGGGTGCTCGTGGCGCACAACGCGGCCGTCGAGCTGCGGGTGATCGCCAACCACCTGCCCCAGTGGCGCCCCTCGCTCGTCCTCGACACGGCGCGCCTCGCGAGGGCGGTCTGGCCGGGGTTGCCCGGCGGCTACGGCTTGAGCCGCCTCGCCACCTACGCCGGGCTTCATCCGCCACACATCCAGCCAGGGGAGCGGCGCCACCGGGCCGGCTATGAGACGTGGATGACCGGGCAGTTGCTGTTCGCTCTGGTTCAGAGCAGCGGTCTCACGTGGGAACAGGTCGTCGAGGCGGGCAGTGTCGCGGATCTCTCGCCGTGACAACTACTCACCGTGGTAACGGATGCACACCGCAGAATGAATAACTCTTTGATCGACATCGAGCATCGAGGAGCGCAGTGGATATCCAGCAGATCGACAAGCAAGCCACGTGGCCAATGCGAAGCACCCGTCGGGGCGGTGCAGTCGTCCGGTATGTCCTCACCGAGGCGCTACGTATCGATGAGTGAGCCGCAGGAGGCCCAGGCGAGGATCCATCTCACGGAGTCCGACGCGCACGCGCTGAGCGCGTGGCTCAACCGGGCAGGGCACTTCCGTGGCCTGGTCGACGTCAGCACGTGCGTACCGGGCCGGGGCGGGTCGACGTGCATGGTCGACGTGGTGATCGTCCTGGTCGGCAGCCGCATGCTGGCTCTGCTGGTCAGCAAGATCTACGACTGGATCGCGGTGCAGCGTGACGCGAAGAGCGTGACGGCGACGTACACGAGTCCGGGAGGCAGGCCGCTGGAGATCGAGGTCGATCGCTCCGACGACCGCTCCCAGCTGATCGACCGGGTTCGCAGGCTCGTCGAGTCGGGCGAGGCCCGTGCCTGACCTCACCACCCGATCGAGTGAGGAACCAGGCAGCCCATCCGTCCGTTTTCCGGAGGCCGGCGTCGAGAGGGATCGTCACTTATGGGCATGAAAAGCACATTGCGCGTCGCGGCAGCGGCCGTCCTGGCCGGATCTGCGGCGAGCGTGGTTCTTCCCGATTGGATTCGGCGTGACCGTCGATTCCCTTTCGTGGCCATCGTCGCTTTTCGCCCGCAGTTCGCGGTTTCGGCGCTGGCCGCCGCTGCACTGCTTGCGAGGGGTTCGCGCGCCCGTCCGGCGGCAGCGGCCGTCGGGGCGGTCGCCGTGGCGGGCCTCGGCGCGGTCGCCGCTCGGGCGATCCGGTTCCCGATGCCTGAGGCTGCCCCGGACGACCTCTCCATCCTGACGTTCAACGTGCTCAACGGGCGGGCCGACACCGGGGAGCTAGCCACTCTGATCGCCCGGGAGACCCCGCATTTCGTCGTGCTCCCTGAAGCGGGCTCCGACTTCCGCGACAAGCTGATCCCGCTGGTGGAGACGCTGGGCTACCGGTCGTGGGTCTCGACGGCACCGGGTGTGAAGGACGGCCAGGGCGTCACGCTGCTGGCGGCGTCCGGGGCAGGGGACGTGCAGGTGCGTTCGGGCACCGGGATGCGGTTGCGGCACCTGGAGGCAAGCGGCGGGATCCTCGGCAGGCGAAGCCTCTTCGCGATACACACCGCCGCACCCGTGGACCGCAGGCGGACGGCCCAGTGGCTGCGCGACCTCGCGGTGGTCGAGCGGTGGTGTCACGGTCCCGTGGCGCCGATCGTCGTCGGCGACTTCAACGCCACACTCGACCACTCGGCGTTCCGCGCCGCGCTCGGGGGATGTCGCAGCGCGGCCATCGGCACCGGGAAGGGACTGGTCGGCACCTACCCGTCGTCGGCCGCACCGTGGGCCGGCATCCAGATCGACCATGTGCTGGTGCCGGCCGGCACGGTGACCACCGGGTTCGAGGTGGTCGAGGTGGAGGGCACCGATCACCGTGGTGTTCTCGCGCGCGTCCGCGTGCCCCGGTGAGGAGCAGGCCCCGATCCCTCTCGGGGAGCCGGGCCGACCACGCACGGCAGAGCTCAGGCGCGGCGGCGGAACACCGGCTTCACCGGCCTGCCGCCCATCCACGGTGAGGGGTCGCCCGCGTCGAGCGCTTTCCGGTAGACGGCGCACGCCTGGGACACCACCTCGACGGTGCGGTCGATGTCGTCCTCGGTGAGCGCGCTGCTGACCACGAAGGACGGTCCGATCACGCCACCGGCGATGAGCCGGCGCAGAAACAGCGTGCGATAGGGCTGCGACGGTTTCAGCTCCTCGTCGAGCGTGGCAAACACGAGATTGCTCGCCCGCCCCCGGACGAGGACGTGGTCGGCAACGCCCATCCCGGCCGCTGCCGCGGTGACGCCGGCGGCCAGCCGCTCCCCGAGACTGTGCAGCCGGGCCGCGATCCCCTCCTCGGCGTAGGTGTCCATCACCGCCATCGCGGCGGCGAGCGAGTGCGTCTCGGCGCCGTGGGTGGTGGAGAGAAGGAAGACCCGGTCGCGATCGTGGCGCAGCCCGCCCCACTCCATCACGTCACGACGTCCGGCCAGGGCCGACACGGCGAAGCCGTTACCCAGCGCCTTGCCGAACGTCGACAGGTCGGGCACCACGCCGTACACGCCCTGAGCCCCCGCCTCCGACCAGCGGAAGCCGGTGATCATCTCGTCGAAGACCAGCAGGGCGCCGTGCTTGTCGGCGAGCGCCCGCATGCCTTGCAGGTAGCCGTGAGGGGGTTCCCGCTGGGCCGCGGCCTCGAGGATCAGGCACGCGATCTCGCCCTCGTGCTGCTCGAGCAGCTCCGCGGTGGCGTCGAGGTCGCCGTAGGGAAAGGACAGGGTGAGCCGCTCGGGGATCCCCGCGGACATCGGTGTGGTGCCGATGAACCAGTCGTCGGTGGAGAAGAACGGCTGGTCACGGCACATGGCCACGTGGGAGCGTCCGGTGACCGCCCGCGCCAGGCGCACGGCAGCCGTGGTGGCGTCCGAGCCGTTCTTGGCGAACTTCACCATCTCTGCGGTGGGGACGGTGGCGAGGAAACGTTCCGCCGCCTCCAGCTCGACGACACTCGGCCGCACGAAGTTGCTGCCCCGATCGAGCTCCCGGCGCACCGCCTCGACCACGCGCGGGTGGGCGTGCCCGAGGCTGACCGAGCGGAGGCCCGACCCGTACTCGATGTACTCGTTGCCGTCGACGTCCCAGACGTGGCTACCGCGACCGTGGGAGATGATCGGGGCGAGATCCTCGGGGTACTGGTCGTCGCCCTTTGCGTAGGTGTGCGCACCCCCGGGGACCAGGGTGTGCAGGCGCACGTTGATGTGGTTGGACACCGGCAGTGGCGATTCGGCGATCCCGGCAACCGGAACTGCTCGCAACAAGGACCTCCTCCACGCCCTGGTCCCCGAGGCGGCCCGACATATGGGACCAGCATGACGATTCGACGGAGCGGAAACGGTACAGGGCCGCCGTCCCGCCCTGCGCCGGGCCGGTCGGGCGAGGCCCGGTAGCGTCGTCCTCCGGTTCGTGACCTCGAGGTGGTTCACAACTCATGAAGGCTGTGCAGGACGTGCACATGTGCCGGTTCTGCCGCGCCACGGGCGGCACTCTCGTGTTGGATCTCGGAGAACAGCCGCCGAGTGAGCTGTTCCCACCCCTCGACGCGCCGGGGCCCGACCCCGTCTTCCCGTTGCGACTGTGGATGTGCGGCGAATGCGGGCTCGCTCAGCTGGCCGACGACATGGACGTGCCGGAGGACCCACAGGGCGTTCAGCCCGAGGCGCTCACCCGGCAGGCCGCCGACGCCGTGGCCCAGCTCGTGTCGGCCCGGCTGTTGCCCGCAAGCGGCACGGTCGCCGAGTTCCCCAGCCCGCACGGGGGCAGCTGGCTGGCGCTGCTCGCCGAGCAGGGGCTCGTGCCGGCCGCTGCGGCGGAGCCTGCCGACGTGGTGGTCGACTGCTCATTCGGCCTGATGCACGCCCACGACCAGGCGGCTGCGATGGCCGAGCGGGCTGTGGCGGTGGCGCCGGGTGGCCTGCTCCTCGTCCAGTTCCAGTCGCTCGCCTCGATCGTGGAGCAGCGGGAGTGGAACGCCGTCCGGCACGGGCACTTCGCCTACTACTCGGTGCCGGTGATGCGCACGATGATGGCCGAGGTGGGGCTCGCGGCCTTCGCCGCGTTCTGGTTCCCGCTGTACGGCGGCACGGTGCTCGTGGCGGGCCGGGCCGGTGCCGAGCCGGAGGAGTCGATCGAGACGCTCACGAAGCAGGAGATCGCCACCGGCGTGCTCGACCCGGCCGCGGTGGCCGCTCTCGACGACGTGGTCCGGATCGGCGGCGCCCGGCTCGACGACTGGCTCCTGGCCGAGCAGCGCAGTGGCCGCCGCGTCTACGGGTACCCCGCGGCATCGCGGGCGGTGCCGCTGCTGCACCGCGCGGGCGTACGTCGTGAACTGCTCGCGGGAGTCGCCGACGCCTCGGTGGCGAAGCAGGGCGGCCGCATCCCCGGTTCGGACATCCCGGTGATCGGCCCGGGTGACCTGGTGGACGCCGCACCCGACTCCGTCCTGCTGTTCGTGCCCGACCTCCTCGACGAGGTCAGGAAGGCGATGCCGGGAATCGAGGCGGCCGGTGGCCGGTGGGTGGGGGCCGACGAGGTCCTTGCGTCCGATCGCCGGACCGGTGGGGCCGGGCCGCGCCATGACCTCTGACGGGAAGTCCCAGCCGCACGACCTCACTGCACTGGAGCAGGCTGCGGCCTTGCGCCGGGGCGAGCTGTCCGCGGTGGAGTTGGTGGAGCACTACCTCCGGCGAATCGAGTCGCTCGACCACCTGCTCGGCGCCTTCGTCACGCTCACCCCGGACGCCGCGCTCGCGCAGGCGGCAGCGGCGGACCGCGCGCTGCGGGACGGCGACGAGCGTCCACTGCTCGGCGTCCCCACGGCGATCAAGGATCTTGCGATGACAGCGGGGGTCCGCACCACGTTCGGGTCCCCGGTGTACGGCGACTACGTCCCGGACGTCGACGACGACTCGGCCCGGCTGTTGCGGGCCGCGGGCACGGTCAGCCTGGGCAAGACGTCGACCCCGGAGTTCGGGCTGCCGCCCTACACCGAACCGGCGGGCCGCCCGCCCGCCGTCACGCCGTGGGACACCGGCAGGCTCGCTGGTGGTTCGTCGGGCGGTGCCGGCGCGGCCACCGCGGGTGGGCTCGTCCCGTTCGCGCACGGCACCGACGGTGGCGGCTCGATCCGGATCCCGGCTGCCGCGTGCGGCCTCGTCGGGCTCAAGACCAGCCGCGGGCTGGTGTCTCGTGGGCCGGCAGGCGGCGACCCGCCCGGCATGTCGGTGTCCGGGCCGCTCGCCCGCACGGTTGCCGATGCCGCCGCGATGCTCGATGTGCTCGCCCGGCCCGTGACCGGAGAGCCGTACGTCCTGGAGGCCCGGGTCGACGGCCATCTCGCCGCCGCCGGCCGCCCGCCGTCGAGGCTGCGGGTGGGCCGGTACGCCGTTCCGCCGGTCCCGGGTGTGGTGGTCGACCCCGCTTGCCTCGCCGCGTACGAGAAGACGTCCGCCGTGCTGGCCGAGCTGGGACACGAGGTCGTCGAGTTCGACCCCTGCATCCCCGAGGACCTCCTGCCCGTGTTCGAGGTGCTGTGGGCGGTGCTCGCGCACGGGCACCCCGTGCCGCCGGAAGCCGAGCCGCTGCTCGCTCCGCTCACCCGGTGGTGGCGCGACCGCGGCACGGCGATCAGCGGGCCGGAGTACATGGCAGCCACCCAGTCGGCGATCCAGGCCACCCGCCGGGTCGTGAGGGCGCAGGCGGCCGTCGACGTCGTGCTCACGCCGATGCTTGCCCAGCTGCCGCGTCCGGTCGGCTGGTTCACCGCGGGTGGGAACCCTGCGCAGGACTACGAACGGCAGAAGCACTTCACGCCGTTCACCGCGATCTACAACCTCACCGGGCAGCCCGCGTTGAGCCTTCCCGTGGCGTGGGGGCGGGAAGACGGCGGTCCGGAGCTGCCCGTGTCCGTGCAGCTGGTCGGCGGGATGGGTGACGATGCGCTACTGCTCGCACTCGGCTCGCAGCTGCACGTGGCGGCAGGGTGGGGCGGTCGGCGCCCGCCCACCTGGTGAGCTACGTTCTCCCTCGTGAGCGTGCCCGAGACGATCTTGTACTTCGCGGTGCCGCCGGTCGGGCTGTACCTGGTCATCGTCCTGCTCGTCGTCGGTCCCCGGATGGCGCGGCGGCCTCGATACCGGTCCGGTCAGCCGTGGACCTTCGAGCCGATGTGGTTCACCGCCAACCCCGAGGGCGCCCAGCTCCCGGCGGCCGACGAGAGCCATGGCACCGGGGCCCACGGCGCTGCGGTGCGTAGCAATCTCGAACGAGGAGGTGCCCGTGGCAGCTGGTGAGACCACACATCCGGGCAGCACGAGCCACCACGGTGGCGCGGGCACGGCCGTCGCTGTTCCGAGCGAGGAGCTGCCCGTCGGCGCTGTCGTGACCGCATCCGGCCGGGTGTCGGCTGCGGAGGTCTACCGCGAGGAGTCGCGAGCCGACCAGCCGTTCTCGCCGGTGCAGCTCACTCGCCTCGACGAGGCACTGACCCTGGCGAGCCGCGAGTCCGGGCTGCTGTTCAGCGTCTACATCGGCGACCTGGGCGAGGACCCGACGGCGCGGGTCGCCGAGCTGCACGATCAGCTCGACGGTTCGAGCGAGGCCGTGCTGGTGGCGGTGAGCCCTGGGCAGCGGATCGTCGAGGTGCTGAGCGGAGCCGACGCGCGCATGCGGCTGCCTGACCGGGGCGCGAAGCTCGCGGTGATGAGCATGGTGGCGTCATTCCGCGAGAGCGACCTGTTGGGCGGATTGCTCAGCGGCCTGCGCATGCTCGCCGACCAGGCCGGCGGTCGTCGCCGCACGCAGTAACCGTTCGTCGCTGGGGTAGGGCAAATCACCGACAGCCGCGTAACCTCTCGTCATTCACTACAGTTGGTGGGACCCGAGCGGGTGGTCCCATCGCATAACGTGCGGTGCAGTCCTCGGGCAACACCGACTGACGAAGGGCAGGAACCCTCATGGGGGACTCGGTAGCGGGGCGTCCGACCGGTGGTGGTGGACGGCCTGACCGTCGGCACTCGGCCGGCTCGTCCGTTCTGACTCCGCCCACCGGGGTGCCTGCGGTTCCTGCGCAGCGCAAGCCCGCACCTGCGCCGGCCTCGCGGAAGCCGCAGGCCCCACCGGTCACGCCGCCCGCCCCGCCGGTGCAGCCCACCGTGGTCGAGCCGTGCACCTGTGGCCACGCGCGCGAGGCGCACGAGCACTACCGCTCCGGCACCGACTGCGGTGTGTGCGGGGCCACGGGTTGTTCCGCATATCGCGCCCGCGGCGGGTCGGTCAGCAGCATGCTTCGCCGCCTGGGCCTCATCGACTGACGCCGCCACCCGCGCCACACCCTGCGCCCGGTCGTCCCAACGGACGGCCGGGCGTCGTCATGTTCGAGTGGTTTCGACGTGGCATTCGGGTGGATGTGGGCCTACGCATGCCATGACGTCGGCACGTGGTCGTCTCCAGCAGGCCCCGGATCCTGACGGTGGGCCTGTCCACTCGGCCGTTCCGGATACCCCGGTCGTCGGAGCGCTGGGCGTGCTGTCAGCCGAGTGCGACCGGCCCGCGATGGGCCGGTAGGCCGTTCAGCATCCGTGATGCGGCATTCGGGCGATCGCGAACCCGGCCAGGCAGGCGAGCGGGTATGCCAGCAAACGATCCGAAACGTTGCGACTCGCGAGTGCGATAACCGGATCGCCTCGTGCAGGAGACCGAACCATGTCTCGGCCCATCTGTAGATCGCACCTGTCGCGTCGAGATTCGGGGCTGGGCCACGGCGCGGCTCGAACTGTCCGTGGCCCGCAGGCTGGGAGGATCGATGACCTTGCTCGAGCATGGTGGGTTTGCGCGGCCCTGTGTGGTGGGGGAGGTACCGGGGCCACGGTCGCAGGAGTTCCTCGACCGTCAGGGTCGTCGTGAGTCGAACGCTCGGGTGTATCCGCGCCATTTTCCGATTGCTGTCGAGACGGCGTCGGGGAGCTTCGTGCGGGACGTCGACGGGAACGTGTTCATCGACTTCCTGGCCGGCGCCGGCGTGTTGTCGCTGGGGCACAACCATCCCGATCTCGTGCAGGCGGTGATCGATCAGCTCGGCCGTTTCACCCACGGGCTCGATCTGCCGAGCCCCGCGAAGGACGCGTTCACCGAAGCGCAGCTGTCGATGTTGCCGTCGGGTCTGCGTGAGCGGATGAAGGTGCATTTCTGTGGCCCCACGGGGGCCAATGCGGTGGACGCGGCGATCAAGCTGTGCAAGATCGCCACCGGTCGTGGCGATGTCGTGTCGTTCCAAGGCGGATTCCACGGAACGACGCACCTCGGGACGGCAGTGACGGGGGTGGTGGCGAACAAGGGCTCGGTCGCCAACGGGGTGCCAGGAGTGCACTTCTTCCCGTACTCGAACTGTTCGAGTTGCCCGATGGGGCTGGCCCGCGACAGTTGCTCGACCAACTGCATCGGCTTCCTGGAACGATCGCTGCGCGATCCGAACGGTGGCGTTCCGCTGCCGGCCGCGGTGGTCGTGGAGATGGTGCAGGGCGAGGGCGGAGTCGTCCCGGCGGACGACGAGTTCGTTCGCCGGCTGCGCCTGCTGACCCGCGAGCTCGGTGTGCCTCTGGTCGTGGACGAGGTGCAGACCGGATGCGGGCGGACGGGCACGTGGTTCGCCTTCGAGCAGTACGGGATCGAGCCCGACGTCATCGTCGCCTCGAAGGCGCTGAGCGGGATCGGTCAGCCGGTGGCGATCATCCTCTACAACGAGCGGCTCGACGTGTGGGCGCCGGGGGCGCACACCGGAACGTTCCGCGGGAACCAGTTGGCATTCGCGGCCGGTGCCGAGGCCGTGCGCGTGGTGGAGCGCGACGACGTGCTGGGCAACGTCCGGCGTCGAGGTCTCCAGATCGACCGGCGGCTGGGTGAGCTGAGCGGGAACCGCTGGGTTCGCGAGGTGCGGGGCCGGGGCCTGATGTGGGGAGTCGAGCTCAAGGACGCTCCGGGCTCAGCACCGGGAGAGCTTGCGGGGAAGGTGCAGGCCCGGGCGCTTCGTGAGGGCCTCATCGTGGAGCTGGGCGGCCGCAACGACACGGTGGTGCGGATGTTGCCTCCGCTGAACGTGACCGCCGAAGTGGTCGACATGGCGTGCACGATTCTGATCGACGCCATCGAGCACTGCGCGCCGAAGTCCGGACGCCTGCTGAGTCTGGTTCCTGCTCCCGTGAGGGCGCGGACCTGATGGTGCAGCCGGCCCTGGTGTGGAAGTTCGGCGGAACCTCGGTCGCCGATCCGATCCGTCTGCGAGCGGTCGCAGAACGAATGGTCGCCGCCCAGCGGGCAGGTCATCGGATGGTGACGGTGCTCTCGGCCATGGGCGGTTCCACCGATGAGCTCAACAGAATGGCCTACGCGATGTCGTCGCGCCCGCAGCTCCGTGAGCTCGACGCGCTGCTGTCCGTGGGCGAATGCATTTCCTGCGCGCTCGCCGCGCTGGCGGTGCACGATCTGGGATCGCGAGCGGTGTCGTTGACCGGTGCGCAGGCCGGAATTCTGACCGACGCCCACTACGGCAACGCACGATTGCAGGACTTACGCCCGCAACGGATCCTCGACGCCCTCGACACCGGGGCCGTCGTCCTGGTGGCCGGCTATCAGGGGATCTCCCCGTCGGGTGACGTCACGACATTGGGACGCGGCGGTTCGGACGCCTCGGCCGTGGCGATCGCCGCGGCTCTCGGACTGCGCGAATGCGAGATCTTCACCGACGTCGCCGGCGTGTTCTCGGCGGATCCGCGGGTCGTTCCGGATGCGCGGCAGCTGGCCACGATCAGCCGGGAGGAGATGTTGCAGCTCGCCGCTGCGGGTGCGCGGGTTCTCCAGCCTCTCGCGGTGGAGCTCGCCGCTGCCCACGACATCGACATCCACGTGCGGTCGAGCTTCACGACGGCTGCCGGGACCTGGCTGCAGGAGGAGACCGTGTTCGATCAACCCGACATCACCGGGGTGGCACATCGGGAGCGCGAGAGCTTCTACACGGTCTCCGGGGCGTCGCCCGCGGTGATCACCGCGGCCCTGGCCGAGCGCGGTGCGGCCGTCGGCTCGATGGTGCGCGACGGCGACAAGGTGCACATCACGGCCCCCGGGGCGGAGGAGTCCGAGATCGTCGCGGCCCTGTTCGCCGCGGGAGCCCGCGTCCTGGTCCGCGACGACATGGGTTCGGTGAGCATCGTCGGTTCGGGCGTGGGCCGGCGCCCCGGGGTGACCGCACGGGCGCTGCGCACCCTCGAGGCCGAGGGCATCCAGCCCCAGCTGGTGACGAGCACCCCGAGCCGCGTCTCCTTCCACGTGCCGGAACGCACCGTGCACCACGCGGTCCGGCTGCTCCACAAGACGTTCGGTCTTCACCAGGACATCGGCACTGAGCGGAGGCGTGACCGTGTTACGCGATCGGCATCCTGAGACAGGGGTCCCGCCGGAACTGTCCGACCTGGTCCTCGTCGGTGACGAGCCCGGTCGGGGGGTCCGGTGGCGCCCGGGGGAACGTCTGGAGCAGTTGTTCGAGGACCGGTGCGACGAGCTCTCTTCTGCCGGCCGGACGGACCACCTGGCGGTGGACGGGGCCGAGGAGGCGCTGACCTACCCCGAGTTGGACTGTCGCGCCAACCGGCTGGCCCGCTACCTGCTGGATCTGGGCGTCGGCCCGGGTGAGCGGGTGGCGCTGCTGCTCGACGACGCGGTGCGCGCCTACGTCGGCATGCTGGCGGTGCTGAAGGTGGGCGCCGCGTACGTGCCGCTGGATGTGGGCTTCCCGGCCGATCGGCTCGCCTTCATCGTGTCCGACGCCGACGTGGCCGTGGTGTTGTCGCTCGAGCACCTGCGGCCGCACCTGGCGGATGCCGACGCCGAGGTGGTGTGCCTCGACTCGACCGCGGCCGACATCGACGAGTACGACGAACAGCGACTCGATCCCGACGAGCGCGGGGAGTTCGCCGACGGGCCCGCGTACATCATCTACACGTCGGGCTCGACCGGGCGCCCGAAGGGTGTGGCGGTGGCCCACTCGGCCATCTGCAACTTCGTGCGGGTGGCGACCGAGGTGTACGGGTACCGGTCCGACGACCGTGTGTACCAGGGCCTGACCATGGCGTTCGACTTCTCCGTCGAGGAGATCTGGGTGCCGTGGGCGGTCGGTGCGACGCTCGTGCCGAAGCCGTCGGGGTCGAGCTTGCTGGGCGTGGATCTCCACGAGTTCCTCACCGAGCAGCGGGTCACCGCCATGTGTTGCGTGCCCACCCTGTTGGCGACGCTGGACGACGAGTTGCCGGAGGTGCGGTTCCTGCTGGTGTCGGGGGAGGCGTGCCCGCACGACCTGATCGTGCGCTGGTCACGGCCGGGTCGCCGCTTCCTGAACGTGTACGGGCCGACCGAGGCGACGGTGACAGCGACATGGACGGTGCTGGATCCGGACCGGCCGGTGACGATCGGCGGGCCGTTACCCACCTATGCCACGGTCATTCTCGATCCCGAGGATCCGGGGCGGGCGTTGCCGTTCGGTGAGACGGGGGAGATCGGTATCGCCGGGGTGGGCCTGGCGATCGGCTACGTCAACCGCGACGATCTGACGGAGTCGGCGTTCGTCCCGGATTTCCTCGGTGTTCCGGACAATCCGTCCGGGCGGATCTACCGCACGGGCGACCTGGGCCGGGTGAATCCCGACGGGGAGATCGAGTACCTGGGCCGCATCGATCTGCAGGTGAAGATCCGCGGATATCGGATCGAGCTGACCGAGATCGAGTCGGTGCTGCTCGAGGTGCCGGGAATCGCGCAGGCGGTGGTGGACACCTACGAGCCGGCGCACGGCACCGTGGAACTGGTGGGCTACTACAGCCTGCGCCGCGACACCGAGAACGTGGAGCCGGCCGAGGTCCATGCGGCCTTGTCCGAGCGGCTGCCCGCCTACATGGTTCCGGCGTACCTGGAACAGCTCGACGTCATACCGATGACCACGAACGGCAAGGCGGACCGGGAGAACCTGCCCGCGCCGACACAGCGGGGCCTGCGCGTGGCGCGCGAGGTCGTGGAGCCGTCGACCGTGACGCAGCAGGTGCTGGCCGAGCTCATGGCGGAAACCGTGGGCGTCGACCATGTGTCGGCCGACAGCCACTTCTTCGACGATCTCGGCGCCAACTCGCTCCTGATGGCGAAGTTCTGTGGGCGGGTGCGCAAGCGCGACGACCTGCCGTCGATCTCGATCCGTGACGTCTACACGCATCCGACGGTCGCCTCGCTCGCCGCGTCGCTGCCGGAACCGGACGTCGCGCGGCAGCCCGTCTCGGCTGACGACTCGGCATCGGTCCGGCCCGTGGTCCCGGCCAAGTCGCTCGCGGTGAGGGCGAAGCGGGTGAGCACGGCGGGCTACGTGCTGTGCGGCACGCTGCAGCTACTGGCCTTCGTCGCCTCGCTGTGTCTCGGCGGGGTCGTGCTGGAGCGGGGGTTCGACTGGGTGTCGCGAGCCACCGACTGGCAGGGCGCCTACCTGCGCTCGCTCGCGTACGGCGCTGCGGTGTTCGCGGGGTACTGCCTGCTGCCGATCGTGGCGAAATGGCTGCTGATCGGACGCTGGAAGGCCACGGAGTTCCCGATCTGGGGCCTGCGGTACTTCCGCTTCTGGTTGGTCAAGCTGCTCATCCGCGCCAACCCGATGGCCCTCTTCCGCGGCTCGCCGCTCTTCGTCCTGTATCTGCGTGCACTCGGCGCGAAGATCGGGCCCGGCACGACGATCTTCTCCCGCTCCGTTCCCGTCTGCACCGACATGCTGACGATCGGCGCCGGAACGGTGATCCGCGAGAGCGCGGTGGTGCTGGGTTACCGGGCGCAGGCAGGAATGATCCAGATCGGTCCCATCACGCTGGGAAACAACGTCCTGGTGGCGGAGAAGACCGTGCTCGAGATCGGCACGTCCATCGGTGACGGCGCCCAGCTCGGCCATTGTTCGTCGCTGCATCCGGGTCAGCACATTCCGACGGGGCAGGCTTGGCACGGGTCACCCGCGGTGCCCACCGACGTCGACTACCGCGTGATCGCCGAAGCGCGCTGTGGCAAGGTGCGCCGGTTCTGGTACGGCTTCCTGCAGCTGTTCAACGTGCTGCTGCTCGCCCCGCTCGGGCTGGCCGTGCTGGTCGAGGTGGTCTCGGTCGTGCCGTGGACGGTTGAGCTGCTCGGTGAGGGACACCACCGGCTCACCGGCTGGCTGTTCTACGTCGAGGTGCTGGCGGTATCGCTGGTGCTGTTCCTCGGGGCCGCTGTGCTCGGGCTGGTGGGCGTGGCCGTGGTGCCCCGCTTGCTCAGCCGGCTCGTCGTGCCCGGGAAGGTGCACGCGCTCTACGGCTTCCACTACTACGTCCACCGCATGATCCGGCGCCTGACGAACGTGCGGTTCTACCACTCGGTCTTCGGCGACAGCTCCTACATCGTCCACTACCTGAAGTGGCTCGGGTACCGGCTCCCGCGGGTGGTGCAGACCGGCTCGAACTTCGGGTCCGAGCTCGCTCACGACACGCCCTACCTGACGACGGTGGGCGCCGGCACGATGGTGTCCGACGGCCTGACGGTCATGAACGCCGATTACACCAGCACCTCCTTCCGGGTTGCCAAGGCCCAGCTCGGTGAGGACAACTTCCTCGGCAACAGCCTCGCCTTCCCTGTCGGGGCGAAGGTCGGTGACAACTGCCTGCTCGCGACGAAGGCGATGATCCCGATCGGCGGGCCGTTGCGGGAGAACGTCGGGCTGCTCGGGTCGCCGTGCTTCGAGATCCCGCGCTCGGTACAGCGAGACGACGACCTGCGTAAGACGGGGGCGGAGCTGGAGCGCGGGCTCGCCCTCAAGAACCGCTACAACCGGCGGACCATTGTCCTGTTCCTGATGGTGCGATGGTTCCAGACGTTCCTGCTGCTGCTGGTCACCGCCATGGCCGGTGACCTCTACCACCTGTTGGGCCAGTGGGCGGTGGCTGCGGCGCTGCTCCTCGTGATGCTGCTCGCAATCGGCTACTCCACGCTGGTCGAGCGGCTCACCACCGGGTTCCGCGCCCTGAAGCCACGGGTCTGCTCCATCTACGACCCCTACTTCTGGTGGCACGAACGGCACTGGAAGATGCTCGCCGCGCCGCTGTTCAACGGCACGCCCTTCAGGCCGATGATGATGCGGATGCTCGGAGTCAAGGTCGGGCGCCGGGTCTTCGACAACGGGTGCTCGATCCCGGAGAAGACCCTCGCCATCATCGGCGACGAGGCCACGATCAACGAGGGCACGGTCATCCAGTGCCACTCCCTCGAGGACGGTGCCTTCAAGTCCGACCGCACGGTGATCGGTGCACGCTGCACGTTGGGTGTCCAGGCGTTCGTCCACTATGGCGTCACGACGGGCCCGGACTCCGTGATCGACGCCGATTCCTTCCTCATGAAGGGCGAGGAGGTGGCCGCGGGCGCTCGGTGGCGGGGCAACCCCGCCGTCGAGATGCAGGAGGCGACGTTGCGTGCGGTCATCCCGGCTCCGCCGGTGCTGGCGGCCATCGAGACGCCCGTGGCCCCCCTCCCGATGCCGCGCATTCTTCCGGCCGGGGTGGCCGTCGCGGTCTCGATGGCGCTGTCGCTCTCGATCGCGGTGACGGTCGCGCTGGCGAGCACTCCTGACAGGAGGGCCGCCGTCGCGGTGCCACCGGACGGGGCCACGGGCTCCGTCCCGCCGCCCCCGGCGACGGGCGCACAGCCGCAACTGGAGCCCGGGGTGCCACAGCGGCGGACAGAGCCACATGAGACGGTGCCGGACGGCGACGAGATCGCCGTCACGCCCGATCCCGGCGCGGCGAGACAATCGTCACCGGGCTCGGCGCAGTCACTTGGCCCGGGGCGGGCGGTGCAGGGCGCAGCCGTCGAGCGCGCGCGGAACTCGGCGCGGGGACCGATGCCAGAGCAGCCCGCGATCCGCCGGCCCGCGGCCCAGCCTCCGGTGGCCCAGCCGCCGGTGGCGGAGCCTCTTGTGGCGGAGCCGCCAGTAGCGGAGCCTCCTGTGGCCCAGCCTCCCGTGGCCCAGCCGCCTGCAGCGGAGCCGCCTGTGGCGGAGCCGCCAGTAGCGGAACCGCCCGCCGAGCAGCCGCCTGCGGTCGACCCGCCGGTGGTGGAGTCGCCTGCGGCCCTGCCGCCCGTGCTCCGGCCGCCCGCGGTGCAACCGCCGGTCGTCCGGCCTCCTGCGGCACCGCCGTCTGTGGACCAGCCGCCTGCCTCCGAGCCCTCTGCGGTCCGGCTTCCGGCGACGCGGCACCCTGTGAGCCGGCCGCCCTCGGATGTGACGCAGGCGCCCACGTCGAGGTCGCAGCGCCCGCCCCGCGGTGACTCGGGAACGCCGCCGACGCCGTCATCGGCATCGGACACGCCGGACGAGGACGCGTCCACACCTGGCAGTACAGGGCGCTGAGCAGGCCCGACAGGCCGTCCGGCCATCCCGAAGGGGATGGCCGGACTCCGCCATTCCGGGGCCGGACGGGTGAGTGCGCAGATCGCGCAGCTAGATGATATTACTGCTATCTGCGCGAACTCGGGCGAAATACCCGACCGAAATGGGGCCGCATGGGTGAGTATTTGTGTTCTCTTGACCCAGACGGGATCGAAGATCTTCACTGTAACAGCCGGAGCGGGGCGGGGCGATCGTCACAAGGTGTGGGATCTGCGCGCGTTCGGGTTACACTTTTGATGGGGTGGGGGCCAGCCGGGTGAACGCCGATCTGCGGTGAAACACTCAGTGCCGTACCCACGATTTCCCGGATGTCTCTCTCCGACCGCCAGGTTCTCGGGCGCGTCGGCCGGAAGTGCGGATCGCACCGCCAAGCCCGGGACCAGGAGATCGCGCTCGGCGCGATCTGAACCCTGATGAGTGGTCGCACGTAAGGAAGTTGGGTACTTGCACGTTGGGAGGATCGATGACCTTGCTCCGACATGGCGGGTTCGACGCGCCGTGTGTGGTTGGGGATGTGCCGGTTGCGCGATTCGAGACGGAATCTTGGCCAAGTGCTCCAGGTTCCCCGCGCCACCTGTTCATTCCCGATCTCGGGAGCGATGTAGGTCACTGTGAGGATCTTTCTTCCGACTGGTCGGAGCGGCTCTGCGATGAGCTCCCCGGAGCCTGCGCCGAAATGGTCGGCTTCCTGCGCAAGGAGCCCGCGTAGTGGGAGAGTCGACGGAGGTCCTGACAGACGTCGTGGCCGAATCCCTCACCGCCGTGGGTGGGTCGCTGACCACCGCCCACGGCGGCTACGCCGAGTCGTTGACCAGCACCGAACGTGGCCTTGCCAGCGTGCTGGCGGACGTCATGCATGTCGATCGGGTGCCGGTCGACAGCCACTTCTTCGATGATCTGGGTGCCGACTCGCTGGTGATGGCGCACTTCTGTGCCCGGGTGAGAAAACGGGCGGACCTGCCGTCGGTGTCGATAAAGGACGTCTACCGGAACCAGACGGTGCGGAGTCTGGCAAAGGCGGTCACCCCGGATGCGCCGGATCCGGTCGTCACCTGGCTGCCAACCGTTACGACGCCTGTCGCGAAGGTCGATCCGGCCGTGCTTCCGGTGTCGGCGCCGGCCGCTGCGAAACCGGCGAGCAGGACCGAGTACGTCTTCTGTGCGGCGCTGCAGCTGTTGACCTTTCTGGCATATTCGTACCTCGCCGCGATCGTCACCGACGAGGGCTATCTCTGGATCTCGGCGGCGCCGAGTCTGGGCGATATCTACCTGCGGTCGGTCGAGTTCGGCACCGTTGCTGTGATTTGCCTGTGTCTTCTGCCGGTCGTGGCGAAATGGCTGATCATCGGTCGTTGGAAGCCTAGTGAGATTCGGGTGTGGAGCCTGGGGTACGTCCGCTTCTGGATCGTCAAGACGCTGGTCCGGTCGAACCCGCTGCTCCTGTTCATCGGGGGTCGCTCGCGCATGAGCACGACCTCGCCGCTCTACAACATGTATCTGCGGGCGCTGGGTGCGAAGGTCGGACGAGGCGCCGCGATCTTTTCTCGGAACATGCCCGTCTGTACCGACATGCTCACCATCGGCGATGGTGCAGTGGTTCGTAAGGACGTGTTCTTCAACGGGTACCGCGCCTACGCCGGCGTGATCCAGACGGGGGCGATCACCCTCGGGAAGGACGCGTTCGTCGGCGAGATGACGGTGCTCGACATCAACACCGCGGTGGGCGATGGCGCGCAGGTCGGCCACGCCTCCTCCCTGCAGAGCGGGCAGGTCGTGCCGGATGGCGAGAGCTGGTCCGGGTCGCCGGCGCAGCTGATCGGGGAGGACTACCGGGTGGCGCCCGTGCCGGGGCACTCCAGCGCCCGGAGGTTCATGTTCGGTCTCACGCAGGTGCTGAAAGTGCTCCTCGTGGGCATGCCTCTTGTGGTCGGCGGCCTGGTGCTGCTGCTCGCCGAGGTGCCGGCGCTCAACACGCTCATGGATGGGGACCCCGCCGCCTTCACGAGCTGGTGGTTCCACCGCGACGCCCTGATCTTCTCGACCGCTCTGTTCCTCGGCCTGATGATCTTCGGGCTCCTGTTCGTGGGCACCGTCCCGCGCCTGCTGAACAAGTTGATCGAGCCGGGCAAGGTCTACCGCCTCTACGGCTTCCGCGCCTCCGCCCACCGGTTGATCGCACGGACGACCAACGTGCGGTTCTTCACAACGCTCTTCGGTGACACCTCGTACATCGTCAACTACCTCCGATGGATCGGGTACAAGCTGACGCCGGTCGTGCAGACCGGGTGCAACTTCGGCATGGAGGTGAAGTCGGAGAACCCGTTCGTGACCTCGGTCGGTAGCGGCACGGTGGTCGCCGACGGACTGTCGATCATGAATGCCGACTACTCGAGCACGTCCTTCCGGGTGTTACCGGCTTCGATCGGTTCGAACAACTTCATCGGAAACTGGGTCGTTTATCCCGCGCACGGCAGGACCGGCGACAACTGCCTCCTCGCGACCAAGGTCGCAATCCCCGTCGACGGTGCGGTTCGGGCGAATACGGGCGTTCTCGGATCGAACAGCTTCGAGATTCCCCGATCGGTGCAGCGGGACACTCGGATGGCCCACCTCAAACGGGGTCAGCAGCGCCGCGCCGTCGCCGCGAAGAACCGTTACGACATTGCCAGTATGGGATTGTTCTTGGTTGCGCGGTGGTTCCTCTTCTACGTGATCTCCCTCGTCCTGTTGACCACCGCGGACCTCTATGGATCGTTCGGTGCAGCAGTGATCGCGGGCGCCGGTGTGCTCACCCTGCTGTTCGGGATCTTCTACCTCGTGCTGGTGGAGCGTGCCGTGAGTCACTTCCAACGGCTCCGGCCCCGGTACTGCTCGATCTACGACTCGTACTTCTGGTGGCACGAGCGCTTCTGGAAGCTGTCGGTGAACCCGAAGGTGCTGGACGGCACACCGTTCAAGAACGTTGTCTGGCGGCTTCTCGGGGTGCGCCTCGGGGCGCGCGTTTTCGACGACGGCTGCGCAATCATCGAGAAGACCCTCACTACGGTCGGTGACGGTTGCACGCTCAATGCCGGAAGCCGGTTGCAGAGCCACTCGCAGGAGGACGGCGCCTTCAAGTCCGATCACATCACGATCGGCGCCGGAAGCACGCTCGGGGTCGGTTCCTTGGTCCACTACGGAGTAACGATGGGGGAGGGTGCGGTTCTCGCCCCGGATTCCTTCTTGATGAAGGGCGAGGACGTCCCGTCGTGTGCCCGTTGGGGCGGAAATCCCGCCCGGGAGATTGATGACAATCGCGCCACCGTCCAGGTTGGCGGAAAGTGACACCGTGACCACGGTGCGTGAAGGGAAGGCTGGAATGGGAATGCCAGCGGAGGGCAGCCGGGATTACTGGCGTGGGGTGCTCGTCGCCGGTGGGTTCACGGCGATCCCGCGGTGGACCCTGGACTCGGCGCCGGGCGTCGCCGAGCACGAGGTGCCGGTTCCTGACGAGCTCGTGACCGCCATGCGCGGCCTCGCGGGCGAGCAGGCTGTATCGCTCGGTTCGGTGCTGCTGGCCGCGCATGTCAAGGTGCTCGCGGCGCTGTCGGGCGAGCAGGAGGTCGTCACCGGCTACGTCGCTGCAGGCGGCAGACCGCTGCCGTGCAGGCTCACGACGGAGTCGGGCTCGTGGCGGACCCTTCTCGTGGACGCGCACCGAGTCGAGACGGACCTGGAGGCGCACAAGGACTTCCCGGTCGATGAGCTGCGCGGCGAGCTGGGCCTGTCCGAGCCGCCCTTCGAGACCGTGCTCGACCCGGCGGGCGCCGGCGGCGACCTCGCCGCGGACACCGTGTTGTG
>NZ_JAKXMK010000070.1 GCF_022524485.1 Pseudonocardia alaniniphila
ATGACCTGCACCCACACATGATCAACACAGACCAGTGATCCCCTGCGGAGGCGCGCCGAGTTACGAGACATCGCTTACTGGTCTTTCCTCCGAGCTGCGCTCGGCGTGTCGGACCAGTTACATCGAGCGTAAGACAGTCCCACACCTGACGTCGGGGATGTTCACGTGCCGGCCCGGCCCGCTGCGCCAGCGCCTCGACGCCGAGGCTCTGTCAGCCGGATTCAGCGCGGGCGGAGGACAGCGGGAGCTCGGCTTGCACGGTGGTGCCCGCGCCAGGGGCGCTCTGTACCGAGAGCCGGCCGCCGAGCGCCTCCGCGCGGTCCCTCAGACCGACGAGGCCGGTTCCGCCGGAGAGGTCGGCACTACCGCGGCCATCGTCGCGCACCCAGACCTGCAGCAAGTCACCATCGTGGGCGGTGTTGACCTCGACGTGTACGACGGAGGCATGCGCGTGCTTAGCCGTGTTGGTCAACGCCTCGGCCACCAGATAGTAGACGGCGATCTCGATCTGATCGGGCAGCCGCCGGTCGACCGCCACGTCGAGCTCGACCGGGACTGGTGAGCGCCGGGCCAGCGTCTTGAGCGCCGGGCGCAGGCCGCCGTCGGCGAGGATCGCCGGATGGATGCCGCGGGCGAACTCGCGCAGCTCGTCCAGTGCGATGGTTGCTTGGGCTGCCAGGTCGGCGAGCTGCGCCTGCAAATTGGTGGCGTCGGGGGGCGCTGCTGCCTGCGCGGCGCGGGCTTGCAGGGTGAGGGCGACCAGTCGTTGTTGGGCGCCGTCGTGCAGGTCGCGTTCGATGCGGCGGCGGGTCTGGTCGGCGGTGGTGACGATGCGGGCGCGGGAGGTGGTGAGCTCGGCGTAGAGCTGGGTGTTGTCCAGGGAGACGGCCAGTTGACCTGCGATGAGTATGACCGCGTCGAGTCGTTCGGCGGTGAACGCGGCGCGGATGAGCCGGTTCTCCAGCAGCAGCACCGCGCGCAACCTGCCCCGGCTGAGGATCGGCACGGCCAGCAGCGAGCAGCAGTCCAGGTCGGCGAAGTAGGGGTCACGGGCGAAGCGGTCGTCGCCGGTGGCGTCGGGGACCACCAGCGGTTCGCCGGTGCGTTGCACGTAGCGCAGCACCGACAGCGGCACCGCATGGTCCTCGGCGGTGCCCGTGATCTGGGAGGCCTTGGTGTCGGGTGTGGGGAGCAGCCAGTCGTTGCGCTCGGTGTTCCACAGCAGCAGGTGCACGCCGGTGGCGCCGGTCATCTCGCTCAGTACCTCGACGACGCGGGCGTGCAGGCGGTCGATGGTGGTCTCGGAGCTCAAGGCTTGTGAGGCGGACAGGATGCCCAGCAGGTCGAGTGTGCCGGTGGTGACGGTGCCGTGGTGATGCAGCAGATCAGCGGGCTGGTCACCGTCCTGCCCGGCTGCCGCGTCGGCGTGTGGCCGAAGGGTGGGGTAGGCCCAGTCGAGTTGGTCGACTTTGGCGCTCGCGCCCCAGGCGACATAGTGCTGGCGGGCCTGGGCGAGCAGGTCGCGGCCGGCGTGTTCGAGGCCGCGGGCCAGGTAGAAGCGGGCGGCGTGTTCGGTGATCAGGGCTCGGTGCCAGGGCCGTGCGCGGTCGGCGACCTCGTGGCGGGCGGCGTCGAAGGCCAGCTCGGCGGCCCGGAGATCACCCACGGCCCATGCCCGCTCGGCCTCCAGCAACCGCAGCAGATGCAGAAAGTTGGCCGGCGTGTCCGCACCGCGCGCGGCCAGCCACCGCGTCACCTCGTCCAGACCCCACAGCAGGCTGCCGCGCTCGGCACCGTCCGTTCCGCGGGCCTGCCCAGCAAGAGCCAACCCGCGCAGCAGTCGGGCCACGGCGGACGAGTACTGGCCGAGGACGGCCGGCATCAGCGGCGTCGCCGCTGCGGTGTGCCGCGTGAGGGCAGCCGGATCGCCGAAGATGGCGGCGGCGATCGCCCGGTTGAGATGCGCGTGGAGAAGCGCGAGCGGGTTGTTGGCGTATCTGTCGGTGGGATCCGCCGCACCGATAGCGTCCGAGCCTGCGCCGCGCAGCACACCGGCCAGCCACCGGTAGCCGTCGAGTGCCTGGCCGATCTGTTCGTTGCCGATACGGCGGAGGAAGGTAACGCCCGCCTCCACCTGGTCGACGAGGTGGTCGAGGGTTGGCGCGCAGTCCAGCAGGTAGTACACGCTCAGGAGATGGGTGTAGCCGCCCTGGGCCAGGTCGCCCCCCGCGATGAGTCCTTGGCGGGCGCGCAGAGCGGCGTGGACACCGTTCTCGATGGGCTCGAACCAGCAGCTGATGACTGCGAACATGAAGCGTGCTTGCGAGGTCTCGGGCTCGTAGCCGCGGGCCTCGCCCAACGCCAGGAGCCGCCGTACTGACCGGTATCCGGCGGTGCTGTCGCCGCGCTGTGCTACGGCGTGGAAGGAGGCGAAGCAGGCGGGGTTGATCAGGGTACGTCCGGGTCCGTGCTCGATCCAGATCCGCAGCGTTTCCAGGCTCAGCCAGGCCTGCAAGGCGTGGTCGGCGACGAAGTAGCCGGCCGGCAGGATCGCGTCGATCAGGCGGGTCGCGGCGAGCAGCGTCGGGTCGGTGATCTCGGGGCGGGTGGAATCACCGGCGGCGTCGGTGTCCAGCCACTGGTACAGATACTCGAACTGGTGGTCGAGCTCCTGACCGAGCCGGTCCGCCGCCGGAACGGCGATGCCGCACTCGTACAGCGACTCCAGGCCCAAAGCGATGGCTTCCGTGAAGCGTTTGCGGTGGGTCAGGCTGCGCATTTGTAGGGCCGTCGCGTCGGCCCGTTGGATCGTGTTGGGACACAGCTGTTCGAGGGTGCGGTACTCCTCGTCTGCCTCCTCGAGGCGCCCTAGGCTGTACAGGGCGGCGTGGCGGCCGGTGTGCACCGCGATCAGCGTCGCGGTGTCTCCCCGCTCGATCAGCGGTAACGCGGCGACCAGCAGCGCATTCACCCGGAAGTATTCGCCGATCAACGCCGCTTGGTCGGCGGCGCGGCGCAGCAGCCCCACCACCAGGTGGCGCTCCGCCGTATCGGTGACGGCGTCGATCACCGTCAGGTACTGCTCGGCTGCGACCGCGTACAGCTCCGGCACCTCGGCCAGCTGCCGGGCCATTGCCAGCTGCAGTGCGCGTCGCCGCTGCGGATCCAGCCCATCCAGGATGACCTCGCGGGTCCGGTCGTGGCGGAACCGCATGGTCTCGCGCAGCCCGGGCTCGACCACCAGGACACCTTCGTCGAGCGCGGCTGCCAGGTGCTGGTCCACCACGCCCGCCTGTGCGGCGGTGGCGGTCTGCAGCAGGCTTGCCTCGACCCGCCCGCCCAGGCACGCCATCGCCTCGACCATCGCCCGGGACGGCGCCGGCATGGTCGCGACCCGCGCCGCCAGCAGCCCAGGCACCTCGGACTGGCCCAGACGAGCCCGCGCGGCAGCGTCGTCCCACTGCCACCCGGCGCCCGTCATGGCCAGAACGCCCTCGCGGCGCAGCGCGTTGAGCAGCTCCACCGTCTCGTGCGGGTTGCCGGACGTGTGCTCGTTGATCACCTCTGCCAGGCCTGCCACCGCGGCCCGGTCCACGTGCAGCATCTCCGCCACCATGGTGACCAGACTGGGTGCGGACAGGTTCTCCAGCTGCAGGAGCCGCACCCCGGCCTTGTCGCGAGATCGCGACAGCAGGGCCGCCAGCGGATGCGTCGCGTCCACCTCGACGTCGCGATAGGCGCCCACCAGCAGCAGGCCCTCGACTGGTTCCTCGGACAGCACGAGATCGACGAAGCCGAGCGGGGTGCGCCCGCCCCACTGCAGATCATCGAGAAACACCAGCACCGGCCGTTTCCGCGACGCCACCGCCCGCAGCACCTGCACAGCGCCTCGCTGCGTCCGCGCCTGCGCGGTCAGCGGATCCCCCGCATCGGGGGCCACCTCCAGCAGCGCGGCGAACTCCGGCACGACCGCGGCCAGCAGACCCGCGTTCGGGCCGAGCGCTTCGATGACTTGTTCGCGGACCTCGGCCAGCTTGTCCTCCGGCTCGGCCAGCAAGAGCCGACCCAACGCGCAAAAAGCCTGGAAACCCGCGTTGAACTCCAGATCCTGTCGGTACTGGTCAAACTTGCCGGCCACGAACCAGCCGTCCCCGCCGGTTACCACCGGCCGCAGCTGATCGACCAGCGCCGTCTTGCCCACCCCCGGCGCGCCGCCGACCAGCACCCCCCGGCAGCGGCCCGTCAGCGTCTCCTTGAATGCTGCCTCCAGCGCGGCCAGCTCGGCATCGCGCCCCACCAGCCGCGACGGCGGCAGCAACCGCAGCGGAACATCGTGCTCGCCGATACGGACCCGAGCCGCTGCCGGACGTGCCTGCGTGTCGCGCACCTGTTCCAGGTCGTAAACCAGGCCCTCCGCGGTTTGGTAGCGGTGGTCGGGTTCCTTCTCCAGCAGTCGCATGACGATCTCGGACAATGAGGTGGGCAGGGCCGAGTTCACCTCCGCCGGCGCCACCGGCACCCGCGCCAGGTGATCGTGCGTGAGGCGCAGAGGGTCGCCGGAACCGAACGGAGGATCGCCCGTCGCCAGCTCGTACACGCTCGCACCCAGGGCGTAAAGATCGGCCCGTTGGTCCACCGACAGGCCGGTGCGCCCGGTCTGCTCGGGGGCGAGGTAGGCGAGCGTTCCGACGATCTCGGTGTGGTGGGTGAACTCGGGGCGGATCTCGGCGAACGAGGTCGCCAACGCGAAGTCCACCAGGCACGGGGCACCGGCGCTGGAGATGACGATGTTGGCCGGGGTGATATCCCGGTGCAGTATTCCGCGGCGGTGCATTCCCGCCACCGCCCGAGCCAGCTTGCTCGCCAGCGGGATCAGCTCGTCGACGGCCAGTGGCTTGGCCAGCCCGGCCAGGGTCGTCTCACCGGCATCAGCCAGCACGATTGAGTCCGGGTACCGCGGCGCTTCGTGCAACTGCGCCAACCCTGGAACCCCGCGCAGCCGCTCCAGGATTCCCATCTCGTGCCGCAGTCGCCGCTGCGCGTCTGGCCCTAGCGGCTCCTTGCGGACAACGGCGGCGCCCTGCGGGAGGGACAGCCGAGTCACCCGCGTGCGCGCGCTCTCGTGCAGCAGTACCTCGGCCCGAGCGGGCGGATCCCGGCCCGACAGGGGCCCATCCGTCCCCATCCGACACCTCCATACCCGGTCGGACGCACCAACGACCGTGCCTACGCTCGACCGCCTGCTCGCGCAAGTACCTGGTCGTCAGCGTTCGCAGGACGCCCGAGCTTCGAAGCCAAGGCCGGCGTCCCACGTGGAGCTCTCGAGGGGGCGTTGACTGTATTGACCAACACGCTCGAGGACCCCGACGGCCTCCCTGCGCTCCTGTCCGACGCGATCGCCACGGTGTCTCGCCAGCTGACCTCGAACCCCAGGTCGCCCTTCGTCGACAGTGTTGCTGCTCCGAAGTGGGGGAGTGGCTGGAGCTGGCAATCCTCGGCGAAAGCACCGCCGCCATTGGATTCCGTGATGGTCGGACCGAGCGACTGACGGACGACCGTATAGGCAACATTGCTGTCGCCCCGCGCATCCGCTATCGCGACCGTCTTCGTCAGGGGCATGAGTTACGACGCGCACGCCGTGACCTGCTGTGCCAGATCCAGCACGCAGAACGCCAAGCCCGGAACACGACAAGCGCCTACTGGATCGCAGGGGCCGACCAGAACGCCGAACCCCCACGCCTTCCTCTGGCGCTACCCCCGGACCGAACTTGCCCTGGTGCGTCCTGACGACGGACGAAGCCCAGCGCGGGTTCGAATACCACCGTATCCACTGGGCTTCGCAGGTTTCGAAACCCGGCATGACGCGCTCTAATTTGATCCGCATTGGCTGGGGAATCTCGGTTATCTCGAGTTCCGGTGGCCGAGTACCGCGGCCCAACCACGGTCCAGGTAACCCGGCATCGGGTGCGAGTGCCGGCCGCGCAGGAACCGGGCGGCCCGGTCATATGCCCGCTGGTGGTGTAACTCCTGGCCGTTCGGCGTGCCTGAGCGCGTGGGAGGGCCATCGCGTGACGCTGCAGGAACCCGCCAAGGAAGTCGTTGAGAGGTGCCACTCGACGGCCCTGGACCAATCTGTCCTGCTCGACGTCTTGGATGCGCTCAAGGCCGCTGATGTCGGAGTGAACCGCCCCGGCTCGGGTGGAGGCTCTGAAGCTGGGAAGGATCAGAGCTATGGCGGCGCCGAGGAAGTACCCGCTGGAGTTGATGGAGCGCGGGGTGCGGATGGTGTTGGAGCTGCGTGTGCAGGATCCGGAGGACCGCGGTGTGTTGTCGCGGGTGGCCAAGCAGCTGGGTGTGCATCCGGAGGCGTTGCGGCACTACGTGCGGCAGACAGAGGTCGACGCCGGTTTGCGGACTGGTGTGCCGAGTAGCGAGGCGGCGCGGATCAAGGAGCTGGAGCGTGAGGTCCGTGAGCTGCGCCGGGCCAACGACATCCTCAAGTCCGCAGCGGCTTTCTTCGGGGCGGAGCTCGACCGCCGCGGCAACAGGTGATCGACTATATCGACGCGCACCGTGGCGAGTTCGGGGTCGAGCCGATCCGCCGGGTGCTGGCCGCGGCCGGCGTGCCGATCGTGAATCCGGGTCCGGCTTTCGGAACGGTCCTCGATGACTCCGTTGCGGGCGCGATCGACGGCGTCGGTGGCCGTCGCGATCGCCAGTCTGTGCGTGCTGTTGATCCCGCCGTTGCACAAGGCGGCGTCACTCGCGTGACGGGCAGCCGCCGACGCCGTCCGTCCTCAGTCCCAACGCGTTGATGCTGGTCGTCGACGAGGCAAAGTGGCGCCGCACCCAATGCCCACGACTGAACCGCCCCGGGGTGTCCGGAGACTTTGATGTGCCGCGGGTTCCCTGGAGTCGGTTTACTGGATGATCACGGTCCTCTGGCCCGAGAGGATCGCCAGTTCCGTGCCGAAGAGGTATCCCGCCGAGTTCCGCCGCAAGGTCCTCGACCTGGTTGCTGCGGGCCGTCCCGTCGCTCAGGTCGCCGCTGATCTCGATATCAGGGATCTACGTGTGGCGGCGCCAGGAGCTGATCGATACCGGCCAGCTTCCGGGCACGACCAGCACCGAGAACGCCGAGCTGACCGCGGCGCGCAAACGCATCGCCGAACTCGAGGCCGGAGTGGCCATCCATCGCCGAGCTGCACAGCTGCTCGGCGAGGTGGTGTCCCCAAAAGACGTTACGAGGCGATCGCGGTGATGGCCTCAGAGAAGCTGCCCAAACGCCCAGGCGGCAAGGTCGACCCGGGCACCGTTGCTTGTTCGGTGACGTCATCAACGCCGCTCTGAGTGCTGAGCGAACCGAACCCGAGTACCTGGCCGGCCACTAACCCGCGACGATCGGCAGTGCCACCACGCCCCGGAAGGCGGCTCTAGCCGGGGACCAGTCAAGCTCATCAACGGGGACGGCGAGCCGCCAACCCGAAAGATGGTCAGCGACCGCTCGGACGGTCTGCTCGATCTGCATGCGTGCCAGTGCCGCCCCGAGGCAATGGTGAATGCCGTGCCCGAACGCGAGATGACGCGCGGCGCGCGGTCGGTCGAGGGTTAAGGTATCCGGTTCGTCCCACACGTCCGGGTCGCGGTTGGCCGCCACGATGCTAAGCATGATGAGCTCTCCCTCAGGGATCGTCGTGTGGTCCAGCTCGACAGGAGTGAGCGCTACACGTACCGCGCGCGGGGCGGCCGGGTCGCAACGGAGGAGCTCTTCGACGGCTGCGCTGAGCCGTTCCGAGGTGTGGGCCACTTGGGATGCGAAGTTGGGATGCTCGAGCAGGTTCATCACCGCCAGCGAGATCTGGTGGTACGTGGCGTGGTAGCCACCGAACAGGATGTTCGCGATCATTGCCTGGAGCTCGTCGTACGTCAGTCGGTCACCTGCCTCCTCGACGTGGACGAGTGCTGTGATCAGATCGTCGGCCGGCCGGGCTCGCCGTCCGGCGATGAGCGTGTCCACGTACTCAATAAGCTGGCGCACGGCGACGTGAGCGTTGTCGATCTCGTTGGGTGACATGAAGCCGAACGCCAGTCCGAGATCTTGTACCCATCTCTCGAATATCGGAATGTCCGACCGCGGAACTCCGAGCACGTCGCACGGCGCGGTAATCGAGAGTGGCTGCGCCAAGTCGCTGACGATCTCACTTGCACCTCGCTCTACCATGACCGCGGTGCGTTCGTCGACGAAGGCCTGCATGGTAGGAAGTAATGTTTTGACCGTGCGCGGCGCGAACGCCTTAGACACGAGCCGTCGCAAGCGGTCGTGCCGATCACCCTCATTGTTGAACATGAGATTTCTGAACAACTCGTACAACGGCCCCTCGGTGATTCCCCCATGGGTAAGGATATCGATACCGTAGTTGCGCAGCCGATGGTCGTGCAGCAGTCTACTCACGTCGTCGTAACGCATGAACTGGCGGAATCCCATAGGATCCAATGTGATCGGAGTTGGCCGCAGCGAGATCACTTGACGCAGCAGATCTCGCCCAGTCGCCGGCTCGGTAACGGGAAGAGTGATCGTGTTATCCTTCATGATCGAATAGTAGATCCCGGGCCGGGAAGATCGCAATTAGCGACCGGAAAGAAGGTACAGTATGTCGCGAAAGGTGCAAATTTGCTCGGACTTGCCAACGGCCAGCCCGCAGAACACCGCAAACCCACTCGGATGGTGATCAGGATCAGGCAACCTCCGCTCCCTCCTCGTCGCGGTAGGCCGACCACGAGCACCCGCACCGGCAGCCCACGTCACGAGCTGACCACAAGCGAGACACGTCCTATCAGCGGTCGTTGGCGCCCTCCGGTCGCGGCGACAACACCCTCCATGATCATGCAAGCGACAGGGGCAACGCGTCATACTGCGACTGGTGGCCTGCATGCACTTACCGGGGTTGATCAAAAAGGTAGCCAGGCGATCAGGCGAGTGTTTAGGGGAGGGGGCGACGAGGATTGCCTCCAGCGAGGGGACCTGGCGTCAGGTTTAGTGTCAGATCCGGGGAATGCGGCAACGGTCGGCCGCTTCCCCCGTGACCTCCACGGCCAGTGGCCTGGGGCGGGACGGCTTCGGTCGACGCCACGTGAGCAGCAGTCAGTGTCGGCTGCGGTGATCAAGCGGACATTATTAACGATCTGCGCCCTCTGTCAGCCATGGCCAGCGCTTCGCCGTTTGCGAAGGCCTGTCCAATCCGCTGCCGGGCGGCGTTCGGTCTCAGCTCAGCAGGCCGATGCCGCATCGTTGGCCGGCGGGAGGACCTGCTAGCGGTTTAGGCGTTGTCTATGTATATATGAGGAAGATCCTGGGTAGTCCGATCAGTCGACGCGGGTTCCCATTTATGGTGGTGAACGGGAGGCGGTGACCGTGGCCTCTCGTCCGGCCCCACTTCCGCCAGTTCGGAGGATATGCCCGTAGATGTGCGACTAAAGATTCTGACAGCGCGGCGGCGGTCTAGTCGGTAGCGTCCGTTACATGGCTGAAAATCGCGACAAAGTTCTATGCCGCCCGCACGAATCGCGGACGAAGATCACACTCAAGCACTATGTCGTGATGGTGGGTCGGATGGCGGCTATCACTCGGTCACGCGCTGAGTGGTGATATGACGTGCCCGGTGACTTGATGGTCGAATACCGCACCCAGCGTGCCTCTGACGGCGAACTTATCGACGGCGGGGCGACGGCAGTCTCGATGCTCGGCCAAGAAGATCGAGCTTGCCTTGCCGATGAGGGGCCATGATCGAGACACGCTTGATACCTTCAACACACGCGGTTGCATCGACTGCCGATGCAGAGATGGCGTGTCCGGCAACTTGATTGGGAACTCGGGACTGATTCTCTCGCACTGTGCCCGCCTTTCCAGTCGTAGCGCCTGGCGTGCGGGCGCCAAATATCAACGCGACCAGGGGCGGCGTCCAAATATTGTTCTGAGAGTGAGGGCAGGTCATGCGCGATTTCTTTTATGGTGTGCAGGCATTGATGTGGCGCCGCGGAGATATCGCTCGCATTCACGATACCAGCCCCGCGCAGGCGTCCCTCGGGGGTGGACGCGTCCTGCAATGGACATTGAATCACCTTCCAGACTGCCGCGATTATTCGTCAATCGGCGCAGGTCGCTCGATGGTCGACGTCAACAGGAGGGCAAATGGACGAATCATCCATTGACAAGCTGCTTCGCGATGCGGTGCGCAGCGGCGCGGTACCCAACGTGGCGGCGATCGCGGCCGATGCGGACGGCATCATCTACCGGGGCGCGGCCGGTCCCAAGCAGGCAGACGGCGCCGACTCGGTCGCAGTTGACACACAATTCCGGATTATGTCGATGACCAAGATGGTGACCACCGTAGCTGCTCTACAGTTGGTCGAGCAGGGGAAGATCGACCTGGCGGCACCGGTCGATGAGTACCTCCCCGAGTTCGCTGAGCGCCAGGTCCTGGTCGGTTTCGACGGCGACACCCCCCGGATGCGCCCAGCGGCCAGTCAGGCCACGGTCAAGCACCTGATCACGCACACCTCAGGATTGGGCTATAGCTTTTGGAGCGAGGAGATGTCGCGGTGGGAGCGGGTCACTGGCAACCCGCTGGTGGCTTCCGGTCTCCTGGGCGTGTTCAACGCCCCGCTGCTGGCCGATCCGGGCACTCGCTATATATATGGCATCAACACCGACTGGCTAGGCAGGGTCGTCGAGGTAGTCGGCGGTACGACGCTGGACGTAGCCATCGAGGAAGGCATCACTGGCCCGCTGGGCATGCCCAATACCACATTCTTGCCGAACGACGCTCAGCGTGCTAAAGCTGCCCCGATCCACCTGAAAGGTGAGAATGGCAAGTGGGCTGTGCTCGAGGAACTCAACCAGCCGGAGTGGCGCTCCGGTGGACACGGCCTGTACTCGACACCTACCGACTACATCCGCTTCGAACAGGCCTTGCTGTGCGGCGGCGAGCTGGAGGGCGAGCGGATCCTTTCCTCGGAGACCGTCGAGGCAGCCTTTACCAATCAGATTGGCGACCTGGACTTCCCGGCCGAGCTGCTCAGCGCCGACCCGGCTGTAACTTGCGCGTTCAACGCCGGCCCCGGTCACAAGTGGGGCTACGGGCTGCTGCTGAACAGTCAGGACGTGCCGGGCGCACGCAGAGCCTGGTCCGGGGCCTGGGCGGGGATATGCAACACCTACTTCTGGATCGACCGCACCAGCGGTATATGCGCATCGATCTATAGCAGCTTCCTTCCGTTCGTCTCCCCCGGGGCACTCGAGCTATACGCCAACTTCGAGAACGCGGTCTACGCATGCCGTTCGTGAGTCGTCCTTGGCCACCGCCGCTCGGCTCTGCGCATGCCGCCAATCTCCCTTCTTATGAAATGTTGTGTTTCACCTACCTCGGCAGCGTCCGGATCACAAAGATTGTGACACAGCCGCTGATGCGGACGGGATCGGTGCTTCTGGCTGCCCATCGAACTTGATCATTGGTAGTAGGCGCTCAAGGATCGAGTGACAGGCGCGCAGGTGGCGCTGCTGGATGCATGGCACGACGAACTGCTGCCGCGCAGGGAGCGGAGATCAGCAGATCACAGCTCAATCATGCCCCTGTTCGCCGGGCCGCGAAGCGTCGTGACGCGCCACACGATATTCGGTGCATGCCAGAGCTTACGATGGCGAGGGGTAGAGTCCACCATAGGCCAGATTGCGCGGCCCTGTCATGTCAGGAGAAACAATACGGAGTAGGAGACGTCTCGCCATGGCAGAATTTGATGCGCATCCCTTGTTGATCACTGGAACGGTGGGCGTGTGGGACGTGATATGCCCAGGCGTGCACAAGCGCAAGGCTGCAGAGGAATGCGTTCCGGCAACACACGTGGTCTTCCCTTATCGAGGTGTTTACGTGCACCACGTGGGCCGAACAGAAGCTATCGCAGAAGCGAACCAGACAATCTTCATCAACGAGGACGAGCCCTACCAGATCAGCCATCCCGTTGAAGGTGGAGATGCCAGTTTATCAATCTGGATCAGTGCGGCTACGCTGTTCGAGCTGGCGCCGAAGGAATATCTGCGCACCAACGGGCAGGCGGCGTTTAATCGGTCGCGCTTGCGCATCGATGCGAATGCTCAGACGCTCATGGCGTCACTGCGCCACAGCCTGAACCGCGGTGCGGGCGAGACCCTTGAAGCTGAAAGCCTGACAATCGCGCTGCTGCGTCGTGCGCTTGGCGAGCGCACTCGTCGCGCCACGAACGGCAGCCTCGGTCGCCAGAGGTTGGTGGATCGTGCAAAGTTGGTCCTCGCGTCAGACCTGGGTCGGCGGTGGACGCTGGCAGAAATCGCTGTCGAGGTTGGTGTCTCGCCGGTCTATCTCACCCAGGTGTTCCAACAGTTCGAAGGCATACCGCTCTATCGATATCAACTGCAACTGAGGTTGGCCCGAGCGCTTGACCTGCTCGGGGACCACGACAAACTAGCAGACCTGGCGTTTGAGCTCGGGTTCTCTAGCCATAGCCACTTCAGTGCTGCGTTCAAGCAAGCATACGGCCAGACGCCGTCAGCGTTCCGACGCTCAGCTCGGATTCGTTAACTCTGTCACAGCTAAAGATTCTGACAGCACTGCCGACTTCCCCTGAGTAGCGTGAGATGACGAACTTGGCCTGAAGGGGAGGAGGCACATGATCGAGATCTGGAAAATGGAGCACTACCGTCCAGATGGATCCACGGAATTCTTGGGGGACCTGTGAGCGGCCAGCAATTTACCTTAACTACCCGCAGTATCAAGACTACCTCGGGTCGCATCAGCTACGTCGAAACTGGCTCTGGGCCGGTGGCGTTGTTTGTCCATGGCGTGCTTCTAAACAAGCATCTGTGGCGCTATCACTTAGAGGAGCTGGCCGACGTCCGCCGTTGCATCGCGGTGGACCTCCTCGCTCATGGCGACACCGAGATCGATCCGGGTCGGGACGTCTCCGTCACTACCAATGCTTCCATGCTCAAAGAGGCGCTCGACGCCTTGCAAATCGACAAGGTCGATCTGATTGGCAACGCTGGCGGCGGCGCCATCGCGCAGATCTTTGCAGCCCGCAATCCTCATCGGGTGCGGACCTTGACCCTCACCAACTGTGACACCTATGACAACTGGCCACCTGAGGCATTTAAACCGTTCATGGCCATGGCCGCATCCGGCGAACTGGGCAGTACTTTGAAGGCAATGCTGGCTGACAAGTCGCTCTACCGCTCGCCAGAGGCACTTGGGCCAGCGTACGAACAAGCCGGCACCATCTCGGACGCAGACATCGAGGTCTATCTGCGACCGTTTGTGCGCAATGAACAACGCACGCATGACCTAGAGCGTTTCATCGCAGCGTTCGATAATCGCCACACGGTTGCCGTCGAGCCGCAGCTGCGTCAATTGAACGCCCGAACCTTGATCGTTTGGGGCACAGATGACGTCTATTTCCCCGTGCGATGGGCATACTGGTTGGCCGACACGATTCCGGGAGCGGGTCAGCCGGTTGAGCTGGAAGGCGCAAGAATTTTCTTCCCCGAGGAACGCGCAAAGATGTTCAGCCCGCTCTTGCGCGAGCATTGGTTGGCCACCTAATTTGCGCCGTAAACGTGCATCCGTTAGCCCTTGGCATTGATGCATAAGCTGGCGTCTGATGACCTGCTGGAAGCGGTGGGTGGGAGTGAAGAAAGTGAGTGTAGAGTCCCTGCCTTCGGCGGTCCTGCGGATATGTGCCCAGAGGAGGAGCGTTCTCAGAAATGGTGTGGAGCGAGACCGGTGGTTAGGGCCTATCGGACGCGCTCACCAGCATGCCGCCTGCACCTGCAAGGCCATCACCACCCCATCGCCCCTCGGGGGGTGGACGAGGCCTGCAGCGGGCACGACGAGACAGATGATCATGCTATCGGGCGGTCCCGGGACGGACCCTCTACCAAGGTTCCATCTCGCTTGCGACGGTCATGGTCGCCCGTTGTCGGTGGTGTTGACCGGGGGCAACGTCGACGACACCACCATGTTCGAGCAGGTCCTGGATGGTGTCGAGTTCCGCCGCCGCCGCGGCGGCCCGGTCGCCCGGCGACGCGTCCGGTGCGGGTGCTGGCGGACAAGGGGTACTCCAGCCGTGCCAACCGCGCATACCTGTGACGACGCGGGATCTGGGCGACCATCCCCGAGCGGCATGACCAGCAAGCCCACGGGGCTCGCCACGGGTCTGCTGGCCGAGGACAGCTGCCTGCTGGTTGCCTCGACGCCGGGCAAGCCGTCGAGAGGCATCTGGCACTCGGGTCGGCAACGTGGCCCGGTTGACCTCGTCGTGTCCGTCGGTTTACACCGCTTCGCCTCCACTTCCGCGGCAGGTAAGACAGAGCCGCTTCACTCTCGCATTGAACATATGAAAGATTATGTACATCGATTCAGAGGACGCCTGATCAACAACTCCGCTATACCCGGACCGGTCCGGGCGACCCCGGGCCTCTAGCTGCCACGTCTGCGCCGTCGCAGCTACACAAAGCATCTTGGCGGCGCTCGCCGCCACGGCCATACAGCCGTGACCCGTCCGCGATCGATGATGAAAGCAGCGAACCGCTCATGAAGAACGCGCGTGAACTCTTGCTCGCTTACCTCGACGGCTTCCGCGAGCCGGAGAAGGCCGCCGCCTTGTTCACTAACGACGGTGTCCTCGAACTCCCGTACCTCGAATCCCTCGGCCTGCCGAGCGGAGTGACCGGGCCGGAAGCCATCCGCAGCTTCCTGGAGGATCTGCTGAAGAACGCACCCGATTTCGCTTTCGGAGAGACCGAAATCCTCATCGACACCCCCGACCAGGTGTTCGCCGAGTACAGGGTAGACACCGTCCTAGCGAACGGTCGGCGGTACCAGCAGCTCTACGCCGGCCGACTCGTCGCCTGCGACGGAAAGATCGCCCTGCTGCGTGAATCCCTCGACCTCGTACACGCCGCACGGGCGATGCTTCCCGGCGGCACAGCCGACATCCCCGCCTGACCCCGCCTGACACCGAAAGTGCCTAGGGGTAGCAATCCACTCTGATCCGCCGCCCCTCGGCATGGATTATGGCGATATTATCGGGGATGGATGGATTCTCGCCTGCCGGCGCGAGCACCCGCCGGTGTCGATCGGAGGAAGGGGCGGACACGTGGGGGATCCGCTGCTGTCGAGGCTGCGTGACAAGCAGGTGGGTCGTGCCCGTCTTGGCGTGACTGCGGCAATGGTTGCTTTGTCGTCCGGCCGCGTGAGATGCGCCGGATGTTTGCTCAGCGCTGGTAGCGGGTGTGTGTCACGGTTGAATGCTGGGGCCTTCGGTCACGCGGCTGCCTGCGGCGAGACCCCCTGGGGGCATCCGCAACGGCGTCGCCAGGTGGTGCTCAGGGAACAGGTCGACAACAGTCAGATCGAATTGAGCACGCCGATAGAGCAATACCCGTCACGTGCCCGTGGGTGTGACGTCGACACCTGCACGGTAGCTCTCGAGGCCGTCGGTGTCATGCTGCCCACCGCGTGTCCGAGGGACCTCCTGCGCCGACAGTGGTCTGAGCTACCGCGGCTCGCCAAGCTATAGGCTCGGCGTGGCAACGGTTCTGTGGCCACACTGCATGCCCTTCACTGTAGGTCCGTCCGATCCGCAGTGATCTGGAGCCGTCTCGGTACGCTCAATCCTCGACATTGGCATTCACGGGGCGAATGTCAAGTCTGCGCATGGCTGCAGGAATGCGCGTCGAGCCTAAGCGATGTCTCGTAACTCGGCGCGCCTCCGCAGGGGATCACTGGTCTGTGTTGATCATGTGTGGGTGCAGGTCA
>NZ_JAKXMK010000071.1 GCF_022524485.1 Pseudonocardia alaniniphila
ATCCTGTCGTCCCGACGGCACGATGGGCGGTTCCCTACGTCGGGGGAGCCGCCCATCAGCGTTTCTACCTGCGGAAAGGCTGGGCTTGAGGGCTTGTACCTCGCCTGAGCGTGAAGCCGTGGAACGCAGGTTCTCGATCATGGTTTCGTGCTGAGTGACTATCTGAGTGACTGTCTGGCGAGTCGCGTGGGAAGAGGTCGTCCATCGCGGTGGTGCCCTCGTCGAGCACACAGCGTGGTCGAGGCCTGGGCCCACAGGAATCGTCGCCATGACGTGTCGGTCGAGCGAAGCGGCGCCGGCGGTATCCGCCGCGGCTTGAGGGTCCTGCGGACGGTCGAGGCTCCGACGCGATGGCCGAGCTTGAGCAACTCGCCCTGGATGCGCTGGTATCCCCAGGTCTGGTTCTCTCGGGCCATCCGTTCGATCAGCGCTACGATCGTGCCGTCGAGGGGAGGACGACCGGTGCGATGGGGGTAGGTCCATTTCCTGGTCACCAGGCGGCGGTGCCACCGTAAGACCGTGGCCGGGCTGACCAGGCGGTGACCGCGCAGCGCCGTGGGGAGGTGTCGGATCGGCCCGGCGAACAGGGCCCGGTCGGCCCAGTCCAGGCGCGGCCTCGGGTTCGTTCGGCGGAGTACGGCGACCTCGTGGCGTAGGACGAGGAGTTCGATGTCCTTAGACGATGAGGCGCGGCAAAGTAGTGACAGCCAGTGCAGGAGTCGGTCGAAGATCAGGTAGAGCAGGCGTAACGACACGTCCACAAGCATGGCCCGCCACTGGAGAGCGCCGATCATCACAGGTCACGGGCTCAGGCCGACTTCTGGAACCCCAAAGGTGATCGCCGCGCACACCCAGCTCCGCCTCGCCCGACCGTTGGCCGAAGACCTCCGCCAGCCCTGGGAGAAGCCCACGCCACCAGGCCGACTTACCACGGCCCGGGTCCGCCGCGGATTCGCCGAACCTACGCGCGACCACCGCCCTGCCGGCCAGCGCACCCAAACCCGCCAGACCCGGACCCGGACGCCCACCAGGCTCCAAGAACCGCAGGCCCGCACCCCGCTACGACGTCGGGAAGACCACCGGACGCGACCTCACCGTGACCGCTCACGCAGCAATGCGACCGTCGTGAACAGCGCGGGGACATCGACAGTGGACGGACAGCGCTCGATCTCTGCGCCTTGGGATCCGGTTCTCACCCCGGATCACTCCGGTCTTTAGCGTCACCAGTGCACCGGGAGCTGACGTACGCCGTAGACCGCGCCGTCCTCCTTGAAACGGAGTTGCTCGAAGGGGACACCCAGGCGCAGTTGCGGGAGCCGCTGTAGCAGGGTCTCCAAGACAACGTGCAGCTCTACCCGCGCCAGGTGCTGGCCCAGGCACTGATGGGTGCCGAAGCCGAAGGCGACGTGGGGCTGGCCACGGCGCGTGATGTCCAGTTCGCCTGGGGCATCGAAGGCCCGCTCGTCGTGGTTCGCGGCATCCAGTACACAAAGGACCCCATCCCCGGACTGGATGATTTCTTCGCCGACCCGGACATCGCGGGTGGCCACTCTCGGTGCTCCGCTGTGGACGATCGTGGCATAGCGCAGCAGCTCTTCCACCGTCGATCTGATCAATTCGGGTTGTGCGCGGAGCATGGCGAGCTGATCGGGTGCACGCAGCAGGGCGAGCGTGGACATGGTGATCTGGTTCGCCGTGGTCTCGTGGCCGGCGATCAGTAAGAACATGCACTGGCGGGCTATCTCCGAGTCGGCCAGTTCACCACTCGAGACCAGCCGGCTGACGATGCTGTGATCGGGCTCTGCTCGCTTGCTGTCGGCCAACGCGGACAGGTAACCGAGGAGCTCATGATTGGCCTGTTCGAGCTCCCCGGGCTCGGCGAAGGTTTGGAGCAGCTTGCCGGCGCGTTCCTGGAAGAACTGGTGGTCCTCATAGCGGGCACCCAGTAGGCGACAGATGATTAACGACGGGACCGGCAGGGCCAGCGCGGTCATCAGGTCGACTGGCGAACTCTGCTCGATGATGTGGTCCAGGCATTCGTGCACGGCCTGCTGGATTTCCGGACGTAACGCTTCGGCTCGCCGAGGAGTGAAGTCTTCGGCCAGTATCCGGCGCAGTCGGGCGTGGCGATCTCCGTCCATTCGAATGAACGATGGGACATTTCCTGTGTTTTGCGATTTCAATCCTTGGTTGATCCAGGGAAAGCCGGGGTGGTGGGGCTCGGAGCTGAATGTCGGGTCGCGTAGGACGTCTCTGACCTCCGCGTGGCCGGTGACCAACCAGGCCTTCGAACCATCCCAGAGTGTGACGCGCTGGACCGGCGACTCCCGGCGCATGTGGTCCACTTCGGTCGGTGGCGCGAACGGGCACCGGCCTCGCGTGGCCGGAAAGGTCAACTTCTCGTGCATCATCTGGCTCCTCCGTTGATGAGATCGTCCGGTTGCTCCGTAGGATTGATGCTGGTGGGGAGCAATGCCTTCCAGTGTCGAGCTCGCCGCTAACTTCCAGGCCCAGCCTAACGATCTTCGCCGTGGCATGCCGTGGTGCAAACCACGACAAACGTGGTTGACGTTCCGCGACGTCGCGAGACGTCGTCGCTCGTCAATCGCTGCCTTGGGGCTGCGTGGCAGGTCGGCGCAGGGTTTGGATCAGGTCCCGGGGAGGCGGGCCGGGGGTTTACACGGGTTCGATCGGAGCCCTTCCCGTGCAACATCATTTGCGCCGTGGTGCTCGTCTTTGTCCGCGCATGGTTAGAGTCGAGCCCGCGCGAGTAGTGGGCGGTAAGGGCGTTTAATTTTGTGGAATAATCGAAGTCGCTTGAGTCGTGGCCGCATGGGAACGGCGCGTCAAAGGTGACAGTGGGTGCTCGACGCGAGCGCGAACCAATTTTCGGCTGGTGTTCGTGACTGTTTCCAGTTTGGTTGTTTGGTGGTCTCCGCCGAGCTTGCGGAACGCCATGATCACTCGGGGCTGCCTCTGCGGCTGCCGTCGGTCGGCCGGAGTCCGCTTGATGTCGGAGTCGCGGTAGGCGGTGCAGTCGTTGTGGTTGTCCTGTTGTGGTCGGCCCGGGGATCCCGAACGTCCTCGGCCGTGAACGGAATGCGTTCCAGGTGTAGGTGTCGGGCTCGACGTCGACCATGGCCCGGATCGCGGCCGGGAACTCCGCACCTGGCTGGCGTTGTGCGCGCGGCCGCTCCAGCCGAGCCGGCCACCGACCTCCTCACCCAGGGAGCGGGAGTTCCGTGCGTCACAGAAGTTGACCTGAAGTCAAGTCAGTTGCCACGATGATCAGGTGGCCATGGGCCCACGAACGTCCCCGTCGAGGAGAAGTACGGCCCCGTTTCGCCCGAGCGCGGCCGTTCGTTCCGCGTGGCCGGCAGGCCGTGCACGAGTTGAGGAACCAGAATGTTCATCGCCACGATCATCGTTTCGGCTGTGCTGGCGTTGCTGTTGGTGATGTCGGGCCGCGGGAAGCTGGTCAAGGACCCGATGCAGATGGCGACCATGCAGAAGGTCGGCTTTCCCGAGGACAAGCTGTGGCTGCTGGCGGTTGCGGAGATCGCCGGTGCGATCGGGCTCGTCGTGGGCCTGTTCTGGTGGCCGTTGGGGGTGGCAGCCGGAATCGGCGTGGCCGCCTACTTCGTCGGCGCCGTGATCGCGCACGCGCGGATCGGTGACTGGAAGTTCACGGCGCCCGCTGCGCTGCTGCTGCTCGCCGTCGGTGCGCTGGTCCTACGACTTCTGTCTGTGTGAATGGGCGAGACCCAACCGGATAACAGATCGAATCAGAGGTGGCTCAGGTGGTTTCACCAGCGAAGCTGGCACATGTCGTGTTGTGGACGCGGCAGATCCAGCAGATGCGTGATTGGTACGGAACGGTCCTCGGTGCGCGGGTGGTGCACGCGAACCCGTTCGCGGTGTTCATGACCTACGACGACGAGCACCACCGGGTGGCGCTGGCCCACCCGCAGGGCGTGGCGATGGCGAAGGAGCACCTGGGCGGCATCCCCGACGGCCTGCCGGGGACCGATCGGCCGGTGGGTGACCTGACACCCCAGCAGGTCGCGGAGCTTCCCGCCCACGGCCTGTCACACGTCGCCTTCGCCTACGACACCCTCGAGGACCTGCTGGGCACCTACGAGCGGCTCAAGAAGGAGTCCGTGCTGCCCGCCTCGAAAATCAATCACGGCACGACCACCTCGATCTACTACAACGACCCCGATGGCAACTCCATCGAGCTGCAGATCGACAACTTCGACACCGTCGACGAGGGCACGGCGTTCATGGAGTCCGAGTCCTTCGCGCGCAACCCCATCGGAGTGGAGTTCGACCCCGAGGAGATGCTGGATCGCCTGCGCGCAGGTGAGTCGGCATCGGACCTGATCAGGCCGACGTGGTGAGCGCGGCTCGGGTGATCGGCGCCGAACCCACCCTGGAGGCCCTCCGTGCGAGGGCTGCGTGTATGGACATCGTCAACGCCTCGTTGCGGCTGGTCGACGAGAAGCGGGCGCTGAGCGTGCTGGCGTCGTACACCGAGGACGCCGTGATGGAGCTCGGTGGGGCCGAGGTCAGCGGCGAAGCACTGGAAGCCGCGATGCGCAGCCGGGACAACGACGACATCCGGCGGGTGCACGTTCCGGGCCAGACCGACTTCTGGACGGAGGGCCCGGATCGCGCCCGTGCGGTGACACTGCTCCAGCTGTTCAACCTCGGACCGGACTCGTCGGTCGTGCCGCCGGTGGCGGCGCTGACCCGTCTCGACGACTACTTCGTCCGCTCCGACGACAGTGTGTGGCGGCTGGCGCGGCGCGTGGTCCAACCACTCGCGGGAGGGTGAGTAGATGTATCTCTATCGCACGGCCCAAGGGCTTGCTCGACGCGTGGGGGACGAGCTGGAGCTGCTCGACCTGCCCCACCCGGATGTGAAGGCACTTCTCGAGGACGACATCGAGCTGGCGAGCACAGCGCGCGTGCTCGACCGCGTCCCGCTCGCGGGCATCGATGCCCTGACTCCGGTGCCACGGCCGGGAAAGATCGTGATCGCCGGTGCGAACTACCGCGACCATCTGATCGAGGCCGGCATGCCGATCCCGGAGGCGGCGCTGTTCACCATCGTCCCCTCCGAGCTGATCTTCGAGGGACTGGTGGTGGGGCCGGCGGCGCCACTCGTGTTGCCCGCCGAGGCGCCGGACCAGGTCGACTACGAGGCCGAGGTGGCGGTGGTGGTCGGGCGGGCCGGCCAGGACATCCCGGTCGAGGACGGCTGGCGCCATGTCGGCGGCCTGGTAGTGGCGAACGACGTGTCGGCCAGGGACGTCCAGCTGAAGGGCTTCACCGACGGTGTGATCACCGACGATGCCCAGGTCCGCCGGGGCAAGATCTTCCCGTCCTTCAAGGCTGCGGGCCCGGCTCTGGTCACCGTGGACGAGCTCGCCCTACCGCTCGACCTCGCGATCACCACCAGGGTGAACGGGGAGCTGCGGCAGGACAGCCGGACCAGCGAGATGCTCTTCTCCATCCCCGAGGTGCTGGCGACCGTGTCGGCGACCGTGCCGCTGGAGGTCGGTGATCTCGTGCTCACCGGTACGCCCGCCGGTGCCGCCGTGGGGTCCGGGAAGTACCTGCGTGCGGGCGACGTGGTGGAGATCGAGGTAGAGAGCCTCGGCCGATTGTGCAGCGAGGTCGTGGTCGGCAGGTGATCCTCCCGGGCTATCGGCACGTGCCCGCCGTCACGCGCCACGAACACGGTCCTGGTGAGGCGACCGGCGACAGGTGACAGGTGACAGCGCGAGGTGACGCGCTGGGACGACCCGTGCCCGCGCGCCACCTCGCACCCGATGCCGGCCATGCACCCTGTGCGGCGCCCCGCTGCGGTCGCGGACGCCGACTGTACGGTCGCGGTCCCGGCTGAGATGGACGGTCCTGTCGAGCGTGTCTCCGAGCGGCCCGCGAAAGGAGTCGCCGGGCTGATCCCCGTACACCGTGTCTAAGAGGAAAGTCCTCGGCTTGACCAGGACGGTCGCCCATAAGGTGGGCCCGTCGGGCGTCAACGTCAACTCGTTGTCTTCCGATCCGGTTCGGGGGCCGCGGACGGAGCGCAACTTTCAGTTGGAAGCCGAGCGCCGGGGTATCCCGTGGCTGAGGTGGAGCGAGAGGTCGTCTCACGGGCAGCGCTGCATCGAATGGTCGAGGAGAGCGAGGTGGCCGACGCTGTGGCGGCCAAGCTGCGCATGTCGGGACTGTGCGCTGCGGAGGTCGATCTGCCGGCCGGAATGGTCGGCGCTGAAACCGTCGCTGCGCACGTTCCCGCCGGGACGATCGTCTCGTTGCCTCACGCTCGGACGCGGGGTGCGGGGCCGTCCCCGAGGGGCTCGGAGGCGTGGGGCTCTCGGGACGGAGGAACCGGTTCTCACCGGTGGATCGGCGGTCTGTGGGCGTGGGCGGGCCGCGACAGCGGGAGGTTCCGGGCCTGCGGCCGGCGGTATCGTGGCCGGGCACTGAGGGAGGCAGCGGTAGTGGGTTCTTCTCGGTCGGAGGTTCCGGCGCGTGGTGAGCGTGGCGCGGCTCTGGTGGCCGTAGCGGCAGAATTGTTCGCGAGCAAGCCGTACGACGACATCTACGTCACGGATATCGCCAAAGCGGCCGGTGTTGCGCACGGGTTGTTGTTCTACCATTTCAAGGACAAGCGCGGACTTTATCTCGAGGTCCTGCGGCGGGCGCAGCAGGAGGTCGACGACCTGCACCGCCGCCGCGAGGGCGAGGACAGCAGGCAGCAGTGGCTGCGTGGGGTCGTGCGCAGGCACATCGAGTACCGGCGCGACCACGCGTTCACGATGCTGGCAATGATGCGGCGCGGCGGTCAGGATCCCGAGGTCGATGAGATCTTCGAGCAGAGTCGGCGGGTGGGCACAGAGTTCCTCTGCGAGTTGCTGGGTTTGAGTGAGCCACCCGCGCCACCGGTGCGCGTCGCGTTGCGCGGTTGCATGGGCGCGGTGGACGAGATGTGCGTGGACTGGCTGTCCCACGGGTGTGACCTCGAGCCGGAGGAGTTGATCCATCTCGCCTACACGACGGTCGTGACGATCCTGTCGACGGTGTGTTCGGCCGGCCGGGAGCTCGCGGAACGCGTCGACGAGCTCGGACCCTCGGGTGGATCGGTCAGATAGTGCCGACAACTCCAGGAGGACCTGCCGCTCCATCGGCTCGGACGGCGACGTGCACAAGTGCGTCGTTCGCGCGGCGCCGGCAGGTCAGCCGTCGAGGCGGAGCACGTTGTTTCTGTGGAGGTGTCGGGCGTCGAGCATCCGGTACGCGGTCTGGATCTTGATCTTTAGCCTCGGGCGGCCAGGTCCGGGTCGGTGTGTGCGGGTGTTCGGCGTGTCACCGTGACATGGCACGACCACCGCTTGATCATCTTCGGGTCGTTGTCGCACGGCGCCGTGCGAAACTATGTCGCGAGGCCTGGCCACTGGGCGTCGCCCCGGCGTGGTCGGCCCGCCCGGTCACGGTGACGTCGAGCCATAGCAGCCGGTGATCGCCGAGACGACCGGATCAGGCTGCCGCCGGGCTGCGCGCCGAACCGGCCGAGCTCGGTGACGAGCTGCTCCATTCGCCCGGCCGGGACCTCGGGAAGGGGTGCTGACACAGGTGTCCCTCCAGGCTGCTCGATGCCTGTCGGGGAGTGGCCGGTCAGCCCCCTGATTGCCTTGCCTGGCCGAGTCGCTTTTCTGCTAACCGAGTCGCTCAACGGACTGGAGGCTGAGCCGCTGGACGTCGAGCAGGTGCCCGTGCATTGCCTCGCGCGCGGCCTCCTCGTCGTGCCGGCACATGGCGTCCAGGATCCGGTGGTGCCCATCCAGTGACTGCTGCATGCCGTCGGGAGCGCGCAACGACCGCTCCCGCCTGTCGCGCAGCAGTTCATGGATGCCCTCGATCATTTTGGCCAGCAGATCGTTCGTGGTGGCCCGCGATCGCGAGGTGGAACGCGCTGTCGTCGTCGACGAACGGAATCTCTCGGGCGAGCTGCTCCTCCTTGCGAGACACGGCTTGCCGGAGGACGTCGAGGTCGGCGGATCGGGCCCGTTGCTCGGCCAGCCGGGCGACCTGAGGCTCGAAGAGCAGGCGGAGTTCGAGCTGGTCGGCAAGGGTGCCCTGGGCGAGTCGCAGGGCGGTGACGAGCGTCGTGACATCGGCCACTGGGCTGCGGGTGTTGGAGGACAGCGGCAGTGCTGTGGACGCCGCGGTCGCCGTCAACGCCGCCCTCGGCGTGGTCTACCCGCACATGACCGGCCCGGTTGGGGACGCGTTCTAGCTCATCTACGAGCCGGCCGGCGAGTGCACGCACTCAACGGAAGCGGCCGCGCGGCCCGCGCGGCCTCCCGCGAGTGGTACCGCTCACAAGGGCACCGGACGATCCCGCCGCGCGGCGCGTTGTCCGCGGTGACTGTGCCCGGCGCCGTCGACAGCTGGTGCGCCGCACACGACCGGTTCGGGCGGCTGTCGCTGGCGCGGGTGCTCGCGCCCGCCATCGCCCATGCCAGGGACAGCTATCCGATGTGCGGCGGCCAGGCCGCGTGCCTGCCACGCGGATGAGGTCCTCGTCAGTCGTGCCAGGCGGGCCGGCGCACAGGTAGTACGCCAGCTCCGGTTGTTTGCCGGCATCGAGTTGGTCGGGGCTCAGGATCTGGCGGCGGACCAGTAGCCAGCGGGCCCAGCCGGGTGGGGTGTGCTCACCGGTCGACACGGAGCCGACGGACCAGTCGAACACCCGCGGCCCCTGCGCCCCGTCGGCGCAGCTGAGATGCTTCCAGGCGTTCTCGGGGCTGCCGCAGCAGCGGAGTCAGCGCGGCTGGAGCCGACTGCAGCGGGGATGGTCTGGCTGCGGGGCACGGCCACGACGTAGCCGATCCGGCGTCGTTCGCACCAGGTCCGGAACTTGTGGTCCTGCCCGTAGGCCTCGTCCGCTGCGACCCAGGAGGCGGGGACATCGGCGTCCAGGGCCCGGCCGAGCATTTCCTGGGCGAGCACTGCTTTGGCGGCGAACTCGACCTAGTCGGGCACCGCCGCCTCGCGGCAGCGGTCGCGGTCACCTGTCCACGTCTTGGGCAGGTAGAGCTCCCGGTCGATCAACGTCCGGCCCTTGCCAGTGGCGTAGGCCAGAAACACTCCGAGTTGCCAGTTTTCGATCCGCCCGGCCGTGCCCGAGTACTGGCGCTGCACCCCGGCGGACTTGCGGGCCCTTCTTCAGAAACCCGGTTTCATCCACGATCAGGACACCGCCGGGCTCGCCGAGGTGCTTCACGACATAGCCACGCAGGTCATCACGCACCCCATCTGCGTCCGAGTTCGCCGCGTTCAGCAGCCGCTGCATCCCATCCGGGGTCGCATCCCCAGCGACCTCCGCCAGCGTCCACCCGTTCTTGCCCGCCAACGGGCGCCAACAGACCCCGCACATACGCCCGCGCCCGCCGCCGCGGCTCCGGCCGGAAGAACCGCTCCGCGGCATGCGCGAACAACCCGTCCAGTCCACTCGCCCAGGCCGCGAGATCCTCTTCCACCATCACAAGATCGACAGACTAGGACCACCAAGATCACAAACTGCGGCTGGAGTACTAAGCCAAGCTCACCGTGAATACAGGTGTGGCCAGGATTTTGTATGATAAGAGAAGTACGAGCGCTTAGTTCGAATCGCGAATAATTCGGCATGGGCCACTGCAGAGACCCCGGGATTCGGAAGCAACCAGGGACCTACGCTGGAGCGATCGGGGGATTCGCCGTGGCAGCATCTTCCGTGTTGTCGCCATCACACGGAAGTTTGCCCTCCGAGCTACAGGCGGACCGGCAGTCGCGGACCAGTACGGAGCATCTAGGGAGAAGCAATCGGGGGTTTGCACGAGTTCGGTCGGAGCCTTATGGGCGCGAAATCATCGGCGTCATGGTCTTAGTTTGGTGCGGTGTTGCGGTCGATCCCGGCGACTTGCGGGCGAGTAGAGTGGTGCAACTATTACAAGCATCCTTAATGTCATGTGTCGTCCACTTGGCGGGCCTGCACGTGCGCCATGGCGGTCATGGCGGTATGCCGTGAGGAAAACCGATCTCAGCGCGAGATAGCCGCTCCTTCGGGCGATGGTCAAATATCATGCCAAAGACGACTGCGTCGAGCCGAACGGGAACTCCTAGTGGCTTCACATTGCCTAGTTTGGAGAAAATGGATCACGGAGCATTGAGATCTGATCTGCATCACTCTCGGAGTCAAGTATCGCATCCCGAAGATGGCTTGGCGCGACGATTCGCGATATCGGTGCGGCGGCCTTGCTCTTGGATGACGGGTTTCGCAGCGCTATCTCGAGCCGTCGATAAATCGCGTCATGGCCTCGATCGGATTGTGGACCGAGGGTTTGATCTGCAGAAACGTTTACGTTCCCTTGCGTAGCTCTCGACGAGCAGCAGCGGCTTCCCCGGCGATGGGCCGGACCTGCGATCCTTCCGATCCGGGCTGGGCTGCCGGCTAGTCTGGTAACGGAAATGGTGTCGTTGCGAGTGGAAGCCTCCGCTTCGGAATTCAACACGGCTCGTCCAGTCGTCGACGGCGTGCTAATAAGTGGCGAGTGGCATTACGTAACCAGAATTCGCCAGGCAGGCTGGGTTCGTGTGTAAGATATCCAGCGCCACGCGGGGCCGACACTGGCGCGTTTTGGCGCCGTTAGTCACCATGCAGTCGGCAGATCGACCGCACCTGGCCAATCCGTCGGAGGACGCCTGCGTAATCACTACTTCATCCCGAGATCCCGCGAAAGGAGTGGAAATGAGCAAGACGCAGCCCGCGTCCGCTCGAGTGAGATCCGTCGGAGTTTCCGACTCGGGCGCACCGGTACTGAGTGACAAGCAGAGGTCCTACAAGGCGCTCTTCGACTCGTTCACGCAGGACTCGGAAGGGAGGATCTCGCCGTTCGAGGTGCTCACCCGGCTGAGGCGTGCCGGGATCTGTGCGGACGATCGGCGGATCCAGGATGCGTGGAGCGCGTTGGACACGCCGGGCCAGGAGAGTGGCCGGCTTGACCTGGACAGGTTCATCGCGATCTGTCAGCGCAACAGCGGCATCATCAGTCGGGCCATCCGGGGGGAACTGGTAGTCCCTGACTTCCCGCGTTTCGTGCAGGATATCGAGTCGATATATCAGGAGCTGCTGAACGAGCGGTCCGGGGCCGTGGCGAACTACATACCGCAGTTGGGCAGGGTTGACCCGGAGCGGTTGGCCATCGCGGTCTGCACCACCGACGGCCAGCGGTTCTCGGTGGGCGACCACAGCGTCAACTTCTGCCTGCAATCGGTGTGCAAACCGATCAACTACCTGCTGGCCTTGGAGGAACACGGCGCGCCGACCGTGCATCGACACGTCGGCTGCGAGCCCAGCGGCGTGCGCTTCAATGAGCTGTCCCTCAGTGACAAGGGCATCCCACGCAATCCGATGATCAACTCTGGGGCGATCATGTGCAGCTCCCTGATCCGGCCCGCGGACAACATGGCCGACCGGTTCGACTACGTAGCCGACGCATGGCGGCGTCTGGCTAGCGGCGGACGGATCGGGTTCAATAACGCGGTCTACCTGTCCGAGCGCGACAGCGCGGACCGGAACTTCGCGCTGGGCTACTTCATGCGCGAGAAAAAAGCGTTTCCGTCCGGCGCCGACCTGCTACACACGCTTGAGTTCTATTTCCAGTGCTGCTCAATCGAGATCGACGCCGACTCGCTCGCGGCCACCGCCGCTGCACTGGCTACGGGAGGCGTCGCACCACTGACCGAGACCCGCCTCTTCAGTACCGATAACGTGAAGAAATGCCTCTCCCTAATGTCCTCGTGCGGCATGTACGACTACTCCGGAGAATTCGCGTTCCACATTGGACTTCCTGCCAAAAGTGGGGTCGCTGGGGCCCTCCTGATCGTCGTTCCACAAATCCTGGGAATCGCCGTCTGGTCGCCCAGGCTCGACGAAGTTGGGAACTCCGTCCGCGGCATAAAATTCGCTCGGATGCTCACTGAAAAATACAATTTTCATGCCTACGACGGCCTGGTCAGCGGCGACGAATCCGGTAAGCGTGATCCACGCCGACGGAAGAACGAAACCACTGCCGACGGCGTGGTCCGCCTGTGCTGGGCTGCGAGCCAAGGGGACCTGGACGACGTACGCGGCACCATCGCCACTGGCATCGACCCCAGCACCTCCGACTACGACGGCCGCACAGCCCTCCATCTTGCGGCATCCGAAGGTCAACTCGAGGTCGTGCGCTACCTGCTTCAACAAGGCGCCAACCCCCACGCCCGTGACCGCTGGGGCGGAACGCCGGCAACCGATGCCGACCGCGAAGGCCACACCGCCGTGGCTCGGCTCCTCACCCGCGCACCCGCAGACGACAAGCCCGCCGCCGTCTCCTGATCCCCGCTCTCCAGGAGAGACGTCAGACATGTGCTTGTGCAGGAGGAGGGAACAATGCTCAACACCGGCGATACCGCCTGGGTGCTCGCCGCCGCCGCGCTGGTGATGCTGATGACCCCAGGGCTCGCGTTCTTCTACAGTGGCATGGTCAGGAGCAACAGCGTCCTGAACATGTTGATGATGAATTTTATCTGCTTGGCAGTGGTCGGCGTGCTCTGGGTGTTGTTCGGCTACAGCTGGTCGTTCGGCAACGACGCCGTTGGTGGCCTGCTGGGTGACAACGCCTTCGCCGGTCTGGGTCAGACGATCGGTCACTTCGTCGGCGTCGCCGTCACTGGACCACCGGCCGTGCCCTGGCCCGGATCGGACGCGTTACCGGCCACGGTGTTCGTGATGTTCCAGCTGATGTTCGCCGTCCTCACGCCGGCCCTGATCTCCGGCGCGATCCCGGACCGGGTGAGATTCTGGTCCTGGACGTTGTTCGTGGCGCTGTGGGCGACCATTGTCTACTTCCCGGTCGCGCACTGGGTGTTCTCTTTGGACGGCTTCACCAGTCCCGACTTCCACGGCGGCTGGATCGCCAACACTCTCAAGGCCGAGGACTTCGCCGGCGGCACCGCCGTGCACATCAACGCCGGTGCGGCAGCCCTCGCACTCGCCATCGTGCTCGGCCGCCGCACCGGCTGGCCACGCGAATCACCCCGTCCACACAACCTGCCCTTTGTCCTGCTCGGCGCCAGCCTGTTGTGGTTCGGCTGGTACGGCTTCAACGCCGGCTCAGCACTCAGCGCGGCCGATCTGGCCGGTCTCGCGTTCACCAACACCACTGTGGCGGCCTGCGCCGCGGTCCTCGGGTGGCTGCTGGTCGAGCAGGTCCGCGACAGCAAACCCACCGCCCTGGGTGCGGCTTCGGGTGCGGTCGCCGGACTGGTGGCGATCACACCCGGCTGCGCCTTCGTGACACCCCTCGGCGGGGTCCTCATCGGCCTGGCTTCCGGTGTGGTGTGCGCGCTGGCTGTGGGTCTGAAATACCGGTTCGGGTTCGACGACTCGCTCGACGTGGTCGGCGTGCATTTGGTCGGGGGCATCATCGGGACACTGCTGATCGGCCTCCTCGGCACCAGAACGGTGAACCCGGCCGCCCTGGGCGAGGACGGCCTCTTGTACGGAGGCGGCTTCACCCAGCTCGGCCGGCAAGCCGCCGCCGCAGGCGCCGTGATGGTCTACTCGTTCGCATTAGCGCTTGTCATCGGGCTCGTCATCAAGAAGACGATCGGCTTCCGGATCGACGAGAAGGCCGAGATCGCCGGCATCGACGAGCAGGAGCACGCCCAACTCGGCTACGACTACTCCAGCATGGGCGGCTTAATTACCGGCGGCCTTCGGTCACAAGGCCAACGCGGCTCTTCGTCCGCGATGAGGATCAAAGGGTCGTGGGCGAAGCCGTCGTGTACGCAGCCCATGCTGGCCCGGATATCGCGACTCGCTCCTCGTGCGGTTAGGGCGTCTATCCGAGGGCACTCGCGCAGCTCCATCGGCATCCCTGCAATCACGAACACCGGAGACAGCGCTGCCAGCGCGATCACCACTAGAAGCACGCCTGCGGCCGCGTTGTAACGCGCGGTATCCCTTGCGTTAAGCTCGGTGGTGGTCTCCACGCTGCGCCTGCGCGCGGTTGCGCCGATGGCGCTCAGGTCGCGAGCAGCGCGGCGGACAAACCCCGGCTGACCCACCGCCGCTGCTGGATCGACCACGACGGTGCGCGGCCGGTCATCGAAGCCACCCTCATCCGGCTGCAGTCCAGCACGTGCCAGGCACCGTGACCCTAAGCCGGTCTGGCTGTGGTCCTCGACCACTGCGGCCACTGCCACGGACGTCGACCGCTGGTGTGAGCACCTGGGCTATGAGCGTCACGACCGGACCGGGTGGGATGGGGGCAACTCGCGCAACGGCACCCGGACGAAGACGGTGTTGACCGAGATCGGGCCGGTGCAGATCGAGGTGCCTCGGGATCGGGACGCCAGCTTTGACCCGGTGATCGTGCGCAAGCGCCAACGGCGCCTGGACGGGATCGATGAGATCGTGCTCTCGCTGACCGCCCGCGGGCTGACCACCGGCGAGGTGGCCGCTCACTTCGAGGAGGTCTACGGGGCCAAGGTCTCCCGGGACACGATCTCGAGGATTACCGACAAGGTGCTCGAGGAGATGGCCGAGTGGCAGAACCGGCCGCTAGATGCGATCTACCCGGTGATCTTCGTGGATGCGATCCACGTGAAGGTGCGCGACGGGCAGCACACCTTCCGTCCCTTCTAGGTGGTCATCGGCGTCACCGTGGACGGGCACCGCGACATCCTGCGCATCTGGGCCGGCGAGGGTGGTGAGGGCGCGAAGTACTGGCTGCAGGTGCTCACCGAGGTCCGCAACCGCGGCGTCGCCGATGTGTACATCGTGGTCTGCGACGGGCT
>NZ_JAKXMK010000072.1 GCF_022524485.1 Pseudonocardia alaniniphila
AACGAAACGGCCACCATAACGGCCGAAATGACCACGCTCATCCGGCTCGTGACCCGACGGGGTCGCGATACCGTCACTGGCCTTACTGGTGGTGCCCGAACCACTGCTCGTCAACACGACATCCTTGCTACCGCATCGGTGCTAGCGCGTCATTCTTGTTATCGAACCATCCTGGAGCAGGACGGGTGGAAACCCGCTGCTACCAGGCTGCGCACTGCCCCACGGGGGTCACCGCTGGTGACCAGACCCTCACCGACGAGGACCGCGTCGGCGCCCCACCCGGCGTAGGTGAGCAGGTCGCCCGGCCCGCGGACGCCCGACTCGGCCACCCGCAGCACGTCGCTGGGCAGGCCGGGCGCGATCTGCCCGAAGATCGACCGGTCGACCTCGAGCGTGTGGAGGTTGCGCGCGTTCACCCCGATGACCTTCGCGCCCGCCTCCAGAGCCCGGTCGGCCTCCTCCTCGGTGTGCACCTCGACGAGTGCCGTCATACCGAGCGACTCGACGCGGTCCAGAAGCGAGTCGAGCGCGTTCTGTTCCAGGGCCGCGACGATCAGCAGCACCAGGTCGGCACCGTAAGCGCGCGCCTCGTGCACCTGGTACGGGCTCACCACGAAGTCCTTGCGCAGCACCGGGACGTCAACCGCCGCACGCACGGCGGCCAGGTCGGCGAGCGATCCGCCGAAGCGGCGCTCCTCGGTGAGAACGCTGATCACGCGCGCCCCGCCCCCGGCGTAGGACGCGGCGAGCTCGGCCGGATCGGCGATCACGGCCAGATCCCCCCGAGACGGACTGCGGCGCTTGACCTCGGCGATCACCCCGATGCCCGGCGCCCGAAACGCCGCCATGACGTCACGCGGCGGCGGAGCTGCGGCCGCACGCTGCTTGATCTCGGCGAAGTCGACCTTCGCCTCCCGTGCCGCAAGATCGGCCCTGACGCCGTCAACGATGGAATCGAGGACGCTCGCTCTGCCGTGCTCCATGGCGTTGGTCCCCCTTTCCGGATAGGCCGGGCGCGAATCATGCTAGCCAGGCCTTGTGCGACCCCCGTCGCCAGGATCGTCCCCCCTGCTCCTGGGCACGTCGGCAGTGGGGTCCACTCCGGCGTCCAGCGCCTGCCACGCCGCGCGATCCGGATCCGTCTCGACCCGTCGGGCGCCGGGCGCGGCGTACCGCGCGCCGAACCTCGGAAACCTCGGCTCCCGCAGCAGAACGAACACCCCGACCACCAGCAGGACGACGACGCCTGCCACGGCGAGAAGCGGCGCCGCCGTACGCGCGACGTAGCCGGAGGGCGGCACCAGCATCGACTGCACCACGACCACGCCGACCACGATCCCGACCAGCGCCAACAGTGCGCCGACGGCCCGGCGCAGCAGCCCGCCGGTGGCCACGACAGCCGCGATTGCGGCCAGCGCCAGCAGCGCCACACCGGTGAGCGACGGAGCCACCTGTGCGCCGGTGGACTCCGTGGCCGACCGGCCGGGCGGGCCCGCGATGCGGAACCAGACCGTGGCCGACGCACCCCACAGCAGGGCGGCCGAACCCGCCAGGCCTGCGCACGCCACCAGCAGCGCGCGCGGGTTACGGATGGGGGTCTGGGTCACCGCGTCCTGTCCGGAGCGGCGGCGAGGCTGGGCGGTTGCCCCAGCGTCGCCGCGGTCGCCACCGCGGACAGCACGGCCCGCGCCTTGTTGATGCTCTCGGTGTCTTCGGCCACGGGCTCGGAGTCGGCGACGATCCCGCCCCCGGCCTGCACGTAGGCGATCCCGTCGCGCACGAGCGCGGTGCGGATCGCGATGGCGGTGTCGGCGTCGCCCGCGAAGTCGAAGTAGCCGACGATGCCCCCGTAGAGACCGCGCCGGGTGGGCTCCAGCTCCTCGATGATCTGCAACGCACGCGGCTTCGGCGCGCCCGACAGCGTGCCGGCGGGGAAGCACGCGAGCACGGCGTCGAAGGCGATGCAGTCGCTGCGCAGCGTGCCGGTGACCGTCGAGACCAGGTGCATCACGTGGCTGTAGCGCTCGACCGAGAAGAAGCTGTGCACCTTGACCGTGCCCGGCGAGCACACCTTGCCGAGGTCGTTGCGGCCCAGGTCGACGAGCATGACGTGCTCGGCCCGCTCCTTCTCGTCATTGCGCAGCTCCTTCTCCAGGAGCAGGTCCTCCTCCTCGGTGTCGCCACGCCACCGGGTGCCGGCGATCGGGTGGGTGGTCGCCTTCCCGTCGCGCACTGTGACCAGGGCCTCAGGGCTGGACCCGACGATGTCGAAGCGCCGCGCCGGCTGGTCGGGGGTGGCCGCGGACTCCAGGCGCAACAGGTACATGTACGGGCTCGGGTTGGTGGCCCGCAGCACGCGGTAGACGTCGAGGGAGTCGGCGTGGCACTCCGCCTCGAAGCGCTGCGAGATCACCACCTGGAACGCCTCGCCGTCGAGGATCTGCTCCTTCACGGTCTCGATGGCGGCGTGGTGCTGCTCCGGGGTGCGGCGCCGAATGTAGGAGGGCTGGGCAGGCCGGTAGACGGCCACCGTGGACGCGGCGGGCGCGGCGAGCTCGGTGGTCATGCGGTCGAGCCGCGCCACGGCGTCGTCGTAGGCCTCGTCGACCCGCTCGTCGCTCGCGTCCCAGTTGATCGCGTTGGCGATCAGGGTGATGGTGCCCTCGTGGTGGTCGACCGCGGCCAGGTCGGTGGCCAGCAGCATCATCAGCTCAGGAATCTGCAGGTCATCGGTGGTGAGCTCGGGCAGCCGCTCGAGGCGCCGCACCACGTCGTAGCCGAGATAGCCGACCATCCCGCCGGTCAGGGGCGGCAGCCCGGGAAGCGGCTCGCTGCGCAGCTCCTCGACCACGGTGCGCAGAGCGGCGAGGGGGTCTCCCGAGGTGGGGAGCCCGACGGGGACCTCACCGGTCCAGACGAGCTCGCCGTCGACGGCAGTCAGCGCGGCTGCGCTGCGCGCTCCGACGAACGACCATCGTGACCAGGAGCGACCGTTCTCCGCGGACTCGAAGAGGAACGTGCCGGGACGGTCGCCTGCCAGCTTGCGGTAGACCCCGACCGGGGTCTCGTCGTCGGCGAGCAGCCGCCTGGTGACCGGGATGACCCGGTGGCCGACGGCCAGCTCGCGGAACTCTTCTCGGCTGGGGCTGACCGCACCCAGTGCGGGCGCAGGCGCGGTGACGGTCATGTGGCCCATTGTGGCAACCTCTCCCGGACGGGGCACCACGAGAGCCGCGTCACCCCGATCCCGCCCGTCGGGGAAGGATGGGAGCGTGGGCGCACCCGACGACGAGCCGTCCCCGCCGGAGGCCGTGAGAGCAGGTCAGCGAGAAGCGCAGGGAGACGCTGTGCCGCGCCGACGCGGGCGCAGACCGGGCGGCGCCGACACCCGCGCCGAGCTGCTCGCCGCCGCTCGCGTCGAGTTCGCCGAGCGCGGTTACGACGGAGCCACCGTGCGGGTGATCGCCGAACGCGCCGGCGTGGACCCCGCCATGGTCAACCACTGGTTCGGGGGGAAGGACTCGCTGTTCATCTCGGCCCTGGAGCTGCCGGTGGACCCCACCACGATCCTCGCCGAGGTGGTGCCCGGTGATCCCGACCACCTCGCCGAGCGGATCATCGCGCGGTTCCTGGAACTGTGGGACGGCACGGGCGGAGCTCCCCTCTCCGCTCTGCTGCAGAGCGTGGCCACCCACGACATCGCGGCCCGGCTCCTGCGCGAGTTCGTGGAGCGCGTCCTCGTCGCACGGGTCGTGTCGACGGTGGCGCCGGACCAGGCCGCACTGCGCGCAGGCCTGTGCGGCTCCCAGATCCTGGGCCTCGCGGTGGTCCGGTACGTGCTGAAGGTGGAGCCGCTCGCCTCGGCCGACCACGCCACGGTGATCGCGGCGGTGGCCCCCAACCTGCAGCGCTACCTCACCGGGCCCCTGCCGTGACGTTCAGACTGCCCTGACGCTCAGACGTCGACGGGCCGGCGCGGGTCGATGAACCCCGACTCGTAGGCCGCGACCACCGCCTGGGTGCGGTCGCGCGCGCCCAGCTTGGCGAGGACGTTGCCGACGTGGGTCTTGACCGTCTCGACTCCCACCATGAGCTCCCGGGCGATCTCGGCGTTCGAGAGCCCGCGTGCGATCCAACGCAGCACCTCGCCCTCCCGCTCGGTCAGGCCCGCGCCACGCAGCTCGTCGCCGCCGTTGCGCCCGCGGGTGGCCACCAGGTCCCGCACCGCCGCGGGGAACAGCAGCGACTCACCGCTCGCGACGATGCGCACCGCCTGCACGATCTCGGCCGGCCGCGCCCGCTTGAGCAGGAAGCCCGTGGCGCCCGCCTGCAGTGCGTCGTAGACGTGCCCGTCGTTGCCGAACGTCGTGAGTACCAGCACGCGCGGCGGCTTCGGGAGTTTCGTGACCAGGTGGCGGGTGGCGGCGATCCCGTCCACCGCGGACATCCGCACGTCCATCAGCACCACGTCCGGTGTGAGCCTGCGCACCAGGCCCGGCACCTCCGCGCCGTCGGGCGCCTCGCCCACCACGGTGATGTCCGGTTCGGCGTCGAGAATCGCGCGCAGACCCGTCCGCACGAGCTCCTCGTCGTCCACCAGGAGCAACTTGATCATTGCGACATCATCTCGGATCCCCGCAGCGGGAGCCGTGCCGCCACCCGCCATTCCCGCTCCCCCGCGCCCGCCACCAGATCACCGCGCAGGACGTGCACGCGCTCGCGCATCCCGGCGAGCCCACGTCCGCCCCCCGGCCGGGCGCGGGTGCCTGCGCCGAGAGGGTTGGTCAGCTCCAGTTCGAGCACGCCTGGTCCCACCACGACGCGGACGGTGACCGGCACCGGCCCAGCATGCCGCAACGCGTTCGTGAGGCCCTCCTGGACGATCCGGTACGCCTCACGGGAGACCGCACGCGGCACCGCGTCTATCGATCCTCGTACCTCCACGTCCACCGACACCCCCGCCGACCGGGCACCGGCCAGGAGGGCGTCGAAATCGGCCAGGTCGGGTTGGGGCGCCCGGTCCGCCCCGGCGGCACCGTCGCGCAGCAGCCCGAGGACGTGGTCGAGGTCTTCCAGAGCACCCCGGCCCGCCTCGGCGATCGCGTCGAGCGCACGGGCGACGAACGCGGGATCGCTGTCGAGCACCCGGGCGGCCGCGCCCGCCTGCAGCGTGGTGACGGTCAGCGCGTGGCCCACCGAGTCGTGCAGCTCTCTTGCGAGCCGGTTGCGCTCCGCCAGCGCCCGCTCCGTCTCCCGCACCCGGGCCAGCTCGACGGCCATCCGTTCGGCGGGCGAGGGTCCGAGCACCCGAGGAGCGAGCCGCGCGAGCACCGCCCCGCCGGCCGACACCGCGTGGAGGAGAACGAGCGGGAGCGCCAATCCCAGAACCGGCATCCAGGCCGCGGCGAGCCCGGTGGGAAACGGGACGAGCTCGCGCCAAGGTGCGAGGAGGAAGCCGATGCTCGCCGGCAGGACGGCGAGCGTGACGAGCGCGGTGAGCCCGCCCGCCGCGAGATTGACCAGTAGCCAACCGGCAGCGCGCCGACGGCCCGGCCACGCGTCGAGCGTTCCGGGATCGGGATCGGGCACCACAGCGCCGAGCAGGGCGCGGGCCGCGGTGATCTCCAGGGCGCGCACGCCCGGCACCAGCGCCACCCCCACCGCCATGGCGGTTGCGGGCACGAGCAACAGCAGGAGGTCCAGCGGCCGCAGGTCTCCCGCGTTCGCCGCGGCGACGAACAGCGATACCAGCCCCAGATACGGCAGCAACAGCACCGCGCCCAGCAACAGATGCACGAAACGGCGGTAGGTCAGCCCCGACGTGACGGGAGCCAGGAGCAGCCGCAGCGTGCGGGACACTCCACGATCGTCGCAGAACCGGACATCGAGAGCCCTCCCCCGCGGGAGGGAGGCGGATCACCCCGTAGCGGGAGCCGGCCATCTGGGTGATCGTTGGTCGGGGGCACGCGAGACATGCCGACGCCAATGTCTGCCGCGGTCGGTGCCGGATGATCATCACTTGGGGCCCGGCAGCTGCGGATGACCCGCCTGCTGGTCCCCACCCGCCGATCATGGGGGACTGGCAGGCCCGCCCAGACCGGGCTCATGATCGTCGATTGGGTCCCGGAAGCCGCCTATGGCACAGCGACGGGGCCCGAACAGCCGATCATGGCCAACCGGGCGAGGAGCGCGGCGGCCGGCGAGCCCACCCTGGACCAGGGGCGGGGCACGGCAGGGCGGGCAGGCAGGGCGGGGCAGGGCGGGGCAGGGCTCCATGATCGCCACTTGGGGCCCAGGAGCTGCGGATAACCCGGCCGCCGGGCCCCAACCGTCGATCATGACCGGTCGGCGCGCCTGCGCGACGTTGCCCGCCCTGGACCCCGGCGACAGGGCACCGTGATCATCACTTCGGGCCTTGCACCCGCAAATGACACGCCTCCCGGGACCGAACCGCCGATCTTGACCAGCCGGCGCGGCCGCCCCGGAACGCAGGAATCCCGGTCGCCCAGCCACCTCCGGCCCGGCACGGGAATGCCGGCCTTCGAAGGGGACGCGGCCGCTGGTGGCGAACCGCCATCACGGCCGGCCAGCGAGCCCGCCCGGACCAGGGGGCGGAGCAGGGCAGGGCTCCATGATCGTCACTTGGGGCCCAGGAGCTGCGGATAACCCAGCCGCCAGGCCCCAACCGTCGATCATGACCGGGCGCCGCCCCAGCGCGACGTGCCCAGCCCCGGACCAGGGCGGGGCAAGGCAGGACAGGGCTCCATGATCGTCACTTGGGGCCTACGAGCTGCGGATAACCCGGCCGCCAGGCCCCAACCGTCGATCATGACCGGGCGCCGCCCCAGCGCGACGTGCCCAGCCCCGGACCAGGGCGGGGCAAGGCAGGACAGGGCTCCATGATCGTCACTTGGGGTCCAGGAGCTGCGGATAACCCGGCCGCCAGGCCCCAACCGTCGATCATGACCGGTCGGCGCGCCTGCGCGACGTTGCCCGCCCTGGACCCCGGCGACAGGGCACCATGATCATCAGTTCGGGCCCTGCAACCGCGCATGACACGCCTCCCGGGCCCGAACCGCCGATCTTGACCAGCCGGCTGCGGGCCGACCGCCCGAGCGTGATCACCATTCGGCCGGCGAGCCTGCGCGACATGCACCACACCCGGTCCGAGCCCCGCACACCACGATCACCGCTTGAGGCCCGGCAGCCGTAGATGACACGCCTGCGGGGCCCGAACTGCCGATCTTGACCAGCCGGCGGGCGGGCCCGGGCAGGCCGGCGCCCCCGGACGGAATCGTTGATCATCACTTGGGGACGGGCAGCCGTGTCTCGCGCGGCGGTGGGGCCCGAGCTGCCGATCATGGCCAGCATTCGGGGCAGGCCCGCCCAAGCGCGACGGCGGCAGACCATGCTCGTCATTTGGGGCCCGGCAGCCGCGGATCACACGGTCACACGGCCCGAACTGCCGATCTTGACCAGCCGGCGGGCCTGCCCCGGAGCGCAGGGATCACAGCGGGCGGGCCCCGAGGCTCACGCCGGAGCCGGCGCCTCCACGACCTCGATCCGCACGCGCTTGTTCCCCTTGCCCTTCGACTCCGTGCCGGTCACCCGGACGGCGCCGACCTCCGCGGTGCTGGCGACGTGCGTGCCGCCGTCGGCCTGCTTGTCGAGGCCCACGATGTCGATCACGCGCAGGGGGTCGATCTCGCGTGGGATGAGGTTGGCCGCCGTGCGGATCAGGGCGGGGTCGGCGTCGGCGGCGTCGCGGCCGAGGAACTCCACCACCACGGCGCGGGCGGCGGCGAGTTCCTCGTTGATCCGCCCCTCCAGGCGCCGGCCCAGCTCCGTCGAGATCGACTCGAGCGGGAAGTCCAGCCTGCCCGAGCCCGGTTCCATGTTGCCGCCGGTGACGGGGATCGCGAACTCCGACCAGACCACGCCGCAGAGCACGTGCAATGCGGTGTGGGTGCGCATCAGGAGGTGGCGGCGGTTCCAGTCGAGCTCGCCTGCCACCTCGGCACCCTCACCGGGCATCTCGGGCGCGTCGAGCCAGTGCCAGATCCGGCCGCCCTCCCGTTTGACACGGGTGACGGCCGCGGGACCGGTGCCCCAGTCGAGCGTGCCGAGGTCGTGCGGCTGCCCGCCGCCACCCGGATAGAACGCGGTGCGCGCCAGCGCGACCCGGCCGGCCTCCCGGTCGACCTCGGTGATCGCGGCGTCGAAGGAACGGCGGTAGGCGTCGGTGGCGAAGAGCTCCTCGGTCACGCCCGCAGATTAGGACCGCCCGCTCAGGCCCCGTTGCGGGCGTCGAGCAGGACGTCTGCGTCGAAACAGGTCCGCTCGCCCGTGTGGCACGCGGCGCCCGTCTGGTCGACGATCACGAGCACGGCATCGCCGTCGCAGTCCAACCGCACCTCGTGCACGTGCTGGACGTTGCCGGACGTGTCGCCCTTCACCCAGTACTCCTCGCGCGAGCGCGACCAGTAGGTGGCCCGGCCGGTGGTGAGGGTGCGGTGCAGCGCCTCGTCGTCCATCCAGGCCACCATCAGCACCTCCCCGGTGCCGCGCTGCTGGGCGATTGCACAGACCAGCCCGTCGGCGTTGCGCTTGAGCCTGGCCGCGACGGCCGGATCGAGCGCTGAGACCTCAACCCTCGTCATCTCACCTCCACGAGCCCGGTGCGCAGGCCGTCCTTGACGTCCTTGATCCGCAGCTGCCCGAAGTGGAAGACGCTGGCGGCGAGCACGGCGTCGGCTCCCGCCTGCACCGCCGGGAGGAAGTGCTCCACGGCGCCGGCTCCACCACTGGCGATCACCGGAACGTCCACCACGGCCCGGACCGCGGCGATCATGCCGAGGTCGAACCCGGCTCGGGTGCCGTCGGCGTCCATCGAGTTGAGCAGGATCTCCCCCACGCCGAGCTCCTGGCCGCGGGCGGCCCACTCGACGGCGTCGATCCCGGTGCCGCGACGTCCGCCGTGGGTGGTGACCTCCCAGCCCGACGGGGTCGGCTCCCCGCCCTCCGGCACCGTGCGGGCATCGACGGACAGCACGATGCACTGCGCGCCGAACCGGCGGCTGGCCTCGTGCAGCAACTCGGGGCGCGCGATCGCCGCCGTGTTGATGCTGACCTTGTCGGCACCGGCCCGCAGGAGCGTGTCGACGTTGTCCGTGGTGCGGATGCCACCACCGACCGTCAGCGGGATGAACACCTGCTCCGCCGTGCGGCGCACGACGTCGAGCATGGTGGCCCGCTCCCCCGACGACGCCGTGACGTCGAGGAACGTGAGCTCGTCGGCGCCCTCCGCGTCGTAGATGCGGGCCATCTCGACCGGATCGCCCGCGTCACGCAGGTCGGCGAAGTTGACGCCCTTCACCACCCGCCCGGCATCGACGTCCAGGCAGGGGATGACGCGCACGGCGACACCCATCAGCCGGCCGCCCGTCCGGCGGCGTCGACGGCCTGCACCGCGGCCAGCGCCTCGGGGAGGGTGAAACGGCCCGCGTAGAGAGCCTTGCCGACGATCGAGCCCTCGATGTTGACGCCGGTGGCGGCCACCTCTGCCAGCGCGACCAGGTCGGCGACCTCGGCGATCCCTCCGGACGCGATGACCGGCGCCTTCGTGGCACCCGCGACGTCGCGCAGCAGGTCGATGTTGGGGCCGCGCAGCGTGCCGTCCTTGCCCACGTCGGTGACGACGTAGCGGGCGCAACCGTCGCGGTCCAGCCGCTCCAGCACCTCCCACAGGTCGCCGCCGTCGGTGGTCCATCCGCGCGCGGCGAGCCGGTGGCCGGCCTCGGTGATCCGCACGTCGAGGCCCACCGCGATCCGTTCGCCGTGGGCGGCGATGGCTCGTGCGCACCAGTCGGGGTGCTCCAGCGCCGCGGTGCCGAGGTTCACCCGGGCGCAGCCCGTGGACAGCGCGCGTTCCAGGGACTCGTCGTCGCGGATGCCGCCCGAGAGCTCCACCGCGACGTCCAGCTCACCGATGACGCCGGCCAGTAGTTCGGCGTTCGATCCACGGCCGAACGCGGCGTCCAGGTCGACGAGGTGGATCCACTCCGCGCCGTCGTTCTGCCACTGCAGCGCGGCGTCCCGTGGCTCGCCGTACGCGGTGGCGGAACCGGCTTCGCCCTGCACGAGGCGCACGGCCTGGCCGTCGGCGACATCGACGGCGGGAAGCAGCGTGAAACTCACGGGGAAAGCCTACCGGTGGCATATCCGCCTGGCCGCCCGGCGATCATCGCCTCACGGAAGCGCGTGAGAAGGGTCTCGACGGGCCCCGCGCGGCGTCGATCAGGAGGGAACGACGGTCAGCCGACGATGTCGCGCAACCAGTTGCGCAGCACCACCGCACCGGCGTCGCCCGACTTCTCGGGGTGGAACTGGGTGGCCGCGAGTGCACCGTTCTCCACGGCGGCGACGAAGTCCTCGCCGTGGTGGGCCCACGTGACCAGCGGCGGACGCAGCACGTCCGACGCCTCCATCTCCCACCGCCGCACCCCGAAGGAGTGCACGAAGTAGAAGCGGGTGTCGGCGTCGAGGCCCGCGAACAGGGTGGAGCCCGTGGGGACACGCAGGGTGTTCCAGCCCATGTGGGGCAACACGTCGGCCTTGATCCGCTCGACGGTGCCCGGCCACTGCCCGCAGCCCTCGGTGCGCTCGCCCCACTCCACCCCGAGGTCGAACAGCACCTGCATCCCCACGCAGATGCCAAGCACGGGCCGTCCGCCGGCGAGGCGGCGCTCGATGATCCGCGGCCCGTCGACGGCGCTCAGACCGCGCATGCAGGCGGCGAAGGCACCCACCCCGGGTACGACGAGACCGTCGGCCTCGAGGGCGGCGTCGGCGTCGGCCGTGACCGTGACATCGGCGCCGACCCGTTGTAGCGCGCGTTCGGCAGAGCGGAGGTTGCCCGACCCGTAGTCCAGCACGACGATCCGCGACACGGGGCAAGGATAGCCGTAACTCTGTTGACCTCTACCCGGGTTCAGCAAGCACGCTCCCCGCCATGACAAGGACCGCCGCTGACGCCGGCCTCATGCAGGGGCGGCTACGCACGCTCACCCTCGGATCGGTCGCGCTGGTGTCACTGGCCGCCTTCGAGGCGATCGCGGTGGCGACGGCCATGCCGACCGTGGCCGCCGCGCTCGACGGCCTCGCCGCCTACGCCCTGGCGTTCGGGCTGCCCCTCGCCACCAGCGTCGTCGGGATGGTGCTCGCCGGGGTGTGGAGCGACCTTCGCGGGCCCGGCGGAGCGATGCGGGTGGGCGTCGCCGGTTTCGTGCTGGGGCTGCTGCTGGCCGGGCTGGCCCCGGCGATGCCGCTGCTCGCGATGGGACGGGCGGTGCAGGGTCTGGGATCGGGGCTGTTCTCGGTGGCGCTCTACGTGGTGGTCGCGCGGGTCGTGCCGGCTGCGCTGCGACCGCGGATCTTCGCGGCGTTCGCCGCCGCATGGGTCCTGCCGGCCGTCGTCGGGCCGCCGCTGGCGGGGCTGCTGGTCGAGACCGTCGGCTGGCGGTCGGTGTTCCTGCTCGCCGCCGTGCTCGCCCTGCCGGCGGCGCTGCTGGTGGAACCGGCGCTGCGCGGGCTCGGCACCGCGATCGACGACGGCACGAGCACCGGCCACCGCCGGACGCGTCGAGTCCTGTGGGCGGTCGGTGCGGCAGCCGGCGCCGCAGGCCTGCATCAGGCCGGACAGCTCGGCGGCGTGCCCGCACTGCTGCTCGGTGTGGTCGCCGTGGCCGCTGTCGTCGTCTCGGGCCCGCATCTGCTGCCGGCCGGCACGCTGCTCGCCCGCCCCGGGCTGCCGGCCGTGATCGCGGTGCGCGGGGTGCTGTCGGCAGCCTTCTTCGCCGCGGAGGCGTTCCTCCCCCTTCTGCTGTCGCGCGAGCGAGACCTGTCGCCGACGATGTCCGGCCTGGTTCTGACGGTGGCCGCCGTGACGTGGTCGGCGGGCTCGTGGTTCCAGGGCCGCGACCGCGCCCCGTCCCGCACCGCGCTGCTGCGCGCCGGAACCGCTCTCGTCGCGCTCGGTGTGCTTGCCGCGGGGGCGACGGTCGTGCCCGGCGTTCCGGTGGCCGTCGCGGGGATCGGCTGGGCCGCGGGCGGGCTGGGGATGGGGATGGCCTACCCGACGCTGTCGGTGCTCACGCTCGAGCTCTCCGCCCCGTCGGAGCAGGGCACCAACAGCTCCGCGCTCCAGATCGCCGACGCACTGTTCGCCGCGGTCGTCCTCGCGCTGACAGGTGCGTTGTTCGCCGCACTCGTCGACGCCGGGACGGTCGCCTACCTCGCCGGCACCGCGGTGGCGGGCGGGCTCGCGCTGGTGGCGGTCCTCATCGCCGGGCGGGCGCGCGCCGCAACGGAGTGATCCTCCACGCGCAGAGCCGGCACGGCTGTCAGAGAATGCCCTTCGTGGACGCTATCCCGGTGATCCGGGCGTCCCGCTCGACGGCGGCGCGCAGCGCACGTGCCACCGCCTTGAACTCGGCCTCTGTGATGTGGTGGGGGTCACGCCCGTCGAGTACCCGGACGTGTAGGGCTAGGTGGCCGTGGAAGGCCAGGGATTCGAAGACGTGGCGGTTGAGGACCGTGGGGTAGTGGCCCCCGACGACGAAGCCCTGCATGACGTCGGGTTCGCCGGTGTGCACGG
>NZ_JAKXMK010000073.1 GCF_022524485.1 Pseudonocardia alaniniphila
TGTCAGTCAGCTCCCCACGCCCTACCACCAGAGCATGATCATCTACCGCAGGTCACGACCCTTACAGGACACGCCCTAGCCGGACGTTTGCCGGGGTGCTGTCCGGACCCGACCGGCCGGTGTGGGAGACGAGGCCGAACTTCGTGGCCAGGACGACCTGGTCCCGACGCCCCGTGACGGCCCGACCCACCAACTCCTCGTTGGTGTAGGGCCCGTAGAGCTCGGCTGTGTCGAGGTGGGTGACCCCGAGGTCAAGGGCGCGGTGGATCGTCCGGATCGACTCGGCGTCGGCCTGGCCCGCGCCGGTGTAGAACGCCGACATCCCCATGGTGCCCAGGCCGATGCGCGAGACCGTGAGGCCGCCGAGTGATGTGGTCTTCATCCTGTGGACTTCCCTTCTCCGTTTCGGTTGGGCGACCCGCCACGCTGTCCCGGTCCGCCACCCTCTCGGCAACATCCACCCCAACCACTTCCATCCCGATCAGTACAGAAATAACTGCAGCACATCCTGCTGCCGTCGACGGTGAACGGGCTCATGTGGTGTGGGTCCGGGAGTCCGCCGGTCGGGCTTCGGCTCGCAGGAGTTGCTGGATCCGCCGGAAGACGTCGACCTGGGCGGGGTTGTAGAGCTCCCGTATCGCGGCTGCCGCGATCCGAGTGGCCGACCGCGCCCCACGCGGGGCGTCCGCGGGCGGGTCCGCCATCTCCGGGTGCTCGGCCTGGATCCGGCGGATGTGCGGGACCATGCGTTCGGCCAGGTCCTGGCGCGCTTCCTCGCCCGCGTCGGCTGGCAGGGCGTCGAACTCGCCGTCGGTTGGGTCGGGGGGCACGCTGCGCAACATCTCGGCATAGGCGTCCAGGCGCCGCGGGCCCAGCACCCGGGTCATGACGAGGACGAGCGCCCGGTCGGCCTCCGGCATCTCCGCGGCGCCGGGCGCCCGGGCGAGACCGGCGGGCAGGTCGGCGGGCGCGTGGTGCCTCAGGATCAGGCCGAGCTCCACGCGCGCCCGCTGCAATCGCTCGATAGTGGCGCCCAGCTCGGCGTCCAGGGTGCGCAGCGCCTCCCCCGGGTGGTGGTCGTCCTCGCCCAGCTCGGCGATCCGGGACAGCGAGAACCCGAGATCGACCAGGCGCTTGATGCGCAGCAGCCGGACCAGATGGGCGACGCCGTACTGCTTGTAGCCGTTGGAGCGCCGCCCCGGCTCGGGCAGCAGCCCGATCTCGTGGTAGTGGCGGACGGCCCGCAGGCTGGTCCCGGCGAGTTCGGCGATCTCCCGCGTGCTCCAGGCCATGGCCCCAGCCCACACCGTGCCCCGACGGCACGGTCAACAGGCGTTTCCGGCAGCAGCGTCACGTGCCCGGACCCACCATCGGCCGAGCACCGGTTCGTCTGCGCCGAGAAGCGTCCGCCCGGCCAGCACCGCCGGCGCGGGAGTCCTCGAGCGTGCCGCAGGGGCACGGTGTCTGCTCGACGTCATGTTTGATCAGACGCCCGCGAACGGTTCCGCCACTGGCGCGACCTCGTCGAGTTCCGCGACGTCGTCCGTAGAAGGACTACTACCGCAAGTACGTGCGCATGAACGAGAACGCCTACGCCGCGCCGCGGGGCGTCACGGTGCTCGACGCGTTCCGCTGAGCCCCGTCAGGCGGGCGGCCAGGCCCGCAGCGCGACGTCGGCGATCCGGTGCAGCTCGTCGGGCCCGGCTCCGCCGGCGGCCTGCACGGCGATCCCGTTCCCCACGGTCATCACGTACCGGGCGAGCAGCGCCGGATCGGACGTCGCCGGGAGATCGCCCTCGTCGCGGGCACGGCGGAACCTCGTCTCCAAACGGGAGCGGTCCTCGTCGCGCCGGGCGGCCAGCAGGTCACGGACGGATCTCTCCGCAGGCGCGGCGGCCAGGGCACCCTGGACCATGAGGCACCCGGACGGCCCCTCGGGCCGGGTGGTCGTGGCGACTGCGCCGTGCAGGAACGCCGAGGCCACGGCGCGGGCTGTGGGCTCGGCGAGCGCACGCGTCCCGTAGGAGGCGGGCCCGGCGGTGTAGCGTTCCAGCGCCTTGCAGAACAGGTCCTCCTTGTTGCCGAACGCCGCGTACATGCTGGTGCGGGTGATGCCCATCGCCGCGGTCAGGTCTGACAGGCTGGCGCCCTCGTAGCCCTGCTCCCAGAACACCCGCATCGCACGCTCCAGGGCGGCGTCCGCGTCGAACCCCCGCGGCCGCCCGATCGGCGCCCTCCCGGTGCCCGTCACCGTGCCGAGCATAGTCCGACTCCCGGCGACCTGTACCGTTCGGTACGGAAGCAGGATCGGTGGAGGAGAGGGCGATCGGCCGTGGCCTGGAGCACCCGTGAGCTGGCCGAGCTCGCCGGCACCACCCTGCGCGCGGTGCGGCACTACCACCAGGTCGGGCTCCTCGCGGAGCCGGAGCGGCGCTCCAACGGCTACAAGCAGTACGGGGTCGCCCACCTCGTCCGGCTGCTGCGGATCAAGCGGCTGGTCGACCTCGGGTTCTCGTTGGCACAGATTGCCGACCTAGGCGAACTCGACGACCATCCTGCCGAGGCCTTGCGCACCCTCGACGCCGAGCTCGCCGCGACCATCGACCGGCTGCAACGCGCCCGCGGCGAGCTCCGTGACATCCTCGACCACGCCGCGCCCACCGACCTGCCCCCCGAGCTCGCCCCCGCCGACCGCGTCGACCTGTCCGACGCCGACCGTTCGTTCATCGCGGTGCTCGGCCGCGTCATCGGCCCGCAACGCCGGCGGGCCTGGGCGGACATGCTGCAGGATCTCCCCGACGACCCCGTCGCCGCAGACTTCGACGACCTCCCCGACGACGCCGACGAGCCCACCCGGCAGGCCGTGGCCGAACGCATGGTCCCCTACATCCACGCCCTCCGCGCCCGGCACCCGGACCTGGAGAAACCGTATTCCGACGCCCCCCGCGGCCCGCGCTTCGTCGAGCGGACCGTGACCAAGGCCTTGCAGGACCTCTACAACCCCGCCCAGCTCGACGTGCTGCAGCGCGCCCACACCCTCATTCGCGAGGGACGGGGTACGCCGCCACCCTGACGGCGGCCGTGGTCAGCCCGACCCGGTTGCCCAGATGCCCGGCGAGGGAGCGCGGCAGCCCGTGGAGCAGCATGACGCCTCGACGACCAGCGGGCCGGGCACGGAGCATCGTCAGGCCGACGGCAGCAGCCGCGTGCTGCTGCGCCGGAACGCCCAGACGACGACCAGCGCGGCCAAGATGGTCAGCGGCCAGCCCATCGCGATCCGGGCGACGCCCAGCCAGCCGGTTTCGTCGCTGACGTAGAGCCACTGCTGCACGCCGAAGCGGGCACCGAACACAGCCGCCGCGGCCAGCGTCGCGACATCGTGGGCACGCAGCACCCGACGGTCGGCCCGCCAAGCATGCGTGCCCCCGTGCACGAGGTTCCACACCACGCCGCTCAACGGCCTCCGGGCCAGCACCGAGCCGAGCGCGACAACGAACCCGGCCAGGTAGGCCCAGATCCCGATGACGAAGAAATCGCGCGCCGACCCGGTCAGAGTGACGACGCCGATCGCGACGGCGAGCCCGAGCAGGCCGCCGGCCGCCAGGCTGAAGCGCTCCCCGCGCAGCAGCCGGTAGCCGGTGATGGCCATCCCCACGGCGATCGACACGATGATCGTCGACGGCAGGGACAGAAAGGAGTTGGCCGCCACGAAGACGACGACGGGGACGGCGGAGTAGACGAACCCCATCGGGCCACCCATCTGGTCGAGCAGCGTCGGCTGCCGCTCGGTGACGGGCGCTGGGACGACCGGCTCCTCGCCGGCCGGGCCGCGGTTGCGCTCGGTCGTGTTCATGTGTCCCCCTGGGTCACGTTCATCGGGTATGCCCAGGAAAGACCGTGCCGCAGCGGCACACTCAACCCGCTGTGGCGGGGACCACGTCAGGCGTCGCCGGTTCGGTGGTGCATCCCCTTTTTTGCGGGCTCCAGCGGAATGCTGGTGGGCCCGCACGGAGCCGGAGTCGATGCTGAAGCTCCACTCCGCGTTGCCGACCGCGTCGTCTTTGACGACCACTTCGTCGAGGATGCGTTCCCAGGTGCCGTCCGCGGTCCAGATCCGCAGCCGTTCGTGGGCGGTCTTCCAGGCGCCGTAGCGTTCAGGCAGGTCCCGCCACGGCGCCCCAGTCCGCAGCTTCCACCCGATCGCGTTGATCACCCGTGGTGACCACGCCATCGCCGACCCCAGCCCGTGACCGGCGGCAGCAACGGCTCGATCCGCGCCCACGCTTTATCCGTCAGCTCCCCACGCCCTATCACCCGAGCATGATCATCCACCGCAAGTCACGACCCTTACGGGACACGCCCTAGGGCACCCCGCCTACGTCTTCGGTGAGCAGCGCGGCCGCGCGTTCGGCGATGGCGACCACGGTGGCGTTGGGGTTCATGGACGGGATCGAGGGAATCACCGAGGCGTGGGCCACGCGTAGATTGCGTACCCCGCGTATCCGCAGCCGTGAGTCCACGACAATGCCGATCGCGCAGGTTCCGCCCGGATGGAACTGGGTGCTGACGCTGCGACGGACAGCTCCCGCCAGTCGCTGCCCGGCATAGGCAGCAGCTGGCTCGGCCGCCAGCGATTGAACGGCATCATGCATGACGCTTTACTGGTTCACGCCAGCCACTGCACGGACATTGCCCCTCGCGTTGCATTGATCGCGGGACAGCATTCGACGAGGGATTCAGCCCGTCGTTTCGTCCATATCCCATCTCGTCGCAGCGCAGTTCATCTGCACCCATAGAAGTCGATTCATCAATCGAGCCCAGGCATACGAAAATCAGGGATATCGCTAAAGATGGCACGATAAGAGCTACCATAAGGAGCATCGCGACCGCGTATCCGTACACCGGCCCGAATTCTCGAACGTCCGGTTGTGCCCCTCTTGCGCAGATAGCGACATTTAGAGCCGCCATTGCAGCGTCTGATACTCGCGACAGACGAACTGCGTTCCGCCTCTTCGACGCACTGACCATCCTGCTGATCACGGTCGCGAGCGCCTGGCTCATCGCCGTCGCGCTCGCGCCGGCGATCTGTTCGGCGTTGTCCCGGGGATCTCGACGATCAAGATGGCCGGGATCGTCGATCAACGACTGCAGCGAGTTCCTCAACCGTAAGCCGTTCGAGCGGGACTTCCGGCGAAAGACAAAATTTCGTCTAACGGGAGCATTGACACTCCTCTCCCGTAACTCCCTGAACCGCCCTGCCCTCTAGAGGAGAAGGATTGCTTGACTTCGGCCATCGTGACCGGGTCGTTTTGACGATAGTAGGCGGTTTCGGCTTCAGCGGGTGGGAGCATGCTGATCTCGCTGTGCAGCCGGCGGTAGTTGAACCCGTCGACGTATTCGAGGACGGCCAGTTCGAGGTCGTCAAGCCCTCGCCAGGGCCCGTGAGGGCGGATGAGCTCGGTCTTGAACAGCCCGTTGAAGCTCTCGGCGAGCGCGTTGTCATACGAGTCACCTCGGCTCCCGACCGACGACACGGCGCGGGCCTCGGCGAGGCGCTCGGTGTAGCGGACCACCAGGTACTGCACGCCCCGGCCCGAATGATGAACAAGCCCGGACAGATCGGTCTGTTGCTGGTGGCGTTGCCAAATTGCCATCTCCAGCGCGTCGAGAGCGAGGTCAGTGCGCAGGTGGGTGGCCAGCTGCCAGCCCACGATCCCGCGCGAGTAGACGTCGATGCTGAACGAGGATGTCGTTGGCCCGGCGCAACTCACCGACCTCGCGCTCCAACTCCTTGATCCGCGCCGCCTCGCCACTCGGAACACCAGTCCGCAAGCCGGCATCGACCTCTGCCTGCCGCACGTAGTGCCGCAACGCCTCCGGATTCACACCCAGCTGCTTGACCACCCGCGACAACACACCGCGGTCCTCCGGATCCTGCGCGCGGAGCCCCAACACCATCCGCACCCCCCGCTCCATCAACTCCAGCGGGTACTTCCCCCCGGCGCCGCCATAGCTCTGATCCTTCCCAGCTTCAGAGCCTCCACCTGAGCCGGGGCGGTTTAGATCATCACCGCCGTCCTCGTTATGGGATGGGACGAGGCTGAGGTTTACTACGGCCCCGGCGAGCGTGGCGGAAGCTGATCATCGAGCGCGTCGGCGCTCAGCACCTTCGACGTGGTGGGACGGCTGCTCGTTTGCGGCCCGGCCCTGCTCGTCACGACAACGGGCGTCCAAGTAGCACTAAGCGCACTCGCAGTGCTCCACCTGGCGGATGGCCCGGAGTTAGCGTCGGGGCCGTGCAGATCCTCGAGTACTCCGGTGGGGAGTATGAAGACGTCTCCAGTGAGATCTACATACCGGTGATCGCCCGAACGGGTCCCGACTGTCGCGGGCGAACTGAGTTCCACGAGCTCGGCGAGGCGCTGACACTCTCTCGAATACATTTCCGAGGACCGCTGTCGACGGTCCGGACCGACCGGATGGCAGCGAGGTCGTCTGCGGACGACGTGATGCTCTTCTGCATATGCAGGGCCGGCCAGGGTAGCGTCCGCCAGCACGACCGCTTCGTCGAGATGGCAGACGGCACGGGAGTGCTTGTCGAGGCGCGTGCCCCCTACGAGCGGGTCTCGTCGACCGAGGTCCGGACCCTGACCCTGTCGTTCCCTCGCAACCTGCTCCCGCTCCGCACCGCCGAGATCACCGAAGCCTGCGCGCGCAGCGTGGACTCCGCTTCCCCGACCATGCAGGTGCTGTCCGCATACCTCGGTCGGCTGTTCGAGGTCGCTGACGGCCTCACAGCGTCGCAGCGGCCTGACGCCGGGCGGGCCGCGATCGAGCTGCTTGCGATGGTGCTGCGGGACGTCACACCCTCGGTGCCGGGTGGGGACGGCCCCGGGGAGGTGTTGCTCGAGATGATGCGGATGCACATCCATGAAAATCTGGCCGACCCACAGCTGCGGGTCGCGGAGCTGGCGCGGCGGCACCACGTGTCGGTCCGTCACGCATACACCGCGTTCGAACAGATCGGGACCACCCCCGGTGCCTACCTTCGCGAGCAGCGGCTGCTCACGGCCCGGACGATGCTGTCCGACCCGAGGTACTCCCAGCTCGCGGTATCTCGCATCGCGGCTGCCGTCGGGTTCCGCGACCTCAGTGCGTTCGAACGGGCGTTCCGGCGGCAGTACGGGACGACGCCAGCCGGCTGGCGACGTGAGCAGCTGAGCAGGAAAAGCCGCCCTCGCTGAGGGCTCGGCCGGGGTCACGAGTGTGACCCGACGATCTCTCACAACGGCTCCATCTCCCGCCGCAACGCGTCCGCCGGCCCACGCACAGCTTTCAAGAGCGGGACCGCACACCGTTGGAGGCGGGCGTCGGCGACATTACTCATGATCAGCGCTCATGATGCCGGAGTCGGTTCAAGGCAACGATCGCTTCCGCGGGCCCTTTATTGGCGGCCAGGGTGTACATGGCGATTGCGTCTTGGATCCGACCGTGCTGCTCCCACACCGTCCCAAGAGCGTGGGCTCCGACACGGTCGCCTGCCTGTGCCGCGTACTGCCATCACTTGATGGCATTGTCATTGCGTTGCCGCTCCCAACACATGACACCGAGTACCGTGGCCGCCAGCCCGTACCCCGCCGTAGCCGCTTGGTACAGCATTGCCCAAGCCTCGTCTATTCGCCCCTGATCCTTGATTTGTATGCCCAGTATGCCAGCCGCCTCGGCACTTCCAGCCGCAGCCGCCTTGCGAAGCCATAGCTCAGTCTCTTCAGTGCGGTTCTGAACGTGGAGCAGCCTGCCGAATTCTAGGGGAGCATCGGACTGTCGGCGGAACGGGTCGTCCGACGACGGGCCGTGCATGACCTCCGACAGCCACTGATTGAACTCCTGGCACCGCCAGATGCACCGGAGGGCGTCGTCGGAGTAGCAGGCCAGGCGGCTGTCGTCGCCCTACGCGATCATCCTGACGCCGGCATCAGTGAGGATTTGCTGGGTCGATGCATGAAGCCGCGACATGACGTAGCAGTGTCACCACCCTTGCTCAAAGCACCTGGTGAGTGCCTTCGATCTGGTAGGCCACCGGAGCTAGTCTCGGGGTTGTGCAGATCCTCGAGTACTCCGGCGAGGAGTTGGAACACATCGCAAGTAGGTCTTCATGCCGATGATCACTCGGATGGGCCCCGACTTCCGCGGGTGGACGGCGTTTCAGGGGCTTGGAGGAGCCCTGGCAATCGCTCGAGCGCATCAGAGACAGATGTGGAGGTCTGTACCGACAGGATGGCGGCGAGAGTGTCGGACGACATCCGCCATCATTGACGAGCGCTGACCATGATAATCGGCCGTGTCCTCTCGGTCGCGAGCCGCGAGGGGAGTCGGCAATGGATGTTCACGAAGCGCTGCACACCACACGGATGATGCGGCGTCTGCACAGCGACCCGATCCACCCGCAGGTCAAGAAGCATCGTCCCCGCGCACGCGGGGGTCTTTCCCAGATCACCGCTGGAGACCCAGGCCCGGATCCTCGACGCCGCAATCGCGCGCCCAGCCGCGCGAACACCCAGCGGTGGCACTTTCTCGCAGTCGACGATCCGGCCACGAAGGCTGAACTCGCGACCATGTACCGCCGCTGCCGAGACCGGGTGTACGCCGACATCGAGGCCGGCCGGCTCGCCAAGCCAGTGAGCGACCCGGAAGCGCACGCCGAGACGATGCACGGGATCACGGCCTCCGGGGATTACTTGGTCGAGCACTTCGCTAAGATTCCCCTGGTGCTGTTCGCGTTCGTGTTCGACGACCAGGGCGGCGCGAACATCTACCCCGCGATTTGGAGGACCCTTCTCGCCGCGCGCGGAAGGAGTCGGCGGCACCATCACCACGATGCTGCGCTATGAGGCAGACCGCGTGATGCAGCTGCTCGAGGTGCCCCCTGAGGCGGGCTGACGTATGAACCATGAACAACGCCAAACGGTCACAACGACCAGATCGAAAAAGCAAATGTTCTTATCGTCGCAGGCATCTATGACCTGTTGGTCAGCGCGGACACGTGACCTGCGCTGGGTCATATTCGGGACGAAGTTTTCTCGTTGACGGGTTGCGGAAGCATATAAAACGTGACAATAATCCGAGCTCGTGAATAACATGCTGGAGAGCCTGTCGAGCGCGCAGCCTCTGTTGGATGCGAGCACGGCACCCGGGTATCCATCCCTGCCTTGGGTGGTAGACGAGCTCTTCAGCAGGATCGACGCGATGGACGTTGCGGCGATGGTCGGAATGTTTACCGACGGCGGTGCCTTGCGCTTCACCAACCAGGAACGCGTCGTGGCGCAAGCCACAGGCGCAGCAGGCCATCGAGGCACTCGTCGTGACGATCCGCGCGCTGAACCACGCGATCGCGAGCAGGTTCCGGGAGCTCGCCCGCATTGACTCCGCGGCTTGGAGGTCCGCCCTAATCTCAGCATCGGTGACCGCTTTCGGAGCGGGAGTGCGCCGTCCGGCCGCCTGTCACCGGCGGCAACAGGCCTGCGAGTCCGGCTTCCGGCCCTCGCGACCGGCAACGATGAACGACGACAACGACCCGGGCAACTGTCGCGCCCTGCGACTTCGCCAACCCACAACCACCACGGGAGAGATCTACATGAAGGTCGGCGCCAGCCTCTTCTTTCCCAACCAGAGCGACTGGCCGCGGTTCCTCGCGGGCGAGCGCGGCGAAAAGGTGCCGGGCCGCCCGGCTAAGCCGGACCACGAAGTGTGGTCGGAGAACCTCAAGGCGGCCCGCCTGGTCGACCAGCTCGGCTACGACTCGCTGTGGACGATCGAGCACCGTGTCGCGCCCTACGCGATGACCCCCAACCCGGTCCAGACGCTGTCCTACTGGGCCGGCGCGCTCGAGCAGGTCGACCTTGGCTCGATGGTCATCGTGCTGCCGTGGCACAACCCGCTTCGCGTCGCCGAGGAACTGGTCGTCCTCGACAACATGCTTGCCGGGACCGGCCGCAGCGTCAGCATCGGTCTCGGCCGGGGGGCGGCCCGGCGCGAATTCGATGCCCTCGGTCTCGACATGAACGAGTCCCGACAGCGGTTCAACGAGTCGGTCGAGATCATCAAGCGCGCGCTCACGACGGACCGCTTCTCCTACGAGGGCGAGATCTTCACCTACGACAACGTCGAGTTGCGCCCTCAAGCCCGCGACGGGCAGAGGATCGTGGATCACCTCTACTGCGCGGCCGGCAGCCCGTCGACGGTGCCGATCGCCGCCGGTTACGGGCTCAAGCCGCTGATCATTCCGCAGCGGCCCTACCCGGCCTACGTCGACGAGCTCAGGCGGTGGGGCGATTTCACCGCCGGCGCCGGCTTCGAACCTGCACGGCCCAGGGTGTCTGTGTGGTTCTACTGCGCGGCAACCGAGACGGAGGCCCGCGAGGCTGCAGCCAAGCACATGAGCGAGTTCAGCCAGAGTTCGATCGCCAACTACGAGTTGAACGGCGACCACTTCAACAACATCAAGGGCTACGAGCACTACGCCACGGAGGCCACGGTCATCCGGGAGGCGGAGGCGCGCGGGGAGGACCCGCTGACCGAGCACTTCCTCGCCGAGCACTGCTGGGGGACGCCGGAGATGTGCTACGAGCGCCTCAAGAAGATCAACGAATTGCTGCACACCGAGGAGATCGTGCTCCAGGTCTTCTACGGGACCATGAGCTACCAGCAGTTCAAGGACAGCGTGTCACTGTTCGCGAGGGAGGCGCTTCCCGCCGCCAAGGATCTGCCCCTGTACGAGCCACTGCGGTCAGGGGTGATGGCGTGAGGTCGCGGGCGCGCATCTGATTCCCTGCCCTGAGCGCACGTCGGGGGACGGGGACCGGAAACATCCGGACAACGTGTCCGCCGGGCACGTCACCCGGGTTCGCCGCTCGGGCCCAGACCGGGTAAACCGGCCTCAACGTCCCTTAGCCCCGCCCTCGTCGTGCACGTGCCGGTAGAACTTCAGCACCCCGCCCGCCCCGCACCGAGACCACATACAGGCCCGGTGGACATCCACCGCACCGTCAACGCCTCCAGCAACGTCTGCGTCGCCAGCCAGCACATGAACGTCGGCGCCCAACACACCGGACGCCGCGGCACCCTGCATCTCGACACGAACCTCGACCACGTCAATCGTCGACGGCACCCTCACCCGCACCACACCACTGACCCTCACCCCGGCGCAGCGAGTACGCCTGCAAGACGCCCAGATCGCCGGGACACCGCCCCAAGCTGATCACCAACCCGCCCGGACCCAACGCCGCGTCTCCGCCCGCGGCGACACCCAGATCATCGGCCACGAGTCCCGACCTACGGACACCGCGCGACAACCTCGACAGACACGTGACGTTCATCGAGCACTGACCACTCCGGAGGGACTGTCTGAAGATCGGTGTAACTGGTCCGACACGCCGAGCGCAGCTCGGGGGAAGGACCAGCTATGAGCGACACGATCGAGGGTGTGCCGGATCGGATTGATCAGCAGCAGCTCGCCCAGCAGCTTGTGGATGCTGCCCGGGCTGATGGGGTTGAGCTCGTCGGCCCAGGCGGGCTGCTCACGGGCCTGACCAAGACGGTGCTTGAGACGCCCTGGAGGCGGAGATGAGCGAGCACCTGGGCTATGAGCGTCACGACCGGACCGGGTGGGATGGGGGCAACTCGCGCAACGGCACCCGGACCAAGACGGTGTTGACCGAGATCGGGCCGGTGCAGATCGAGGTCCCGCGGGATCGGGACGCCAGCTTCGACCCGGTGATCGTGCGCAAGCGCCAACGGCGCCTGGACGGGATCGATGAGATCGTGTTGTCGCTGACCGCCCGCGGGCTGACCACCGGTGAAGTGGCCGCGCACTTCGCCGAGGTGTACGGGGCCAAGGTCAGCCGGGACACCATCTCGCGGATCACGGACAAGGTCCTGGAGGAGCCGGGCGAGTGGCAGAACCGGCCGCTGGACGCGATCTACCCCGTTCTGTTCATCGACGCGAGCCATGTGAAGGTGCGCGACGGGCAGCACACCTTCCGTCCCTTCTACGTGGTCATCGGCGTCACCGTGGACGGGCACCGCGACATCCTCGGGATCTGGGCCGGCGAGGGTGGCGAGGGCGCCAAGTACTGGCTGCAGGTGCTCACCGAGGTCCGCAACCGCGGCGTCGCCGATGTGTACATCGTGGTCTGCGACGGGCT
>NZ_JAKXMK010000074.1 GCF_022524485.1 Pseudonocardia alaniniphila
CACCTTCGCCGGACGCATCATCCCCACCAACGGCAGCTAACCATCACGACCAGTTACACCAGTCGTCGGACACTCCCTCACCCCCGCCGCCAGGGGTCAGTTTTCAGCCGTCGTCAGCAGCTGGTGGGCCAGGCGGGTGCTGGCAACCCGACGGACAGCTCAAGCGCAAGGCACGCCGAAGCGATCAGGTCTCTAACGAGTCACGTCGGGGGCACCGGCACCTAGCCTGGTGGTCCTCCATCGAGAGCACGCAACGACACTCGCAGGTTTTCAAGCTACGCGCTGTTGCCCGGCAGAGATGGTGAGGTCCCGTTGGCGGTCTTTCCGACGTCGTAGTGGGGTGTCGGAGTGCAGTTGCGGAAGTCGGGTGGGCGTCCCGGGCCGGGCCTGGTGGATTTGGGCGCGCTGGCCGGCAGGGTGGTCGTTGCGCGGAGATTCCGGACTCTGCGGCGGACCCTCGCGGGGTTCGGCCGTCCCGGCGGCGCGGGTTCTCCCATGTCGGGCGAAGGTCCTCAGCCAGCGGACGGGCGAGGCGCAGTTGGGTGTGCGCGGCGATCATCAGCCAGGTCCAGCGGTCGGCCGCTTGTGGGGTGCGGATTTTCGGGGCGGTCCAGCCGGGTCTGTGAGCACGCGGAAGATGCGCTCGAAGTCGAAACTGCGCGGAAACGCCTCATCTCCGCCTCCAGGGCGGTCTCAAGCACCGTCTTGGTCAGGCCCGTGAGCAGCCCGTCCGGGCCGATGAGCTCAATCCCCATCAGCCCGGGCAGCATCCACGAGTTGCTGGGCGAGCTGCTGCTGATCAATCCGATCCGCCACAGGCTCGATCGTCTCCGTCATCGCTGGTCCTTCCCCCGAGCTGCGCTCGGCGTGTCGGACCAGTTACACCGATCGTCAGACAGTCCCCAACAATCCAGCTGGCATTAAAGTCAGAGGGGTCTGAGCCTCCTCGCACGTTCAGTCAGGGAGGACGACCGATCGGAGAGGGCGCCGCGGTGTCATGGGCAGGTCCGCGCTGCCAGCTGCGGGCCACCCGACGCGGATCACCAGCTGGGGGTGTTCGGGGATGCCCAGCACGTCTGTTTGCAGGTGATGTCGGCTGGCGGTGATCTCGAGTGCCTGGCTCAGGGGAGTGGTGGCCAGCCCTGTGCGGGTGGCTCCCAGCAGCACTGCGCTTGCAGCTTCGCCTGCCTTGAGTTGGTCCAGAACGTCGTCGCCCGGAGTCGCGAGAACCAGGAAGTCGGCGGCGTCGTCGTCTGGCGATCGTCCGGGCGGGAGTGGGGGTTGAGCGAGCTCGGGTCGCCCGAAGTGGCTCAATCCCGTTGCCTTCGTGGTGCCGATCGGTCGCGGAGGGACGCTGGTCGCGGGGACGCCGTCATGGCTTCCGGGCAGGCGGTGGGTCCAAATGCGCAACTCGGCCGCGTAGCCCGGCTCGTGGTACTGCAGCTCGGTCGCCTCGCTCAGCGCCATCATGAGCTTCTCCCGAACGCCAGGATCGGTCAGCACGAGTTCGGCCCCGGCCCGCCGAGCGTGTTCCTGCAGTGATTGCAGGAGCTCCCGGGGGACTGGCCGATGGCTCATCCGGCGCCGATCGGTGTGTCGGCCTGCAATAGCGGGATAAAGCGAGGCTGCGATCAAGTCGGGCTGCGCACCATCCAATTCCACGGTGACGGTGGCGAGGTGATTGCGATTCTCGGGATCGGGGAGGCGCCGGACGCGTACGCCGCGGCCGCGGGCGGCGAGCGCGGCCTGCAGGTGGTGCAGGGCCGTCCCGCAGCTCAGGATGAGATCGCGACGGTCGGGGTCGGTGATGTCCAGGTAGCGGTCCTCGTCGGCATGCAGTTCTATCTCGTCGGGTCGGATTCGCCACTTCCAGGGCTGAGTGTTACGCACCGACGGCGCGTACAGGGCGTCCTCGACGGCCTTTGTCAGCTCGCGATCGCTTGTCATCGCCGCCTCCAGGTGCTGGGACTCGTCACGAGAATCCGCTCCGGAAGGCGTTCCCGGCGAGTGCCGCTCGTTTCCTTGTGGGTGGCCGTTGGTCCCTGAGGTTCACGCCGGGTGTCGCCGGTGGCATCGGGCTCGCTCAGCAGAAACCGCGCCGTCTTGAGCTTGCCGTCGGCGCCCACAGTGAAGCTGGGGACCGAGTTGTCGCCGCCGTTCGTGGTGAGGAGGAACCGCCGATCCGCACTGAGGATGACGCTGCCCGCTCCCTCAAACGCGTTCGGCGCGCTCGCATGGTCACTAATCGGCTTGTACGGACCCGACCCGGAGCCGCCCGTGAGCACGCGCTCCACCTCGGTGATCCGGCCGCCCGCCGACCGCGCACCATCAACGATGGCGTTCCTGGCCTCGTTCGTCTGCATGTAGAGGTGGACGCCTTGCGTCGCGTCTGCGCGCATGACCTGCGTCACGGTGGATTCTTCGTTCGACATGTCCGTCTCTCTCGGGATCGTTCGTCGTATTCGTGTTGCCGCCAGCGTGCTCCGGCCGGTTGCCACGCCGGGGGAGACGCCGAACATGACATTCCCGCAGGCATTGCGGGGCAGCCTGCCGCCGAATATCAAGCCCGCTCCTGCGGCTCATCGCTGGGCCGACGGAGACGTTCTCCAAGAGCCCGGAGCGATGTCCACACTCGCAAGTCTCGTGGCTGTCGTCTCAATCTCCTTGGTACCGCTGCTCGAGCCATGGGTCTCCCCGGTCGTGGTAGCCGCTGCGCTCCCAGAAGCCGGGCTGGTCCTCGGCGAGCAATGTCAGGCCTGACACCCATTTCGCGCTCTTCCAGAAATAAAGGTGGGGCACGAGCAGCCGGGCCGGTCCTCCATGGATTCCTTCCAGCGGTGCCCCATTGACATCCCAGACCACCCAGGCCTTGCCGTCGGTGACGTCCCCGATCGGAAGGTTGGTGGTGTAGCCGGTGTGTGAACGGGCGAGTACGAAGGCCGCGTCGTCGAGCGGACCTGCTGCGTCCAGCAAGGTGTCGACGGAGACACCGTCGAATCTCATCCCGAACTTCGACCATGCGGTGACGCAGTGGATGGCGCCCTCGTAGCGAGATCCGGGAAATGCACGGATCTCCTCCCAACTCCACGTGGTGGGGGCCGTCACCAGACCGTCGACGGTGAAGGTCCACTTGTCAGTGCAGAGGGACGGAGTGGCCTCCGCATGGAGGACAGGCCACCAGTCGCCGGCGTCGTACTGACCGGGCGGCAGGCGCGGGTCACGTGCAGCGGCGTCTCGCCGTGCAAACCCTCTAGTGATCGGCACGGTGCTCCTTCTCGTCTGTCGTCGCCATGTGATGTGGACCGCTTCGGTTCTGGCGTATCGGGCGTCGCCTCCTGGGCAGGGGCGGTGTCATCGGCGGACATCGATCTCGTGCGATGATCACACCGCACCGAAGCCGCGGGGAGCGCACGGAGCACCCCATGCCGCCGCTGTCCCACGGCGAGTGGCTTCTGTCGCCAGCACCGTCCTGAACTCGGCCTCCTCGATCCGGTAGCCGTGACCGGGCGTTGGAAACCGGCACCGCCCGCCGTCTTCGGCGGCAAGGCGCCTGTAGGGCAGAGGAGCGACGTCGAGACTGATCGGGCCTGCGGTCGACGCCCAGGGGCATCAGGCGCGACCGAGGGCCAGCCGTCGGGGGCGCATCGACTAGCGGCCTGTTGGTCTCGGTCATTTCCCGTCCCTTCGTCTGCGGTGACCTGTCTCGCCCCATGGCGGCTCTGCGCCTAGACCATGCTGGTGGTGTGCATGGGCGCGTCGAATCCGTGAAGCTCACGGGCAGCGCGATGGCGACCCCGGGGAGTGGCACTGTGCAGCGCAGCCCGGTCATGACGTTTGCCGGAGGGGTACCGTGGTCGGAGCGTGCTGCCAAGTGAGCGCGGCCATCGCGTTCCTCGTGCCGAAACGGCCATCGTGAGGGCACACCGTCAAGCGGGCGGGTGAGAGCCGTGCGCTGGTGGTGCGCGGTGAGCCGTGTGTGGGGAAGATGGCGCTGCTGGACTATCTGGTGGGGCGGGCGTCGCAGTGTCGGGTAGTGCGTGCTGCGGGTGTCCAGTCGGAGATGGAGCTGCCCTTCGCCGGGCTGCACCAGATGTGCGCGCCGATGCTGGACCGCGCCGAGCTGCTGCCGGGTCCTCGATGCACGGCGTTGCGCACTGCATTCGGGATGATCACAGGAAGCGCCGGATCGTTTCCTGATCGGGCTGGCCGTGCTGGGCCTGTTGGCCGAGGTTGCCGGGGAACCGTTGGTCTGTGTGGCGGACGACGCACAATGGCTCGACTGCGCATCCATGCAGGCGTTGGCGTTCGCCGCAGGTCGGCTGGGGACCATTCGGGTTCCTGCTGATGTACACCATGCTGCTGCACCTACCGACCGGACACGACGCCGAGCAGGTCCGCGACACCCTGATCGCCACCATCTCGACCCTGCCCGAGCACCTGCGCGGCTCCCTGACCTGGGACCAGGGCTGCGAGATGGCCCGCCACCAGCAGTTCGCAACGGCCACCGACATGGCCGTCTACTTCTGCGACCCCGCTAGCCCCTGGCAGCGCGGCTCCAACGAGAACACTGTGAGTGTCGTGGGTGGCGCGGCTGGGTTGATCGACCAGGCTGGCGTCGGCAGCTCGGAGTGACTCTCAAGAATACTGGCCGCCCGTTCGGCGTGCCTTGCGTTTGACCTGCCCTTCGGGTTGCCGGCACCAGTCTGGCTCACTTGTCTTGGCTTGATCAGGAGCTTGTCCGCCTGCGGCGTGACCCCTCACAGTGCTGCCGCGACCAGTGACCTCCGTCTAGGCCGGCGCCGATGCGTTCGCCCCCTTAGCTGAGAGGACAACCGCGTGGCCATGCTGGCAGAGCAGTACCGCTATGTCATTGGCGGCGACCCCGACCGCGACACCATCGATCTCGCCGTACTCGACACCGCCACCGGCGGGGTCCGAGCCCACCTGGCGGACACCGCGGACGGGCCCGGCTACGAGCGAATCTTGGACTGGGCCCGGCAGCACGCTCCTGGACAGCGGGTGTGGGCAATCGAGGGCACCGGCAGCTTCGCCGCCGGGTTGGCTCGGTTCTTGGCCGAAGCCGGAGAAACCGTGGTCGAGATCGGTGCAGTCAAGCGCTCCCGCGCCGCGAAAAACGATCACATCGATGCCGTCCGCGCCGCCCGTGAAGCTCTCGCGCGTGACCTGCAAGCTCTGCCGCGGGCCAGGGGACAGCGCGAGGCGATACGGATGGTGCTGGCCACTCGCGCCGGGGTGCTGGTCAGCCGCACCAAGGCGATCAACGAGCTGAAGAGCCTGATCGTTGTCGCGCCCGAGCACCTGCGCGCTCAACTGCGAGGGCTCTCCCTCGTCCGCCAGCTCGCCCGCATCGAAGCGCTTCAGACGCCCCGGGCGCCGAGGTTCAGCATCGAGTGACGATCTCGACGCTGCGCTCGATCGCGGCCAGGGTCCGCTTCCTGCAGCGCCAGACTGCCGAGCTCGACCCCGAGCTGATGGAGCTGGTCGCCGAGCATCCCGCCGGGCCGACACTGCTCGCCGAGCCCGGAGTCGGCCCCGTCGTCGCCGCTCAGCTGCTGGTGTCGTGGTCTCATCGCGGCCGGGTCGGCAACGAGCCGCCTTCGCAGCGCTGACCGGAACGTCCCCGCTCGAGGCCAGGAGCGGACAACGCATCCGGCACCGGCTCAACCGCGGCGGCGACGGCGATCTCAACCGGGCGCTGCATACCGTGGCCATCACCCGCGTTCGCTGCCACTCCGAGACCCGCGCATACCACGCCGCCGCGACCGCCCGCGGCAAGACCCACCGCGATATCCGTCGCTCCCTCAAATGCGCCCTCGCCCGCCGGTTCTACCGACGCATCCAAGCCGCGACCCGACCCACCGCGGTGACCGACACTCAGGCGTCAGGCCGCTCAGTGCCGGTGCGGTCGTCGAGAGCTCCTTTGGCGCCGCCGAGCACCTCTTCGGGGCGTTCCTTCATGACCAGCGAGTAATAAGCGTCCAGCAAAGCAACGGAGTACGTGGCACAACCTGGCCCGCCGCTGCTAATGGCGAGGTTGTACGGATTTGTAGGGGTCGCAGCGGTCGCGTTGTGAGCAGCTCGTGGGTGACCTCGCCTACGCAGCCACGCCCCGCACCGACCGACCACGTAGCTTCGCGCCCATGGCTCCCGATGCATCCGCACCTATCGAGACCGGGCACACCACGTCCGCCGACGGCACCACCATTGGCTGGCGGCGGCTCGGTACCGGTCCGGCGATCGTCGTCGTCCACGGCGCCCTCGCCACTGGCGAGCAGTGGCTGCCCGTTGCTCGGGCCCTTGCCGATGAGTACACGATGTTCCTCGTCGATCGCCGGGGGCGGCCCCTGAGCGGTAATGCCGAGGACTACGACCTCGCGACCGAGATCGCCGACGTCAAGGCCGTGCTCGCCGTCGCCGGACCCGGGGCGACGCTCTTCGGGCACTCCTACGGCGGGATCGTGTCGGCGGCCACCGCCGCAGCGGGCGCCGACATCTCTGCGCTCGTGCTGTATGAACCGCCGCTGCCGGTGGCCGGCCCGCTGCCCGGAAGCCTCATGGAGGCCGTCGCCGCCGCGATCGCCGGCGGGGACAACAATCGGGCACTGTCGATCTTCATGTCTGACATAATTCATGCGCCGGACACCGCAGTCGCGGCTCTCCGACAGATCCCGATGTGGGCCGAGTGGGCCGCTCTCGCTCCGGTCTGGGTGCGCGAACTGCGCGTCACCGACGGGCTGATCGATGACCTGGACCGGTTTACGGCCATCCAGCAGCGCACCTTGCTGCTGCTCGGTGCCGACAGCCCACAGCATCAGATCGACGCCACAGGGTTCTTCGCCAAGCACGTGCCAGACACCACGCTCGTGGAGTTCCCGGGCCAGGAGCACTTCGCGCATGTCACCGAGCCCGCGGCGGTCGCCGACGCCATCAGGCGCTTCCTCCGTCAGAGCTGATCGGCGGGCGGTTCGCCTCAGGGAGGGCGGACGATCGCACGAAGCGGACCGTGCCCGCTACTGACGGCGCCTGCCGAGGTACGCCGGCCACCAATGGTCCCCCCGCCATCGCCGTCGGCGACCAGGACGCTGCTGGCGAACGCCGGGCACAGCAGGTAGGAGAACGTCCTGACCGACAGGTTCCGGGCGAAGCGCCGGGGCAGTTCCAGCAGGAGCAGCGCCCCGTCTATGACGAGCTCGGAGTAACCGTCGACGCCAGTCACGTGGGGGTGATCGTAGCGGATGCGGTGGGTCAACCCGCTGAACCGGAGGAAATCGCTTCGTCCGGGTGCACCCGCAGCCATACGAGCTGGCGGCCGCCACAGGGTCAACCCGGAAGACGAAGTCGTCCAGCATTCAACGTAGCCGGTGCCACAGTCGTCCCGACTCGTTTCAAAGCATTAAGTGCGGTGGCCGCCGCGAGTTCGCCCTCGATATGCGAGATCGCAATGGTGACGTCCTGCCCCAAGCGGGCAGTCGGTCGCGCCTGTAGCGGGAAATACCCCCGACAGGGTTCCGTCCGGGCCGCAGACGGCATGGCCGCCCGGCTTTCCCCGGCCACCATCGCGTCCACCAGCCGAGCCAGCAATCACACTCACGGTCTCGACCACCCAGCGCAGGGCCACGAGCAGCGAACATCTGATCTCGCGGACGCTGCGACGAGCAGCACCGACCATGGGCGGACAGCGGGCGGCCAGCGCGGTCACAGGACCGGTGTGATGGATCCCGTGACCGCCGGCGTGATGGGTGCAGGCCAGTTCGAGCCCGACGGGAAACGGGCGCGGGAGCACATGCAGAGACCCTGGGCGTGGGGAGCGACCAGGGTTTTACACCGGAGCGATCGGGGTTTTATTTCGAGCAGCATCATCCGTGTGGATGTCCTCGTCTGGACAACGATCGTCTGAGCCATAGAGTGTCTAGAAGTGTAGGAGTGTCACGTTCCGGTGGATTGCCCATTGATCAGCGCTCCGACCACACGGCCGACCCGTGTGGAGGTAGGTCGATACAGGCCGGACTCCCATGGCATGCTGGCCGGGGATAAGCACATCATCAATGAAGTGCGTTCTGCTAGCTGGCGCACGAGTGCCGGTCGACCCGGCACGGTCGAGTAAAGCGGCAGCCGTGGACAGGGTCGCGAAGGTGTACCGCTGCGTCGGTCCCCGAGTCGCGCATCGTCGAGCGGCATTGGTCAGGTGATCTCGTGTTAATGGATCGGCGCGACGAGCGGGAGGCGCTCGTCCGGATACTCAAGGCCATTCGGGCGGGTGAGAGTCAAGCGCTTGTGGTACACGGTGAGCCCGGCGCGGGCAAGACGGCGCTGCTGGAGGACCTCGTCGGACGAGCGTCGGGCTGCCGAGTGGAGCGCGTGATAGGAGTCCAGTCCGAGTTGGATCTGGCTTTCGCAGGGATCCATCAGTTGTGCACGCCGATGCTAGACCGGGCGGAGGAGTTGCCCGGCCCGCAGCGTGACGCGCTGTACGCGGCGCTCGGGCTCCGCGGTGGACCAGCGCCAGACCGCTTCCTTGTAGGCCTTGCAGTGCTGGGTCTGCTGGCAGAGGTGGCCCGTGAAAAGCCACTGGTATGCGTGATCGATGACGCACAGTGGCTAGACACGGCGTCGGTTCAACTACTGACATTCGTGGCCCGCAGGCTGCGGGCCGAGTCGGTCGCGTTGATCATCGTCGTGCATGAGCCCGACGAGCTGGATTTTTCTGGCTTGCGGAAACTAGTCGTGGGCGGGCTGCCGAAAACGGAGGCCCGGATGCTGCTTGGATCTGTGCTGCGCGGTCCGGTGGACGAGCGGGTACTGGACCGTATTGTTTCCGAGAGCCGGGGCAATCCACTCGCCCTCCTGGAGTTGGCACGCGGGTCAACGCCGGACGAGCTTCTTAGCGGGTTGCTGCGAGTGGGCGAGCTGCCCGAGTGGATCGAAGACACCTATCTGCAGCGAATCGCGTCGCTTCCGGAGGACACGCGGCAACTGTTGCTCCTGGCAGCCGCGGAGCCGGTAGGTGATCCGGTGCTGCTGTGGCGGGCAGCTGGACTCCTCGGCATCGGCGCCCGGGCTGCCGACCCGGCCGACCGGATCGGATTGATCGACATCGGCTCTGTGGTCCGGTTCTCACATCCACTCGTTCGCTCAGTGGTCTACCGGGCGGCATCGAAGAAACAGCAGCAGCACGCACACCGGTTACTGGCAGAGGTGATCGATCCGACGGCGGATCCCGATAGGCGCGCCTGGCACCGCGCCCAGGCTACGCCCGGGCCCGACGACGAGGTAGCCGATGAGCTCGAGCATTCAGCGCTTCGAGCACGCGCTCGTGGCTGCCCGGCTTCGGCCGCGGCGTTCCTCGAGCGGGCGGCTGAGCTCACGCTCGATCCGACGCACAAGGCGGAACGGATACTGACCGCGGCGCAGGCCAAACACCAGGCTGGCACGACCGACGCCGCCATCAGGCTGCTCTCCCAGGCGGAGGCCAGCCAACTGGACGAGCTCCGACGTGCGAAGGCCGACTTGCTGCGGGGCCAGATCGCGTTCACCACGCGCCGCGGCAATGATGCGCCCCAGCTGTTGTTGAAAGCGGCAAAGCGGCTGGAGCCGCTCGACGTCAAGTTGGCCCGTGAGACGTACCTCGAGGCCCTCTCGGCCGCGACCTTCGCTGGCCGGCTGGCCGATGGCGGCGGCCTGGCGGAGATCGCCGAGGCCGCACGAGCCGCGCCGCACGCCTCGTCGCCCCAGGGCGCAGCAGACCTTCTTCTGGACGCCTTGGCTACACGACTCACGGACGGGTATGCCGTGGGAGTACCGATGATGAGACGAGCAGTCCGCGCATTCCGCGGCCCGGACCTCACCCCGGACGAGGGGCTGCGCTGGCTCTGGCTCGCGAGCACGACGGCTGCGCACACGTGGGAGGATGAGACCTGGGAAGCACTCGCCGATCGGCACATCCATCTCGCCCGGGAGGGCGGTGCGCTCGCCGTGCTTCCATTTGCCCTGACATCACGAATCGTCGTCCACACATTCTTCGGCGAACTACCCGCGGCAGCGTCGCTACTCAAGGAGGCCAACGAGGCCATCGAGGCAACCGGAAGCCCCCGCATGCCCCTCGCAGCCATGTTGGTTGCTACGTGGCAGGGACGGGCGGCCGACGCCTTCAAGCTGATCGACGCCACGATCACGGAGGCGGCGACCCGTGGCGAGGACTTCGGGCTGACCATCGCCCAATGGGCGAAGGCATTGCTGTGCAACAGCCTGACCCAGTACGACGACGCGCTGGCCGCCGCCGATGACATCGGCGAGATACGCCCTCCAGCACTTGGCCTGTCGGCCTGGGGGGTGCTGGTGGAGCTCATCGAGGCAGCCGCCCTCAGCGGAAGACCCGAGCGTGCCACACACGCCGTCGAGCAACTCACGGAAACGACTCGCGCATCCGGGACCGACTGGGCAATGGGGATCGAAGCCCGCTCACGAGCGCTGCTGAGCAAACGCGAGGCGGCCGAGCGACTCTTCCGCGAGGCGATCACTCGGCTCGACCGCAGTCGTGTTCGCGGCGAGCTCGCCCGCGCGCACCTGCTCTACGGCGAATGGTTGCGCGGCGAGAACCGCACGTTTGACGCACGTAAGTCGCTACGTATATCTCACGAGCTGTTCTCCGAGATGGGCGCGAAGGCATTCGCTCGCCGCGCCGCGCGCGAACTGGCGGCGGCCGGAGTGCTGCCCCGCAGGCCGCGTTCCAACCACACCGTCCGTGAGCTCACCCCGGCAGAGAGGAATGTCGTAGAGTTCGCGTGCGTCGGGTTTACCAACGTCGAGATCGCCGCCCGACTCTTCATCAGTACCAAGACGGTCGAATGGCATCTAAGCAAGATCTTCGGCAAACTCGATATCACCTCGCGCGGACAACTACCCTGCGCCTCGGCCCGCGCTCAAGGGGGCGCGGAGCGGCGGCGGGGAGAATAAGAAGTCGGCTCGTCGTGCTTCTCGCGATCCGACGCGGGTATCGGCGACAGTTTTCCCCTTCTTGACTGGAAGTGGCTAACCTTCGCGTTCATCTTGCGGTAAACAAACCTGCCTTACGTCAGGTCACTGACGATCACCCAGATCCGATGGACTCAGCACGTCGCGAGGGCAAAAGCAGCTCGGCACCGCGGGTGAGCAAGGACGAGCGTTCGCTGCCCGGGTCGAGGGCGACGGTGGACATGAGTAATCGGGCCGGCTGCCGTTGGCGGTCGGTCCGATCTTGGTGCGCTGGACGTGAGGGCCGGCGTGGGGCCGTGCGCGGCGGGCTGATCAGCCGCCGTCATGCGGAAGGCCTTCGTGTTCGCCGTTGAGGGGGGCCCCAGCGCGGGTGGGCGGCAAGCTAGTGGCTTGTCACGCAGCCTTGACCGGGTAACTGGTCCAGGTGCGGATCGGTGAGTCGGCGGCGAAGTTGACCTT
>NZ_JAKXMK010000075.1 GCF_022524485.1 Pseudonocardia alaniniphila
AGCGGCTTCAGCCGGCTGATCCAACGCATGCTCGCCGAGAAGACGATCGTGCCCTTGGCCGTCAAGCACTACCGGCATCGACTGTCGGTGCACGGCAAGCCACTGCAGTACATCGCGTTCGTCACGCGCAAGATGGGCGACGTCCCGCCGGCCTGGATCCACTGAGCAGCCCCGCCACTCGGCTCTCCGGGCACCCGTCGGCCCGAAGGACCCCCGGATCCCACATCGTCGTGATCCGCAGCACGTCGTCCGGCTCGGACGCCACTCGTTCGCTCGGCAGCGACGCCGACGCACGGAGGAATGTCGGCCGCCTAATGGAGTACCCGGGCCCGTCACGGCAGGCGGGCCGCCGCATCAGCGGTCGTAAAGCTCCGACCAGCGGTTACGGCACCCGGAACAACCCGGCCGCATGGGCTCGGCGTGGAGCAATCAGACCGGAAGCTCCCTCGGCGAGCGCCACCGGCCGTCAGGCGCCCAATGGGTCACAGGCACCGTGATGCTGACAGTGGCTGTGTCAAGCTGGTCGGTAGGCAGGTCAGTGCCGCAGGGTTCGACGAGATCCTGCCCTTGCACTCGCCTGAGGAGCTACGACGACGGCGGAAGACACAGACGTGAACGGCACGCTCACTCCGGATGAGCAGCTCGCGAAGCAGAGCATTGAAGACTTCGGGCGGTTCAGAACGGGCGACGAGTTGGCGGCGTTCTTGCAGAGTGAAGGAATCAAGGGTGCGCGGGTCAAGGGTGCGTGCCCCGTCGCGACATATATCCGAGGATTCACCAACCGCGTCCGGATACTGGTCAGTGCCACGACAACCCAGATTTGGTCGAAGAACCTCACAACGGTCACCAATCCGCAGGCTCTGACCGAATTCATCGCCGATTTCTACGCGGGGCATCACCCTGAGCTTCTCCGGTCGTGGTTGCCCGCAACCGACCGATGAGAGGAGGCTGCGAGACGCAGCCGATCTTGCGCAGTTCGGGAACGACCCCGGCTCCGGGGTAACGGGCCTCACCGCACCTTGATCACCGAACGGGGGTCAGCAGCAGGGCCGGCCACGGCTGGCAGGCCTCAATCGATGATCAAGGCCAAGCTGTTCTTCTATGGCTCCGCCGATCCCGGGCGCCTTGCACCGGCTGGTCGACTACTGCCGCCGAGTCGGCCGACTGTCTCCACCAGTTCCGGTGGCTCCAGCAGCCGCGCCCGCCGCCGAGCCCCATCCGCCGTGCCACGATGAGACGGCGTCCCCGTGCTCGCCGCCGATAGCCCCGGCGGCCCGCCCGCGCGCCGGGCGACCCCTCGGATATCCGGTCCTGATCGCCGAACGGGACGGACAGCCATGTCGAGTGCAGCTCGGCCCGATGATCAAGAGCGTGCCGGAACCCCGACCGACCACCGCGCCGGGTGGCCACCGCTCGGACGCCGCGGCGTGATCTACCACCTCGACCACGCCGCGGGCCGCACCGTCACCGCCCCACCGATGGACGGCTACATCGACACGCTCCTGCCCCTACCGCCCCGACACCGGCCTGACCGCCGCCGCGGCGCAGCGGCCCGCCGCCCTCGCCAGGCACCACCCCGGGCTCGCCGAGCGCTTCGCGCGTTCGACGCGGCCCGGCACCGAGCGGGGACGAGCAGCTGTGCCGGGCGCGCGGCTCAACGGCCTCGGCCCGGATCATCGAGCCAGGGGCCGCCACCGATCGGTCAACACCCGCCGGCCGCCGAGATGCCGCACCTTGATCACCAAACGGGGGCCAGCAGCAGGGCCAGGCACGGCCGACAGGCCCCAACCGATGATCAAAACCCCGACAACCCCAGGCGGCCACCACCCGAACACCGCATCTTGATCACCACACCGGGACCAACAACAGAGCCAGCCACAGCCAACAGGCCCCAACCGAAGATCACAGCCCCGACAACCCCGAGCGGCCACACACCCGGCGGCCGCCCCGACACCGCACCTTGATCACCAAACGGGGGCCGGCAACAGGACCAGGCACAGCCAACAGGGCCCCAACCGATGATCACAGCCCCGACAACCCCAGGCTGCCACCACCCAGAAAACGCACCTTGATCACCGCACCGGGACCAACAACAGAGCCAGCCACAGCCAACAGGCCCCAACCGATGATCAAGGCCCGGACAGCGCCGGGCGGCCACCGCTCGGACGCCGCTTTTTGATCACCAAACGGGGACGAGCAACCGTGTCGGTGCTGCTGAGCGGCCTCGATCGATGATCAAGGCCGCACTGGCGCCTCTCGGCGCTCGTCGTGCGGTGCACCGGGGACCTCCCGCTGCCCGGCGCGCTGGAGTTTCAGGCCACTGAGGCGCTGATCAAGCTGGAGCGGTGCGCCGGTCGTGCCAGTCGGGAGACGCCGGTCAACTCCAGGCCGGCCGCGGAGAGCAGTTGCTCGAAGTCCGTTCTGGTGCGTTCCCTGCCGGTGAGCAGGACCAGCATGTTCAGATCTCGAATCATGGTGACCGCATCGAACTCCGCCGGGTCATCGGGGACCACCGTCTCCACCAGGTACAACGCGGCGTCCGGCGGCATGGTCTCCCGGCAGTGCCGCAGGATCGTGACGGCGTCATCGTCGCTCCAGTTGTGGATCACATGCTTCAGGAGGTACGCATCGCAGCCACCGGGAACCGATTCGAAGAAGTCGCCCGGCACGATGTCACAGCGCTCGCGCACCCCGGCCGCCGAGACAGTTTCCTCGGCGCCGCTCAGCCCGGATTCGGTGTCGAAGAGTAAACCCTGCATGTGGGGGTTCGCGGCGAGCACGCCGGCGATTATGGCGCCACTTCCTCCTCCCACGTCGGCCAGTCGAGCGGATCCGGCGATCTCGGGGATATCGCTCAGGACGTGCGCGACGCCGCCACTGGCCGCGGCCATCGCCTCATTGAAGATCTCTTCTTTGTCCGGATGTTCCGACAAGTGTTCGAACAAGCCACGACCGAAGACGTGGTGAAAAGCATCCCGTCCGGAGCGAACACTGTCGTCGAGTTTTCTCCAGGACAGCGATTTCTCGCCGGACCCGTACCAGAGGAGGGGGTTGCGCATCGAGCCCGGCACGTCAGAGCACAGCAGGTCGCCGCGCGTGGTGAGCCCGAAGCGAACACCGTCGACGTGCACGGTGCCGGTGGTGATCGCAGCCCGGAGCAGGCGGTTCAGTGATGCCGCGTGAGTTCCCGACCTCTCCGCGAGTTGTTCGGCGCTCGCCGGCCCGTCCGCGAGCAGATCCGGAATACCCAGCCGGACCAGGGCGTAGAGAACCAGCGGCTTGTGGGATTCCCACATCATCGAAGCAAGGTGGACACGTTCCTCGTCGATCTGATTCATGACTGTATTCTTAGCACGATCTTCGGCCTCATTTCACGATTCGCGTTTTGATCTGCAGCACAAGTTCAGCATGCGGGAATCGGCCGCACTCTCTTTTTGACACGATTCACCCACATCGTTCGAGCACTGCGACTCCCGCATGAAATCGGTTACGGCAGAAGCGGCGCGCTCTCCTTCATAAGAACCGCGGATCATTCCTGGTCAGGCCGGATTCGGCGGAGAGAGACGATCCTGCAGAACTGCGGCGCCCGGGCCTGTCAGGTTCGCCAGGACCACGTGGCGTCCGCAGGCAGCCATCAGCAGGTCGATGCCGCGGCCTTCGATGGCGGCGCCGTCACCCCACGTCCAGTCCAGGTCCGTGGCCACGAGCCGCAGCCCGCGCAACCGGCCTCGCGGCACGAAGCCGACCGGGCGCCCTGTGGTGACGAACTCCAGCGCGGGACGGACGTGCGCGGGGTCGGGCGCATGGGGTAGGCCGAGCGGAAGGCGCATGTCGCCACCGTGGACGAGCACGTCGGTCAGCGGCCCCCGCGCGCCCACGAAGGGCGGTGCGAACCGGCTGTCCGCGTTACGCCGCAGGCGCGTGGCGATCTCGCCGGCGGGCTCAGCCGCGATCCGTCGCGCGATGGTGTCGTTGGTCGCGTGCGCGTCACCGCGATGTCGAAGCAGCTCGCCGACGAACGACAGCTTCGATGGCGTGGTTGCTGCGACGAGGTGGGCGGCAACGGTGCGGACGGTCCAGCCCTCGCACAGGCTCGGCGTGCCCAGCTGATCGGCGTTGAGCTCGTCGATCAGGTCGGCGATGCGGCGCCGCTCGCGAGCCGAGGCCACGTAGACCACATCTGTGTTCACGCGATCACCGCGACGACGACCACGATGCCCATGTGGCGCAAGCAGGTGGTGACGGTCGAAACCTGGCACGTCATCGAGTGGTCCGCCTCCTTGCGTCGGTCCTCCGGTCCGTAGGACCCGTTCGTGGGGGTGATGATCTCGACTGCCGGGTGGTGCAGTCCAGCAATAGCAGACTGCTGTCATCACTCCATCGTTCCGCTCGACCATCAGCGCACCGTCGCCGTGCCCAGGATGGCCGGCGGGAAGCTGAGACCCAGCGCGTCCATCGTCTTCTTGTTGATCACGAACCTCACTCCGGTCGGGCGACCGAACGGCACCTCACCCGCCGGCGTCCCGAGCAGGACCGTGGCCGCGACCCGGCCGGTCAGCACTCCGACGGCCGGATAGTCCGGCCCGATGCTCGCGAGAACGCCGTCGGCGCTCGCGTCGCCGCTCGACACGTAGACCGGAACGCCGGCCCCGCCGACCGTGGAGCCCACCGCCGGAAGGCCCGCCAACACCGCCGCGTCCGGCCCGACGAGCACCGCGTCGGCGCGTCCGACGAGGCCGGCCGCCGCGCTCGGGATATCAGCAGGCCCCGAGATGGTCGCTTCCACCAACTGGAGCCCGGGATGCGCAGCGACAGCCCGGCGCAGGGCGTCGATCCACACCACCATGTTCTGATTGGACGGGTCGTACACGGTGCCCAGCCGGGTCGGCGCCGGCCGGATCGTCATGATCGGGTCGAGGAGCCACGCCGGGTCGACGTAGTCGACGCTGCCGGTGACGTTCCCGCCGGGCATGTCCAGGTTCTCCGCGACGCCGGCGCCGACCGGGTCGCCCATGGCGATCGCGATGACCGGCCGATGAGTCTCCTCCCGGGCCAGCGCGATCACGGCGGGCGTCCCGATCACCGCCAGGGCGTCGTCGGCGGAGCCCGCGAGGTCCCGCGCCGCGCTCGCGATGAGGCTCTGGTCGCCCTGCGCATCGATCACGTCGAACGTGACCGGTTTCGGTGCCATTGACCGGGAAAGCTCGTCCTCGAACGAGCGCACCGTCGCGTCGATCACGGCCGCCGGGGACATCTGCAGCAGGCCGATGTGATAGCTGTCGCGCTCGGCAATCGGCCTCGCGTCACCCTGTGCCCCTGCAGCGCACCCGCCGACAAGAGACGAAACGAGCAGAAAAGCGGCAACCGCGGGTATCGTGCGACGCCAGAATGAGAGATCACCTTCGCACGTCCGAGTCGAGCCGAAAAGGAATTTTCGGGCATCCGCAGTCCTGACACATCCCAAGAATTCGCTTCGACTCACCCCGCTGGACCGTAATGTGAGCAAACTCCGATGCGGCGTCCGCCGTGGTTGGACACGAGGACGGCGGATGCGCCAGGGGTCGCGCCGGTTGGCCTCGCGACAGCCGAGTGGGTGCCTCCCCCTCGGGCGCGATGCCGACCGCGCCCCCAGCCGCGTTGGCCTGGGCGACGGCCCGGTGCCCCGGGATGGAACCGCCCGTCCGCGCCGGGGCCGTCAGGACCGGGATCGGCTCAGCTCGGGAGCAGTCCGTTCCAGTAGCTGTCCGCGCTGACCAGGTGGGCGTCGAGAAGTTGCACGGCGCGTTCCTCGTCGCGCTCGAGGACGGCCTGGAAGATCCGCCGGTGTTCGGCGTTCGACTGCCTGCGCCGGTCGCGGTTCCGGAAGTAGAACTCCCGCTGCCGCTTGGTCATGAGGTAGAAGATGTTCACCAGCCGCAGGAGCACCATGTTCTGGGTGGCCTTGACGAGTCCGCAGTGGAAGTCGCGATCCAGCTCGCCGACCGGTTCTCCCGCGGCGATGGCGCGGTCCCACTCACCGAGGCAGCGCCGCAGCTCGTCGATGTTCGCGTCGTCGTGTCTCCGGCATGCCAGGCGGACTGCCTCGATCTCCTGGATGCGCCGCACTTCTGCCGTCTGGTTGAGCTCCTCGCGCGACAGCGGGATGCCGAGCTCGGCGAACAGCGCCAGCGCCTCGATGCTGGCGGACTCGGTTGTCAGGTAGATGCCGGACTTCGGACGCCGCTCGATCAGGCGCAGCGCCTCCAACACGGACAGCGCCTCGCGAACCTGAGGCCTGCTCGCCTGGAACCGCACCGCGAGCTCCCGCTCCGAGGGCGCCCGCTCGTTGCGGGCGTAGCCTCGGGAAAGCAGGAAGGGGACGAGCTCGGCCACGAGGGCGTGCTGCTCCTTCACGGCGTCTCCTTGTCGCGCTGACCGGATCGGAATCCGGAGGCTGGTCTTCCAATCTGGTCAGACCAGATGTTACGCTCCCGTAACGTCTGTCACTCCCCTGGGGCTCCCTGGTCCACGCTCGCCGTCGGGTTCCACGTCGAGAGGATTCGCGATGCCCGACGCACTCGATCCGTCGTTACGCCACAGACACGACACCATGATCGCCGCGCAGCGCACCCCGAATTCGCGCTCCCCGGCATTCGATCCGTAGCAATCAATTGGCCACGCGACGCGCCTCAATAGGTCGCCATTCGGATATCCCACGCTCGCCATTTCGTCTCCGCCGATGTCCAGAGGCAGCCACCGGAGGACGGAGCCGATTGCGAGCAGATCCAGGAGCAGTTTCGACGAAGGGGAACCGAGCGTGAAGATCGCAGCCGTCCGCTGCGTGGAGTACAGCGGCACGATGGACCATCCGGGCGTGTTCTGGGAGGAACGCCTGATCCGCCCGGTCGACATCTACCCCCAGTTCCGGGCCGAGGGACCGGCGTTCCTGCCCTCGACGGGTGCCGGCGCCTACCGGATCACCTCGGTGTTCGTCCACATCGAGACCGACGGCGGCGTCACCGGCACCGCCGGGCCGATCACCCGGGAGCAGGCGCATGTCATCGAGACAGGCCTCGCACCGCTACTGGTGAGCCAGGACCCGCTTGCCACCGAGTACCTCTGGGACGTCATGTACCGCTCGGCGGTGCACGGCCGCAAGGGCGTCGAGATGATGGCGATCAGCGCCCTGGACTGCGCGCTGTGGGATCTCAAGGGTCGCCATTTCGGAGTGCCGGTATACGTGCTGCTCGGCGGCCCGGTGCGGGATTCGATCCCGGCCTACGCCTCCGCTCTCGGCTATTCGCTGGACCTCGACGCCGCACGGGAGCGCGCGGCCGAGATCGTGGCACAGGGATTCAGCGCCACCAAGTGGTTCCCCCGGCACGGGCCCACCGACGGCAAGGCCGGAATGGAGGCCAACGTCGCGCTGATCGCGGCCTTGCGCGACACGGTGGGGCCGGACGTCGACATCATGGTCGACGCCTGGATGTCGTGGGACGTGCCGTACGCACTGCGCATGGCCGATCGGCTGGCGGAGTACGCGCCACGGTGGATCGAGGAACCCGTGCTGCCGGACAAGCCGCAGTCCTACGCCGAGATCACCCGGCGGATCCGCAGCGACATCCTGGTGTCCGGCGCGGAGCACGAGTACACGCGCTGGGGCATTCACCAGCTCATGGCCGACGGCGCCATGCACCTCTACCAGCCCGACACGTACTGGGCGGGCGGCATCAGCGAGATGCTCAAGATCGCGGCGCTGGCGAGCGCGTACGACGTGCAGCTCATCCCGCACGGCCACTCGGTGCCGGCGAACACGCACATCAGCTTCGCCCAGCCGCCGACGCTCACGCCGATGATCGAGTACCTGCTCAAGTGGAACACGATCCACCAGTGGTTCCTCGCCCATCCCGTCCATCCGGTAGACGGCGAGGTGACCCCACCGACCGAGCCGGGCCTGGGCATGGACCTCGACGAGAACAAGATCGAAAGCCAGCGAGAGCTGAGCTTCGCGTGACCGACGACAAGCGGGGAGAGACCATGGGTAGGACCTTGCGTGAGCTGTGGGACGGCACCGACGCGACGATCGGGGGCTGGTGCTCCATTCCCAGCCCGTTCTCCGCGGAGTTGATGGGCCGCAGCGGATTCGACTGGGTGTGCATCGACACGCAGCACGGGCTGGTGGCCTACGACCAGATGGCGCCGATGCTGCAGGCACTGTCCATCACCGCTACGCCGGCGTTCGTGCGAGTGGCATGGAACCAGCCCGACCACATCATGAAGGCGCTCGACGCAGGCGCGCAGGGAGTGATCGTGCCGATGGTGAGCTCCGCTGAGGAGGCACGGGCCGCGGTCGCCGCCGCGAAGTACCCGCCCATGGGAATGCGCTCGTGGGGCCCCATCCGCGCGGCGTTCGACGTCGAGAACTACAGCCCTGAGGTGGCCAACCGGCGCACGATCGTGGCGGTGATGATCGAGACGCCCGGCGGGGTGGAGAACCTCGACGCGATCCTGGCGGTTCCAGGTGTCGACGCGATCTACGTGGGCCCGTCCGACCTCGCGCTCGGCCACGGGATGACGCCGACTCTCGCCGTGACCGACCCCGAGCACGAGCGTCTCATCGAGACGGTCGTCGACGCCTGCCGTCGGCACGGCGTCGTCGCGGGGATCCACTGCGACAGCGTCGAGACCGCACGGCGCTGGCACGCCCGCGGGTACGCGATGTTCACGGTCGGCTCGGACGCCGCGCTGATGCGGCAGGCCGCCACGGCGGTTGTCGCGCAGGCGTTCGAAGGCAGTAGGCAGGTCGTGCTCCCCGCGACCGGGCAGTACGCATGACCGCACGGGATCGCGTCGAGATCGCCGTGATCGGCAACCACCGCCCAGCGGTGCTCGAGGCGCTCGGAGCCGAGTTCACGCTGCACGAGGTCGAGTCGGTCGACGACGTCGCGGGCTCGCTGGGCGCGGCGGCGGAACGGATCCGGGGCGGCCTGTCCAGCCCCATGATCGGCCTGTCCGCGCCGATGATGGATGCGCTGCCGAAGCTGGAGATCGTGGCGCTGTTCGGCGTCGGGCTCGAACGCACCGACCTCACCTACGCCCGTGAGCGGGGAATCGTGGTCACGACCACGCCCGTTCTCTACGAGGACGTCGCAGACACCGCCGTTGTGCTCGCGATGGACGTCTCCCGTCGGATCACGGCCGGGGACCGGTGGGTGCGGGTAGGGCACTGGGGTCCAGGTGGGCCTCCGGCATCCGGCAGGCGGTTCTCCGGCAAGAGAGCGGGCATACTCGGCATGGGCCGGATCGGACGGCTCCTCGCGCAGCGGCTCGCGGCGTTCGACATGACCATCGGCTACTACGACCCGCGGCCCGCGCCCGATGTCGATCACCGGCTGTACTCCTCCGGGGTCGAGCTCGCGCGCGAGTCCGACTTCCTGTTCCTGTGCGCGGCGGGCGGCCCGGGGCAGCGCGATCTCGTCGATGCCGAGATGCTCGCCGCACTCGGCCCGGAGGGTGTGTTCGTCAACATCGCGCGCGGGTGGCTGGTGGACGAAAAGGCGCTGGTCGACGCCGTGGTGACCGGCACGATCGGCGGTGCGGGTCTCGACGTGTTCGCCGACGAACCGAATGTGCCGCAGGCGCTGCGGGAGGCGGACAACGTCGTCGTTCTACCGCACATCGCCAGCAACACCGTCGAATCCCGCCACGCGATGGACCAGTGCATGATCGACAACATCCGGTCCTGGTTCGCGACGGGCACGGCCGTCACGCCGGTGCCCTGACGCGAGAGGGCCCATGAACGTCAGTCGTGGCGGACCGATGTTCATGGGCCGACTCCGGCTGGGCCCGTCGGACGCGCGTTACGCCCGGTCAGGCCTGCGTGGACTCTTCCTGCTTCCGCTCGGCGGCGTACTTGTCCGTCCAGGCCTGGATGGCCGCGCCGTTCTTGGCGTCGAGCTCGCCGTGGCGGCTACG
>NZ_JAKXMK010000076.1 GCF_022524485.1 Pseudonocardia alaniniphila
CCCGCCTCCACAAACCCCCGCCCCGTCGCCAGACCAACCACACCCGAACCAACAATGAAGATCCTCGACGCCTGCATGTGATACACGCCTCTCCATTCTTGACATTCAATCTGGACGAGTTCGGCGAAGACGCCCTCGAAGTCGATACGAACCTTGTTACCCAGGTGTTCGGGCGTGCAGTCCGCACCGATCGGACTCCGTATCGGATGGCCCGAGCGTGGAGATGTACGCAAGTCAGAGCAGGTCCGACAGGCACGATCGGGGCAGCCGGCGACCGCGGCGATCAACCCGAAAATCCACCCTTTTCGACATAAACCATGACAGCCGCCGTGCTATTGGTAACCGCTTCACTCCACAGTCCGGCCGACTCGGCCCACGATAGGGGCACGTCACTACCGAACGTGACGCCACGCTTATCAGCATTGCTAAAATTCGGAACCCGAAGGCAACCGAATCCGGGCACCGCGACTGCTACATTCAGGCGTCCGTCGGGTGGACCTGATGTCGATCTCGATCTACTCCATTGTCGGCACCGAGGCGCACGGGAACGAGCCGAACCATCCCGGTGTGGGTGACCTGCGGCGAATAGATCAGCACGTCGCCCCACCACGTCCCGACGCCGTCTCGGCTCCTCGGCGTCATGGCCATGCCGGGCCGAGCAGCGACGGCGGCACCCGATCGCCGCGATCACCGGCTCGCGACGACCTGCCGCTCATCGCCGGGCCGCGCCGATCAGCACGACGACGTGACGACCCGGGGCCCGGTGGGAGCCCTGAGCGGGTCGACCTCCGGCCACCGGGCCGGCCCGGCCCCACCGGTTCCGACCACGTCGAGCAGGAACGCCGGCCTCCCCACGCCGGCCGAGTCCGCTCGCCGGCAACTACGGCGAATCGCCTATCAGCGGCGAGACTCCACGAGGCCCGGTTAACTCCTAAAGCACATCTTCAGCACGAATACCGATATTCATTCAATTCGCCTGTATCTACCGGCGAGCGGATCCACCTGACATAGCCCGGCCCGTCGGATACGATGCGCGCAGAAGTAACTTCGGCGGGTGATTACAAGTCGATGGGGACTACGTTGTCCACCGTCGCCCCACACCAGTCGAACTGGACTGATGGGTGCCCGATGCTGCTTCCTCGCCCCCCGTTCGACCCGGAGCTGGAGATGGCGCGTACCACGCTGCTCGCCGATGTCCCGGCATCGCTCACCCCCGAGATGGTGCCGGAAGGCCGCATTCGCACAGCGAAGTCAGCGGTTCCGATCGAGCACCTCATACACGATCGCCCGATCATCGTCGAGCACCTTCAGGCGCCCGGCCTCGCCACGGAACCGGCCGTCACCCTTTCCGTTCTGCGCCGCCCCGATTCCGCACCGAACGCGCCCATCGTGTATTTCACACATGGCGGCGGCTACCTCTTCGGCGACCGGTTCAGCCAGATCGATCTCGTTCTCGACTGGATCGAACGGCTGGGAGTCGTGGTGGTCACCGTCGAGTACCGGCTCGCCCCGGAGAATCCGCATCCAGCGCCGATCGAGGATTGTTATGCGGGCCTGCTCTGGATCTCACAGAACGCTCACAACATCGGCGGCGACAAGGATTCGCTGCTCGTGGCCGGAGTCAGTGCGGGCGGCGGTCTGGCGGCGGGGCTCGCCCTGCTGGCCCGCGACCGTGGTGGGCCCCATCTGACCGGGCAGCTGCTCATGTGCCCGATGCTGGACGACCGCAACGACAGTCTGTCCGCGCAGCAGTTCGTCGGGGTCGGCGTCTGGGACGCGATCAGCAACGCCACGGGATGGGAGGCGCTGCTCGGCGCCGAGTGCGGCACCGACAGCGTCAGCCCCTACGCGGCGCCGGCACGAGCCACCGACCTGTCCGGTCTTCCGACTGCCTTCATCGACTGCGGTTCCACCGAGACCTTCCGCGACGAGGACGTCGACTACGCCGCGCGCCTGTGGGCCGCAGGCGTGCAGGCAGAGCTGCACGTCTGGCCTGGTGCCTTCCACGGCTTCGACACGTTCCTCCCCAACTCGACCCTCGCCGTCGCGGCCCGACGAGCCCGTGAGCACTGGCTGCGCCGTCTGATCACGGGCTGAGCGACGCGGTCCCGCTACCCGCCCGAACCAGGGCAGCGTGATCCTCGGCGCACGGCTCCCGACCGGCTCGCCGAGAACCTCGCGGCGGTCGATCTCACGCCCACCCCCCGTGAACTGCGGCTCTGCACGCTCACCCGCCCCCTTCCCGCCGGTTCACGGCGGCTGCTGCCGTCACCGGCGAGAAACCTCAGCAGCCCGTTCGCGGGCCACCGCCGTGCAAGACTGGGTTGGTGTCGTGGGTCGGGGAGCTCCGCACCAAGCTGACCGCGATCGATCCGGGCCTGGTCCGACTGCGGCTCGCCGCGATCGGTACGGGGTCGATGGCGCTCGCCGCCGGGATCACAGCACTCATCGCGAACCAGCCCGTCACCGTGGTTCTGCTCTCCGCCGTACTGGCGATGATCTGCGTCGTCTCGGTCAACGAGCCCGAGCTGGAGCGCCTGCGGGTCACCACTGCGCTCATGGCCGTGCCGGCCTGCACCGCGGTCGCGGCAGGCACGTTGCTGGCGCCCCACCATCTGTTCGCCGACATCGTGTTCGTCGGGGTGATGGTCGGCGCGGTCTACATCCGCAGGTTCGGTCCACGTGGGTCCGCGCTCGGGATGGCCGCCTTCAACGCCTACTTCTTCACGCAGTTCCTGCACGCCGCGCCCGACCAACTGCCCTGGCTGCTGCTCGCCACCGCCATCGGCGTCGGGTCGAGCGTGCTGCTGCGGGGCTTCCTGTTCTCCGAGCGGCCGGGGCGCACCCTCGTCCGGCAGCTGCACGCATTCGACGCCCGTGTGCACGACCTCGTCGGCGCGGTCGTCGACCTGTTCGCGGACGAGCCGGCGAAGCTCGACGGTGACCTGCGCGATCTGCATCGCAAGCACGCCCGGCTGAACGAGACCGCGCTCCTCGTATCGGCCACGGCGACCCGGAACGAGTCGGAGCAGTCCGCGGGATCGGGCCCGACCGCGGGCGACGTGCCCCTGCGCGTGCTCGACGCCGAGCTGTCCGCGGAACGCCTCGCCGTCTCGAGCGAGCGTGTACTCACGGCCGGCATCTCCCTGTCGCACGACACCCGCCGGATGCTTCTCGACGGGCTGCACGGGCTGCAGGCCGCCACCGCCACCGGCACACCGAACGCGATGGTGGCGGCGCTGCTCGACGGAGCCGAGCGCAGCGTCGCCCCCATCGTCGGGGAGACGCGCGGATACGGCGACCGCGTGCAGCGGGTGGCGTTCGCGGTGACGCGGCTCGCCCGGGCGATCAGGACCCTGCGGTGCCCTGACCAGCCGGTTCCCGAGGTCTCCGAGAGCCATCCCGGGGCCGCTCCGATACCCGAGTACACGCCGAGCGACAGCAGCACCGAGACCGCGGAGGACGCCACAGCGCCCCGGGGGATGCTCCTGACCACCCGTCAGGCCATCCAGGTGGGGGTCGCCACCAGCTTCGCGATCGTCGCCGGTGAGCTCCTCTCGCCCTCCCGCTGGTACTGGGCCGTCATCACCGCCTTCCTCGTCTTCGCAGGCACCACCAGCCGCGGCGAGGTGCTGAGCCGCGGCTGGGGACGCATCCTCGGGACGATCGGCGGCGTGATCGCCGGGATGGGCCTGGCCCTTCTCGTGTCCGGCAGCCAGGCGGCCGCCCTGATCCTGCTCTTCGCGTGCATCTTCGTCGCGATCTACGTCGTGCAGCTCTCGCCGTCGTTGCTGGCGTTCTGGATCACCGCCGTGCTCGCGATCCTGTACGGCCTGATCGGGCAGTTCAGCGTGGCCACGCTGGTGCTGCGGATCGAGGAGACAGCCCTCGGCGCGGCACTGGGGATCCTGGCGAGCTACCTGATCTTGCCGAAGCGCACCAGGGACGCGTTCGGGGAAGCTCTCGACGAGTACATCGACGCCGTCGACGCGGTGCTCACCACGTCGGTCGACCGCATCCTCGGGCGCGAGTCGGCCGAGCACTCGGTGGAGCTGGCGAAGAACGTGCACGACACGATGGCCACCCTGCGCACCCGGGCCGCGCCGCTCGACAGCCCGCTGCCGTGGCGGCGGGGACGGTCGAGCTACCACCGCATGGTGCAGATGCTGAGCGCCGTCGACCACTACACCCGTTTCATGGCGCGGCTCGCCGACCACGTGGATGCACCGGGGTGGTCTGCGCTGTGTCCGGCGGTGGAGCGTGTGCAGGCCAACCTCGACGGGCTGCGCCGGGCCGTGCTCCAACGCGATCCCGGCGAGATCCGCTCCGCCGAGGACGTGATCGACGCCGCGGAGTCCGACGCGTCGCGCCAGCCCGACGTGCACCGGCTGGAACGGCTCGCCGTCAGCCGCATGTTGCGCCGGATCGACCAGGCTGTGTGCACGCTCGCGGAAGACCTCCGCCTGCGCGATCGGGTGCAGTTGCGCGAGAGCGCACGCGCGCCGTCGGGAGCAGGCTCGAAGATCTGACGCAGCCGGGGTTGACCTTGCCCCCGGGGCAGCCCACAGCCTCGTCGCACAGGGCACCCGGCCCGGGACGAGGAGGGACTGTGCAGCTGCTGACGATCGGCGCGTTCGCCCGTGTGGCACGGCTGTCACCCAAGGCACTGCGGCTCTACGACGAGCTGGGGCTGCTGCGCCCGGTCGAGGTCGATCCCGCGTCGGGTTACCGGTACTACTCGCCGGACCAGCTCGACCGGGCACGGCTCGTGGCGTGGCTGCGGCGGCTCGGGATGCCCCTGGCCAGGATCGCCCAGGTCATCGCCCTGCCACGGCAGGCGGCGGCCGACGCTGTGGGCGCGTACTGGCAGGAGATCGAGATCGAGATCTCCGCCCGGCGGGAGCTCGCCACCACCCTCGTCGATCACCTGTCCGGGAAGGACACAGCCATGACCGACGCAACCACCACCATCACCCTGCGCTGGGCCTCGGCCTGCGAGCGCGGCCTGGTACGGCAGGCGAACCAGGATGCGGTCCACGCCGACGACGGCCTGCTCGCCGTCGCCGACGGCTTCGGCCCGGCCGAAGGGCCGTCGGCCAGCGAAGCGGCCATCGGGGCGCTGGCCCGGGCCGGCGTCTCGGCCGGCGAGGTGCTGAACGCCCTCGACGACGCGCTGTCGGAGGCAGCGGCTGCCGTCACCGCGATCGGCCCGCCGTTCGGGACGACCCTCACCGCGCTGGTCCGGTCCGGGTCGCGCCTCGCGTTGGTGCACGTCGGCGACTCTCGCGCCTACCTGCTCCGCGACGGCGTCACACACCAGATCACCACCGACCACACCCTCGTCCAGTCGATGGTCGACGAGGGACGGCTGACCATCGCCGAGGCGGCGTCCCACCCGCAACGGGCGCTGCTCGTCCGCGCGCTGACCACCGAGGAGCGCCCCGACGTCGAGCTGCGGGAGGCACAGGTCGGCGATCGGTACCTGCTCTGCACCGATGGGGTGCACGCCGTGCTCGACGAGAGCGTGCTTCGCGAGTCGATGCGTGAGGACGACCCCGCCGCCGTCGTCACACGGATCGTCGAGCACGCCCATGCCGGCGGCGCGCCCGACAACCTGGCCTGCGTGGTCGCGGACGTCGTCGCCACGACGTGACGCCGCGGGAAGGCCCGAGCTAGCCGGAGCTCCGGGCGCGGGTGGTGACGAGGAGCTCGACGCCGTCGAGGATGCGGTTCAGGCCGAAGTCGAGGGCCTGGTCCTGTGCGCCGTTCCTGCGTGCGGAGTCGAGGGCCGCCACGAGTGCGGGGAACCGCTCCTCATGGCCGTGCAGAAGAGCCCCGATCGCCGAGTCCATCGCGCGCTCGGGGCTCTGACTCGCGGTCGCCGCCCCTTGCTGGGCGATGGTGCGGACGTGACCGACGAGCGTGACGGCGACGTCCAGGATCTCGCCGCCGTCGAGCCCGGTGCCGGAGAGGGCGGCGACGGCCTGCTCCAACCAGCTGATCTCGTTGGGCCCCATCGGCCGCGCACCGACGGTGGTCTGCAGTGCCCACGGATGACGCCAGAACCGGTCGAACATCTGGGTGGCCCATTCGTGCAGCTGCGGGCGCCATCCCCCGGCGACCGCGTCGAGCCGCACCGGTTCGCCGAGGGCCGTATCGGTCATGAGCGCGACGAGCTCGACCTTGCCGGGCACGTACCTGTAGAGCGACATCTTCGTGAAGCCGAGCGCCTCGGCCACCCGCTGCATGGTCACAGCAGGTATTCCGTCAGCGTCGGCGATCTCGATGCCGGCCCGCGCGATCACCTCCAGGCTCAGGGCGGGGCGAGGACCACGCCGCGGTTGTGGTCGCCGCCCCCAGAGCAGGGCGAGCACTTCTGCGTAGTCGCCTGCCTGGTCTCCGACCGCCATCACCGCTCCTCGTGCTTGCCGACACCACGCAACCGTGTCTATGGTACACAGTGTCTGTCGGACACAGTTTTTGAGGAGAGCGACATGAGCACCCTTCCGCTGCACGGCTTGCGCGTCCTCGTCTCCGGAGCGGGGGTGGCAGGGCCCGCGGCCGCGCTCTGGCTCTCGCGGTTCGGCGCAACGACCACGGTGGTGGAGGTGGCGCCCGCGCTGCGGACCAGCGGATTCGCCGTCGACTTCCGCGGGCCGACACATCTGGGCGTGCTGTCGAAGATGGGCGTGCTCGACGAACTACGCGCCCTCCAGACGCACGCCGGCGCGATGAGGGCCGTCGACGAGCAAGGCCGGCAGATCTTGGAGCTACCGGCCGAGTTCGCAGGCGGCGACATCGAAGTGCTCCGGCGCGATCTGTCCCGCGTGTTCCACGATCACAGCGCCGACCGTGCCGAGTATCTGTTCGGCGACGCCGTCACCGAGCTCACCCAGACTGCGGAGGGCGTGCACGTCGATTTCGCCCGGGGCGCGTCACAGACCTTCGATGTCGTCATCGGGGCCGACGGGCTCCATTCCGGGGTGCGCCGTCTCGCCTTCGGCGCGGAGGCGGAGTACGTCCGGCATCTCGGCCACTACCTCGCCGGCTGGGATCTCCCGAACGACCTCCGCGTCGGCACCACGCCGGAGCAGTACAACGTGCCCGGGCGGATGGCGAGCGTCGCCGCCGACCAGCACGAACCCGGCCGGGCGGGCGCCTTCGTCGTGTTCGCCTCCCCGCGCCTCGACTACGACTGGCACGACATCGACCAGCACAAGAAGCTGATCGCCGACGCACTGGCCGGTATGCGCTGGCACGTTCCCCGGCTGCTCGACTCCCTGCGTGAGGCACCGGAGCTGTATTTCGACTCGATCAGCCGGGTCAGCGTGCCCCACTGGTCGAGCGGGCGGGTCGCCCTGCTCGGCGACGCCGGATTCGGGCTCACGCTCGGCGGCATGGGCGTGGGCACGAGCGTGGTCGGCGCCTATGTGCTGGCCGGTGAGCTCGCCGCGGCCGGTGGCGACCACCGCACGGCGTTCGCCGCCTACGAACGTCGTCTGCGCAGCTACGCCGGGCGCTGGCAACGAGCCGCCAACCCGGGGCAGTTCCTCGCGCCGTCCACGGCCATGCGCCTACGGCTGCGCAACGCCATGTTCCGCAGCAGCGTGGTGCGCCGCGTACTCGTCGCCGGCACCACATCGCTGGCGACGAAGTTCGACCTGCCGGACTACGCCGCCCTGGCCACCTGACACGGCCGCTCAACCGGACCGGACGGGCTCCTCGTGCTCGGGCTCGATCGGGCGGGGCCGTAGCTTATGGCGTGGCCGTGTGGGCACCGTCAGGTCCAGCGGTGGCACCGGGTAGTCCGAGGCCAGCTCGATCACCGGCTCCTCGACCTTGCGG
>NZ_JAKXMK010000077.1 GCF_022524485.1 Pseudonocardia alaniniphila
ACGCGGTGGCCCCTCCTACGTGCTCAGGCACGCCGAACGGGGACCCCGGACTTACACCACCAGCGGGGACGTGACCCTGATCCCTGCGCAGCGAGGTTGCGAAAGCTGGCGCCGATGACGACAGCAGACCCCCGCACCTGCCACTACCGACGACTCCGCAGCTGCCGCTACGAGACCGACTCGCGACACTGCTCTCGCTCCCCCCAGGCGAGGGGACGTTGCGGTAAGGCGATCCCGCACGCACGATCCAGATCTTCAGTCTGCTTCTCGGCAAGCGGACCCGGATCGTGATCAAGATCTTCGGGACATAGAATTGCTCAAGTCCACCGTTTGTGGAGAAAGCGAGAAAACGGCTCACTGTCGAGAACGTAGAATGCTTTGTCTTCGCGGGTATGGCGGTGCAGGGGCGAGGCGTAGCCGTGGCTGCCCGTCTGTGGCGTCAGTGGTCGCCTTGCTCGGGCCCCTCGTCTGGGCCGAGGTGATAGAGCGAGGTCGTGCCGGGCAGGGTTGTCACAGCTGATTCTCTCGCCGAGTCGCAGGGGTCGTCGTTGATGAGGTGTCTGGGATCGGCCTGGGTCGCGAGGGGGACAGCCGGGGACCGCACGCTGTGTGCGCGGCTGCTCATACGGAGCAGGAGTGGGCTTCTCGCGCTGGGGTGAGCGCTTGTGACCTGCGCAGATGGCTACCCGCACGTCCTGGGGGTCAAGGGGTCGCAGGTTCAAATCCTGTCGTCCCGACGGGACGATGGGCGGTTCCCTACGTCGGGGGAGCCGCCCATCAGCGTTTCTACCTGCGGAAAGGCTGGGCTTGAGGGGTTGTACCTCGCCTGAGCCTGGAGACGTGGGGCGCAGGTTCTCGATCATGGTTTCTTGCTGAGTGACTAACTGAGTGACTGTCTGGTGAGTCGCGTGGGAAGAGGTCGTCCATCGCGGTGGTGCCTTCGTCGAGCACGGCCTGCAGTTGGTGGCGGTAGGCCTGTTCGGTTACTACGGTGCCGCTGTGGCTGACGAGGCGGGAGATGTCCTCAATGCGGACTCCCGATGCCGAGGGGAGGGATACGAAGCTGTGGCGGAGTTCGGGCGGGGTCCACGCGGCGGGGTTGGGGTCGGCGGCGGTGATCACGTGGCGGAATGATCGGCGGACGTTGTGGGCGTCGAGTGCGGTGCCGTCGGTGGTGGTGAACACCAGCGCGTCTGGTGGTGGTGGGTGTGGTGAGTGGTCGCGGTGGTGGCGGAGGGCGTCGTTCGGGACGATGCAGACGTGGACCCGGTGTCTGTGCATTGAATCCGAATCGACCCCGCCGCCGTCAGATCCTCCAGATCGATACCGACAGCGGCCGCCGCAGAGGCTTATGAGCCCTGACCAACGCGATCAGCGCAGTGGCCGCATCGAACAGCTCCACATCGGCGTCCGCACCGGCATCAGCGAGATCCTCACGCAGCGAGTCACGCTTGGACGCAGAGTCAGGCCTGCGCTCCACCGCCGAAACATCGACCGCCGTATAACGCCCGACGAGCAGGCCCTTCAGCCCAGCGTAGGCATCCTTGACAGCTGCGGCGGCGGTCTCGTTCAAACCCACCGAAGCGCCCAACGCCAACGCACTCACGGAGATCCAAGGGCTTCTCACCCATCCGGACGGCGGGCGGGGTTGGGCACGGTCGAGGCGTAACTCAACGTGAACTCGAGGTCATGGCGACGAGTGCTCCGTCGGCGTCGACGAAGACGACCATGCCGCCGTCGGGATGGCGGCTGGCGGTGCCGCTCACGACACGGGAATAGTCGAGCCTGTGACAGCTCGGTGGCTGTCACGTGGTCGGCTCGTGGTTGAGCGAAGCCGACAACAGCGCCGACAACAACGTGGGATGCGCTGGGCGGACGCGGACGACGTCGACGGTCGACGGTCGATAAGGTCAGAGCGTATGGGCTGGAACGTCGACCATCTGGAGGTTAAATGTCGACCGATGTAAGGCGAATCCACTCATCGTCATAAATCGTCCCCACGCGGACATCGCTGCGACGAAGGGCGCGCTGCGCCAGCAGCCTTGTTGAGATAAGTCGGGAATGCGGTCATCCTCTTGTGTATCCCCCGTTGTGTCCTCCGGTGAAGCCTCCATGGCCTCGCGATGGTGTCTTTAGCCGACTCTTGTGGTGCTCGGATAGTCAGGCTTCAAACCTGAACGATAGATATTTGAGGTGCCCCGCCGCCGGTTCGGGACAAGCGCTGTGAGCGTTCCACGTAGTGGGCACGACCTGCACCTCGAACAGTCCGGCGTGCAGGAAATCCTCGTCGACTTCTTGGCGCCGTTCAGCGACCAGACGGTCATGCGCCGTGCTTCGTCTCGGCCAGTCCGATTGCAACTCCAAAGTGCCGGCTCATCCGGCGGGCGACATTGTCCATCCACCGCAGGGAGTCCACCGTCCGGAGCCCGGGACGCACCTTGCGACCCATGTAACGACCGGACTTGTCGTTGATGACGAAATGGCCGGGCCCCTGCTCGCCCTCCGCCGGCCCGCTCCAGAGCAATTCCCCGGAGAACCTGGCCGGCTGGGTCTTCGTTCGGCCGAGCGACTCGAAACCTGCCGCAATGGTCGGATGGCCAGAGGCGTTCAGTCGCATCCGCAGGTCCTCCATGGTGAGCGCGGGGTCCTTCTCATGCATTCCGTTGAAGAGCCGAGTCCATTCTGCGTCCTCGACAACCGTGTCGATCATCTCGGTGCCCATCAGGATCTCTCCGCGGGCACCGACAGAGAAGCACCAGACGGCTTGTCGTCCCCGGTCCAGAAGGAGTGCTGGAGGAAAGTCCTCGAGTCGGTACCACACTGGGTTGAGCCGGACCTTTTCGTCGTCTGCAAGTTCGGATTCCGGCTTGACCCGGTGAGGTCCCACCAAGGGTCCGTAGTCGCGCTCCAGCCGTTTCCTCCGACCCGCATCCGCCAGCGCGGCCACGTCAGCGGTCTCCGAGGATCCGAAGAACGGCGCCCGCTGTACGGGCAGACCGGATCCGGTGTCGTGTGTCACGCCCGTGGCGAGCGGTCGGTCCAGCGAGGCCAGGGACCGGCGTCCGCCGACCGCGCGGTCCGCCATCATCTCGGCCTCACGTTCGAAACGATCGTGCGGATCGCTGATCGACAGGCCGTAACCCGCATCGGTGCCCGCCACCGGGCCACGGCTCTGCTGCCGCACGTGCCACAACTCGTGAGCCAGGGTATGCAGGTCACTCGCTCCGGCACCGAGCACCACGTGCTGACCAGAGGTGTAGGCACGGGCGCCGATCTCGAGTGCGGACCGCTGCGCGACCGTGTCGGTGTGCATCCGGACCCGAGAGAAATCCGCCCCGAAACTTTCCTCCATTCGGGCACGAACGCTCGACTCCAGCGACCGGCCACTACTGCGGAGCACTTCCGTCACACGTGTCGGTTCCGGCGCGGGCTCTGATTCAGCCCGTTGCAACTCGATCAACCGGGTGACCGCGCGATTACCCGCAGAACGCTGCAGGATCACCACGGCAAGCTGTTCTGGAGTATAGCCGCCTCTCGCCGACCGCGTCTCGTTGTGCCGTCGGTGACCATGTGCTGGAGGGTCCTGCACATGTTCGCCGCGACGGCCATGGTGACTGCGGTTGTGCAACTGATTTACTCCCCCATCCACATTCGGTGTCGATCTCGGCACAATTACTCCCCGAGGAGTATTTCGTGCGCTGAGTGACCGTCACCTAGCGTGGAGTAACGGTGGAACCGGGGGACCAATCTAACTTGAAGTGACGGCAAACGATCGGTGGATCCCACATGTGCTGCGCGACTCGCCTGTGTGGATTTATCTAACTTCTCTGTTGAAATGCACTTGATCTCCCCTAGGTCGCTTTTATGTGATTTGCAACATTTGAACGGCGCCACCCAGCGGCCGCACCGCCCCCGTCACAGAGGAGATTCACGGCCTCCGCTCGTCTGCGGTGCGGGGCGTGGCCACGCCAGGGTGCTCTGGGGAGCGCTGCAGGCCCTTAACCGCCGGCGTGGCGGCGTCGTCAACTGGGCGCACAACATGCTGTTGGCCAGCCACGCCGACGCGAACACCTGCGCCTGGGCGAGGCCGTGCAGATCCGTCGCTTTCGGCGTGGCGGATGAGCCGGGGAGATCAAGGTACTCATCACTGTGGACGGTGACGCGGGGGAGGGCGGCGGGGGACGCTGAGGGTCTCGGTAACGAGTCGAGCTCACGCGCCATGATCGCGCTCACGGGCACTTCTGTGACGCCGGGGCGAGTAGGGGAACCAGATGAGCAGGTCGACAGTTGTGGGGAAACCGATCCCGGTCGTGCGGGGGATGCCTTTCGTGGGCAATGTTGCTGAGCTCGCGCGCGATCCCGCGGCGTTTTTCGTCCGCGGGTACTGCGCGCTCTTGAAATTCTGCTCGCCGAGCCCGGCGCGTCTCGTCGGTTAGCGCTGGTATCGGCGCTCGCTTCACCAAGATCTGACTACGGGGTGCAGTTCAGGAAGCGCGAAATCGCCTAGGGCATGTCGCGCATGGGAGTCGCGATCTGAACGATGCTGACCTAGATGAGGTGCTGGACGCCTACTTTAGGCTGCTATGGTGCTTCGAGCGGATCAATGTCGGACGCAACTTAATGCGAAAGTACTCCTGGCTCGGACGATCCCCAAGAATGTATCTTGATCAACTCGTCGCGTGGCATGTCCGAGAATGGATGTGCAACTTTGGGAACGGGTCCGACGACAACAAGGTTCGGGCGAGGCTGGATGTGCCTCTCCGGATGCGCAATTGACTGGACCCCGCGAAGGCGCCCATCAGCGTTTCTACCTGCGGAAACCCGGAGAGCGCCGGTCCCACCTGCCTGTCTTGTGGATCATGATCCCGTCTGTCCACTGTGGTTGATGAACGTCAAACAGATGACGACGTCGAAGGTCGGATGGACGGTGACCACGTAAGGCGACGATCGGGTGCGCCGGAAGATGTAGCGAAGGATCGGTCGATGCCCGCGTAGGTACGTCTAGTTGGAGGGGAGACCGTCGTCGCGGCCTCCCAGCCATCGGCCGACACAGACCGTCTATACCGCCTTATCCTCCCGCACCAGCCCGAGCACTGGGGGCTCGCTCTGGGCCAGCCACGCACAGATGTCCCGGATGGTCTTGCAGCAGCTCCCGCAGCCGGTGCCGGCGCGGGTAGCCCGGCTCAGCGCGGGCGCATCCGTGGCCCCGCCGCGCCAGGCGGCCACGAGCGCCCCCTTGGTCACCGTGTTGCAACGGCACACCACCGTGGACGCCAGTAGATGGCCGGGATCCGCTGTTTCGGGTACGCCGGGGAGAGCCCGGCCGAACAGGAGGCCGAGCCGGTCGGCGGGGGCGGGCATGCCGGTGTCGTAGAACTGGATCATCGACGCGGCGGCGTCGGGAAGCCCGATCATGGCGCCAGCGACGACGCGATCACCGAGCAGGGCGAGGCTGGCGTAGCGACCGCCCACCGGGTCGGCGAAGCGCAGCACCTCGGCGCCGAACCCGTCCAGGGCGCGCGGGTCGCCCACCGTTGCGAGATCGACGTCGCAGGCCTTGAGCCGGGTGACCGGGAGGGTGCCGCGGTAGCGGACGCCCGGATCTGCCCCGGTGACCAGGTCGGCGAGCACGCCCGCCTGCTCCCACCCGGGTTGCACCAGTCCGGCGGTCGTGCCTGCGTGCTGCGCGCAGTCGCCGATCGCGTGCACGCGTGGGTCGGACGTGGTCAGTTGGTCGTCCACGAGCACCCCACGGTCCACTGCGATGCCGGCATCCGCCGCGAGGCCGACCTCGGGCCGCACCCCGGCGGCGATCACCAGCGCATCGGCGGGGACGAGGCTGTCGCAGGACTCGACGGAGCCGCGACAGCGCAGCCCGACCCCCGGCTCCCAGCCCACGGCCTGGCGTCCCAGCTGGACATCGACGCCCAGCCGGCGCAGCGTAGCCGCCAACACCTCGCCCGCACCCGGGTCGAGCTGGTGCCCCATCAGGTGCGGCTTCGAGTGGACCAGCGTGACGTCCATTCCGCGCCCGACCAACCCGCGCGCGGCCTCACACCCGAGGAGCCCACCGCCGAGCACGGCGAACCGCGCGCCAGGGCAGGCGAGCGCGATGATCCGCTCGCAGTCGGCGAGATCCCGGAACGTCACGACGCTCGGGTCGGCGATCCCGTCGATCGGCGGCAAGCAGGCGCGGCTGCCGGTCGCCAGCACGACATCGTCGTAACGCTCGCCGCCGCAGTGGGCGTCGTCGGTGTGCACGACACGGCGCTCGCGGTCGATCGCAGTAGCGGTGACCCCGATGCGCAGGTCGACACCCGCGCGGACTGCCCAACCAACCGGGTGCAGCTCCACCGCCGACGCCGGCAACCCACCGGCCAGGACCGTGGAGAGCAGCACCCGGTTGTACGCCGGCCTCGGCTCGGCTCCCAGCACAGTCACCCGGACCCGCGCGCCCTTCGGATCTCGGCGCCGCACCTCCTCGGCGAACCGGGCACCGACCATGCCGTGTCCCACCACGACAACCCGGCGACTCACGACGACCGACCGTAGGCCGGCCCGGCAACACGGACGGCACTCGGAGTGACACCGGCACCGACAGGCCCGGATCCGAACTCGACGCCCCAGGTACGGGTGAGCGAATCCGCGCCCCCAGCCTGCTCACGCAGCTCGGCATTGCGACGCAAAATGACGATCCGTACTCCCTTCCGCACGAACCGGCGGACGGCGTGGGCACCGATCCCCGATGGGCCGCCGGAAATGAAGGCGGTCTGATCAGTGGATTTCATGGGTGATTCCTGTCTTTCGCTGGCCTCGGTCAGCGACCGCTTGCGCGGATGGTCGGCCGCGCAGGGTGCTCGTCGATGGCGGGCTTCCGCACAAGAGATCGGCGGAGGCCTGGCCCGGTTCTTCGTCGTTCAGATCCGCTCGAGGCGTACCGCGCACACCTTGAACTCCGGCATGCGGCTGATCGGGTCCAGTGCCGGATTGGTGAGGAGGTTCGCGGCCTGCTCGGCGCCGAAGTGGAACGGCAGGAACACGGTGTCGGGCCGCAGCGTTGCCACGCACCGCACTCGGACTGTGGTCGTGCCGCGACGAGATGCCACGCGCGCCCACTCGCCGTCGGAGAGCCCTGCGCGGGTGGCCGTGTCGGGATGTACCTCGACGTAGCACTCCGGCACGATCTCCGTCAGCTCATCCACGCGGCGGGTCTGCGCGCCGGACTGGTAGTGCACCAGCACCCGGCCCGTCGTGGCCCGCAGCGGGTATTCGGCGTCCGGTAGCTCGGCCGCGTCCGTGTGATCGACGGCCACGAGCCGCGCCCGGCCGTCGGCGTGGGCGAACCGCTCGGTGAACAACCGCGGGCTGCCGGGGTGGGCCTCCTCGCCGGGAGGGCGGGCCGGGCACGGCCAGTGCAGGGCCTCCCCCGCGTCGAG
>NZ_JAKXMK010000078.1 GCF_022524485.1 Pseudonocardia alaniniphila
GGTGTGGGAGAGTAGGTCGCCGCCGACATTCAACGTTTGTTGTGGGCCCCCGCCGGAAGGCGGGGGCCCACATTTTTTATGCCTTTATCGAGCGTGGCCGACCGCTACGGCAGGGCGGCCTCGATCGCCTCGGTGACCTCCGGCGAGGTCGGCTCGGTGCGCGGACGGAATCGGCGCAGCACGGTGCCGTCGGTGCCGATCAGGAACTTCTCGAAGTTCCACTGCACGTCGCCTGCCGCGCCCTCGGCGTCGGGGGTGGCGGTGAGCTGGCCGTAGAGCGGGTGGCGTGTGTCCCCGTTGACGTCGATCTTCTCGGTGAGCGGGAAGGTGACGCCGTACGTGGCGGAGCAGAAGGTCGCGATCTCTTCGGCGGTGCCGGGCTCCTGGCCGCCGAACTGGTTGCATGGCACACCGAGCACGGTGAAGCCCTTCTCGGCGTAGCGCTCCTGGAGCTCCTCGAGGCCGGTGTACTGCGGGGTCAGGCCGCACTTCGAGGCGACGTTGACCACCAGCACGGCGCGGCCGCGTAGCGCCTCGAGATCGAAGGGCTCGCCGTTGAGCGCGGCGATCGGGGTGTCGTAGAGAGCCATGATCCTGAGCCTACGACCGGCCGTGGCGCCGCCGCCAAGGACGACCTTCCGGTCACAACGGCAGCCCGAGGAGCTGCCCGCTGCGTAGGTTGCGGTTGCCGAGTGGGCCGTCCAGGTGATCACCGGGGCCTGGTCACTGTCGAGCACGGGCCGGCGCCGAGGTGAGGGGACGGTGATGTGCCCGCCGTGAGTACCCGCGTTATCCCATCGAGATCGGAGACGGCCCCGGTCGCCGTACCCGGATACCGCGACTGCTCCTCTGGGGCACGTCGTCGAATGCGAAATGGAGATCGGAGTCACGCCTGGCCGGTTCTCGCGAGAAGGGCAGCGCCCGGCCAGCACGAGGATCGCCCACCCGTCAGCGCGCGGCACGAGGCGCGTAAAGGAACAGTGGTACCCCGGCGTAGGCGAGAATGGGCAGCCGGGAAGAGGGCGTCTCCCCGCGGATGAGCCATTCCGTGGCGCCGATTCCGTGGCGGTCTGATCACACGGTCTGCGTGGGTACGAGAGTTCGGTTCTGGGTGGCGGTGTGCGCCGGTTCGCCGTGCCGCCGAGGGAGCAGCCGGAATCGCAGCCGGCAGACGACGGCGTCGGTATGCCGCTCGGCATAGCGGGCAACCACGGCGCCGCGCCGATTGAACAGCACCCGCTGCCACCAGTGGTCGGGAGCGACCTCGCCGACGAGCAACAGCGCGCGTTCCCCTGCGGGCTCGGAGACGCTGCGCAGGTAGCGCGCGATCGCCGGCCCGAGCACCCGGCTGGGCCTGCCGCGTTCGTCGACGGCGGTGAGCAGCACCAGGGGGACGTCCGGGCGCCATTCCTGCCAGCGATCCTGGAATGCGTCGGCCTGCGCGCGGTCCTCGCTCTCCTCACCGAGCACGACATGCACGGCAACTGTCCGGCTGCCCATCGACAGCGCCGCCGACAGGCTTTCCTCGGCCAGCCTGCTGATGCCGACCACGGGCACCACGACCACGGAGGCTGTGGGCCTGGGCGGCTGCGGGCACTGGTCGACCTCGAGCACGTGACCGATCCGGGCGTAGGAGCGCCGCACACCGACGAACAGCAGCACGAGAAGTGGGATCACCAGCACGATCAGCCACGCCCCCGCCGTGAACTTCTCCGCAGTGAGGACGATCGCCGCTGCCCCGGTCAGCGTCACGCCCAGCACGCTCAGCGCGGCTTTCTGCTGCCACCGCGGCCCGCGCTGCGTCCACCAGTGCCGCAGCATGCCGGCCTGGCAGAGCGAGAACCCGACGAAGACTCCGATGGCGAACAGCGGCACGAGCACGGCGACCTGGCCGGCGGAGAACAGGAGCAGCGCGCCCGACAACACCGCCAGCACGACGATCGATGCGCGGTAGACCTGCCGGTCTCCCCGCAGGCCGAACACGTGGGGCAGGGCCCCGTCGGCGGCCAGCCGCGCGGCCAGCACCGGGAGTCCGCCGAAGGAGGTGTTGGCGGCGAGCCCGAGGAGTACGACCGTGGCCAACTGCACCACCACGTACAACGTGCCCGTCCCGATCGAGCCCTCGGCCAGCAGAGACAGCAGCGTGCGCCCTGTCACCGGACCCGCATGGAACATCTCGACCAGTACGGCGAGCCCGATCAGCAAGGTGCCGAGAATGAGCCCGAGCCCCGCCTCAGCCCGCCGTGCCCGCGCACGGCCCGGGGTGCGGAACGACGGCGTGGCGTTCGCGATCGCCTCCACCCCGGTGAGGGCGGAACATCCGTTCGCCAACGCGGCGAGGACCAGCAGGATCCCGACGGCCTGCGGCGTGATCACCGGATCCGCCGGCGGTAGCGGCGCCATCGGGCCGCCGCGCACGAGGCCCACGACGATGAGCACCACCAGCGATCCGACGAAGACCAGGGCGGGTAGCGCGAAGAGCTTCCCGCCGGTGACGACGCCGCGCAGGTTCACGCCGGTCACCAGAATCAGCACCGCGATGCACAGCTCCACGGTCCACGGCAGCAACTCGGGGAACGCTGACGTCAGAGCGGCCACCCCGGCGGCGACGGAGACGGCCACGTTGAGCACGTAGTCGACCACCAGCGACGCTGCTGCCACCAGGCCCGCCCGGCGTCCCAGGTTGTCCCTGGCGACGGTGTAGGCCCCGCCGCCGTCGGGATACGCGGCGATGACCTGCCGGTAGCAGACGACGAGCACGGCCAGCAGCCCGACGATCACGAGCGTGACCGGCACGGTGAGCCCGATCCCTGCGGCGCCCGCCACGCCCAGGGCGAGCACGATCGACTCGGGGCCGTACGCGCAGGACGCCAGCGCGTCCAGCCCGAGAGCGGCGATGCCGGTCGTCGCGGTGAGCCGGTGGCGTTCCTCTGCGATGGGGCGCACCGGCCGTACGCGGCGGAGACCGGCAGCGACCTGGGTCATCAGGAGCTTCTTCCTGCGGCAGAGAAAGCCGCCGTCATGCCTGCGGAGGCGGCTGCACCCCGCGGCGGTGATCTTCCGACCGCGGCCGATATCGGGCAGCTGTTCCTCACGACTTCTTGACGAGTGACGCAGCACACCCGGATGACTCATCGCGAGCGCGTCAAGAACGACCGCGTCCGCGACAAGGCGGAGTTTGAGAAGCTGCTGTATACCCCTGACAGCGCGGAAGACTGCGCTTCACGGGTTGTCGGACAGGCCGGCCTGTTCCAGATCGAGGATGTGGTGGATACGGCGCCGGGTGCTGTCGCTGACGGCGCCCTGCTCGTGCAACCGCTCGAGCTCGGCCGCTTCGATGTTGAGCAGGTCCTGGCGGAGTTGCCGGTAGGCGGTGGACGCCGCCGTCTCCACGGGATCCGCGCTACCGCGCGCCACGACCCGGGCGAGCCTGGCCTTCCAGCTTTGCCGGAGCTCCTCGATGGTGAACTCGGGTGCGGTCTCGGAGTCCTGAATGTCGTCGAGATAGCGCAGCGCTGCCTCGGCGAGCTGTGCCCGGGCGGTGGCCTGCTCCTGGCTGAGATGGGTGGCCGTCAGCGCGATTCCGGTGCTGTTGACCAGCGGCGCGAGCGTGAAGCCTTGCCCGATCAACGTGATCACGATGACCGCGATGGTGAGCACGAGAACCAGGTCGCGTTCGGTCTGCCCGACCGAGGAGCCCTCGGCCAGGGGAATCGACAGGGCGGCGGCGAGGGGGACGACCCCCCGTGCTCCGGCCCACGACACCACGACGGGCGCTCTCCAGGACAGCGCGCCGTCCGACTTGTGCCGGGACAGCGCGGCAAGCGGGAAGATCCACAGCACCCGGACGACCACCAGCGTCGCGGCGATCGCCAGGGCCTGGAGGGGCCACTGGGACTGGTTCCCCGCGAGCCTGCTCACCAGGCCGGGTAGCTGCATGCCGATCAACCCGAAGATCACGCGCTCGAGTACGAAGACGATGGTCTGGAAGACGGCGTTCAGTTGCAGACGGATCCGGGCGGTGGTGAGCTTCCGGGCCTGCGTGCCGAGGATGACGCTGGTCACCACCACGGCGGTCACCCCGGACGCCGATATCGACTCGGCTGCCACATAGGCGAGGTAGGGCGTGAGCAGGCAGACGACCGTTTCGAGGACCGGGTCCATCGTCCGGCGCCGGATCACGTAGGCGCCCAGTGCCACCAGACCCCCTACGAGGACACCGCCGCCGGCGAGCAGTGCGAAGGTGCCGGCCGTCGAGGCCCACGTGATCGATCCCGCGGCCACCGCCGCCGTCAGCGCGACCCGGAACAGCAGCAGGCTGGTGGCGTCGTTGAACAGGCTCTCCGCCAGTACCAGGGCCTGGATCCGGGGCGGGAGCGCGAGCCGTCGACCCAGCGCGGTGACGGCCACCGGGTCGGTGCTGGCAAGGACCGCACCCAGCACGAACGCCATCCCGAACGGTAGTGGCGTCAGCAGGACCGTCAGGAAGGCCACGGCTGCGGCGGAGACCGCCACCAGACCGATCGACAGGACGGTGACGGACCGCCACACCGACCGAAGCTCGCGCCAGGGCAGTTCCTCCCCCGCGGCGAACAGCAGGGACGGCAGGACGATCAGGCTGACCAGCTCCGGCGTGACCTCGATGGTCGGGACGCCCGGGAGCAGGCCGACGACGACACCCACCACGACCAGCAGGGTCGGCGCGGGGAGCTGGAGGCGTCTGGCGAAGGTGGCCACCACCGTGGCAAGGGCGACCAGGAACAGGACTGTTTCGACGCTGTGCATCGACGGCGCGGGCCTCCTCGGCAGTTGCGACACAACTGCCGACCAGATTCCCGGCGCTCCGAGGGCAGCCTACGTGCGAGAGCCGACGCGCGTGGACGTTTTTCCGGGTGCGAGTACGCGGCTGGCGCGCCTGCGGGTCTCCGTCTGGCCCAAGGAACCGCAAGACATCCATAAAGGACCGCAGGTGGCGAGATGCCTGGCGCGATGTGCGGCGCGCGACACGGCCGTCAAGGTTGCATCAAGGTCAACGGTAAATCGCGTCAAGACCGTGTTGACCTGTGTTACTTCTTGGCACGGGCACACGACACTCCCCGCGGCCCGAGTCTGCCGCATGGGCGGGCCACGTTCACGTAAAAGGGGTTTTGATGGCCGATCTGGCCTTCGTGGTTCTGGTGATAGCCGGATTCGCGACGCTGGCTGTGATCCTGAGGGGGTTGGAGTCGCTGTGAACTCGGCCTCCTACATCGTGGGCGGGCTTGTCGCACTCGGCTTGCTCGTCTACCTGTTCATCGCGTTGCTGCGACCGGAGCGCTTCTGATGTCCTCGACAGTTGCCGGCCTGATCCAGGTCGGCGCAATTCTGCTGGTCCTCGCTCTGCTGTGGAAGCCCCTCGGCGACTACATGGCGCGGGTGTTCACGAGTGAGAACCACTGGCGTATCGAGGCCGCCTTCTACCGCGTCTTCCGGGTCGACGCCACCACGGAACAACGCTGGAGCACCTACGCAGCCGGTGTGCTGGGCTTCTCCTTCGTGAGCGTAATCCTGCTGTACCTGATGCAGCGGATCCAGCCGCTGCTGCCGCTGGGATTCGATCGGGGCGTCGACGGCAATACCGTGCCGGCCGCGATGGCGTTCAACACCGCGGTCTCATTCGTGACAAACACGAACTGGCAGTCCTACGTGCCGGAGACGGTGCTCGGTCACACGGTGCAGATGGCCGGGCTGACCGTGCAGAACGTGGTGTCGGCGTCTGTCGGGATCGCGGTCGCGATCGCGTTGATTCGCGGATTCGTGCGTCACAGCACGGACCGGCTCGGCAACTTCTGGGTCGACCTGACCCGCACGGTCGTACGCATCATGCTGCCGATCTCGTTCATCGCCGCGATCGTTCTCATGGCGATGGGCGTGGTGATGTCGCTCCGTTCCGGTATCGACGTGGTCTCCGTCGACGGCTCGTCGCACACGTTGCCGCTTGCGCCCACGGCGTCCCAGGAAGCGATCAAGGTGCTGGGCACGAACGGCGGCGGCATCTTCAACGCCAACTCCGCGCACCCGTTCGAGAACCCGAACGGGCTGAGCAACTTCTTCGAGTACTTCCTCGAGCTCGTGATCCCCGTGGCCCTCACCCGGACGTTCGGGACCATGGTCCGCAACACCCGCCAGGGTGTCGTCCTCGCCGTGGTCATGGGTGTCATTTGGCTGGTGTTCGTCGCCCTGGCCTGGCTGTCCGAGGCCAACCCGAACGGACCTGCGGCCATCGCGGCTGGTGGGGCGATGGAGGGCAAGGAGGTCCGGCTCGGGATACCGAGCTCGATCCTCTTCGCGATCTCGACGACCGGCACGTCGACCGGCGCCGTCAGCTCGATGCACGACAGCTACACCGGCGGTGCCGGCGGGATCACGATCCTGAACATGCTGCTCGGTGAGGTCGCGCCCGGTGGTACCGGTACGGGCCTGTACGGCATCCTGGTGCTGGCGATCATCGCGGTGTTCCTGGCCGGGCTGATGGTCGGGCGCACCCCGGAGTACCTGGGCAAGAAGCTCGGCCGGGTGCAGGTGACGGCGGCCTCGATCTCGATCCTCGCGATGCCGGCGCTCGTGCTGATCGGCACCGGCCTGGCGATCGCGCTGCCGAGCACGCTGGACGCGCTCAACAACGACGGCTCGCACGGCTTCTCGGAAGTGCTGTACGCCTACACGTCGGCATCGAACAACAACGGCAGTGCGTTCGCCGGCATCACCGTGACCAGCGACTTCTTCCAGTCCACGCTCGGCCTGGCGATGCTGTTCGGCCGGTTCGTGCCGATCCTCGCCGTGCTCGCGCTCGCCGGCTCGCTCGCGAAGCAGAAGCGGGTGGAGGCCAGTGCAGGCACCCTCCCGACGGACGGCGTTCTGTTCGGAGTGCTGGTCGGCGGCACGATCATCCTGGTCGCGGCACTCACGTTCTTCCCGGCCCTCGCGCTCGGGCCGATCGCGGAGGCCCTCTCATGAGGACGGCCATTCGTGAGCGCACGTTCTTGTCCCCCATCACAGCCGCGGCACAACTGCGGCACACGAGCGTCAGCGAGGAGCGGGCGTGAGTCTCGAAGTCAAGGAGCGTGAGCGTCCGGCCGCGCCGGCTCCCGTACCGGGCCAGGCGGTCAAGGCGGGAGCGTTCAGCCCGAGCCAGCTGTGGGAGTCGTTGCCGGAGGCGTTGCGCAAGCTGGACCCGCGCACGCAGTTGCGCAACCCGGTGATGTTCGTGGTCTGGGTCGGGTCCGTTGTCGTGACGGTGATGGCGATCATTCAGCCGTCGGTGTTCGCGTGGTGGATCGCGGTGTGGTTGTGGTTCAC
>NZ_JAKXMK010000079.1 GCF_022524485.1 Pseudonocardia alaniniphila
GCACACCCCCGACGTGGACTACGTCCGCTCGCTGGGCGCCGACCGCGTGATCGACACCGACCGCCAGCCACTGGATGGGCAGACGGGGGTCTTCGACGTCGTGATCGACGCCGTCGGCCGCGAGGTACCCGAAGCCCTGTTCGCAGCACTGCGCCGCGGCGGACGCCTGATCACCCTGCAGGAACCCCCGTCAGAGGAGCTGGCCGACGAGTACGGCGTCACGGCGCTGTTCTTCATCGTGACGGCAGTGCAGAACGGTCTGGCCCGGATCGCCGACATGATCGACGCCGAGACGCTGAAGGTCGGCGTCGCCGCGACGTTCCTGCTGGCCGAGGGTCGGACCGCTTACGAGAGCGGCGCCTTGCGGAGGTCATGCCCAGGCAAGACCGTGCTGGTGGTCCGGGGCTGACCTGTGGGTGGTTGAACCTCCGGCGACGGATGTGACAGCGGGGAGTTCGCCAACTCGATGGAGATTTGCCGAAGGCTAGAGGAATCACAAAGGAGATGAATTGTCCACTTCCACCAACATGACCCAGAAAGATCTGCTGGAGGTCGTGCCGCCGTTTATCACGCAGGGTTCCTCCGCGATGGTCCGGCTCCTCGAGCTGCCCCCGGGCGACCCTGGTCTCGGTCCGCACCGTCACTCCGGCCCCGTTTTCGGCTATATGCTGGAGGGGGAAATGTTGTTCGAGCTCGAGGGTGAGGCGCCGTATCCGATCAAGGCCGGAGAGGCTTTCTGGGAACCGGGTGGCGATGTCATCCACTACACGGTCGCGAATCTGCTTGCGGACAGGACGAGTCGCTTCGTCGTGGTTATGCTGTGTGCTCCCGGAGTCGAGATGATCACGATGGTCTCCGATGCGGAGCTCGCGGAAAAGGCGGACCAACGGATTCCTGCGCCGACGCGGTAGTCGCTCGGGCCTCACTTATCCGCATGTTCGGCCGTCGCTCGTCATCACGCCACCGCGATCGGCGAGCGCGTGCCGAGCCGACGGCGGCTTCTGAGGGTTCCCGCGTTGGTGTCCGATCAGAGGTGGCTGGCGACTGGTGTGCCGGACGGCGGATCAGTTTCTCCGCGAGGTTGTCAGGGCGGCACTCGCGCCGTGATCTCGGCTTCGACGGGCGGTGGTTCGCCGGTGGCCGTGACGGCCTGCCTCCCGTCGACGCTCAACCGCGCATCGGCGCGGCCTGCGCATGCCGCGTCCGGGCGGCCAGCAGGTTACCGGCGTCGGAGTCACGGCGCGCCGAAGCCACCGCGAGATCGAGGGTCAGCAACGCGCGGTCGCGCATCAGCCAGCGTCCGTCGACCATCACGTCCCGCACAGCACCTCCGGATCCCCCGTAGACGAGAGCCGAGTGCAGGGACTGCATGCCCGCAGGGCCGCGGTGCAGGGCCGGGACCGCGACGCTGATGAGGTCGGCGGGCGCTCCCGGGGCGATCGAACCGGCCGGCTCGACCGGGCAGATGCCCAGCGCCCGGTGCCCCGCGACCGTCGCCATGTCGAGCAGTTCCCGGGCGGTCAGGGCGTCGGGTCGCCCACTGACGAACGACGCCAGCCTGCCCATCGCGCGCATCTCGGCGAACATGTCGTAACTGCCGTTGTTGCAGACGTTGTCGGTGCCGAGCGCGACCGTGACCCCGGCATCGATCGCCGAGCGGAACGGGGGCGGGGTGGCACCGCTGGCCATGCAGACGTTCGGGGCCAGCACGAGCGAGACGGCCGTCCCCGCCAACAGCGGCAGGTCGTCGACCACGATCGTGCACGCGTGGGCCAGCAGCATCCGCCGATCCAGAAGCCCCAACGCCCGCATGCGGACGACGGCACTGGTGCCGTACGTGGCGTAGCAGAACGCGTCCTCCTCGCCGCTGGTCGCGAAGTGCGCGTGCAGACCGCAACCGAACTCGTCGGCCATGGCCATCTCGGCCGCGATGGCCGCCTCGGTGCTGTCGACGAAGAACGCGTGCGGGCCCACCCACCCGCGCACGCGCGGCGGCAGGTCCGCCGCCCTCTGCAGGAAACGCCGGCAGGCTGCCAGCTCCCTCGCCCGGGCATCGTCATCGCCGAGCTCCACGATCCCGTACGCGACGGCGGCCCGCATCCCACTGCGGTCCACGACGGGGACGATCTGCTCGGCGAAGAAGTACTGGTCGGCGAACGTGGTCGTACCGGAGGCGATCATCTCGGCGCACGAGACGGCGACGGCCGCCGGGACGGCGTCGGGCACCAGGTCGGACTCGAGCACCCGGATGCACTGGAACCATCCCTCCTTCGTCAGGAGCGAGCGCCCTTCCGCGACCCCCTTCATGATCGACATAGGGGAGTGCGTGTGCGCGTTGACCAACCCCGGTATCAACACCCGGCCGTCGAGGCGCACGGTGTCGGGGTCGCGCGGAGGCCCGTCCGACCCGACAGGGTCCGCCGTGGTGATCACGCCGTCCTCGACCCGGACCACGCCCGGCTCCAACACTCGGTCGGGAAGCAGCACGTGGTCGGCAACCAGTGTCGTCTGCACGGCTCAGCACCTCCACCCATGCGGCACCGGCCATCCGTCGCCGACGTCGTACCGGTCGGGCGGCCGGCGTGAGTCAGGCGCCGCCGGGTCTCGCCGGGCGGCGCCTCTGGTGATTGCCACGCTGTTCCTCCTGCGTTGTCGTCACGATGTGACATGCGGGTCAGCCCGAATCCGGCTCGGCAGATCTCGAGTTCGGGATGGACGTCCCACGTGAGGCATCTGCGGCCGTCGCCGTGGCGGCGCAGCGTGGGTCAGACCATGAGCTATCTAGCACCGGTGGCCAACTTTAGAACCTCTCGGTCCAGTAAGTGCAACGGCCTTTGGGGGTTGTCACAGGAGGGGTGTCCGGGTGGACGTGCCTCGTAGAACCAGAAATACGGGGCGTCATGGATGGAATAGGACGCGCGGCCTGCGGTTCAGGCGCGAGTGGAACAGACCGTTGGAACCGGGGAAAGTGGACTTGACAGTTCGCTAAATCGCGGAGATGGTTGGCCTGCCTGGCGCAGGAGAGTCGGTTGGTCCGTGGCGGCTGGTTCGCCAATCGAGCGGGCCGCCGGCCGTACGGCGCCTTAGGTACATATCCGGAGGCGGGGGGAAATTTGGCATGCCCTATCTCGAGACCGGTGACTCGACACTCTTCTACACGGCTACGGGAACCGGAACGCCGGTCGTGCTCGTGCACGGCTGGACCGCAGACTCGATCGACTACTCGTGGCTCATTCCGTTGCTGCAGCGGAATTTCCGCGTCATCGCCTACGACCTGCGCGGGTACGGCCACTCGGCCCCGGCCGACGGGTACGGCATGGATCGGCAGCTCGATGATCTGACGGCCGTCATCGAGCAGGTCGCCGGCGAGCCTGCTCTGGTCGTCGGCCACTCGCTCGGTGGGGCGATCGCCTCCGCGATGGCGGTGGAGCGGCCGAAGCACCTGCTCGGTGTCGTCGCCCTCGACGCGTCCTACGCGGTCGACGAGGCGGGTCGCGCCAGGGTCGAGAGGACGAGGGAGCAACTGGCCGGGGAGCACCCCAACGAGGTCGTGAAGTCGTGGTTCTCCAGCCAGGCCAGCTTCACCGATCAGACGCCCGAGTGGCTGCGCACCTTGGTGCTGCGCCGGGTGGACTCGGTGTCGCCCGCGATGATCCGGGCGGGCTTCGCAGCGCTCTGGGACCACGCTCCGATTGCGTTCCGGCCGGAGGTGGACCACTACCTCGCCCGGCGCACCGATCCCGTGCTGGTCATCCACAGGAACGCGGCCCGCGCTGCGTACGAGGAGACGACCTTCCAGCACCCTGCCTCTCGTGCGGTCGTCCTGCCGGGAGGTGGCCACTGGGTGCAGGTCGAACGCTCGGAGGACGTGAACGCGGCGATCCAGGATTGGTGGAAGACCGCAGCAGCCGGTTGACAGCACCTATTCCATTCTCTCGACGGCTTCGTCCGTCGACAGCACAGCGTGTGCCAAGAACCGGTAGTTGACGAGCGCCGCCGGATAGCCATCCCCCCAGACGGGGTGCCGGGGGGCAGCTGTTGCGTCCGCGACGACAGCTACCTCGAATCCCTGCTCGATGAGGTCACGCATATGGGACTCGACGCACATGTTCGCCAGCATTCCGCCCAGGATGATCTTGTCGATCCCACGCTTGCGCAGTTGCAGGACCAGATCGTTGGTTTGCGGCCCGAAGACCTTGTGTGGGCTGACGATGACGGTTGTGCCGTCTTCGATGTAGGGCTTGAAGCGGTCCAGCCAGTCAGCGCCCGAGTTCGGGAAGTCGGTCAGGTCGAACTGTCCCGCGCGCGCAAATGTATGAGTTTCGAACTCCGCGGTCTCGAGCGGGCCGTTCATTCGCCACCCGCTGTCGGTTGGGAAGAAGAAGTGAGGAGAGATGAAGACCTCGTATCCACCGCTCTTTGCGGCCTCGAAGATCCGCTCCATGTTCTCGACGGTCTTGTTCTCCGTGACGCTCGCTCCCAGTACCTCCCAGTTCGCTCCGTGTTCGCTCAGGACGTCGTTCTGCGGGTCGATGAAAACAACTGCTGTGTCGGTATTCTCGAATTCCATTCCGTGCTCCTTGTGTCGATGTTGACGTGATGATTGTTTGAGGGTTGCCGTCAAGACACTTGCCTCGGAACCGGCTCCGTGGTGGTCCTGTTCCCTCTGCGGCCAAGCGTCGACATGGGCAGGTTCCGACTGGGCGGAGGTATGGCAGGAATGATCACGTTCTCGATCTGCTTGGCTGCCACAGCGTGCGGCACCAAAACCTCGGGTCCGGCGAAGCTGTGATCGGTGTGCCGCAGTGGCGGTGGCCCATTGATCGGCTGCCGGCGTGGCCTTCATCCTGAGAACGAGACCGTAACGGGAGCGCAGGTGCGGTGCGCGCGACGAGTTCGGTCCGTTCGGACGGTTGGCGCAGGTAAGCAGAGTTCCTCTTGGCATGGCGAGGCAGTCCTGAATGGCGTACTCCAGTCGACCGCACCGGGCCATCTCGGGACGGGCGTTTTCTCGTCAGCTGATGGTCATTTCCTTCTTGAAAGTTGCAGGAGCAGGTCAGGAACGTGCATGCCGGGGCTTCCCGTGGCCGAGCGTGAGCAGCAACGAGACACAGGTGTGGCGCAGGCCGTGGAGCGGGACGCGGCGCATGCCGCGGTCGCCTCCCCGGGACGGGCCGGACTGTGCCGGACGGCACGCGCGGCGGCCGCTACCTCGCGCTCCCCTCCCGGGCGGAGCGCGCCTGAGGGCCGCCCGACTCGCCGATCCCTACGCCGCACATCAGCACAACGACCGGCTGAACCTGTCCATCGCGGTTCTCCGACGAGGGGTTCGTGGTGATCGGGAACGTGCGGCGCTGGCCGGCCTGGCGGTCGGTGCCTGTATTGGGGAAGCACCTGCGGATTCGTTCCGCTTCACCGTGCAGCGCCGACCTCTCGCGCCGGATCAGCGCCAGCCCAGCTCGGGGGCGAGGTGGGTGAGCACGCTCTCGATGACGTGGGCGTTGTAGTCGACGCCTAGCTGGTTGGGCACGGTCAGCAGCAGCGTGTCCGCAGCGGCGATCGCTTCGTCCTCGGCCAGGTCGGCGATCAGCTTGTCCGGCTCACCCGCGTACGTCCGGCCGAACCGGGCGTTGCCGCCGTCCAGCCAGCCGACATGGTCGGTGCTGTCCCGCTGCTGCCAGAAGAGTTGCCGATCGAGGTCGTTGACGATCGGGAAGATGCTGCGGCTGACCGAGACGCGCGGCTCGCGGGTGTGCCCTGCGGCCTCCCAGGCGTTCCGGAACCGCTGGATCTGTTCGGCCTGGAGCTGGTGGAAAGGCACGCCGGTGTCCTCGGAGAGCAGCGTCGAGCTCATGAGGTTCAGCCCCTGCTCGGCCGTCCACTCGGCGGTCGCCCGGGTTCCTGCGCCCCACCAGATCCGGTCACGCAGACCCGGTGAGTGCGGCTCGACCCGCAGCAAGCCTGGCGGGTTGGGAAACATCGGGCGCGGGTTGGGCTGGGCGAAACCCTTACCCTTGAGCACTTCGAGGAACACTGCGGTGTGCTCGCGCGCCATGTCGGCATCGCTCGTGCCCTCCGGCGGCACGTGCCCGAAGTAGCGGAAGCCGTCGATCACCTGCTCCGGTGATCCGCGGCTGATCCCCAGTTGCAGCCGGCCGGCGGAGATGAGATCGGCGGCACCGGCGTCTTCTGCCATGTAGAGCGGGTTCTCGTACCGCATGTCGATCACGGCCGTGCCCAGCTCGATCCGGCTGGTCCGCGCCCCGGCCGCGGCCAGCAGCGGGAACGGGGAGGCGAGCTGCTGGGCGAAGTGGTGTATCCGGTAGTACGCGCCGTCGGCGCCCACTTCCTCCGCGGCAACCGCGAGCTCGATCGACTGCAGCAGGGCGTCCGCCGCCGACCGCACCATCGAGTGCGGCCCCGCCGACCAGTGCCCGAAGGAGAGGAACCCTATCTTCTTCACGCTGCAACCAACTCGGCGGCGACGAGCGGCATTCCGCTCCCATCTGCGTCGGGCTGCTGAGCGGTGTTCAGGACAGTGTGGGGATCACTGACTGTCCGTAGGCCTCGATCGTTGCCTCGCGTGCGTCGTGCATGGCGTAGATGGCGAATTGGTCGACGCCGAGTTCTTGGAGTTGGGCGAGTTTGTCGAGTTGGGCGGTGGGTGGGCCGAGGAGGCAGAAGCGGTCGATGACGTCGTCGGGGACGAAGTCGGTGGTGTGGTTGTCGGCGCGGCCGTGGTGGCTGTAGTCGT
>NZ_JAKXMK010000008.1 GCF_022524485.1 Pseudonocardia alaniniphila
GCACACCCCCGACGTGGACTACGTCCGCTCGCTGGGCGCCGACCGCGTGATCGACACCGACCGCCAGCCACTGGATGCGCAGACGGGGGTCTTCGACGTCGTGATCGACGCCGTCGGCCGCGAGGTACCCGAAGCCCTGTTCACAGCACTGCGCCGCGGCGGACGCCTGATCACCCTGCAGGAACCCCCCTCGCAGGAGCTGGCCGACGAGTACGGCATCACCGCGCTCTTCTTCGTCGTGACGGCAGACCAGAACAGCCTGGCCCGGATCGCCGACATGATCGACAACGACAGGCTGAAGGTCGGCGTCGCCGCAATGTTCCCCCTGGCCGAAGGCCGGGCCGCGTACGAGAGCGGCACCGTCCGGCGGGCTCACCCCGGCAAGACCGTGCTGACCGTCCAGGACTTACCGGCGGCCGAAAGCTCGTCGTCGCGAGAGGCATGACGAAGGAGATGAAATGCCTACCTCTTCCAACATGAGCCAGGAAGATCTGCTGGAACTCGTGCCACCGTTCATCGCGCAGGGTTCCTCCGCGATGGTCCGAGTCCTCGAGTTGCCGCCGGGCGACCCAGGTATCGCCCCACACCGTCACTCCGGGCCCGTGTTCGGCTACATGCTCGAGGGCGAGATGCTCTTCGCGCTCGAAGGAGAGCCACCGTATCCGATCAAGGCCGGAGAGACTTTCTGGGAACCGGGTGGCGATGTCATCCACTACACGGTCGCCAACCTGCTCGACGACAGGACCAGCCGTTTCGTGGTGGTCGCGCCGTGCACTCCTGAAGTCGAGATGATCACCGTGGTCTCCGATGAGGAGCTTGCAGCCAAAGCGAGCCAACGCATTCCCACACCGCCTCGGTAGTCGTCGCCGCGCCACCGTGATCAGCAATCGACGACAGGAAAGGTCAACAATGTTTCCAGAGACCCCCGCCGCTGCGGCCGCGTTGTCCGTGGCCACCCGTTTCCACTCGCCGGCGCTGCTCAACCACTCCGTTCGCTGCTACCTCTGGGGAACGATGTACGGCAGAGCGCACGGGATCACCTTCGACGACGAGCTGTTCTACGTCTCGGCGATGCTGCACGACATCGGCCTGACGGAGGCGTTCGACAACCACCGGCTTTCGTTCGAGGTCGCAGGAGGCGATCTGGCCTGGGTCTTCGGCGTGGCAGCCGACTGGCCCGAGGAGCGGGCCGCCAGGGCCGCGGAGATCATCGTGCTGCACATGCGCGACGACGTATCCCCGTCCGCCGACCCCGAGTCCCACCTGCTGCAGGTCGCCACCAGCTTTGAGGTGGTCGGACGTCACTCGGCAGAGTTCCCATCGGACGCGAGGACGGAGATGCTCGCCCGCTATCCCTGGCTGGGATTCGGCGCGGAGGTGCTGGCGAACTTCACGAACCAGGCGAGCCGTAAGCCGAACAGCGCCTGCGCCGCATCCGTCGACAAGAGGAACATGGCAGGGCTCGTCGCTGCCAACCCCCTCGGAAGCCACCAACCCGCCTGACGACCCATTCACAGGTCCACTGGACGCGGCGCCGCCGTTCATGCCGCGGCGCCTGCCCCTCTTCCGCGCGGTGAAGCCGGGGCCCCTCCACGGCGGTCGGCGACCGGCTCGGCCCCTGCTCCGCGATGGCCGGAGCCGGGGCCTCTCACGTCGGTCCAGCCGGCGGATCGCGTCGACCTGAACGAGCACTCCGTACGGGGGCCGCTCGCCGGCCAGTCGGCCGGGAGTACGTGCGCCTCGATCCGGGCGATGCTCTCGCCGGTGAGCAGTGTCACCGAGGCGAGATCGGGACGTACCGGCGCGAACGGTGCGTTCCCGATGCAACCCAGAACCGCAACCGCAGTAACGTTACAAGCAATGAACGTAACTATACTGCGGCGGGATGGATGACTATGTGCGGGATCTGCGGATGGGTGGACTACGAGCGCGACCTGGCGGACCCGGCCGCTCGCCGGGAGTTGGCCGACATGACCGCGACGATGGCGTGCCGCGGTCCGGACGACGAGGGCACGTGGGTCGACGGGCCGGCCGCGCTGGGGCACCGGCGGTTGGCGATCATCGATCTGCCGGGCGGGCGGCAGCCGATGACCGTGCAGGACGAGGGGCGCGCCGCGCTGGCGTTGGTCTACAGCGGGGAGACCTACAACTTCCGGGAACTGCGTGAGCGACTCGCCTCGGTAGGACACCGGTTCGAGACGAGCAGTGACACCGAGGTGGTGCTGCGCGCGCACCAGGAGTGGGGCCGCAGCGATCCACGGAACGCGGTGCGCGAGCTGAACGGGATGTTCGCCTACGCGATCTGGGACTCGCGGGCCCGGGAGCTGGTGCTGGTGCGGGACCGGCTGGGCGTCAAGCCGCTGTACTACTACCCGACCGCGCACGGCGTGCTGTTCGGTTCGGAGCCCAAGGCGGTACTGGCGAACGCGCTGGCGGAGCGGGTGGTGGACGCGGACGGGCTGCGTCGGGTGCTCGTGTACCTCGCCGATGCGGGGAACGCGGTGTTCCGGGGTTTGCGGGAGGTGCCGCCGGGCCACGTGGTGCGGGTGAGCCGCGAGGGGATCCAGGAGCTGCGGTACTGGCAGCTGGAGGACACCGGGCACACCGATGATGTGCCGTCCACGGTGCGGCACGTGCGGGAGCTGCTGGAGGACACCGCGCAACGTCAGCTGGTGGCCGACGTGCCGTTGTGCACGTTGTTGTCCGGCGGGCTCGACTCGTCGGCGTTGACCGCGCTGGCCGCGCGGCACAGTGCCGAGCAAGTGCGCTCGTTCGCGGTCGAGTTCGCCGGCTACACCGAGAACTTCGTCGCCGACGAAGTGCGTCCGACTCCCGACACCCCCTACGCCCACGCGGTGGCCGATTTCGTCGGCACCCGCCACAGCGACATCACGCTCGCGAACGAGGCGTTGATGGACCCCGCGGTACGTGACGCCGTCCTGCACGCGCGTGACCTCCCGGTGGTCGGGTCGGGCGGTGATATGGACGCGTCGCTCTACCTGCTGTTCCAGGCGGTCCGGCAGGAGTCGACCGTGGCCCTGTCCGGGGAGTCGGCCGACGAGGTGTTCGGCGGTTACCGCGACTTCTCCGACGCCGACACCATCGCCGCCGACACGTTCCCGTGGTTTGCCGGACGGATGTTCAACCACGACATGACCCGATCCGGCCTGCTCGACCAGTCCCTGGCTAAGCAGCTCGATCTGCCCTCCTACGTCAAGGACACGTACCGGACGGCGCTCGCGGCAGTGCCCGCGCTGACCGGCCCGGCCGCAGCCGATCCCCACGAGCGCCGGATGCGCGAGGTCTGCCACCTGTTCCTCACGCACTTCCTGCCCGTCCTGCTCGACCGCAAGGACCGGGTGAGCATGGCCGTGGGGCTCGAGGTACGGGTGCCGTTCTGCGACCACCGCCTCGTCGAGTACGTCTTCGGCACACCCTGGTCGCACAAGAGCTTCGACGGGCGGGAGAAGAGCCTGCTGCGTGCCGCCACCGCGGACCTGCTGCCCGCGTCGGTGGCACAGCGGGTGAAGAGCCCGTACCCGTCCCCGCAGGACGCGAGCTACGAGCGAGAGCTCCGCGCGGAGCTCTCGGCGCTGCTCGACCGACCCGACTCACCCGTCGCGCCACTGCTCGACCGTGACGCATTGCGGGAACGGCTGGCCGAGCCCATCGGCCGCCGCTCCGGGCTGGGCGCCCGGTTCGAACTCGAGCAGATTTTGAACCTCCACGCCTGGTGCACCGACTACCGGGTCACGCTCGACCTCTGACGATCCCCACTCCCCGGGAGGGCGCCGGCGCCGGGGTCGTACGGCGAGCTGACGTCATCCGAGCCCGGCCAGCGCCTTCTCGTAATAGGAAAGGTCGAAGTAGGCGGCGGCCGGTCGGGGCGCATGACCGGTCCAGTCGGCGCGCAGCCGCAACACGTTGTCGAAACCCGGACCGTCGAACCGGCCGTCCTTCGCCAGCCCCTCGGCCGGATCGGTGGCGACGGCGTAGGTGGCGGCCGCGACGTCGGGCGGCAGCTTCAGACCGTCGGCCAGCATCTTTGTCGCCTCATCCTTGTTCTTCGGATCGAGCACGTAGCGCAGCCCTTCGATGTAGGCCTCCAGATACTTGATCAGAATGTCGGGATGATCCTTGGCCCACGACCGCAGCACGATACCTGCGGTCGCCTGATACGGGCCGATCGTCGACACTGCCGAACCCTGGTCCTTGAGACCGTCGTTCTGAGCGGTGAAGGCGAACGGCGGGTTGAGCATGGACGCCTTGTCGTCCTTGTTCTGCTGGATATCGACGAGCCGTTTGGCCGTCGCACCGACCGATTTGATGGTGTACTCGCCCTTGTCGAGGCCGCCGCGCTTGAGCATTTCGTAGAGCTGGAACGCGTACGCGGTGTCGGGCGCGTCAACAATCACCGTCTTGCCGCGAAGATCGCTGATCGCGTGGATGTCGGGCTGTACGATCAGCCGGTTGAAGCCGTTGTCACCACCGATCACCGCCGCGACGTCCACCTTGGCGACATCCGCCATGGCCACGCCGTTGTCGATCCCACAGTGAATGATCTGGTACTTCCCGTCGGCGAGGCCGGCCCGCTGCTCGTCGGACGACGGCGTGATCTCGAGGTTGACCGATAAGCCGCGTTCGGCGAAGAAGCCCTTCTGCTGCGCCGCGAAGAGCGGAAGGTTCTGCATGCCCTGAAATACGTTCACAGTCAGCGAGGACTGAGCGGCACACGCCGGCACCGCAAGTGCCATCGTCACGACAGCAGCAGATAACAAGGCTCCAACGATTTTCATTGCGATCCTCCCCCCGGATGCCACGGACTATAACCCGGCATGGTCGACGGCGGGCCGGCCGTCGAGAGGCGAACAGCGCATTCTCCCCTTTGTTTCGGGTGCGCCGTGAGTTCGGCTGGACCATTTCGGTCCGCTGGGGTTCGTTCAGGCCCGCAGCGCCCGAAGCACGTCGACGACGTCGCTCTCGCCCGCCGTGGGCAGCAGCACACGGGCATGCGGCCGCAGGCCGGCAGCCGCGCCGTCGGCCTCGAACCCGTCGCCGAGGACGAATCCGGCCGTCATCACACCGCGCTCGGCGCATGCCCTGCCGATCGCCCATGCACACGCCGCACCCGAGTCGTCGGTCGCGACCATGAACACGGCGTCGGCGCGGGTCAACTCCTCGCTCAGCAGGACCGGCGTGCCGTCGATTTCTCGGAGCAGGAGGCTGTCGGGCGCGGCGTCCCCACCGTTCGCGCCGGGCGCGAGGCCTTCGCAGACGACGAAACGCGCGTTCGCCCACCGATGCCCTGCAACGCGCCGGACGACCCCGGCCGCCCCCGCGTCCAGCGCAATGATGCGTGGGGCACGGGCAGGGGCGATCTGGGCGTCGATCCGGAAGCGTGCCTCCGCGGCGGACGCCGCTCTGGCGCTGTCGCTCATGGCCATAGAGCAGGCTTCCAGGTCAGACCGACGAGATCGGCACGCCGGGCCTGACGCGGACGTCGTCGCGGCAGGACTGCAGGAACGACTCGGATCGGGGCAGGACCACCGCCGCCGAGCGCACGCGGTGGTGGGCGGGGTCCACACCGGGAGGCGTCACGCCCTCGTCGCGCAGGGCCAGCGCGGCCTTCCGCAGCTTCTGGCGCGCCTTGATGATCCCGCTGTCGGCGGGGACGAGCCGCTCCTTCGTGCGGTCGACGACCGGGCCCATGCTCTCCTGCAGCGACGCGTCCTGGATGGCGATGCCCTTGACCCCGGAGTAGTCCTCGCCGCGCTTCTGCGCCTCGCGGTCCATCAGATAGTCGTTGTCGAGGTTGGCCACGGGCCGATACGTACCGGGGATGTTCTTGCTGTGCACCCCGTGGCCGTCGAGCATCGCCTGCCGCTCGCTCGCGGTCAGGGCCCGCAGCGGGTGGTAGTCGAAGCTGTACGCCCAGCAGTTCTCGTCGTCGATCGGGATCCAGAAGTGGCCGTGGATCGGGTGGTCACCGCGCGGCGGCACCATGGTGAAGGCCGGCATCACCCAGGGCGTGATCCGCCAGTAGTAGCTGCCCTCCTCGGCGTTGCGGCGCGCGCCGACGAACAGCCCACCCTCGCTGTCGGCCACCTCGAAGAACGGTTTCGTGTCCTTCTGGTTGTACTCGTTTCCCTTCGCGCCCTTGAAGAGCGGGTCGTTCTTCAGCCCGCCGGAATGCAGCCATGTCACGTGGCTGGAGTCGATTCCCCCCTCGAACGCCTGCAGCCAGTTGCACTGCTGCCAGCGCTTCGACGTGTAGGTCTGCTCGGGTGGGACCTGCGCGAACTCGAACTCGGGCGGTGCGGGGCGGTTGCGCCTGTCCCCCATGTGCGTCCACAGGACGTCACCGATCTTGACCAGGGGGTACGCCGTGAGCTTGACGTTCTCGCAGAAGTTGCTGTTGTCCGCCTCCGACGGCACCTCGATGCATTGACCGGTGACGTCGTACTTCCAGCCGTGGTACGAGCAGCGCAGGCCCGACTCCTCGTTCCGGCCGAACCAGAGCGAGACGCCGCGGTGGGCACAGAACTCGTCGATCAGGCCGTATCGCCCTTGGCTGTCGCGGAATGCGATGAGCCGCTCGGACAGCAGCTTGACCCGGACCGGCGGGCAGTCATCCTCCGGGAGCTCTTCCGCGAGGAGCGCAGGCATCCAGTACTGCCGGAACAGCTCGCCCATCGGTGTGCCCGGCCCGGTCTGCGTCAAGAGGTCGTTGATCTCTTGTCTGAGCACGAGCGTCTCCTTCTGGTCTACCGACGCGCCGCCGAGAAACCGACTAGCGAGTCATTTCGGACTAATGTCATACCCTTATTCCCACGCTGTCAAGCCGACGGCCGGGGCTGCCTCACGGCTGGTCGGGCGGGATGTCGACCGTCAGGCCGTCGAGGTCGGGCGTGACCGCGATCTGACAGGAGAGCCGGCTCGTCGGCCGCCGATCGGACACGCCGAGGTCGAGGAGGTCCTCCTCCAGGTCGCCCGGGGAACCGACGAGCCGCGCGTACTCCTCGCGCACCCAGACGTGGCAGGTGGCGCAGGAGGCGTTCCCGCCGCACTCCCCGACGATCCCGGGGACCCCGTTCTTGACCGCCATGGCCATGACCGACTCGCCGACCGCGGCGTCGACGGCGTACTCCCGCCCCTCGGCGTCGACATAGATCACCTTCGTCAAAGTCTCTCGCGTCCCTTCCCGGCACCGACTATTTGGCCTGTCCATTAGACCATTCGCTTGGACATGGGGGCCATAATCGGGCGCAGGGTCCAGGGGCGACAGAGCACCCGGAGGAAGTGGTATCGGACGCCAATGCGGCTGGTGCAGCAGCCTCCTCCGATTGGTAGCAACCATCAGACCGATCGGACCTACGCCCGTACACTGCACAAATGACCACGCCGGGAACCGTCCCAGCCGCTACACCAGCTGAAGGAGGAAAGGGGGACCTCCTCACCCGGGTGAGCGTCGGGCGTGTCTCGGAAATGATCGTCGACCAGATTCGGTTGCTCATCCGCCAGGGCGATCTGGCCCCGGGCGACCGGTTGCCCGCCGAGCGTGAGTTGTGCGAGCGGTTCGGCGTCAGCCGCGTCACCGTCCGCGAGGCATTGCGGGTCCTCGAGGCGAACGGCCTGGTCGTGATCCGGGTCGGGGCGCGAGGTGGAGCATTCGTCACGGCACCGAGCAGCCGACTCGTCGGAGAAGGCATCGCCGATCTCATCACCCTGTCGACGATGTCGGCACAGGAGGTCACCGAGACGCGGATGGTGCTCGAACTCGGGATCATTCCGCTGGTCTGTGAGAGGGCCACCAAGGAGGACATCGCCGCGCTGTACGAGATCTGCGATCGCAGCAAAGCAGCACTCGAAGACGACGAATACCCGCTCGCCCTGTCCGCGGAGTGGCACACGCGTTACGCACAGGCAACGCACAACGGTGCCATCGCGATGCTGGTCGAGTCGCTGCACGACCCGCTGGTCATGTCGCTCGAACGCGCCCGGGAGGCGGCACCGCTGCACGGCAGGCGCGGCGTCAGGGAACACCGCGCGCTCGTCGACGCCATCGCCGAACGAGACGCGGCACGGGCGACCGAGCTCATGAGAACCCACCTCGAGAGAACCGCGAAGCTGGTCGCAACCGCCGAACGCGGAGACACCCGGCGGACGAGCCGCCCCGGCGGCCGCAAGCGGGCCGACACCGTCGCCGAGAAGCCCACCGGTGGCGCGACCAGGAAAGGCCCCGCCACCGGGAAGTCCGGCTGAGCGTCCGGCCACCGGATCGACTACTCCGACGAATCACCCCTGGTCCCCGAACTGTTCGCCTGTGTGCGCGTCCCACCTGCCTGCGGTTCCTCCGGCGCGGGGACGTCGGGTTCCGGCACCGAGGCGCTGGTGTACTCGCGGACGGCGTTGGGGCGAGCCCGGAACGCGGCCGCCACGAGCACCGGGCCGAGACCGCCGATCGTCAGGGCCGCGATCGGACCCACGACCCCCGCGAACGCGCCCATGAGCAGGTCCCCGAGCGCCGGGCCCCCGCGCGAGGACATCTGGTAAAAGGCCGTGACGCGGCCGCGGATGTCGTCGGGCGTGTCCACCTGCACCGCCGCGTGCCTGATGGTGGTGGCCATCGCGTCGAGCGCGCCGAGCAACAGGGCCGCCACCAGTGCGAGCGGGAACCACCGCGACTGTGCCAGGAAGATCGCGGCGATTCCGTACAACGCCGTGGACGCCAGCACGATCCGGCCGAGCCGGTTGCTGCGCGCGACGACGCGGAAGATCACGTACGTGGCGAGCAGCGCACCGGCGGAGGGGGCGGACGACAGCAACCCGTAGCCCGTCGGGCCCACATGCAGGACGTCGAGCGCCAGCGCGGGCAGCAGCACCCGATAGGCACCGAACACGGTGGCGGCCAGGTCCAAGGCCATGAGCCGCGTGACGAGCGGCCGCTTCAGCACGTACCGGGCGCCCTCCGCGACAGATCCGAAGACCGACCGCGGAGGTCCCGCCTGCACCAGCGGCGCCACCCGGAGCACCGCCAGCACACCGATGAGCACCGCGTAGGTCACCGCGTCCACCGCGTACATCAGCCCCGGACCGCCGACGGCGATGAAGACCCCGGCGAGCGCGGGACCGACCAGGACAGCCACCTCGCGGGACGGGTTGAGCAGCGCGATGGCCTGGGCGAGCTGATGCTTGGGCACCATCGCCGGGATGAGCGCCTGGCGGGCCGGCTGGTCGAACGTCGCAGCAGCCGTGGTGAAGAGGACGCTCAGGATCACGTGCCAGGCCTGCGCCTGCCCCGTGAGCGTCAGCACGGCAAGGAGGAGGGCCACGACGAGGCTGACCACCTGCGCCCACATCAGGAGCTTGCGCCGGTCGAGCCGGTCGGCGTACGCGCCGCCGATCGGGCTGAGCACGATCAGCGCGACCGCCTGGCCTGCGCCGACGAGCCCGGTCTGGAGGACCGAGCCCGTGAGCGCGTAGACCTGGAAGTAGTTCGCGGCAACCGTGCCACGGGTACCGATCTGTGACAGGACGACACCCGCCCAGTACAGGTTGAAGTCGCGATTCCGCAGCACTGCGGGCACTGCCACCTTGCGAATCCTCCGTCGAGGTCGAGTCGTGCAAGGAGCGCGCTGGACAACTCGGCCCTACTGCGCGGCGCCCAGGCGGCGCCCTCGCGGCGTTGTCGTCGGGCCCGATACAACAGCGGTATCGGCCCCTCCTCCGCCTTGCGATCGCCCGGGTGCGGGTGTCCCGCAAGGACACTGCACCTGGATCACCGCTCGCTACGGGCGGAGTTGTCCAGCACCCTCCTATTCCACCGGCACCAGCGAGAGCTTGTCCGGGTCCATCCGCAGGTGCACGGTCGTTCCCGGCGCGACGGAGACGTCCGGGTTGGAGCGGTTGCGGACCTCGACCTTGCCGACCTTGACGACGTGGTCGACCGAGTCGCCCAGGAAGGCCCGGTTCACGACCTCCCCCGTCCACTCGTTCGGGACGGTGCCGCCGGAGCCCTCCAGCCCGATCTCGACCGCCTCCGGACGGATCGACACGATCGCCTCGTCGCCCACCGGAAGGGCGATCGCGGAGCGCACCCGCAGCCTGCCCTCGGTCGTGTCGACCGTGACGCAGTCCCCGTCGTGGCCCGCGACCGTGCCGGTGATGAAGTTGGAGGTGCCGATGAACTCGGCGACGAACCGTGAGTTGGGGTTGGTGTAGATCTCGCGCGGCTTGCCGAGCTGCACCACCTTGCCCAGCCGCATCACGGCGATGTGCGAGGACAACGCCAACGCCTCGACCTGGTCGTGGGTGACGTAGATCGAGGTGATGCCGAGCTCGCGCTGGAGGCGCTTGAGCTCGAACCGCAGCGACTCGCGCAGCTTGGCGTCCAGGTTGGACAGCGGCTCGTCGAGCAGCAGCAGCGGCGGCTGGGTGACGAGGGCGCGCGCCAGCGCCAGTCGCTGCTGCTGCCCGCCGGAGAGCTTGGTGGCCTGGCGTCCGGCCAGATGACCGAGTTCCATCACGTCGAGCACCCGCTCCACGCGCTCGGCGATCTCGGCCTTGGCTGGTCGTTGCGAGCGCTTACGCACCTGTAGCGGGAAGCCCACGTTGTCGAAGACCGTCATGTGCGGCCAGATCGCGTAGGACTGGAACACCATTCCGAGTCCGCGCTCGTTGGCCGGCACGTTGACGGTGGACTTGCCCGTTGCCGCGTCGAACAGCACACGCCGGTCGACCGAGATCTTGCCGGAGTCGGGCTTCTCCAGACCGGCGATCGAGCGCAGCGTCGTGGTCTTCCCACAACCGGACGGTCCGAGCAGGGTGAACATCTCGCCCTGCTGGACCTCGAAGCTCACGTCGTCGACGGCGAACACGCGCGTCGGCTCCGCCTCGTCACCGTTCGCCTTCGCCGCCTTGGACTGCTTGCGCGACTTCTTGTCCGCCGCAAACGTCTTGACGAGGTTGTCAATGGCCAGCACGTTTGTCTCCTTCGGGACGCGTGGCGGGGGTCAGTCCTGCCGGAGGCCGACCTTGGCCCCGACCTTGTAGGCGACGGTCACGAGCACCACGAGCGTCAGCACCATCACGACGCCGAGGGCCGCGAGAATCGTGAACGATCCGTTCTCGAACTGCTCGAAAATCAGGATCGACAGCACCTCGTTGCCCGGGCTGTAGAGCAGGATCGAGCTGCTCAGCTCCCGGAACGAGACCGTCAGGATGTAGATGAACCCGGCCACGAGTCCCGGGCTGAGCAACGGCAGGAGCACCCGCCGGAACGTCTGCCACCAGCTCGCGCCGCTCACCTGCGCCGACTCCTCGAGCTCGGCCGAGATCTGGTGCATCGACGTCACCGCGTAGCGCATGCCGTAGGGCATGTACCGGGTGCAGTAGGCGATCAGCAGGATGAAGATCGTGCCGTAGATGGGGATGGGGCTGCGCAGGTACACGAACGAGATGGCGAGGCCGAGCACGAGACCGGGAATGACGAGCGGGACGAACGCCAGCTGGTCGAGCAGGCCACGGAACCGGATCTTGGAGCGCACGACGATCCATGCGGCCACGGACATGAACAGCATCACGACCGTCGCCGAGCCGAGACCGAGGATCAGGCTGTTCTTCAGCGCCGTGCCCGCCGCGGACAGTCCGGCGAGCTCCCGGTAGTTGTCCAGGGTCATCGTGCGGAACGCCTCCGCCGACGGCGCGACGTAGAACTTCAGCAACGACGTGTAGAGCAGCACCGCGAGCGGAGCAAGCACCGTCGCGACGAAGTACACGATGATCAGCCCGCCTGCCACCCAGCGGAACCTGCCGAGCTCCATGGGACGCGGCCGGAATCCCTTGCCCGTGACGGTCTGGAAGTCCTTGCCGTTCCTGCCCACCCGGTTGCTCAGGATGACGCCGAGGACGGCGATCACGAGCAGGCCGACCGCAAGAGCCCCCGCGCCGGCCAGGTCCGGCGGGTAGCTGCGCAGGGTGAAGTAGATCTGGCTGGTGAAGACGTAGATGCCGTTCTGCAGGCCCAGCAGGGCAGGCACCTCGAAGCTCTCGAGGCTGCGCACCGTCATCACCAGGATGCTCGCGACGATCGCCGGCCGGACGAGCGGGACGGTGATCTTGAGGAACGTCGTCCAGCGGCTGGCGCCGCTCATGAGCGCCGACTCCTCCAACGACGGGTCCATCGAGCGGAACGCCGCCACCATCAGGAGAAAGACGATGGGCGAGAGGTGCAGCCCCTCGACCCAGATCATTCCCCAGATCGTGAAGATGTCGAAGAAACCGGGACCGACGAGCGGTTCGAGGAACGCGTTCAGCAGGCCGATGTCCGGGCTCGCCAGGAAGATCCACGAGATCGTGTAGAGGATCCCCGGGATGATCAGCGGAATCATCGACGCCGCGAAGAACAGCGGCTTGAACGGCACGTCGGTCCGCACGTTGAGATATGCCAACGCGGTGCCGACGACCAGGCTCAGGATCGCCGCGCCGATCGCGAACAACAGCGAGTTCGTGATGAGCTCGCCGATCCCGTCGGCGGTGTAGGCCCGCGCGAAAGCCCCCAGCGTGAAGCCGTTCGCGTCGAAGAACGTCCCGTACAGCAGGTAGTACAGCGGGACGAGCGCGAGGTAGCCGATGACTACGGCCACGCCGGCGACGATGAGCAACTTGAGCGTGAGCAGCGAACGAACTCGCGCCAGTAGGCCCGAAGCCGGCTCCGCAGACTGCTGCGGCGGCGCCGTGGACGGCACCGTCGGCATCGCTGTGGTCATGTCATCACCTTCGTATTCCGACCGGGAGTCCTAGTTGCTGGCAGGCGAGCCACCGCTGACGACGGCCTCGTACTTCTTGCTCCACTCGGCGTTCTCGTCGAGGACCTTGTTGACGTCGACGGGAATGATCTGGACACCCGCAAGGGGGTCGTTGCCCTGGATGATCGACGGGGTCAGGTGCAGGTCCGCGATCACCTTCTGGCCCTCGTCGAGAATCCAGTCGTTGAAGAGCATCGCGGCGGCCGGGTGGGTTGCGCTCTTCATCAGGGCCACGCCGTTGGGCCGCGCGATCACCGGCTGGACGGGCGGCGCGTACTCGATCGGGGCGCCATCCTGCTTTCCGCGCTCGACGATGTAGGTGTAAGCGGAGGCGGCGACGGCGAACTGGCCTGCCGACATCAGCTCGACCTGCACCGTGTGGCCCTTGGTGATCTGCGCGCCCTGAGCCATGTCGGCGAAGAGCTTGTCGACCTCGGCGTCGGACTTGCCCTGCTGCTTCCAGTACTCGTAGAGCGTGAGGTACCAGTCGGTGTCGGACAGCTCCATGGACAGCTTGCCGTCGAAGCGCGGGTCGGCCAGGTCCTCCCAGGTCTTGGGCGGGCCGCCGACCGAGTCGATCACACCGGTGTTCCAGCCGGGCGAGAACAGATTGAAACGGGTGGCGGTCCAGCGGGGGAACCGGCCGGCCTCGGGCACGAGGTCGCGGCGCTCGCCCTTGTACTCGGCGAGGTATCCCTCGCGTTCGAGGGCCGCGAGCTCGGTCGCGTTGGTCTCCACGACGTCGTTGCCGGCGAAGTGCGCCGACTGCTCCTGCAGGACGCGCTGCAGCACGGTCTCGGAACCGGCGCGGTACACCGAGATCGGGATGTCGAACTGGTCGGTGAACGCCTTGGTGATGGCATCGGCGACGTCGGAGGTCATGGACGTGTAGAGGGCCAGCTGCCCCTCCTCCTTGGCGCGCTTGACGAGCTCGTCGCGCCGCTGCTGCCCCTTCAGCGCCGTGAGCTCGGCGAAGACGGCCTCCGCCTGGCCTGCCGCGGCACCTCCCCCGGCGGCGGGCACGCCGTTCGTCGCGGTCGGGGACCCCCCGCACGCGACGAGCGCTAGTGCGGCCAGGGCTGCGGTGAGGCCGATTCGGAGACGGGTCGTGCGCACGGAGTCCTCCTTGGACGGTGCAGGGATCGGCAAGCGGGCGCGGGTGATCACGCGGACCCGCTTCGGGTGACCTCGGCGTAGAGGTCGTCCCACTTCTTCGGGTTGTCGAGCAGCTCCTGCTCCGGCACGGCGACCACGTCCAGGCCGTCGAGTGCCTTCGCCGCCTCCGCGGTGGCGCCGATCCGGTTCGCCTCCGCAACGGCCTCCTGGCCGGCGCTGAGCTCGTAGTCCACGAACAACATCGCGGCACACGGGTTGACGGCGTTCGTCATCAGCCCGATGCCGTTCGGCCGTACGACGACCGGCTGTGCGGCCTCGCCCTGCGCCGGCTTCCATGCGACGTGGGCGCCCTTTGCCGCGGCGTTGTCGACGGTGTGGCTGTACACCGAGACGGCCACGGCGAACTGGCCGGCCGAGAGCAGCTCGCCCTGAACGGTGTGGCCCTTGGTGATCTGGGCGTTCGCGGCGACGGCCTTGAACAGGTCGAGAGCCTCCTGCTCACTGCGTCCCTGCTCGATCAGGTGGCGGAAGAGCGCGGTGAACCAGTCCACGTCGCCGATCTCCATCGAGACCCGGCCCTTCCACTTCGGATCGGCGAGCTCCTCGAAGCTCTTCGGCTCCTCACCCGGCTTCACGAGATCGGTGTTCCAGCCGATCACGAAGGCGTTGAACCGCGTGGCCGTCCACCCCTCGGCCTTTCCTTCCTCGCGCACGGCTTCGCGCAGCTCGCCCTCGTACGGCGACAGCAGCGCTTCCCGGTGCATCACGTTCAGCTCGAGCGCGTTCGTCTCGATCACGTCGTTTCCGTAGTAGCCGGCCGACTGCTCCTGGAGGACGCGCTGCAGCACCGACTCCGAGTTGCCGCGGTAGACGGAGACCTCGATGTCGTAGCGGTCGGAGAACCCCTTGATCAGCGGATCGATATCGGTGTTCGAGGTGTAGACGGAGACCTTGCCCTCCTCCTCCGCGCACTTCACGAGCGCGTCGGTGCGCTGCCCTCCCGACATGGCGTTCATGCGCTGGTAGGTCTCGGTCGCCGCGGTCTTCTCCGCAACCACCGGGCCGGTGCCCGCCGTAGGAGAGCCGCCGCACGCGGCGAGGACGAGGGCGGCGGCCACTGCGGTGGCGGCCGCACGAAATGCCAGAGAACACGTCATCGGGGTCTCCTGCGAGGAAGAGCCGGCCGAGGCCGGGACGCGAGGTTGGTTCCTCGCGGGCGAAAGTAACACGTATTGGTCTGAGGTCATACCCTTTCCGCGGACTGACGCGCCAGATCGTAAGCGGCCCCCCGGGCAGGACTCAGCACGCTGATCGACGATCGTGACGCGAATGTGACCGCATGTGTCCGGCTCGGCCCCGTCCCGACCGCCGTGTCCCGTCGAGCCAGGCGGCACATCTCAGTCCCTGATGTCCTGGAGGAACCACGACGTCGGCAACTCGTGACCGAGCCCGCGCTCCCGGCACTGCTCGTAGACGTGCCCGGCCACGGCGAAGAACTGGGCGCCCTGGACGTTGCCGCGCTCGGAGTACGTGATGTCTCCGGCGCCGGTGCGCACCCGGGCCCTGCCGGCCACGACGTCGTCGAAGGTGACGACCCGGGGCGCGCCCGGCCCCTCGGGCGGACGCCGCACCCGACCGTGGGAATGCCGCGCCCACACCGGGTCCTCCGGGCGGGCGACGTAGGCGAGGAACTCGTCGGTCGGACGCCAGGACGGATCGTTGACCGGTGCCGGCGCGGTGCCCAGCCGCAGCCAGGTGTCGAGCACCTCGAACGTGCGGGCATCGGGGCGGCCACCGACGCACGTCACGTGCGTGCCGGGCTCCAGCCAGTCGCCGACGATCACCTCCGCCGCCGCATCCGTGCAACCTGCGACGATGTCGGCGCCGCGGAAGGCGTCGCGAGGGTGGGAGACGGCGAACACGTCGACCCCGTGCCGCTCGCTCATCTCCGCGGCGTAACGCTCACGGTTGGCCGTGGTCGGGCTGTAGACCTGAACGCGCTCGATCGGCCGGACCGCGAGCAGGGCTTCGAGGTGACTTCGCGCCATACCGCCGGAGCCGAGCATTCCGAGAACACGGGCGTCGGTGCGCGCGGCGTACTTGGCGCCGATCGCCGAGTCGGCGCCCACCCGCATGTGCTGCAGCACGCCGTCGTTGAGCAGGGCCAGCGGCTCGCCGGTGCGAGTGGACAGCAGGAGGATCAGTCCGCAGAAGTTCCCCGGCGAGACGCAGTACTTCTCCTGCGTGCGGGTGCCGCCGTACTCCACCTCGGTCAGGACGTCGGACTTCATCCGGATCGCGTAGTACCCGGAGGCGGCGGACCCACCTTCCATCGAACCCCACTGGTAGATCGCGTCGCCGTCGCCCACCGGGAAGCGCATGTCGATCCGCGGACGGCAGATCGCGTGACCACCCGCGAGATCCCGATAGGTCTGCTCGAGCACGGCCACGACGGCCGGCATAGCGAGGACGGTTGCCGTCGCCTCGTTGTCGATCAGCAGCATGGCTCTTCCTCTTTTCGGTTTGTAGGTCTTACCATTGGTCCTTCCCGACCGGAAGGGGAGAGCGGGAAGTGCAGGCCGCCGCCGCGTGAGACGGCTTTTCCGGGCAACCCGACGCGCATGCGACCGGGTGTTCCGCTCCTTGCAGGAACCGAACTTCCGCAGGTACTTCGTCGGCCACGCCATCTCCGTGGTCGGCACGTGGGCGCAGCGGGTCGCCCAGGACTGGCTGGTCCTGACCTTGACCGACAGCGGCGTCGCGCTCGGCATCAGCGCCGTCCTGCAGTTCGGGCCGGTGCTCCTACTCGGCATGTGGGGCGGCGCAGTCGTCGACCGCACCGACCGCAGGCGGCTCCTCATGGCGACCCAGGCCGCGCAGGCGGTGCTCGCGGCGGCGCTCGGCGCGCTCGCACTGGCCGGGGTCGTCCAGCTGTGGATGGTCTACGCCCTCGCGCTCGCACTGGGCGTCGTGACGGTTCTGGACACCCCGGCGAGACAGGCGCTCGTCGGCGAGATGGTCGGGCCGGCGAACTACGTCAACGCCCAGGCTCTCAGCTCCACCGTGCACAACGCCGGACGGCTGGTGGGCCCGGCGATCGCCGGCCTGCTCATCGCCACGACCGGAGTGGGGATCGCGTTCGTCGTGAACGCGGTCTCCTTCGTCGCGGTTCTCATCGGGCTGATGCGCATGGACCCGGCGGCGCTGCGCCCCCGCTCCTCCCCCGCAGGTCGCCGCAAGCACCAGGCCAGGGAAGGCCTGCGCTACGTCCGGCGCACGCCGGATCTCTGGGCGACGCTGCTGCTCGTCGGGATCGTCGCGTTGTTCGGGCAGAACTTCCGGGTGGTGCTGCCGCTGCTCGCGCAGGACACCTTCCACAGTGGACCGGAGGTGTACGGCTACCTCACCGCCGCGCTCGGGCTCGGCGCGGTGCTCGGCGCACTGTTCAGCGCCGCGCGGGAGACGGCGACGTCCTGGGGGTTGCTGCTGTCGTGCCTGGCGTTCGGCGCGGTCAACCTCGTGACAGCGGCAGCCCCCGTGCTCGTGGCCGCATACGCCGCGATGGTGGCCATGGGATTCGTGAACATCGTCTTCAACACGCTCGGACGGTCCGTCCTGCTGCTGGGCAGCGATCCGGGCATGCACGGACGGGTACTGGCCCTGCACGGGCTGGTGTTCCTGGGCTCCACACCGTTCGGCGGCCCACTACTCGGCTGGATCTGCGAGATGCTCGGAGCCCGGACCGGGTTCGTCGTCGCCGGCGTGACCGCGCTGGCCGCCGGCGTAGCGCTGTTCCCACGGATCCGCGCACTGCGCCGTTCGGCTGCGTCGTCACCTTCGCGAATGGTATGAACATTTGCTATTTACCTGTTACGGTGGCGGCCGACCACGAGCGCCGAGCCGGCCGACTGCCGGGGGAACAGGAGATCAGATGGGCAAGAAGGGACGGGTCTTCGTCCGCGGGCTGACCTCGGAGACCTACGGGCTCGGCGAGTTCCGCAAGGCACAGCTCGCCGCGCAGCGGGTGCGCGATGACTCCGTGGTGGTCGACGACGCCAAGGTGGGCCACTCCGGCGACTCTGAGAAGTCACGCACCTGGTGGCGGATCGGCCCGGGCGACGAGGAGTTCCTGACCCAGACCCTGCAGGTCCACTTCGTGGAGCTGCCCCCGCAGAGCTCCAACCACGGACACGGGCACCAGAACGAGGCGGCCTTCTACATCCTCGAGGGCGCGGGTTACGAGATCCACGACGACAAGCGTTACGACTGGAAGAAGGACGACCTCGTCTTCGTCCACACCGACTCGGTGCACCGGCACTTCAACCCGTACGACGAGAAGGCCGTCGCGCTCGTCGTCAAGGCGAAGTGCACGTGGATGTTCATGGGGCTGATCCAGCAGGGCCGCAGCGCACCGATCGAGCGCGAGGACGAGTTCGGCCCGCGCGAGGACTGGTCGAGCATCTGGACCGAGGGCGTGCTCGACCGCAAGAAGGTCGTCTCGCCCGAGGACACCCACTGGGAGACCACCCCGCTGGGCAACGTCCGGCACCTGATCAACAAGGAACGCACCGACCTGCGTCAGTTCGGCGTCGACATCTTCGAGCTCGCGATCCCGGCCGGAAGCCGCTCGGGCAAGCACTGGAAGATGGCCGACGAGGTCGACTACGTCCTCTCCGGCGAGGGCTACTCCCTGCACTGGGAGGTGCAGGAGGAGATCGCGGAGCAGTACTACGCCCGCATCGCGAAGAAGCCCACCCGCCACGAGATCAAGAAGGGCGACACGCTCTACGTCCCGCAGAACACCGTGGTCCAGCACTTCGCGGCCGACGGATCCGAACTGCGACTGCTCGCCTCCCAGAACCGCGTGTTCAAGCACCTCGGCTACGACCGGGTGCACTACTTCGAGAACTCCCCCGAGTACGACACGGTGGAGCTGGCCACGGCCGGCCGCGCCTGACCCTCTGAAGCGCCGGGCCGGGCTCATCCCCCGGCCCGGCGTACGCGGTCCCGGCTCGGTCGGTGCTTGGTGATCAACGCTTCCGGATCCCTCCGCCGCCGGTCCCGGGCCGCCGACCTTCGCCGAGCGGCGCTCCGGGCGGGTGGTCCGGGGACCGTCGGTGCTCATGATCATCGGTTCGGGCGCGGGAACTGCGCTGGGCGCGGCCTTCGGCCCCGAAACGACGATCATGGTGCTGGGGACCGGGCGAAGCACCGCTTATGACAGGTGGTTCGAGGCTGGTGGCCCACCCCTTCACCGAGGCGGGATTGGGCGTGGCGGTCTGACGTGGGCGATTCCTGATCCGCGCGGTCGGTCCAAGATCAGCGTTCTGGGCCGGGGAACCGCACCAGACCCTGCCGGACGTCCCGAGCCGGCGACCGTCGCGCCAGACGAGCCGCCCGGAGCGACGATCACGGTGCGGGAGACCGGCGGGCGTGACGAGGGGCAGCCCATGACCAGGCCCGCCGTCCATGATCAGCAGTTCGGGGTCGGGAACCGGGCCAGACCCCGCTGCCGGTCCCGAAACGGTGATCATCGCGCCAGACCAACCGCCCCACGCGACGATCACCGTGCGGGAGACCGGCAGGCGCGGCGAGGGCGACCCCATGGCCAGGTCCGCCCATGATCAACAGATCGGGGTAGGGAACCGGGCCAGACCCTGCTCTCGGTCCCCAACCGATGATCACCGCGCCGAGGGCCCCGCAGCGGCGGTGCGCGGGACGGCTCCACAACCGGCCCACCACTCATGAACAGTGGATCGGCCTCCGAAACCGAAATCGCGCGCCGCCGACCCCACCACCGTTCATGATCAGCATTCGGGGGTCGGGAACAGGGCCAGACCCGGCTGCACGTCCCCAACCGACGATTACCGCGCCGCACCAGCCGCCTGGAACGACGATCACCGTGCGGGAGACCGGCAGGCGCGGCGAGAGGCAGCCCATGACCAGGCCCGCCGTCCATGATCAGCAGTTCGGGGTCGGGAACCGGGCCAGACCCTGCTCCCGGCCCCGAACCGATGATCAACGCACCGAGGCCCGGCGCAGCGGACGGCGCAGAGCCGGCTTCCATGCCCGGCCCACCGGTCACGGCCAATCAGTCGCTCCGGGACCGAACTACGCGCTATCCAGACCGGCCCCTGTTCATGATCAGCATTCGGGGGTCAGGAACAGGGCCAGACCCGGCTGGGTATCCCGAACCGGCGATCATGAAGCCAGACGGTGCCGCGTTCCGATCCAGGGATCACAGCGTGAGGTCGGCGGGCAGGCCAGGTGCGGGCCATGATCCGGTCAGCCGCCCATGATCAGCAGTTCGGGGTCGGGAACCGTGCCAGACCCTGCTGCCGACCCCGAACCGATGATCAACGCACCGCAGGCCGGCGCAGCGGACGGCGCAGAGCCGGCTCGATACCTGGCCCAACGGTCCTGACCGACAACTCGGGCTACGGGACCGAACTGCGCGCGCTGCGAGATCCCGCCGCTCGTGATCAGCATCTTGGACCCGGGAACCGCACCGGGCACGGATGAACGCACCCAACCGGTGATCAACGCGCCCGGAGACCGGGCGAAGTCGACCCGACGACGACGCCCCCGGGCCCGCCATTCTCATGATCAACGGCCTGGGACCGGGACCCGCGCCAGACCCTGCTCCAGGTCCCGAACCGATGATCACCGCGCCGAGGCTCGACGCGGCGGAGTGGCGCAGAGCCGGTTCGATACCCCGGCCCGCCGGTCATGGCCGGTCGGTTGCTCCGGGGCCGAACTGCGCGCTGTCTTGACCCGCCACAGTTCATGATCAGCATTCGGGGGTCGGGAACAGGGCCAGACCCGGCTGCACGTCCCCAACCGACGATCACCGCGCCAGACCAGCCGCCCGGAGCGACGATCACCGTGCGGGAGCCCGCCTGGCCGGGCAAGGGCGGCTGCATGACCGGGTCCACCACCCATGATCAGCAAACTGGGCCCGGGAACCGCGCCGGGCACGGCTGCACGTCCCCATCCGATGATCATCGCGACCGGAGGCACGCAAAGCTGACCTGACGCGGGCGGCTCCCCCGGCCCGCCCCATGATCAACGATCCAGGCCCCGGAACCGCGCAGGGCACTGCAGCGCGTACCCAACCGACGATCATCGTCGCCGAGACCGAGCGAAGCCGGCCTGACGACGGCGGCCCCCAGGCCCGTCACCCCATGACCATCGATCTGGCCCCCGGAACCGCGCCGGACATCGCCGCGCGAACCGAACCGGCGATCATCGCGACCGCAGATCCGGCGAAGCCGGCCTGACGACGGCGGCCCCCAGGCCCGGCCCGCCCCATGATCAACGATCCAGGCCCCGGAACCGCGCAGGGCACTGCTGCGCGTACGCGACTGATGATCATCGCCACGAAAGGGCTGGTCTGCGCGCTCCGCCTGATCAGCGGCCGTGATCCGCCGCCGTGATCCGCGGCCCGGCGCCGCCGCGTGTGCCGAACCGTGGATCACGGCCGGCCCGGTGTGCGTCGCCGCCCATGATCTGCCGTCCGACCCGGGGTCGCGAACCAGACGAGCAGACCGTGCTCGCAGCCCGGGGGGTCGCGAATCCTCGCCCGTCCCCGGAAGTCGCCTCCGCCGGACACTGGACACCAGTCGGGCAAATGGTATGTCCTTTACACCGGTGTCGCGGGCAGCCTGACGAACGCAGCGACCCCACACGACAGCCATCCCACCGGCACGACGACGTGGCCGGCCGCGAGATCACGGAGGATCCATGGGAGAAGCGCTGGTCGGCAGTCTCACCCAGGTATTCCAGCTCGAGACGCTGTTGCTGATGCTGGTGGGAATCGCGCTCGGGTTCGCGGTCGGGATCCTGCCCGGCCTCGGCGGTGCGGTCACGCTCGCGCTGATGTTGCCGTTCACGGTCGGTCTCGAGCCGGTCCAGGCGTTCGCGTTCCTGCTCGGGATGCTCGCCGTGACCTCGACGGCGGGTGACATCACCTCGGTGCTGTTCGGCGTACCGGGTGAGGCGACGTCCGCGGCGACGGTGCTCGACGGGCACCCGATGACGAAGCGCGGTCAGGCGGGCCGGGCGCTGGGGGCTGTGCTGTCCGCCTCCGCGCTGGGCGCGGCCTTCGGCGCGATCGTGCTGGTGGCGATCATCCCGATCGTGCGGCCGCTGGTGCTGTCGTTCGGGCCCGCCGAGTTCTTCGTCCTCACGGTTCTCGGGCTGACGTTCGTCGTGGCGCTGTCGGGCAAGCAGATGCTGAAGGGCCTGCTGATGGCGACGTTCGGCGTGCTGGTGGCGATGGTGGGGATCGACGCGCAGGAGGGTGTGCCGCGCTATGCGTTCGGCGAGCTCTACCTGTGGGCCGGCATCCCGCTCGTCCCGCTGGTCGTCGGGTTGTTCGGGGGCACCGAGCTTCTGCAGCTGATGCTCAGCAGGCGCAGCATCTCGCGCGCCGAGGCGGAGGTTGCCACGGCCGGTGCGAGCTCAGCGTCGGGCGACCTGTCCGGGCTGGGGCGGGGCGTGCGCGACTCCTTCGCCCACTGGTGGCTCGTGGTCCGATCGAGCGCGATCGGTGTGGGGGTGGGCATGGTGCCCGGCGTCGGCGGGTCGGTGGCCCAGTTCCTCGCCTACGGCCACGCCCAGCAGACCTCCACGCACCCCGAGGAGTTCGGCAAGGGCTCGATCGAGGGCGTCATCGCCGCGGGTTCGGCCAACAACGCCAAGGACAGCGGTGCGCTGATCCCGACCGTGGCGTTCGGGATTCCCGGCGGTGCCGCCACGGCCGTGCTGCTCAGCGCGTTCCTGGTGGTCGGCCTGGATCCCGGGCCCGAGATGTTGACCTCCGACCTCGACGTGACGCTGTCGATGGCGTGGGTGACCATCCTCGCCAACATCGTTGCGGTCGCCGTCGGCTTCCTGCTCGTCCGGCAGCTCACCCGGCTCACGACCATGCCCGGCACGTACATCGTTCCGGCGCTGCTGATGCTCCTGACCGTCGGCGCGTTCACCGCCAGCAACAACTTCGGCGACGTGGTCGTGATGCTCGGGGCCGCCGTGATCGGCGTGCTCTGCGTCCGCTGGGACTGGCCGCGCGTCCCGTTCCTGCTGGCGGTGGTGCTCGGCTCGATCGCGGAGCGGTACCTGTTCCTGTCCTACTCCCTCTACGGGTTCGAGTGGCTGACCAGGCCGCTGGTGCTGATCGTGGCCGCGATCATCGTGGTCACGCTGGCCCGCCCGCTGTGGCGACGAAGGCGCTCGGCCGCGGCGGCGCAGCTCGAGGAGACGGGAGAGCGGCTGTGACCTCGCCGAAGCCACTGACTCCGGAAGGCGCGCGTCGCACGCCGGATCTCGTGTTCACCATCGTCCTGCTCGTGGTCTTCGCCGGAGCGCTGCTGCTGGCCCGGCAGTGGGGGTTCCGCGCTTCGCTGGTCCCGACCCTGGTGGCGAGTGTCGGCGTCGGGCTGAGCGCACTCCACCTGGTTCTGGTGCTCATGGGGCGGACCCACGTCCCGGCGCCGGTGGCCGCAGCGGCCGACGGCGAGGCGGACCACGACCCCGCGCACGTGTTCGCCACGGCGGGGGCCGCGAACTGGCGGAGCTCCCTGCTGTGGGTCGCGGGCTTCTTCGCGGCGGTCTACGTCGTCGGCCTGGTCGTCACGACCGTGGTGTTCACCGCCGCGTACCTGCGGCTGAGCGTGCGGGCCGGCTGGCGGTTCTGCGCCATTTACGCCGCTGCAATGGGCCTGCTGCTGTGGCTCGTGTTCGTCGAACTGCTCGCCATCCAGCTCCCGGAAGGACTGTTCGCATGAGAGCCGGAGTTCGTGTCGCCCTCGCCGGTGCGGCGGTCACCTGCCTCCTCGCCGCCGCCGGGTGCGGGGGCAGCGGCGCGGGAGCGCCTCCCGCGGAGTTCTTCGCAGGAGAGACCATCGAGTTCGTCGTGCCGTACGAGCCCGGAGGCGGCTACGACCTGTACGCGCGCGACATCGCGCCCTACCTCTCGCGGTGCACGGGCAGCGACGTCACCGTGATCAACGAGCCGGGTGCGGGCGGGCTGCTCGCGACGTCCCAGACCGCGGTCGCGGACCCGGACGGGCTGCGCGTCCAGATCATCAACACCGTGGGCGCGGTGAGCGCCGAGCTCGGCCAGGCCGAGGGCCTGAACTTCCACCTGTCGGAGCTCTCCTGGCTGGCCAGGGTCTCGTCCGAGGCGAACGTCGTCGTGGTGGCGGCCGACAGCAGGTTCCGCACGTTCGAGGACATGCGCCGCTCGACCGAGCCGGTCAAGTTCGTCTCGACGGGGCCGGGGTCCAACGACTACGTCAACCCGCCCCTGCTGTCGCGGATCTTCGACTTCCCGGTGGACGTCATCACCGGCTTCTCGGGCTCGGGCGAGGCGCGCACCGCCTACCTCCGCGGCGACGCCGACGCCCAGATCCTCCCGGTCGCCAGCGTGTCGAGCGCGATCCGTGCCGGCGAGATCCGCCCCCTGCTCACGATCGGCGAGACCGACGACGAGCTCTTCGCCGACACCCCCACTGCGGCCGATCTCCCGCTGCGGACCCCGGAACAGGCACAGATCCTCTCCTCGTTGCTCGACCTGGCCGCGGCCAGCCGGACGGTCGCCACGACCCCGGACGTGGAGCCTGCCCGGCTGCAGTTCCTGCGCGACGCGTTCGCCTGCGCGCTCACCGACCCCGAGCTCGTGGCGAAGTCGACGAAGCAGCGCAGGCCGATCGAGTTCCTGCCCGGGGACGCCACCGCACGCGCGGTGGACGCGCTGCTGCACTCCGACGCCGCCTTCCAGACGGCGCTGCGCGAGATCACGTAGGGCACCCCGCCATCCGATGGTATAATGGTATGGCCAATGTCGAGAGGGGAGCTCAATGCCGTGCACGCGCCTGCGGTGCTTCGTCCGAGGTCCACGGTGAACGCCGGCACCCTCATCATCGGTGCCAGCCAAGCAGGCCTCCAGCTGGCCGTCACGCTCCGCGGGCGGGGTGACACCGCGCCCATCACGCTCGTCGGCGACGAGCCACACGCGCCCTACCAGCGGCCACCGCTCTCGAAGGAGTACCTGGCAGGCGACGCGGACCACGGCTCCGTGGCACTGCGGACCCCGGCCTGGTACGCGGAGACAGGCATCACGCTCATCAGCGGCGAGCAGGTCACCGACCTGGCCCTCTCCCCCGGTTCCCACCCCGGCGGGGCGGCGATCACCGCGGCCGGGCGCCAGCTGACCTTCGACCGGCTCGCGCTCACCGTCGGAGCCGGCGCGCGGCGCCTCGACGTGCCGGGCGCGGACCTCGGCGGCATCTGCTACCTGCGCGACCTCGACGACGCGACCCGCCTGCGGTCCCAGCTGGCCGACGCGTCGCGGGTGGTCGTCGTCGGCGGCGGCTTCATCGGCCTCGAAGCCGCCGCGGCGGCCCGGAACCAGGGCAAGACCGTCACCGTGGTGGAGGCGGCCGAGCGGCTGATGTGGCGAAACGTCGCGCCGGTCGTCTCGGAGTTCTACCGGCAGGCGCACGAGCGCCGCGGCACGCACGTGCAGCTCTCGGCCACGGTCACGGCCTTCACCGGCGAGGGAGGGCGGGTCCGCGGCGTGGTGCTCGCCGACGGCACCGAGCTGCAGGCGGACGTCGTGGTGGTCGGCATCGGGGTGGTTCCGCGCACCGAGCTTGCCGAGCGGATCGGCCTCGAGTGCGACGGGGGCATCGTCGTCGACGCCCACGCGCGCACCAGCGTGCCCTTCGTCGTCGCGGCGGGCGACTGCACCGCCCGTCCGCATCCGCTCACGGGCGAGGGCCGGGTGCGGCTGGAGTCCGTCCAGAACGCGCAGGCCCAGGCCGCTGTCGCAGCGGCCACGCTGCTCGGGAGCATCGAAGACCCGCGGAGCGTGCCCTGGTTCTGGTCGAACCAGGGCGATCTGCGCCTGCAGATCGCGGGGCTCTCCTTCGGCTACGACACGGTCGTGGTGCGCGGCACCCCCGACAGCGAGCGCTTCTCCGTCCTCTACTACGAGGACGACCGGCTGCTGGCGGTCGACGCCGTCAACAGCCCAGTCGACTACATGGTGGTGCGCAAGGCACTGGACCGGGGCACCACCATCGACGCCGACAAGGCGGCAGACGCCGCCATCCCGCTGAAGAGCCTGCTCGGCGCCGGCACGGAGGCGGCGGCGTGAGCCCGCCAGAGCTGCTGACCGTGACCCGCACGCAGGGCAACAACGAAGCACTCAAGACCGGCGCGGTGACGCCGCACGGATTCCGCTTCGCGTTCGAGGAGGTGCCCGTCCTCGTCCATGCGTTCCGGCGGATGGTCCGCGGCCTGGAGTTCGACGTGTGCGAGATGGCGCTGACGACCTACCTCGTCGCGAAGGCGCACGGAGTGGCGTTCACCGCGGTGCCCGTGTTCCTCGTGCGCGGTTTCCATCACGGTGCGATCCACCGCAGCACGGCGTCGGACATCCGTACGCCCAAGGACCTCGAAGGACGCAAGGTCGGGGTGAGCCGCGGTTACACGGTCACCACGGGTGTCTGGGCGCGGTCCGTCCTCCAGGACGAGTACGGCGTGGACCTCAGCACGGTGACATGGGTGCTGTCCGGCAACGAACACGTCGCGCAGTACCGGCCGCCGGGCAACGTGGCGCCGGTCGAGGCGGGAACGACGCTGGCCGAGATGCTCGAACGCGGCGAGCTCGCGGCGGTGATCGGGGCGGGAATCGAGGGCCCCGACGTCACACCGTTGATCCCCGACCCGCTGGAAGCGGGTTTCCGGGCGATGCAGCAGCGCGGCCTCTACCCGATCAACCACCTCGTCGTGATCAAGGACGAGGTGCTCCGGGCACAGCCGGAGGTCGCCACGGAGGTCTTCGACGCGTTCGCCCGCGCGAAGCAGCTCTACGTGGAGCGGCTGCGCAGCGGAGCGATCACGAACCCGACGGCGACCGACCGGATGTACGCGCGCGTGATGGAGTCGACGGGTGCCGACCCGCTCCCGTACGGGATCGCACCCAACCGCAAGACGCTGGACGAGCTGCTGCGCAGTGCCGTCGACCAGAAGATCCTGGAGCGTCCGCCCGCGATCGAGGAGGTCTTCGCGCAGGCCACGCTCGATCTGACCGCATGAGGAAGGCGGAACACGTGCGCATCGCGATCACGTCCGACCACAACGGCGTCGACCTGAAGGAGCGCCTCGTCAACTGGCTCGCCGACCACGGGCACGACGTCGACGACAGGGCCTCGCACGTCGGCGACGAGATCGTGGACTACCCGCCGCTGTGCGTGGACGTCTGCCGGCAGGTCGTCGACGGGCCTGCCGACCGGGCCATCGTCCTCGGCGGCAGCGGCCAGGGCGAAGCCATCACCTGCAACAAGATCCGCGGCATCCGCGCAGGCCTCTGCCAGGACCTCTTCAGCACCCGGATCTCCCGCGGCAACAACAACTCCAACGTGCTCGTGATCGGCGCCAAGGTCGTCACACCCGAGCTCGCGGTGCAGATCGTCGAGACGTGGCTGGAGACGCCGTTCAAAGGCGGCGTGCACCAGCGGCGGCTGGACCAGATCGCCGCCGTGGAGCAAGGCGAGACGCCCTAGCGTCGGCAGCTCATCCGGCGTCGGCCTGCCGCGCGCCGAAGGGCCGGACGGGGTCGCTGCCGTCCCAGTCCCGGCTCGCCCGCCACATGGCCGTGAAGCCGGCGTCCATCCCGGGCGTGTACTCGATCAGCTCGGTCATCCCGGGTTTGCCGGGTCCGCCGTCCATGTAGGCCACGTCTCCGCCGCTCCCCACGCCCGCGCGGAACGCGAGCGTGAGGCCCTTCGCCTCGAGGTCGGCGATGGCCGTGTCGATGTCGTCGGTGCACACGCCGAAGTGGTGGAAGCCGTAGCCGCGCTGCTCCAGCGTCTCCCGGTAGACCGACGGATGGCCGTCCTTCGGCTGGATGAGCTCGATGTTCATGTGGCCCGCGAAGGACATCGCGATCGACACCTCGGCCCGGCTCGGCTCGCCGCGGTAGACCGGGTGGCGACCGGTGAACGAGTCGAGCAGGAACCACGGCCCGACGTGCAGTTCCTCGGTCCAGTACGCCATCGCCGCCCGGATGTCCTCCACGATGTAGGCCATCTGGATCACGCCGTCGCGTGGCTGGCCGAAACCGAGATCCGACATGGGTACTCCCTAGTGTCGCGGAAACGGGGTTCCTTGCCCGGATCCGGTGTCCAGGCGGATGCATCGCAAGGCGGAGGAGGCGCCGATACCGCTGTTGTATCGGCGCCGAACGACAACGCCGCGAGGCGCCGCCTGGGCGCCGGAGGCGGGTAAGACGACCTCGTTTCCTCGGCACTAGGTACGACGCAGGTAGCGTGAGATCGTCACGGCCAGCACGAGGGCCGCGCCGTAGAAGAGCTGCTGCGCGTAGTCCTGCGCACCCAGCAGCTGCAGGCCGGCGACGCCGGTGGCGAGGAAGAGGACGGCGATCCCCGTGCCCAGCGCGTTGAACCGGCCGGGCTGGATCGAGGTGGCACCGAGGAAGATCGCCGCGTAGGCCGGGAGCAGGAAGGTGTCGACCGAGGTCGGGCCCGCCGACCCGGTGGTGCCGACGTAGAGCACGCCTGCGAGGGCGGCGATCACACCGGCGAGCACGAAGGCGCCCCACCGGATGCGGTCGGCCTTGATGCCGCTGAGTACGGCGACCTCCCGGGACTGCCCGACGAACAGCGCCCGCACGCCCAGCGGCGTGTAGGTGGCGACGTACCAGATCGCGAGCATGATCAGCAGGCAGTAGAAGAACTGCACCGGCACGCCGAGGAGACTGCGCAGGTAGGTCCACTCCGACAGCTCGGGCGCGACGCCGACGATCGTCGTGGAGTTGGCGACCCAGAAGATCAAGCCGGTGAAGAACGTGCCCGTGCCGAGCGTCATGATGAACGGGCCGGTGTTGAACCGCACCACGAACAGCGCGTTGAGTGCACCGCAGACGGCCCCGATGCCCACGGCCACGAGGCAGGCGAGCGTGATCGGCACGCCGTGGTTGACGTTGAGCACCGCGATGGCGATGGCGGCGAGCCCGCCCACGCCCCCGAGCGACAGGTCGATGTCCCCCACCATCGACGGCAGGAGCGCCGCCAGCGCGAGCATGAACAGGATCGACTGCGATCCCAGGATGTTCGAGACGTTCCCCATCGAGAGGAACCGGTCCGGCGACAGCACCGCGAACACGATGAACAGCACCAGCCATGCCACCGGGAGCGCCGCACGCTCCGCCCAGCGGCCGAGCCACGTGACGCCACCGCCCCCGTTCCCAGCGGGCCCCCGGGCATCCGGGGCGCCCTGACGCTTCACCACCTGCGTGCTGCTCATCGTCACGCCCGTCCCACTGTCGAGATGGAGGACTCGCCCGTCGCGGTCGCCGCGCCGTAGACACCGGTCGTGATGGCCTCGGGCGAGATGTCGGAGAGTTCGATCGCGGTTGTCGCCATGCCACCGCTGACGATGACGACCCGGTCGCTGACGGCGGCCAGCTCGTCGGGGTCGCTGGATACCCAGACGACGGACATGCCGTCCTCGGCAGCGCGCTGGATGATCCGGTAGATCTCGGCCCGGGCAGCGACGTCGACACCCTGCGTCGGCTCGTGCAGCAGGAGCAGCTGGGGGCGGATCTCCAGCCACTTCGCCAGCACGACCTTCTGGGCGTTGCCCCCGCTGAGCGTGCCCACCGGCATGGTCGTGCGACGCGGCCGCAGGTCGAGCATCTCGGCCCGCTCGTCGGCGGTGGCCCGGAGCTGCCCGGTGCGCAGGCGACCGCGCTTCCGGAACCGGGAGACGACGAGCAGCATCATGTTCTCGGCCACCGACACCTCGGGAGCGATGGCGTCGCGGCGCCGCTCGGCAGGGATCAGCGCGATGCCCGACGACACGGCCGCGCTGGGGTTCTGCCGGGTGAGCGGGGTGGTCCGGCCGTTCAGCGCGAGCTCGCCGCCGGTGGCGGGGCGGGCGCCGAACAGGAGGTACGGCACGTCCTCGGCGCCCGAGCCGATGAGACCGGCGAGGCCGACGACCTCCCCGGGCGCGACGTCCAGGTCGAGACCGCGCACCCGGCCACCGGCCAGCCCGGTGACGTGCAGGCCGGCATCGGGTGACCGGTCGAACTCCCGCCCGGCCCCCGACCGCACCTCGCCGTGCCCGAACGCGTCCTTGGCCGAGGCCGCAGGCCCCACGATGAGCTCGACGATCTCCTCGTCGGTCACGTCGCTCATCCGGGCGCTCGCTGCTACGCGGCCGTCCCGCAGGACGGTCACCCGGTCGGCGATCTCGCGGACCGCCGGCAGGTCGTGGGAGATGAAGACGACGCTCGACCCGGACGCGACCACCGACCGGATCAGGTCGAAGAGGAAGCTCACCTCCTCTTCGGGGAGGAAGACCGTCGGCTCGTCCAGGACCAGGACCGAGGTCGAGGCGCCCGACCGCTCGCGGTGCTGCTTGAGCTCCTCGGCCGCGCGGGCGATCGCCACCAGGGCCTGGTCGACCGGCGCGAGGTGGTCGACGACCGTCCACGGGTCCACCTGCACCCCGTACGAACGGAGCATCTCGGTGGCCTTGCGGGCCTCGTGGCGCCAGCGGATCCGCCAGCGCGAGGAGGCCATTCCGTCGACCGTGCCCCCGAGGAGGTTCTCCAGCACGGTCAGCGGCCGGGCGAGCCCGAGGTCCTGGTGCACGAAGCTCAGGCCGATCTCCCGGTACGTCCCCGGCAGCATCGGGAGCGGCACGTCCACCCCGTCCACGCTCATCCGCGCACCCGGCTCGGGGTCGTACACGCCGGCCATGACCTTCACCAGCGTCGACTTCCCGCAGCCGTTCTCGCCGAGGAGTGCGAGCACCTCGCCGTGCTCGACGGTCAGGTCCACATCGGACAGGGCCCGGGTCGCGCCGAACTGCTTCGAGACACCCCGCAGCTCCAAGGCCGTCGTCCCCATCGGGGGTCAGGCTCCGGGGACGTCGAGCCAGAGGCTGCGGTAGCCGTCGACGAACGAGTCGCCGAAGCCGAAGTCGGGTGGGGTGAACTCGCCGACGTTGGCCGGCGTCCACAGGCGGTACGGGGAGTAGGCCTGGGCCGCTGGGATCGGTGGCTGCCCGGCGACCACGCGGAACAGCTGGTCGGCGCCGGTGTAGGCCATCCACGAGAAGTTGGGGCCCATGTCCGTGCCCATCGGGTTCGACGCGTCGGCCATCAGCTTCACGAACTGCTCGTCGCCGCCGAAGGCGTAGGTCTTGGCCGGGACGCGGGAGGCCTTGATCGCCGGGAGCACGAACGGCGTCTGCGCGTCGTAGACCGTGAAGACGGCTCGAATGTCCGGGTTGCGGACGAGCGCCGACCGGACCGCACCGGACAGGTCGGTCGCGTAGGACGGGATCGGCACGTTGATCGACTCGACGCCGCACTCCTTGCAGAGGCGGGCGAACTCGTCCTTGACGGTCTGCTCCATGCCGATGGACGGCGGGTTCTCGTTCGACGTGATGACGAGCGCGTCGATGGCGTTGCCGTTGGCGTCAACGAGGGCCGCCGCCACCCCCATCCGCATCGCATCGTTGAACTGGCCGTTGGTCTGGCCCGCGATCAGCGGCGACGCCGCCTCCGAGACGTCGGCCAGGTGCATGTCCACGACCTTCATGCCGGCCTGCTTCGCCGCCTCCATCTGCGGGGCGAGCGCGGCGGGGTCGATGCCACACACCAGCGCGACACCGTCGAACCCCTGGTTGATCGCGAGGTTCATGCCCTGCACCCACGCGGCGGGGCCGCCGTCGTTCTGGAAGTAGCTGCTCTCGGTCATGCCGACGCTCTTGGCGATCTCCACGACGTCGCGCGCCATGCTGTCGCAACCGGCGAGTTGGCTGCTCACGGGCATCGAGAGGATCTTCTTGCCCGCCAGCCCGGCCACCGAGAACGCTGGGCCCTGGGCCGCCCACTGCGGCTGCTGCTGACCCGTGGCGATCTCCGCCTTCAGCTGGGCGATGGTCTCCGCGGAGACCGCCGTGCCCGGCTGGGAGGAGGCCGCATCGTTCGCGGCGGGCGCGCAGGCCGCCACGACGAGCGCGATCGCGGCGGCCGGAACGGCGAGCCACCGGCGAAGCCGCGGTGATCGGATCACGGGATGAGCCATGGGTCGTCCTCGTCGTCGGGGGCGCAGAGCACGGGTGATCCGACGCAGGTTGGGAGGCCTGACACGGATATCGGCGGAACCCTGACTCTCACACGATGGATTGTCAACCGCCTGCCGTACACCTGTCCGCGACGGCAATGCCGTCCGAGACTCCTGTCGTACGCGCATGCGCGCGCGATGGCCGACGTTGACAGGCCACTGCGGGATGGATGACGGTCTGCAGAACGGACAAATGTCCGCTGCAGCTGTCGCAGAGGAGTCGAGAGTGAGCGTTTCCTCCACCGCCCCGGCCCCGACGAGGGTCCCCATGGGCTCGGGCGCCATCAACCTGTTCCGGAAGGGGTCGGGCCGCACCGTCGTGGTCCTCCACGCTGCAGGCGGTGCCGGAGCCTGGAACCCGTACCTGGAACGGCTCTCGGAGCACTTCGACGTGATCGCGCCCGACCACCCGGGCTTCGGGCTGTCCGACGAGCTGCCCGAGATCGGCTCGGTGCCGCAGCTCGTGCCGCACTACGTGGACCTGCTGGAGAAGCTCGACGTCGACCGGTTCGACCTCGTCGGCGCCTCCTTCGGCGGCTGGGTGGCCGCCGAGCTCGCCTGCAGCGTGCCGGAGCGGATCGAGCACCTCGTCCTCATGGCCCCCGCCGGGCTGCACGTGCCGGACGCTCCCCCGGCCGACCTGTTCACGATGTCGCCCCCGGAGATCGTGCGGGCGCTGTTCTACGACAGCGCGATCGCCGACGCCGCGCTGTCCGTGCCTCCGCCGCCCGAGGCAGCCCAGCAGGCCGCGCGCGACGCGAAGGCGTTCGATCGGTTCGCGCGCGACCCGTTCCTGCACAACCCCGAGCTGCCCGGACGACTGCCGCGGATCACCGCGTCGACGCTCGTGCTGGCCGCGGAGGTGGATTCGATCATCCCGCGGGCACACAGCGATGCCTACGCGGCCGCGATCGCGGGTGCCGAACTGCGCGTGGCCGCCGAGTGTGGTCACGCCCTCTATCAGGAGCGTCCCGGCTACGTCGCCGACCTGGTGATCGACTTCCTCGGCGGCACCGCCCGCTGAGGATCGCCGCGGCCGGACCGGGGATCCCCGGTCCGGCCGTCGTCGTCCCCGTCAGCTCGCCTTCGGAACCAGGTTCATGTACAGCCAGTCGTGCGCAGGGGCGAGGCCGCCCAGATAGCGCCCGCAGCCCTCGATCACGCCCGGAGCCGAGGTGATGTGCTGCGTCCCGGCGTGCATGTCGCGGAAGTAGCGCTGCATCACGCCCGCGCGCAGCGCGGTGGTGCCCCCCGCCCGGTAGACGGCGACGCTGATCGCCTCCGCCGCCCACGTGGCGTTGTACAGAGCAAGCCGCAGCAACGTCTTCTGATCAACGCTGAGCGTGGCGCCGGAGCTGATCGTCTCGGTCGCACCGCGCCACGTCTCGCAGACGAAGGAGCGGGCCGCGTGCCAGCGGGCCTCGGCCTCGCCGTATGCGGCCTGGAAGGCCAGGCTGTCGGCCATGGTGCCGGGCCGGCCGGCCTTGGAACGGACCAGCCCCGACAGCTCGTCGAGCATCCGCCGCGAGACACCCAGTGCCCACGCCGAGTGCCCGATCAGCGCGAAGTGCATGATCCCGAGGGTGAACAGCGGGCCACCCCGCACCGGCGTCTCGGTGGGGCCGGAGTGGGTGAACGCCGCCGGGACGTAGACGTCCTCGATCGTGTAGTCGATGCTGCCGGTGGCCCGCAGGCCCAGCACGTCCCAGTTGTCGATCAACTCGGCCTTGTCGACCGGGAGCACGAAGATCAGCGGCTCCCCGGTCTCCTCCACGATCCCGAGCGTGTGGATCCACTGCGCGTGCTTGATGCCGGAGGCGAAGCTCCACGAGCCCGACAAGCGGTAGCCGTCGCCGTCCCGCACCGCCGTGCCCGGCCGGGTGCCCTGGCCGGCGACCACCGGGAAGCGCGACCCCTGGAACATCTCCGCCACCGCCGCGTCGCCCAGGTAGGCGCCGCCGGTTCCCGTGGCGAGCGAGGCGGCCATGACGACCCAGCCGGTGGACGGGTCGGCCTCGGTGAGGGCCTGCACGACCTCGAGCGAGGAGACGGGGTCGAGCTCGACGCCGCCGAGCGGGGCCGGGACCCACATGCCGAAGAGGCCCTTGTCGTGCAGGGCATCGACCACCGGGTCGGTGAGCTGCCCCGCGGCCTCGCCTGCGGCGCTGTTCTCACGCACCAGCGGCTGGAGCGCACGGGCGGCGGCCACCAGATCGGTGGGCCGGTCGGCGCCGTCGGCACGGCCGAGCACCGAGGGTGCTGTCGTCATTGATTGCTCCTCTTCTCGTGTGCGGGAACAGCGGGCGACGGCACGCTCGGCGCTACTGGCCGTTCACGAGCCGTCGTTCAGTGCACGACCCGGAGCGCGGCCACCGGGCAGACGGACGCCCCGTGTGCCGCGGCTGACGTCAGCTCCTCCGGTACGTCCTGACCGTCGAAGCGGTAGACGAGGTCGCCCGCCTCGTCGAGCTCGAAGACCTCCGAGGCCTGGCCCGCGCACAGGCCGTGGCCCTCACAGCGGTCGCGGTCGACGAGGATCCGCACGTCAGACGCCCGTCTCGACCGTCACCGGGAGAGCGCCGAAGGCGCGGATGAGGTTGTTGAGGGCGCGCTCGGGCGTGCCGACACGGAACCGGGTGACGGACCGAGCGAGCGCGGCGAGGAGCGACTCGGTCTCCATCCGCGCGAGACCCTGTCCGGCGCAGCCGTGTTCGCCGATCCCGAAACCGAGCTGGTGGACCGCGTCCCTGCGAGTGACGTCGAACTCGTCGGCACGCTCGAACTTGCGCTCGTCGCGGTTGGCCGACGCGTAGATCACCAGAATGCGCGACCCGGCCGGAATCGGGACGCCGCCGATCTCCGTGTCGTTCTCGGCCAGCCTGCCGAACGCGCGGATCGGCGACTCGAAGCGGACCACCTCGTTGACCGCGTTCGGGATCAGACCGGGATCGGAGCGGACGAGGTCCCACTGGTCGGGGTGCTGCGCGAACAGCCACACCGCGCTGCCGACGGCACTGATCGTGGTGTCGAGCGAGGGCGCGAGGTAGTCGAGCATCAACATCATGCACTGCTCGGTGGTGACCTCGCCCTGGTCGCGGGCCTCGAGGACGCCGGCGCCGAGACTGCCGGGCAGTACGTTGCCGGTGCGGACGATCTCCGCGCCGTAGGCGGCCATCTCGCCGCACTTGGGCATCGCTCGCTGCGCCCGCGCGTTCATCGGCCCGAACGAGTCGAAGTTGGCCCCCGCCCACTCCAGCAGGTGCTCGCGGCCCTCCTGGGGCCAGCCGATGAAGTCGGGCACGATCGACAGCGGCAGCGCACGGGCGAGGTCGGAGACGGCGTCGAACGACCCGCGCTTCACCAGTCCCGCCACCAGTTCGTCGGCCCGCTCCGTGACGAGCTCGCGCATCGGGCGCAGGGCCCGTGGCGTCAGCCGGTGCGCCACCACCTTGCGCAGCTGGGAGTGCAGGTCCCCGTCGCTGGCGAGCGTGCAGCCCAGGATCGCCTGGTTCGCGGGCTCGTTGAGCGCGATCCCGTTCGCCGACCGGAAGGTGTCGCTGTCCATGAGGACGGCCCGCGCCTCGGCGTACCGCGCCACCGCGAACGCGCCGTGCTGCTCGAGCCAGACCGCCGGACCCAGCTCCCGCAGCGCCCGGTAGTGCTCGTACGGCTCGAGGAGTACCTGGTCCTCGTAGATGTCCGCTCCGTAGATCGGGGCAGCGGTCGTCGTCATGTTGCGAGGTCCGTCCTTCCGGGGCAGCGCTGTCACCCACAGGGCTTGTCAGTGGACACTTGTCCGCCTCGCGGACACGATCCGGACGATGCCTGACGGCTCGAACCAATGTCAAGGATCGCTGACGAGAGGCCGGAAACGGTCAAAACCGGACAAACCCGGAGCGCCGAGCCCGGATCCGCTCGGGACCGGATTCAGGAGGCGGCCGAGGGAACCCTCTGCGGGGCACCCGGCAGGTGTGCGTAGTCGGCGCTGATGTCCGCCGCGGCCCGCAACAGGAGCGGCAGGTGCGCATCGAGCAGGCGATCCACCGACGTCTCCGCCGCGTGGGTGTTGACGTTGATGCTGGCGATGATCGCGCCCGAGCCGTCCCGCAGCGGGGCGGCAACCGACCTGATGCCGGGGGCGAGCTGTTCGTCGGTGAGCGCCCATCCGCGGGCACGCACCTCGCGAAGCTCGACGTCCCGCTCCGCCCGGTCGGGCTGCCAGCGCGCCGTCAGCCCGGACCGTGTGGGCTCGGCAAGGACGCGATCCAGCTCGTCGACGGGCAGGGCCGCGAGCAGGATCTTGCCCAGCGAGGTCGGCAGCGCCGGAAACCTCGTGCCGATCTGCACCGACAACGCCACGATCTTCGGCACCGCAACCCGCGCCACGTACACGATGTCCGAGCCGTCGAGCTGCGCGATCGAGCACGACTCGTTCGTGGCCACCACCAGCCGTTCCATGTGCGGGCGGGCCGTGTGCCACAAGCCGAGCGAACGCACGTACGCGACACCGAGCTCCAGCACGCGCGGGGTCAGCTCGAAGCCGGCATGCCGGATGCGGACATAACCCAGCTCCTCCAGCGTCAGCAGGATGCGCCGTGCGGTCGGCCGGGCCAGCCCCGTGGCCGTGGCGACCTCCGTGAGCGACATCGCTGGTCGCCCCGGCCGGAACGAGGCGATCACGTCGAGCCCACGGGCGAGCGCCTCGATGAAGTCCGGTCCGGTGCCGGTCCGCGCCATGGCGTGACCCCCAGGCTCGACGTGGCGTCGCGCCAGCGTAACCGCCTCCGACAGGTGGACATGCCCCCCGAACGTCCGACAGACGGACGAACGTCCGAGAAGATGATCTTGAAGAGGCGGCGCCGACACGGCGTGTCGCCATGATCAGCCGGAAGTACGACCCGCGCCCGTCACCACCGGCCGTTGGGCCGATCCGAGCCGGCTCCCCCGTCGCCAGACTGATCAGCACCAGCAGGCATCCGGCCTGCTCAGAGCGGTGAAGCGAGGTTGACGGTACTGATGTCCTCCAGACTGCTGCCCGGATTGCTCGCGGTGTTCGGTGGCGTACTGCTCGCCGTCGTCCTGCTCGTGCCCTTCGTCTTCCGCAGCTATCGCCGCCGGGGCGAACTGGGCCTCGGTGCGGCACTCCTCGCCCTGGCCTTCCTCGTCTACGGGCTCGCGCTCGTCGTCTACACGCTCTTCCCCGTTCCACAGATCGACGACGCCTGGTGCGTCGCGCACCCGGGGTCGGCCGATCCGCAGTGGGATCCGGTGCGCTTCCTCGGCGACATCGCGAAGGAGCAGCGGGAACCGGGTGTGGGCGGGCTTCTCGCGAACCCGGCAGTGCAGCAGATGATGTTCAACGTTGCGCTGTTCGTCCCCCTCGGCGCCTACCTTCGCCACTACTTCCCCCATCGCCTGGGACGCCACCGCGCTGCCGCCGTGGTGTTGACCGGGTTCGGGGTGTCACTGCTGATCGAGTGCACCCAGCTCACCGGGAACTGGTTCCTGGTCCCGTGCCCCTACCGACTGTTCGATGTGGACGATCTGCTCGCGAACACCCTCGGGACGGCGTTCGGCCTCCTGTTCGCCCCGCTCCTGGGCCTGTTGCACAGGCCGGACGCGATCCCGTCAGCGGACGTCGCCCGTCCGGTGACGACCAGGCGCCGCCTGCTGGGCATGCTGGTGGATGCCGTCTCGGTCTTCCTGCTGGGCGCATGCCTCACCACCGCTCTGATCATCGTGGCCGAGTACGGCTTCGGCGTCCGGGTGGACGCGCAGCCGTGGGGCCCATTGGTGAGCTCCGCCCTCAGCGCGTGGCTGCCGGCCGCGCTCCTGCTGGCCGTCCCGTCGTTCGGTGAGGGCGGCGCGACGCTGGGCCAGCGCGCGGTACGGCTGCGCCGGATCCGCGCGGACGGCGCTCGACCGGGCAGGCAGGTCGTTCCCGCGCTGCTGTGCGGCGGCTTCGGCTACTTCCTCCTGTCCGGACTCGGCTCGATCGTGCCCGCCGCGAGCCAACTGTCCGGCTTCCTGCTCACGGCCTGCGTCCTCGGCGCCTGGCGCAGCCGCTCCCATCGCGGTCTGTCCGGGCTGGCGTCCGGGCTGCTCGTCATCGACTCACGCACCCGACCTGCGGCCGAAACCCCGGCCGCGTTCACGTCCACCGAGAAGGAGATGTCCCGATGACCATCGACAACACGTTCACCGCCGCAGCCACCGCTGCTGTTCAGAACCCCCAGCAGATCTGGGGACCCGTGGTCGCCGCCGTGCTGGTGATCGCCATGCTCGCGTACGTCATCTTCTTCCTCGCCGCGCTCGTCAGCGTCCTGGGAAGCCGCCAGAGCGGCGGGATGAAACTGGTCTGGATCATCTTCGCCTTCTGCGCGCCGTTCCTCGGCCCGGTGCTGTGGTTCCTCGTCGGGCGCAAACAGGACGCCTTCACGTAGGCGGGACGTCAACGACGGTCGTCACGCGCAGGTCCCGGCTGGAGCGCCCGGCACGCAACCGGTAGCGGCCGGCCGGCGTGCGCCAGCCGGGCCCGTCCTCGTCCCAGACCTGGAAGGCCCGCGGCGGCACGGCGACCTGCACAGACGCCCGCTCGCCGGGAGCCACCTCGGCTCCGGTGAACCCGCCCAGCCACCGCACGGGTCGTCGCGGATCGGCCGCCGGGGGCTCCAGGTACACCTGGACGACCTCGCGGGACGGCCGGTCCGCGACGTTGGCGATCTCGACGGTGACGATCACACCGGCGCTGTCCGACCACGCCCCGGCCCTCACCTCGCCGTACTCCCACGCTTCGTACCCGAGGCCGAAGCCGAACTCCCGAGCCGGGCTGTGCCCCAGACGGTCCCACGCCCGGTGCCCGACGTCCGTCCCCTCCGTGTAGTGCACGACGCCGTCGACCGGCACGGCGTCGGGCACCGGAACGTCCTCGGCGCTCGCGGGCAGGGTCCACGGGAGCCGGCCGCCGGGCTCGACAGCTCCGACGAGCACGTCGGCGAGAGCACCGGTCCCCTCCTGTCCGGGCAGCCACCACCACAGCACAGCCGGCACCTCGTCCAGCCACGGCAGGAGCACCGGCGCTCCCGCGTTCACCACGACGACGGTGCGCGGGTTGGCGGCCGCGACCCGGCGGACGAGCTCGTCCTGCGCTCCTGGGAGCGCGAGGTCGCGCCGGTCCCAACCCTCGGACTCGACCTCCGGATTGGTACCCACCACGACGACCGCCAGGTCAGCGGCTCGCGCTGCCTGCACGGCGGCCGTCAGCTCGTCATCGGCCGGGGCTTTCGACGGAGGCCGGTAGCGCACCTCGAGGCGGGCGAACCGGCCGAAGCCCGCGGCGTCGACCACTTGCAGTGTGGCGGTCACGGGCACCGTGGCCGGGGAGGCCACGTCCACGGGGTGGCTGGTCCCGGCCGGGTGGCCTGCGGAACCGTCGAGCACGACCTCGCTGCCCGCGCGATGATCGCTGGCACTGACCAGGTCCTGGCCGACGTACGCGCGGTGGGCCCCGACGACACAGAGTTCGACGACGTGGCGTCCCGGTTCCGCCAGCCGGAGATCGGCACCGACGGTGACCTCCGCGGTGCCGGTCGGCACCGCGCGCACCCAGCCGTCCCACGGTGCATCGTGGTGGCGTTCCTCCAGCACCGCACCGGCGGCGTCCAGTGCGCGCACTTTGAAGCCGCCGGGCACCACGTCGTACAGCGCGAGGGGGATGTGGCGCCGCGTCGCGCCCCCGGGATGCGCGGTGACCTCCGCCGTGGGGAACGCCTCGCGCAACGCTGCCGGCAGGTCGGGCTGGTGCGGCGGGACGACGTGCGCGCTACCGCCGCCCTGCACGAACGGATCGAGCGCGTTGTCGCCGATCAGGGCGATCGTGCGAACTGCATCGGCCGCGACCGGGAGCATCGCGTTCTCGTTGCGCAGGACGACGGTGGACCGGGCGGCCACGGACCGCAGCAGCCCACGCACCGCGGGGGCGTCCGGCCCCGGGAGGCCGCCGGGAACGCGATAGGGCTCCACCTGACCAGGACGGCCGGAGAGCGCACCTGCCCGCTGTGCCACCGCGAGCACCCTGGCGACCTTGTCGTCCACAGCGGACTCGGGCACGCGGCCGGACCGCACGGCGGCGAGCAGGGCCTCACCCCAGGGACCGCCCGGCCCGGGCATGACGAGGTCCAGGCCCGCGAGCGCCGACTCATCGGTGCTCTTCGTCGCCTGCCAGTCGCTCATGACCAGCCCCTCGAAGCCCCACTCCTGCTTGAGGATCGAGGTGAGCAGGCCGTGATGCTCCGTTGCGGGAGCGGACTCGGTGCCGTCGTCGAGACCGTTGTAGGCGGCCATCACGGTCCAGACCCCCGCGTCGAGCACGACCCGCTCGAAGGGGGCGAGGTAGACCTCCCGCAGCGTGCGCCGGTCGATCCGCGCGATGTAGGAGGTGCGGTCGGTCTCCGACTCGTTGCCGAGGTAGTGCTTCACGCAGGCGCCGACGCCTGCGCCCTGGACGGCCCGCACGAAGGCGACGGCCATGCGACCGGTGAGCACCGGGTCCTCGGAGAAGCACTCGAAATGGCGACCTCCCACCGGTGTGCGCTGGAGGTTCACCACGGGGGCGAGCACGACATCCACCTGCTTGCGCCGCGCCTCGCTCGCCATCAGCACTCCGAGCGCCCCGAGCACGTCCTCGTCCCATGTTGCGGCCATGGCGCTGGGGGCGGGCATCTGCGCCGACGGCAGCGAGTCGCCGGTACCTCGCACCCCGATGGGGCCGTCGGAGACCGCCAGGCTGCGCAGCCCGATCGACGGCAGCTCGTGCAGGGTCCACGCGGTGGCGCCGGTCAGCAGCCGCACCCGGTCCTCGATCGCGAGACCTGCCGCAAGACGCCGCATCTCGTCGACGAGCGTCCGTTGCGGTGGGACGGTGGAATCGGCCGTCATGTAGCGCTCCGTCCTGCTCGGCATCGAGACCGTCAAGAAGGGTACCTACACGTACTACGCTCTCCGACGGTTCAGTTGTCGCGTCGTGTTGCGCCGGGCGGTATCCACGAAGGACACCAATGGCCGAGGGTCCGGTCTTTTCGGATCCAACGTACGCAACGGATCTTCACCGCGAAAGAAATCAAACCAAGCGGGAGAAGCAAGGTGTTATCCTTGACGAGTTGTCACACCTTGCCTACGCTCCCCCTTCGCCAACACCCATCTAGTTGATTCCAAAATCCGACGAAAACCGAATTCATGTTAACGGTTACGTTAACTGTTCGTGCCGCACCCCGGCCCGTGCATCCGTCGACCATCCCGCCCAGCCGAGCCCGCCGAATCCGTCCGAAAGGCAAGTCGAGTGCACACAAGCCTGCGCATCAAACTGGGATTGGTCACGTTGAGTGCCGTTGCGCTGACTTCCTGTGGCCTGGTGCAGACCGCGCCTCCGCCGGCAGTGGCACCGGCCCTGCCCGCGGCACCCGTTGCTCCCGCACCGATCCAGTCCGGCCAGGGCTCGGACACGTCCGGGGGCGGTAGCTCCCAGGGTTCGACATCGCTCGGACAGCGCAGCTCAGAGGGGGGCTACTGGCCCACGACGCTCCAAGTGGGCCAGAACGGCAGCCTCGGCAACGTGGTGGTCGACGGTCAGGGTTTCACGCTCTACCGATTCGACAAGGACACCCCCAACCCGTCGAGGTCGAATTGCACGGGCCAATGCGCCGTCACCTGGCCCCCGGTGCTGACGAAGAACACGATCAGCTTCCGCAATCTGAACGCGAATGCGCTCGGCGCTATTCAGCGCCCGGATGGCACACAGCAGGTAACCCTCGGCGGATGGCCGCTCTACCGCTACAGCCAGGACCAGGTTCCCGGCCAGGCGACAGGACAGGGAGTGGGCGGCACCTGGTTCGCTGCCGCCCCCAACGGCTCGAAGGCCGGCAGCTGAAACAATAGGCATCGGGAAACAACATGGCCCCTCACATCACGGTGACCGTGCATTCCGCGGATCCATTGGCACAAGCCGGCGCAGTCAGCCATCTTCGGCATCAGCCCGCCTTGGAAGTGGTCGATCCGTCCACCCCGCCCAACGGTGACTCGGTGGCCATCGTGCTGACCCACCGGGTCGACGAACCCGCCGTCGTCGAACTGCGCCGATTGACCCGGGAATCAGGTCGACGCGTGGTGTTGGTCACCGATCAATTGCGGGAACCGGAGCTGATGGCCGTGTTGGAGTGCGGGGTGCGCACCATCGTGTGGCGCGCCGAGGCCACCCAGAGCCGGCTGATCGGAGCGGTCCGCTCGGCCGCGCGTGGCGACTCCAAGCTTCCTCCCGATCTGCTCGGACAGCTGATCGCCCATGTCGGCCGATCGCAGCGGACCGCGCCGCACTCGCCGTCGACGGCACCGCCTGTCGGTCTGGCACCACGAGAGATCGACGTGCTCAGGCTCGTCGCCGACGGCCTGGACACCCACCAGATCGCGGAGAAGCTCGCCTACTCGGAGCGCACCATCAAGAACGTGCTCTACGGGGTGATGTCCCGCCTGCAGTTGCGCAACCGGGCTCACGCGGTGGCCTATGCCCTCCGCGAGGGCTACATCTGATGCTCCGCACCATCGAGACAACTCGACTAGAAGCACCTGACACGCTTCAGGAGACCGGGCAGTGATCCACGAGATCGACGACGCGCTCCGGTCCCTGATCGGAACACGTGCCCTGCCGGGCGTGATCACCGACATCGAGTTCGCCGCGCCCACCAGGAACTGGGCGGCCCGGCGGAACTCACCGACCGTCAACGTCTACCTCTACGACATCCGCGAGGAGGTCGGCCGGCGCGAGCGGGGCCCGGTCCCGGTCCGCGACGAGGACGGCCGGGTCGTGGGCAGGCGGCAGCCACCACGCTGGTTCCGGCTCTCCTACCTCGTGACGGCGTGGACGACCCGGCCGGAGGACGAGCATCGCCTGCTCTCCGCGCTGCTCATCCTGCTGCTGCAACACGAGATCCTCCCGGCCGAGGACCTGACCGGAGCACTCCGGGACCTCAACCTGTCGATTCCGATGACGGTCGCGGTGCCGCCCCCCGAGTCGCGCTCGCTCGCCGATCTGTGGTCCGCCCTCGGGGGCGAGCTGAAACCGTCGCTCGACGTCGTCGTGGTCGCACCGTTCATCGCCTCTCCCGAGTACCCGGTCGGACCGCCGGTTGTCGAACAGACCGTCGAGGTGCGCGAACCCGCCGGCTCGGTCGTCGATTCGGCGACGCGCAACTACCGCGATCGCACGCCGTGACCACCGCCGATCCAGCCGTCCCGCTGCTGCATCGGGTGGACCTGCTGCACGCCCGGGCCGCAGGTCTCGTCCGGCAGCGCAGTGTGGGCGAGGCCGCCACCAACGACCCCCTGCGCGGGCTGTACCTCTCCCCGGAGGTTGCACTGCAGTGGGCACACCGGCCCCCGCCCGGCAGCGAGGTCGCGGACGGCGACCACGACGACGGGTACGACGCCGCGATGGAGCCCACCGACGCGCCTGAAGACCGGTTGAGCACGCTGATCTCCCGATTCGCCCTGTCGGTGCTGGACCTGCACATCCTTCTGACCGCGCTCGCCCCGGACGTCGACCGTCGGTTCGAGCCCCTCTACGCGTTCCTCAACGACGATGTCTCACGACGCCGGGCGACCGTCTCCGTTGCTCTGGAGCTCGTCGGGCTGGGCCCGCACCACAGGTTCGCCCGCGCCCGCGTCCACCCTGCCGGGCCGCTCGTACGCGGCGGCCTGCTGACCGTGGAGGACGACCGGGAGCGGCCACTGCCCGGCCGGACGCTGCGCGTTCCCGAGCGGGTCGTCGCCCACCTGCTCGGCGACGACGTGCTGGACGAAGGGCTGCTCGACACCGTGACCCAGCCACCGCCGCCCGCGGAGGGGGTCGAACCGGCGGCGGACTCGTTCGAGGTCCGGCTGGGGCGGCTGCTCACCACGGCCCCGGTCGTCGTGCACCTGCGCGAACGGCGTCCTGCCACCGGCGCGGCCGTGGCGGTGGACGCGCTGCAGCATTTCGGACACACCGTCCTGCGCTGCGACCTGCCGCCCGCCACGGACGCCACCCAGGCCTCCGACGTGATCCCGGTTCTGGTGCGGGAAGCCCGGTTGCGTGGCGCGGCGCTCGTCATCAGCCCACTGCCGGAACACCCGAACCGCATCCTGCGCGCGCTGGAGGACGTCGGGGTCCCGGTGGTCCTGGTCGATGCCAGGCCGTTCGATCCACAATGGGCGACGGCCGCGGTCGCGTTGTCACTCGATGTCCCGCCCGGCGACCTGGCGTCGGTGCAGCACTGGGCCGACGAGTTGGGCGAGGACGCAGACGTGCCCGATCTCGCCGCCACGGTCGCGCCGTTCCGGCTCGGCCGCGACCACGTTCGCCGGGCCGTCCGGTCCGCTCGTGCGCTGGCGGCACTCGACACCGCGCCGGTGAGCACCGTTCACATCCAGCACGGCGCGCGCCAGCAGTCGGCGCCGTTGCTCAGCCAGCACGCCCGTCAGGTGAATCCCGAGGTCGGCTGGACGGACCTGGTGCTTCCCGAGGAGCCGCTACAGCAGTTGCGCGAGCTGGTGCTGCGCGCCAGACAGCGCGACCGGGTGCTGCGCGACTGGCGGCTGCGTCCCGGCGGCGGGCGCGGGCGAGGAGTGGCGGCCCTCTTCGCCGGCGACTCGGGTACGGGGAAGACGCTGTCGGCCGAGGTGGTGGCCGGCGAGTTGGGCGTCGCGCTCTACGTGGTGGATCTGTCCTCTGTGGTCGACAAGTACATCGGCGAGACCGAGAAGAACCTCGAACGCATCTTCGCCGAGGCCGACCGCACCGACTCGGTGCTGCTGTTCGACGAGGCCGACGCCATCTTCGGCAAGCGCTCGGAGGTGAAGGACTCCCACGACCGTTACGCCAACCTGGAGAGCGCCTTCCTCCTCCAGCGACTGGAGTCGTTCGACGGCGTCGCCGTGCTCACCACGAACCTGCGGGCCAACATCGACGAAGCATTCACACGCCGGCTCGACCTCGTCGTGGACTTCCCCTTTCCTGATCCGGCGTTGCGCACGGAGCTGTGGCGTCAGTGCCTGGCGCACGCACCGTGCATGCCGGGTCTGGACCTGGAGGCACTCGGGGAACGGTACGAGTTGTCGGGCGGCGGGATCCGCAGCGCTGCGATCACGGCTGCCTACGTCGCCGCAGGTCGCGGGGAGCCCATCTCCGACGCCGACGCGCTGCTCGGGGCCCAACGCGAGTACCAGAAGATGGGCCGGGTCGTCTGGTGAGCCGCTGGTGCCGGGCGGGGAGCGCCCTGCCCGGCACCGCCGTCATCCGTGACGGTGACGATTCGCCGTGATCGACCGCGCGGTTGCTTCGGCCTCCCGCTCGAACCGGTCGTCGGGGTGGCTCACCCGCAGTCCGTCGCCGTTGTCGGTGCCGGCCACCGGACCCTGTCGTTGCTGGACGACGTGGGCCAACTCGTGGGCGAGGGTGTGGTCGTCGAGTTTTCCGGCCGACACGATCTTGTTGCCCGAGGTGTAGGCGATCGAACTCATCTCCCGCGCCGACTTCTGCGCGGCTCCGTCGTTGAGCAACCGGACATCTCCGAAGTCCGTTCCGAACGCGGACTCCATGTTCCGCCGCACGCCCGGATCGAGTGGACGACCCGGCGAGGCCAGCACGTCGTGCACCGACGACCGCTGCACCGGCTGCGGCTCCGCCGAGTGCTCAACCGCCGACCCCGCCACGTCGGCCTCGTCGTCGCGCGCCTCGCCGGCAGCGAGCCACCGTGTGACCGCCGCGTTTCCGGCGAGGCGCTGCAGCGCGAGCATCCGGGAGGAGACGGGGTGTGCGCCCGGCTCCGCCTTCGGGGAACGCGCCGTGGGCCTGACGCGGGCGGCGTCACGGGCTTCGCGCTCCGCCGCGCCGTTCGCTTCCGCACGCATGTGGACTCTCCCTACTCGGTCCGGACGGACCCCTGGTCAGGACGCGGCGGTGAGCTGCCACTCCTGCGCCGGGGCGAGCTGGCTCTGACATGTCGACGCCTGCACGGGCTGCCCGTTGCCCATATCGGTCATGCAGGCCCCGGTCTGCGAGTTGACGATGGTCACGACGTTGTTGCTGCCTGCGGGACGCAGGATCCACACCTGGTTCTTCAACAGCTGTTGCCCACCGCTGAGGTCCTGCAGGCTGAGCTGCGAGTTGTTGTTGCTGTTGGGCTGCTGGAGCACGAAGTTGTCCGCCGCCGCCGGGAGGATCGCCGTGGAGCCGTCCTGAAGGCGCACCAGGCTCCATGTCTGCAGGCGCCGCAGCTGTTGCAGTTGCTGCTGCTGGTTCTGGTTGTTCTGGTTCTGGTTGTTCTGACCCTGGTTCTGCTGGTTCTGGTTCTGCTGGTTCACGTTCTGCTGCTGCGGGTTCAGGGGGCTCGACACGGCCAGTGGCGGGCCGCCACGCTCATTGCCGAGCACCGTCAGCGCCAGCTCGGAGTGGCTGATCAGCACGTTGGTTCCCTGGCCCAGACCGGTGCCTGATCCCCGCTGCTGTCGCTGCTGCTGTCCTTGCTGCTGCTGTTGCTGTTGTTGCTGAGGTGGGGGCGGGGGCTGCTGCTGGAAGGTGGCCTGAACGCCGCCGCCCGGCAGCTGAGGTACCGACACGGATGGCAGCTGCAAGGACGGGAGGTTCAACGCCGGGAACAAGCGGGACTGCAGGTTCGTGAACGGCAGATACAACAGCCCTGCGAGGAGCCCGGCGAGCAGGAGCAACGGGATGAGGAACAACAACCATTTGGGCACCAGCCCCTGCTGGATGTACGTACCCCGCAGCAGCGCCGGTTTCGCCCCGGTCGCCACCGCCGCCTCGGGCGGCGTCACGGTCACCGCGAACGGGTAGCGCTGCGGCTTCCCGGTGAGCCGTCGCCGACGGGGACGGATCCTCAGCACCGGCGTCCCGACAACCCCGGCCGGCACCTGCGTCGACGGCTCCCGCCCGTCGAAGACGAGTTTGCCCTCGTCGTCCTTGCCGACCAGCCGGATCTCGAGCGGCGCATTGCCCCGGTTGTTGACGGTGAAGCGCAGCAACGCGGAGAGACGTCCGCGCACGGTCACGGGGTTCATCTCGGCACGCAGTTCCCCGAAGGGGGTGACGGTGATGGTGCCTTCGGCGACGTCGGACAGCTCGGGGTGCTCGCGGGGCACCACCCGGACACCGAAAGGAGTCGGCCCTGCGAGGGCCTCCGATGTTCGGGGCACCTTGATGGTGATGGTCACGCTGCCCTCGTCAGCCGGGAAGAGCCGCAGCTTCTCCGGGGAGATCTGACTCCAGCGGCTCAACGACCCGACCAGGCTGAGCTGGTACTCCTCTACGGTGTCGCCGCCATTGCGCACCCGGAGCGTGAACGTCGCCGCGACTGCCCCTGGAGCGACAGTGCCGGTTGTCGGCTCCAGAGAGGTCCATACACTCACTGAACAAGTCTAGGAAGCACCCAGGGCCAGATCTTGGGTCAAAAGGGCAGCGCTGAGGGCAGACTCTCCGCCCGAACGGACATGTACTCGTGGGAAGCCATCGGTCAGACTGGATGCCCGTTCCCAGAGTCGAGCGGACCTTCACGGCCGTGAGCAGGCAGCCCAGGATTCGAATAAAAGTCTGTTCGGTCAGCCCATCTCCGGTACGAGGGAATCTCCTGTATGCCTACTTACCTGTCCCCCGGCGTCTACGTCGAGGAGGTTCCCAGCGGCTCACGCCCCATCCAGGGTGTGGGCACGTCGGTGGCCGCCTTTGTCGGTTTTGCCCCCACTGGCCCGCTCAACACACCGGTGCTGATTCCGAACTGGTCGTCGTACGTGGCCCAGTTCGGTGAGTTCGCGGAGGGCTGCTATCTCGCCCACGCCGTGTACGGGTACCTCAACAACGGCGGCTCGATTTGTTATGTCGTCCGAGTCGGCAGTGGACCCGACGACGGGGAGAACGGGAGCGAGCCCCGGCCGCGCGCCGCGGCCGCTGTGCCTGCGGCCGAGCCCGCCGCGCTCGGCCCGTTCCGGATCTCCGCGCTGCCCCGCAACGGCGGAGGACAGCTCACGGCAGAGGTCACCGACAGCGCCGGGGACGTCCCCGAGGACCGCTTCACGCTGACCATCAAGGAAGGCGACAACACGCTCGAGTCGTTCGACGTCTCGGCGCGCAAGGGGAACCGCAACTACGTCGTCAACCAGGTGCGGCAGAACTCGAAGCTGGTCACCGTGGAGGAGGCGATCCCGGCCGGGCAGCTGAGCCGGCCCGCCAACCAGACGGTCACCATCAGCTCCCCGTCCGCGGTCGTCTCCACCCGGGGTGGTGACGCTGACGCTCCGGTCAAGTTCAACTCCGGCCACTTCATGGGCGACACGGACGACCGCACCGGGCTCGGCGGGCTCGAGGAGATCGACGAGATCACCATGGTGGCCGTGCCCGACGCGATGGCGGCCTACGAGCGCGGTGCCCTGGACATGGACGGGCTGAAGGCCATCCAGCTCGCCATGATCTCGCACTGCGAGCAGATGGGCGATCGGATGGCCATCCTCGACCCGCCGCCGGCGATGAAGGCCAAGGACATCCTCGACTGGCGCCAGGTGACCGCGGCCTACGACTCCGCTCACTCCGCGCTCTACTACCCCTGGATCAGGGTGTTCGACCCGGCCAGCGGACAGCCGAGGCTGGTCCCGCCGAGCGGTCACATGGCGGGTGTGTGGGCACGCACCGACGCCCAGCGCGGCGTCCACAAGGCTCCGGCCAACGAGGTGGTGCGCGGCGCCATCGACCTCGGCACGCAGATCACCCGTGGCGAGCAGGGCCTGCTCAACCCGGTCGGCATCAACTGCATCCGGGTCTTCCCCGGCCGCGGTGTCCGCGTCTGGGGCGCCCGCACCCTCTCCTCGGACCCGGCCTGGCGCTACCTCAACGTCCGCCGCTACTTCAACTACCTCGAGGAGTCGATCCTCGACGGCACCCAGTGGGTTGTCTTCGAGCCGAACGACCGATCGCTGTGGGCCCGGATCCGGCGCAACGTCACGGCGTTCCTGCTCCAGGAGTGGCGCAGCGGAGCGCTGTTCGGCAACCAGCCGCAGAACGCGTTCTACGTCAAGTGTGACGAGGAGACCAACCCCGTCGAGTCGGTCGACCAGGGCCGAGTGGTGTGCGAGATCGGAGTCGCGCCGGTGAAGCCCGCCGAGTTCGTGGTCTTCCGGCTCTCCCAGTACTCCGAGGGCGGCGGCGAGCTCACCGAGTGACAGCAGCCCGATCCCCCCTCGCTCACCCAGTTCTCACAGGTAGATCTCCAAGGAGCCGCTCATGACTCTCCAGCCGGGCGACGCGTATGTTGCTCATCAGTTCACCGTCGACATCGACGGAATCCAGGAGCCGATCAACAAGATCGGGGAGATGAAGTACTCGCTGGGCGTCGTCGAGTACCAGCAGGTCGACCAGCAGGGAAAGCCGCTCCGCAAGAAGATGCCCGGCGCTCCGGACGGCGGCACGGTCACCGTCACCCGTGGTCTCGATGACAATGCCAGCCAGTTCTCGCAGTGGGTCGACGACGCAATGGCCGGCAATATGGACACGGCCCGCAAGAACGTGTCCCTCGTGGTGAACGACTACACGGGACAGGAAAAGATGCGGTTCAACCTGACGAACGCCTGGGTCAGCAGCGTGACGACCACGGGCGGGGAAGCCGGCAGCACGTCACCGTTCACCCAGGACATCGAGATCAACTGGGAAACAATGAACATCCAGAACAGCTGATATGCGTCGAGGCGGCCAGCGAATCCGTTCTGCTCCTTCCACGCTGGAGCCCCCACCCCTGGTACCGGAGCCGGAGCCTCTCGATGCACTGCCGCAGCGAGAGGCCCTGCGTACCGAGTTCGAGTTCGAACTGCCCCGGGGCTACATCGACGAGTCGGGCACCCTGCATCGTCGAGGAAAGATGCGGTTGGCCACGGCTCGTGATGAACTGCTGCCGTTGCGGGACATAAGGGTCAAGGAGAACCCGGCGTACCTCTCGGTGGTGCTTCTCGGGCGGGTGATCACCGAACTGGGCACACTCGGGCCCGCGAACGACCAGATCGTCGAGAAGATGTTCGCCGCCGATCTGGCATTCCTGCAGGACTTCTACCGGCAGGTCAACGCGGAAGGCCACACGCGCGCATCGGTGGTCTGTCCGCACTGTGAACAGCCCTTCGACGTGGAGCTCGGTGGGAGCCGCCTGGGGGAATCGTGACGTACGCAACTCCTCGTATTCATGAGGAGATTGCGTACCTGGCCTTTTACTTTCACTGGCGCTTGGAGGACGTCTTGGATCTCGAGCACCACGACCGCCGACGGTACGTGGCCGAGGCGAGCGCCCTCGTGCGCCGGATCGAGGAAAGCCAGTAATCGATGGACCTATTTTCACGCTTCCGCCGGCCACGGCCGGCTTCGGCGCGGCCGGCGACGCCGGCCGCGCCACCGGTCGCTCCGCCGTCCGAATGGAAGAGCGTCGGGCCCATACAACGGGTCGTGGCCGCTCCCCAGCGCGTCAGCGACACCGGTGTGAGGGGTCCCGCGACCTTCGCGGATCCGCGGATGTCCAGCAGCGACCTTGGTCACAACGTGAGTGCGGACGCGCCGAGCGGGGTGATGCACGGCTTGCTCTTCACGCGGATCGGGCAGCCGCAACCGCTCGACCTGGACATGCCGCCGCTGCCGGTCGAATCCCGGGCGGCCGAGCCGGCACCGGAGCCCGAGCACCCTGTGGTGAGGGTGCAACGCACGACGAGACCCGGTCGGATGACCTCGGCCGCCCCGCAGGCCCCCGTCCGACGGTTGGCAGCGGTTACACCCCCTCCCCGGCCTGCACATTCGAACCCGACTGCGGCCTCCCCCGAGGCGGCGGCCACCCCGCCACCGCGTCCGGTCGGTGGTCCTGCGAACTCGCCCCCGGACCAGCCGAGCCGCTCGACGCAGAGCGCCCCCTCTCCGCCGCACGCGTCGATCGACGGACAGGCTCCGGTCCTGCAACGACGAGCCACTCCGGCAGTTCTCTCCTCCCAGCCCGCGCCGGACGTGTCCTCGACACCGGCGGCTGTAACCCCGACCGCTTCGGAGCCGTCCCGCAGCGACGACACGACGGTCCAGCGCACGTCCACCCCGTCCGGACAGCGACCCGTCGGACTCGGCGCACCGCTCACCAGCACGACCGGGGCTCCAGGAGGGGAATCGTCCCCGACACCGACCCCTGCCCCGCCCGCATCGCGGAGCGAGAACCATCCGGACAGCCAGCCGCTCCGGACGGTCCGGCGCCGGTCACGGATCGGACCGCCCATCTCGCCGACGGCAACGGGCGGCCCGCCCGACACCCACGTGCAGCGCACTGCCACCGGGGCCTCGGCTCCGACACCTCCGACGCAGACGTTCCGCTCCCCAGCCGGCGCGTCACAGGTGCCCGCCGTACCCGTCACACCACCGGACGCCGAACTAGGCCGCGGGCCGCGCACAACATCCAGTGACGGGGGAAGCCAGACGTCCCCCGCCACGGCATCGGGTTCGTCCACGGTGCAGCGCGCGCCCGCAGCACAACCGGTCCATGAGGCCTCCACGGCAACGGCGAAGGAATCGCAGACGCCGGCCTCGGCAGGCAATGCCACCTCCTCCGCTGCGTCCGCGCCCACGTCGAGCTCAGGTGAGCCCGGCGCGGTGCAGCGCCGACCCCTCACGTCCGCGGCTCCTCCCCTGACGGCCGGCGCCCCGGCAACCCCGACGCCGGGCACGTCCGAGACGACCGTGCAACGCGAGGCCGCCGCCCCCCTCGCGCCTCCGGTACCGTCCGAGACCCGGTTGGCGGCGCCCGGCAGGCCGCTCAGCTCCCCCACAGGCCAGACCACGCCGAACCCCAGTTCAACGGCCACACCCACGTCGGCCTCACGCCGGACCTCCACATCCGCGACCTCCCCGACCTCGCCGTCGACCACCACGCCGGGCACCACGCCGTCGGCCTCTTCCCCGCCCGTCATCTCCCGATCGGTCGCCTCCCCGTCGACCACCTCGCGGCCGGGGACATCCGCATCCGTGAGCTCTTCGTCGGCCGCCTCCCCATCGGCCAGGTCCACATCGGGCACATCCGGGCCTGCCACATCGGCCACGTCCGCGAGCTCACCATCGGCCGCCCCCCGACCGGCCACGTCCACATCAGGCACATCCGGATCCGGTGCCTCCCACTCGGCCACGTCCAGTTCGGGCACATCCGGAACCGGCGCCTCCCCCTCGACCGGCCCCCGATCGGCCACACCCACGTCCAGCGCATCCGGAACCGGCGCCTCACCCTCGGCCACAACCACTGGCACCCCTTCGGCCGGCTCCCGATCGGCCACACCCACATCCAGCACATCCGGAACCGGCGCATCGGCCACATCCGCTAGCTCCCCGTCGGCCGCTTCCCTGTCCGGCGCGGCGACCCCGTCGCACGCGGGTGACCCTGCTGCGGTGCAGCGCCGACCCCTCACCTCGGCGGCACCACCCCTGACCACCACCGCGCCGCCGGCGTCCGCCCCGTCCGCGGCATCCGGTAGCACGACCGAGGGCCGACCGACCTCCCCGTCCGCGACCTCGACCTCGACCTCGACCTCGACGTCCGGGGCCGCGGCGCCGTCACCCGTGTCTTTGCCGAGCACCACCGTGCAGCGCGCGATCGGAACTCCCACGACATCGCCCTCGAGCCGTTCGGCAGCGCCGGGCGACCCGTCACGACCCGCCCCCGACCAGGCCGCGCCCAGCACGACCCGCCCGTCCCCGACGAGCTCGCCGGCGTCGACCGCGTCCCGGTCGGGGTCACCTTCGGCCACGTCGACGTCGTCCACCTCGTCGAGTACATCGTCCACCTCGTCGAGTACGTCGAACTCGCCGTCGACGTCGTCGGGTACATCGGCCTCATCAGGTACGTCGGCCTCACCAGGTACGTCGGCCTCACCAGGTACGTCGGCCTCACCAGGTACGTCGGCCTCATCAGGTACGTCGGCCTCATCAGGAACGTCGAGCGCGAGCGGGTCGCCCACGTCTTCCACGACGTCGACCTCGTCGGCCGCATCGCGTTCCGGCGAGCCGACTGCGGTGCAGCGCCGGCCCCTGACCTCGGCGGCGCCACCCCTGACCACCACGACCCCACCGGCTACCGCGCCGTCGCCCGCGACCGGGACCACCGCCGAGGGTCAGCCGACCATCGCCCCTGCAGGCACCCCCAGGACGGCCTCGACCCCGGTGACCGGGAGCGCCACCGTGCAACGCACGGCCGCCGGTGCCACGACCCCGGCCACACCAGGGCCGGACCGCTCGGCGGCACCCGGTCACTCGCCCACCTCCCCTACCGGTCCAGCCACGCCGGGCATGACGCCGAGCAGCAACTCGGCAACGCCGCGCCCGGCAAGCTCGTCGACCCCGCCGAGCACGTCCGGTGGGCGGGCCACGTCCGGCGGTTCGTCCACCGGCAGCGCGTCGAGCACGTCCGGCGCGTCCAGCGAGTCGACGAGGTCCAGCACGTCGACCTCCTCCGGTGGATCGACCACATCGACCACCAGCACGTCGGCCGCATCACCGCCGGGCGGACCCGCGGCGATGCAGCGCCGGCCCCTCACCTCCGCGGCGCCGCCCCTGACCGCCACCACCCCGGCGGCCACTACCCCCGCACCCACCGATCCGACGGCAACCAGTCCTAGGGCCACCAATCCGGCAGCATCCGATCCGGCGGCAACAACGTCGTCGGCCCTCACCCCGCCGGCCAGCTCCCAGTCGGCTAGCTCCCAGTCGGCTAGCTCCCAGTCGGCTAGCTCCCAGTCGGCTAGCTCCCAGTCGGCTAGCTCCCAGTCGGCTACCCGGCCCGCCGGAACCGGCAGCACCACGGAAAGCCGACAGACCGCACCGTGGTCCCCCTCGACCACTCCGACCTCCGCAACCGCGTCGCCGGGGTCCGGGTCGGGAACCACGGTGCAACGCGCAGCCGCCTCACCGGCACGAGCCACGACACCACCGTCGACCCGCTCGGCAACGGGCACGAGCCCCTCCACAGCGGGCCCGGCGGCGGGTGCCGCGGATACCTCCCATCCCTCCAGCACCGCACCCTCGTCGTCGACCGCTGCAGGCGCGGCGACGACGGGTACCCGGCCGATCGCCTCCGCGACGCCGCTCACGCCGCAGTCCTCGGGGGCAAACCGCGAGGCGCCACAGCCCGGGGCCTCGGCGTCCGCTCAGGGCGCTCCACTCGCGTCGTCATCCGGCACGAACGTGCAGCGCCTGGCCGACTCGGACACGTCGGGCCTCCCGGTTGCCGCTCCCGGCAGGACGGTCAGGCATTCGCCGGTCGCGACGCCCGGTGACGACGCACGAACCGCCACGTCGGGCACCGCGGCTCCGCCACCCGCGGCACCCGGCACGGGCGGCGGTGCCACCGTGCAACGCAGCACACCGGGTGCCACTACCGCGTCACCCGCCACACCGCCCGCCTCCGCCGTGCAACGCAGCACAGCACACGTTTCGACGTCGCCATCGAGCACACCGGCCGGCACCGCAGTCCGACGCAGCACGCACGCGGCCGTGGCCGGCCCTGTCCGATCCGCACCACCGGGCAGCGGAGCGACCGGCCCGTCGTCGGCCCGGTCCGACGGCCTGGGGCACGTCTCGAGCGCTGTCACGCCGCTGACCTCCGCAAGCGGAGCGTCGATGTCGCGCCTCGGCGCGGCGGCGACGGGGCTGTCGGCGTCGACCGCGGTTCAACGGGCGATGGAGAACTCGACCACCTCCGAGTTGCCCGAAGGCTCGTCGACGGCTTCCCCACCGTCCCGGACGGAGCTGGCACCGTTGCGTGGCATCTCGGTGCTGGGCCTGGCCGAATCCTCGATGAGCGGGGCTCCGGATCCGGCACCGACGCCGGGCACGGTGGGATCGGCCGCACCGCAGGCCTCGCCGCCGGCGGTGCAGCTCCGGCGCCGCACCGGCACGTCGACCCCCACCGCATCCACCAACGCCGGTCCCACTCCGGCAGTAGGGACAGCAGCCACGCCGTCGGGCACCGGCACGGACTCGCCGCCGACGGGATCGGCGGCGGGCGGACTCCCACTGCCGGGCCTGCCGAACCCGCCCGGCGTGCTGCCCGGTTCCACCGCTCCCCAGGGGAGCGCCGCCGGGCCCGGCATTGCCGAGCCCGGCGGTGTGGCGCCGACCGCCGCAGTGCAGCGGTCCCCGGCGGCGGGAGCCTCGACCACGGAATCCGCGGCGGTAGCCCTGACACCGCGGAGCTACCCGGCCCCGCTGCCTGTTCCCGTCCCGAGCCGGAGACGAGATGAGGCCGCCACGGTGCAGCGGAGCGCCATGGGGATTTCGGCGGCCAACCGCTCGGCCGCACGGCCCTCCACCCCGTCGACGAGCAGTTCGAACGCGGCCGTTCAACGCCGGGCTCTGCCGGGCACAGCGCCACCGCCCCAGACCGAGCAGCAGCAACAGGGCGCGGCCCCGACGGGCCGCGCCCTGCCGTCCGCTGCCGCGAGTCGCCAGGAGCTGGACGAACTGGCTCGCCAGCTCATCGGCCCGCTCTCGCGTCTGCTGAAGGCAGAACTGCGGATGGACCGTGAACGCAACGGCCGGTTGCGTGACCACTAGTACCAGGAGAAGGACGAATGTCTGCACCTAAGGATCCCGGCTCGACAGTCTTCTATCGCCTGTCGATCGACGGGCTGGACCTCGGGCTGTTCAACACCTGCGAGGGATTTTCCGTGCAGGCGCCGGCAGAACAGCACGAAGAGGGCGGCAACAACTCCTTCACCTGGCATTTCGCGACGCGCCTCAACTACAGCAACATCCGGTTGTCCCGGCCGATCAACGAGGACTCGAACAAGGCCAACCAGTGGATGGAGGCCTCCGTGGCCGTCGGCTTCCTGCGACCGACCGCGGAGATCACCGCGCTGCGCCCCGACGGATCCGAGGTCTGCTCGTGGGGGCTCAACCAGGTGACACCCGTGAGTTGGGACGGGCCGCATTTCGACTCGTCCAGTCCAGGAGTGGCGACAGAGACCCTGGAACTCGCCTACCACGGCTTCACCGGACCGTTCTGACCCATGACCAGCGGCATTGGAAGCAAGCTCAAGAGCGCCGGGCAGAACATCGCGGGATCGGTGCCGGGCCTCGGCAGCTTCGCGGTCTCACACGCCTCGCTGTCGATCTTCCGCCCGCCCGCATCGGCGGGTGGCGCACTGGGCTCGAAGATCGCCGATGTCGACTTCGAGTACAACCCGGGCCAGGTACAGATGTCCCGGTCCGCCTCGTGGAGCGCACAGACGGCGGTGACCTTCGACCGCGGCCCCACGCCTGAGTTCCACGGCGCCCAGCCGGCCACGATGAACATCGAGGTCATCCTCGACGGAGGCACGTTCGGCGCGATCACCGGCGGTGACGTCGCGAAGAATGTCGACCTGCTGATGTCCTGCTGTGAGGTGGACCCACAGAGTGTGAACAGCAAGCGCCCGTCACCGCCGTGGGTCAAGCTGTCCTGGGGGTCGCTCAAGGCAGCCCAGTTCACGGCGATCATGACGAGCGTCAACGTGTCGTTCACGAGGTTCAGCCCCGACGGCACGCCCAACCGTGCGCGGTGCCAGCTGGCGCTCCAGGAGGTTCCTCAGCCGACCAAGGGCCAGAACCCGACATCCGGGGCGCTCAGCGCGAACCGGGTGCATTCGGTGGTGGTCGGGGATTCACTGGCGTCGCTGGCCTGGAACGAGTACGGCGACCCCACCGTGTGGCGGGCGATCGCGCGGGCGAACAACATCGATGATCCCATGCGGTTGAGACCGGGACGGGAACTCCTGCTGCCCGCCGCCGAGGAGGTGGGCGAATGAGCCAGAAGATCTACACCAACATTCTCCAGGTGAAGCTGAACGGCGCGAAAATGCCGGATCAGCTGGCGCAGCTGATGACGTCCGGCTGGACGGACAGCAGCATGAACCTTCCTTCCGCGTTCGAGCTCACCTTCTCCGACCCGTACAGCGACGTGACCAAGAACTTCCCGCAGCTGGCAATCGGGACGACCGTCGAGATGTCGGTCATCGCGGATGGCACGCAGTCGAAGAAGCCGCTGATCACCGGTGACATCACCGCGATGGAGGTGGACGCGGACCGGGCCGGCCGGACGCTCCGGGTCCGCGGCTACGACGCGGCCCACCGGCTGCAGAGGAACCGCCGGGTCGAGAGCTACAAGAAGATGACGGCCTCAGCGATCGTCCAGAAGATCGCGAAGACCAACAACGTGAAGACCGGCACGATCGACCCGACCAAGACCCAGTACGAGCAGGCGACCCAGCCCAACATCACCGACTGGGACTTCATGACCCGGCTGGCCATGGAGAACGACGTCTACGTGTACGTCGACCGCGACGGCAAGCTCCAGTTCACGAAGCGGCCGCCTGCGTCCGGCGCGCCACCTGACACCACCTCGTCGGAGAAAAGCCCCTTCGTGCTGGAGTTCGGAGCCAACGCGTTGCGCTGCCGCGTCGGGGTGACGTCGGCCGGCCAGGTGAACACGGCGGAAGTCCGCGGCTGGGACGAGAAGAACAAGACCGCGCTCACCAAGCAGTCGCCCGCAACGACGACCGACGGCGCGAAGATCGGCGTGACACCGGGCGAGGTCATCAAGAAGTTCGGACAGGCCACGATCACCGGAACGGACATCCCCTACACCACGCAGCCCGAGGTCACGACCGCGTCCAAGGGGCTCGCCGACGACGTCTCCAGTTCCTTCGCCGAGATGGAGGTGGCGGTCACCGGCACCCCGGAGCTCGGCCCCGGCGTCCCGGTGGCCCTCAAAGGCGCAGGTGAACCGTTCGAGGGCCAATACACCGTCACCGCGGCCCGGCACGTCTTCGAGACCGGGCAGCAGTACCTGACATGGGTGGAGGTGAGCGGCCGTCAGATCCGCAGCCTCTACGGGCTCGCCTCGGGAGCGGCGTCGACCACGCCGGTGATCCCCGGGCTGGCCAACGCGACCGTGACCAACACGCAGGACCCGGACAAGAAAGGACGGGTCAAGCTGAAATTCCCCTGGCTGTCAGACAAGTACGAGAGCGATTGGTGCCGGGTGGCCCAGCTCGGTGGTGTGGGCGGCGGAGGTTTGATGACGCCTGCGCCCGACGACGAAGTGCTGGTCGGATTCGACCGCGGCTCGCTGGAGCACCCCTACGTGATCGCCGGCCTCTACAACGGCAAGGACGAGCCCACCAAGGATCCCGATCGGATGGATCCGGTGGACACGGTCGGCAAGGTGAACTGGCGCAGCATCGCCTCCCGCGAGAAGCACATGATCGAGCTTCTCGACGCTCGGACGAGAGGCAAGATGGGGATCCGGATGCGCACCGGCGACGGTCTCCTCTCGATGTACCTCGACCAGACGAAGACCACGATCACTGTGGACAGCAAGGGTGCGGTGAGCATCACCGGGGCGCTGAACGTCAGCATCGAGGCGGGCGGCGACCTCGCTCTCAAGGGTGGTGGCGCGGTGACGATCGGCGCCGGTGGCGCGGTCAACATCACCGCTGGAGCCGAGATCGGACTGAACGCCACCGGCGTGCTCACCACCGAGTCGGTGGGCATCACGACCATCAAATCGGTCGGGCCGATCGCCATCGACGCAGGGAGTGCGGTGCAGGTCGGGGCCCCGGACATCACTCTTGTCGGCATCGTCACCGCGAACGGGGTGCCGGTCATATGAGCGGCGGACACGCGACAGCGGCGGTCCCAGCATGACCAGCCAGGCATTCATCGGTGCGGGCTGGGCGTTCCCCATGCACACCAAGGCCTCCGGCGGCATCTCTCTCGCCACGGGCGAGCGCGAGATCGAGGAAGCGATCAGGCTGATCCTCTCCACCGCGCCGGGAGAGCGACCCATGCGGCCGGAGTTCGGCTGTGGTGTGCACGACCTGGCCTTCGACCCGATGAACCCGACCACCGCCGGCCGCGTGCGGTTCGAGGTCATGACCGCACTCGACCGCTGGGAGCCGCGCATCGAGGTGCTCGACGTTGTCGTCACCGCCGACGAGGAGGACACGGCGACGCTCCTCATCGAGATCCAGTACGAGATCCGCGGCACGAACAACCCTCGCAACCTGGTCTTCCCGTACTACGTCATACCTCCCAACGAGAGCGACCTTTAATGCCCCTGCCCGCGCCGAACCTCGACGACCGCCGTTTCCAGCAGTTCGTGGACGACGCCAAGCGCTACATTCAGCAGCGCTGCCCCGAATGGTCCGACCACAACGTGTCCGACCCCGGGGTGACCCTGATCGAGGCCGTCGCCTACATGGCAGACCAGCTCGTGTACCGCCTGAACCGCGTACCGGACAAGAACTACCTGGCCTTCCTCGACCTGCTGGGAATCACCCTCTTCGCACCCGCAGCGGCGCGTGTCGACGTGACGTTCTGGCTGTCGGCCCCGCAGCCGGAGACCGTGGTGATCCCCCCGGGCACCGAGGTCAGCACGGATCGCTCCGACAACGACGCTCCGATCGGTTTCGTCACCGAGGAGGCGCTGCCCATCCCACCGTGCGAGCTGCAGCGGGTGGTGCGCCAGGTCTCCGGCGGCGCTCCGGAAGACCGGACGCAAGAGGTGCTGGGCGAGCGTGACGTGAGCGCGTTCTCCGCCGAGCCCCGCCCCGGCGACATGCTGCTGTTCGGGCTGTCCGTCGCGGTTCCGAACTGCGCGGTGGTGCTCGAACTGGACAGCCGGGTCGATGGCGTCGGCGTCGACCCGCGCCAGCCTCCGCTGCGCTGGGAGGCGCTCACCTCGCGCGGCTGGCGGCCGTGTGAGGTGGCCGAGGACGAGACCGGCGGTCTGAACCGCTACGGGCGCGTCATCCTGCACGTCCCGGACGGGCACACCCGCTCCCGGCTGGGGCAGGACGAGGCCGGGTGGCTGCGCTGTCAGGTCACCGAACCGAAAGTCGGACAGCCGTTCTACTCGGTGTCGCCCACCGTGCGCTCCGCGATGGCGTTCACCATCGGCGGCACGACACCCGCGGTGCATGCCGAGGACGTCAACAACGAGATCCTCGGCGAGTCCGAGGGTGTACCGGGCCAGCGCATGCAGCTGGCGAACCCCCCGGTGGTGATCGGCGAACCGTCCCTGGTGCTGGACGTGTCGGCCGACGAGGGGTGGCAGCGCTGGGAGGTGGTCGACAACTTCGCGGCCTCGAATTCCCGCTCGCCCCACGTTCGCCTCGACGCGACCACCGGCGAGATCATGTTCGGCCCCGCGGTCCGTGAGCCCGACGGCAGCATGCGCCAGTACGGGGCGGTGCCGCCCAAGGGCGCGGTCGTGCGCGCCACCCGTTACCGGTCGGGTGGTGGCCGCGACGGCAACGTCTCGCGCGGCACCGTCCGGGTCCTCAGCAGCTCCATCCCCTCGATCGCTCGCGTGGAGAACCGCGAGGGCGCCCGGGGCGGGCTCGACGGCGAGACGATCGACGAGGCCAAGGTCCGCGCACCGATCACCTTGCGCGCACAGGACCGGGCGGTGACCCCCCGGGACTACGAGGAGCTCACGCAGCGGGCCGCGCCCGAAGTCGCCCGGATCGCCTGCCCGACCGTGCGCGAGCCGGGCAACGAGAACGCGGTGCGGGTGCTGGTGGTCCCCCAGGCCGTGCCGGACGTGGGCGGGCGGCTCCGCTTCGAGCAGCTCGTCCCCGGCGACGAGCTCCTTGCGCGCATCACCCGCTATCTCGAGGACCGGCGCCCGCTCGGCGTGCGACTGTCCGTCGGACCGCCCTTCTACCAGGGCGTATCCGTGCAGGCGACGATGCACTCCTACCGCGGGGTCTCCTCACAGATGGTGCGGGCCGGCGCGTTGGACGCCTTGTACGAGTACCTGGATCCGCTGACCGGTGGCCCCCAGGGGAACGGATGGCCCTTCGGGCGTCCGCTCGCGGCCGGTGAGCTCTTCGCGGCGCTGCAACGGGTGCCGGGCGTTGAGCTCGTGGACGAGGTGCTGCTGTTCCCGTCCGACCCGCTGACGGGGCGGCGGGCCGACCAGACCGACAGGATCGATCTCGCGCCCGTGGCGCTGCTTTTCCCGTACGACCTTCGGGTGCGGGTGATCGGGGACCGATGAGAGCCAACGTCAACGACCCTCGCAGCCCGAACCCGCTGGCAGACCAGCTCCCCGCGGTCTACCAGGAGGACTCGTTCGGACTGCGTTTCGCGAGCGGCTTCGACGTGGTTCTCGGGCCGCTGATGATCGTGCTGGACTGCCTCGACGCCTATTTCTCCCCCTGGCTCGCGCCGGAGGACTTCCTCGACTGGCTGGGCCAGTGGATCGGCGCGGAGCTCGACGGAGACGAGCCGTTGGAGATCCGCCGGGAGGCCATTGCCAGTGCCGTGACCATGCACCGCAGGCGTGGCACCGCATTCGGTCTCGCCACCGCGGTGCGGCTGGCGATCGGGGTGACCCCGGAGATCATCGAGAGCGGCGGATCGGCGTGGTCGGCCCGCCCACTCGGCCCGTTCCCCGGCAGCCGGGAACCCGACCTACGGGTCATCGTCCGGGTACCGGACCCGAGCACCATCAACCGCGTCCGGCTCGACGCCGTGGTCGCGGCGGCCAGCCCCGCACACATGCCGTATGCCATCGACGTGATCGGCACCGGCGGAAATGACGTGTTGCCTGTATGAGCGACGAGAACAACCCCGCGCCCCGCTGCCCGAACTGTGGGAACGAGGGGCCCAGGAGCGGGAAATCGTTCTGTGAGGTGTGCGGCGACTTCGTCGACTGGGACGAGGTCAGCCGTGCCGAGCGCGCTGCCCGTCAGCCCAAGCCCAAGCCCGCGCCCGAGCCGCCTGCGCCACCGGCACCGGCCCCGGCACCCGCTCCGGCGGCGGCAGCAGCGCCGCCACCGGTGTCGACCACGGCCGGCTTCGACGACACGCCCGCCGACTCGGAGTCGAAGAAGTCGGACCTGCGGCGACGTGCGCGCCGGCTCCTCGTCCCGCTCTCGGGCCGGGAGGAGGACGAGGTGGTGCCGGTGCTGCCGGGGCGCCCCGAACCGCCTCGGCCCGAAGTGCGGCCCGTCGTGGCCAACGAGGAAAGCGGCATCGTCTGCTGGAACTGCGGTGTCGGCAACCGCGCCGACCGCAAGTTCTGCCGCAACTGCGGCGTCGACCTCAGCGCGGGTCCGCCTCCCGCGGCCCCCCGGAAACGCTCCTTCTGGCAGCGCGTCCGGCTGTGGTTCGCCCGGCTCAGCCGGGCACAGCTGATCGGTCTCGCGGCGCTCCTCGCGCTCGCGATCCTCGCCTACCCGGCTTTCCTGCTGGCCCAGCGCCTGCTCAACTCCGAAACCCTGCTCCCGCCCACGACGGTGGCTGCATCGGCCGCGGACACGAGCCATCCCCCGACCTCGGCCTTCGACGGAAACCAGAACAGCTGGTGGGGAACCGGCCAGACCGGTGACTCCGCGGGCCAGTACCTGCAGGCGAACTACAACCGGAGCATCAACCTGCGAGCGGTTCGCATCACTCCCGGCGTCTCCCCGCGCCCCCAGGACCGCTACAACGAGTACCGACCCGAACAGATCGACATGACGGTCCGGGACGCCCAGGGGAGGGAAACGCTGTTCCGCCTGCACCTGCAGGACGACGTCGTCCAGCAGATCTCGACACCGGTGGACAACGTCCGCCAGATCACCCTCACCCTGCGCAGCGCCTACCGGTCGCCGGGCCCTGACAACAAGCAGGTGGCCATCGCCGAGATCGAGTTCCTCGGAACGCAGAGCAACGGCTGACCGGGCGGGTCAGCCCTCCCCGCCGCTGCCGACACTGGCGTCCAGCCACTGGCGCAGGGCCGGCAGCGGGAGGGCCCCCGCCTGGCGGGCCACCACCTCGCCGCCACGCACGACCATCAGCGTCGGCACCGCCTGCACCCGGAACCGCTGCGCCAGCGCAGGCGCCGCGTCGACATCGACCTTGACCAGCTTGATGCTCCCGGCGCGCTCGGTGGCCAACTGCTCCAGCGCCGGACTCACCATCCGGCAGGGTCCGCACCAGGTGGCCCACATGTCGACCAGCACGGGTACTGCGGCGCGCTCGACGACCTCACCAAAGTCGTCGTCACCGGCGGCGGTGATCCACGGCAGCGAATTGTGGCAGTTGCCGCAGTGGGGCAGGCCGCTCGCTGCGGACGGCACACGGTTGGTCTTCCCGCAGTGCGGGCATTTGACCGTGGCGGTGGACGGGCCCATGCGACCTCCCGAATGTGTCGACACCCCACTGTGCCTGCAGCCGGGCACTGCGCGCACAGCAGGTCACCCGCCATTCGGACAACAAGCGGTGGAAAGACCGGCGTCGTCGTGGTGCCGGCGAGTCAGACACGGTCCTTCGGAGGGGGCGGCGGCGGCAGGAAGTACGCCTTGATCGTTCGCGCATTCCACGGCGCCGAGGTCGGAGCGTTCGACCGGGTCTCGTACCACAGGATCCGGCTCCGCTCGTTCACGACCTCGTTCACGGCCCGGTACTGGCGGGCCTCGGCCTGCCCCGGGCGCCTGACCTGCACGATGCACGCGGCGCCCTCGGGACCGCGGGCCAGGTCGTTCTGGATCGCGACGAGCGCGTCCGCCGCCTTGGGATACCTCGGAGTCGGGCCGTCCCACTCCAACTCGGCCTCCTCCGGCAGCTGGGTCTTCGCAACTTCCTTGGTGTCCGTGGTCGGCACGGAAATCGTGAACGGCACGACGCCGGAGTGCGTGATCGATGTCGTTCCGAGAGGGCCGGGATAGAAGGTGAAGTTGAACTTGACGTGCCCGCTCAGATGGGTCTGCGACTGCGTCACCTTCGCGTTGGTGATGAGCCGGCCGCCCGTCTGCGCCTCCGTGCCGACCCGCGTGCGGTGGGAGCTGCCGCCGGCGAACCGCACGCCACCGAGGCCCAGGCTCGCACCGATCTGGCCGATGAACTGGCTGAGCTTGGACACCCGCTCCCGCTCACGGAACCGGCTGGTGTTCTCCCCCACCCACGCGACGTCGGCTTTCGGTTCCACGCGCTCGAAGCCCTGCGCAACCACCTCGGCGGTGGCCTCGATCCGTGCGGGCCGGAGGCGGACCGAGAACTGGTGGCTCGTCAGCGGCCTGCCGATGGTCATGCCCGCCAGGCCGGCCCTCAGCTTCTCCAGACTGAAATCCTTGTGGACCATCGGGCCGTGGGTCTTCCACGCCGACCCGTAGATCTGCGGCCCCACGGCGTCGAGCAGATCGTAGAGCGAATGGACATCGGGCAGATCGCGAACGATGTGATCCGGCCTGAGACCCTTCTCCACGTCAGGCAGCCGCAGGGTGGGAGGTTCGCCTGCCTCGCCCTGCGGACCGTTCTCGACCTTGAGCGCGTCCTTGGTCTCGATCAGCACGGTGAAGGGCACCCGCGCGAGGCCCATCCGAGATCCGGTGATGCGTACCCGATCCTGCAGCATCACGTCCTTCGCCGCGGCGAGTTCCGCCAGTTGCGTCCGGGCCCGCCCGACCTGGGCCTCGTCGGCCCCGGGAGTGCCGCGGAGACGTTCGTGCGCCTTCTCGGCACCCTGAATCGACCTGTCGATGTTCTTCGGCGCGAACTGTTCTCCGGTGTAGGCCCCCGGGTCCTGCCTCATTCCGATGCGGAGACGGATGTTCTCGCTCTGCTCCGTCAACAGGCCGCGCAGTTCCTCCTGGCCAGCACGTGAGAGCCTGCCGCGGGACTGCTCCTTCGTGAGCTCGGCGATTCGCTGATCCTGCCGCTTGGACTGGGCGGAGAACTCCGGATTTATCGTGCTCGTCAGACTGCGCGCCCGATCGAACCGGAAATGAAGGAGGGCGACGCCTGTGAAGATGCTGCCCGGCACCTTCGACTTCGTGCCGACGCCCCTCTGGCGCGAGGTGAGATAGTCGGCCGTCAGGTCCTTCCCGCGCTCGTGCGTGGTGGTGAAGCCCGGCGTGATGGACGCTGACGGGGAGGGGTTGCCGGTCATCCCGCCGATCGCCTGGTAGGCGATGCGCGTCTCGGCACTGGGCCGTCCGTCGGCGGTGCCGCCGAGGACGAGGCCGCTGGTGGCTCCGCTGTTGAACTCGGCGGGGTCGCGCGTGTTCTCGACGTGCGACATCTCGCCCTCGACGCTGGCCGTGACGGTCACGCGGCCGTGCTTCCCCAGGTCGATGCGCAAGCCCTGCCCTGCCATCATCGACTTCAGCCTCGGCTTGAGGGTGATGGGGTTGAGCCCGTCGACGAGGACTGGCCGTACGGCGGCCCAGTTCTCGGGCGAGCCGAAGATCTCGCTCCCCTCGTGCGCCAGCTGCTCCACGATCAGGGCCGCTGACGGCTCGGGGCGTCGTACGGGCGACAGCCTCGACGCCGCCGCTCCGGCTTTCTGGGGGAAGAGTTCCAGCACGACATCTGTCGAGCCGAGCCTGCGTGAATTGGTGATCCGGGCGGGCTGGCGGTAGGCCGACTCATCCCTGGAGTTCGGCGGCTTCTTCGCAGGCTCCGAATCCTTCTTTGCAGGCGCCTCCGGGGCGTTCTTGGCAGGCTCGTCCTTCTTCTCGGACGCCGCAGGCTTCGACGTGTCCCGCGCCGGGAATGCGAACTGGCCCGGCATGGAGGCTGCGATGGTCGTGGCCCGACCACCCAGATTCATGTCGATCAGAAACCGGACCTCACCCTTGTAGAGCTCAGCCGGCTCGACGAGCTTCGTTCGCGCCACGAGGCCGCCGGCAGAGTCGACGCTACCTTCGGAGAAAATATCGACGGTTGCGCCGCCTGCCCCGGTGGACGTCACGTGCCCGGCCCCCGCAGACGCCGCAAGCTGAGTTCGGCCGGTGAAGCGCGTTCGACTCCCGCTCGACGTTCCGCTGCCGGCCGTCGAATCCGACCCGACTTCAAACTCGAACTTCTTGACGCTCTGCACGTGCTCGGTCATGTTCGCGCGGGCCCCGACGATGCTGACGGTTGCCGCCACCTCGCTCCCGTCGGCGGTCTTCGTCGACACCGAAGTGCCCACCCGGTGTCCATGGGTGAGCGCCGGGACGAGCGGCTGGATTGCGGCCCGGTCGAATATCGGAAGCACCTTCGCCTCGAACGTGTGCCAGTTGACACCGAGGTCTTTCTCGAGTTCCGCCTTCAGCGCGTTGACCACGGCCAGGTCGTTGTCGAGCCGCACGATCACGTCCGACGCCCCGATCTGGCCGTTCTTCGTGACCCGCGCGGGGGGACCTACCGCAAGGGGTGTGCGTGCCGGGGCGGGGGCGGCCGCGCCGCTGTTCCGGGCGCCCACTGCGTCGGCCTGCGCCTGCTCTGCCGTGGGCTCTTCTTCCGTCGATCCCGGGGCGAGCGACTCCTTGGTGTAGGACTTCGGCAGGGCGACGACGAACCGGACCGGGGCCTTCATGATGCGGCCAGGCACTTTTCCGGTCTCGGTGACCCGAAGGTCCACGGTGGCCTCACCGATGAAGACGACCATCGGCTTCTCGAACTTGCCGTTCGCGGTGTTCGCGATGGCCACCGCCTGGCGCATTCCGCCTCGCTGCCGCTGCCGTGCGCCGACGAGGAAGGAGGGCGAAAAGGACGTCTCCGCCGGGAGCGGCACCCGAGGGCCGCCCTGAATCTGTCCGCCGCCTCCGTAGTAGGAGCTCCTTTGGGCGTTCGCGCTCGTGGAGACGTCATTGAGCACGTTGAGCTCGGCCTTGGAACTCAGCTCCCGTACGTAAGACAGATCTTCGAGCTTCGCTGTACCCCACACCCATGCGGGGTCGTGCTGCGCGCGGATCAGCGGAGGGCTCTGCAAAGGCACCTTCCGGGTCATCGCCGGGATCGATGCCGCCAGCCGCTCGCGGCTGAAGGTTCCGAGGACGACCGGCTTGAGGTCCGCCCAGGAAGCGCCGAAGTACCCCTTCCCCCAGTCGGCGACTTCGTCGGCGACGAGGTTGTGTTCGCCCTCCTCTCCGGCGAGGACGTCGAGAATGACGACGTCGGCCGGCAGTCCTGTCCCCCCGCGGCCTTGATCTGCGCCGCCCACCAAGCCGTCTTCCGCTGTTCTGATCTTCGTGTTCGGCGCGAACACCGGCGCGGCCATGCTGTGTTTACGCGGTCCTCCGCCCGCACTCCACGCTCGCGGAGCCTCGGCGCCCTTGGATTCCAACTCCGCGGCATCGATGATGGCCCGAAAACCGATCATGGCGGTTGCCTGGGAGCCGACGCCGGAGTGGCGGAACGTCAGCATCGCCCTGCCGTCGAAGACCGCACCGGGAACCTTCATCTTGAGCGCGGTGCCGGTCCGGGCGGATGCCTGGTCGCCCTCCCGATTCTCGCGGCCGTACTCGCCGGCGGGAGTGACGGTGAGACTCCCGGTGACCGCGGTTTCCCCCAGTGGCGAGATCCCGATGGGAACCGTTATCTCCCCGCGCGTATTGCGGCCCTCGGACGAGGCTCGGCCCCGGCTGCTGTCGGATCCGACGTTGAACTCCGTCTCCTTGGTGGGGCGCCGATATGACATCCAGTTGGCCTCGGCGCCGATCCAGACACTCCCCAGGTTCTTCGAGAGAGGAACCTCGATGCCCTTGCCCACCATCATCGCCTTCAGATCCCGCTGCAGTGACGACATGGAGAGGTGCGCCAGGATGTCCTTTCGGACGGTGGGCCAGTCCGGGAGTCCGGAGCCCCAGGCTTCCAGCGACGTCCGATCGTCTTTCGTGCCGAACAGCGCCGACACTCCGGAAGCGCTCGGCTTCAGGCTCTTGTCGAGCGCGCGCACATCCGTGACGACGTCCATGCCGCCCAGCGCACGCGTTTCCTGCACCCGAGCGGGCGGCCAGAAGCTTGCCGCTGCCGCGTCCCCTGCCGGTGGCCGGGCCACCGTCGCCCCGATGGGTTTCGACCCGGTCTCCGGGACCTGACGTCGTGGTCCCACCCCCAGCCGACGAGGCCCCTTGACGTCGGAGAAGTCGAACTGCATCTGAATCTCGGTATAGAAGAGCTGCGCCTTGTCTTCCTTGGTCTTGGTGCGGGCGAAGCTCCGGCCACCACTCGAGACCGTCTCACCGGTGACGTTGTCCCGCAGCACTCTCGCACCGAGGCCGACACTCACGCCTTTCGGTGAGACCGTGCCGAGACCCTGGCCCTCACGCCGGTCCCGATTCTCCGACAGGCCGACACCCGTGGCGAACCTGTCGCCACCGGCCTCGAACTCGACCGTGGCGGTGCCTGTCGTCTTCGCTTGGTGCACGACCCGGGCCGACACCTTGATCTGACCCGTCCAGCCGCCGACGTCCAGCGGCACCGACAGGACGTCGCCACGGGTCATCGAGGACAGCATCGGCTGCAGGGCAGCAGCGCTCAGGGTGGCAGCCCACCTCTGCTCGGCGATCTGCAGATCACGCGGGCTCACAACGTTCTTCAGGGCGTTCGACAGAAAGTCGATGACGACGTTGTCGTCGAAGGCCACGCCCCCGTCGCTCGTACTAGGGTCGCGAGGCTCGCCGATCTTGAGGATCTGATCGTCGCCGCCCAGCGTGAGCCGATCCGCGACGGTCTTCGCCTCTTTCTCCGGCACGGCGGGAGGCGTGGGAACGTCCTTCTCCGGCACAGGGGGAGGCTGAGGAACGTCCTTCTCCGGCACCGCGGGGGGCTGAGGATCCTCTCTGAGGACTTCCTCGATCTCCGGGGTGGCCACCCTCGCAGGACCAGGACGACCAGGACGCAGCCGCGGCCCGAGCGGCAGACCCGGTCGTGTACGAACAGGTCGCAGCCACTCCAACGGCGAGAGAGCAGTTCTCCCGGAGACCTCGGACGGCGGCCGGGCCGCCGCGCCTGCGACGGGTTCGTCCTCCCGCTCGTCCGCGGCACTCGAACCGGAACCGGCCGGGAAGAATGTGGCGGGCGGCCCCCACCCGATCGGCTGGTCGGCAATGTCTGCCTCCGCCTCCGCGACCTCACCGGTCCCGCTGGGCCGGGACCCGGGCGGCACAGAGGGGCGGTCCCTGCGCCACCCGAGGATCTGGTCGGTGATGTCCGCCTGAGGCCGCGGACGCCAGCCCAGTCGCCGACGCCGTGCCTCGATGTCGGCCGCCGGTGTCGGCGCGGGGTCGGTGATGTCCGCCTGAGGCCGCGGACGCCAGCCCAATCGCTTACGCCGCGCCGCGACGTCGGCCGGCGTCGGCGCGCGCTGCACCACAACGCCAATACCGTCCGGGCCCGCCTCGACAGGGGGGTCACTGTCGGCAGCCCGCTGGATCGGCGACGTCGGGGCCGTCAGGGCCGCAGCGGTGGCCTCGGCCTCCCGCTCGAACCGATCACCCGGATCACTCACCCGCAACCCGGCACCGTTGTCGGTGCCGGCAACCGGCCCTCGCCGCTGCTGAACGACATGGGCGAGCTCATGCGCCAAGGTGTGCCGGTCGACCGGGCCGCCGAACACCACGTCATTCCCGGAGGTGTACGCACGCGCACCGATCGCCGCGGCGGAACTACTGGCGGCACCGCCGGTGTGCACCCTGACCTCCGAGAGATCCGCACCCAGCGGCCCCTCGAACTCCCGGCGCTGCTCCGCATCGAGCGGCCGGCCCGGCGAGGCCAGCACATCGTGCACAGCGGAACGCTGCACAGGAGCAGATACGTCCTGCCCGCTCGTGGCGGCCGCCGGATCGGAGCTCTCACCGGCGAGCGCGCGGGTGACGGCGGCATTCCCGGCCAGACTCTGCAGCGTCAGAACCGACCCCGGAGCCCCTCCGACGTCCCGGGGGCCCGCCACGCGCTGCACCGGCGATTCACCACGACGTGCCGCGGTGGTGCTTCTACGCCCGGTGCGGCCTGTTCGCACTGATGTTTCCCCTTGCTCACGGTGGCGCAGCGACTGCGTAATGGCATGATCTTTGTTGGAGCCGGCAGCGGCGCAGGAACGCAAAGATGTACGGGTCGAAAAATCCGCATGGCCGCATGCCGATCGCTCATGCTGGAGAAGGATTTGAACAGCCTTTCACCAGCTCTCCCCGATAAATGGGGATGATCTGGACATCGCGGCTGCTGAAAGCGGCGTGCGCGAGTGCCATGACTACTCGTAGTCGTCGCACCCTTGGGCAAGCCCCATGGAAAAGGAAACTCTCGCTACCCTCGATACGCCGACTCGTACGCTCCGCTTACGACGACAAATCCGGATACGTCTGACCCGTGCGCCGGAGTCCGGCCGGGCGAGCGTGGACCCCGGAACGGTGGCGGCTTCACCTGGGGACGTACGTGTCCTCGGCGGACATGGAGACCGTGACCGGGAGGGCGAAGCTCATCGTCGAGGACGACGCCCGCCCCCACAGCCCGTCCCGAAGCCCGGGATAGAAGGTCATGGCGAAGATGGCGTGGCCCTCGAAGCGCGCCTGCTGCTGGGTCACCTTGGAGTTGGAGACCAGCCGGCCACCGATCTGCACCTGCACGCCTTTTCGGTTGCGCCACGAGCCGCCACCGGAAAACGTCACGGGACCGATACCGAGCTGGCTGTTCGACTCATGCAGGTTCGAGCTGCGCTCCCGGCTTCGGAGTCGATCCGTACTCTCGGCCACGAGCGCGACGTCGGCCTTGGACTCGCGGAGGAAGTCGAGAAGCCAGCGGTTCTCGTCCTTCACCTGGGCGGTGAGCGTGATCCGCCCGGGCCTGAGGCCGTTGATCTCTGTGGTCTCCAGCGGGATACCTTGGGTCATCGCCGGCAGGTTCACCATGATCTGTTCCGCACTCAGCTCGCTCAGGATCGTGGAACGATACTTGCTCCACGAGTGCCCGTAGATCATGTCGCCGTAGACGTCGAGCATCTTCTCCACGGAACCGAAGTCGGGCATCGTGGTTATGTGATCGTGCTCGAGCGTCCCCTGGGCGGGCTTCCGGCCCTCATTCTCCGCACCAGCCCTCCCGGCACGCTTGTCGTACCGGGAGAAGCGCGCGTCCTCAGCGTTCTCGACCGAGTGAGCATCCGCGGTCTCGACCATTGCGGTGAAGCGCACCCTCGCCTCTGGCGTACGGGATGCACTCGCGGCAATCTGCTGGGCCTCGGCCCTGCGTCGATCGGTCCAGTTCTCCTGCGCCATCAGATCTTTCAGATCCTCGACTTTGTCGGCACGGTCCGCTCCAGCTCGCCTCTTCTCGTCGTCAGAGATTCCAGGCGTGGCCATTTTGTCGTCCAACGTACGGACCTCCTTGCCGATTTCGTCCCACCGTTCCTGCCGGGTCTTGAGGTACTCGGAGGAGGGCCCGCTCGGCGCCGGAGTGGCCGCAGCGCTCCCACTCGGCAGGTCGAACTCGAAGTGGAGTAGCGCCACGCCGTCATACACGCTGCCCGCGACCTTCGACTTGGTACCGACACCCGTCTGACGTATGCGGGTTTGCCCGCTCCCGCTGTCCGTCCCCCGCTCGTACGTATAGGTCTGGCCAGGCGTGATGGCGATTCTGGCGCCCGGCTGGGTCACAGTGCGGGTCAGCTGGGAAGCCTCGCGGTAGAAGACGCGCCTGTCCTCGTCCAGAGGCCCGTCCGCACCACCGCTGAGGACACGACCGCCTGCGATCCCGGTGTTGAACTCCACGGGCTCCCCGATGTGGGTGGCGTGTGCCATCTCCTCCACGCTGGCCGTGATGGTCACGCCGCCGTGTTCACCCAGGTCGATCTCCCAGCCACGGCCCGCCATCATCGACCGGAACCTCTGTTTGAGCTCGTCGATGTCGAGCTCCATCTCCAGGGCCGCCCGTGCGGCGTTCCACTTCTCGACAGACCCGAATATCCGCTCGGCGCGTGCGTCCAACTGCTTCAGAATGCCCGCCGCTGAGAGCTGCGCCGTCGGTTCTGCCGGCGCTGCTTCGGTCTGTGTCGCGGCTCCTGCTTCGGTCTGCGTCGCCGACGCACCGCCGGGTGGCCGCCCATGCGACAGAAGGTCCAGGACGACGTCGGTCTCGCCGAGGCGAAGCGAGTCCTTGATCCGGTCGGGCACGCTGAAGAGCTTCGACGGCCCTTCTTGCCCGGCCTCCTGGGGCATGTCGCGCGCCGGGAAGGCGAACTCGCCCGTCATCACCGCGTGCGTCTCGATCGGCTCCGCAGACCCGCCCATCTCTATCGCGATCGTGAAGGTGACGCTGCCCTCGAACAGCTGGGCCGGTTCGACGATCTTCGCCCTGTTCACCGTGCCGCCGGTGACATCCAGGGTGCTGCCAGAGGTGTCGTCGATGTTCACGGTGAAACCGAGGGGGTTGGCCGTCAGGGCGGCGCCCTGGGGTTGAGCGGCCACGCTCAGCGTCTGGTTCTGACCGATGTATCGGTTTCGGCGCACCGTCTGGGTTCCTCCGCCGGTCGTCGAGTCCGAGCCGACCTCGAACTCGAACTTCGACACGGAGTCCGTGTGCTTGGTCATCGTGGCCTGCGCGCCCACGATGGCGACATCCGCCGTGACGTCGCGCGCCCCGGCCGCCGCAGCAGGTACGCGCACCGACGTGCCCCACCGCCGTCCGTGGGTGAGCGCCGGGATCAGCGGCTGGACGACGGCCCGGTCGAACACCGGGAGCAGTTTCGCCTGGGCGACCTCCCAACGGTCACCGAACCTGTCGCCGATCGCTGCGCGGACCGCGTTGATCACGGCCATGTCGTTGCCGAGCTGGACCACCACGTCCGAGAACCCGATCTGGTGGCTGGATCGCACCCTCAGGGGTCCCACACCACCTCCGGCGGCCGGGGCGGCCGGCGGCGCCGCGGCGATCTCGGTTGCCGAGACCGCGGGCTCCTCGGACCGCCCGGCAGTGCTGTCCGCACCGACCACGTGCTCCTCGGTGTGCGAGTGGGGCAGGGCCACCAGGAACTGGAGCTGGGTCTGCGGACCGGCGACCGGCGCGTCTTCACTGTGGATGAGCATGAGCGTCACCGATGCCGTGCCGAGGAACACGTGCATCGGGGCGTTGGGCCTCGCGAACTTGCCGCTGGCGATGCTGCCGAAGGCCCGTGTCGCGCGGGTTCCTCGTTGCCACCGCCTCCGGGCGCCGACGGTGGGTGCGGGAGCGTCCACCGTGACGTTCGGCGTCGGCGTTCGAATCGTGGCGGCGCCTCCGACCTCGAACCCCACACCCTTGTAGGAGTTGTGCCGGTCGCCCGAGCTCGTACTGATGTCATTGAGCACGTTGAGCTCGGCCTTCGGACTGAGCTCCCGTACGTACTCCAGATCCTGCAGCGCCGCGGTGGCCGACACCCACGCCTCCCCGTACGGGGGTTTGAGGGGGTTCAGCTGCCGGGGGGTGGGCACCTGAGGAATCGGCAGAATCAACGGCGGGCTCTGCAGCGGCACTCCCCGCGACATCGCCGCGATCGACGACGCCAGACGCTCGCGGCTGAACGTGCCGAGAACGGTCGCCTCGAGGTTCGCCCACGAACGGCCGAGCTGCTCTTCCCCGAACCGGCCGGCCGTGTCGGCCACCGGATTGTGTTCGCCGCCTTCTCCGGCAAGGACGTCGAGGATGACCGCGGTGGAAGGCAGCCCTCCTCCGTTCCTCGGCCCGCCCCCGCCCAGGATCTCCGTGCTCGCCCGCCGGATCTTCTCTTCAGGTGTGAACGTCGGCGCGGTCAAGCGTTGCCGGAGCCCCTTCGCCACGAACTCTTGCGGGTCCTTGCTTCCCGGATCGATCGCCTCCGCAGCATCGACGATCGCTTGGAAACCGATCCTCGCCTCTCCCAGGGTCGGCTGTCCGGGCTGCCCGGGTCTGCGGACCTTGAACGACAGCTTCGCCACACCGTCGAAAACCGCGCCGGGAACCTTCATCTTCATTCCGACGCCGGAACGCGCGGAGCCCTGTGCGCTCTCCCTGCCGTCCCACCCGTACTCAGCGAGGGGAGTGAAGGTCAAGGATCCCGTCGCCACGCCGCCACCCAGACCGGACAGTCCAATGGGGGCAGTGAACTCCCCACGCTCATTGCTGCCCTCGCTCGACGTCGTGGAGCTACTGGTGTCCGTACCGACGTTGAACTCCGTCTCCTTTGTGGTGTGATGGTGTGACATCGAGACGATCTGGGCGCCGATCCGGATGCTGCCGAGCTCTTTCGGCAGCGGGAACGCAACACCGTCTCCCACCATCATCGCTTTCAGATCCCGCTGCAGCGACGTGATGCTGACGAACGACAGGATGCCCTTGTGCACCGCCGGCCAGTCCGTTCCGAACAATGCCCGGCCGTTGTCCTCGATGGAGCGCAACAACCCCGGCACCCCGGCGCTGCTGAACGTCCCCCTGTCGGTGAGCGCATGCACGTCGTTGACGACGTCCGTGCCCCCCAGCGCGAGGGTCTGCTGCACCCGCTGCGGCGGGAGCAAGCGCCTTGCGGGTCCGACCCCCTCGGAAACCGGTGTGGCGAGATCCGCGGAAATTGCGTCGATCGTCTTAGACTCATACTGTTCTTTGCCGCTCGCCACCCGCTGTCGAGAGCCCACCACATAAAACGAACGCGGACCCTGAAGCTCGGAGAAGTCGAACTTCAGCTGGATCCGGCCGTCCAGAATTGTGGCCTTTTCCTTGGTCTTCGTGCGAGCGAAAGCCCGGCCGGTACGCGCCGTCGTGCCACTCGAGAATTTGTCCTGCAACACTCGTCCGGTGGGGGTCACGCCCAGGGTCGGCCCGCCCTCGATAATCGGGATGGTGCCGCCGAATTGGCCCTGGAGTCTCTCCCGCGACTCCGAGAGCTCGCTTGTCGAGCTGAACCGGTCACCACCCGCCTCGAACTCGACCGTCTTCGGTCCGAGCGGCGCGACCGACATGATGCGGGCGGACACCGTGATCGGACCGGACCAGCCGCCGACGTCCATCGGTACGGTCACCGAGTCGCCTCGCGTCATCGCGGAAAGCCTCGGCTGCAGGGCACCGAGGCCCAGGGTGTCCACCCATTGCGCCTTGGCTTCCTCCATGTCACCGGCGCTCAACGTGAAAGGCAGAGCGCTGAGGAGGCGATCGATGACCACGTCCTCACCACCTTGAATGGTGATGACCCGGTCGCCACCGCTCAACCAGCCCTCGGCGATGCGCCCAGGCAGACTCGGGGCCGGAGGCCGGGCCGGGGTGCTACCGGCCTGCGCCGGGACCTCCTTGGTGGGGACCCCCTGTTCCTTCACCGCCGCTTTCGGCTCTGTCGCCACCTTCGTCGCCATGGATGCCGGCCGCGAGCGCGGCACCTCGCGGATCTCGGGGCTCGCGGGCTCCGGCGCGACACTTCCGGCCGAACCCTCTCCCGCGGGTTCGCTCGGCCGGAAGCGCTCGGCATCCGACGGCGAAACCTCCGGGATGGGCGGGAGCGGCCGGGGCCGGCCACCCCCGTCGGCCTCGTTCGGCACCCCGCCGCCAACGCTGGGTGCCGCATTCTCGACGCGCGCGGTGTCACGCGTGGCCACGTCTGCGCCCGCACCGCCCGAGGCCGGAGCCGCACTGGGAGGGAAAAGGTACCGACGCCGGCCGAGTCGCCGACGCTGATCCTCGACCTCCTGCGCCGTTCGACCGAGCGGGTCACGCGGCTCGACGTCATCGCGCCAGGACGAGACCCTCGCCTGTCGCGCGGCGTCGTCCTCGATCGAGGAGGACCCCGCCGCTGCCTCGGTGATATCGGCCTCGTCGACCGACCCCCGTACGGCCTCGATCGAGGAGCGCCCCGACTCCGACGTCTCCCCGGGAGAGGGCGGCTCCGCCGTCCCCGCACCGCCCGAGGCCGGCGTCTCGACGGGAGGGAGAAGCTGCCGCCGCCAGCCGAGTCGCCGACGCTGATCCTCGACGTCCTGCAGCGTCCGACCGAGCGGGTCACGCGGCTCGATCTCGTTGCGCCACACCGAGATACTCGCCAGCAGGTCCGCTTCCGCCTCGGCATCGGCCTCCTCGATCGATCCGCGCACGGTGTCGATCGACGAGCGCCCCGACTCCGACATCGCCCCCGGAGGCTCCGCCTCGGCGATCGGCACTTCCGGAGTCTCCGCAGCCGAGGCGGACGCCGTGGCGGGAGGGAGAAGGTGCCGCTGCCAGCCACGTCGCCGTCGCTGCTCATCGACCTGTTCGAGCGTCCGACCGAGCGGGTCACGCGACTCAACCGCGTTGCGCCACGCGGAGAGCCTCGCTTGCCGCTCCGTTTCGGTCTCCGACGCCGCCTCGGTGATGTCGGCCTCCTCGACCGACCCACGCGTGGACTCGACGGAAGAGGCTGCACGTTGCACCGCGACACCGCCCGCGGAGCCCATCTCGGCCGCAGGACCACCGCCGGCGACCCGCTGGACCGGCGACGCGTGCGACACCAGGGCGTCCGCGGTGGCCTCGGCCTCCTGCTCGAACCGATCACCCGGATCACTCACCCGCAACCCGTCGCCGTAGTCGGTGCCGGTAACCGGCCCCTGCCGCTGCTGAACGACATGGGCGAGCTCATGCGCCAAGGTGTGCCGGTCGACCGGACCGCCGAACACAACATGATCACCCGCCGTGAAGGCCTGCGCATCGACCGCGGCCGCCGCCGAACTGCTCGCGGTATCGCCACTGTGCACCCGGACACTCGAGAGATCGGCACCCAACGGTCCCTCGAACTCCCGGCGCTGCTCCGCATCGAGCGGCCGGCCCGGCGAGGCCAGCACATCGTGCACAGCGGAACGCTGCACAGGAGCAGATACGTCCTGCCCGCTGGTGGCGGCCCCCTGATCGGAGCTCACCGTTCGCTGCTCACCAGCCACTACCCGGGTGACGCCGGCATTTCCCGCCAGCCGCTGCAGCCTCAGAACCATCTCCGGAGCCGCGCCGACCTCCCGCGGAGCTCCCACTCGCCGAACCGATTGATCCCGATTCGTCGCTGTGGTGCTTTTGTGTCCGGTGCGACCTGTTCGCACTGAGATCCCCTTGCTCACGGTGACACAGCGACTGCGTAATGAGACGATCTTCGTTGCGATCGGCAGCGCCCCAGGAACACAAGGATGTACGGATCGGAAAATCCGAATGGCCGCACAGTATTCGCTGCTACTGGACCCGGATTCCCAACGGCTCATACGAGAGCCCCGCCGAATAGCGGCCACGCCGAACGCCGGGTTACTGCGACTAACCGCAGTCGTGACACCGTGCGCACGACCTAGAGAAACGAAATTCCGACGGCACAAGAAGCGGGCCACGGACCGGTCCGGACAGCGCGGTTCACGCACGTCGTCGGCCGCTCTCCCGCGGTACGGTCGGGCGGCGACGAGCCTGTCCGAGGGAGGTGGCGCTGTAGTGGATCCCGGAGCGCACCGTCACGAGTCGGTGGTGGACAAGCAGATTCGGCTCGCTCAGGAGCGAGGCGACTTCGACAACCTGCCGGGGAAGGGCAAGCCGCTGGCCGGTATCGGTGATCCGCACGACGAGCTCTGGTGGGTGAAGAACTACCTGAGGCGGGAGGGGTTGACGAGCGAGATGCTGCTGCCGCCGTCGATCCAGCTGCGCAAGGAGCTCGACCGGCTGCCGGAGACGCTTCGCGCTCTGCCGTCCGAGAAGGAGGTGCGGGATGCGGTCGCGGAGCTCAACCTGCGCATCGTCGAGTTCCTCCGCGCCCCGTCAGGGCCCAGGGTGCGGATCGGGCGGGTGAACGCGGACGACGCTGTGCGCCAGTGGCACGCCGGACGCCCCGTCCGCGCTCGTCCCGCCGATCCTGTGGCTCCTGCTCCCCCTCCACGGCCGGCGCCGTGGTGGCGGCGGCTGCTCCCCCGCTGATCGCTACGCCAGGCCGGGTTCCGGCTCGACCAGCGCGACGGTCCGTGCCGTGTTCGTGATCGCCACCCCCGTCAGGATCAGCACGCCGCCCAACGCCTGCAAGGCGGTCGGCACCTGGCCGAGCAGCAGCCAGGACGCGACAGCCGACGCCACCACTTCCAGCAACGCCACCAGCGCACCGCGGGAAGCACCGATCCTGGCGATCGCAGCCACCCCGGTGAGGTAGGCGATCACGGAGGAGACGACGACGAGGAGCCCGGCGGCGACCGGCCACCCGACGTCGACGCCGGCCAGCAGCACGCCGGTGGCCCCGATGTCGACCACCACGGGCAGCACCCCGACGAGCCCGAGCAGTCCCACCACGACCGCACCCACGGTCATCCCCACCCCGGCGAGCACCAGCGGTGGGGTCTCGTTGCCCGCGCGATCGGCCAGCAGGAAGTACGCCGCCTGGCACACCGCCGCAGCGAAACCCCAGGCGAGCCCCTCCCAGCGAAGTCCGATCCCACTCCAGACCTGCACGACCAGTGTCAGTCCGAGCAGGGCGACGGCCGCGCCCAGCACCGTGCGCGGGCCCGGCGGCTGCCCGCGCACCAGCCACACCCAGAGGATCACGAAGACGGGGCCGGTGTACTCCAGCAGCAGCGCGACCGTCACGGGCAGGTACAGCAACGCGTTGAAGAAGGCGACCTGCACACCGGCCATCGCCAGCAGCCCGTACAGCACGAGTGCGCCGCCGTCGGCCCGCACCGCGGCCATCACACCGGGCCGCACGACCGCGAGGATCACGAGCAGGATGACGGCCGCCCCGCCGAGCCGGACGAAGGCCGCCCCGGTGGCTGACCAGCCCGCATCGGTCAACGCCTTGGCGAACGGGCCCGAGAGACCGAAGGTGACCGCCGACACCAGCGCGAGGGCGAGACCCGCCCTCACGTGACGTCGGCCGACGGCTAGACCGGTGCTCAGCCCTCCGCTCCGGTCTCGGACACGAGGCCGGCCGCCGCGATACCCGCGAGGGCAGCAGCCTCGTCGTTGAGCGACGCGTCGCCACTGACACCCACGGCGCCGAGCAGCGTGCCCTGCGCGTCACGGATGAAGACACCACCCGGCACGGAGACGATCTTGCCGCCTGCCAGCGCGACGAGCGAGTTGTAGATGTCCGGGGAGTCCGCGGCGCGCGCGGCGAGCGCACGGTTGTTGATCCCCATGCCGAGGATGCCCCAGGCCTTCGCGGTGGCGAGGTCCGGCCGAAGGTATCCGGAACCGTCCTGGCGACCGAGGGCGACGAGCGCGCCCCCGTTGTCGAGAACGGCCACCGTGAGCGGCTGGAACCCCTGTTCCGTGCCGTGCTCCAGCGCGGCGCGCACGATGGTCTGGGCCTGCTCGAGCGAGATGGTCACTGCTTCCTCCGGGTCGACGACGGTCAGGGCCGATCTTGCCTCAGGACACCCTGGTCAGCCGCAGGACGGGGATCAGCCGCGTCGTCTTCGCCTGGTATTCCCCGAAGCCGGCACGCTCGGCGACGACCTTCGACCAGATCTCGTCGCGCTCGGCCCCGGAGACCTCCTCGGCGCGCACCGGGAACGACTCGGTGCCCACCTCCACGGTGAACTTCGGGTTGGCCTTCACGTTGTGGTACCAGTCCGGGTTGGTCGGCGACCCGCCCTTGGACGCGATGATCACCAGCGTTCCGTCGTCCTGCGGGAAGTAGACCAGCGGCGCCACCCGCTCCGTGCCGGACTTCGCGCCGATGTGATGGATGAGGATCATCGGTGCGCCGTCGAACGGGCCGCCCACACGGCCCTCGTTCGCCCGGAACTCGTCGATGATGCCCTGATTCCAGCTGTTCCAGTCCCTCAACGTGTCTCCTCGCGGCGAGCTCAGAAGAGCAGTACCCAGACCGTGACGACCACGGCCCCACCTGCGAGCAACCAGAACAATCCGGCCCACATTCCGCCCGGAAAGGGCGTAAGCCGGGCGAGCATGTCGGCATCGGAGCTTCCGTGCAAACCGCGCCGCCGGCCACGCTGCAACTCCCGCACCGCGCGGAGCCCACCGAACACCAGGAACCAGCACAGCGCGGCCGCGAACCCGTCCTGCAGGCGGGGTTCACCCCACCCGGCAACCACGGCCACGAGAGCGCCGGTGGCGAGCACGGCGACCGCCCCGTAGAGGTTCCGGACATGGATCAGAGTGGCGGCGAGCAGGCCGAGCGCGATCCACAGCATCAGCGAGGCCTGGTCGGCGGCCACCAGCACGGCGCCACCGACGCCCAGTAGCGACGGCGCGGGGTAGCCGCCGAGGAACGTGAACACCAGGCCGGGACCCCGCCGGGCGCCCGTGGAGACCGTCAGGCCGGAGGTGTCGGGATGCAGCCGGATGCCGGTCAAACCGCGTCCGGCGACGACGGCCGTGAGTGCGTGGCCACCCTCGTGGGCGATGGTGACCACGGTGCGCGTCAACCGCCACAGCACTGACCACGAGACCGCGATGAGCGCCAGGACGGCCGCCAGCAGCACTCCGGGCCGGTCGGTGACGAGCGTGCTGACGGTGTCGATGACGGTCTGCACCGCCGAGGTCGCGTTGTCCCCCACACCTCGAGTCTGGCAGCGGTGACGGACCGGGCGCCGCGACGGCCCGTTAATGACGTTGACCTTCCAGCCGGTGGAGACCCGACGATGAGCCGCATGACCGAGACGACGCTGCTGACGATCGGACAGCTCGCCCGCCGTTCGGGCGTACCGGTCCGCACCATCCGGTTCTGGTCGGACGAGGGCGTGTTGCCCGAGACGGAACGCTCGACCGGCAACTACCGCCGCTACGACGCCCGTGCAGTCGCGCGGCTCGACCTCGTGCGCACGCTGCGCGAGCTCGGCCTCGGCCTCGACGACGTCCGGCTCGTGCTCGAGCGCAGACGCAGCGTCGAGGAGGTGGCCGCGGCGCACGTCCAGGCCATCGACAGCCAGATCCGAACCCTGCGGACGCAACGTGCCGTCTGCACGCTGCTCGCCCGCGGGGACTCCTCCGAAAGAAAGGTGACACTGATGAACGACCTCGCCCGACTGTCCGCCGCCGAACGCCAGCAGCTGATCGACGAGTTCGTCGACAGCGCGTTCGCCGGCACCGACCCCGAAGCCCCGGGCGCGGGCATCGCCGGTGCGATGCGCATCATGCCTGCACAGCTACCCGACGAGCCGTCCACCGAGCAGGTGGAGGCATGGGTGGAGCTCGCCGAGCTCGTCACGGACCCGTCGTTCCGTGCGCGGGTACGGGAGATGGCCACAGCGGGATCCGAGCCGGGCGCCGCCGAGCCGCTGCTCGATCCGGCGGCGGTCATCGAGCACGCAGGCGCGGCGGTCTCGGCCGGCATCGCACCCGGATCGGCGGAAGGCCAGGCCGTCCTGCACCGGCTCATCTCGCCGGAGCTCGACGCGGCGGGCCGCGACGATCTCGCCGACAAGACCGCCACCTTCACCGACCGGCGGGTGGAGCGCTACTGGGGGCTGCTCGGAACGCTCAACGGCTGGGAGCCCCGGCCACCGACGGTGCCGGCGTTCGAGTGGCTGATCGACGCACTCCGCGCCCACCCCTGATGCCCACCCTCCCCGCGAGCCGCCGGCTACTCGCGGGGAGGGATGGGTGACTCGCGAGGGTCAGTCCTTGCGGCCCGTCAGGGCCAGCCCGGCGCCCATCACGATCATCATGAGGCCGCCGATGCCGCCGACGCGGCGCAGGCGGGCGGGTGAGGTGGCGAACCAGGTGCGGGCCGTGCCGGCGGCCAGCCCCCACATGCTGTCGAGCGTGGCGGCGATGCATGCGAACAGCAGGCCGAGCACCAGCATCTGCGAGGTCGGGCTGCCGGCGCCGGAGTCGACGAACTGCGGCAGGACGGCGGCGAAGAAGATCAGCACCTTCGGGTTCGTCACGCCGACCACGACGCCCTGCCAGAACAACCGCCGGTCGGCCGGACCGGCGGCGCCATCGAGGGCAGCCGCGAGGGAGCCGCGGGAACGGATCGTCTGGACGCCGAGGTACACGAGATAGACCGCGCCCATCAGCTTGAGCACGGTGAACACCTCGGCCGACTCCGTGGCGAGGGCCCCGAACCCGAGAGCCACCGCCACGACCACGAGCGAGGCTCCGACGGTGTTGCCCGCGACGCTGGTGAACGCGGCCCGCCGACCGTGGGCGAGCGCGCGGCCGACGATGAAGAGCACGCTCGGGCCGGGGATCACCACCAGCACGATTCCGGCGAGCGCGAAGGTGATGAGGGTCTCCACGGAAGGCACAGCCGCACGCTAACCCGGATGGACCCCCTAGATCACCGTGTTTCGGTCCTACCGGGCGATCTACCAGCCGTAGAACACACGCTCCACCACGGCACGGGCGCGCCGGGTGGTGCGCCGGTAGTCGTCGAGGAAGACACCGGGGTCGCCGTCCGGCGGATAGCCCATGGCAGCGGCCACGGCCGCCAGCTCCCGTCCCGACCGGGGCAGTTGGTCGCCCGGCTTGCCCTTGACCAGCATCACGGCGTTGCGTGCCCGGGTCGCCATCGTCCAGCCGGCGGTGAGCTCCGACGCGTCCTCGGCGGTGAGCAACCCTGCCTCGCGCGCCTCCCGCAGGCCCTCCAGGGTGGAGGTCGTCCGCAGCTCCGGGATGTCGCCCGCGTGCTGCATCTGCAGCAGCTGCACGGTCCACTCGACGTCGGCGAGACCGCCGTGGCCGAGCTTCGTGTGCGTGCTGCGGTCGGCCCCACGGGGGAGCCGCTCGTCGTCGACGCGTGCCTTGATCCGGCGGATCTCGGTGACGGTGGCCGCGTCGATCCCGACAGCCGGGTACCGGATCGGGTCGACCATGTGCAGGAACCGCCTGCCCAGATCGGCATCGCCTGCCACGACGGTGGCCCGGAGCAGGGCCTGCGCCTCCCAGGCCTGCGACCAGCGGGAGTAGTACTCACGGTAGGACCCGATGGTCCGCACGAGCGGTCCGGAACGGCCCTCCGGGCGCAGGTCGGCGTCCACCACGAGTGCGGGGTCGGGGCTCGGTGCAGCGAGGCGCCTGCGGACCGTCTCGGCCACGGTGGTGGAGTAGCGCACCGCGTCGTGGTCCGACGCCCCGCCGACGGGCTCGCACACGAACATCACGTCGGCGTCGCTCGCGTAGCCCAGCTCCGCGCCACCGAGCCGACCCATCCCGATCACCGCGAGGCGGGCAGGCGGCGGCTCGTGGCCGATCGCCCGCTCCACGGACTCCAGCGTGGCCTGCAGCACGGCCACCCACACGGAGGTGAGCGCCGTGCACACCTGCTCGAGATCGAGCACGCCGAGCAGGTCGCCGCATGCCACGCGCAATATCTCGTGCCGCCGCATCGAGCGCGCCGTGGCCGCGGCGCTGTCGGGATCCTGCTGCCGGGCGACGGTGGCGCGCAGTGATCCGGCTACCTCGGCCGGGTCGCGGGCGAGTTCGTCGGCATGTCCCGTGGTTGGCGCGGCGAGCAGGCGCAGCACCTCGGGCGCGCGCACCAGCAGGTCCGGGACCAGCGCGGACGTGCCGAGCAGCCGCATCAGCCGTTCTGCCACGAGCCCCTCGTCGCGCAGGAGGCGCAGGTACCACGGCGTGGTGGCGAGCGCCTCGGACACCCGGCGGTAGGCCAGGAGACCGCGGTCCGGGTCGGGGCTGCGCGCGAGCTCGTCGAGCAGCACCGGCAGCAGGGTGTGCTGGATGGACGCAGCACGCGACACACCCGACGTCAGCGCCCTCAGGTGGCCCAGCGCGCCCTCCGGCGACGCCCAGCCCAGCGCGCCGAGCCGGGCCGCCGCCGCCGCCTCCGACAGCCGCGCAGAGTCGGGCGAGAGCCGGGAGACCGCGGTGAGCAGTGGCCGGTAGAACAGCTTCTCGTGGAGTCTGCGGACGCGCCGCGAGTTGCGCGTCCACTCCGCCACGAGCACGCCGACGACGTCATGGCGCCCGTCCGGACGCAGCCGCGCCGCGCGGGCCAGCCAGCGCAGGCCGTGGGTGTCGTTCTGGGACGGGAGCAGGTGGGTGCGGCGCATCCGCTGCAGCTGCAGCCGGTGTTCGAGCAGGCGCAGGAACCGGTAGGACGCCGCCAGGTTCGCGCCGTCGTCGCGCCCGACGTATCCGCCGTCGGCGAGGGCGGCCAGGGCCTCCAGCGTGGACGGGGAACGCAGCGCCTCATCGGTGCGGCCGTGCACGAGCTGCAGCAGCTGCACCGCGAACTCGACGTCGCGCAGGCCGCCGGGACCCAGCTTGAGCTCACGCTCCGCGTGATCAGGGCGGATGTGCTCCTCCACGCGGCGGCGCATGGCCTGCACATCGGCGACGAAGTCGTCGCGGCCTGCGGCGTTCCACACCATCGGCGCCACCGCCTCGGCGTACGCCGCTCCGAGCTCGGGGTCGCCCGCGACGGGCCGCGCCTTCAGCAGCGCCTGGAACTCCCAGGTCTTGGCCCATCGCTTGTAGTACGACACGTGCCCGTCGAGGGTCCGGACGAGCGCGCCCTGGCGGCCCTCGGGACGCAGGTTCGCGTCGACCTGGAAGCAGGCCTCCCCCGCGATCCGCATCACCCGGCTCGCGAGCCTGGTCTGCGCCTGGTCGGCGGGCTCCGCCACGAACACGACGTCGACGTCACTCACGTAGTTCAGCTCGTGGCCGCCGGTCTTGCCCATCGCGATGATCGCCAGCCGGCCCGGCTCCTCACCCGCCTCCGCGACGGCGACGGCCAGCGCGGCCTGCAGGGCGGCGGCGGCGAGGTCGGCGAGCCGGGCCGCGACGTCCTCCAGGGCGAGCACCGGGAGGTCGGGCTCCCCGACGGCCGCGAGATCGGCGGCGGCCAGCAGGAGCAGCTCGTCGCGGTAGGCGACACGCAGGGCGGCGATCGCCTCCGACCCGGTGAGCGTTGCTGCCGACCCGCCCGGCGAGCCCGCAGGCGGGGCGGCCGGGTCGGCCCCGACGGCGCGGAGCATCGCACCACGCGCGTCGTCGTCGTGGTCGGGCGCGTCGGTGACCAGCCGGTGCCAGCGGTCGGGGTGGGTGACGAGGTGGTCGCCGAGTGCGGAGGAGCTGCCGAGGAGCGCGAACAGCCTGCCGCGCAGGCCCGGGTCGGAGCGCAGTGCCGCGTCGAACTCGTTGCGGTCGGACGCGGCGTGCGCGAGCCGCTCCACGGCACGCAGGGCCAGATCGGGGTCGGGGCTGCGGGCGAGTGCCCACATGACCTCCTCGGCACCGTCGGCCGGCCTGTCGCCGACCCACCAGCCGAGCTCGTCGAGCGTGGCCTCCGCCCACGACTCGGTCAGCCCGAGCCGGGCGAGGGAGGTACCGGTACGCGTCACGGAGCACGATCCTGCCGTAGCCGGAGGCCGCAGTGGAGGACGAGTTCGCCACCGGTTCGGTGGCGGTGCCTGCACGTCCCGATCATCGCTCGAAGCGAAGCTCCAGTGCGTCGTGCAACGGGCGATAGCCGATGCGCGGATAGAGCCGGTTCGTCGTCGGGTTGGCGAGGTCGGTGAACAGCAGCACGTGCTCGGCGCCCTCGTGAAGCGCCCACCGGGACGCTGCGGCCGTCACCGCCGCGGCATATCCGCGGCCGCGGTGCTCGGGCGGGGTGTACACGGGCCCGATCCGCGACATCCCCGCCGTGACCGCGCGCGCCGACGCCTGCGCGACGGGGACACCGTCGACCTCCCAGAGCAGTTCGCCCGTGCCCAGCCGCAGCGAGCGGGCCGCGAGTTCCCGGGGCGAGAGCGCGCTCGTCCACGCGCCCCGGTCGGCCTCGGCGAAGGCGAAACGCCACTCGGCCAGCAGGTCGAGGTCGCCCTCGTTCGCGCTCCGGACGTCGCCGGGCACCCCTGTCGGTGGCACGAGCTCGTCGAGGGTGAACAGCCGGGTGCGCTGCTCCACCAGCACCCTCGCTCCCGTGCGAGCGACGTGCGCAGCGGCGAACGCCTCGGCCACGCCGGTGGGCCCGCTCACTCCGGGCAGATCCTGGTCGGCGGCGGCCAGCGCGTCGTCGACGGCCGCCGCGTGCCCCGGCTGCAGGGCCGAGACGAGGACGGGCCGGCCGGGGGTGCGCAGCGCCGCACCCACGACCTCACCGGCGTCGTGCACCGTCAACAGCGCCGCCGCACGCTCCTGACCGCGGCACATCGCGTCGAGCACGCTGATCTCGATCGTGTGCCGCATCGGGTCGGACCAGAGCAGCGGAAGGGCCGGGCGGGCGAACGCCTGCACGTCGTTGTGAACGACAAGATCCATGCGCGCAGACCCTGCCTCGCCCGCAGCCCGCCTGGCGACTGGTTTGTGGTCAGAGGACGGGCAGGTAGGTACGCAGCTCGTACGGGGTGACCTGGCGCCGGTACCCGTCCCACTCCGCCCGCTTGTTGCGCAGGAAGAAGTCGAACACGTGCTCGCCGAGGATCTCCGCGACCAGCTCCGAGTGCTCCATCGCCACGAGCGCCTCGGTGAGGTTCTGCGGCAGCGACTCGTAGCCCATCGCCCGGCGCTCGGTCTCGGTGAGCGACCAGACGTCGTCCTCGGTGGGCGGCGGGAGCTCGTAACCCTTCTGCACGCCGGTGAGCCCGGCGCCGAGGATCACCGCGAATGACAGGTAAGGGTTGCAGGCGCTGTCGAGCGTGCGGATCTCCACGCGGCGCGTGGACGCCTTGCCCGGGGAGTACATCGGCACCCGCACCAGCGCGGAGCGGTTGGCGTGGCCCCACGACACCGCAGTGGGCGCCTCGCCGCCGGTGATCAGGCGCTTGTAGGAGTTGACCCACTGGTTGGTGACAGCGCTCATCTCCCGGGCGTGCCGAAGCACTCCCGCCACGAACGCGTTGCCCGTCTCGGAGAGCTCGAACGGGTTGTTCGGGTCGTGGAAGGCGTTGCGGTCGCCCTCGAAGAGCGAGAAGTGCGTGTGCATGGCCGAGCCTGCGTGCGCGGAGAAGGGCTTGGGCATGAAGGACGCCCGCACGCCCTGCATGATCGCGACCTCCTTCACGACGTACCGGAACGTCATGATGTTGTCGGCCATCGTGAGCGCGTCGGCGTAGCGGAGGTCGATCTCCTGCTGCCCGGGGCCACCCTCGTGGTGGCTGAACTCCACGGAGATGCCCATCGACTCCAGCGTCTCGATGGCGTTGCGCCGGAAGTGCGGGGCGATGTCGTGGCTGGCCTGGTCGAAGTAGCCGCCGGAGTCGGCGGGCTGGGGCGGCGACCCGTCGTCGGGCAGGTCACGCAACAGGTAGAACTCGATCTCGGGGTGGACGTAGCAGGTGAAGCCCGCCTCGCCCGCCTTGCTCAGGGCCCGCCGCAGCACGTGCCGCGGGTCGGCCCACGACGGGGAGCCGTCGGGCATCGCGATGTCGCAGAACATCCGGGCCGAGTAGTGCTCGCCGGACTGGCTCTCCCACGGCAGCACCTGGAACGTGGAGGGGTCGGGCCGCGCGACCATGTCCGACTCGTACACGCGTGCGAAGCCCTCGATCGCGGACCCGTCGAAGCCGATTCCCTCCGCGAACGCCCCCTCGAGCTCCGCCGGGGCCACGGCCACCGACTTGAGATAGCCGAGCACGTCGGTGAACCAGAGGCGCACGAAGCGGATGTCGCGTTCCTCGAGTGTGCGGAGCACGAACTCCTGCTGGCGGTCCATGGGCGACGAGCCTAGGAACGTCGCGTTACAGGCATGTTTCCTCGCTGCTCAGGGCCTGCTAAGTCCGGTACCCGATCAGCAGCCGGCGCCCGCCGGTTCACTCGTCGTCGCCCTGAGAGCGGGCCGCGTTTCCCGGAGCTCTGCGACGCCCGTGCAGCAAGACGTTCCTCCAGACGGGCGTGGCGGAACTGGTACACGGCTCCCACCTGCCGCAACACGCCACGGCGGTGGGCGTCGTCGAGGAAGCGCATGAGTCGCAACGGGGTGCTGCCCCGCGCAGCCAGCCAGGCGCGGGTGACGACGGAGGCACCCCAGGCCCGGGCGAGGCACACCGTGAGACCGACCCCGAGACCGAAGACGAGGCCGACCACGAAGGCCGTGACGAGGTCCGGTGCGGACCGGAAGACCAGACCACCGATCGCGGCACCCGCGAGCCCGTAGATCACGGTCCCGACCATCCTCATCAGGAAGTGGCCGAGCAGCGCGGCCGCCACCCCACCGGCGAGGACGAGTGCGAGGTCGAAGCGGCCGTCCAGTACCCCGAGATACCGGGTCTCGCGGGAGAAGGCGAAGGCCATCGCGTAGAAGAGGCCGAGCGACACCGTCAAGGACAACGCGAACCACGCGGCTGCCGCCCGGTCGTTCCGCAACACGCTGGCCGGGCTCGACACCGCCCGCACGTCGACCGGGGTGCCCAGCCAGACGTGCACCCCGATGGACAGCCCGAAGACCACGGCGAGCAGGCCGATCACCGCGAGCGACAACGAATAGCCGAGCCCCAGGCACACCGCGATCACGACGCCGATCAGAAACCTGCGCAGGAACCTGGCGCCGGTGCCCCGCATCCGGAACTCGACGTGCATCGGGCCGGGCCGTCGTCCGACGGCGTGGGCCAGGCAGCCGGCCAGTACGAACGACAGGCCGTAGATCGTCCCGACCAGGGGGCCGCCGGCGAGCCAGCCGCTGAGAGCGAACAGCAGGGCAGGCGGCAGACCGAGGAACAGGCTGCTGACCAGGCTCGGAACCGACCGGTCGAGCAGCCACCACGCGAGGTTGCGGGCAGGCAGCCGGTGCACGTGCTGGGCGAGGAACATGAGCCACCGCTCGGCCTGCCGCGGGTCGTAGCTGTGCCCGGACGCCGGGCTTCGGTGCTGCGCGGGTGGAGCTGGCGCTTGCCGGTAGACGGCGGGCAGGTAGGCGTCCAGGAGGTGGCCTTCGATCGCGCCCCGGTCGGGGAACCGGGTGGGATCGCAGAGATCAGCGGGGTTCGAACCGGGATGTGCGTAGGCGGTTCTCGCCAGGTCCACCATCAATGGGGTGCGGAGTGCCTGTGCCGACGGACCGTCCGGGTTGCGGCGCAGGTGGTCCACGAGGGGCTCCCAGCGGGTCTCACCGAGCCTCCTGCGGGCGGTGAGGAACGCGATGGCGTCCTCGACGACCACCGGTTCGATCTCGACGACGGCCGCGCTGGCCAGCATCGATCCCGCCTGGTTCACGGCGAACTCGTAGTCGGTGCTGCGACACGTCACCACCAGTGGACGCCCGCCCGCCACCGCCCGGTCGAGCGCGTCGATCGCCGCGGCGTGCAACGCGGGAGGTGTCTCGTCGAGGCCGTCGAGCACCGGGATGATCCGGCCCTCGAGAACGAGCCGGGTGGCGGCGTCCGGGCCGTAGGCGGACCGGTTCGCCAGAGCCGGGTACTCCTCGACGAGCCTGCGGGCCAGCCATCGGTGCAGGTGCTCACGGTGGGGGTTCCACGACGCCAGAGGCAGCAGCACCGGGATCGGCTCGCCGGGAAGGGGATCGGCGAGCAGCCCCAGGGTGAACAGGATGGCCATCACCGACTTGCCGGCGCCGGGCTCCCCCAGCACCACCAGCTGTCGCGCGGGGATCTGCCGGAACTGTGCGACCACGTCGCCGAGGCCGCCGCACAGGGTCAGGCGATCGGGCCGGGCGCCGTCCGGCCCGTCACCCAGCACGGCGGACGCGACCGCCGCCACCTGCCGTCCCGTGCCCGACCACCGCACCGGAACCGGTTCGGGCCGGTTCAGCGACCGCATCTCGACCTCGACCGTCCACTGCCGGGAGATCGCCGACGCCAGCTCGCCGACCGCCCTGTCGAGACGGTCGTCGCGCGGGCCCGCGAAGGGCTCCCTCGCGGCAGCGACCGTCTCGGCCGCCGGTGGGCCCGCCTCGCTCCGGGGCGGCTCGAGCTCCCGGGGCGGTTGGGGCTCACCGGCGAGGATGCGTTCGTGCAGCTGGAGAACCTCGCTGCCGGGATCGATGCCGAGCTCGTCGACGAGGCGCGTGCGCAGCTGATGGAAGACGTTCAGCGCGTCCGCCTGGCGCCCGCCCCGGTGCAACGCGAGCATGAGCTGTGCGTGCAGCTTCTCGCGCAGCGGATGCTCCGCGACCAGCTCCATCAGCTCGGCGGCGACGTCCTGGTGCTGCCCCAGCGCGAGCTGCCACTCGATGCACTGCTCGATGGCACCGAGCCGCTGCTCGTTCAGCAACGTGACGCGGTTCGCCAGCACGGAGACGCACAAGCCGTCGAGCACGGAGCCGCCCCAGAGCCCCAGAGCCCCGCGGGCCTCCCGAACGGCCTCCGGGAGCCGGCCCTCCGCGGCGAGCTGCCGGGCGTCGGAGAGACCGCGGGTGAACCGCAGCAGGTCCAGCTGCTCCTCGGTGACTGCGATCCGGTATCCGGGCCCCTCGGTGACGATGACGTTCCCGCCACCCTTACCGCTGCCGCCCAGGCGCTCCCGCAACACCGACACGCAGTTCTGTACCTGCTTGACCGCGGTTGCCGGCGGGTCGTCGTCCCAGACCGCCTCGACCAGTTTCGACAGCGGCACCACCGAGTTGGGCGTCAGCAGCAAGGCCGCGACCACCCGCTGATGTCTGGTGCTCGGCAACGCCACTCTGTCCCCGTCGTTGGTGACCTCGAGTGTTCCGAGCACGCGGAACTGCAACGCCATGCTTCCCCCCGCACGTCCAGCGCGGGGGATGCTACCGGTAGTAGCCGATCGACCACCGTTTGCGCCGAATTCCGCTAGAAGGACAGCGGAAGGACGCGATGATGACGGCGACTGTCACGGTCGGTCAGCCGCGTCCGCCACGAACGGCGCACGGGTGCGGCGGATCGGTGATTGCCAGTCGTGGGGGGTTGTCAATCACCGTTCCGCACGCAGGTACGGCCCCGGTCAGCCAGCGCGGCACACCGTGTCCACCGGAGGCAACGCACCGTCGATCAGGTACTTCGAGACGGCGTCGTCCACGCACGGCACGCCCTGCAGGGCCACCGTGTGCTGCGTGCCCTCGTAGGTGAGCAGGTTCCCGTGCAGCGCCTTCGCGAGGTCCACCCCGGCCTGGTACGGCGTGGCCGGATCCCCCGTCGTCGAGATCACGAGCGTCGCCGGGAGACCCTGCACCTGCGGCACGTGCGGCTGGCTCGTGGGCGGGCTCGGCCAGAAAGCGCACGGGTCGAGTGCCGGCACGATGCCGCGCCCGTCGTTACGGAACGGAGCGGCCTCGTTCGCCCTCCGGATCAGCTCGGCCTGCTGATCCCGGTCGGTGATCCGCTCCTCGTCCACGCAGCTGATGGAGATGAACGCCTCGATGTCGTTGGCGTAGCGGCCGTCGGGGTCGCGGCCGTTGTAGATGTCGGCCAGCCGCAGCAGGATCGTGCCGTCGCCCGACGCCAGCATCGACAGGCCGCGCGAGAGCGCCGGCCACAGCTGGGAGAGGTAGAGGGCCTGGATCGTGCCCGTCACCGCGTCCGGGTAGGACAGCGTGCGGCTGCCGTTCTCGGCCCCCACGGGCTTGTCGATCAGCGGGCGGGTCAGCGCCTGGAACGCCGTGGTCGCCTGGGCGGGATCGGTGCCGAGCGGGCAGTTCGGCTGACGCGCGCAGTCGGCGGCGAACGCGTCGAACGCCTGCTGGAACCCCGCGTTCTGCTTCACGGTGCGATCCACCGTGGTCTCGGTCGGGTCCAGCGCGCCGTCGAGCACGAGCGCCCGCACGTTCTGCGGGAACGCCTCCGCGTAGGCGGATCCGATGCGCGTGCCGTAGGAGAAGCCGAGGTAGGTGAGCTTCTCGTCGCCGAGCGCCGCGCGCAGGATGTCGAGGTCCTTGACGACGTCACGCGTGCCGACGTTCGACAGCACCTCGGGTCCGCCGGACCGCTCGCTGCACCGCTGCGCGTACTGCCGGTTCTCGGCCTCGGTCTGGTCGACCCCCGCGGGCGACGGGTCGACGTCCAGGTCGGCCCGTTCGGCCTCCCATTCCGCGTCGTTCAGGCAGTCGAGGGCGGGCCGGCTCGCGCCCACGCCACGCGGGTCGAACCCGACGAGGTCGAAGCGCTGGTTCAGCGGGCTCTGGGCGACCCGGCTCGACAGCGACGCGGCTGCGCTCGTCCCCGACGCGCCGGGGCCGCCGGGGTTGATGACGAGCGAACCGATCCGCTCCCCGGTCGCCCGTTGCCGCAGAACCGCGATCTGCCCCGTCCGGCCGCCCGGATCGGCGTAGTCGAGCGGCACCTCCAGACGGGCGCACTCGAACTTCGGGTCGGCGAAGGCCTCCCGGTCACTCGCCGACACGGCGAAGTCCGCGCATGGTCCCCAGGAGAGCTGCTGCTCGTAGAAGCGGGCCAGCTGTGCCTGCTGGTCGGGGCCGCCCGGACCGGCCGTGCCGGTCGTCGACTGGGTGCACGCCACCAACAGCAGAGCGGCGCAACACAATGCTGCGACGAATGTGGTCGATCTGATGCGGTCTGACACCGCGCCAGCATGCCAGCGCCGGATCGTCCTGTATCTCCCCCCGCCCGAGCCTCACCCGGCGTCACGCCACCCGCGTGTGAACTCCATCCCAGAGCCGCTGCGGCGGGGCTTCGCAATGTCACGCTTTGTTCACCAGCACGTGACGACCCGGGGACCCCGAGCGGGCCTCGAGGGAGGACGGACGATGATGTCGCAGCAGCCCACCACGCAGATTCCGACCGCCGCCACCTCTGGCGAGGTACAGCCGCCTTACCGCTCGGGACCGGCCGCCACGACCGGCAAGCCGAAGCGGACCCGCGTCCATCACCTGCGTGAGATGAAGGAGCGCGGCGAGCGCTGGCCGATGCTCACCGCCTACGACATGTACTCCGCCGAGATCTTCGACGAGGCAGGCATCCCCGTTCTTCTCGTCGGCGACTCGGCCGCCAACAACGTCTACGGCTACGACAGCACGCTCCCCGTCACCGTCGACGAGCTGATCCCGCTCGTCCGGGCCGTCGTGCGCGGCGCAAACTCCGCGCTCGTGGTGGCCGACCTGCCGTTCGGCAGCTACCAGATCGGCCCGGAACAGGCGCTCACCACCGGCTTCCGCTTCCTGAAGGAGGGTGGCGCGCACGCCGTCAAGCTCGAGGGCGGCGCCCGGTTCGCCCCGCAGGTCGAGGCGCTGGTGGGAGCCGGCATCCCGGTGATGGCCCACCTGGGGTTCACGCCCCAGAGCGAGCACGCGCTCGGCGGGTACCGGATCCAGGGTCGCGGCGAGTCGGGTGAGCGGCTGGTGGACGACGCACTGGCGCTGCAGGCGGCAGGGGCGTTCTCGGTGGTGCTGGAGATGGTGCCCGCGGACGTCGCCAAGCGGGTGACGGCCGAGCTCGTGATCCCGACGATCGGGATCGGCGCCGGCCCGGACACCGACGCCCAGGTGCTCGTCTGGTCGGACATGGCCGGGATGAACCGCGGGCGCAAGCCACGGTTCGTCAAGCAGTACGCCGACCTCGGTGGAGTCCTGCTGGACGCCGCGAGGCGGTTCGGTGACGACGTGCGCGGCGGGGAGTACCCCGACGCTGCGCACTCGTACAGCTGAGACCTCCCGCACGGGCGCGGGGCCCCGCGGCCGCGCCCGTGCGGTGAGCCATTCCGCGGTGACGAGAACGCGAAAGCACGATGAGTTCCGGAGGCGTCGTGGGTCTGAACCCACGTACCCAGGATGGTTCGCGAGTCTCGGTGGGGTGATCCGCGGGCATCCGTACCCAATGCGCGAGTCGCCCGAACGAGTTGCGCGAGTCGCCCGGATGCTCCGGCGACTCAGGCACGAACTTCGGGCGACTCGCGGAGTTCCGCGCAGGTCACGTCAGATCAGGTCAGGGTCGGGTGGTTCACGCACCGGGACGGCGCAGGCCGGCGACGCGCTCGCCGGCCTCGTACCGGGCGAGCATCTCGGCGGCGGGGCTTTCCCGGCCCGCCCAGCGCTCCCGCAGCCGCTCGAGCCGGGCCAGGTCGTCGTCGCGGCCGGCGAGCGCCGCCGCTGCTGCGTCGAGGAGGGCTCCCGTGCCGGCGTGCACGTCGTCGTCGCCCAGCCCGGCCACCGCGACGTGCTGGTGGAGCTCGGCGTCCGGCGTGGTGCGGCGCCCGGGCAGCGTCTCGTCCAGCACGAGCCCCGTGAGCCAGCTCAGCAGCTCCCCGTACAGCTCGAGGTCGGGACAGGCGTCGAAGGCCTTGAACTCGATGCGCCCCACCTCGGCCGCGAGCCGCGCCGGCTGGGTGAGCGACGGGTCGGCCTCCACCTGCTCGTCGCCGTCACCGAGGAACACCAGCACCGCCGGACGCACCCCGGTTCGGATCGCCGTGCGTGCCGAGAGGCCGCCCCAGGGCCCCCCGTCGCGGAACGGTGACGAGAACGACAGCGGCACGAGCCACGGGCTGTAGTAGGTCAGCTTGCGGCCGACGTCGACGAGGGCGGCGGCGGCGAGCGCGGCGCAGGAGAGGTTCAGGTCGGGCCCGTAGGTCGACATGTGCAGGTGGGCGGTGCGCTCCTCCGGCGAGCCGAGCCGGTGGTGGCGCTCCCACTCGTTCAGCGGCGGCTCGATGACGTACTCCGAGCGCACGGGGTTGCACGCGATCACCGTGCTGCGCAGTTGCGAGGCGGCGAGCGCGTCGTCGAGCCGGGCCACGTCCTTCTGGACAGCGCTGACCGCCGCGTCGACGGAGGGGTGGATCCGGGTGCGGATCTCGATGCCCTTGGGGTCGCACCGCACCAGCTGCCCGTCGGTGTCGAACCGCTCGTAGCCCTCCACGTACCAACGCTTGCGCTTGATCCCCTGGTCCCCGATGCGCAGGTCGGGATAGTCGGAGGGGTCCTCCGGGAGTGCGTCGACGACGGCCTGCAGCTCGTCGAACGAGGTGTCGGTGTAGTCGGCGAAGCTGCCATCGAGGTGGAGCAGCGCGCACTCGTGCTCGATTCCGTAGCGGAACTGCACCGGTCGGCCTCCAGGATCTGGGTGGTCCACAAGCGGAAGAAATAAGGCTAGCCTTACAGCAACTCTCGCGGTCGGAGGTGTCGGTGAGCGGTGCGGATCCGCTGTCAGTACTGCGTGATCGGCGATCGAGGGCTGCGCTGGCCTTGCCCGCCCCACCTCGCGAGACGCTACAAGAGATTCTGGTCGCCGCGTGCTCCGCGCCCGACCACGCGCGCCTTCGTCCGTGGCGGTTCATCGTGGTCGAGGAGACGGCACGGGAGGCCCTCGGCGACGCCTTCGCCGCGGCCCACGCCGAGCGCGAGCCGAATGCCGGTGCCGCTGATCTGCGCCGCACACGCGCGAAGGCGCTGCGCGCCCCGTTGATCGTCGTGGTGGTGTCGGCACCGCGGGAGCACCCGAAGGTCCCCTTCTGGGAGCAACGCGCCTCAGCGGCCTGCGTGGCGTACGGCGTCGTGCTCGCCGCCCACGCCCGCGGTGTCGGGGCGATGTGGCGCACCGGGTGGTACGGCGACGCGCCGAAGGTGCGTGCCCACCTCGGGATCGACGACGGCGAAGAGGTGATGGGCTGGGTCTATCTCGGCACACCGGCGGGCGCCGAGCCCGCGCCGCGTCCGGCGGCCGAGCCGCCCGTCACCTGGCTCGGCTGAGCTCCCGCATCAGCCGGCAACGGTTCATACCGGCGACCGGTCGCGGGGAGAACGGATCCTCCCCGCGACCGTGACGGCCTCGCCCTGTCAGAGCCAGCGCGGCAGCGCCGGGAGCTTCCCGCCGTCGATGCAGCACAGCGGCCTGCCCGTGCTGCGGCCGAGCAGCCACGCCACCAGCTCGGGAGCGGGCCCGGTGACGGTCACCGGATCGGGCACGTCGCGGGTGTTCCAGGAACGCTCAGGGGCGACCAGACGCAGGCCGGGGCAGTCGGTCTTCTCCCCCATCATCGACGCCACCTCGGTGAGCAGTTCTGCGAGCATCGGCGCCGGCAGATCGGCGAACGACGCCCCGACGTCGAGGTCGACGGCGTGGATCCACATCTCGCGCGCCCGCATCCAGGGGATCTCGGACGCCGGGATCTCCCGGCCCTGCACGTTCGTGACCCTCGCCGACCACGCCTCGCGCGGCATCTTCCGCACGACCTGGGCCAGCCGGTCCGACGACGTGACGACGTCGTCACGGATCTCGGCGGGCTTACGGGCTGCGCCTGCCTCGATGTCGGCGCTGCGCTGCTCCAGGCTGGCGTAGGCAGGTGTGCGCACGCCGGTGCGGGCCCAGGTGAGCAGGTTGACCATGCCGTCGGCGCTGCGGGCGAGGTGCGTCAGCACATGCGCCCGGCTCCAACCCGGCAGGGCCGACGGCGCCGCGAAGGCGTCGTCGCCCATCCGCGTCATCAGCCCACGTAGGTGCGCTGCGCCGTCGGCCGCCCACGCGAGGCTGTTGGTCAGCGACCGCGGGCTCGTGCCGATGTTGGCCGGACTGGTCATGGCATCGGCTCGAGGCGGCACGTGTTGCGGCACTCGCCGACCCCGGCCACCGTGGTGACGACCTTCGCACCGTCGGTCAGGTAGCGCGGAGGCTTGCGGGCGTGGCCGACACCGCCGGGCGTGCCGGTGGCGATCACGTCGCCGGGGTTCAGCGTCATGATCGTGGACAGGTAGACCACGAGATCCACGGGGTTGAACACGAGCTCGGCGGTGCTGGAGCTCTGCAGCGTCTCCCCGTCGACGACGGTGGTGACCTCCAGGCCGCCGTCCGGCACCTCGTCGGGCGTGACCAGCCAGGGGCCCAGCGGCGTGGTCTTCTCGAAGGTCTTGCCCTGCAGGAACTGCGAGGTGCGGCTCTGGTAGTCGCGCACGCTCACGTCGTTGAGCACCGTGTAGCCCGCGATCGCCGCCTCGGCCTGCTCAGGCGTCGCGTGCCGGACCGGACGGCCGATCACGACGGTGAACTCGACCTCCCAGTCGATCTTCTCCGACACCCTCGGCAGCACGATGTCGTCGTAGGCACCGACCAGCGACGGAGCGTACTTCGCGAACAGGGTGGGGTAGTCGGGCATCTCGTGGCCCATCTCCCGCACGTGGTCGCGGTAGTTCAGCCCGACGCAGATGATCTTCTCGGGGGACGGCACCAGCGGCGCGTAGTCCAGGCCCTCCAGAGGGTGCGACGGGCCTGCCGCGTTGGCCGCATGCGCAGCCCAGTCGGGGCGCTCCAGCAGCGCCCGCACATCGGCCTCGCCCGTCTCGACGGCTGCAGTGGCATCCACCCGGACCGCGCGGTTCCCGGTCGCCGTGCGGATCGTCGCCAGCCTCATCGCGTCTCCTCACCTGTCGTCACGGTGCGAGTCTCGCCGAGCGCCGCGGCGACCACACTTTCGGGGGGCGGTGCATCGACTCGGCGTACCCGAATCCGGCTTCAGAGGTGCGCGTAAAGGGTACTTTCGAAGGCGCTGTACACCGCGAGAGCTTCCTCGGGGATGAACGGCAGTGACTGGCTGTAGATCGCCGCCGTGATCCCCGTGGTGCGGTCGACCCAGAAGTGGGTGTTCATCAGCCCGGCCCAGGCGCCGCTGCCGGCTCGGCGCATCCCCGGCACGTCAGCGGTGTTGAGCAGCAGCCCGTATCCCCACTTGCAGCCAGGGCCCGGATGGAACCCGTGAGACGAACGGGGGTCCGCGGTGTCGATCGAGGCCGGGAAGTCCAGGTCCCCGATCTGGTTGGTGAACGCCGCCTCCACCGTGGCCGGCTTCAGGATCGTGGCGCCCTCGAACGTGCCCCCGCCGAGCAGGGCCCGCTGGAACTTCAGGTAGTCGCGTGGGGTCGAGTAGAGCCCGTGCCCGCCCGCCCAGAAGTCCGGTGTGGCCGGGAGGATCTCCCCGATGTCGGTCCAGCGGCCGTCCTCGCCCTTGACGTGCACCGCGGCGGTGTTCGCCCGCTGCGCGTCGGTGGGCGCGAACGAGGTCTCCCGCATCCCGAGCGGGCCGGTGATGCCCTGCGCGATCACCACGTCCAGGGTCGTCCCGGACGCCGCCTCGATGACCCGGCCCAGCCAGTCGGTGTTGATCCCGTACTCGTACTTCGTGCCGGGGTCGGCCACCAGCGGCGCGGTGAACACGATGTCCTTGCCGGAGGTGACGGTCGGAGTGCCGGTCAGCTCCTGCCAGCGGGCGATGCCGGCGTTCCAGAACCAGTAGCTCAAGCCGCTGGTGTGCGTGACGAGATGCCGCACCGTGGCCCGGCTCGCCGGGGCCCGCAGCCGGGGAGTGTCCCCGTCGAAGCCCTCCAGCACCTGTAGCTCGGCGAACTCCGGGCGATACGCCTCCACGGGAGCGTCCAGATCCAGGGCGCCCTGCTCCACCAACTGCAGCGCGGCCACCGTGGCCACCATCTTGGTCATCGACATGATCCGGAAATGGGTGTCGGGCGACACCTGGTCGGTGCCGCCTGCCACCCGGGGGCCTGCCGCCCCTTCGTAGATCACACCGTCGCGGTCGGCCGCGATCGCCACCGCGTTGGGCATCGCCCCGGACTCGACCCCGTCACGCAGCACCGCGTCGATCGCCGAGGCATCGATGGTCGAGCTCACCGGCAGCTCCTCCCCGTCCGGATGTGTCACTCCGGTCACACTGTGGAGCGATCAGCCGACGCGGTCACGCACAAACGCACCGCGCCCTATCCAGACGGGGAGGAGCCGGACGAAACTCAGATCTCGCCGCCCTCCACGACCTCGCCACCCGGGCGGACGGGCAGCGAGGCGAAGGCTGCCGGCGGCTCGCGCCAGAGATCGGCAGGGTGCCCGCTACGGGCGTCCTGGACCGCCCGCCACACCCGCTCCGGGGTGCACGGGAGGTCGACGTGCCGCACGCCGAGCGGGCGCAGCGCGTCCACCACCGCGTTCTGCACGGCAGGCGTGGCGCCGACCGTGGCGGACTCGCCGATCCCCTTGGCGCCAAGCGGGTTCATCGGTGTGGGCGTCTCGGTGTTGGCGGTCTCGAACGTGAAGAGATCGGCAGCGCTCGGCATCCGGTAGTCGGCCAGCGTGCCGGTGAGCGGCTGCCCCTCGGAGTCGTACACGATCTCCTCGTACAACGCCTGCGCGATGCCCTGCGCGAGTCCGCCGTGCTGCTGCCCGTTGACGAGCAGCGGGTTGAGGATGCGCCCGCAGTCGTCCACCGCGACGTGCCGCCGTGGCGTCACCCGGCCGGTCTCGGTGTCGACCTCGACCACCGACACGTGAGCCCCGAACGGGAACGTGGCACCTTCCTGGCGGAAGTCGAGCGCGGCCGCGAGCTGCGCCCCGTCGTTCTCCGCCGCGCCCGCCACCTGCGCCCAGGTGAGCGTCACCGACGGCACACCGGCCACACCGAACTCGCCGTCCTCGGTGAGCTGCACGTCGTCGACCGACGCCTCGAGCATGGCCGCGGCGCGCCGCCTCGCCTGCTCCAGCACGTCCTCGGCCGCGGCACGGACGGCGTTGCCGCCCATCTGAAGCGACCTCGAACCACCCGTCCCACCACCGCGCGGAACGGCCGCGGTGTCGGACTGCACGAAGCGGATCTTCTCCATCGGGATGCCGAGGCGGTCGCTGGCGAGCATGGCGAACGCCGTCGGGTGGCCCTGGCCGTGGCCGGACGTGCCCGCCGAGATCGTGGCCGAGCCGTCGGCGTGCACGGTGACCGACCCGAACTCGGTGCCGCCGCCACCCGCGGTGATCTCGACGTACACGCTCACGCCGATGCCGAGCATCACCGGGTCGCCCGCCTCCCGGCGGGTGGCCTGCTCCTCGCGGACCTTCTCGTAGTCGACGAGCCGCAGCGCCTCCCGCAGCGGGAGGTCGTAGTCGCCGATGTCGTAGTTTGCACCGGGGATCGTCGTGAAGGGGAACTCGGTCGGCTGGATGAAGTTGCGCCGGCGGATCTCCACCGGGTCGAGGCCGAGCTCGTCGGCCGCGAGATCCATCATCCGCTCGAGGTAAGCCGTGGCCTCCGGGCGCCCGGCTCCCCGGAAAGCACCGACCGGCGTGGTGTTGGTGAGCGCCGCGGCTGCGTCGAACCCGATCTTCGGCATCCGGTAGACGCCCTGGCTCATCAGGTACGTCGGGCCCATCACCAGGCCGCCGTTGAACCCGGCGTAGGCGCCGGCGTCGGCCACCACCCGGGCCCGCATGCCGGTGATGACGCCCTCGCGGGTGAGCCCGAGCTCGTAGTACCCCACCTGCGCACGGCCGTGCGGCATCGAGACGAGGTTCTCCGAGCGGGTCTCCACCCACGTGACCGGACGGCCGAGGGCGCGCGCCGCACCGATCACGACGGTGTGCTCGGCGAGGAGACCGGCCTTGCCGCCGAACCCACCGCCCACGTGCGGGGTGATCACCCGCACGCGGTCGGCGTCGAGGCCGAGGACGGCGGAGGTCTGGTTGCGGAAGCCGTGCGGCATCTGGGTGGACACCCAGATCGTCAGCTCGTCGTTCGCGCCCTCCTCGCCCCACGGGCCCGGGAGTACGGCGATCGCGTTGCCCTCCATGGGCATCACCGCGAGCCGCTGGTTGACCATCCGAGCGCGGACGACCACCTCGGCGTCGGCGAGCGGGGCGTTGTCGGAGCGGGCACCCGCCGCGACGTTGCTTCCCAGATCCGGGAACTGCGGCTCGGAGGCGGGGTCCAGCGCGGCCTCCAGGTCGATCACGGCAGGGAGCGGGTCGTAGTCGACCTCGACGAGCTCGGCCGCGTCGACGGCGGCGGCCTTCGTCTCGCCGATCACGACCGCCACCGCCTCGCCGACGAAGCGCACACGGTCGGTGGCGAGCGGCGGGCGCGGGAGGTCGGGGTTGACGACCATGAGCCCGTGGTGGGCGGGGAGGCCGAGATCGGCAGCGGTGAAGACCGCGACGACCCCGGGAGCGGCCTTCGCCTCGGTGGTGTCGATCCCGAGGATCCGCGCATGGGCCAGCGGAGAACGGACGAAAGCGGCGTGCAGGACGCCATCGAGGGCGAGATTCCCGACATAGGTGCTCGCACCGGTGATCAGTTGAAGGTCTTCCACTCGGCGGACGGAGGTGCCGAGAATCGATCCAGCCATGGCGCTGACCCTACGGATATCTGATTAGCCATGGCCACAAGTTGACGTTCCGGGCCGTACGGGAGAAGGTCTCAGGGCGTGCTTGCGCGGTCGGCCCGTCCGTTCGCGCGTCCCCGGGGGGTCGGACTGGTCGGGGGCCGGTCCGGCCTCCCGACCCACGCCCGCCTCACCCGGTCACCGCCGCGCTGTTACTTTCGGTGCGTGCCCGAGTTCCGCCACACCGACGTGCTCCCCCTCGGCCCCGACGACACGGAATACCGCCGTCTCGACCTGCCGCCGGGCCAGGTCATCGAGGCCGCGGGTCGCACGTTCCTGGACATCGACCCCACCACGATCACGGCGCTCATGCGCGAGGCCGTGCACGACATCCAGCACATGCTGCGCCCGTCGCACCTCGCGCAGCTGCGCGCCATCGTCGACGACCCCGAGGCGTCGCCGAACGACCGGTTCGTGGCCACCGACCTGTTGCGCAACGCGTGCGTCTCGGCGGGTGGCGTGCTCCCGATGTGCCAGGACACGGGCACCGCGATCGTCATCGGCAAGCGCACCGAGACGGTGCTGACCGGCGGCAACGACGAGGAGGCCGTCTCGCGCGGCATCTTCGAGGCCTACGACGAGCTCAACCTGCGCTACTCGCAGATGGCACCCACGTCGTTCTGGGACGAGAAGAACACCGGCACCAACCTCCCGGCCCAGGTCGAGCTCTACAGCGCTCCGGGCCAGGCGCCGAAGTACGAGTTCCTGGTGATGGCCAAGGGCGGCGGCTCGGCCAACAAGACGTTCCTCTACCAGGAGACCAAGGCGCTGCTGAACCCGAAGAAGCTCGCCGGCTTCCTCGACGAGAAGCTGCGCTCGCTCGGCACCTCGGCCTGCCCGCCCTACCACCTCGCGATCGTCGTCGGCGGGATGTCCGCCGAGTACACGCTCAAGGTCGCCAAGCTCGCCTCCGCGCGCTACCTCGACACGCTCCCCGACGCCGGTTCCGACATCGGCCACGCGTTCCGCGACCGCGACCTCGAGCAGCAGGTCCTCGAGCTCACCCGCGAGTTCGGCATCGGCGCCCAGTTCGGCGGCAAGTACTTCTGCCACGACGTGCGCGTCATCCGGTTGCCCCGCCACGGTGCGTCGCTCCCGGTCGGCATCGCGGTGTCGTGCTCGGCCGACCGGCAGGCCAAGGCCAAGATCACGCCGGAGGGTGTGTTCCTGGAGCAGCTCGAACGCGACCCCGCGAGCTACCTCCCCGAGACCACCTCCGAGGACCTCTCCGAAGAGGTCGTGCACGTCGACCTGAACCGGCCGATGGACGAGATCCGCGCGCAGCTCTCGTCGCTGCCGGTGAAGACACGCGTCTCGCTCACCGGCCCGCTCGTCGTGGCGCGCGACATCGCGCACGCGAAGATCGCGGAACGGCTGGAGGCCGGGGAGCCCATGCCCGAGTATCTGCGGAACCACCCCGTCTACTACGCCGGGCCTGCCAAGACACCCGAGGGCTACGCCTCCGGTTCGTTCGGGCCCACCACCGCGGGCCGTATGGACTCCTACGTCGAGCAGTTCCAGGCCGCAGGCGGCTCGCTGGTGATGCTCGCGAAGGGCAACCGGTCGAAGCAGGTCACCACCTCCTGCGCCACCTACGGCGGGTTCTACCTCGGCTCGATCGGTGGCCCGGCCGCCCGGCTCGCCCAGGACTGCATCCGCAAGGTCGACGTCCTGGAGTACCCCGAGCTCGGCATGGAAGCGGTGTGGAAGATCGAGGTGGAGGACTTCCCGGCGTTCGTCGTGGTGGACGACAAGGGCAACGACTTCTTCGCCGGGGTCAGCCAGCCGACGCTGCAGGTGTCGTTCCGGCGGTGACCACCCGCACCGCGTAGCGGTCGGGGGCTGCCTCTCAGATGCGGCGGGGGCCGCTCTCCTGCCGGGTGGGGGGCGGCCCCAGCACGATCCGCGCTCCGGTGACGAACACGCCCTCGGCCGAGGCGAGCACCGGGTCGAGGGCGAGCGAGCGCACCTGCGGCAGGTCCTCGGCGATCCGGCCGACACGCAGCACCAGCTCCTCCAGCGCGTCCAGCCGGACCGGCTCGGTGCCGCGGTAGCCGGCCAGCAGCGGGGCCGCCCGCGGTGCACGCACCAGCGCGGCGGCGTCCTGGTCCGACACCGGCACCACCCGGAACGCGCGGTCCCCGAGGAGCTCGGTGGCCATCCCCGAGAGCCCGAACGACAGCAGCGAACCGAACGACGGGTCGTCGACGACCTCCAGGACGCACGAGACCCCCTTCGGTGCCATCCGCTGCACGTAGACCTCTCCGCTGCCGGTCAGCCGGACGATGTCCTCGTGAGCGCGGCGCACGCCGCCGCTCGTGCCGACGTCGAGGTGCACCCCGACGAGATCGGTGCGGTGCCGCCAGCGGTCGCCGACCGCCTTCAGCACCACCGGGTAGCCGAGCTCGTCGGCCGCGGCGACGGCGGCATCGGCTCCGGAGACGCGGCGGAAGTCGACGACCGTGATGCCGAAGCAGGCAAGCAATTCGACCGCCTGCTCGTCGCTGAGCTCGGTGCGTTCCCCGCCACCGAACCGCTCCACCAGCTCCCGGGCCTGGTCCGTGTGGAGCCCCGGCGGGCAGACGAACTGCCCGACGGGCCGCGAGCGCCACCGGGCGTACCGGCTGACCCGGGCGAGCGCGGCCGCCGCCCGCTCCGGACTCGGGTAGCTGGGCACGGATCCCGGCCCCGGTCCGCCGTCCTCGCGGGGCACGGCCAGCTCGGCCGGCACCCCCTCCGCCGCGAGGAAGACCGCGACCACGGGCTTGTCCGCTCTCGCGACGGCCTCACGCAGTGCCCGTGCGTAGGCCGCGCCCGGGACGGCGATGGGGGGCACGAACACCACGACGAGTGCGTCGGCGCCGGCGGCCTCGCCCGACGCCCCGGCGTCGCCGATGGCCCAGGCGACGGCGGCGGCGAGCTCCTCGGGCGGGGCACTCGCACCGACGTCGACCGGTGGCCCGGCAAGCTCCATTCCCTCGTCGAGCAGCGCGTCGCCGACGAGGAGCCCCAACGCGGTGGAGTTGCCCACGACGGCCACCCGCGGCCCGGCGGGCAACGGTTGGTAGGCCAGCAGGAGCGCGGTGTCGAACAGCTGCGACAGCGTCTCGACGCGGATCACGCCGGCCTGCTCGAACAGGGCCTGGACGCTCGCCTCGTCGATCGGCACCCCGCTCGCCGCGAACGCCGGCACGGCGGCGGAGTGGCGGCCGCTCTTCACCGCGACGATCGGCTTGGTACGCGCAAGGCGGCGCGCGAGCCGGGCGAACTTGCGCGGGTTGCCGAACGTCTCCAGGTACAGCAGCACAACATCGGTGGCCGGGTCGGTCTGCCAGTACTGCAGCAGGTCGTTGCCCGAGAGGTCCGCCCGGTTGCCAGCGGAGACGAACGTGGACAGGCCGAGCCCCCGCTCCTTGGCGGCGGCGAGGATCGCGATACCGAGCGCACCGGACTGGGAGAAGAACCCCACCCGGCCACGACCGGGCAGATCAGGGGCGAGAGTGGCGTTGAGGCGGATCTCGGAGTCGGTGTTGGCCACCCCGAGCGCATTCGGGCCGACCACCCGCATCCCGTGGGCGCGCGCCTCCGCGACCAGCCGCCGCTCCGCGACGAGGCCTCCCTCCCCCGCATCGGCGAACCCCGCGCTCATCAGAACCAGCGCCTTGACGCCCTTGGCCAGGCAGGAGTCCATCACCGTGTCGATCCCCGCGGCGGGCACGGCAACCACTGCGAGATCGACGGCGTCCGGGATGTCGGTGACCGAGCCGTAGGCACGGACGCCACGGACCGAGCGGGCCTCGGGGTTGACCGGGTAGACCGGCCCGCTGAAGTTGGCCCGCAGCAGGTTGGACAGCGCGGCATGGCCGATCTTGGCGGGGTCGGTGGACGCGCCGATCACCGCGACGGAGGTGGGGTGCAGGAGGTTGCGCACGCTGCGCGCCTCGGCCCGCTGCTCGCGGGAGTCGCGGACGGCGAGCGAGCGCTCGGTGGGATCGACGTCGAACTCGAGGTGCAGCGTGCCCTCGTCGAACGTCCGGCTCACCTGGTAGCCGGCATCCCGGAAGACCCGCACCATCTGGTGGTTCTCGATCAGCACCTCGGCGACGAACCGGCGAAGCCCGTTCTCCCGGGCGGCAGCCGCCAGGTGCTCCAAGAGGATCGAACCGAGACCGCGGCCCTGGTGCGAGTCGCGGACGACGAACGCGACTTCCGCCGAGTCCGAGCCCTCCGTGCCCGAGGTGCCACCAGGCCCGCCCTCACCGGGAAGCCCCTCGTAGCGCCCGACAGCGATGATCTCGTCGCCCAGTAGGCAGATGAACGCCACCCGCGTGCGGTGGTCGACGCGGGTGAACCGCTCGAGGTCGCGCGGCGAGATCCGCGGATAGTGCCCGAAGAACCGCAGGTAGCGGGTGCGTTCCGACAGGCTCGCGTGGAACCGCACGAGCGCGTCGGCGTCGCTGGGCAGGATCGGGCGCAGGTGCACGATGCCGCCGTCGGAGGCCACGACGTCGGCCTCCCAATGGCGGGGATAGCCCGGCTGCGCCTCCGCGCCCGGCGCGGGGTCGACCTCAGTCACGCGGATCGTCGGGGTCGAGGCCGTGGAGGGGGAAGACCGCTCGCCTGGTTTCGAGCACCGCGGCGTCGACGCGGTCGGAACCCTCGGTCCAGGGCTCGTAACCGATCTCGCGCCCGTCGGTCATCTCGGTGGGCAGTCGCTGCCCGGTGAGCCCCGCGGCGTGGGCCACCCACCCGGCAGGCAGCGGCCGGTGCGGCTCGACGTCGCGATCGAGCACCGTGGAGACGAGGTGTGTCCAGGACCGCGGCACCACACGGAACAGCCCGTACCCGCCGCCCCCGAGAGCCAGCCACTTCCCGCCCGCGGCGTGCTCGGCCAGCTGGCGCAGCTCCCGGTAGATGGCCCGGTGGCCGTCGACGGACAGCCCGAGGTTGGCCAAGGGATCCTCGACGTGGGTGTCCACCCCGCACTGGGTGACGAGGATCTGCGGGCGGAACTCGGTGATCAGCGACGGCACCACCGCGTGGAACGCGCGCAGCCAGGCCCCGTCGGCCGTGCCGGGCGGCAACGGCAGGTTGACCGCGTATCCGGCGCCCTTGCCCTCGCCGTACTCACCCGGCCACCCCGTGCCCGGCCACAGCGTCATCGGGTGCTGGTGCAGGGAGATGGTGAGGACCCTCGGGTCGCTGTAGAACGCGGCCTGCACGCCGTCGCCGTGGTGGACGTCGACGTCGATGTAGGCGATCCGGTCGAACCCGTGGTCGAGCAGCCAGGAGATCGCGACGGCGCAGTCGTTGTAGACACAGAACCCGGACGCGTGGTCGGCCATCGCGTGGTGGAGCCCGCCTGCGATGTTGACGGCGCGGTCGGCCCGGCCCTCGGCGATCTCCCTGGCGGCCAGCAGGGAGCCGCCGCACACCAGCGCGCTGGCCTCGTGCATGCCGAAGAAGACCGGGTTGTCCTCCGTGCCGAGCCCGTGGCCCACTCCGAACGGGGCGTCGGGAGCCGACTTCACCGCCGCGAGGTACGAGGGCACGTGGACCCGCCGGATCTCCTCGTCCGGCGCCTGTTCGGGAACCAGCGGTTCGACGCCTTCCAGAATGCCGAGCCCGGTGGCGAGACGCATTGTCAGGTCGAGACGGACCGGGTCGAGCGGATGTTCGCCGCCGAGGTCATACCGCAGGAACTCGGGCGTCCACACGACCGCGGCTCGCGGAGTCATGGCGCGACCGTAAGGGATCAGCAGGCCCAGCGCGCCTCAGGGCGCCGCCCTGGTGGCCGCCGGGCATGGCGAATGGGGGCGTGGGAAGTGGGTGTCATGCCTGACGAGGCGACCAATGATGGCAATAGGGTGGCCACCTGGCCGATTCTGCCGGGGTTGGCGGACCTCGACGAGCCACTGCCCAGATAAGATGGGGTATTGACGAAGGGGCTGGGCGCGTGAATGAGCTCATTGACACGACCGAGATGTACCTCCGGACGATCTACGAACTCGAGGAGGAGGGCGTCGTACCCCTGCGGGCGCGGATCGCGGAGCGCCTCGGCCAGAGCGGCCCGACGGTAAGCCAAACCGTCGCCCGGATGGAGCGCGACGGCCTCGTGGTGGTGGCCGGCGACCGGCATCTGGAGCTGACCGACAGCGGTCGGGCCCGGGCCGTGTCGGTGATGCGCAAGCACAGGCTGGCCGAGCGGCTCCTCTCCGACGTGATCGGGCTCGAATGGGAGCTGGTGCACGCCGAGGCATGCCGGTGGGAGCACGTGATGAGCGACGCCGTGGAGCGCAAGCTCGTGCAGTTGCTCGACAACCCCACCATCTCCCCCTACGGCAACCCGATCCCCGGGCTGGACGAGCTCTCGCAGCGCGCCGACGCCGCGTCGGTGGCCGTCTCCGCACCACCCACGCTCGAGGTGGGGCTGCAGCGGCTGGACGAGTTCGCCCGGCGCGGTGGCGGCATGGTGGAGGTGCGGCGGATCGCCGAGCACGTGCAGGTGGACGCCGACCTGATGGCCGAGCTCAAGTGCGCGGGCATCGTGCCGGGCGGCGACGTGCAGGTGCGTTCCATCTCCCGCTTCGGGGATGCGGTGCCCGTGGCGGCCGAAGGCGCGGAGGCCACGGTGGCACCGCTCATCGCGCACGCAGTGCTCGTGCGAGCGCGCTGACCCCGCTCCTCCCCCTCGTCCGGTGGGCGGAAGCGGCATGAGACGGTGTGCGCCGCCGACCCGATCCGCATCGCGGTGGTGGTCGGCGTGACGCCCCGGCAGTCGGCCCGTCCCAGGAGGAACCTCGTGAAGCTGCTCGTCACCGGTGGAGCCGGCTACGTCGGCAGTGTCTGCGCCGCACACCTGGTGGACGCGGGCCACGACGTGACGGTGCTCGACGACCTCTCCACCGGGCACCAGGACGCGGTGCCCGATGGCGCCCGTTTCGTGCGGGCCGACCTGGCCGAGGCGGCGGACGACGTGCTGGCCGAAGGCTTCGACGGCGTACTGCACTTCGCCGCCAAGTCGCTCGTGGGCGAGTCGGTGAAGCAGCCGGAGCTGTACTGGTCGGGCAACGTCGTGACCACGTTCCGGCTGCTCGAGGCCATGCGCCACCACGGAACGCCCCGGCTGGTGTTCTCCTCCACCGCGGCCACCTACGGCGAGCCCGAGCAGGTGCCGATCCGGGAGGACGCCCCCACCCGGCCCACCAACCCCTACGGCTCCAGCAAGCTCGCCATCGACCACGCGATCAGGTCGTACGCGATCGCGCACGGTCTGGCGGCGGTGAGCCTGCGCTACTTCAACGTGGCCGGCGCGCACGGCCGCTTCGGCGAGCGGCACACGGTGGAGACGCACCTCATCCCGCTCGTGCTGCAGGTGGCATCTGGCACGCGCGACATGGTGCAGGTGTTCGGCGACGACTGGCCCACCCCCGACGGCACGTGCGTGCGCGACTACATCCACGTCGACGACCTGGCCGCGGCTCACCTGCTGGCGCTGGAGTACGCCCAGCCGGGCGCGCACTCCATCTACAACCTGGGTAGCGGCACCGGCTTCTCCGTGCGCGAGGTGATCGATGCCTGCCGGACCGTGACCGGCCATCCGATCCCTACCACCGTCGCACCGCGACGGGACGGCGACCCGGCGGTGCTCATCGCCTCCAGCGAGGCTGCGATGACCGATCTCGGCTGGCGCCCACAGTTCACGGACATCACCAGGATCGTGGGCGACGCCTGGCGCTTCACCCAGAGCAGGCAGCCCGTCTGAGCCGCGCCGTGGCGTGATCACGAGCGGCCCCTGCGCGGCAGCCGCTCCCGACGGACGGCGCCACCGACATGCCCCTCGCAGTCGCGCAGCAACTCCCTGATCTGCTCGGGGCGCATTCCGAGCAGACCCGAGCGCACGATCGCGGCCAGCCGGTGGCCGGGCCATGCGTGTTCGGCCCGGTCGAGTGCGATGTTGGCGAGCGCCCCGTCGCCGCGCATCAGGGCCGACACGGCCAGCAGCACGGCGGGTTCGGCGGCCTCGGGATCAGGGGTCTCGCGGACCAGCGCCGTCCAGAGTTGTTCTGCTGCCGCCGCTGCCGGCCCGATGCACTGCAGCAGGGCTGAATCACGGATGGCCGGGACAGCGAGCGCCCCGGCGAGCGCGACGACCCTGGCGTCGTCGAGCACCAGCCGATCGGCTGCGGCGTCGGCGACGGCGGCGTCGACGACCGCGGCATCGACGACGGCACCGGGATCGGACCGGGCCAGCGCTTCGTCCGTGGCCTGGATCAGCAACGCCTCCCGCCTGCGGATCCGCTCCGGGTCGGCCGGCGCGACCAGTGCCTCGATTTCACGCCGATCGGCCCACACGACCTGGCCCGCGGTGACAGCCGCCGCTGCGAACGTGGTGGTGGAGAAGTCGGGCACAACGCCGGTGCATTCGCAGGTGTCGTAGCAGGACCAGCGGGCACCTTCGCTCGTGCTCTCCGCCCACAGCACGGTGTGGGCACGCACCTGGTGCCGTTCCAAGGCCTGGATCACATGCCCGACCAGCTCCACGTGCGGCGCGGCGGCGGCGGCGACCACGACGACCGCGGCTCCGGTGGGCGTGTCGAGGAGCAGGTGCTCGGCGGCGCAGGCGGCGTGGTCGCGGACGTGTTCGGGCGGGGGGAGGTCGACCCGCAGCGTGAGCCCCAGCCTGCGGCCGGACCCACCGCCGGTGGCCACGAGCACGAGGGACTCGCGGGGATGGAAGCCGAGCAGCACCGGTACGGCGGCCACCAGCTCACCCGGCTCGCGGACCCGGACCGCCGGACCTGACGGTGATCGCCAGGGCGAGGCGGAGCGGGGGATGTCGGAAGTTGCCATGCGCCGAGCATCGGGGACGCCGCAGCCGTCCGGGCGCCGTTGACCGCGCACCTGTGGACCACCGGGGCCGCGAGCGCCCGAGATCGGCTCTCGAAGCCGCCTTGTGGACGACGCCGCCGGATTGTCGTCGTCGACTGTTAACCTCCCGCGCTTGCCGCGGGGTGCCTCCGCCCGCGACGCTGGCCAGCGTGGCTGGGCCGCCACCGGCGCTGATCAGGTGGGCGCCTGCCGAGCGAGTGAGGGGGAGGACGTTCCCGTGTACGACTACGACCTGCTGGTGATCGGCTCGGGACCCGGCGGTCAGAAGGCGGCGATCGCGGCCGCGAAGCTCGGCAAGCGGGTGTGCGTCGCGGAACGGCGCAACATGATGGGCGGTGTCTGTGTGAACACAGGCACGATCCCGTCGAAGACGCTGCGGGAGGCCGTGCTCTACCTCACCGGGTTCGCGCAGCGGGACATGTACGGCGCCAGCTACCGGGTCAAGGCCGAGATCACGATCGGCGACCTGCTCGCCCGCACCACTCACGTCGTCGGGCGCGAGGTCGAGGTGGTGCGCAACCAGTTGCTGCGCAACCACATCGACATCCTGGGCGGCACCGCCCGCTTCGAGGACCCGCACACCGTCGTCGTCGAGGGCGAGGGGCGCGGCGACCACAACACCGTCACCGCGGAGAACATCATCATCGCCACCGGCACGAAGCCGGCCCGGCCGCCTGCGGTCGAGTTCGACGAGGAACACGTGATCGACTCCGACGCCATCCTCACGCTGCAGCGCGTGCCCGGCTCGCTGGTGGTCGTCGGTGCCGGGGTGATCGGCATCGAGTACGCATCGATGTTCGCCGCACTCGGCACGCGCGTCACCGTCGTGGAGAGGCGTCCCTCGATGCTCGACTTCTGCGATCCCGAGGTCGTCGAGTCGCTCAAGTTCCACCTGCGCGACCAGGCCGTCACGTTCCGGTTCGGGGAGGAGGTCGAGAAGGTCGAGATCACCCCGAAGGGCACGGTCACGAGCCTCGCGAGCGGCAAGCGGATCGCCGCGGACATGGTGATGTACTCGGCAGGCCGCCAGGGCGTCACCGACGAGCTCGCCCTGGAGAAGGCGGGCCTGGCCGCCGACAAGCGCGGGCGGATCACGGTGGACGGGCAGTACCGCACCGCGGTGCCCCACATCTTCGCCGTGGGCGACGTGATCGGCTTCCCCGCGCTCGCGGCCACGAGCATGGACCAGGGACGCCTCGCCGCCAACCACGCCTTCGGGGAGCCGGTGCGAGAGCTGCAGCAGCTGCAGCCCATCGGCATCTACACGGTTCCCGAGATCTCCTACTGCGGGAAGACCGAGGCGGAGCTGACGTCGTCGGCAGTGCCGTACGAGGTGGGGATGTCGCGCTACCGCGAGCTCGCACGCGGGGCGATCGTCGGTGACTCCTACGGGATGCTCAAGCTTCTGGTCTCCACCGAGGACCACAAGCTGCTCGGCGTGCACGTGTTCGGCACCAACGCCACCGACCTCGTACACATCGGTCAGGCCATCATGGGCTGCGGCGGCACCGTCGACTACCTCGTCGACACGGTGCTGAACTACCCGACGCTGTCCGAGGCGTACAAGGTGGCGGCGCTGGACGTCACGAACAAGATGCGTGCGCTCAGCGTGTTCGGAGACCAGTAACCGCTAGTAGAGGATGCCGTGCTGGTCGAGCCACGGGCGCGGGTTGATCTTCTTGCCGGCCGGGGTGATGACCTCGATGTGCAGGTGCGGTCCGGTCGACTGGCCGCGGTTGCCGACCTCGGCGATCTGTTGGCCGGCCGCCACCTTCTGGCCGACCTTCACGAGCGAGCGGTTGATGTGCCCGTAGACGGTGATCGTGCCGTCGGCGTGCCGGACCCGCACCCAGAGCCCGAAACCGGTGGCGGGCCCTGAACTGATCACGGTGCCTGCGATCGGGACGCGGATGGGGGTGCCGATGGGGGCGGCGATGTCCAGGCCCTGGTGTGTCGTGCCGGCGCGGAGCCCGAAGCCGGACGTGACCCGTCCGGTGACCATCTGGATCGCGCGGCCCAGGTCCGCCACGGGAGCCGCCGCCTTCTTGGCCTGCTCGGCGCGGGCGGCCTCCGCCTTGGCCTGCTCGGCCTTGGCCGCGGCCTGATCGGCGGTACGGGCGGCTGCGTCGGTGACGGAGCGCTGTAGGTCGGCCACCTTCACGAGCGAGGCCGCATCGGCGATGACGGGTGCGGGATCGACCCCCGCGACTGCGGCGGCGGGGGGAGGATCAGCCACCAGCGGGGCGGCGTCCGCTGCCACGCGGAAATCCATGTCGGGGCCGACGAGCCCGTTGATACCGAGGCTCAGTGCGCTCGCGCCGTCGGCGACCGCGGGGAGAGCGGTGGCGAGCACATGCTGGCCTGTGGCGGCGACTGCGCCGCCTGCCACGACCGTCGCGGCGAGTCGAATCGAGAGTGAGGGGGTGAGTTGCCGGGCTGGGGTCGACCGGTGTGCGCCACCGGCCCCCGCTGTCGCCATGGCGAGCGACAGCGGGGGCCCAAGGTGTGCGCGCCGGCCCGAGGGGGAGCGGTGCCGTGCCACAACCATTCCTTCCGGATCTGAGCGACCCGGCCGGACGTCCCGCTCGGGGGTGCGGGGCGAACCGCTCGGGGTTGCGGTCCGTGTCCGGTCTGTGACCAGGTCGTGATCGATCCGGGGGAAACGTTAAACGCCGATGACCCGCCTTTGACCCACGCGGCACCGGAACTGAGGTCGCTGAGCAGCACCGGGCGACGAGTGGCGGAATAGGCATGTCGGCCGCGACACGCCGTTCGAAGGGCTCCGTTCGGCGCAGAATCGGCCCCGGTCCTCCGCCGGTCGGCGCTCCGTCGTAACCACAGAGCGGACACGGCGGGAGCGGTACCAGCGAACGGAGCAGTCGGGGTTGCCGGTCGCCGCACGATCAACACCGCACACGGGCCGCGTCGTGATCGAGAGCACGTGAGTCTCCGAGCGTCAAGGGTCGGCAAAGCTTTCAGAGTGTTGGTCATCCACGAACAAAGAGCGCTTCACGATGCGTATCGGGACAGGACACGCAAAGCGCCTGTCCGGGTACGGTTCGACCAGCCCGGTGCGCGCGAGGGGAGCACGTTGTTCCGCAGGTCCGACCCCAGGGACGAGCCCGCCGACGAACGCGCGGTGGCCGCGCGCAACGCCGCGACACAGGCCTTCCTCGCGCTCGACGACGAGCAGCGGGCCGTCGCCGAGGCGGTGCGGGACGCCGAGGAGCTCGAGATCGCGCCGGGACTCGCGGAGGCCTGGCGCGAGGTCGCGGCCATGGGGGACGCAGCCACGGAGGCCTACCTGTCGGCGACCGGTACTCACGCGGCCGCGGTCGCCCGCGCAGCCGACGAGCGGGCGCTGCGGGAGATCGAACGGGCCCGCGAGACGATCCGCCGGTTTCGCGACTCGCACTCGCGTCCGCTCGACGAGGCGGCGTACACGCGCAGCAGCGTGCCCCGCAGGATCCAGCAGGCACGCACGGCGCTGATCGAGGCACGCACCGCCGTGGAGCGGGCGGAGGCGGCCGGCACCCGGTCCCGCCGTGCGGCGGAACGGCTCGCCGAGGCCGAGCGGACCGCCGGACGGCTCGAGCGCCCCGGCGCCCACCTGCGCGAACGCCTGCAGGTCGCCGAGCACACCCTCGAGCTGGCGCGGTCGGCGGCGACGCTCGCCGCCGAGGCCCCTGGCACCGCCGAGGCCGTCCGGACCGCGCTCCGCAGCATCGCCACCCGCCGGTCGGCCGCGGCCACCAAGACCGACCGCATCCAGCCCGCGCTCTCGGCCCTGCGCCGGGAGTTCTCCGATCCCTGCTCCCGCGACCTCACCGGAGCCGAGGCGCTCGCCCACGAAGCGATCGCCGAGGCCGACCGGGCGATCACGCAGACCCGGCGACTGGCCGAGGCCGGCGACTGGGACGAGGCCGCGGACCAGATCGCGGCGGCCCGTTCGGCGCTCGGACGTGCCGAGGAGCACCACGACCTCGTCACGGATCGGCTCTCCCTGCTGCGCGGTGTCCGGGCCGATCCCGGGCAGCAGGCCGCCGACGCCCGGTTCGTGGTGCGCGACGCCCAGCGGCTCGTGGTGGACCGCGGGCTCGTCGCCGAGTTCGGCCCCGTGCTCGACGCGCAGTCGGTGCGACTCGCGAACGCCCAGGAGCGGCTCACCGGCGCGCACCCCGACTACTGGCTCTACCTGACGGAGCTGCGCGGCGTCCGGGATCGGGTCAAGGAGGTGGTCACCCGGGCGCGGAGCACTCCGCCACGGCGCTGACGGCCCGTGCCGACCCCCGAGACCGGCACGGGCCCGCCGGCACGTGCTACTCGTCCCGATGCTCAGCCGACGCGCCACACGCGAGTCGCGCCTTCTCCGCGGGCACCGGCCCGGAGCCGGTGTAGATCACCTTGATCTTCTTCCCGTGTGGAACGGCATGGTCCCCATCGGGGGGCGAACCACGGTGGAAGCGGACCTTGCCGTCCCGCTCCCCTTCCCGCACCGCCTTCAGCTTCGCCCGCTCCTCATCCGTGAGCGGGCGGAACGTGGCGTTGCCGTCCTCGCACGTGACGACGACTGCTTCCCCCGACGGCTCACCCGGGTCGGGTGTGCTCGCACTGGCAGCCCCGGTCAGGACGGTCATCAGGCCCGCAGCTGCCAGCACGGAACCGGCGATCGTACGGATGCGCACAGGTGCTCTCCTCTCGGTCGATCGAACGAGCACAGGCTCGCGCCGGACTGCTGAAACCGGACTGAACATCGCTGAACACGTCTTCAGGTTGACCTCAGGCGCCCTGGCCAGACTGACGGGCGTGCGCCTGCTCCTGGTTGAGGACGAGAAACGACTGACCGACGTGCTCGCGGGCGGTCTCGCCGAAGAAGGCTTCGCCGTCGACGTCGCCCACGACGGCCCCGACGGGCTCTGGATGGCCGGCGAGAACGAGTACGACGTGATCGTGCTCGACGTCATGCTTCCCCGGATGAACGGCTACACCGTGTGCGGCAAGCTGCGCGCCGCCGACATCTGGACGCCGATCCTCATGCTCACTGCGAAGGACGGCGTGCACGACGAGGCCGAGGCGCTCGACACCGGTGCGGACGACTACCTGTCGAAGCCGTTCTCCTACGTCGTGCTGCTGGCCCGGCTGCGCGCGCTGGTGCGCCGCGGCGGGCCCGTCCGGCCGGTGTCGATCACGGTGGGTGACCTGACCCTCGATCCGGCAGGGCTGCGCTGCCGGCGGGGGCGCGTCGAGATCGCGCTGACCCCGAAGGAGTTCGCCGTGCTGCACACCCTCGCCCGGAGAGCGGGCGAGGTGGTCTCCAAGCGAGAGTTGCTCGCGCAGGCCTGGGACTTCGCGTTCGACGGCGACCCGAACATCGTCGAGGTGTACATCAGCGCCCTCCGTCGCAAGATCGACAGGCCGTTCGAGCGCACCTCCCTCGTCACGGTCCGAGGCGCCGGGTACCGGCTCGAGGCGTCCGGGTGAGCGGCCGGTTCACGTCACGGCTGTCCGTGCGCCTGCGGGCGACTCTCGCTGCCACCGCCATCGTCGCCGTCGCCCTCGGCGTCGTGTCGGTGGCGCTGGTGAGCGTGCTCCGCGGAAGCTTGCAGGACAGCGCGGCCGCGGAGGCCACCCGGCGCGCCGCGATCACGGCCGAGCGGTTGGCCGACGGCAGCGGGGCGGCCGGAGCAGGCTCGCCCGGCGCTGCCGTCGACCCCGATGTCGTGATCATCGGCGAGCCCCCGACGCGCAACGTCCTGGTGGTGCCCAAGCAATGGACCCCGTCGGCGACCTACACGGTGGTGAGCAAGCCGGTGGACACCGCGGCGGGGAAGGTTCTCGTACAGGCGAGAGCTTCCCTGCAGCCCGTCGCCACCGCGCTGGCCACCCTGTGGAGCGTGCTGCTGCCCGGCATCCCCGCCCTGCTCCTGCTGGTCGCGGGTCTCACCTGGCTCGCGGTCGGACGGGCCCTCGCGCCCGTCTCGGCGATCCGTCAGGAGCTCGCGGACATCACCGCGAGCGATCTGCACCGACGGGTCCCGGTGCCCCCGGCCCGTGACGAGATCGCCCGCCTCGCCGCGACGACGAACCGGACGCTGGACAGGCTCGAGCACGCCGTGGGCCGTCATCGGCAGTTCGTGGCCGACGCCGCCCACGAGCTGCGGAGTCCGCTCGCCGTGCTCCGCGCCCGCCTGGAGATCGCGCCACCCCAGGCGCTCACGGCCGAAGCGCTCACGGACGTCGACCGGATCCAGCGCCTCACCACCGATCTGCTGTTACTCGCCCGCCTCGACGCCGACGAGCCGGCGGAGCACGAGGAGGTGGACCTCGGCCAGGTCGCCGCGGAAGAGGCCTCCCGTGCCCGCTCGCGGACCGAGGTCGGCGTCTCGCTGGACATCAGCAGCGAGATCGTGGTCAACGGGTCCTGTGAGCAACTGCGCCGCGTGGTCGCCAACCTCGTGGACAACGCCGTGCGGCACGCCCGGACCGCCGTGGTCGTCCGCCTGGTGCGCTGCGGCGGCGACGCGGTGCTCGAGGTCGACGACGACGGACCAGGTATCCCTCCCGAGCACCGCGAGGCGGTCTTCGACCGCTTCACCCGGCTCGATGAGGCAAGGGCCCGGGACGCGGGAGGGTCCGGGCTCGGGCTCGCCATCGCCCGCGACATCGCCGTCCGCCACGGCGGCACCATCGCCGTCGTCGATGGCCCGGCGGGAGCATCCTTGCGCGCCCGCATCCCCCTGCGACGAGGTGTGCCGGTGCGCTGACGCAATCGTTCTCCGGGGCGCTGGCAGATGTCGTGTGGACGCAGAGATCCGTTCTTCCTACCGTCGACGCCATGCCGGACGACACCGCCCCCGACCGTCACCTGATCCGCTACGCGGGCCGCGCGGCCTTCAGCCCAGGGATCATCGACCGCGCGGCCGGCAGCTGGGTGTTCACCGAGGACGGGCGCGAGCTGCTCGACTTCACCTCAGGTCAGATGAGCGCGATACTCGGACACTCCCATCCGGCGATCGTCGCAACGGTCCGCGAGCAGGTCGGCCGGCTCGACCACCTCTACAGCGGGATGCTGTCCCGTCCGGTTGTCGACCTGGCCCGGCGACTGGCCGACAGCGTGCCCGCTCCGCTGGACAAGGTGCTGCTGCTGACCACCGGTGCCGAGTCGAACGAGGCCGCGATCCGGATGGCGAAACTCGTCACCGGGAAGCACGAGATCGTATCGTTCGCCCGGTCCTGGCACGGGATGACCCAGGCCGCGGCGAACGCCACCTATGTCGCAGGCCGCTCCGGTTACGGGCCGGCAGCGCCGGGCAACTTCGCCTTGCCGGTACCGGACCGGTTCCGGCCCGACCTCGTCGACGCCGACGGGAACCTCGACTGGCGCCGTCAGCTCGACCTCGGGTTCGACCTGATCGACGCCCAGTCGGTCGGCAGTCTCGCCGCCTGCCTGGTCGAGCCGATCCTGAGCTCCGGCGGTGTCGTCGATCTCCCGCCCGGCTACCTGGCTGCGCTGCGGGACAAGTGCCACGAGCGCGGGATGTTGCTGATCCTCGACGAGGCCCAGACCGGGTTGTGCCGGACCGGGGACTGGTACGCGTTCGAGCGCGACGGAGTGGTCCCCGACATCCTGACGCTGTCCAAGACCCTCGGTGCCGGGCTGCCGCTCGCCGCCGTTCTGACCAGCGCGGAGGTCGAGCAGGAGGCCCACGACCGCGGCTACCTGTTCTTCACCACGCACGTCAACGACCCGCTGCCGGCCGCTGTCGGGAACACCGTGCTCGACGTGCTGGTCCGCGACCGGCTCGACGAACGGGCGCACGATCTCGGGAAGATCCTGCAGGACGGGTTGCGCGAGCTGGCCGGCAAGCACCCGGTGATCGGGGACGTGCGCGGGCGCGGCCTGCTGGTCGGGCTGGAGCTGGTGGCCGGACCGGGCATCGGCGACACCGACACGCTCGGCGCCGCGGTGACCCAGCGGTGCGCCGAGCTCGGCCTGCACATGAACATCGTGCAGCTGCCCGGCATGGGCGGGACGTTCCGGATCGCGCCGCCGCTCACCGCGACCGAGGGCGAGATCGGCCGTGGTCTGGAGATCCTCGACGCCGCGCTGACCGACGTGACGAGCTGACCCCGGCCGGATCAGGTCGTCAGCACCAACTTCCCGGTTGTGTGCCCGAGCTCGCCTGCCCGATGGGCGTGCGAGGCCCGTTCCAGGGGGAAGGTCTCGGCCACGAGCACCCGCAGCCGCCGGTCGCCGACCAGTTCGGCGAGTTCGTCGAGACCGTCGCCGTCGGGTTCCACGAGCATGCCGGTGGCGCGCAGGCCCCGATCCCCCGCGGCGGCCACGGCATCCGCCGCTGCTGCTGAGGGCAGGCAGATGAGCCGGCCGTCGGGGTGCAGCACGTCGAGCGAGCGCACGGCCACCTCGCCGCCGAACATGTCCAGGACGAGGTCGACGGGTTCGATCACCTTCTCGAACGCCTCGGTCCGGTAGTCCACGGCCTCGTCGATCCCCAGGTCGTTGAGCAGGTTGTGCTTGCCGACGGAGGCGGTGCCGACCACATAGGCGCCCAGGGCCTTCGCGATCTGGACGGCCAGGTGCCCGACCCCGCCCGCGGCACCGTGCACGAGGACCCGCTGGCCCGGCTGCACGCCCGCGATGTCCACCAGCGCCTGCCACGCGGTGAGCCCCGCGAGCGGGAGCCCGGCCGCCTCCACCTCCGACAGACCGGCCGGCCGGTGCGCGAAGTGCCGTGAGGGAGCGGTGACGAACTCGGCGTACGCGCCGGCCTGGCGCGGGAACCACGGCATCCCGAACACCGAGTCGCCCACGGAGAACCGGGTGACCCCGGGGCCGACCGCGTCGACGGTGCCCGCGACGTCCCAGCCGACGGTGAACGGCGGCGGACCGATCACCGGGGCCATGCCGGCACCGGCGCGCGTCTTCCAGTCCACCGGGTTGACCCCCGCCGCCGCGACGCGAACGCGGATCTCGGTGGGCAGCGGCGTCGGTACCTCCGCCTCACCGACCTCGAGCACCTCGGGTCCGCCCGTCGACAGCTGCGTGATCACGCGCATCGTTCCCACGGTCGATGCCTACCATCAGGACCGCGATGGCACCTGGCGGGGCACGAAATCTGCGGCGACCGGTAGATACACGCGCTACGGTGCGCCGGTGGCCACCCTTCCCGACAGCGCTCGTGCCCTGGTCGAGTCCGGGCGGCTCGCCCACTGCGCCACCGTCAACGCCGATGGCAGCCCTCACCTCAGCGCAGTGTGGATCGGGCTCGACGGCGACGAGATCGTGATGGCACACCTTCCCGAGCACCGGAAGGTTCGCAACCTCCGACGCAACCCCCGCGTCGTCCTGTCGCTGGACTCCGAGGAGCGCAACGCGATGGGGATGCAGTACAACCTGGTGATCCACGGCACGGCCACGGTCACCGAGGGTGGGGCGCCCGAGCTGCTGCAACGGCTCGTCAAGGTCTACGCCGGGCCGGACGCCGAGTTCCCGCTGCCGCCCGACCCGCCGCCCGGCTTCGTGGTGCGGATCGCCGTGGAGCGGGTAGGTGGCGTGGGCCCCTGGACCCAGCGCTAGGGCAGAGCTCGTTCAGGTGGCGGCGCGGGCGCGCGGCTCGCCGCGGCGGGCGGTGGCCGGCACGCCACCGATCGCCCAGTCCTCGGGTCGCACCGAGATGATCCGGCCCTGCACCATCCGCCGGTCGGCACCGAGCACGTCGACGATGATGTCGGTGACGGCACCGAGCAGCCGGTGGCGCTGCTCGGTCGAGCGGCCCTCCAGGAGCGTGGCCGTGAAGTAGGGGGCCGAACGTCCCGACGCGGGGCTGCCCGCGGTGGCCCAGTGCTCGGGCCGGTGCAGCGTGACGTAGGCACGCACCTGATCCAGGGGCGTGTCCAGCAGCTCCGCGCAGCGGAGGCTCATCGCCGTGAGCACCTCGGCGTGCTGTGCGGGGGTGTGCATCCCCTCGACGAGATGGACTTCGAGGATCGGCATGGCGCTCACCGTAAGGGGCCGCCGATGCGGTACAAGATCGACCCCGCGTCAGGCGGGCTGCTGGTCCATCACGACCGGCTGGTTGCGCTCCCACGCGAGGAACCGCTCGGTCTCGACGAGAACGGCGCCGCCGAGCCACGCCGCGACGATGACGTCGTCGCCGATGCCCAGCAGGGCCAGGAACGCCTCGGGGACGAGGTCGATCGGCGAGACCAGGTAGGCCAGCGCGAGCAGCAGGAGCCCGAGCCGCCCACGGGTCAGGTCGGGGTAACGCCCCGAGAAGGCACCACGCAGCATCCGGGGCACCGAGCGCAGCCGATCGCCGAACCCCGGGGCGCCCGGCCTGAGTCCGCTGACCAGTACACGCCCGAGGGCTGTGAACGCCGCGATCCGGCGAGGTCCGATGGTGGGCACGTCCGTAACAACGATCAGGACGCCGAGAACGTTCCGGGCGGGAGAAGTGCCCCCATTCGGGGCAGCCGCCTCACAAGGACCGATCCGGGCGAGGTCTATCGTCTGCACCTCCACAGATCGCTTTCGGGGAAGTGACGATGGGTCTCGTTCCGCGTGCCACGATGCTGGCCGCCACGCTGGTCGCCTGCGCCTTCGCGGCGGGGTGCGGCGGGTCCGTCGCCGATGCCGACGGCCGCGAGCCGACCCGTGCGGCGCCGCCGGCCTCGAGCCCGTTCTGTGTCGCCGCCCAGCAGAACGTTGCCGCGGTGCGGCCGCTGTCGGCCCTGATCACCCGCGGCGGCGGCAGTCCCGAGGAGCTGACGAACACCATCGACGGGGTACGGCGCGCGGGCGCGGCGATGCTGAACTCCGCCCCCGACGAGATCCACGACGACGTCCAGCTCACCGTGGACTCGATGGGTCTGCAGCTCGATGCGCTACTGGCCAACGGCGGCAACGGGGCGGCCGTGGCCCGCGACCCGCAGCTCAACGCCCGGCTCGCGGCGCCGGAGCTCGCCGCCGCGCGCGAACGGGTTCAGGCCTACGTGAACGAGAACTGCGGCGCGCTTCCGGGCACCGGTCGCTAGCGACCGATGGAACGGCGGGAGCGCCCGGCCTTCACGGCCGAGTACGTGACCATGCCGACCACCACCACGGCACCGATCACGAGCGCGGTGCCGAGGAACTCGAACACCGCTCCCAGCACCGCGAGGGCCAGCCAGATGACCACCATGATGCCCAGGATCTTCAGCAGCATGTGATCCGACCTCCTCGGTCCTCACCCGGTCGCGCGACTGCTCGAACGACCGGCTCCGTGTTCCTATCAGCCCCGCTCCCGAGCCGGGCCCCCCGAGCGGGTGACGCACCTCGTTACCCCTGGCGTAATCGACCGGCCACGCGTCATGCCCGATCGTCGACATCGACACATCGGGCAGACGTGAAAGGGAAACGACATGCCGCACATCGAGGCCGCGGACGGCACCAGGCTCTACTACTACGACGGCGGCGGCACGGGACCTGTGGCCGTGTTCGTCCACGCCTGGTCGATGAGCTCGACCATGTGGGAGTACCAGGTCGCGGCCTTCCGCGAGGCGGGATACCGCTGCATCGCGCTCGACCGGCGCGGCCACGGCCGCTCGGACGTCCCGGGCACGGGATATGACCTCGACACCCTCGCAGGCGACCTGGCCGGGCTGCTCGATCGGCTGGACCTGCGCCGGGTCGTGTTCGTCGCGCACAGCCTCGGGACTCTGGAGCTGACGCGCTACCTCACCCGCTACGGCACCGGCCGGGTGGACCGCGCGGCGTACGTCGGTGGGATGGCGCCCGGCTGCGTGCCCCAGGAGCATCTGGAGGCGATCGTGGCGGCACTGCGCGCCGACCGCCCGAAGTGGTTCCACGACGGGGCACCGGCGTACTTCGCCACGAGCGGCACCGGCGCGTGGCTCTCGCCCGCGCTGGTGGACGACGCCATCCGGTCGATCCTGGTCACCCCGCTCGAGGTGCAGACGGCCACCCTGCAGACGATGGGCGTCGACCTGCGGGCGGAGCTGTGCTCGATCGACATCCCCACGCTGGTGGTGCACGGCGACGCCGACGCGTCGGCGGCGATCGACGTCACCGGGCGGCCGACCGCCGCGTTGCTGCCGAACAGCAGGCTGGAGGTCTACGCCGGTGCGCCGCACGGGCTGTACGTCACGGAGAAGGACCGGCTGAACAAGGAGCTGCTCGCCTTCGCGGCGCCCGCTAGAACGTGACCGGCGTCACATGCGATAGGTCTTCACCGTATCGCGATATATCGTGATGGCACACGAGCTACTCGCTGCCATCAGGGCAGGAGGCTCGCACCGTTCGAGGAGATCACGAGATGAACGCGATGAACCCCGCGTGGAACCTTCCCTTCCCCGGCTTCGGGGGCGCAGGCCTGCGAGGCAACCCCTTCGGCCGCGGACACGGGCACGGACACGGGCACGGGCACGGACACCCGATGCCGCCTGCCGGGCCGATGGCCGCTGCGATGGGCGCGATCGTGCCGCCACGGCCGTTCGACGGCCCGGACGACGACGGCGACCACGGGCACCACGGCCGGCGCGGCCACAGGCGGCATGAACGCCGTGGCCGACCCCCCTTCGGCCCGGGCTTCGGCCCGGGCATGCCTCCCCGTGGCTTTCCGGGACACCACCACGGAAGGCGCGGCCGCCGGACAGCCCGCGGCGACATCCGCGCCGCCGTGCTGGCCCTGGTCGCGGAGCAGCCGCGACACGGCTACGAGATCATCCAGGAGATCAGCGAGCGCACGGGCGGAGCCTGGCGCCCGAGCCCGGGATCGGTCTACCCCACCTTGTCCCAGCTGGAGGACGAGCGCCTGGTCCGCGTGGAGCAGGCCGATGGCCGCCGGGTCGTTCACCTCACCGAGGAGGGCACCCGGTACGTCGAGGAGCACCGCGACGAACTGGACGCGGTCTGGGCGTCGGTGGGCGGCGACGACGGCGACGACAACGGGGCGGGTGAGCTGTGGGAGCAGCTCGGCCAGCTCCATGCCGCAGCCCAGCAGGTGATGGCCGCCGGCAACCCGGAGCAGATCACGGCAGCCACCACGGCACTGACCGAGGCACGCAGGACGATCTACCGGCTGCTCGCCGAATAATCAGGGGGACGTGGGGGGGGCCCCGCCCCCCCGGGGCGCGGGGCCCGCGCACGGTCATGTCCACCGCAGGATCAGCAGTCCCGCAGCTCCGGGCTCTGGTTGAGGACCTGGCCGCGCGGGCTGATGAACTCCCGGTACGCCGCACCGTCGACGTCCGCCGGGGCGAACGCCGCAACGCGGTGGCAGTTCTGGAACGCGAACACCACGCCGAAGTGCCGCTCGAGCGCACCCCGGATCGCGTTGCTGGCCAGCGCCCGCAGGAGCTGACCGCGCTCCCCCTCCGACGGCGGGGGCACCTCGTGCTCGCCGAACCGGGCGTCAGGTCGCGCGGCGCGGTCCTCGGCGGCCGCGGTGACCACCTCCCAGGCATAGGGCAGCGAGTCCCGGACGACCGCGACGAACTGCGCGTCGTCGAGCTCGCCGCGTTCTGCTGCGGTCAGCACGTGGGCGGGGACGTCGAGAGACACGGAACCTCCTGAATGCAGACGGATCGTTCGGTCACACACTTGCGGCCCGGACCGTGACCGGCCCGGGGACGAACTCCGGGTCGACCTGTGCGGCGAGGTCGGCACCGACCGCACGGTTGGCCCAGGCGGCGGCGTTGCGCAGGTGGAACTCCACGGTGCCCCGGTGGTAGGCCGCCCAGTCGCGTCGCTGGTCGTCCAGCGTGGAGAGCACGGTGTCGAGCACCGCGAGGTTGGCCGGCTCGAGGGCGGTGATCGGTGCGGGCTCACCGCGCTCGGCCGCCCGCACCCACGCCGACTGGCCGAACCATCCGAGCAGGGCGTCACCCGCGTGCTCACGCAGGTAGTCGACGTCATCCGGGTCCGCCACCTTGTTGCCGACCACCCGAAGCGCCACGCCGTGACCGGCGGCGTGCTCGGCGTACTGCCGGTAGACCCCGATACCGCGCTTGGTCGGCTCGCTCACCAGCACCGTCAGGTCGAAGCGGGTGAAGAGGCCGGACGCGAAGGCATCGGCGCCCGCCGTCATGTCGACCACCACGTACTCACCCGGGCCGTCGACGAGGTGGTTGAGGTAGAGCTCCACCGCGCCCGTCTTCGAGTGGTAGCAGGAGACGCCCACGTCGGCCTCGTCGAACTCGCCGGTGACGAGGTAGCGCACGCCGCCCGCGACGGCCGAGTACCGCTGGAGCAGCTCGCCGTCCGTCGCCAGGTCGAGCAGCCGCGAACCCGGCCCGGGCGGGGTCGTCTTGATCATCATGTCGGCGGAGGGGATGAGCGGGTTGGTGCCGCGCAGGTGGTCCTTGAGCCACACCAGGTCGGAGCCGAGCGCGCGCGGTGGCGGCCCGTCGTCACCGAGAGCCGCGCCCAGATGCTGGTTGATGTCGGCGTCGATCGCGACGACCGGACGGCCGAGCTCGGCCAGGTAGCGGCTGAACACCGCCGCCGACGTCGTCTTCCCACTACCGCCCTTGCCGACGAACGCGATTCGCACCCTGCCTCCCAAGATCGACTTTACGATACTCGGGAATGATAAGCATTATCACTATCGGGTGACGGGCTCGGGTCCGGCGTGTGAGGCGCGTGTCGGGACGGTCAGCGGGCGCGGCGCCGCGCGGCCAACAGCTCACGCAGCGGAGGCACCACAACACCGTCGACCGCCAGCTTGCGGCGAGCGCGACGGCGGGCCCCCAGCACACCGACGAGCGCGAGGCCCCAGATCACGTACTGCACCATCCAGGCGCCCCGGAACGCGTCGGGGCTGTACCCACCGTCCGGACCGATCTGCCCGAGCACCACACCCACCGCGAGCGACACGACCAGCGACGCGAAGAACCCGCCGACGTTCACGATGCCGACCGCCGCGCCCTGGCGGTGCCCGGGATTGAAGGTGCGGGCGTAGTCGAAGCCCACCATCGACGCCGGGCCGCCCAGCGCCAGCACGCACACGAGCAGCACCAGCAGCCATCGCGGAGCCGGCGGCGGCACCGCCAGCACGACCGTCCACATCACCGCGGTCGTCCCGATCACCGCGAGCACCAGCCACGACCGGCGCAGCGGGTGCCGGGCGGTGAACTCGCCGAACAGCGGCCCCGCGACGATGCCGACGCCGACCAGCAGCGCGAGCATCGCGCTCGCCGCGGCGGACGAGAGCCCCTGGCCCACCACCAGGTACGGCACGCCCCAGAGCAGCGCGAACACCGTGCCCGAGAACTGCGTGCCCATATGGGTCCACAACCCGAGCCGGGTGCCCGGCTCCCGCCACGACGAGACGAGCCCGTCGACCACCTCACGGAGAGAGGCCGCCGGTGGCGGCGCGGGAGCACCCGGCGGCCGGTTGCGCACCACCGCCAGCGCCGCGAGCGCGACGGCCACCCCCAGCCCGGCGGCCGACGCGAACGCCGCGGTCCAGCCGGAGCCGTGCAGCAGCAGGGCGAGCGGCACGGCGCTCAGCACCTGTCCGAGCTGGCCGATCAAGCCGGTGAGCTGCGTCATCAGCGGCACTCGCCGGGCGGGGAACCAGGCCGTGACCACGGAGAGCACGCTGATGAACGTCAGCGCGTCGCCCGCGCCCACCAGCACGCGCGCGAGGATCGCCAGCGGCAGGTCGGTGGCGAGCGCGAGCATCAGTTGACCGGCGGCCATCGTGAACGCCCCGGCCACGACGAGCCGCCGGGCGCCGAACCGGTCGAGCAGCACACCGACGGGTATCTGGAGGCTGGCGTAGACGAGCAACTGCAGCACCACGAACCCGGACAGCGCCTCCGGACCTGCGGTGAAGCGGGCAGCCGCGTCGAGTCCGGCCACGCCGAAGGAGGTGCGATGCATGACGCCGACGAGATACGCGGCCAGACCGACAGCCCAGACCACCCAGACGCGATGATGCAGTTTCATTTCCTCCTCATGGTGCGGGCACGGATGCCCGAACGGGATGCTGTGCGGGGAAGTTCACGTTGCACGGGGGAGACTTGCTCGCCGGGGATCCCCGGACCGTGCGACGTTGCAACGGGCGGGGTGGGACCCCGTCGAGGAACCGGAGGTGTGCGGTGCTGGACCCGGCTGAGCTCTACGAGGTGGCGGCTGACGCGCCGGAGGTCGACGAGCCCGTGCTACTCGTGGCGCTCGAAGGTTTCGTCGACGCGGGGAACGCGGCACAGCTGGCCGTCGACGCGATCCTGGCGGACCGTGAGGCACGGACGGTGGCGCGTTTCGACATCGACCAGCTCGTGGACTACCGATCGAGGCGGCCTCCTCTGCGCTTCGAGTCCGACCACTGGGCCGCCTACGAACGGCCGCAGCTCGACGTCGTCGCACTGAAGGACACGGGCGACACCGACTACCTGCTGCTCACGGGGCCCGAGCCGGATGTGCAGTGGGAACGGTTCTGCGTCGCCGTCGAGCAGATCGTGCGCCGGTTCGGCGTGCGCCTGGTGATCAACCTCACCGCGATCCCGATGGCCGTGCCGCACACCCGTCCGATCGGCGTCACCGTCCACGGCACGCGGCCCGAGCTCACCGAGGGGCACGAGGCGTGGTTCGCCACGGCGCAGGTCCCCGGCAGCGCGGTGGGGCTGATGGAGTTCCGCCTCGGTGAGGCCGGGCTCGACGCGATGGGTTTCGCCGTCCACGTTCCGCACTACCTGGCGCGCGCGGAGTACCCGCAGGCCGCCCGGGTGCTGCTGGACCACATCGGGATCGCCGCTGGGCTCTATCTGCCCACAGAAGGGCTGTCCAAGGCCGCTGAGCTCGCCGAGGCCGAGATCGCCGAGCAGGTGGCGGGCTCCGACGAGGTGCGCCAGGTCGTCCAGGCTCTGGAGCGGCAGTACGACACGGTGTCCACCGGCCGCGGCGACCGATCGAGTCTCGGCCTCTCGGGCGAGCTGCCCAGCGCCGACGAGCTCGCCGCCGAGGTGGAGCGGTTCCTGGCCGGCCACGACGACAAGGACAGCGACAGGGGCGGCGACAACGGGGAGGGCGACGAGGGACGGGGAGGCGCCCAGTCCAGCTGAACCGCCCTGTGGACAACTCCTCGGCAGCGCGCCGCGCAGGCCCGTCGCCGTCGGTGGCGACGGTCACGGTTGCCCGGTCGGAGTCGACCGACCGAGGAGGAACCGATGTGCTGGAAGTGCGACGACCCCGCCCTCACCCCCGAGGAGTACCTGGCGCGCATGGCCCGGCTGGTCCGGAAGCACTGCTGGGTGGTGCAGGGCGTGCGCGGCGAGCGCGGCAGGCCCCCGTGGTCGTACACCGTGGGGCTCACGTCCCACCAGCGCCCGGAGCTCGTCACCACCGGGCTGCCTGCGGCCCGGGCCGCAGCGCTGCTCGACGGCGTCGCGGCGCACCTGGTGCACGCCACCGCGCCGCCGCCGGGTGATCAGGTTCGGCTCGTCAGCGGGCCGCTCGTCGAGTTCGTCGAGGTCGACCATCCCGAGATCCACCTGGCCATGGCCCAGGCCCTCTACGGCGCCGCAGTGCGCGCGCTGCAAGTGGTGTGGGCCGACGACCACGACCACTGGCCGTGGGACGAGGGCTTCCGTGCACGCCAAGGCGGCCAGCCCGTGCTGGGCCGGCGGGCGAGATGAGGCTCGCGTACCGGGACGGCTCAGGCGGTCAGGTCGAGCCCCGCACTCACGATGGTGCCCGCGTCCAGGCCGTGGTGGCGGTAGACGTCGTCGAGATCGCCGGACTGCCCGAACCGCGACACCCCCAGGTGGGCGGCCCGCACCTGGTTGATCCCCGCCAGGAAGGCCAGCGTGTGGGGGTGCCCGTCCAGCACGGTCACCAGCGGCGTCGCGCGGTGGGCCGGGAATGCGGCGTCGAGAATCCAGGTCTCCGCGTCCCCGCGTCCGCCGCGTGCCTGCTGCGCGTCGAACAGCAGCCCGGCGCTGGTCACGCAGACCACGTCGGTGGGTGTGCCCAGCCCCTCCAGCCGCTCGGCCGCGGCCAGTGCCTCCGGCACCACCGCACCCATCGCGGCGATGGTCAACGCGGGAGCCACGGCCCGCCCGTCCTGCGTGGCCCGGCGCAGCGGGTACGCACCGGCCACCACCTGGCGCCGGCGGCGCTCCCTGGCGGCGGGGTCGGTGGGCACCGCGGCGAGCGTCTGGTCCACCGGACGGGTGGAGAGGCGCAGGTAGGCCGAGGTCCCGTCGGGGCGGCCGAGCCGGGCCAGCGACGCCAGCAGCGTCCACTCCACGTCGATGGCGAAGGCGGGGTCGTAGCTGATGCAGCCGGGCTGCTCCAGCCCCACCGACGGCGTGCTGATCGACTGGTGCGCCCCGCCCTCCGGCGCGAGCGACACCCCCGACGGCGTACCGACGAGGATCGACTGGCCGCCCGCGTAGATCCCGAACGACCACGGTTCGAGCGCGCGCTCCACGAACGGGTCGTAGAGCACGCCGATCGGCAGCAGCGGCTCACCCCAGCGGCTCCAGGTGGCGCCCAGCTCCCCCAGCAACCCCACGAGGTTCGTCTCGGCGATACCCAGCTCGAGGTGCTGACCGGTCGGCCGCTCGCGCCAGTGCAGGATCGTCTCGGGATCGTCGGCGAACCAGTCCACCCGCTCGCGCGCCGACCACACCCCCACCTTGTTCACCCAGCCGCCGAGGTTCGTCGACGAGCTGACGTCCGGGCAGAGGGTCACCACCCGCCGGGCGGCCTCCGGTGCGGAGCGGGTGAGGTCGAGCAGCGCGCGGCCCAGCGCCGCCTGCGTCGTGGCGGTGCCCGAGGGCGTGCGGCCGATGTCGGCCGGGATCCCGGTCACGGCGCCCCGCACCACCGGTTCCCTGCGCAGCCGGGCACCCACCGAGGAGCAGAGCCGGGCCGCGGCGCTCCCCGCCGGGAACCGCGCCCACGGATCGTCCACGGAGGCTCCGACGACCGCGCCCAGCTGCTCCATCTGCTCGGTCGTGAGCAACGAGGAATGGTTCTGGGGGTGCCCCTCGCTCGCGAGCCCGTAGCCCTTCACCGTGTAGGCGAAGATCACCGTGGGGCGGGAGTCGTCGATCTCCGCGAAGGCGTCCCCGAGTGCGGCGAGGTCGTGGCCGCCGAGGTTGCGGATGGCGGCGTGCAGTGTCGCGTCGTCGAGTTCGGCCACGAGCCCGGCCAGCTCCGCGTCGTCGCCGGGCAGTCGCTCGCGCAGCTGGGCGGGGGTGCAGCGCAGCAGACGCTGGTACTCCGGGTTCGGCATCTCGTCGATCCGGCGCCGCAGGGCAGGGCCGCCGGGCCGGGTGAAGAGCTTCTCGAGCAGCCGCCCGTACTTCACGGTGAGCACCTGCCAGCCGGCGGCGTCGAACATGCCCTGCAGCCGGGGGGTCCCGATGTTGGGCACCACGCGGTCGAGCGACTGCCGGTTGAGGTCGACGATCCACACCACCTCGCCCAGCTCGGCCACCATGGGGTCGAGGATCGCCTCCCAGCAGGCGCCCTCGTCGAGCTCGGCGTCCCCCACCAGGGAGTACTGGCGACCCGTCCCCGGGTCGGCTCCGAGGGAGGTGACGTACCGGCGGGCGAGGGCCCCCCAGATCGGGGCGGTCGCGCCGATGCCGACCGAACCGGTGGAGTAGTCCACGGGGTCGGGGTCCTTGGAGCGGCTCGGGTAGCTCTGCAGTCCGCCGTACTCGCGCAGGGTGGTCAGGTAGCGCTCGTCGAGCTCCCCGAGCAGGTAGTTGATCGCGTGCAGCACCGGCGAGGCGTGCGGCTTCACCGACACCCGGTCGCCGCTGCGCAGGTGCTCGAACCAGAGCGCCGTCATGATCGTCACCATCGACGCACTCGACGCCTGGTGTCCGCCCACCTTCAGCCCACTCGGATTCGGGCGCACGCGGTTGGCGTGGTGCACGATCGCGGTGGCGAGCCAGAGCACGCGCTGCTCGATCTCGCGCAGCACCTCCGACGGATCGGCTCCGGACGCACCCCCGGCGACGCCCGTCCGGTCCTCAATGCTCGTCATCACGCCCTCCTGACCAAAGTTGCCGCTCAACTGCACCATCACCACGATGACTGCACAACTGATGGCGGCATGATTGAGCAGACTGCTCAAGAACAAACGATCAGCGTGGGAAAGGAGCGGGCAGAATGCGCAACGCGGAGGGTGTCGACGCCACCGACGCGCGATTGCTGCTCGCGCTCGACGAGAGCCCACGGGCGTCGGTGCTCGCGCTGGCGGAGCGGCTCGGGCTATCCCGCAACACGGTGCAGGCCCGGCTGTCGGGGCTCGAGGCGCGGGGCGCGGTCAGGTCGTTCGAGCGCCGGATCGACCCAGCCGCGCTCGGCTACCCGCTCACCGCCTTCGTCACGGTGCAGGTCGTGCAGCGCCGGCTCGACGAGGTGGCAGCAGCGCTCTCCGAGGTGCCGGAGGTGGTGGAGGTGCTCGGGCTGTCCGGACCGGCCGACCTGCTGGTCCAGGTCGTCGCCCGCGACGCCGACGACCTGTACCGCATCGCCGGCCAGTTGCTCGCCACGGAGGGGGTCGAGCGCACCAACACCTCCCTCGTGATGCGCACGCTCGTGGAACACCGCCTCTCCCCGCTGCTGCAGCGTGTCGCCGAGCAGCAGCGCTCCGGGCAATCGGGGCCGCAGTGAGGTAGTTCCGCGGCGAGCCACAACCCGCTCGACCTGGCACTGCGCACGCGGCGGTGATGGGTGACGATCACGCCATGAGCAAACCGAAACGCGAGCTGGCACCCGAGATCGTCGAGATGCTGCACCGGGCCAACCCTGCGGTGATCGGCACCGTGCGCAGCGACGGGGCACCGGTCACCGTGGCCACCTGGTACCTCTTCCGCGACGGAGAGCTCCTGGTGAACATGGACGCGCAGCGCCGTCGCCTCGACCACATCCGCCGCGACCCCCGCGTGTCGATCACGGTGCTCGACGGCGACGACTGGGGCAGCCACGTCAGCCTGCAGGGCAGGCTGACCCTGCACGACGATCCCGATCTGCGCGACATCGACGAGATCGCCCAGCACTACATCGGCAAGCCGTACCCGCAACGGGACCGGCCCCGCGTCACCGGCGTGCTCGAGATCGAGACCTGGCACGGGTGGGGCCGTTTCGCCTGACCGGCAGGTTTCACGTTCCCGCCTTCCAGGCAACGAGAAGGTTGCGGTAGTCCGCACTCAAGTTGACGGCGCCACGTCGGGGACGCAATGTGGCCCATCCGCGAACGTCGCCCGTTCATCCGCTTCATCCGCACGTGAGGGGGATGCCCCGCCCAGCGGGGCCGCAGACCATGACCGTTTCGGAGACACCCAGGAGTAGCGAGACACCCAGGGGTAGTGATCCCACCCCGCCGGCTACGGCCTCGCCCGGAGGTTCGGCCGAGCAGCGCCAGCCGGTGGACTGGTGGGTCTTCGGCGTGGCTGCGGCGCTCGTCGTCGCATTCATCGCCTGGGGCACCCTGTCCACCCACACGCTGAGCGCGGTCGCCGCCGCGGTGCTCGCCGGCGTCATGAACGCGGGCGGATGGGCGTTCGTACTGGCCGCGAGCGGCTTCGTGGTGTTCGCGCTGTGGCTGGCGGTCAGCCGGTACGGGAAGATCCCGCTGGGCCGCGACGGCGAGAAGCCCGAGTTCCGCACCGTCTCGTGGGTCGCGATGATGTTCAGCGCCGGAATGGGCATCGGCCTCATGTTCTACGGCGTCAGCGAGCCGCTCGCCCACTTCACGAGCCCGCCGCCGGGCACCGTGCCCGCGGACTCGGCCGAGGCGCTGGACGTGGCGATGGCCACCACGCTCTTCCACTGGACGCTGCACCCGTGGGCGATCTACGCGGTGGTCGGGCTCGCGATCGCGTACAGCACGTTCCGCAAGGGTCGCCGCCAGCTGATCAGCTCGGCCTTCGCGCCTCTCCTGGGCGAGCGGCGCAGCGAGGGCACGTTCGGCAGGGCGATCGACATCCTCGCGATCTTCGCCACGCTCTTCGGCTCCGCGGCGTCACTCGGGCTCGGCACGCTGCAACTCGGTGGTGGCCTGCAGGCCTACGGGCTGCCGCCGCTGGGCGACCTGCTGCTGGTGGCGATCATCGCGGTGCTCACCATCGCGTTCATCTGCTCGGCCGTCACCGGGGTCGCCAAGGGCATCCAGTGGCTCTCGAACATCAACATGGTGCTCGCCGCGGTGCTGGCGATCGTCGTGTTCGTCGCCGGGCCGACCATCCTGATCCTCAACCTGATCCCGACTGCCATCGGCGACTACCTCGGCAACCTCTCGCAGATGGCTGCCCGCACCGCCGCCACGGGGGGCGACGCCACTGCCGAATGGCTGGCCGGCTGGACGGTCTTCTACTGGGCCTGGTGGATCTCCTGGACCCCCTTCGTCGGCATGTTCATCGCCCGGATCAGCCGCGGTCGCACGATCAAGCAGTTCATCACGGGCGTCATCCTCATCCCGAGCCTCGTGAGCCTGCTCTGGTTCGCGATCTTCGGCGGCGCGGCGATCAACCTGCAGCGCAGCGGCACCGACCTCGCCTCCCAGCCCACCGAGGCCCAACTGTTCGGGCTGCTCGACACGCTGCCGCTCGGCAACGTGCTCAGCATCATCGCGATGGTGCTGATCGCGATCTTCTTCGTGTCCGGTGCCGACGCCGCAGCTGTGGTGATGGGCACCCTCTCGCAGCGCGGCTCGATCGCCCCCGCCCGCTGGGTTGTGGTGTTCTGGGGCGTCGTGATGGGTGCGATCGCGATCATCATGCTGCTCGTGGGCGACGAGGGCGAGGCGCTCACCGGCATCCAGAACATCACGATCATCATGGCCGCGCCGTTCGCCGTGGTGATGGTGGTGCTGTGCGTGGCGCTGGCGAAGGACCTGCGCCACGATGCGCTCATGCTGCGCGACCGGCGCTCCGTGGCCGTCGTCGAGCAGGCGGTCGACTACGGCACGAAGCACTACCGCGACGGGTTCGTGGTCTCGGTGAAACCGCACCCGGAAATGCACGGGTCGGTCGAGGACGCGGGCGGCAGCAACGGGGCCACCGGCGGCGCCACCCCACCCGAGCGCACCTGACCGGTGGAGCGGCCGCGGGCCGGAGGTGGTCTCGCGGCCGCGCACTCAGGACGTCTCGAGCACGACCTTGCCGGTGACCTTGCGCTCGTCGATCCGGGCCAGGGCATCCGCCGCTTGCACCAACGGGAAGGTCTCGGAGATCACGGGATCGAGGGCACCCGATCGCAGGTGCGGCTCCAGTTCGGCCCACTGCTCGGCGAGGTAACCGGGCCGGGCGAGCGCGTAGGCACCCCAGCCGACGCCGACGACGTCGATGTTGTTGAGCAGCAGCCGGTTCACGCGCACCGTCGGGATCTCGCCCGCGGTGAAGCCGATGACGAGCAGCCTGCCCGCCGGCGCGAGGCAACGCAGCGAGTCGGTGAAGCGGTCGCCACCGACCGGGTCGACCACGAGGTCGACGCCCGCACCCGCGGTGAGGCTCTTCACGGCGTCGCGGAACCCGTCGGCGAGCACCGTCTCGTGGGCGCCTGCGGCGCGGGCCACCTCGGCCTTCTCGGTGGTGGAGACCACCGCCACCACCCGGGCGCCCAGTGCCGCCGCGAGCTGGATGCACGCCGTGCCGACCCCACCGGCCGCCCCGTGCACGAGCACCGTCTGGCCCGCTTGCAGGTGGCCGCGCACGAGCAGCGCGAAGTGTGCGGTCAGGTAGTTCATCGGCAGGCACGCGCCCGCGGCGAAGGACACCTCGTCGGGCAGGGGCAGGACGTGGTCGGCGTTCACCGCCACGACCTCGGCGAAGGCGCCGGTGCCGGCGAAGGCGACGACCCGCTGTCCCGGCTGCAGCGGCGAGCCGTCGGGCGCCTCCCGCACGACGCCTGCCACCTCGGAACCGAGGACGAACGGGAGATCGGGCCTGTACTGGTAGAGGCCCTTGCTCTGCAGCACGTCCGGAAAGTTCACGCCGGCGGCACGCACCTCGATCAGCACCTCGTCGGCCCGTCGCTGAGGCTCCGGGACGTCCCGCACCTCGACCGCCGCCGGGCCGTCCAACCGCACCACCTGCACCGAACGCACGTCGCTACCTCTCCGTAGGGGTCACCTGCCCCCATCCTCACCCATGCAGGTGACGCAGCCGCTCACCTGCCCCGCCGACCAGCGCGTCACCGTGCCCGAAGCACGCGATATCGACGTCCAGGGCGGCCAGCCTGCGCATCGACGCTGCGGCACGGTCGCGGTCGAGGTTGAACGGGCCGAGCATCAGCTCTCCGCCGTGCTCCGCGATCACGTCGCCGGTGAACAGCACCCGGTCGGCGAGGTGCAGGGCGATGCTGCCGTCGGTGTGGCCGGGCACGTGCAGCATCCGGGCGCCCGCACCGATGTCGAGGTCCTCCCCGCCGTGCAGCTCGACGTCGACGCGGGCAGGCGGGGCGGGTGGCAGGCCGTGCGCGACACGGGCGTGCAGCTCGCGCTCGGCCTCGCTGAAGTCGGGGGGCGGCCCTGGCCGTTCCCCGCGGATGATCGGCGCGTCGGCACCGTGGGCGAGCACGGTGACGCCGGGCCATGATCCGATCTCGGCAGCGGAGCCGGTGTGGTCGTCGTGGAAGTGGGTGAGCACCACCCGCCGCAGCGTGCCGAGCCCCTGGACCGCGGCGGCGATGGCCGGTGCGGAACCGGCAGGTCCTGTGTCGATCAACGTCAGGTCGTCGCCGTCCTGCCACAGGTAGGCCTGGCCCACCGAGAAGCGCAGCAGGTGTAGTCGGGGTGCCAGCTCGAGGAGGTCCATCGGGCGACCGTAGGACCGCTGACGGCGCCGTCCTGCCCGGTTTCGCCCTCGGAGGATCAGCTCAGGGAGTAACCGTCAGGCCGGCACGCCGTCGTCGTAGCGCACGACGCGCGGCGTATGGGTCAGCTCGTCCACGAGCACGCCGAGCCACCCGTCCACCCGCTCCTGGACACGATCGAGGGTGTCGAGCTCGCAGGCCAGGTCGAGCGCACGGTCCACGCCGCAGTCGCCGCCGTCGAGGGCCTGGCTCAGCTCGTGGCGTACCCGGGCCGCGCGGGCACGGCAGCCGTCCGAGGTCTGCACGTGGGCGAGCAGACGGGCGCGCTGCTCCGAAGTGATGTTGTCCGGAACGGATGCGACGAGCTGCTGCAGTCGGTGCGGATGCACGAGTACCCCCTCAGGTGACAGCCATCACCTCGACGGTACCGGCGCGCGGCTCCGAGGCGGTACCCCGCTACGGTGCTGATCATGTCGCGGTCGCCGTGGGCAGACACCGGCCTGTTCCTGCGCGAGTTCGTCCGTCACCCCCTCAACACCGCGGCTGTCGCCCCCAGTTCGGCGGCGCTCGCCGCCGGGATGACGGCGCCTCTGGCCACCACCGGCGACCCCGTGGTCGTCGAGCTCGGCCCGGGCACCGGCGCGTTCACCCGCGCCATCCAGGAACGCACCGGCGGTCGGGTCCGGCACATCGCCGTGGAGCTCAACCCGGGTTGGGCGCAGCTGCTCAGGGAGCGCCACCCCGAGGTCGACGTGGTGCTCGGCGACGCCCGTGAGCTGCCCGCACTGCTCGCCGACCGGGGGATCACGGCCGTCGACGGGGTGGTGAGCGGGCTGCCGTGGGTGGCCTACTCCCCCGGCCCGGACGGGCGCGGCCTGCACGCCGTGATCACCGACGCGCTCGCACCCGGCGGCGTCTTCACCCAGTTCGCCTACACCTGGACGCGCTGGGCACCTCCCGCCCGGCGGCAGCTCGCCGACCTGCGCGCGCACTTCGGCGAGGTGACGATCACTCCGGCGGTGTGGAGGAACCTGCCGCCCGCCGTGGTCTACGTGGCGCGGAAACCGCTGCGTCGCAGCGGTGACTGAGTCTCCAGCAGACACACCGGCTCAGAGGTAGGGCTCCACCAGTTCGACGTAGCGGCGCGCGAGGGTGGCGAGCACCTGGTCCCCCGGCGCGGCCCAGACGTCGGCGTGGAAGATCTCCACCTCGACGTCGCCCGTGTAGCCCGATGCCGCAACCGCCTTCGTGAAGGCGGGGAAGTCGACGTGGCCGTCACCCATCATCCCGCGCGCGAGCAGCGTGTCGGCCGGGAGCGGGGTGATCCAGTCGCAGATCTGGTAGCTCAGGATCCGTTCACCCGCCGCGGCGATCCGGGCGTGCACCCCCGGCTCCCACCAGAGGTGGAAGGTGTCGGCGATCACGCCGACCTCGTGCGGAGCGAACGACTCGGCGATCTCCAGTGCCTGCGCCAGGGTGGAGACGACCCCGCGGTCGGCCGCGTAGATCGGGTTCATCGGCTCGATGCCGAGCGTGACTCCCCGCTCGACGGCGTGCGGCACCAGCGCCGCGATCGCCTCGGCCGCCCGCGCTCTGGCCCCGGTGAGGTCCTTGTCGCCCGCCGGCAGGCCACCGGGGACGAGCACCAGCGCCCGGGTGCCGAGCGCCGCGGCCTCGTCGATCGCGCGCAGGTTGTCCTCGTGGGCGGTGGCGCGGGCCGCCGGGTCGGACGCGGTGAAGAACCCACCGCGGCACAGCGACGAGACGCGCAGGCCCGCGTCGTCCACCCAGCGGCGGGCGGTGTCGACCCCGACCTCGGCCACCGGCTCCCGCCAGAGCCCGATCGCAGGTAGGCCTGCTGCCACTGCGCCGTCGACCGCCTCGCGCAGGCTCCAGTGTGCGGTGGTGCGCTGGTTGAGCGACAGCCGTGCGAGGCGTGGGTCCCCCGGCTCGGGCGTGCCGATACGCGCGGGCGCGCCGCTGGGAACGTCGAGGACGGCCGTCACCGCGTCGCCCCGGCCACTGCGAGCAGCCCGCGGAACTTCTCGGCGGCGCGTTCCGGGTCCGGGACCAACCGCGCGTCGTTGGCCAGCGCAAACGCCTCCGCGAGATGCACGATCGACCGCGCCGACTGCAGACCGCCGACCATCGTGAACCCGGGCTGGTGGCCGCAGAGCCAGGCCAGGAAGGCGATGCCTGTTTTGTAGTAGAAGGTCGGCGCTGCGAACACGTGCCGCGACAGCGCGAGAGTGGGGGCCAGCTCCGCGTCGTAGCGGTGGACGTCGCCGTCGTCGAGTGCCGCCAGTGCGGCCGACGCCGCCGGGGCGATGGCGGAGAACGCGCCCAGCAGCGCATCCGAATGGTGGGTGCCGTCGCCGCGGATCAGCTCCGGGTAGTTGAAGTCGTCGCCGGTGTAGAGGCGCACACCCGCCGGGAGCGCGGCGCGCAAGCCGATCTCGTGCTCTGCCGAGAGCAGCGACACCTTCACGCCGTCGACCTTCGCCGCATGCGATTCGACGAGCTGCAGGAACGTCGCCGTCGCCGCCGGGATGTCGGTGGAGCCCCAGTAGCCGCGCAGCTGCGGGTCGAAGGCCTCGCCGAGCCAGTGCAGGATCACCGGTTCCCTGACCTGACGCAGCAGCTCGTCGTAGACGCGCAGGTAGTCGTCCGGGCCGGACGCGAGCGCAGCCAGCTGGCGCGAGGCCATCAGGATCACCTGGGCGCCGGTTCCCTCCACGAACTCGACCTGCTCGCTGTACGCGGCGATGACGCCGTCGATCGAGGTGAGGTCGGTGCGGTGGTCGGTGCCTGCTCCCGCCGCGATCCGGGCGCCGTCGGTCCTCGCCTGCTCGGCGCTGCGGCGCACCAACTCCTGGACGGCCACCCAGTCGAGGCCCATGTTGCGCTGCGCGGTGTCCATCGCCTCGGCGACGCCGAGGCCGTAGGAGAAGAGGTGGCGGCGGAACGCGAGCGTGGCGTCCCAGTCGACCGCGGCGGGAGCACCGGGGACGTTCTCGCCCCACGGGTCGGCGGCGACGTGAGCGGCGGCGAAGGCCACCCGGCTGCGGTAGGGCCCGGGGTGCTCGGCCCACTGCCGGGGTTCGGCGAGCTCGACGGTGCGCCAGCCGCCCCCGGCGACCGGTAGGTCGATCCGCCGGCCGATGCGCGGGGCGACCTGCGTCATGCCGACGCTCCCGGCAGCTCGACGCGCACGCCCTCGGCCGAGGACTTCAGCGCCGCGGCCACCAGTCGCAGACCGCGCACTCCGCTCATGAAGTCGTAGGGATGGGGCCGTCCCGCGTCGGCGTCGAGGAGGAAGCGCTCCCACTGGGCGCGGAAGCCGTTGGTGAACTCCTGGTTGTCGGGCACCTCCTCCCACTGGGCGCGGAAGTCCTGGTCGGTCGGCACATCGGGGTTCCACACCGGCTTGGGCGTGCGCACCCGGTGCTGGATGCGGCACCCGAACAGACCCGCCACCGCCGAGCCGTGGGTGCCGTCCACCTGGAACTCGACGAGCTCCTTGCGGTCCACCCGCACCGCCCACGACGAGTTGATCTGGGCGATGACGCCGCCAGCCAGCTCGAAGATTCCGTAGGCGGCGTCGTCGGCGGTGGCCTCGTAACGGTTGCCCTGCTCGTCGAAGCGGTGCGGGATGTGCGTGACGGACCTGGTCATCACGGCCTCGACGCCGCCGAACAGATGCTCGAGCACGTAGCTCCAGTGGCAGTACATGTCGAGCGTGATGCCGCCGCCGTCCTCGGCGCGGTAGTTCCAGCTCGGCCGCTGTGCGGGCAACATGTCGCCCTCGAACACCCAGTAGCCGAACTCCCCGCGCACCGACAGGATCCGGCCGAAGAACCCGGCGTCGATCAGCCGCTTCAGTTTGATCAGGCCGGGCAGATAGATCTTGTCGTGCACCACTCCGTCGACGATCCCGGCGGCGCGGGCCGCCTCGACGAGCTCCATGCCCTCGTCCACCGACTCGGCGAGCGGCTTCTCCGTGAAGACGTGCTTGCCCGCGGCGATCGCCCGCAGGATCGCCTTCTTGTGCTCGCTCGTGACCTGGGCGTCGAAGTAGATCGACGCTCCGTCCTCGGCGAGAGCGGCGTCGAGATCGGTGTGGAACAGGTCGATGTCGTGGCGGCGGGCGATGTCGGCCAGCTTGTCGCGGCTGCGACCCACGAGCACCGGCTCGACCTGGAGGCGGGTGCCGTCGGGACGCAGCACCCCGCCCTCGTCACGGATCGCGAGCACGGACCGGACGAGGTGCTGGCGGTAGCCCATCCGCCCGGTCACGCCGTTCATGACGATGCGGACGGTGGGTCCTGACATGGGCTCTACCTGCTCTCTCCGGGCTTCGGCGGTGAACGGCCCGGTGTCGGTCGACGCGCGTGTAAGCGCTTTCCGAGGATAGGGTGAACGGCGACGAAGCGGCAAGACCGGCGGGGCTAGCACCCCGCGCAACAACGTTGGCGGCGCCCCGGGTGTAGTCCGTTCGGAGGCTGCTGACAGGGTGGGCGGAGTGCGTCTCGTCTTCCGCTCCGACGATCATGAGGAGTACTCGGCCGTCCGCGACCGCCTGCGCCTGCACATCGTCGCCTGGGCTCGCCGACGCGGCATCGAGGTGGAACCGTCACTCGTGGCCGCGGCGCTCGACCACAAGCACAGCGTCGACGGCCGCCTCGGCCACTGGACGCGCGAGCACGTCGCCGATGCGCTGGCCGTGTGGTTCCCGCGCACGGTCGCGCTGCTCGAGGACGATCGCGACGCCGTCCCCACCGCGCTGCACGCCCTGATCGGCTTCCTCGCCGACCACGACTGGCTCGACTCCCGCTCCGACGCGCCCGCCGAGCTGCACGCGCAGGTCTCCGACTCGACGCCGGCCCTGCACGACGCCCTCGACGACGAGCGCAACCACGACCTCGGCACGTTCTGGGCGGTGCAGATGCTGCGCCACGGCGTCGCGACGGCCGACCCCGCCGCCGTCGCCCGGTTCCTGTCGCAGGTGCACGCCGGGGAGCTGGAGATCAACCGGGATGCGCTCGACGAGATCCGGCGCCGCCAGGAGAACGAGACCACCGAACCCACGCGGCCCGAGCTGGCGCCCGTGCTCCTGCCCAGCGCCGCGCAGATGCTGGCGGCCGCCGACTCCAGCGTCGCGGTCTCCCGGCTGCGCGCGTTCACGCGGTGGGTGCGGGCCGGACGCGCGGTCACGCGGGAGGGCAGGCTCCTGCTCTCCGACGCCCGCGCGGTGGCCGACGCCCTCGACCTCGACCACTTCAGCCGCGACCACGCCCGTACCAGCGACGACCTCCCGGAGATCAGCCTCCTGCTGCACTGGGCCAGGCAGGCGCGGCTCGTGCGTGTGGTGCGCGGACGGCTGCTGCAGGTCAAGAGCGCGGCTCCGATCCTCAGCCGGCCGATCGAGCTGTGGCGGCGGGCGTTCGAGGCCGTGGGAGGCATCGGCGAGCACTTCGGCGGCAGCAACGTGTTCGGCGCGCCGTCGCTCTTCGGGATGAGCCTCGGGGAGGCCTTCCCGATCCTGCTGTTCCAGCTCTACTCCGCCGGCGGGGACCCCATCCCGGTGGAGCTGTTCCACCGCGTCGTGCGCGACACCGTCAACGAGCGGATGGGATGCGTCGTCGACGACCTGGCAGGCGACGTCGAGCACCGGCTGTGGCGCCGCGACGTCACGGCCCTGCTCGACGCGCTGGAGCTGCTCGGCGCCGTGCACCTGTCCGAGAGCCTCGACGGTGAGAACCAGGACGAGCTGATCGAGCTCGCGGGCCGTGACGACCCGGACCCCACGCTGGTCTCGCTGACCCCGATCGGCCTCTGGGCCGTGCAGGAAATGCTCACCGACCAGGGAGTGCACGCACCGCTCGCCGGCGAGATGGCCGACGAGGACATCGAGTACGTCTGCGTGCGCTGCACGGGCCTGCGCCCCGAGGTCGTCGACGCCGAGCTGACGGCCTGGGTACGCGCCCGCAGCGGACGGGCCGCGGCGCAGGAGATCATGCGCTACCTCCAGCGGGTGGAGGAGCCGGCACACCGGGAGCTCGCCCTGTTCGCGCTCTCCCGTGCCGGTGTGCCCGGCCGCGAGGCGGTGCGGTGGCGCGGACGTCCGGCGGCTGCGCTGCGCGCGCCCGCCACCGGGGCCCAGCCGCGTGTCGAGTGCGACGCGCGAGCACGTCGCCCCTGACCGATCAGCCGTTCGGGTGGCCGCGAAACCTCCACGTCACATCGGTCTCGCGCGGTGCGAGTAGGAATCGGGCGGCTGTCGCCGCCCGTCCGCGCGGAGGAGAACAGCGGCGATGTGCGACCCCTACTCGAGCTGGTCCGGAGCACCCAAGCACTGGATCGTCGTCCCGGAACAGCGGCAGGAGCCGCCGGAGCTCGCCTCGGACGCCCGCCCTGAAGCGCCGCAGCAATCCGGGCGACGGGGGGAGCTCGCGACATTCGCGATGGCCGCCGTCCTGCTCGCCCTCGGCGCCCCGCACAGCTCGGCCACCGACCTCAGCGCGCCGACCCCGGCACCGGCTCCCTGAGGCCTGCCCTCGGGGCCCGCGATCACGCCTTCAGCGCGGTCTGCACCACCTGCCGGGCCTCGTCCTGGATCCGGGCGAGGTGCTCGGTCCCGCGGAAGCTCTCGGCGTAGACCTTGTAGACGTCCTCCGTGCCCGACGGCCGCGCCGCGAACCATCCGCCCTCGGTGACGACCTTGAGCCCGCCCAGCGGGGCGCCGTTGCCGGGCGCGGAGGTGAGCCGCTCGGTGATCGGGTCGCCGGCCAGCTCCGTGGCGGTCACGTCCTGCGTCGACAGCTTGCCCAGCTTGGCCTTCGACTCCGGATCGGTCGCCACGTCGATTCGGGCGTAGGCGGGCTCGCCGAACTTCTCCGTCAGCGCGCGGTAGCGCTCGCTCGGCGTCTCCCCGGTGACGGCGGCGATCTCCGACGCGAGCAGCGCGAGGATGATCCCGTCCTTGTCGGTGGTCCAGACGGATCCGTCGGTGCGCAGGAACGACGCACCGGCGCTCTCCTCGCCCCCGAAGCCGATGGTGCCGTCGATCAGCCCCGGCACGAACCACTTGAACCCGACCGGCGTCTCCACGAGCTTGCGGCCGAGGTCGGCTGCCACCCGGTCGATCATGGACGAGCTCACGGCGGTCTTGCCGACGCCGGCGGCGGGCGACCAGCCGGGACGGTGGCCGTAGAGGTAGCCGATGGCGACGGCCAGGAAGTGGTTGGGGTTCATGAGCCCGTCGGCGGTGACGATGCCGTGGCGGTCGGCGTCGGCGTCGTTGCCGGTGGCGATCCGGAAGTCGCCGCGGCGCTCCACGAGGGAGGCCATCGCGTAGGGCGACGAGCAGTCCATCCGGATCTTGCCGTCCCAGTCGAGCGTCATGAAGCCGAACTGCGGGTCCACGGCCGGGTTGACGACGGTGAGATCCAGCCGGTACCGCTCCGCGATCGCGCCCCAGTAGGCCACGCTCGCGCCGCCGAGCGGGTCGGCGCCGATCCGCACACCCGCGTCGCGGACGGCGTCGAGGTTCAGCACCGAGGGCAGGTCCGAGACGTACTCGCCGAGGAAGTCGTAGCGCCCGAGCTCCTGGCGATCGATCCGGCTGCGCCGCACGCCGGCCAGCTTCCCGGCGAGCAGCTCGTTGGCCCGCGCGGCGATCCAGCTCGTGGCATCGGTGTCTGCCGGGCCGCCGTCGGGCGGGTTGTACTTGAAGCCACCGTCGGCGGGCGGGTTGTGCGACGGCGTGACGACGACCCCGTCGGCCACCCCGCTCACCCGCGCCCGGTTGTGGGTGAGGATCGCGTGGGAGACGGCGGGCGTCGGTGTGAAGGCGTCGTCCCCGTCGGCGAGCACGTGCACGTCGTTGGCCTGGAACACCTCGATGGCGGTGATCCACGCCGGCTCCGAGAGTGCGTGTGTGTCCCGGCCGATGAACAGCGGGCCCGTCGTGCCGTGGGCCGCCCGGTACTCGCAGATCGCCTGGCTGGTGGCGGCGATGTGATCGTCGTTGAACGTGGTGCGCAGCGAGGAACCGCGGTGCCCGGACGTCCCGAACGACACCCGCTCACCCGGGTCGGACGGGTCGGGGTGACGGTCGTGGTACGCGGCCAGTAATGCGTCGACGTCGACGAGATCGCCTGCCTGGGCGGGGGTTCCGGCGCGGGGATCGATCGACATGAATGCTCCTGCGGTGCTGTGTCGGGGGTCGGAATCACCTTGCCATCGCGATCGAGCCGATGCAGGTCAGGCGAGAGCGATCACAGACTGCAACCGGTCATCCGATCCGGGCGTCCTGTCCTGAAGGCCCGTATCCGCCTCTGGCGGCCTGCGTTGGGCGTGACAGCGGGTACAGCGACCGTCACGTTCAGTGCTGGCGGCGTCCGCTCGAACATTTGAGGGAAGGCATCATGCGCGTTCGCACGACCGCGGCGGCAGTCATCCTCGCCGCCGCTTCCTCCATCTCCATGGCCGGCCTCGCGTATGCCCAGGACGAGGGTGGCTGCGCGAGCTTCACCTCGCAGGAGCAGGCCCAGAGCGCGCTCGAGTCCGCTGACAGCAGCGACGAGAACATCACCTCCCTCGACGCGGACTCGGACGGGCAGGCGTGCGAGGACTTCGCCTACACCGGTGACGACAACGGTGATGACAACGGCGACAACGGCAATGGCGACGACAACGGCAATGGCGACGACAACAACGACAACAACGACGGCGGTGGCGGCGGCGGCGGCGGTGGCGGCGCTCCGCAGGTCCCCACTCCCCCGGTTGGCGGCGTGGAGACGGGCGACGGATCCAGCTCCGACGAGCTGCTCCCCGGCCTGCTGGTGCTCGGTGGCCTGACCACGCTGGGTGCGGGCGCGGGTGCCATCGCCCTTCGCCGTACCGCCCGCAAGTCGAACTGAATCAACGCTGGTCGTCGGGTCACCGCCCGGCGACCGCGGCAGGGCGTCCTCAGGCCGGATCAGTCCGGTAGCCGCTGAGCCCGCTCCGGCCGGAGCACCATCGGGGAGGGCTCCGGGCGGAGGCGGCTCAGGCGGACAGGGGCGGACGCTGCTGAGGAATGCGCAGGTGCAGAGGGGTCTGGCCGGCGCGGAACCCGGTGTCGGTGGTGAGGTGGTAGTGCCCGCCTCGCGACCGGCCGCATCGGTATGAGCGGAGCAGCCGTGAGCCGAGCGACTCGAGCTCACGAGCGGCGGCCTCCGCTGCCTCCCGGGTGGGGTAGATGACCTTGCCGTCGGTGCCGCGACTCTGGCGGGGCAGCATGTGCCCTTCGATCTCGGCGCGGCTGGGTGTGCAGAAGATCGGCCGGCCACTCTTGGTCAGGCGGGCGTGGCGGTGCAGAACCTCACCACGGGCGTGATCACGGACGCCGCGCTGCTCCGGCACTCCCGGTCCGGGGATCGCGTCGCTCATGTCCGGGCTCCTCCTGCACTTCGCACCATCAGAAGATCGCGAGGCACAGCTTCCCGTTTACGCGGCAGTAGCGGGATACCACCATCGTGTCCTTTTCTCCGAAGAGCTCACTGTCAGTGACAAAGCCGCCCGCGTACGGAACTGTCCGACCCGCCACCTACCTTGTCCCTCACGAGGGAGGGGGGTGATCCGAGTGGGGCTGCACGTGCACAGGTCCGAGCGGGCCGACGCACTGGCCGATGCGCTTGGTGACCTCCTCGCCCATCCGCTCGACGATCCGTTCGCCGACGAGGTCGTCGCGGTTCCGGCGAAGGGCATCGAGCGCTGGCTGGCGCAGCGGTTGTCGCACCGGCTGGGCGCGGCGGCGGGGCGGGGCGACGGTGTGTGCGCGGGGGTCGCGTTCCCGTCGCCGGCAGCAGTGGTCGCGGTGGCCATCGGGGGCGCCGTCGGCATCGACCCACGGGAGGACCCGTGGCGTCCGGAGCGGGCGGTGTGGCCACTGCTGGAGGTCATCGACGAGAGCGCGGGCGAGCCGTGGTGCGCGCCGCTGGGGGTCCACCTCCGCGACGGCGGATCCCAGCGCGGCCGTAGGCACGCCACGGCTCGCCACCTCGCCGATCTGTTCGCGTCCTACGCGGCGGCCCGGCCCGACATGCTGGCCCGCTGGCAGGCGGGCGAGGGCGTCCCGGGCGAGCGGGCCGCCGATCTTGCGTGGCAGCCGGAGCTGTGGCGGCGGCTGCGGGAGCGGATCGGCGTCCCCGGCCCCGCCGAACGCGTCGGCGCCGCGTGCACGGCCCTGCGTGCGGATCCCGCGGCGGCGCCGCTGCCGCCACGGCTGTCGCTGTTCGGCCCCACCCGGTTGCCGGCCGAGCACCTCGCCGTGATCGCCGCTCTCGCCGAGCACCGTGAGGTGCACCTCTGGCTCGCCCACCCCTCCCCCGCGCTCTGGAGCGCCGTCGCCCCCGTAGGCCACGTTCCGCTCCGGCGCGCCGACCCCACCGCGGCTCTGCCGCGGCATCCGCTGTTGTCGTCGCTCGGGCGCGACGTCCGTGAGCTCCAGGTCCGGCTTTCGGGGTCGGCCCCTGATCTCGTCGACCACCACCACCCGCTGCCCGACCCTCCCCCCACCCTGCTCGGCAGGCTGCAGCGCGACCTGAGGGACGACCAGCCACCCAGCGGTGATGCCCCGCTGCACCCGGCGGACCGCAGCATCCAGGTCCACTCCTGCCACGGCCCGGACCGGCAGGTGGAGGTGCTGCGCGAGATCGTCCTCGGGCTGCTCCACGACGACCCCACGCTCGAACCGCGCGATGTGCTCGTCATGTGCCCCGACATCGAGACGTTCGCGCCGTTGATCTCCGCTGCCTTCGGGCTCGCCGAACCGGACGCCGCGGGCGCGCACACCCATCCCGGCCACCAGCTGCAGGTCCGGCTGGCCGACCGCGCGTTGCGGCAGGTCAACCCCCTGCTCGACACGGTTTCCCAGCTCCTCGAGCTCGCCGACGCCCGGCTCACCGCGTCCCAGGTGCTCGACCTGCTGGGCTCCATCCCGGTGCGCCGCCGCTTCCGCCTCGACGACACCGACCTCGACCGGTTGCGCGAGCTCGTCGTCCGCTCCGGGGTGCGCTGGGGGCTCGACGGGCCCCACCGCGCTCCCTTCCATCTCGACGGGTTCGCGCAGAACACCTGGTCCGCCGGGCTCGACCGGCTGCTGCTGGGCGTCACGATGGCGGGCGGCTCCGGGGAGCAGGGGTGGCTCGGCACCGCGCTGCCGCTGGAGGAGGTCGACTCCGGCGACGTCGAGCGCATCGGGCGCCTGGCCGAGTTCGTCGACCGGCTGGCCGCCACCCTGGCCCGGCTGGCGGGCGATCACACGCTCGACGAGTGGGTCACGGCGCTGGTCGCCGGGCTCGACGCACTCACCGACACCACTACCACCGACGCCTGGCAGGCGGCTCAGGCCTGCGGCGAGCTGGCCGACGCCGCCCGTGCCGCCGGACCCCACGCCGCCACCGTCCCACTCGGGCTTGCCGACATCCGGGGGCTTCTCACGGAGCGGCTGCGCGGCCGGCCGACGCGCGCCAACTTCCGCACCGGCACGCTCACGGTCGCCACGCTCGTGCCGATGCGGTCGGTCCCGCACCGGGTGGTCTGCCTGCTCGGGCTCGACGACGGGGTGTTCCCCCGCGTCGGCGTCCCCGACGGCGACGACGTCCTCGCACGCGATCCCCTGGTGGGCGAGCGCGATCCCCGCAGCGAGGACCGCCAGCTGATGCTCGACGCGATCTGCGCGGCCACCGAGCATCTCGTCGTCGTGCACTCGGGGGCCGACGAGCGCACAGGAGCCCGGCGCCCACCCGCGGTGCCGCTCGGGGAGCTGCTCGACACGATCGAGGCCACCGCCGGTCCCGCCGGTCGTCAGCACGTCATGGTGCGCCATCCGCTGCAGCCGTTCGACGCCCGCAACTTCACCCCGGGAGCGCTGACCACGCCCGGCCCGTTCAGCTTCGACCGCACCGAGCTGGCCGGAGCGCGGGCGGCAGCCGGCACGAAGGCGCCGCCCGCACCCTTCGTGCGGGGGCCGCTCCCGCCCGTCGAGCGGGAGGTCGTGGCGTTGGACGATCTCGTCGCGTTCCTGGAGCACCCGGTCAAGGAGTTCCTCCGGCAGCGGGTCGGGCTGTCGCTCTTCGCCGGGGAGGACGACCCGTCCGACGCGCTACCGGTGGATCTCGACGGGCTGGCCACGTGGGCGATCGGCGACCGGCTGCTGCGTGACCGGCTCGCCGGCCACGATCTCGACCACTGCCGGCAGGCGGAGTGGCGGCGCGGGGAGCTGCCCCCGGGTGCGCTGGGCGACGCCGTGCTCCGCCGGGTGCTCGACGACGTCGAGCCGCTCGTGGCCGCCGCGGCGCCGCTCCTGGTGGGTGAGGCAGCGGATCGCGACGTGGACGTCGCGCTGCCCGGCGGCGTCCGCGTGGTGGGCACGCTCGGCGGACTCCACGGCACGGCGCTGGTGCGCGTCGAGTTCTCCCGGCTGGCGCCGAAGCAGCGCATGCGGGCGTGGGTCCGGCTCCTGGCGCTCACCGCGTCCAGCCGGGAGCCGTGGTGCGCGATCACGATCGGCCGGGGCACGCGGTTCGGGCTGAGCAGGGCGAGCGCGGGCCCGCTCGATCCCGATCAGGCCACCGAGCTGCTCGCCGAACTGGTGGAGCTCCACCGTGCGGGCCTGCGGGAGCCGCTCCCGCTGCCCACCGTCGCGGGCCACACCTACGCCTCGGTCCGGCGCGGCGGTGCCGACGCCGAGGCGGCCCTCGACGAGGCGCTGCGGAAGTGGACCAACGGCGCGGGTGCCGAGCAGGCCGACGATGCGCACGTACGGGTCTGGGGGCGGGCGCCGGGGCCGGACGTGCTCGTCGGGCCGGGCGATCCCGGGAGCGAGCCCACCCGGTTCGGGGCGCTCGCCATGCGCCTGTGGGCACCCTTGCTGACGGCAGAGGACGTGGTACGGCTGTGACGACAACCATCGGTCGCACCCCCGTACTCGCCCCGGCCTCGTTCGACGTCTGCGGTCCCCTGCCCACCGGCACCACGGTCCTCGAGGCGAGCGCCGGCACCGGCAAGACGTTCACGATCGCCGCGCTCGCCGCCCGCTACGTCGCGGAGGGCCACGCCACGCTGCCCGAGCTGATGCTGGTCACGTTCGGCCGGGAGGCCAGCCAGGAGCTGCGCGAACGGGTCCGTGAGCGGCTCGTGTCGGCCGAGCGGGCCTTGGCCGACCCGTCCGCGGCGCGCAGTGGTGACGACGAGGTGGTCCGGCTGCTGGCCGACGCCGCCGACCACGAGGTCGCGGCCCGCAGAGCCCGGCTCGCCCGCGCTCTGGCCCAGTTCGACGCCGCCACGATCGCCACCACCCACCAGTTCTGCCAGCAGATGCTCGCCGGGCTGGGGGTCGCGGGCGACGGCGATCCGGACGCCGTGTTCGTCGACTCGATCGACGACCTGCTCACCGAGGTGGTCGACGACTTCTACGTGCGCAAGTACGGCGCGCACGCCGCAGGCACGCCCGCCTTCAGCCGGTCAGAGGCGCTCGTGCTGGCCCGCCACGCCGTGTACGACGGGCAGGCGCGGCTCGAGCCCCTCGACGCCACCCCGGGGAGCACAGCGCACGTCCGCCACCGCTTCGCCGTCGCGGTGCGGGGTGAGGTGGCCCGCCGCAAGCGGGCGCAGCGGATCTACACCTACGACGACATGCTCACCCGGCTCGCCGACGCGCTGGCCGACCCTGCGCGGGGTGCGCCGCAGCGGCTGCGCGACCGGTACCGCGTCGTGCTCGTCGACGAGTTCCAGGACACCGACCCGGTGCAGTGGGACATCCTGCGCCGCGCCTTCCACGAGCACACCACGCTGGTGTTGATCGGCGACCCGAAACAGGCGATCTACGCCTTCCGTGGCGCCGACGTCGTCAGCTACCTCGACGCCACCGAGAGCGCACGTCAACACGCCACACTCGCCCGCAACTGGCGCAGCGACGCCTCGCTGCTCACCGCGCTCGACGTCGTGTTCGCGGGCGCGGCGCTGGGCGACCGGCGCATCACCGTGCATCCCGTCGAGGCCGCGCATCACGACCGGCAGCTGGCCGGAGCACCGGTCGACGCGCCGTTGCGGATCCGAGTGGTGTCCCGCGTCGGGCTGCCCCGGGCGCCCAAGCGCGACCTCGCCGTCGTCGGCCCGGCGCGCGACCTCGTCGCACGCGACGCCGCGGCCGACATCGCCGCGCTGCTGGCGAGCCCGGCCCGCGTCGCGGGCGAAGCGGTGGTGCCGGGCGACGTGGCCGTTCTGGTACGCACCAACGAGCAGGGTTCGCGGATTCGCGACGCCCTGGCCGCGGCGGGTGTCCCGGCCGTGCTCTCGGGCACGGCGAGCGTCTTCGGCACCCCGATCGCCCGCGAGTGGCTCACCTTGCTCGAGGCGCTGGAGCAGCCGAGGGCGTTCCGCGCCCGCGCGGCTGCTCTCACCTGCTTCCTGGGCCACACGGTCGAGGAGCTGTGCGGTCCAGGGGCCGACGATCTGCTCGACGCCCTCGGCGGCACGCTGCGCGCGTGGGCCGCCGTGCTCCACGACCGCGGCGTCGCGGCCCTGCTGGAGGCGGTCACCACCGCCACGGCGCTGCCCCGTCGCCTGCTCGCCACATCCGACGGCGAGCGTCGGCTCACCGACCTGCGCCACGTTGCGCAGGCTCTGCACGCGGCGGCCGTGGCCGAGCACCTCGGCCCGGCTGCGCTCACCGACTGGCTGCGCCACCGCATCTCCGACGCCGCGGAGGACGTCGGCGCGGAGCGCAGCAGGCGCCTGGAGTCCGACGCCGCCGCGGTGCAGATCATCACCATCCACCGCAGCAAGGGCTTGGAGTTCCCGATCGTCTACGTGCCGTTCGGGTGGGACCGCAACGTCCGCGACCCCGAGGTGCCGTTGCTGCACGACGAGTCGGGCGCCCGCGTGCTCGACGTCGGCGGCGAGACCGGCGAGGGGTGGAAGGAACGGTGCGCGCGGCATCGGCTCGAGGAGGCCGGGGAGGACCTGCGCCTGTTCTATGTGGCGCTCACGCGTGCGCGCTCCCAGGTGGTCACGTGGTGGGTGCCGGCCACCACCACCGCGACGTCGCCGGTGCACCGGCTGCTCATCGGGCGACCGGCCGAAGGCACCGACCCCGCTGAGGCCTACCGGGTGCCGCCCGACGCTGCGGCCCTGGCCGCGCTGCGCGAGCTGGCCCGCGCGGAGATCGCGGTCGAGGAGGTCGGGCTGCGGCCCGCCGCCGATTTCACCGCGGCCGGGTCCGAGCCGGGTGACCTGCGGGCGGCCGAGTTCGCGCGCCGGCTCGAGGGCGACTGGCGCCGCACCTCCTACAGCGCGCTCACGGCCACCGCGGGCCACGGTCCCGGGGTCGGCAGCGAGCCCGAAGAGCCCGGCACCGACGACGAGGGGAGCCCGGAGAGCGAGGAGGCGGACGGCGGCGGAACGGTCGGCGTGATCGGGGAGACAGACCAGCCCGCCGACGGCGAGGGCCTGGCGTCGCCGATGGGCGAGCTGCCGGTCGGTGCCGGGTTCGGCACCCTCGTGCATGCGATCTTCGAGGCGGCCGATCTCACGGCGGCCGACCTGCCGACCGAGCTCAGTGCCCACGCCCACGAGCAGCTCGCGTTGCACCCCACCCCCGGCGTCGATGCCGATGTGCTCGCCGCCGCGTTGCTGCCTGCGGCGCTCACGCCGATGGGGCCGCTCGCCGGTGGCCTCCGGCTCGCCGACATCGCCCCGCGCCACCGGCTCGCCGAGCTCGACTTCGAGCTCCCCCTCGCAGGCGGCGACGGGCCCGGCGCCGCCGTGCCGCTCGGTGCGGTCGCGCCGTTGCTGCGCCGCCACCTGGCGGCCGACGACCCTCTGGTGGGCTACCCGGATGTCCTCGCCGGGCTTCCCGAACAGCAGTTGCGTGGCTACCTCACCGGGAGCATCGACGCCGTGCTCCGGCTGCCGGACGAGCGGTTCGCGGTGGTCGACTACAAGACCAACTGGCTGGGCCCGCTCGGGCCTGACGGCCGGGCGCCACTCACCTCCGCCCACTACACGCCAGCGCGTCTCGCCGACGCGATGATCGCGGCGCAGTACCCGCTGCAGGCGCTGCTGTACTCGGTCGCGCTGCACCGGTTCCTGCGCTGGCGACAGCCCGGTTACGAACCGGGGCGCCACCTGGGCGGCGTGCTCTACCTGTTCGTCCGCGGTATGTGCGGCGCCGACACCCCCGTGGTCGACGGTGTTCCGTGCGGGGTGTTCAGCTGGAATCCGCCCGCGGCGCTGGTGGTGGAGCTCTCCGCGCTGCTCGACGGCGAGGTCTCGCGATGACCGGAGTGGCCGAGGCCCTCGCCGGGCCGACGTCCGCCGCGGCCGGACCCACGCGCGATGGTGCCGCCGCAGCCGCCGCACCGGTCGATCCGGGGGACATGCGCCTCGCCCACTCGGCCACCGGCCTGCTGGCCGCGTTCAACGCCGCGGGGGTGCTGGAGCCCTCCGACGTCCACGTCGCCACGAGGGTGGGGCGGCTCGGCGGTGAAGCGCGCGAGGAGGTGCTGCTCGCGGTGGCGCTGGCCGTGCGGGCGGTGCGGCAGGGCTCGGTGTGCGTCGACCTCGCCGACGTCAGCCGCACCGTGCTGGGCGAGGGCGACGAGCTCGTCGACGTGTCCGCCCTGCCCTGGCCGGAGCCCGCGGGCTGGCTCGCGATGTGCACGGCCGGACCGCTCGTCGCCGACGGGGCGGATGCGCCGCCCGGCCGGCCGCTGCGGGCGGTCGACGGGCTGCTCTACCTCGACCGCTACTGGCGCGAGGAGGAGCAGGTGCGGTGCTCGCTTGCTGAGCGGGCGGCAGCCGCCCCGCCGCAGGTCGACCTGCCGAGGCTCGCCACCGGGCTCCACCGGCTCTTCCCGGCCGCCGGATCGGAGAAGCAGCGGCTCGCGTCGGCGGTGAGTGCGCTGCGCCGGGTCACCGTGCTGGCCGGTGGTCCCGGCACCGGCAAGACCACCACCGTGGCGCGGCTGCTGGCGCTGCTGCACGACCAGCCCGGGCCGCCACCCCGCGTCGCACTGGCCGCCCCCACCGGCAAAGCCGCGGCACGCCTGCAGGAGGCGGTGGCGGCGGAGCTTCCGGCGCAGCTGCGAGGGCGTGTGCCCGAGGCGGCCACTCTGCACCGGCTGCTCGGGTGGCGGCCCGGCACCCGACGCTTCCGCTACGACCGCACCCAGCGGCTGCCGTTCGACGTGGTGGTCGTGGACGAGACGTCCATGGTGTCGCTCACGATGATGGCCCGGCTGCTCGAGGCCGTCCGGCCGCAGGCTCGGCTGGTGCTGGTCGGCGACCCCGATCAGCTCGCGTCCGTCGAGGCCGGAGCCGTGCTGGGCGATCTCGCCCGCGCTCCCGGCCGTCCCGAGACCGCCCTCGATGCGGCGCTGGCCGAACTCGGCCTGCCCGGCGGGGTGGTGAACGGTGTCGTCACGCTCGACCACGTCTGGCGTTTCGGCGGCGCGATCGCCGAGTTCGCCAGGGCGGTGCAGGCAGGCGACGCCGATGCCGCGGTCGCCCTGCTGCGCAGTGGCCGCCCGGATCTCGCCTTCGCGGCGGCACCCGAGGCGGTGCGCGACGACGTCGTGCAGGCAGGGCGTGAGCTGGCCAGGGCGGCGGCCGCGGGTGAGGTCGAGACCGCCCTCGCCGCGCTCGAACAGCACCGGGTGCTGTGTGCCCACCGGCAGGGCCCCTACGGGGTGGCGCGGTGGACCATGGAGATCGAGCGCTGGCTGGGCAGCCCCCACGCCGCACGCGCAGGCGCCCCGCGCGGGAGCGCTCCGGCCGGCCCCTGGTACCCCGGCCGCCCGGTGCTGGTCACCGCCAACGACTACGACACCGGCCTCTTCAACGGCGACACGGGCGTGGTCGTGCAACAGCCCGAAGGGCTGCGGGTCGCCTTCGCGCGGGGCGGGCCGCCCACGCTGCACGCGCCGGCGCGGCTGTCGGAGGTGGCCACGGTGCACGCCATGACGGTCCACCGCGGGCAGGGCAGCCAGTTCCGCCGGGTCACCGTGGTGCTGCCCCCGGCCGAGTCACCCCTGCTCACCCGGGAGCTGCTCTACACCGCCGTCACCAGGGCGCGGGAGTTCGTTCGGGTGGTCGGCACGGAGGAAGCCGTCCGCGCAGCGGTGCAGCGCCCGGTCGGGCGTGCGAGCGGGCTGCGACGCCGGCTCGGCCTGGAGAGCTGAACAAGCCTGCGGTGACGGGGCGAGGTGATCTCGTCCACACTCGGTGGCCCCGGCGCCGCCGGTGCAGTCGGCTTGAGAGGCAAGGGATTCGTAGCCCTCCGAACGACCGTCCGGACGCCGTATCTGCCTGCACGCCTTGGAGTGCCGCTCATGCACGCACCACACCTTGCGCCGACCCTGAACGACTCGACCGACAGCACTCGCGCCGCGCTTCTCGATGCCGTGCGGGCGATCGCACCGGTGCTGCGGGACAACGCGGATCGGGCCGAGTGCGAGAGCCGGCTGACCGCCGAAGCCGCCGAGGCGCTCCGCGCGGCGGGCCTCTTCCGTCTCGGTGTGCCTCGCGCCGTCGGCGGATCGGAGGCCGGCCTGGCAACCTGCATCGCCGTCGTGTCCGAGGTGGCCGTCGCGTGCCCGTCGAGCGCTTGGGTCGTGGCCCTCTCCTACGGCATTCAGCACATCGGGGCGTCGTTCGGTGACACCGTCCGCCGCGAGGTGTGGGGTGATGGCCCCGATGTGGCCATGTGCGGTTCGTTCACCGGGCTCGGCCTCACCGCCACTCGCACCGAGGGCGGCCAGATCGTTTCCGGTCGCTGGCCCTCCAGCTCCGGCTGCTATCAGGCGGGCTGGTCTGCGATCGGCATGCCGATCCTGGACGAGAACGATGTGCCGATCGACCAGGCCCTTGCCATCGTGCCTCGCGACTCCCTCTCCATCGAGGACACCTGGGACATGGTCGGGATGCGCGGAACCGGCAGCCACACACTCGTAGGCGAGCGTGTCTTCGTACCGGACCATCGGATCCGCCGTTTCGCCGACATCGCGGAGGGGGCCTCCCGGGCCGGCGAGCCGGTGTACCGGATCCCCACGGGTTCCTTGAGCCTCGCGCTCGTCGCGCCACTGCACGGAATCGCCCGAGCAGTCTTCGCGCAGACGATGGAACTGGTCGATGGCGGCAAGCCCCTCGCCATGTCGATCTACACGCGGCTTGCCGACTCACCGAGCGTGCAGGCCACGCTTGCCGACGCCATGAACCTGATCGACTCGGCCTGGTTGCACATGAGCCGATCCGCGGATTTCGTCGGCGCAGCTGCTGCGGCAGGACAGCAGCCGGACATGGTCGAGCGCACACGCGTACGGATGGATTCCAGCTACGCGTGCCGATGCCTGAGCGAGGCGGTGCAGCTTCTCCTGACGGTGAGCGGTGCGAGTTCGCTCTCGCGGGCGAAGGTCATCCAGCGCTACTGGCGGGATCTCGAGACCGCGGCTCGCCACCCCGCCCTCAACGGTGGCCTCAGCCGGGAGATGTACGGCCGGGCGCTCGTCGGCTCCCAGGATCAGGTCAGCCCGCTGATCTGAACTCCGGCCGATTCGATCACGTTCGCGCGGCGGGACGGCGCGGCGGAGATCGGCAGCACTCCCCAGCCCTGATCATGTTCCGGTGACGGACAAGCACGAGACTCCGGCCCGAGCGGACCTCGGTGCGCAGCAGCACCCGAGCACCCACGGTGATCGGCCGCGCAGTCCGGTCCCTGATCCCGCTCAGGTGACGGACAAGCACGAGACGCCGACCCGAGCGGACGCCGTGGCAACGCCGCGGCATCCGGCCGCTCCCGGTGATCGGGCGCGTGCCGCTGCCGCCGCTGACGTCCGCAACGTTCCCGTCCGGGGAGACAGCGCCGCGTCTCGGCGGCCGAAGGTGTCATCCCAGGTCCTCGTGCGGTTCGGGATCGCCGCGGTGGGTGTTCTCGCTCTGATCGCCGGTGGCGTGGGCTCGTTCGTGCTGGGTAGCGATGCGGCAGCCGTGGCCGTGCTCGCCGCCGGAACGGCGCTACTGATCGTCTCCGTGGTGCTGCCCCGGCTCACCGAGCTCGACGTGCGGACGGACGGCGTGAGCCTGAAGCTCACGCAGGAGGCCGCCGCCACGGGAGCACCCATCGCCGCGGCCGTGATGGAGAACTCCGGGCTGTCCCGCTTCGCGATCGCCTACGAGATCGTCCACGCCGAGCTCCGGGGCACCCCCGAACTCGATCACGCGCGGGTGCACCTCCAGGACGTCCTGGTGGAGCGGGCCCGGGCCATGGCGTTCGGATCCAAGATCCCCGCCGCTGAGGTCCGCGCCATCTTTCTCGAAGGATCACCGGTGCTGCGCACCCTCGCTATCGGGTTCATGAAGGGCGACCCGTCGACCGCCGACGTGGCGCTCCTGGCGTCGGCGGTGACCGCCCCGGCGTCGGCGAACGAGCAGCTCCAGGCCCTCGCCGCGATCGAGCAGCTGTGGTCAAGGTGGAGCCGCGACGAGCGGCAGTTCCTCCAGAGCCGCATTCGCTCCACGGACTTCCCGCCCGGCACGGGGAGGTCGGCCCGGGCGGCAGGCATCCTCGATCTGCCCGTGGAGCCGCGCCTGCCGCGGACCTGAGCTTCTGGTGCGGCGCCGGGCCGTCAGGCCACCGCCACCGGTTGTGCCTCACGCTCGCGCACCGCAGCCCGGCGCAGCGCCCGGTACAGCAGGTTGGGATCCCCCAGCCGCCTGCGCAGCTCCCGCTCGAGGCCGGCGATCGGATAGAGGTTCTGCGGCGCGCGCGAGTCCTTGTACTCCGCGGAGGCGAACCGCCCCAACGTCACCTGGCTCCGCGACGCGAGCGTGACGACGTCGGCGGCGGGAAGTTCCGCGCTGCACTCCACCCGCACCACCCCGGCCCAGGGGGCACCCGGACGGCAGGGCAGCCGCAGGTACCAGGTGTGGCGCCGCCACGGGGCCTCGATCCGGAACGCCGGGGTGCGCTGGCCCGGGCCGAGCGTGGCGATCACGGCCGCGAGCTGCGGCGGGAGGTAGTTGCTGTGGTGGGTCTTGACGTAACCGATCGTGCGCGGCAGGTGCTGGCGGCCCCGCAGGGAACCGTCGAGCACGAGCAGGTCGTCGAGATCGCCGTCGGCGCCGGGATGTTCCGGGGCCAGGTGGCCGCCACGGGCGGCGGTGGCGGCGGCGAACTCCGTGTCGGCGAGGGCCCTCTGCAGCGCGGAGCTGAGCACCTGGCCGGGAGCTACGCCGCTGCGCTCGTCGGTGCGCTGCGCCTGGTATGTGCCGGCGCCGGTGGCGATGTCGTCGGCCTCCGGGGCCGTGCTGAACAGGCCGCGGCGGACCTCGGGCGGCAGCAGATGGGCGCCATCGCGGCAGCAGCACACGGCCCCGGCCGCGTAGGAGGCGCACAGCGCGGGGGATGCCTGCCCTTCCTGCTCCTCCACCCACACCTGCGCGTCGACCCGTCGCACACCGTCGACGAACAACACCGCGGCGGGTGGCCGGACCGATGGGTCGGGATCGATCGGGTGCCACGCCTGCACCGGCCGCTCGACGTCGAGGACGACCTCGGCGGCCGACTCGTTGAGCTCGGACTCGACGCTCGCGCCGTAGGACGGGTCCCAGGCCTCGACGGCGAACCTCACAGGCCCTCCCGCGTGACGGACGAGGTGCGCTGGTCTCGGCGCACGGCGAACCGTACCGGCACCCGTTCGGCCAGCGCCGCCACGTGTGTGATGACGCCGACCATGCGATCACCCCGCGTGGAGAGGTTCTCCAGCGTGCCCGCGACGACCTCGAGGTTGGTCTCGTCGAGCGTGCCGAACCCCTCGTCGAGGAAGATCGACTCCAGGCGGGCCGCACCCTTCGCGGCGAGCCCGGACATCTGTGCCGAGAGCGCCAGGGCCAGCGCGAGGCTCGCCTGGAACGTCTCGCCGCCCGACAGCGTCTTCACCGGCCGCCGTGCGTCGGCGTCGGCGTGGTCGATCACCAGGAACTCGCCGCCCTCATGGGTGAGCTCGAACTGACCGGCAGACAGCTCGGCGAGGCTCCTGGAGGCATCGGCCACGAGCGTGTCGAGGGCGGAGGCCACCAGCCAGCGTGGGAACCCGTCGGAGCGCAGCAGGTTGCCGAGCAGCTTCGCGACCTGCTGAGCGGACTCCGCCTCGTCACGATCGGCGCGGATCTTCTCGGCCGCCTCCCGCCGCTCCGCGATGCGCTCCTGCGCCGACCGCGAGCGCGCGAGCACCGCCGCGACGGCGGCAGGCGCGCTGGTGCCCAGGGGCGGAGCTGCGGTGACCTGGTGGGCGAGCAGGTCCTCCCCGATCCGTCGTTCGACGGCATCGCGGGCCTCCCGGACCGACTGCGCGGCCCGCTCCGCCTCGGCGAGCCGCTCGGTTCGCACCGCCGCCTCGCGCTGGGCCCAGCCGGTGAGCGCCTGCCATCCCGCCAGCAGTTCGTCGCCGCTCACGGCGGGCGCGCCGAGCGGGACGAGCGGGTCGCGGGCCTGCCGCAGCCCCTCCCAGGCCGCCCGGACCTCACGCCCGACGTCGTCGGCGGTGCGCTCCGCGGACCGCAGCGCCGCCCGGGCGCCCCGCAGCTGCGCGTCGGCTTCCCGGCAGGCGACGTCGAGGGCGTCGAGCCGTGTGAGCTCCTCGGCGGCCTCGGCGTCCGACGGCGCGTCCGCGAGGGCGGCCTCGAGCTGCGCGGTGCGCCGCTCGATCGTCTCGACCGCACCCCGGGCGTCCTGTTCCGCACGGGCGGCGGAGGTCTCGTCACGACGGCGCTCGGCCGCGGCCCGGTCGGCCGCGGCCAGTGACTCCTCGGCGGTGTGCCGGTGGCGTTCGGCCGCCGCCACGGCCTCCTGCGCGGACGGGAGGCCGGCCGCACGCTCCTCGGCGGCCTGGCGCGCCCACGCGACCAGTGCCGTCCAGCCGCCGACGACATCGCCGTCGGCGACGGCGGGGACGCCCAGTGGCACCAGCGGGTCGCGCGCGGCGCGCAGGCCTGCGGTGGCCGCGGCGACCTCGGCGCGCAGCTCCTCCACCCCGGCTGCGGCCTCGTCGCGGCTGCGCCGGGCGCCACGCACCGCGGTGGCCGCCTCGTCCGAGGCCGCGGCGAGCCGGTCGAGCCGAGCGAGAGCCGCATCGATCTCCGCCCCCGGCACCGCGCCGGCCCGGCCCGGCAGCACGCCCTGCAGCGCGGAGGTGAGACGCACAACCGTGGCATCGAGCCGCTCCGACTCGGCGGCGATCCGCCCGCGTGCCGCAGCTGCGGCCGCCTCCCGGCGCCGGGCCTCGTCGAGGGCCCGCTCGGCTGCGGCCACGGCCCGCCGCGGAGCGTCGGGGTCGGCATCGGAGCTGCTCGGCAGCGGCGCGGGCAGCGTTGCGACCACCTGCGCGCACACGGGACACGCATCGCCCGCGACGAGCGTGGGCCGCAGCGAGGCAGCGAGGTCGGCGCGCTGGGCGAGCGCCTGCTGCTCCTGGGCGTGGTCGAGGCGGTGGCGGGTCTCGGCGACCGATCCCGCGGCGGCTGCGATCTCCTGCTCGGCAGCGGCGGCACGCTCCGCGAGGGCGTGCCGCTCCACCTCGGCGCCGTCGAGATCGTGGCGGTCGCGCCTGGCCTGCTCCAACGGTCCCCGTGCCGGCGCCGCGGCGACGGCCGTGCGCGCCTCGGCGTCGGCGCCCTCGGCCTCGACGAGCACGGCGACGGCACGGTCGAGAGCGGTGGCGGCCGCGGACCGGCGCCGATCGAGCGCGTCCAGCCCTGCCGGCACGGCCACCGACCGCAGGGTGTCGCGTTCGGCCGTGAGCCGGCGCAGGGCCTCCTGGGCTTCGGTGAGCGCGGCGACGGAAGCATCGCGGCGCGACCGCGCCTCGTCGACGCCTGCCCGGGCGTCGGCGGCGTCGCTCACAGCGGTGGCGTAGGCCGCGCTCGTCTTCTCGTGGCGCTCCCGCGCGCCCGGCAGCTCGCCGGACAGGCTCGCGAGCTCGGCGTGGTGGCGCCGCGCCTGTTCGAGCGGCCCCCGGGCCGGGGCTGCGGCGAGTCGTTCCCTGGCTGCGGTGTCGGCGGACTCGGCAACGGCGGCGCGCTCGGCCGCCGCAGCTCTTTCCTGGGCGACGGCGCGCTGCCGCGCGTCGAGCTCGGCGAGGCCGCCAGGCACGGTGAGCGCGCCGAGTTGCTCGCGCTCGCGGCGCAGCCTGGTGACCTGCTCCTGCGCGGTGTCGAGCGCAGCCGCCGCGGCGGCGAGTTCAGGAACCGCCACGCCGACGCGCTCCGCGAGCGCCTCCAGCTCACTCACCCGCGTGGAGGCCTCCTCCTCGGCCTCCGGCGTGGCGTCGGCGTACGCGGCGAGCTGCTCGGCCAGCACCTCCGACCGCTGCCGCGCCGCCGCTGCCTCGCTGTTGGCCTCCCGTGCGATCACGTCATAGACGCCGAGTCCGAGGATCCGCACCAGCTTCTCCTGGCGCTTACGCGGCTCGGTGTGCAGGAACTCCGCGAAGTCGCCCTGCGGCAGCACCACGCAGGTGCAGAAATCGCCGAAAGGCAGCCCCAGAAGATCCTCGACCGCCTTGGTGACGGCACCGGCGCCGTCGGCGAGCGGCTCGATCTCCTCGTCGGGGCCGCCGGTGCCTGCGGCGTCACGCAGCCGCTCCAGCCGGGCGCTACGCACCGACACGCTCCCGGTGGCCGCCCGCCGCAGCTCGCGCGCTGCGACGTACCGCGCACCGCCCACGTCGAACACGAGCCGGACCGTGCCGCGGTTGACGGTGGGCGCGAGCGCCAGCGCGACCGTGCGGCTGTTGTCCCAGCGCGGCACGGAGCCGTAGAGCGCGAACGTCATCGCGTCGATCACGGTGGACTTGCCGGCGCCCGTGGGGCCGACCAGCGCGAAGTACTCGGCGCCGGTGAAGTCGAGGGTGGTGGGCTCGCGGAAGGACCCGAACCCGGCGATCTCCAGCAGGACCGGTCGCATCAGCGGGCTCCGGTATCGATGTTCGGGCCCGCAAGCGACCCATCGGTGACGCGGTCGTGCAGCCGCGCGAACAACTGCTCGACGCGGGGATCGGCCACGTTCCTCGTGCCGAGGTACTCGCGGAACAGCTCGGAAGGAGCGCGTTCCGCCCCGGACGCGGGCCGCGACGATGCCACGGGCGCGGCGAACTCGGGGTCGATCCGCACCTCCAGTGCTCCCGGCAGAATCGCCATCACCTCTTCTCGCAGCCCGGCACGGGCGGGCTCGCGCACCCAGACCCGCAGGAAGTCCTCGCCCACGGTGCCCGCGAGCACCGACAGTTCGGCGACCGTGCCGCGCAGCGTCCGCAGCCGCCGCCCGGCCGTGATCGGGATGTCGGTGACCTTCGCCGGCGTGCCCGGCGCTGCCTCGACCAGGCAGACGACCGGGGTGTTGTCCTGCTCGCCGAAGTCGATGGCGAGCGGCGCGCCGCAGTAGTGCACGGGGCAGGGCGCGTCGACGCGCTGGCGGCGGTGCAGGTGCCCCAGCGCCACGTAGTGCGCCTCGACGGGGAAGATCGTGGCGGGCACGGCGTACTCGAAGATCGACTGCGCCGCCCGCTCGCCGCCCCCGAAGGTGGCGTTGAGGATCGTGAGATGGGCCATCACCAGGTTCACCGCGTCGTCGCGGAAGCCGGCGGTGAGACTCGCGAGGATGTCGCGCAGCTGCTGGTCGTAGGCGCCGGTGTTCTCGGCGGGCGTGTTCGTGACCAGCTCGGCGGCACGCACCGCGTAGCGCTGGGACAGGAACGGCAGCACCGCGACGGTGGCCCGCTCGCCCGTGGACCGGGCCGTGAACTCGACGACCCCGCCCCGCTCCGCCGTGCGCACCGAGCCGACCAGTGTGATTCCCGCGACGCCCGCGAGCGGCCGGTAGGCGTCGATGGTGGGGGCGTGGTCGTGGTTGCCCGCGATCGCGATGACCTCCGCGTTGCGGGCGAGGCCCATGAGCGTGCGGATCACGAGCTGCTGGGCCTGCGCCGACGGCGCCGCGGTGTCGTAGAGGTCGCCCGCGACGAGCACCGCGTCGACCTCGTGCTCACGCGCGATCCCGACGATCTCGCGGAGCACCTGCTCCTGCTCGTCGAGGCGCGAATGGCCCTTGAGCGTCTTGCCGACGTGCCAGTCGGACGTGTGCAACAGCCGCATGAGGTGGTCATCGTAGGCGCGCGCTCCGTCAGGATCGGGGACGCACGCCGCAAGCGATCCCAGAGCCGCTCGTCCGACGGGTCGACTCCCCCGATGCGAGCATGGGCACGTGAAGAAGGACGCCGGCACGGTCGTCGCGGTCAGTCGCAGCTCGGTGCACGAGTTCAGCAAGCCGGTCGAGGACAGCATCGAGCTGCTGGCCGGCCTCGGCGTCCGTGACGACGCGCACGCAGGCGTCACCGTGCAGCACCGCTCGCGCGTTGCGGTGGACCCGACCCAGCCGAACCTGCGGCAGGTCCACCTCATCCACGCCGAGCTGCACGACGAGCTGCGGAGCAGGGGCTTCGACGTTTCCCCTGGCCAGTTGGGCGAGAACATCACCGTTCGCGGTCTCGATCTCCTCGGGCTCCCCCGCGGCACCCGGCTGCACATCGGCGCGGAGGCGATCGTGGAGGTCACCGGCCTGCGCAACCCCTGTGCCCAGATCAACGGCCTGCAGGACGGGCTGATGAAGGCCGTGCTGGACCGCGACGCGCAGGGCCGGCTGGTCCGCAAGGCGGGGGTCATGGGCGTCGTCATCGCCGGTGGTCACGTCCGTCCCGGCGAAGACATCCAGGTGGAACTCCCGACGGGACGACCGGTAGCCCTGTCCCGCGTCTGACCCCACCGCTCGGACGAGCGCCCAACCGCACCGGTGTCAGCGGCGCCGGAACCGGTGGGACAGCTCCGGGTCGTCCTCCCACCACAGGCGCGGCCGCTCCGCTTCCTGCGGGCCGTCCGGCTCGGCCGTCGCGGCGGCCCTCTCGGCGTCGCGTGCGTCGAGTTCGGCGTCGATCACCACGGCCTTCTGATGGTCCTCGCGCGTCATCCGCGCGAACACCACGCCGATGAAGGGCAGCCCCACCACGTCGCCGCCGATCCACAGCGCCCCGGCCCCGAGCCACTGGTCGACCTGAATGCTCGGCCCCCAGTCGCGCGCGAGCGCGGTGTAGTACCCGGCCGCGACCAGCGGGCCCAGCCAGAGCACCACGCCGAGCACGGCGTCACCGATCATCTCCACCACGGTGATCGCGAGCGTCACGCCGTAGGGGTCCGTGCGGGGGGCCGGGTCGATGCGAAAGCGCGTCCAGAAGTAGACGAACCCGGTGGTGGCCAGCACCAGCCCTGCCACCGCGCTCGCCACGGCGCTGCGCAGGGTCATCTCGTAGAGCGGGCTGAGGTACAGCACCAACAGGGGCAGGGTGAGTACGACCGTCACGACCAGGGGAAACGTCAGCAGCCGGGCCGCTTTGCCGTGCAGCAGCCGCGACAACCGGGCGCGCGCCGGAACTGGCAGTTGGTCACGCAGCAGCGTGAACGGCGCTCCCATCGCCAGCAACATCGGCACCACCATCAGCAGCACGATGTTCTGCACGGCACGCACCCAGAACAGCGTGTCGTCATACACACCGAGGAACGACATCCCGACGAGCGCGATGATCACCACTCCGGCGGCGAAGCTCAGGGTCCGCCCGCGCGGCCACGCTCCCGCCGACGCGGGCCGACGGCGCAACCCCAGTCCGTAGCCGCCGCCGAGAACGGCCACCGCTGCGGCGACGCCGGGCGTGAAGCGCCAGGACGTGAACGTCCGTACCAGCGTCAACGGCGGCGGACCGGCATACGCCAGCGCCGCGACCACTCCGGAAGCCACGCCCCGACGCTACGCCGGGGTGCGGAGGCACCAGCGCCGCCGAAGCCGGACGAACGGCCCGCCCGTCGCGTCGGTGACAACTAGGCGATGCCGGCCGCGTGATGTGAGGTCGGAGTCTCCGGCTCGGCGGGCACGGGGGCGTCGGCGCGGCGTGCGGCGATCACCGCGATGACGAACAGCCCGATCGCCACGACGCCGTGCAGTACCCCCAGCCCGGCGGCCGCGCTGCCGAAGATGCCCAGCAGCACCTGGACGACGACCGTGACCACGGTGATCGCGGCCCACAGCACGCCGCCCGGCACCTTTGCGAAGAAGGAGGCGACCAGCAGCAGCACCGCGATCACCGGCACGATCATCTGCCCGTTGACCCCGTGCACCGTGATTCCCTCGGCCCCGGTGTAGGTCGCCGTGTGGTTCCGGATGGCGGCCGCATCCAGCACGCCACCGTCGGCGATCCACTTCCTCAACCCGAAGAAGGCGAACGCGATCAACGCGGTCTGGATGACGACCTCGAGCGCCACCAGGTAGGCGAGAACGCGATAGACGGACCTCATGCACAACTCCTTGCCGCTGAGCGGATTGTGATCGACGGCGACGCCGGCGCCATTGCCCAGAATGGGCGTATCCCCCCCGATGTGCACAATTCTCGGCGGTTGTACCGGAATCTGCACTGCCCGCGCACTTCAGACGCGGAACCGCACCAGCGCGGCCTTCGCGGCGCCACACTACCGCCATCGACGCGGTTAGTTCGCCGGCCTTGCGCCGACGCCTCATCCGGACGAACTCGGCCCATCTCCCGAGGTCGGAGCCACCCCAGCGGCGATCTTCGAATTCGGACGTTCTGCACACCCGGCCCGATGCGTCGATCATTTCCGACGGTGAAGTGATCGCCGACACTTCCGACTGCACCACCGGCCGATCCGCTGCTACATTTTTGACCGTCATAACTGACTGTGAAACAGTCGTCGGGCGATCTCGAAATGTTCCGCACCGGTGCGGATGAATCCGAAAGCACAAGAGTCGATCGGCACCGCGCCGAGAGCGGCGGCGGCCGGCTTTCGACCGCGATGGAGGAGCACGTGCCCAGTGCCGACAGCCCCACGAGCGTGACCCGACTGCTGCAGCACTGGGCGGTCACGCAGCCCGTCACGGTCGCACTGCGCTTCGAGGACCGGAGCTGGACCTGGGCCGAGCTGCTCGACCGGGTCCGTCACCTGGCCGGTGCGCTCAGGGAAGCGGGGATCGGCCCCGGCGACAGGATCGCGTTCCTGGGAAGGAACCACCCGGCGGCCTTCGAGCTCGTGCTGGCCGGGGCCCGGATCGGGGCGACGACGATCGTCGTCAACTACCGGCTCGCACCGGCCGAGATCGACTACGTCGTGCGGGACGCCGAAGCGGCGATCGTCGTGGTCCGCCCGGAGTTCGCTCCCGTGCTCGCGGATCTCGGATACCACCGCCGGGTCGTGGCGGTCGGCCCGGAGTACGAGGAGTGGCTCGCGTCGGCGGTACCGCCCGGTGATCCGCGGGACGCCGACGCCGACGAGCCGTTCCTCCAGCTCTACACGTCAGGCACGACCGGCGTCCCCAAGGGCGCCATGCTGACCCACCGCAACCTCGCGGCCCACAGCGAGGCCGTCTCCACGCACATCGGCCTGACACGCACGAGCGTGAACCTCGTTCCGATGCCGATGTACCACATCGGCGGGCTGGCCTGGGCACTTCTGGCGCTGCACCGTGGGGCGACGCTGATCCTCGTCCCCGATGTCGTGCCCGCCCAGTTGGTCGACATGATCGAGACCTTCCGTGTCACACACGCCTTCGTGGTGCCGACCGTTCTCGCCGCACTGGTGGAGCTCCCCGATCTCGCCGAGCGGGATCTCTCCTCGCTGCGAGGCCTCGCCTACGGCGGCTCACCGATACCGCTCCCGGTGCTTCGCCGCCTGCTGGCCACGACCGATGCCGGCCTCTACCAGGTCTACGGAGCCACCGAGGTCTCCGGCGTCGCCACCGTGCTGGACTCCACCGACCATCGCGCACCGATCGACGACCGGCACCTGAGCTCCGCAGGCCGGCCCCTGGCGGGCATCGAGGTGGCGATCACAGCGGGCGCCACCGGTGAGGCGGTCCCGGCCGGGGAGATCGGTGAGATCCTCCTGCGGGGCGAGCAGGTGATGGCCGGCTACTGGAAACAACCGGCCGCCACGACGGACGCCCGGCTTCCCGGCGGCTGGCTCCGTACCGGCGACGTCGGCTACCTCGACGACGACGGCTATCTGTTCATCGTCGACCGGATCAAGGACATGATCATCAGCGGTGGGGAGAACATCTACGCCGCCGAGGTGGAGCGCGTGCTGGGAGAACATCCCGCAGTGAGCGAGGTTGCGGTGATCGGCGTGCCCGACGAGAAGTGGGGCGAGGTCCCGAAGGCAGTGGTCGTTCCTGTCGGACCGCGCCACCCGGACGCCACCGAGCTGCTCCGGTTCTGTCGTGGGCAGCTCGCCGGATACAAATGCCCGAAATCCCTGGACTTCGCGTCCACCCTGCCGCGCAACGGGACGGGGAAGATCCTCAAGCGAGAGCTGCGCGAGCAGTACCGGCGCGGTGCCACGAACTGAACGCCGCCTGCCTAGCGCGTGGATCTGATCACCCCGGATCGGCCCAGGTCGGCGGCGTCACGAGACGCCCGTAACGGCCCGGCACCGGACACATCCGCACTGCGTGCCGCGACCAGCGCGAAGGCGAACAGCAGGATCCCGTTGATCCCGTGCAGGATCCCCAGGGCGGGCGCATCGAGCGCGAACAGGCCCAACAGCACCTGGACGACGACCGAGAGCAGGACGATCACGGCCCACATCACGGCCTTCGGCACCTTCGCGCAGAACGCGGAGATCAGGAGCAGTACGGCGATGGCCGGGACGATCACCTGCTCGTTCGTGGCGTGGAGCCGGAATCCGACGACCTCGCCGAACCCCTCCGCATGGTTCTGGACGATGGTCTCGTCCAGGACGCCGCCCTCGTCGATCCAGTGCCTCAACCCGAATACGGCGAAGGTGATCATCGCGCCCTGGACCAGGACCTCGAGCGCGATCACGTAGGCCAGGACTCGATAGACAGTTCTCATGCGCAGACCCCGATGCCGAACCGGTTGATGATCGGATGTCGAGCCCGCGCCGCTGCGCCGTCGTCCGGAAGACCGACAATTCCGCCGGTCCGCGTTATTCGGCAGGCCCCCGACACCACCGCCGGCCACGAGGCTCGCTCCAGGAGCCGCGCCACTGCAGTTCCCCCCGCAGCCTAGTCGCCACCGACCCGACCGAGGGACCGCGGAACCGGTTTGCCTGCTTTTCGATATTCCTTCAGAACGAACCATGCGCCCTGATCGAGCGGCCCGCAACAGAGATTCCGGACACTGTCGACGAAATCGCTCGGGATCAGAGCAACCGCGGAGGAATCCGCGTCTCATTCACCGTTCCGTCGGACGCCCGCTCCACGCGGTAGGCGTACACGCCGGGTCGATCCGCCACCGCCTCGACGAACTCGGTGCCTCGATAGTGGATGCCGACGCCGTTGTCCGTGGCGTACCCGGCGCCGAGAGTGCCGTTCCCGATCAGATCGTGAAAGAGCGGCCGGCGCCGTTTCTCGACGTCGTAGTGCACCCCGTTCGAATACGGGAGAAAGCCCAGGGCATCGGTAAGGGGCTCGAGCTGCGGCCCGTACGAATCGGTGGGGCCGCCCTCGTGCCAGCAGATCGAACCGGCCGAGACCCCGCCCAGCACCACCCCGGCCTCCCAGCATTCCCGCAGGATCCGGTCCAGCCCGTGCAGCCGCCAGACCGCGAGCAGGTTGGCGGTGCTTCCGCCGCCGACCCAGATGACGTCCTGGGAGAGCAGGTGCGCCCGCACGTCCTCGACGTTCGGCATCGCGAACAGGGCCAGGTGGGACGTCTGCACGTCGTGATCGGCGAAGGCGGCGTAGAAGGTGGCGAGATAGGTGACGGAGTCGCCGGTGGCGGTGCCGATGAAGCACAGCTTCGGACGCTCGGACGCCCGCGCCAACTCGAAGGCGAAGGGGAAGATCGGACCGGGTTCGTAGTCGATCTCGTTCCGGTCGCGGAAGGCGAAGCCCATCGAGGTCGCGAGGATCGTGGGAGCGTCAGCGGTCATGCGCTGATCGAATCATCTCTCTCAGAACGGTGCGTCGTCTTCGTCGTCCGGCGCCACCGGGAGCCGTGCGAAGGGGTCGCGCCGCACCGCGCCGTTGGTGGTGGCGCCGGCGCGTTCCGGGTCGCCCGCCGACTCCGAGAGCCGGGTGGCCCATGCCGGGAACGGGAACTCGACGGCCAGCGGCACCGGGATCTCCGGCTGCGAGACGAACATCGTGCCGGGCTTCGCGATCGTGGCGCGCTGGCGCTGCGACGCCGGCAGGAAGCCGTACTCGGGCCGCCCGGCCTCGGCGGGGTCGAGCCTGCCGACCACCTTCACCGAGGAGTTCGAGACGATCCGCCGCTCCACCTCGCTCGCCGTCTGCTGGGCACCGATCAGGATGATCCCCAGCGACCGGCCGCGCTCGGCGATGTCGAGCAGCACCTCCTTGATCGGGCTCGATCCCTCACGCGGCGCGTACTTGTTCAGCTCGTCGATCATCGTGAAGAGCAGCCCGCCCGGTCCGGCGGCCTCCTTGCGGGCTGTCTCGGACGCGAGCACCACGCCGACGACGAACCGCTGCGCGCGCTCGGGGAGGTTGTGCAGGTCGACCACCGTGACCTGGTGCGCGTCGGTGCTCACGCGGCGGCCGGGTGTGTCGGTGAGGTCGCCGCGGACGATCGTGCGCAGCGGCTTGAGGCTCGAGCGCAGCCGGCGCAGGAACGCGTTGACCGTGCCGGTGCCGGTGACGGGGCCTGCCCAGTCGCGGCGGTCGTCCTCGTCGGTGAGCCGGTCAGAGACGAACTCGACGAGGTCGTCGTAGGTGCGCAGCACCTTGCCGCCCACCGCGACGGCGCCGTCGCCGACGGCTTCCGCCTCGCGCCGCAGCCGCGCGGCGACCTGGTGGATGACCATCGTGTACTGGTTGCGCTCGTCCTCCGCGTCGGCGAAGACGTAGGGCAGCAACTCCTCGGCGCAGAACTCGGCGAGCGTCCACCAGAAGGCGGTGACGCCGCTGGTGCGGCCGGTGACGTGCGGGCGTCCGGAGAGGTCGTCGGGGGTGGGCGGGGCGAAGAAGCCCGCGGACGCGAACGGCGCCGCGAGCAGGCCGAGCTTGGCGTAGGCCGCGCGCAGGTCGTCGTCGAGACGCCGGTTGGCCTGGTCGAGGAACAGCAGGTCCTCGCCCTTCACGCTGAACACCAGCGCCTTGGCGTTGACCGAGCGCCGCCCCAGCACTCCGCTGCGGAAGATCGAGTACAGCAGGAAGAGGGCGAAGCTCGTCTTCGTCGCGACGCCGGAGATGCCGCTGATGGAGACGTGGCCGCCGCGGGTGCCGTCGAGGAACTCCAGGTTGACGTAGATCGGCTCGCCGTCACGTCCGAGACCGACGGGCACCTTGAGGCTCATCTGGTCGAAGTACAGCGCCCGCGCGCGCTCCTCGCCGGTGGCGCGCTGGGCGAGCGATCCGGGAGTGGGCGGGACATAGCACTCCGGCTCCACCCGCGTGGTGGTGACCTCCGCGACCTCCTGCACGTGAGCGGGCAGCACACCGTCGGCGATGAGGAAGACGTCGGAGCCGAAGGTGGCTCCCTCGTGGCGGGCGCGGACCTCGGTGACCACCCCGGACGTCAGCACCGGACCGATCCCCGGCACGGGACGGACGGTGACCACGACGTCGTCGAGCTGCAGGTACTGCTCGGGTGCGAGCGCCACGCTGAACTGGAGCGGGGTGGAGTCCTCGGTGCCGACGACGCGGCCGACAGGCGCTTCCTCGGACACGGGTGCCTCCTCATCACTGCTGGTGGGACCCTAACCGGCCACCACGGCTCCACGACCGGGGGGCCGTGACCGTGAGCAGCCGATCGGATGACGCATTGTGTCGGGGACCGGTGGTTGGCTGTGCGCCGTCCCACTGTCCTCGCGTTCCGCTCCACTGGAGGCGCGCCATGCCGACGCGTGATGATCCGTGGCCCCCCGGCACCCCGTGCTGGGCCGACCTCGCGGTCCCCGACGTCCGGGCGGCCACGGAGTTCTACGGCCCGGTCTTCGGGTGGTCGTTCGTCGACTCAGGAGCGCAGTTCGGCCATTACCACATCGCCCGCCCGCGCGACCGGGCTGCGGCCGCGATCGGGTCGCTCCAGCAGGAGGGCCAGCCGTCGTCCTGGACGGTCTATCTGGCCAGCGACAACGTCGACGCCACCGCAAAGCTCGTGGGCGCGGCCGGCGGCAGCGTGCTCATCGACCCGTTCGACGTCCCGGGCAACGGCCGCATGCTCGTCGGGCTCGACCCGTGCGGCGCCTCGTTCGGCGTCTGGCAGGCCGCGGGGCAGATCGGCATCGAGATCTACGACGAGCCGGGATCGCTGGTCTGGGCCGAAGCCCGGCTCACCGACCTCGCGGCAGGCAGATGCTTCTACACGGCGGTCTTCGGGCACACGTTCCAGCCGAGCCCCGGCATGCCGGGCGACTACGAGACGTTCCAGGTGGGCGGTCGGACGGCCGGCGGCATGGGTGGGAAGGCCGGTCCGGCCGGGATGCCCGACCATTGGCTGCCCTATTTCTCCGTCGCCGACGTCGACGCGGCAGTGAGCACCACCGAGCACGGCGGCGGCGCGGTGGTCACCGGGCCACGGGACATGCCGTTCGGTCGGATGGCGGTGCTCATCGATCCGTTCGGTGCCGCGTTCGCCGTGCACGGCGGGCCCGCGCACGAGCAGCAGGGCACCTGATCCCGGGCGGGCCGCGCTCACCCGTCGGAGCGGGTCTGCCTGGTCAGCTGCGTGATGCGAGCGTGGGCGTCCGGGTACCGGGCGAGGAGATCGGCACGCTCGCCGAGCCGGAAGCCCGTCCAGTCGAACGGAGGCGCGGTCGTCGTACCCACCAGCGACCACTCCCCCTGCGGGCCGGAGCCCTGCCAGGTACCCGCGGGCACCACCACCTGCGGCCGTTGCCCGGCCGCGAGGTCGGGTCCGAGCACCGGTTCGTCGACCTCGCCGTCGGGATGCAGCAGGAGCAGCCGCAGGGGTGCCCCGGCGTACCAGTGGTAGGTCTCGGTGGAGTCGAGCCGGTGCAACGCGGAGAAGTCGGGGGCCAGCAGCAGGTAGTAGATCGCCGAGGAATGGGCGTCGAGGTGGGTGCGCCGGAACAGGCCGCCCTCGCCGGGCAGCGGCTCCAGGCCGAGCAGCGCGGCCACCCGCTCGCCCTCGGCGCGGGTCACCATGCCGGCACCGCCGACATCCCGCCGTCCACCACGAGGTCGTGCCCGGTGATCCAGCGGGCCATGGGCGAGGCCAGGAAGACGCACGCGTCACCCACGTCGCGGCTCTCGCCCAGCGTGCCCAGCGGCGCGGCCCGCTCCCAGCTCTGCACCCCGTCGGGCCAGTCCTGCGTCAGGCCGGGCCGGTCGATCAGCCCGGGCGATACCGTGTTGACCCTGATCCCGGCGCCGCCGTACTCGAGCGCCGCGCTGCGGGCGAGCATGATCGTCGCCGCCTTGGACGCGCAGTAGTGCGCGTGCCCGCCGGCCGGGCGGGTGCCCTCGACCGACGCGATGAGCGTGATCGACCCGCCGTGTCCCGTCATCACGGTGGCCGCCGCCTGCACGGTGGCGAAGGCGCCCGTGGCGTTGGTGTCGAGCACCTCGCGCCACGCCTCGACGCTCATGCCGGGAAGCGCTGCCACGGGCTGCACGCCCGCGGCTGCGACCACGGCGTCGAGCCGTCCGTATCGCTCCACGGCCACCGCCATCAGTGCCGCGCACTCCTCGGGCCGGGTGAGGTCGGCCGTGGCGGTCACGGCCTGCCCGCCCCGGTCCGCGATCGCGGCCGCCAGCGCCGCCGCTCGGTCCGCTCCCCGGTGGTGGTGCACGATCACGGCGGCTCCCGCGGCCGCCAGACGCGCAGCGACGCCGGAACCGATGCCACCACTCGCTCCGGTGACGAGCCCGACGGTGCCGGAGAGGTCAGGGAGACCACAATCCTGGCGTGGAGGCACGACCGGAGTGTGCCGGACGGGGCCGGAGGGCAACGGTCGGCCCGTGTTCGGTGTGTTGCGCGATCGTGACACGAGTTGATCACAGCAAGTAGTCATTATCGTTGCGAACTGCACGTTTGGACGAACTGCGGGGTGTCGTGACCGCCCCTTCAGCCGAATACGTCAACCACTACTAGTCTTATTGCGTTGGATACGTCACTCGCGATTGACAGGACTCTGCGCCCGGCGACAACTCGTTCGCCGATGAGCGCACATGCGCCTGCACGTGCGAGTACTATTCGTAACACTCACACGGTAGGGGGTAGGGGAATGGCTGCTGGCGAGCTCGATCGGCTCGCAACAGGCCTCCTCGAAGGGCTGGGCAAGGAGTACTGGGGGTTCGTTCCTCGGCTCGCGGGCGCCACCGTCGAGCAGCTCGGAGCCACCCGGGCGGTGGGTTGGAGCCTGGGAAGCATTCACCGTTACGACCGCACCCTGCGCGCTCTGGGGCCGCTGCGCACCCAACTGATCTGCATGAGCATCTCGCTGCACAACGGATGCCGGTACAACGCCTACGGCCACGCATACGCGGCCGAGCTCATCTATTTCCGCAAGCGTGGACGGCTGCTTCCGACCGACCCGAAGGCTCTGTCCGAGTGGGTCGACCTGCATCCGGGCGAGCTGCGCGACCGGCTGTGCGACATGCTGCAGCACGCCGACCTGCACGTCGAGGTCATCTGGATCGACCGCACGCTCGCCCTCGCCACCGGCGAACAGGAAGCGGTCGACCAGGACGAGGCGCGCATCGCCCATCTCGTCCGCATGTTCAGCGTTCTCGACGCCGTGGCGATCGCCGGCAAGATCGAGCCGGACGAGGCCCACGACCCCATCAACAAGGACACCGCGCTCAAGGCCCGGCATGCGGCCATGCGCAGCACGATGGCGTGAGCTAGAACTGGGCGGTGCTCGCGCCCACCCGCCTCCGCACGGAGGCCCCCCACCGCGAGATCACCCGACTTCCGACGCACCCGGTCGTCGCGCTCGCGCTGACGGCCACCGCCTATCTTGCCGTGTCGCTCGCGCTGCACCATCGCGTGCTGGGCGACCTGGCCGGCTCCACCACCGGCTGGACCTCCGACGCCCACCTGTTCGTCTGGTGGTTGAACTGGTTCCCCTGGGCTGCGGGCCACGGCCAGGACCCGCTGTTCACCACGTACCAGCACTACCCGACCGGCGTGAACGCGATGTGGAACACCTCGGTCCCCCTCCTCGCGTTCCTGCTGGCCCCGATCACCCTGACCGCCGGGGCGGTCGCTGCCTTCAACATCGGAATGATTCTCGGTCCGGTGGTTTCGGGGCTGGCTCTCGTACTGGCACTGCGGCCGTACATCAATCGATGGCTGCCGCGCTCTATCGGCGGGCTACTGTATGCATTCTCGCCATTTGTCGTGGCGCACAGTTCGGTCGGCCACATCAACCTCGTCTGGGCCATCCTGCCGCCCATCCTCTTGTGGGCGGTGCACGCCATCTTCGTCACGCCGGGTGCCCGCCCGGCCCGCGCGGGCATGCTGCTCGGTGGCGGATTCGCCGTACAGACCGGGATCTACTCGCAGACCGCGGCGCTCGGCGGCGTCGCACTCGTGGTCACTGCGGCGTGCCTGGCCATCCGCAGGCCGCAGCTCGCCGCCGAGCGGATCCCGAGCGTCGCCAGGGCGGCAGCGGCGTGCGTCGCCACGTACGTGGCCCTGGTCCCCTACCCCCTCTACCTGCTCCTCGCCGGGCCGGCGCGTCCCCGTGGGCAGATCCGGGACCCGGCCACCAGCGGAGCCGACGTCGCCAACGTCGTCGTGCCGAGCCCTCTGTCCTCGTTCCGGTTCGGCACCGGGCGGCTCGGGGAGCACCTGCACTCGCATCCGGGCGAGCAGGGCGGCTACCTCGGCGTGGCGCTGCTGATCATCCTGGTCGTGGCGGTGGTTGCGCTCCGGAGCGCGCTGGTGCGGGTCACCGCGGCCGTCGGGCTGGTGCTGCTCGTGCTGTCCTTCGGGATCAACGCGGTTGTGCTCGACCACGACACCGGGATCCCGCTGCCCTGGCATCTCGTCGAGCGGGTGCCTCTGCTGGCCGAGATCGAGCCCGTCCGGTTCCAGGTCTTCGTCGCGCTCTGCGCGGCCGTGATCGTCGCGGCCTGGCTCGACCACCTGGCCGACCGGCCACCCGGTCCCGGTCGCACCGCCGCCGTGGCCGCGACGCTGCTCGCGGCCGCCACCTGGCTCCCGTCGAACTCCCAGGCATCCGTGCCGGCCACGGTCCCGGCGTTCTTCACCCGCTCCGCGCAGCAGCACCTCGACGACCGCGACGTCGTCGAGACCCTCCCGAGGATCACCGGTGAATGGGTGGGCGGAGCCGATCCGCTGCTCTGGCAGGCCGCCTCCGGAATGGCGTACCGCACGACCGGCGGCTACTTCATCGGCTCCGACCCCCGCCACGACCTGCTGCTCGAGGCGCCGTCGAACCTCTACCAGGACGTCGCCCAGCAGATCTCCGCCGGGCGGCCCACCTCGATGGCGGGCGCCGGCGCCGCTGCGCGCCAGCTCCGCGCGGCGGGGGTCACGGTCGTGCTCGTCGTCGACCGACCGGGGATCGACTCCGCTCCGCTGATCGAGTGGACACGGACCGTCACCGGCTCACCCGGGCAGCTCATCGACGACGCCTGGCTCTTCCCCCTGCGCCGGTGGGCCTGACGGGCCGGACAGGCGTGAGAGGAGACCTCTCAACGTCACCTCGACGACCCGTTGCAGCGACGGGGTGAACTCCACCTGCCCGTGCGCGAGCTGTGGATCCTCGGCGTAGAGGGCGACCAGTGCCGGCGGCGGGTGGGCGGCCTGCCACAGGGCCGCGGCCACCCCCGTGACGACGACCATGAGATCCACGACGTCGGCCTCGGTGAGGCCCGGCAGGACCCGGCACAGCAGCGCCGTGCCCTCCGCGAGCGACGCGAGGGTGGCGAGCTTGTACGCGCGCACGGACTCGATCGACACGTTCCGCTCCAGCGTGAGCGGGGTGTGCATCATCAGGTCGCAGAGCAGCGGCCGGTCGGCGAGCGTACGGGCGATCACGCCCGCCACCTCGTCCACCGAGCCCACCGGCAGCTGCTCGAGCTCGCCGCGCATGCCCTCGACCCACTCCTGCCAGCCCTCGGCCATGAGGTGGAGGTAGATCTCCTCCCGGGTCTCGAAGTAGCGCAGCAGCGCCGACTTGTGCACGCCCACCTCGGACGCGATGTCCGCCAGGCTGACGTTGCGCACCCCTTTCCGCAGGCCCTGAGAGCGAGCGGCGGCGAGGATGGCGTCGTGACGCTGCTGCTTGTGCTCGGGACGACGGGCACGCCGGAACGTCACCCGGTCACTTGCCATGAGCCATCACAACAGCTTGTCCAGGGTGATCGGCAGGTCCCGGACCCGCTTGCCGGTGGCGTGGTGCACGGCGTTGGCGATCGCCGCCGCGACCCCGGTGATGCTCACCTCGCCGATCCCGATCAGGCCCAGCGGCATCGTGGGGTCGGGATCGCCCAGGTAGAACACGTCGATCGGCGGGATGTCGGCGTGCACCGGGACGTGGTACTCGGCGAGGTTGGCGTTCATGATGCGGCCGGTGCGCCGGTCGACGAGGCTCGCCTCCTGCAACGCCATCCCGATGCCCATCACGATTCCTCCGCGTAGCTGGCTGCTCGCGGTCTTGGCGTTGATCACCGTGCCGACGTCGAACACGCCGAGCCAGCGCGACACCCGCACCTCACCGGTGTCCGGGTCGACGCGCACCTCGCAGAACTGCGCCCCCGCGGCGGCCTTCGTGAAGCGGCGGTTCTCGAGAAGGAACTTGGTCAGGAACTTTGCCTGGCCGACGATGCTGCCCAGCCGGGTGTCGGAACCCACGGCGGCGTCGACGGACACCTGGGCGGCTCGCCCGAGGATCGCCGCGTAGGACTCGCCGCGGGCGTCGTCGGCGCGGTAGAGCCCGGCGTCCCTTGCCCGGACGTCGGACAGGCGCTGCCCCCGCAGCGGGGACTCCGCCGAGCGCGCCGCCAGGGCCAGCACCGACCGCTTCAGCTTGTCGCACGCCTCCAGGAGGCTCGCGGCCACGCTCGCGGTCTGGCCCGAGCCGCCCGCGCCCGGTCCGGTGGGGAGCGCGCTGTCCCCGTACTCCACGGTGACGGCCTCGAACGGCACGCCGAGCGCGTCGGCGGCGATCTGCGCCTGAGCGGTGGCCCCGCCCATGCCCATCTCGTGGAACCCGCACCGCACGAGGACGCTGCCGTCGGCCGAGAGCCGGACCGTGACGTTGGCCGGGAGCTGCCACGCAGGGTGGTACGCCGACGCCACGCCCATGCCGACCAGCCACCTCCCGTCGCGCATCGAGCCGGGCTGGGGCGTGCGGGCGGACCAGCCGAACAGCTCCGCCCCGCGAGCGTAGGCCTCGCGCAGCGCTCGATGGGCGAACCGCTTGCCGTCGATCGGGTTCCGCTCCGGCTCGTTCCGCATCCGCAGCTCGATCGGGTCGATCCCCAGCTCGTAGGCGAGCTCGTCGACCGCGGCCTCCAGCGCGAAGGTGCCGATGGACTCGCCCGGGGCGCGCATGAAGGTGTTGGGCAACGTGTCGAGTGTGACCTGGCGCTGCTGCACCAGGATGTTCTTCGCGTCGTAGAGGTGGCGCGACTGGGACGTCACCTGCTCCGGCCCTCCGCCCGCTCGGCCCACCTGCGTCACGCTGGTGTGGATCAGGGCGGTCATGCTGCCGTCGGTATCCGCGCCGATCGCCACCCGCTGCGTCGACGGGGTGCGTCCGCCGACGGTGCGGTAGACGCCCTCGCGGGTGAGCATCATGCGGACCGGCCGGCCGGTGACCCGCGCTGCCAGCACAGTGAGGACAGTGCCGGCCCAGATCGTGGTCTTGCCGCCGAAGGCGCCGCCGACGTACGGGGAGATCACGCGCACCCCGGCCGCGGGCACGTCGAACCTCCATGCGAGCTGGTCACGCACCCACGCGACGTTCTGCGTCCCCTCGTGGACGACGAGCCGGTCGCCGTCCCATGCCGCCGTGGTGGCGTGCGGTTCGAGGGCGTTGTGATTGTGTCCCGGGGTGGTGAAGCGCAGGTCCACCGACACCGGCGCCGCAGCGAGCGCGGCCTCGGCGTCGCCTTTCTTCGCGCTGCCCGAGCTCATGGGGGTGCTCTTCTCGGGGGTGGCGTTGCCCTCCTCCGCGGCGAAGTCCACCGCAGCGGGCAGCTCCTCGTAGGACACGGAGACCAGCCGGGCGGCCTCGTGGGCCGCGTCGAGCGTCTCGGCGACGACGACGGCCACCGGCTGCCCGTTCCAGTGCACCTCGTCGGTGTTGAGGTAGTTCACCGACGTCCCCGAGGCGAGCGTGCTCAGGTTCATGTAGTTCACCGGGCGGGGCGGCTTCATCGGCGGCGCGTTGAGGTGCGTGATCACCGAGAGCACCCCCTCGACCGCGGATGCGGCCGCGGTGTCGATTCCGGTGATCCGGGCACGGCTGACGGTCGCGAACACGAGCGCGGCGTGTGCAAGGTCGGCGTGGGGGTACTCGGCGGCGAAGTGGGCCGCGCCGGTGGTCTTTGCCGTGCCGTCGACACGGTCGATGGGCCTGCCGACGACGGGACCGAACGTCGTCGTCAGCGGCCGGTTCTCCACCTGGGTCATGCCGCACTCCCCTCGGTGAGCAGCTGCCGCAGCGTGGCGACGATCGTCCGCTCGGCCAGCTCGATCTTGAACGCGTTCTCGCTCTGCGCGACGGCAGGAGCGAGCTCGGCCGCCGCGGCCCGCCGGAACGACTCCTCGGTGGCCGGGGCGCCGACCAGCGCCTCCTCAGCCAGGCGGGCCCGCCAGGGCTTGGGTGCGACGCCTCCGAGCGCCAGGCGGGCCGCGCTCACGGTGCCGTCGCGGACCTCCATCGCGGCAGCGACGGACACGAGCGCGAAAGCGTAGGACGCCCGGTCCCGCACCTTGCGGTAGCGCGACGTCGCGGCCAGCGGCAGGGGCGGCAGCTCGACGGCCGTGATCAGCTCGTCGGGGGCGATCTCGGTCTCCACGTGCGGAGTGGCGTCCGGCAGCCGGTGGAACTCGACGAGCGGGATACGCCGGTTGCCCCGGATGCTCTCCACCTCGACCACCGCGTCGAGCGCGGCCAGCGCCACGCACATGTCCGAGGGGTGCGTGGCGATGCAGCTCTCGCTGGTGCCGAGCACGGCGTGCCCCCGGGTGAAGCCACCCATCGCGTCGCATCCGCTGGCCGGCTCCCGCTTGTTGCAGGCTGCGGAGCGGTCGTAGAAGTACGGGCAGCGGCTGCGCTGCAGCAGGTTGCCGCCGACCGTCGCCATGTTCCGCAGCTGACCCGACGCCCCGGTCAGGACAGCCTGGGACAGCACCGGGTAGCGCGTGCGGATGACCTGGTGGGCGGCCAGACGGCTGTTGCGGACGAGTGCGCCGATCCGCACCCCGCCCCCCGGCAGCTCCGTGACCTCCGTGAGGGGGAGCCCCGTGATGTCGACGACCGTGTCGGGTTGCTCGATGTCCTCGCGCATGAGGTCGACGAGGTTGGTGCCGCCGCCGATGAACTTCGCCCGGGGCTCCGACGCGATGGCGCGCACAGCGGTGGCGACGTCCGGCGCACTGACGTAGGCGAACGGCCTCATCGCGCGCCCTCCAGCAGATCGAGGTCGCCCGAGGCGACCTCCTTGATCGACTCGACGATCCCGTTGTAGGCGCCGCACCGGCACAGGTTGCCGCTCATGCGCTCCCGGATCTCCTGGCCCGAGAGCTCGGCGGGCCCGGCAGCGATGTGTTCGGTGACGGCGCTCGGAACACCGGCACGGTGCTCGGCGAGCATCCCGATCGCCGAACAGATCTGCCCGGACGTGCAGTAGCCGCACTGGAACCCGTCGTTGCGGATGAAGGCCGCCTGCAGGGGATGCGGCCTGCCGTCGGCGGCGACACCCTCGATCGTGGTGATCTCGCGGCCCGCGTACTGCACGGCGAGGGTGAGGCAGGAGTTGATCCGCTCACCGTCGACGAGCACGGTGCACGCACCGCATGCTCCCTGGTTGCAGCCCTTCTTGGTGCCGGTGAGCCCGAGTTGCTCACGCAGCAGGTCGAGCAGGCTGACCCGCGGTTCCACCTCGATGGACCGGACGGTCCCGTTGATCCGCATCTGGACCTCGACCACGTGGCTCCTCCGTCTCGTCGGTGCGGCGAAAAGTTAACACTACGGCGTATCGCTAACAAGTGAACGGTGGTGACTTAACTGAGAGCATCTCAGGCGTGAGCGGCCAGGGCGGACGGAGGGGCCTGCGGGGACGTCCCCCGGTGGGTCGTAGCGGGTCGGCACACCAGCTGGGAGAGTCGCGGGCATGTGCCGCTGGCTGGGCTACCTCGGCAATCCGATTCGCCCCGAGGAGCTGCTCTACCAGCCTGCGCGGTCGCTGATCGAGCAGAGCAAGAGCCACGGATCGGGCGTCTCCGCCGCCAACGCCGACGGCCACGGCCTCGGCTGGTACGGCACGGCGGACGCGCCAGGCTTGTTCCGCAGCGCGTCACCGGCATGGGGCGACCGCAACCTCCGGGAGGTCAGCGCACAGATCAGCTCGCCGCTGTTCCTCGCCCACGTCCGCGCCTCGACCGGCACTCCCGTGCAGCAGACCAACTGTCACCCGTTCCGGCACGGCCAGTGGATGTTCGTCCACAACGGGTTCATCGACGGCTACGACCGCCTGCGCCGTGACCTGCTCCTGCGCGTCGATCCGAAACTCTTCCCCGGGATCGAGGGCACCACCGACTCCGAGCTGATGTTCTACCTCGCGCTGACCTTCGGCCTGGTCGACGACCCGGTCGGCGGCCTCGAACGGATGGCCGGGTTCATCGAGGCCGAGGGCCGGCGCGCAGGCTCCGCGCACCCGCTGCAGATGACCGTCGGGATCAGCGACGGGGTGCGCCTCTACGCCGCCCGGTACGCGAGCGGCGTCGAGGCGAACACGCTCTACGTCAGCTCGTCCGTCCGCGACCTCCGCCTGCTCTACCCCGCTGACGAGCGTCTTCAGCACTTCTCCGACGAGTCTCGGGTGATCGTCTCCGAGCCACTGGTCGACCTGCCGGGACTGTGGCGGGAAGTACCGCCGGGTACCGCGCTGGTGGTGCAGGAGGGCGATGATCGGGAAGTGCCCTTCCGTCCGTACGAGCCCTAGCGCCGTTTCCTCGGCACCGGCCCGCGAGGCGCTGCGCTCGGTCGGCGACATCAGCCTCTACCGTCGTGAACGTGAACACGGGCAACGCGACCGGTGAGGCGGCGCCCCGGCGACGTAACGCCGCGTCGACCAGGGAGGCGATCCTGCGGTCAGCGAAGATCGCCTTCACCCGGCACGGCTACGACGGGATCGGTGTACGCGAGATCGCGCAGGGCGCCGGCGTGACGGCGATGCTGGTCAACCGCTACTTCGGTTCGAAGGAACTGCTCTTCGCGGAGACCGTGGAGGCGGTCTTCGCCGAGCCGACCCTGCTCACGGACGACGCCGCCACGCTCAGCCGGTTCGCGGCAGTGGCGCTGGTCGGGGACGAATCCCACGACGGTGATCACGTCGACGGGTTCCTGCTGATGCTGCGCTCGGTCTCGAACCCGCGCGCCGCCGACATCCTGCGCGACAGCATCGAACGGCATTTCGAGCAGCATCTGGCGGCCCTGCTACCCGGAACGGACACCCACGAGCGTGTCGCGCTGTTCCTGTCCCTCATCGCAGGCTTCCAGCTGATGCACAACGTCCTGGGCAGTACGGCAACCACCAGGGCGGACCCTGCCGCGCTGGCGCGGCGACTGGAAGCCCTGTTCGAGCAGCTGGTGGAACAGGCTCCCGCCTGACGAACCGCCCGGACGCGGGACGGATCGGCGGGCTCAGTCGGCCGAGCAGATCCACTCGGTCGCCAGGTCGAGTGCGCGGCGGTGCAACGCGTCGAGATGGTGCACGGCGGCCACGGGGACCCGGGCCTCGTGCAGACGGGTGCGGCACAACGAGGCGTGCCGGCGAGCCACCTGCGTGGAACGCAGCTGCTCGAGGAGCTGGTCGGTGAGTTCGTCGAGCCGTTCACGGATCGACTGCAGGTCGGGCGGGGTGGACGGAGCTTCCTCAGGATGAGCCTGCCATCGTGCGAGCATCCCGCGCTGCACGACCTTGCTCGCGTCGATCTGGCTGCGGAAGAAGCGGATCGCGAACTCCCGGTCCAGCCCCATCTGCGCCGCCCTGCGGCCGGCCTCGGCGAGCACCTGCCGCTCCCTGAGCAGATCCTCCACGGGTGCGCCCGACCGGTACTTCGTCGCGGCCACGTCGTCACTCACGAGAATGCGCTGAACAGCGAGATCGACCAACGAACCGAAGTCATCGAGTTCGACGGGGGAGTCGACAGGCATGCCAGTTCCCTTACCCAATCTTGAGGGTTTCTTTGGATTCGACCGACTTCCCCGCCGGGGCGAGCGCACCACACTGGACGCGAATCAGTCACTCTCGCATGCTAGCGCCGGGCCTACCCACGAGAATCAGAGCCGATCGTGATCCCCGCCATTCGGCGAGGCCGGCCGCCGGAAAGGCGCCGTACGGGTCCTTTCATTTCTCAGCGGATCCCCAGCTTCCGACGCCCCGACGTGTGCGGCACCTCCGCCATCCGACCCGACTCTGCCACCCCGATCGCCCGGCTCGGTGGCCGATGTCCACCGGTCCATCGTGAAAGGCCCACAGCCCACTCACGCTCCGGCCCGACCGTGCCGGATTCCTGCACGTACGGATTCCTCAGAACAGCGGCAACCCGGGGTCGAGACCGAGCCGGACCCGTCCGGCGACCTCGAAGAACACGGCCGAATGGTTGGCGTGCTGAACAGCCACCATCCCGTCGCGGAACAGCCTTTCCAGCACGGTGCCGCGGTAGATCGCGGACGAGCTCGCCAGCTCGTACACGGCCTCGATGACCTCTCGGCCGACGCGCGCGGCATGACTCATGGCCGCTCGGAACTCCGCCCGCTTCTCGACCGTCACCGGTGTGCGCTTCTCGGCGGCAGCATCCAGGTCCCGCGCGACGGACAGGAGCAACTGACGCGCGGCCGCGACGGCCGCCTCGGACCTGGCGAGCGTCGACTGCGTCCGAGCCTGTTCGGCCAGGAGCGGCCCGAACGGAGTGCGCTTACCCGGCGCGAGGCGGACGAGCTCGTCGACCGCGGCCTGCGCGACCCCGAGCACGATGGCGCTGCATCCCGGGAACACCAGCGCCGGGATGAAGCCGCTGTAGGGGAACTCGTCGATCCGGGGCCGCGCGTCCAGCCGCGCCGCGAGTTCCGACGGCACGAACGCGTCCTCCACGGTGACGTCGTTGCTACCGGTCCCCCGCAGACCGCTGCTGTCCCAGGTGTCCTGGATGACGAACTGCGCACGGGTCAGTGCGAACAGCCGCATGTCCGGCGCCCCCGCCTCGCCGGGCGAGTCCTCCGCTCGGGTCACCACGGCGAGCGCGATGAACCAGTCGGCGGTGGCGATCCCGCTGACGAGCTTCCAATGACCGGAGACCCGGTAGCCCCCGTCCACGGGCACGGCCGTGCCGGGTATGCCCGCGTTGGCCAGCAGGGGCTCCTGCCCGCAGCCCCAGATCCGGGAGACCCCCGCCTCGTCCAGCAGTGCCGCGATGAACCCCAAGTTGGCGTTCCAGACGACCCAGGCCGTGGACGCATCGAGTCGGGCGAGGTTCTCATAAACGGCAAGCACGGTGACCAGCGACGCCTGCTGACCGCCCACCACGCGCGGGGTCAGCAGGCGGAACGCGCCGCAGTCACGGAGCTCGTCATACAGCTCGTCCGGCAGCCGGCGCTGGGCGTCGGCCTTCTCGACGGAGGCCTCGATCGTGTGCCTGAGCAGTTTGGGAATGCGACCCGGGTCGAGTACCGACGGGCGGTGCATGGGCACGCTGGTCTCCCTCAGACAGGTACGGGGGTTCTACGCTACAGATTCCGCGAACCGGCGGAACGAGTGACACGGGGACCGTCCGGAATCGCGGTCGTCGACCAGGACAAGCAAACCCGACGACCGGAACATTTCTTGGAGATACAATTCACGATGTTCATCCGAATCGTCGAACAGCCGCCCGAGTGCCGTGTTCGAGCGGTACCCGACAGGCCGACGCGAAGGTTACCGCCGGGTATCACGTGCGGGCGAACAGAAAGATTCCGTACTGCCATACGGCGTCGATCCACTGCGCGTCGAGCGCGAAGCCGAGGCTGGAGACGTCGGCGACGAACCGGGGACGGTGGAACTTCGCCGAGTACCCGACGTTGATCGAGTCGCCCCGCCCCATGTGCAGGGTGACGCCGAGGCTCTTCAGCAAGACCGTGTGCTCCTCGGTCGCGTACAGGTGTCCCTCCACCGTTGACGTGGCGTCGTCGTAGTGCGCACGGGGGTAGAAGCGGTGGAGCACGAAGTCGCTGTCGAAGCGGTGGTTCAGGTGGGCGAGGTGGTTCTGTCGGAACCGCACGAACGCCGAGCGGCCGGCCGGGTCGTTGTAGCAGGCCTCCAGCACCTCACGTGGTTTGTCGAGGTCGGCCGACACGAGGAACCGGTCGCCGGGCCGCAGCGTCGCCGCGATCTCCCTCAGCAGGGCCGTCCGCTCCGCAGGCGTGGTGTTGCCGATGTTGCTGCCGAGGAAGACCACCGCGACCGGAGCCTCGTCACGCTCCCGCAGGCTCGCGAGCCCTGCCTCGTACCGGCCCCAGAGCGCACGCACCCTGAGGTGCGTGAACTCGGCGGTGAGGCTCTCGGCACTGGCGACGAGCATCTCCCGGCTGACGTCGATCGGGAGGTACGTGGTGGGGCGACGGTCGGTGCACGCCGCGAGCAGCAGCCTGGTCTTCTTCGCGCTCCCGCTGCCGAGCTCGGCGACCGACCCGCAGCCCAGCCGTTCGGCGATCTCCCCGGCGTGCTGACGCAGGAGGTCGTGCTCGACGCGGGTCAGGTAGTAGCTGGGAAGCTCCGTGATCTCCTCGAACAGCTCAGATCCGAGCTCGTCGTAGCCGAACCACGGGGGAATGCGGGGCGGAGACTCCTGCAGGCCGGCGAGCAGCGCGTCCTGGTCCTCCCAGAAGGCGTCGTCGACGGGCACGATCTCGACCCTGCTCTGTGTCACGTGCGCTCCACCGGCCGTCCGTAGGGATCACGACGGCTACACGCTTGCGCATCACGCGCTCTCCCGCAGGACGAGCTCGGAGGGGTACCACGTGGCCGGGGGAACGCGAGCCTCCTCGAGCACGGCCGTGGCAGCTCCGGCTGCGATACGGCTCACCGGATGGGTCGCGGTGGTGAGCGCGGGGCCTGCCCACGCGGCCGCTGGGACGTCGTCGAATCCGGCGACGGCCACGTCGTCCGGCACGTCCACGCCGAGCCCGCGCAGCGCGACCATCGCGCCGAAGGCAACGGTGTCGCAGATCGCGTAAATCGCGTCGGTGTCGGGCCAGCGGCGCAGCGCCTCCAGTGCACCCGTCCGGCCGTCCTCGAAGCCGAAGTCACCGGGCAGGATGCGCGCGGGGAGCCCCGCGGCCTCCACCGTGCGGCGGTACGCCTCGACCGACCGGTACGAGCACGGCAGCCAGCTCGGTCCCGTGAGCATCGCGATGTGCCGCCTGCCCGAGGAATACAGATGACGGACGACCGCTGCGGCACCGGAGGCGTTGTCGACGTCGAAGGACGGGACGGCGACCGAGCCGATCCCGATGGAGGCCACGCGCCCGCGCAGAACGTCCGGCACCGCGGCGAGCAGCGGCTCCGTGGTGTTGCACAGCACCACTCCGCGGACGCTGCGGTCGGCGCCCAGCCTGGCGAGCGACCCGGGAGCGTCGAGCGGTAACCACTGCAGGGAGACGCCGACTCCTGCGCCGTCGCACACTGCTGCCGTGGCCCCGAGCACGCGCCACATGTAGGGGTCCTCCAGCACGTCCGGCCGGGGCCCGGCAACGGCGACGACGACACGGGTGCCGGAACCGCCGGCAAGCGCCCTGGCCAGTGGGTTGGGGGCGTAGCCCATCCGCTCGGCCACGGCTCGCACGCGTTGTCGGGCCGGGGTGGACGTGGTGTCGGATCCGGTCAGCGCTCGCGACGCCGTTGCCCGCGACACGCCGGCGGCGCGCGCGACGTCCTCCAGGGTCAGCGGGTCGCGGATCTCCTCACCCATGGCTCCCCCACTCGACGGACTCCGAACCCCTGCCCCAGCACGGTGCTGCCGGCCGTCAGTACATCATCCGCGGGTCGTCGTAGTACTTGAATTCGAGCAGGTTGTTCGACGGGTCGGCGAGCACGAACGACTCGTGTTCCTCGGCACGGCCCGCGAAGCGGTGGAACGGCTCGGCGAAGAACGACAGGCCCCGGGTTCGCGCGAGGCGCAGGAGCCGTTCCCAGTCCTCGCGACGGCGAAACGTCACGCCGAAGTGCCGGGGATACAGCTCGGGCGCCTCGTCGACGCGGTCCGACAGGTGACAGACGACCTGGTCGCCGAAGAAGTCCAGGGTGATCCGGTCGGCGTAGCGGCGGGCGAGCTTGCAGCCGAGCCCCGTGACGTAGAAGTCCTGAGCCGCGTCCAGGTCCGCCGCCGGGATGGCCAGGTGGAACACGTCGTCGTGGTCGCGCATCAGGCGTCCATGCTCCGCAGGGCCGGCTGCCCTGCCTCGATCGCGTCGCTTCCTCCGGTGTCAGCACTCGCAGCGGCCCGAGTCCGACGGGGCAGGCCCCACCCGCGGCCCGCGGTGCGGGACTTCCCGGTCAAGGGCAGGCTGATCGCCGTCCGCTGCAGCACCTCGACGACGAGCAGTGCCCCGACCACCGCCACCCCGTACACGGCAAAGCTGGACCAGGGGGCCGACAGCTGCGCGGCAGGCGAGGCGGCGCCTGCCACGGTGAGCGCCCACAGGATCGTCGGGTGCAGCAGGAACACCCCGAAGGACCGGTCGGAGGCGCGCTCGACGAAGCGCGACGCCCGCCCGCCCGCGCGTCTGTCGGCCCATGCGGCCCCGATCGCATAGAAGGCCGCGGTCACCGCCACCGACCACGGCAGCATCACCGGCTGGAAGACGTCGGTGGCGAACTCGGCGCCGACGCCGTGCGCGATCGACCACTGGTAACGGCCCTCGGCGAGGGCGCCGCCCAGCAGCACCGCGGCGACGATGAGGCCGGTGTGGCCCCGGATCCAGGAGTCGACGCGCGAGGCGTGCACAGCGGCGACCCCGCCGAGCACGAGGAAGAACTGGTAGCTCAGCAGGACCGACCCGAGGTAGGGCAGCAGCTCCGCCTTCGCGCCGGTGGGCACCGGGTCGTGCAGCCACAGGTCGATCAGCACCTGCAGGAACGCGCTCGCGGCCAGCAGCATCCCGTGCCGGCCGCGGGTGACCAGCAGCAGCCGCCGGAACAGCGGGAACACCAGGTAGAACTGCAGCGACACCAGCAGGAAGTACAGGTGGAACCACGCCGTGCCGGTCGCCACGTTGCGCAGCAGCACGAGCAGCGCCGGACCGATCGGAAGCGGTGCGGTGACCAGCCCGAGCCCGGTGTAGACCACCGACCACACCACGTACGGCACGCCGACCAGCAGGAGCCTGCGGCGCCAGAACGGCAAAGGGTGCACACCGCCGTCCCGGTAGCGATGGGTGAGCACGAACGCGGTGAGGACGAAGAAGGCCTCGCGGGTGAAGTGCAGCAGCATCACCACGGCACCGCCGGGCACGCTGTCGAGCGGGTTCACCGTCGAGACCGTGTGCACGCCGATCACGCAGGCGAAGGTCAGCACCCGGACCATGTCGGCCGGGTAGACGTGCACGGTGCGGCCCATGGGGCGCCGGAGCTCGAAGGCGCCCGCCGTCATCGGCCGCTCGCCGCGAGCTCGTCGGCGAGCTGGCGGCGCAGCTCGGTGCGGCGCACCTTCCCCGTCGGTGCCAGCGGGAAGCCTCCGACCAGCCGGAACTCGGCGGGTCGCTTGTAGCGGGCCAGGTGAACGGTGCAGAGCTTCACCAGCCGCCGGACGAGCTGCGCGCCCGCAGCGGCGTCCAGCTCGTCGGCGGGACGGATCAGGGCGATGGGCACGGCGCCCAGCACGTCGTCGGGCCGGCCGATGACCACCGCGTCGGCCACAGCGGGCTCGTCGAGCAGGACCTCCTCGATCTCGCGCGGGTAGACCAGCTCGCCGCCGCGGTTCACCACGTCGTCGGCGCGCCCGACCAGGTACAGGTACCCGTCGTCGTCGAGCCTGCCCAGGTCGGCGGTGTCGAGCCAGTGCGCGTCGTCGATCCGGTCGGCGCCCCTCCCGTCGGCGTAGCCGCGGATCACCCCGGCTCCGCGGATCCGCACCCGGCCGACCGCACCCGGCGGGCACACGCCGCCATCGGGCCCGATCACCTCGAGCTCCACGTCGACCGGCAGCCCGACCGACCCGGGCCGAGCCGGGGCGTCGAGCGGGGTCGCCGTGATCTGGCTCGCGGCCTCGGTCATCCCGTAGCTCTCGACGACCGGGACCCCGGTGGCCGCCGCGATGAGCCGTCCCACGTTCTCGGAGAGCGGCGCGGAGGCAGACCGCACGAACCGCAGCCGCTGCGGGAGCACCGGGATCTTCTCCCGGGACAGGATCGTCAGGACCGCAGGCACCGCGTTCAGCCACGTGATGTCGTGCGCGGCGAGCAGCGGCCAGAACCCCGTGCGGTGGAAGCGGCGGTCCAGCACCAGGGTCGCCCCCGACACCAGGGTCGCGAGCAGGCCCACCACCTGGCCGTTGATGTGGAACAGCGGTAGCGGGTTGAAGCCGCGGTCGGCGGCGGTGAGCCGGTGGTGGCGCGCCACGGCCCCGGCGACGTGCAGCAGCTGCTCCTCCGCCAGCACGACCGTCTTGGGGGCTCCGGTCGACCCGGAGGTCAGCAGGGCGGCGGAGCCGGGCGGGCCGTCGTCGGGCACCGGGGCGCCCGGATCCGCGACCGGGTCCACCGGCAACCCGGTGCCGACCTGGACGCGCAGCCCCGGACGCAGCGCGCGGTCGGTGATGACGAGAACGGGACGCAGGGCCATGCGGGCCCGGTGCGTCTCGGCCGGGGTGGCCTCCGGGTTGACCGGCGCCGAGCAACGCCCGGCGGCGATCACCGACAGGTGCACGACGGCGAACGAGAGGGGGTCGTCGATGTCGACCAGTACCCGCGCACCGTGCGGCACGTGGAGCGCGTCGAGCTCACGCGACCATGCGCGCGCAGCCGCGTCGATGCCGGCGTTGTCGATGACCCGGTGGGTGCGGGCGTCCTCCAGGAACGTCTTGTGCGGGTGGCCGGCAGAACGGGAGCGCAACAGACCGCGCAAGCGGATGGGCACGAGAGTCCACGCTGGACGAGCTTGCTGTGTGCGTGCTGTGTAAGGCATGTGAAGAGCCGGTCCGTCCGCACCGCGGTCGGTGCCGTGCGCCTGATGGCTGTGACGACCCTCAACTCACACCGGATGGTGCCGTCATCGCGTTGACGGTCCCTCACGTCCGTCGCGATGACGAGGTTCGTGTCCAGGAGAGCTCACGCCGGGGACCCCGGATCGTGGACGACGTCGTCGACGCGGTCCCGATCGGCGCTCCACTCCGGGTCGGCCGGGCCGCTGAACAGATCGGACACCTCGGTGTGCGTACGCCAGCTGTGGGGCGCGACAGGCACCAGGCGCGCGCTCGGCCTGCCGCCCACGGTGATGGTCACCTCCTCCCCCTGCTCGACGCGGCGTACCAGCTCGGAGGCCTGTTGCCGGAGCTCGTGCAGTCCCACGACGGTCACGCCGCATGGCGTAGCACAAGTGCTCCCCATGCGCCTCATTCCGTCCGTGCACCCAGACGCCGGGGGATCACCTAACTCGAGGCATGAGCGTCTTGTTCATCGTCAAAGCACCGATTCGACCCACCGTGCTGTATCCGGGAGCCACCGCCGTGGCGAGCGGGGGCCGGGCCGCGTGCGCGGGCCCGGCCCCACCCCTCGGGCCAGGGATCAAGCCTCGCGCGACTCGGGGGCTCCCCAGCCCCGTTCGCGTCTGACCGGCCCCCTCGTCGGCTGCGAACACAGTCGACCAGCCCGAGGCTTCAACGTGAATGACGATTCCTCTTCGACACCATGCGTTTCCTCTAGCACGGTCACGGGAGCAGCCCGGCGAAGTGCTCACGCCGCCAGCCGGTCGGCGTCGTCCCGAACTCCCGCCGGAACGCCCGTACGAACGTACTGACGTCGCGGAACCCGACGGCAGCGGCGATGCTCGATATCGCGCGGTCGTACCTCGGGTCGGAGAGCATCGCCTGTGCCGCGAGCAGCCGCTGCTCGCGGAGGTAGGCACCCGGCGTGGTCCCGATCCGCTCGAACAGGGTGTACAGGCGGGCAACCGACACGTGATGCCGCCGCGCCAGCTCCTCGACCCGCAGTTCTGGGTCGGCCAGGTGTTCGCGAACGTGCATCCGCATCACGTCGAGCAGCACTTCTGCGGCGCCGTCCGCGCCCGGTGTCGAGGGACTGACGTCCCGCAACACCATCGCGAGCAGATCGATCGCGGCTCGCCCGGCGTCGAGCTGGTCGCCGGTGAGGTCGTCGGCGACCTGAAACAGCCGGCGGAGGTAGGTGGACAGCATCTGCATGGCCGGGTTTGCGGAGTCCACGCTGCGTGCACAGGCCTCGGTGATCTCGACGGTACGGAGCGGGAGTAGCTCACGGGAGAAACGCAATGCCAGGCTCCGGGCCGCTGTCGGCGAGACCCGCTTCCACGAGCTGCGCGCCTCCGAGAGCACTCCCGAACCGGCCGTCAGCTCGGCGAAGCGGTCATGCTGGCGTATGTAGACCCGGCCGGCAATCTGTACGCAGAAGAGCATCACGTTGTCTCCCGTCGCTCTCGCCGCCATCCGGTCGGTCCGGACCGACGACATCGGTCCTCCCCACTGCGACCGGGAGAGAGTCATGGCGTCGCCCAGCTCCTGGAACGCCACACAGCCGTGATACTCGGGACGCGTCGAGGCGGTCACCGGCATGAAGGACTCGCTGGCGACGTCCTCCAACTCCTCACCGTAGAACTCGTGGATCTGCACGGCCCGACGCTAACTCCGGATCATCTGCCCAGGCAGGAACCGCGAGACCACTTGTCAGACCTGTCCGATACGGGCGGGCGTCTCGCAAACAGTCGGTTGCCGACTGGATCGCCACCATCGGCCAGGCCCCGCGGTGGCCTCTTCAGCCCGGAGGCAGTCCTTCGCCGTCGGGTTCATCCCTGCTGCCCGCGCGAGATCGTCGACGCCGCCGTGGCCGCGCTCACGCGTTGCGGCATCAGCGGCGTTCACCTCACCGGGTAGGCCGGTCTGTGGTAGGTGTCCGAGATGAGCCCCGAGAGGAGCACTGCCCCGGAGCGGGCGGCGTGGAGGTGGGCCGGGGTCGTCCCGGCCGCGCTCGCCGCGTGCGCCGGCGGGGTCGACCTGCTCGCACTCGCCGGCCTCGGTGGCGCGTTCGCCAGCATCGTCACCGGCAACCTGGTGACCACGGGCTACGGACTCGGCACGGTGAACATGGCGCTTGCAGCCCCGTCTGGCATCGCCGTGGTCTGCTTCACCGTCGGCGTCGTCGCCTCGACGCGGGTGTGGCGACATCGCCCGGAGGCCGTCATCGGGCTCCTCCTCGCCGAGCTGGTGCTGCTGGCAGGCGTGGCCGCGGGCTGGATCCTCACCGGCGCACACCCCGGGCCGGTCGTGTCGTTCGTCCTGTTGGGCGTGGCTTCTGCCGCCATGGGCGGGCAGAGCGTGGCGGCATTGCGGCTGAAGGCCTCCACCACCTACATGACAGGCACGCTGGTCAGCGTGCTGCAGGACGTCGTGACGGGCCGCGCCGGGCGTCGCCGCTCGGCGTTGCGCCAGCTCGCGGCGCTGGTGGTGGGAGCGTGCGCGGCCGCCGCGCTGCTGCACCCGGTGCGATGGGCGGTCCCGCTGCTTCCCCTCGTCCTGCTCGCGGTGTCGATCGGGCTGGTGGTCGCCGACCGCGCGTCGGTCCGCTGAATCAAGACGACGACGGGTGGCTTTCCGTGGCGACCCCTCTGACCGCCACGGAAAGCCACCCTTTTCCGGCTTCGCCGGAACATCGGACGGAGCCCGCTCCCCAGCCCGCTCCGTCCGCCACAGGGCGACACCCCAGTCGCCCGTGGTCGTATCGATGGCCGCCGTGGCGGCCGGTCTCAGGCGGCGGCCGGAACGCGGTGGTTGGCGAGCATGCGCCCGTCCGGATCCACCCGCCGCCGAATCTGCTGCAGCCGCTCGTAGGCCTCGGCCCCGAACCCGAGCGCCGCGTCCACCGGTCTCTCGGCGAAGTTGAGGTAATGCCCGCAGGCCCAGGGCGACATCGCGGCCTCGAGGCGTTCCGCGTCCCGTTCGCCGATCCTCAGTGCCTCCGGCTCGGCGGCCAGGGCGCAGGCGTACATCGCGAACTCCCCGTGGAGCATCGGGAGCGCTCCGGCGTCGGGGTGGGGCCTGCCACACGCCCCGCCGAGCTGGCGCAACTCCGCCACGGTGAGGCTCGAACCGGAGCCCGCTCCGGCGGCCTCGACGAACGCGTCCACGCCTGCTGCCGGCAACGAACCGAGCATGCTGGCGGAGGCCGCCGCGGGCGTGGGGCCTTCGGGGTCGCCGTGCAGGCGGACCAGGTCCGCGGCCGGCATCCGTCCGAAGGTGTCGATCTCGGGTCCGAGCTCACGCAACGGGGCGAGGATCTTCTCCGCGGCCTCGTCGTCGGCCAGGACGGCACCGTCGATCATCGCGACCTGGCGCCCCCGCAACGGCGGCGGCACCGCCTCGATCGAGGGAAGCTGCAAGATCCGGCAGGACGACGACACCTCGTCGGGCGCCTCGCTCGTCCACTGCGTCCACCGGGCGAACACACGGCTCGCATCCCGCCAGTCCCACACGAGCGCCCCGCCGTAGACCGACGTCACCGGGTAGAGGGCGAACTCCAGAGCTGTGACGACCCCGAAGTTGCCGCCCCCGCCGCGCAGCGCCCAGAACAACTCCGGATCGGAGTCGGCGTCGACCCGCGCGCGCTCACCATCGGGAAGCACCAGCTCCGCGGCCAGCAGGTTGTTGCACTGCATCCCGAACCGGCGGGCGAGCCATCCGATGCCTCCGCCGAGCGAGAACCCCGCCACCCCGACGTCCGGGGACGACCCGTGCAGCGCCACGAGCCCGGCCGGGGCCACCTTGCCGACGACGTCGCCCCACAGCACGCCGCCGCCGACCCGCGCCCGGCGCCGTTCCGGATCGATCGTGACCTCACCGAGCGACGACGTGCGCAGCAGTACCGCGTCCTCGAGCCCCTCCAGCGGTCCGGCGTTGTGGCCGGTGGACTGGGGCGCGACGCGCAGACCGGCCCGCGCGGCCGCCCGAACCACAGCAGCCACCTCATCCGCTGTACGCGGCTGCGCGACCGCAGCCGGCCACTGCTGCACCGTGAGTTGCCACGGGTGCCGGGCGCCCTCGTAACCGGGGTCCTCGGGCAGGTGGACCGTGGCGCAGGCTGCACGCAGCTCGTCGAGACCGCGGTGCACGTCGATCGGGTTGCTCGTCACGCCCTGCCACACGATGCACAGGTGCAAGCGGTTCACAGCTGCGCGCGTTGCCTCCGCTGTCGATTTCCACTACTCCCTGATCTGCGAGAACGCATATCGGAGTGACCGGGATCTCACCCGGCGGCCATCGATCCCCGCAGGGCTGTCTGGCACCAGACTCTCACCGTGGGTAATCAAGGCGCTCGCGGCTGCACTCATGATCGTTCCGAGATCGGGGTTTCCGCCCCCGCAAGGGCGCGCAGCCGGATCTCGCGGCGATCTTGGTTCGATGATCGTTCCGAGATCCGGCATTCCGCCCTGGCGAGGGCTGGTAGACGGATCTCGCGGCGATCACCGCCGTCGGCCTCTCACAGCCGGGTGCGGGCGAGGACTTCCTGGACGAAACGTCGCTTGCCGGCGGTGTAGGCCTCCCGGTCGTCGTGGTGGCGGTCGGCGAGCTCCGCCTTGAGTCGGGCGTAGGCGCGCACCAGCTCGGGGTCGGCTCGTAGCGCGTCTCGAAAGGCGAGCTGCCGATGCCACCTGCTGCCGGCCGTCATGACGTGCAGGTGCGCAACGCGGTGGTCGTCGCGCACCTTGACGAAGAACCGCCGGTGCGGACTCCGGTCGAGTTCGGGCGAAACGTAGTGCCAGCCGTGCGGAGCAACGACCGGAACGAGCTCGTCGGCGACGTCGAGGCCGGCGACCTGTGCCTGCAAGTCGACGATCGGCTTCGCGGCCAGCCGGGGCACGGCGGTCGAACCGACGTGCTCGACCGCCGCAGTGAGCCAGGGTGCGAGTAGCTCCTGAAGCAGGTCCCGCTCGCGGAGACCTCGGTCCGCCCAGGCCGGGTCGTGGTGGACGACCTCGACGCGCTCGATGGCCCAGACCGGCCATGTCACGCTCGGCGGGTCGTCAGGTTCGGGCATTCGGCCGGCCTCCCTCGAGAATCGATTGACGCGAATGGCCCGGAATGAGTCCGGCGAACTCCCGGACGGATACGCGCGTCCGGGCACAGACGACCCGCAGGCCCGACGCCCCATGATCGTCCCGAGATCGGGGTTTCCGACCGCGCAAGGGCGCGCAGCCGGATCTCGCGGCGATCTTGGTTCGATGATCGTTCCGAGATCCGGCGTTCCGCCCTGGCGAGGGCTCATATACGGATCTCGCGGCGATCTTGGCCACTGGCCGCCGACCCCGGCGGACACCGCGGCGACGAGTGTGGGATCTCCGGGTCGTGATCGGGGCCGTCCCGGAGGTCTCGGACCCTCGGGATGCTTAGCGTCCGGGGCCATGATGACAACACCCAACATCGCAATTCCCACGCAGGCTCGCACCGTACAGGGCGTCTGCCTCATCCTCGGCCCTCTCCTGAACGCAGCAGCGACGTTCTTCTGGACGGACGGGCGGCACGGCGTCGTGGGCGGCGCGCTGGTGGCGTGGTCGTGCGTGCTGTGGCTCCCGGGTCTCCTCGGCTTGTGGGAGATCGTCCGGTCGAGCAGGCCCGTGCTCGGGTCGACCGGTGCCGCGCTGGCGGTGATCGGCTCGTTCGGCGGGATCGCGTTCGGGCTGCAAGGGTTCTACGAAGGCGCGTTCGGGATGGACAAGCAGCAGAGCCTCGACGCCCTCGCCGCGTACCCCCTGACGTCGCAACTGGTGCTCTGGCTGCCCGGGCTGACGTTCCCGCTGATGATCGTGCTCCTGGCCGTCGCTCTCGCCCGGACGCGCAGCGCGCCCACGTGGATGTGGGCCGTGCTCGGCATCGGCGGCCTGCTGTGGCCCGTGAGCCGGATTCCTCGCATCGAGGCGATCGCCCACGTCGCGGACCTCGCGGTGCTCGTCCCGTCCGCGGGCCTCGGCGCGCTGCTCATCGCGAGCGCGCTGCCGCTGCGCCCGGCCCGGTCGACGGCCTCGACGTAGGTGCTGCGGTGTGACGCCCGGACGCGGCAGCGCGGCGAGATGTACCCGGGTGGCCGCGTCCGAGCAGGGCTTTCACAACTTCGGAACAGCGACAGAGCGCCCCGATGGGTGCACTCTGGACAGGACAGCGTCGACAGGAGAACCGCTATGCGGACCGTACTCAACGTGATCTGGCTCATCCTCTGCGGCGTCTGGCTGGCCATCGGCTACGTGCTCGCCGGAATCATCTGCTGCCTGCTGATCGTGACGATTCCGTTCGGGCTGGCAGCGTTCCGCATGGCCGACTTCGCGCTGTGGCCGTTCGGCAGAAGTCTCGTCAAGCGCTCGGACGCGGGCGCGCCGTCCACCATCGGCAACATCATCTGGATCATCTTCGCCGGATGGTGGCTCGCGCTGGCGCACCTCACCACGGCCATCGCACTGGCCATCACGATCATCGGGATCCCGCTGGCGTGGGCGAACCTGAAGCTGATTCCCGTCTCGCTCGTTCCGCTCGGGCGGGTCATCGTGGACAGCGACGACGTGCAGGCCCGGTACCCGACGGTGTACTGAGTACGTGGGTACTGGTGGCCGAGTGAGGAGCTGATCTGGGGTGGAGCACGTCGCCCGTGGCCGGAACTACATCGACGGCCGCTGGGAGGAGGGCGACGGCACGACGCTGGAGGTGCACGACCCCGCCACGGGAGACGTCGTCGCCCGCGTGCCCGACTCCACCGAGCAGGACGTCGACCGAGCCGTCATCGCCGCGAGGCGCGCGTGGAACAGCTGGCGCTGGGTCAACCCGACGGTGCGGGCCGGCTACCTGCACGCCGCGGGCGACTCTCTCGCCGCCGCGAAGGTCCAGGTGGCGGCGGCCATCACCCGGGAGATGGGCAAGCCGATCCCCGAGGCCACCGGCGAGGTGGAGAAGCTCGCGAAGACCTTCCACTTCTACGCCGAGGAGGCCACGCGGATCACCGGCGCCACCCTGCCGAACGAGGAGGAGGGGTTCACGAGCCTGGTCGAGAAGGAGCCGATCGGGGTCGTCGCGGCCATCACGCCGTGGAACTACCCGGTGGAGCTCATCGGCTGGAAGCTGTGCGCAGCGCTCGCCGCGGGCTGCACGATCGTGGTGAAGCCCTCGGAGTACACGCCGTCGGCGGCGATCGAGGTGTTCCGCAGTCTGGAGGCGGCGAAGCTGCCGGCCGGTGTGGCCAACCTCGTCACCGGCGCCGGCGGGACCGGACGGGCGCTCGTGGCCCATCCGGCGATCAGCAAGGTGGCGTTCACCGGTTCCGGGGCCACCGGGGAAGCGATCTTCAAGACCGTCTCCGGGGTGAAGCCGCTGTCCATGGAGCTGGGCGGCAACTGCCCGCTCATCGTCACGGCACGGGCCGACATCGACCAGGCGGTCACCGGGGCTCTGCGGCGTTCCTTCCGCAACGCCGGGCAGATCTGCATCGCCATCAACCGCGCCTACGTGCACGCCGACCTCTACGAGGAGTTCGTGCAGCGGCTCGCCAAGGCGGCAGCGGGCCTGGTGGTGGGGGACGGCCTGCGCGAGGACAACGTCGACGTCGGCCCCGTCACCAACGTCGAGATCCTCGAGAGATGCGAGCGGCACGTCGCCGACGCCCGGTCGAAGGGGGCACGGGTGCTGGTGGGCGGGGCCCGTCCCGCCGACCGGTCCGTCGGCAACTACTACCTGCCGACCGTGCTGGCCGACTGCACGCAGGACATGCTGGTGATGCACGAGGAGACCTTCGGCCCCGTCATCGGGGTGAGCCCGTACGACGACCTCGAATCCGCGATCGAGCTGGCCAACAGCACCCCCGCCGGTCTCGCGGCCTACGTGTACTCCGAGGACCTGGGCGAGGTCTTCGGCCTCGGCCGCCGCCTGGACTTCGGCAGCGTCGCGGTGAACAACGTCGACGCGGGCACGATCAACGCCCCCTACGGCGGGCGCAAGGGCAGTGGCTTCGGCTACGAGCACGGCCGGGAGGGCATGGAGGGATACCTCCAGATGAAGCACGTGCGGGTCCGTCACCGCAGCTGACACCCACCGGACACCGGGAGCGGCTCGACGGCGAGCCGCCGGACCAGGGAGAGACGCATGACGACGTGTTTCATCGGGATCGATCTCGGAACGTCCGCCTGCAAGGTGCTCGCCCTCGACACGAGCGGGCAGGTCCTCGCCACCAGCATGCGCGACTACCCGGTCGTGACGACCCGGCCCGGATGGGCGGAGCAGGACCCGGCATTGTGGTGGAAGGCCACCGACGACGCGGTCCAGGATCTGGTGGGGCGGCTGCCGTCCGGCGCGTCCGTGCGCGGGTTCGGCCTGAGCGGGCAGATGCACGGCCTCACCGCTCTCGACGAGGAGCGCCAGGTGATCCGCTCGGCCATCCTGTGGAACGACCAGCGGGCGGCGCCGCAGTGCGCGGAGATCACCGAGCGGGCCGGCGGGTTGCCAGGCCTGCTGGACCTGGTGCAGAACCGCATGCTGCCGGGGTTCACCGCCGGCAAGATCCTCTGGCTCCGCCAGCACGAGCCGACGTCGTTCAAGGGCATGCGGCACCTGCTCAACCCCAAGGACTTCATCCGCCTCCAGATGACCGGTGAGCTCGTTACGGAGGTCTCCGACGCGTCCGGCACCGGCCTGTTCGACGTCCGCGAGCGCCGCTGGAGCAGCGACCTGTTGCGACTGCTGGACATCCCGGAGGACCTCATGCCGCCGGTCGTCGAGTCGCCCGAGGCCACCGGCACGCTGTTGCCCGAGGTGGCGCAGCGCTGGGGCCTGCCCGCGTCGACGCCGGTGTTCGGCGGTGGCGGGGACGCGGTCATCCAGACCACCGCGATGGGCATCATCGACGACGGCGCCATCGGCATCACGCTCGGCACGGCGGGCATCGTGGCGGGCGCGAGCGGCTCCTGCCCCGACGACATCGACGGCACCCTGCAGATCTCCTGCGGGAACGCCCCGGACCGCTGGCACGTGATGGGCGTGTCCCTGGTGGCCGGTGGCGCCTTCCAGTGGCTGCGGGACATGCTGCGCACGCTGGTCGGGCCGCAGCTGCAGTACAGCAGCCTCGTGGAGCTGGCCCGGCAGGCACCACCGGGGTCCGAGGACCTGCTCTTCCTCCCCTACCTGCTCGGTGAGCGCTGCCCGCACGTGGCGCCCGACGCACGCGGCAGCTGGGTGGGCCTCACCCCGATGCACTCGGCCGCCCACCTCTCCCGCAGCGTGCTGGAGGGTGTGCTGCTCAACCTGCGCCAGATCGTGGAGGTGTGCGAGTCCACGGGCCTGGACTGCACGCAGGTGCGGGTGTCGGGTGGGGTCACGGTCGAGCCGTTGTGGATGCAGATGCTGTCCGACGTGCTGAACCGGGAGGTCGTCACGGTCACGGGTGCGGCCGAGGGCGGCGCATACGGAGCCGCGCTGGTGGCCGGTGTCGGCACGGGTGACCTCGGAACGCTCGCCGACGCGGCGGGCCTCGTGCGGGAGACCTCCCGCTTCACCCCCGACGCCGGCAACGCCGAGGTCTACGAGCGGCTGTTCACCGTGCACCGCGGCCTCTACCGCACGTTGGAACCCACCTTCGCCCAGCTCGCGGACGCCCAGCGATGACGGCGGTGCGGCGATGACGACGGTGCGGCGATGACGACGGTGCGGCGATGACGACGGTACGGCCACGCACCGAGCAGGATCGGGCCAAGGTCGCCGCCGGTGTGCACGCCCTGGACACCCAGGTCCGCAACGGGATGCTCCTCGGGCTCGGCTCCGGGACGACGTCCCACTGGTTCGTGCGCTCGCTCGCGGAGCGCGTGCAGGAGGGCCTGGACGTGGTGGGGGTGCCGACCTCGACCGCGACCCGGGACCTCGCGCTGGAGCTCGGCATCCGCCTCGCGGACCTGAACGACGTCCCCCCGCTCGACCTCACGATCGACGGCCCCGACGAGATCGACGGTGCCGGCAACATGATCAAGGGCGGTGGGGCCTGCCTGCTCTGGGAGAAGGTGGTGGCGCGGGCGTCGCACCGGATGGTCACCGTGCTCGACGACACCAAGATCGTCGCCACGCTGGGTCGGTTCCCGCTGCCGGTGGAGGTGGTGCCGTTCGGCTGGGTCTCCACACGCCGGCACCTGGCCCGGCTCTTCGCCGACGCCGGTCTCGGCCAGGTGCGGATCACGAACCGCATGCGGGACGGCGAGCTGCTGGTGACCGACAGCGGCCACTACATCCTCGACGCCCATCTCGACGCGATTCCCGACGTCCCCGGGCTCGCCGCCGTGCTCAACCACATCCCGGGGGTGGTCGAGCACGGCCTCTTCGTGGGTATCGCGGACGCGATGGTGGTGGGTCACCCCGACGGGAGCGCGGAGGTCCGGACCTTCCGATAGCCACACCGGAGCCTGCGCGCCCCGGTCCGCCGAGGTGCGCAGGCTCACGGCGTGACGCTATCCATATGGTGGAACCGCGAGCGCAATGTACGGTCATTACTGCTGATCGTAGGTGCGGCCACAAGGGAGCCATCGTGTGGATGTCGGTCCTCACCAGGGAGCCGGCCCGCCCGGCCGGTTTGCGCGACCGGCCGAACGCCTGGCTGCTCGCCGTGGGCACCGTCTGCTTCGGCGCGTTCATGGGTCAGCTCGACGCGAGCATCGTCACCCTCACCTACGGGTCCCTCGGCGCAGAGTTCGACTCCTCTCTCGCCGGGGTTCAGTGGGTCTCCCTCGCCTACCTGCTGACGCTGGCCGCGCTGCTGATCCCGGTGGGCAGGCTGGCCGACGCCTACGGTCGCAAGCTGCTCTACCTCTACGGCTTCGTGGTGTTCACAGCGGCCTCCCTGGCCTGCGCGCTGGCGCCGGACCTCGGTTGGCTGATCGTGTTCCGCGTCGTGCAGGGCGTCGGGGCGGCTCTCCTCCAGGCCAACAGCGTTGCGCTGATCACCACGAGTGCTCCCCCGCACCGGCGGCGGGCCGGGCTGGGCATCCAGGCAGCCGCTCAGGCCCTCGGCCTCGCCCTCGGCCCGACGATCGGCGCACTGCTCGTCTCCAGCCTCGGCTGGCGGTGGGTGTTCGGCATCAACGTGCCGATCGGCGTGCTGGGTGTGGCCGCGGGAGTGTTCCTGCTCCCCCGCACGCGCGAGCGGAGCAGCGCCACCCGCTGGGACATGACCGGCCTCGCGCTGATGGTCACCGCCACCACCGCCGGTCTGCTCGGCCTGTCGACGCTGTCCGGCCTCGCGTTGCCGGATTGGGCGCCGGCGTGCCTGTTCGCCGTTGCGGCAGGTGCGGTGATCGGCATCCGTGCCCGTCGGGGACGGTCGAAAGCGCCGCTGGTCGATCCGCCGCTCCTGCGGTCGCGCACGGTCAGGGCTGGACTGGTCGGAGCGCTGGGCGGCTACCTGATCCTGTTCGGCCCGCTCGTCCTCGTCCCCGTGGCGCTCACCTCGGCCGGGGTCTCGGAACTGCAGGCCGGGCTCGTACTGACCGCACTTCCGGCCGGGTTCGCGCTCGCGGCCACCACCGGCGAACGACTACTCCCGGCCACCTGGAACGACCGTCAACGGTGCCTTCTCGGCGCCCTGCTCATCGTCGTGGCGACCGGCCTGCTCACCGCCGCGCCCTTCACCGCGGAGTGGCTCGCGCCGCTGCTGGGCGTGCTCGGCATCGCGCTCGGCATCTTCACCCCGGCGAACAACAGCGTCGTCATGGGCTTCGTCCCGACCCGGACCGCCGGCACGGGCGGCGGGCTCGTCAACATGGCCCGCAGCCTCGGCACGGCGCTCGGCGTCGCGTGCGTGACGCTCGCTCTGCACGCGCGGCCCGCCGACGGCACGTTCGACGGTCCGCGCACGGCGCTGCTCACGCTGACAGCAGTCGCGCTGGTCCTCTTGGTCTCCGCCCTGCTGATCCCCGTCACGAGTCCGGATCGGGCCCGAGGTCGCTCGCAGCCACACTGAGCACGCCGTAGAGGTTGTTGAGGTCCGAGATGAGCTCCTCGTGGTCGATCGAGCCCCTCAGCTCGAGCATCACCGACACCGGTCGGACGCCGGGCGCGTGTCGCGGACCGCCGTCGCCGCCGCTGTCGACCAGCGCGTCGACCGGCGCCGGCTCGACGCGGCGCGTCGTCAGCTCCACGACGGTCCATCCACGCTTGGTACAGGTGCTCACGATCTCCCGGAGCAGGCCGCGCCCGTCCTCGTAGGTCACCTGGACGAAGCGGCTCAGCTGCCGCCCGTCCGGCAGCCAGGAGGTCAGCCACGGGAAGGCGAAGACGACGATGAAGTAGCCGATGGTTGCCGCCCCCGCCAGCACCGGCAGGCCGGCGCCCGCTGCCATGCCGACAGCGGTGGTCACCCAGACGGCCGCGGCGGTCGTCAGGCCGCGCACGGCGTCACGGCGCACGAAGATCAGCCCGGCGCCGATGAACCCGATACCGGACACGATCTGCGCTGCGACGCGGGACGGGTCGAGGACGACGTGGTCGCCCAGGACGTCGGTGAAGCCGTACTTGGAGACGAGCATCATCAGAGCTGAGGCGAACCCGATCAGGGTGTGCGTCCGTAGGCCGGCGCTCTTGTTGCGCAGCTCCCGTTCCAGCCCGATCGCTGCCGACAGCACGAGCGCGATCGCGAGCTCCAGGATCTGCGTCCAGCCCTGACCGGTCGGCTCCCCGAGTTGTAGTGCGAGGCCCACGCCCACTCCTCCCATCCGTCGTCGTGTCACGCGGCGGTACCCCGCGCCGACGCGGCGTCGTGAATGGTTGTTGTTCCGCCGACGGCGATGCCGGGGAGAGCGGCGGCAGGACAGCTGCGCCGGCCGCCGAACACCGCTCGTTCCTGACGAGCAGCGGACCACAGTACGCCGTGTCAGCGGCGGGCCCCCTCGCAACCTGTTGCGCCCATACCCCCCAGGGGTGTAAACATCAGGTGCGGATACGGCACCCCCCTAGGGTATCCGGAACTACTGGAGAGGCAGCAGCACGATGAGCACGAGCACCTACACGGTCGTCGGGATGACCTGCGCGCACTGTGTCGCATCGGTGAGCGAGGAGATCGGTGAGATCAGCGGCGTCCGCGACGTCGCGGTCGACCTGCCCACCGGCGCCGTCACCGTCACGAGCGACGACCCCGTCGACGACGCGGACGTGCGCGCCGCGGTCGAGGAGGCCGGCTACCAGCTCGCGGCCTCGTAGGCCGCCATCCACCGCCCGGCCTCCGACGCGGCCGGGCCCGAGCAAGGACGGCAGATGAACACTGCAGCGAGACTCTCCGTCTACGGCGCGGTGCTCGCCCTGCTCACCGCAGGCGCGTACGTCACCGGATCCGCTGTCGGTCCCTTCTCCTCCGCCGCTCCCACCGTCACCACAGGTGCGGAGCCCGCGGAGATGTCCGGCGCCGAGGACGCCGGGCACGGGGACGACCACAGCGGCGCTGTCACGGAGGTCGTCGACCAGCCTGCGGGGCTGGCGTCGAGCAGGGGCGGCTACACCCTCACGCCCACCACACCGACGCTCACCGCGGGAACCCCCACCGACTTCGCGTTCCACATCACCGGACCCGACGGCTCCCCGATCACCGCGTTCGACGAGGAGCACACCAAGCGGCTGCACCTGATCGTCGTGCGCCGCGACACCACCGCCTACCAGCACCTGCACCCCACGATGGACCCCGACGGGACGTGGCGGACATCGCTGACCGTGCCCGCGGGCGGCAGCTACCGGGTCTTCGCCGACTTCGTCCCCACCGGGGGTGCACCCACCACTCTCGGCGTCGACCTCTCGGCGGCGGGCGACTACGCACCCGCCACACACCCGACGAGCACCACTGCGCAGGTCGACGGCTACGAGGTCCGTCTCGACGGCGACCTCACAGCGGGCCAGGCATCCCCTCTGACGCTCACGGTCACCCGCGACGGCGTCCCCGTCACGGACCTGGAGTCCTACCTGGGCGCCTACGGGCACCTCGTCGCGCTGCGCGCGGGCGACCTCGCGTACCTGCACGTGCACCCCGACGGGATCTCCACGCCGGGGCCACAGATCCGGTTCATCGCCGAGGTTCCGTCGGCGGCGACGTACCGGCTGTTCCTCGACTTCCAGCACGCCGGAGTCGTGCGCACCGCCGAGTTCACCCTGCCCACCGCCACGGCCGCGGGTGGTGCATCCGCGCAACCCGCCGGGATCACCGAACAGCCGGGACACGGGCACGACGCACAGAACGGACACCGGTGATGACGACCACAGCCGCACAGGCAACCGGGACGACGAGCGCGCCGGCCGGGCAGGAGGTCGAGCTCGTCATCGGTGGGATGACCTGCGCGTCCTGCGCCAACCGCATCGAGCGCAAGCTCAACAAGCTCGACGGCGTGACCGCCACGGTGAACTACGCCACGGAGAAGGCGAAGGTCGTCGCGCCCGCGGGGGTCGACGCGGCGGAGCTCGTCGCCGCGGTCGAGGCCGCCGGCTACACCGCACAGGTGCCCCGCCCGGCGTCGGACGAGCCCGCTGCAGGGATCGTCGACGACGAGCCGGACGACACCCGGGCTCTCCGGCAGCGCCTCATCGGGTCCACGGTGCTCTCGGTCCCGGTGATCGCACTCGCGATGATCCCCGCTCTGCAGTTCACCTACTGGCAGTGGATCTCACTCGCGCTCGCCGGGCCGGTAGTGGTGTGGGCGGCGTGGCCGTTCCACCGGGCGGCCTGGGCGAACCTGCGCCACGGCGCGGCCACGATGGACACCCTCATCTCGCTGGGCACCCTCGCGGCGTTCGCCTGGTCGCTGTACGCGCTGCTCTGGGGCACGGCGGGGGTGCCCGGCATGACCCACCCGTTCGAGCTGACGGTCGGGCGCAGCGACGGCGCCGGCAACATCTACTTCGAGGTCGCCGCCGGTGTCACCACGTTCATCCTTGCCGGGCGCTACTTCGAGGCCCGCTCGAAGCGCCTGGCCGGGGCCGCGCTGCGGGCGCTCCTCGAGCTCGGTGCGAAGGACGCCGCCGTTCTGCGCCGTCGTGGCGGCGTTGATGCCGAGGAGCGGATCCCGATCACGCAGCTCGTCGTCGGCGACCGGTTCGTCGTGCGGCCCGGGGAGAAGTTCGCCACCGACGGTGTCGTCCTCGACGGCACCTCCGCCGTCGACGCCTCGATGCTCACGGGCGAGTCGGTCCCGGTCGAGGTGCGCCCCGGCGACCCGGTCGTCGGCGCCACCGTGAACGCCGGTGGGCGGCTCGTGGTCCGTGCCACCCGCGTCGGGGCCGACACCCAGCTGTCGCAGATGGCGAAGCTGGTGGAGGACGCCCAGACCGGCAAGGCGCAGGTCCAGCGGCTCGCCGACGCGATCTCCGGGATCTTCGTGCCGGTCGTCATCGCGCTGGCCGTGATCACGCTCGGGTTCTGGCTCGGCACCGGTGCGGGGGCCGCCACCGCGCTCACCGCCGCCGTCGCGGTGCTGATCATCGCCTGCCCGTGCGCACTGGGCCTCGCCACGCCGACCGCGCTGCTCGTGGGGACCGGCCGCGGCGCGCAGCTCGGCATTCTCATCAAGGGCCCCGAGGTGCTCGAGTCCACGCGCCGCGTCGACACCGTGGTGCTCGACAAGACCGGCACGGTCACCACCGGCCGGATGGGCCTTTTCGCCGTGCACCCCGCCACCGGCACCGACGAGCAGACGGTGCTCCGGCTCGCCGGAGCCCTGGAGAACGCCTCGGAGCACCCGATCGCCGCGGCGATCACGAACGCCGCTCGTGAGCAGGTCGGCGACCTGCCCGAGGTGACGGAGTTCTCCAACCACGAGGGTCTCGGAGTTAAGGGGATCGTCGACGGGCACGCCGTGCTCGTCGGCCGGCCCGCGCTGCTCGAACAGTGGAGCGTTCCTCTGACCGGAGAGCTCGCCGCCGCCGAGGAGGCCGCGGCCGCCCAGGGCCGCACAGCGGTGGCGGTGGCGTGGGACGGCGAGGCCCGTGCGGTGCTCGTCGTCGCCGATGCCGTGAAGCCCACCTCCGCCGAGGCGATCGCGCAGCTGCGGGCGCTCGGACTGACGCCGGTGCTCCTCACGGGCGACAACCGCGCGGTCGCGGAGTCCGTCGCCCGGGAGGTCGGGATCGACGTCGGTCCGGAGACGGTGATCGCCGGGGTGTTGCCGGCCGACAAGCTCGGGGTCATCGAGGAGCTGCAGCGGCGGGGCCGGGTCGTCGCCATGGTCGGCGACGGCGTGAACGACGCGGCCGCCCTCACCCGGGCCGACCTGGGCCTCGCCATGGGCACGGGAACCGACGTCGCCATCGAGGCGGCGGACATCACCCTTGTGCGCGGCGACCTCCGTGCCGCCGCCGATGCCATCAGGCTCTCCCGCCGCACGTTCGGCACGATCAAGGGGAACCTGTTCTGGGCGTTCGCCTACAACCTGGCCGCCCTGCCCCTCGCCGCCACCGGCCTGCTCAACCCGATGCTCGCCGGAGCCGCGATGGCGTTCAGTTCGGTGTCCGTCGTGGGGAACAGCCTGCGGCTGCGCCGGTTCCGCAGCCACGCCGGCTGAGCACCACCGCGTGCGGCCGACCGGCCCGAGTCTATGACCACCCGAGCCGGTCGGCCGCCGCGATCTCGGAGCTGAGCAGCGCGGTCGCGCCCCGGCGGTCGAGGGCGCGACCCTGCTCGTAGCGGCCGGTGAACCGATCGCCGAGGGCGCGCCGCAGCTCGTCCGTCAGCCGGGCCACGTCCGGATGGTGGGCGTCGGCCGCGCCGCGCACCGCGTGGCCGGCGCCGAGCACCACCGCAGCGGCGTCGGGAACACCCTGGCAGGCCCGCAGCGAGGCGATCGTGGCGGCGACGATCCCGAGCTGCGTGGCGTCGGCGGTGGCCACGGCCCCGGCGAGGGCGGCGTGCAGGTCGCTGCGGGCGCCCGCGATGTCACCGCGGGCCAGCGAGAGCTGCGCGAGGCCTGATCGGTACTTCACCCGGAACTGCCGGTCGCTCTCATCGCCCGCGGCGTGCAGCGCATGGTCGTACTCACGGGCGGCCGCGACGAGGTCGCCGTCCTGACGGTCCATGTCGCCGAGCCGCATCCGCGCCAGCGCCAGGTGGTGGGCGGCGGGGTGACCGGCGATCACGGTGCTCAGCTCGGCCCGCGCGCGGTCGGTGTCCCCGGCGTAGATGTACGCGGTGGCCAGCCACACGCGCTGGTGGTCGTCGTTGCCGAGCTCGGCGGCCGGCACGCAGGCGTCGAGCAGGGCGGCGAGCGCCCCGTCCCGATCGCCGAGGAGGAGCTGTGCGGCTCCGAGGTAGGTCAGCGACACGGCGCTGCCCCAGCGCTCGCCGAGGGCGCGGAACTCACCTGCGGCCGCCGTCAGGTCCCCACGCGCCCCGGGCAGATCGCCGTGGCCGCCTCGCAGCAACGCCCGCACCAGCCAGAACATGCCCTTCCCGAACCGGGCGGCCCTCGGCGGTGGCTCGGTCTCCATGAGACCGCCTGCGGCGTCGCCCGACAACGTCGCCAGCAGTGGACCGATCACCAGCGCCGACGGGTGACCGCTCCCGGCTGCTGCCCGGAACCTGTCCAACTCCGCCGCGTCCTCGATCACGTCACCCGAGAGCACGGTGTTGATGAGGTAGGCGGCCACGGCGGGAGCGCGGATCGTGACCGGTGTCGTGGTGGGCACCGCGAGTGCCTCGCGCAGCAGCCGCGCCGCCTGGGCGTGGTCTCCCTGGAGGGTGAGGAAGAACGACAGCGCGGCCGCCAGCCGCACCGCGGTGTCGTCGTCGCCCACGGTGCGGGCCTGCCGCAGGGCACCCAGGAGGTTCTCCCGCTCGGCGGTCAGCGCCGGGATCCAGCGCAGCTGCTCGGGTCCGCGCAGATCGGGCATGGCAGCCTCGGCCAGCTCGAGGAAGTGACGTGCGTGTGCCGCCCTTGCCCGGCCGGCGTCACCGCTCGCGCTCAGGCGGCGCAGGCCGTACTCCCGGATCGTCTCCAGCATCCGGTAGCGCACGCCGGGCCCGGCCACCCGGTGCAGCAGCGACTTGTCCACGAGCGCCCCGAGGGTCGGCGCCACCGGAATCCCGGACGGGCCGACGCACTCCGCCGCGGCCGGCGTGATCGTGCCGGGGAAGACGGACAACGCCTCGGCGAGGCGGCGCTCGTCCTCGGTCAGCAGCTCCCAGCTCCAGCCGATCACGGCGGCCAGGGTGCGGTGGCGGGGCAGGACGGTGCGGCTGCCGCCGGTGAGGAGCTGGAAACGGTCGTCGAGCATCGTGGCGAGGTACTCGACCGGGACAGAGCGCGCTCGTGCCGCCGCGAGCTCGATCGCGAGCGGCAGTCCGTCCAGGTGCCGGCAGACGTCGGCGACGGCAGTCGTGGTCTCCCGGGCGAGCACGAAATCGGGATCCGCGGCCGCCGCCCGCTGCGCGAAGAGCCGGACGGCGGGACTCTCGCGGATCTCCTCGACGCTCGCGGTGGGGGCCGCGAGCGGCAGCGGCGGAACCGGGACGAGCGCCTCCGCCGTGATGCCGAGCGGTTCGCGGCTCGTGGCGAGCACGGAGAGCGCGGGGCACCTGACGAGCAGCTCCTCGCAGACCACGGCCGCGGCGTCGAGAAGGTGCTCGCAGTTGTCCAGCACCAGCAGCGTGGGCGCGGGCGAGACGGCGTCGACGAGGCGGTCGATCGGGTGGCCCGCCGCGGAGCCGGTGCCCTGGCTGCCGAACGCGTCGAGCGCGGCCTGCGCGACGCCGGCGGGATCCGTCACGGCGGCGAGCTCGACCAGCCATGCTCCCCCGCGCAGCCCGCCGGCCATGTCCGCCGCGACGGTCGTCGCGAGGCGCGTCTTGCCGGCACCACCCGGCCCGGTCAGGGTGACGAGCCTGCTCGCGCCCAGTCGACGTGCGACCAGTGCGCGTTCCTCCTGGCGTCCGACGAACGTCGTCAGTGCCGTGCGGAGGTTGCCACGCCGGTGCCGTGCGCTCCGGGGTTCCTCCGCGCGCAGCACCGCGAGATGGGCGGCGCGCAACTGGGGTGACGGATCGGTTCCCAGCCCGTCCGCGAGCGCGGAGCGCAGGTACTCATAGCGTTCGAGCGCCTCGGCCGATCGGCCGTCCGCATGCAGGGCGCGCAGGAGAAGCGCCTGGGCCCGCTCCCGTCTCGGGTGTGCGGTGGTCAGCGCGGTGAGCTCCGCGACGAGGACGGCGGGCTCGGCGCCGCCGAGCAACTCGGCCTGCGCCCGGTCCTCCGTGGCGGCGAGCCGCAGCTCGTCGAGCCGGGCGATGTCGGCTGCGGCGAACGGCTCGTCCGCGACGTCCGCCAGAGCCGCGCCCCGCCACAGCGCGAGGGCCTCCCCGAGGGCGCTTCGTGCCGTGTGGGGGTCCGACCCCTGCAGGGCGACGCGCCCGGCGCGGGCGAGCCGCTCGAAGCGCACGGCGTCCACCGCGTCGGGCGGCAGCTCGAGCCGGTAGCCACCCGCGACCGAGCACACCCGCCCGTCGCCGGGGATCGCCCGGCGCAGCCGTGACATCAGTGAGTGCAAGGCGTGTATCTGCCGTGGCGCGGCCCCGGGCTCCTCCGGCCAGAGTGCCTCGACCAGAGCGGCCACAGGCACGGTTCGCCCGGCGTCGATCGCGAGCCGGATGAGCAGGGTGCGCAGCCGGGCGCCTCCCAGGGCGACGTCGGCGCCGCCGACCCGGACCTCCAGCGGCCCGAGGATGCCCACCTGCATCCGATCACTGTGCCAGCATCCGATCGATTCCTGTGTGCGCCTTGTGTGCGGTTTGTGAGCGGGCGGCGGCAGCGTGGAGCCCATGCAACGCGTGATCTCCCCGAGAACGGCCGCAGCGGCGGCACAGCTGGCGACCGGTCTGCTCGCCGGGGCCCTGTTCTACGGCTTCGCCAACGTCAACCCGACCTTCGCGGCCGTCCCGCTGGACGTGCACCTCACGTTCCGCACGGAGCTGATGAACCTCAACGCCATCGTCATGCAGGCGCTCATGGCGGCGTCCTTCGTGACCTCCGCCGGGCTCGCCATCGGGGCACGCGGCCGGGCTCGCGCCTGTGCCGTGGGCGCCACCGTGCTCACCGTCGCCACGTTCCTCGTCACGAGGTTCGGCAACGTCCCTTTCAACGCCGAGATCAGGACATGGGCCGCCGGCGCGCTCGCGCCCGACTACCAGGAACGGCTGGCCACCTGGGGCGTCTTCAACGACATCCGCGTCGCCACCGCGATCGGTGCGTTCGCACTGGTCATCGCCGCTGCCGGGCTCCTGCGCCCGGCCCGCGCCGCGGTGGCGGTGTGAGCCGAACCCGGGCCCCGCTGGCCAGGCGGATCGTCGTCGTCGCGGTCGTCGTCCTGATCGGTGTTCCGGCGCTCGTCGTCCTCGGCCTGCTGGCCTGGAACGACACCCCGGCCGACCAGCGGGCACTCCTGCCCGGCGTCGCGATCGACCTGAAAACCGTAGACACCCCGCTCGGGCCCGTTCAGTACGACATGTACGGCACGAGCGGGCCGGTCGTGCTGTCCGTCCACGCCGGACTCGGCGGGGCCGACCAGGGCCGGTTGTTCGCCGGCTGGCTGCAGGACGACGGGTTCCGGATCCTCTCCCCCTCGCGGCCCGGGTACCTCGGCACGCCGCTCTCCTCGGGCCGGACCCCGCAGGAGCAGGCGGACCTCTTCGCGGCTCTGCTGGACGAGCTGGGTATCGAGAAGGTGGGCGTCCTCGCGGCGTCGGCCGGTGGGCCCGTGGCCTACACGTTCGCCGCCCGCCATCCCGATCGCGTGTGGGGCCTGGTCTCCGTCGGCGCGCAGAGCAGACCGAAGCCCGGCCCGGAGCCGGGCTCGTCGGCGCGGACGGTGTTCATGGACACGATCGGCGACAAGCTGGTGAGGCTGACCGCCACCTTCTCCCTCCGCTCGGTCGTGACCAGCACGCTCGACGAGACCAGCACCTTCACCGACGAGCAGAAGGCACAGCGCACCGATCGCATCATGAACACACCCGAGGTCCGGGAGCTCTTCGCGGCGATGCTCGACACGACGTTCCCCTACGACCTCCGCAACGACGGCACCCGCAACGACGCCACGCAGGTTCGGACGATGGCGCCGCTCCCGCTCGCACAGATCACCGCACCGGTCCTGATCGTGCACGCGACACAGGACGGCGACGTCCCGTTCGACGACGGGGTGAACGCCGAGCAGCAGATACCGGGGGCGCAGCACTTCTGGATGCAGGACGACGACCACCTGGGCTTCTGGCTGAGCCCGGCCGCACCCACCGCGCAGCAGGAAGCCCGAACGTTCCTGCGAGAACACGCCGGCCAGTAGGCGCCCACGAGCGCGACATGGTCACGTATCGCTGTTCTGATCGCGTTCGAACAGCGTGATGTGACCATGTCGCGGGCGGGCCGGGATCGTGCTGTCAGGCCAATGTGATCACGCGGGCCGGGCAGGCGTGCTCCGCCGCGTGGGCCGCGGGCTCCTGCTCCGGCGACGGCTGTTCCAGCACGACCACCGTGCCTTCGTCGTCCTGGTCGAACAGCTCCGGGGCGTTGAGCACGCACTGGCCCGCCCCGATACAGCGATCCCGCTCGACCGTGATCTTCACGCCACTCATGTCATCACCAGCTCACCGGGAGTTCGTGCACCCCGTAGACGACCATCTTGTCGCGGTAGCGGATCTCCTCCAGCGGCACCGCGAGATGCAGATCGGGGAACCGGCGCAGCAACGCCGGGTAGGCGATCTGCAGCTCCAGCCGGGCCAGCGGCTGCCCGAGGCACTGGTGCACACCGAAGCCGAAGGCCACGTGGTGGTTCGAGCCGCGGTGGATGTCGAGCTCGTCCGGGGACGCGAACGCCGACGGGTCCCGGTTGGCCGACTCGGTCGCGGTGATGAGCCCGTCGCCCGCGCGGATGGTCACCCCGCCGATCTCGATGTCCTCGAGCGCGACCCGGCGCCGTCCGGTGTGGACGACGGTGAGCAGGCGCAGCAGTTCCTCCACGGCGCTCTTCACCACGGCGGTGTCGCCGTCGCGCACCTCGGCGGCCTGCTCGGGGTGCTCCAGCAGCGTGAGCGTGCCGAAGGCGATCATGTTCGCCGTGGTCTCGTGGCCGGCGACGAGCAGCAGCAGGCCCATCGTCGCGGCCTCGGAGCGGCTCAGTTGGCCGGTCGACACGTAGCGCTGCGCGAGCCGACCCAGGATGTCGTCGGTCGGCGAGGCCTCTTTCTTCGCGATCAGCGTGGTCAGGTAGGCGCGGAGCTCGTCGTTGGCCCGCACGGTCTCCTGCGGGTCGGCCGAGACGTCGAGGAGCGCCCGGGAGTGGTCCTGGAAGAAGTCGTGGTCGGCGTAGGGCACGCCGAGCATGTGGCAGATGACCATCGACGGCAGCGGGAGCGCGAACTCCTCCACGAGGTCGACCGGCCGCGGACCGCGCTCCAACGCGTCGAGCAGGTCGTTCACGATCTTCTCGATCAGCGGGCGCAGCGACTCGGTGCCCCGCACCGTGAAGTCGCTGATGATCATCTTCCGGTATCGCGCGTGGTCCGGGTCGTCCATCCCGATGAAGCTCCGCGAGGTGAGACGCCGCGCGCGCAGTCCGGGCGACTGGAACGGGTAGTTCGGCAGGCGCGTGTCGGAACTGACCCGCGGATCGGCGAGCAGGTTGCGGACGTCCTCATAGCGAGTGACGAGCCACGGTGAGCCGCCGTCCCACAACCGGATCCGGGTGATCGGCTTCTCGGCCCGGAGCTGCGCGAGCTCGGCCGGTGGGTCGAACGGGCAGGTGCGCGCCATCGGGTAGGTCGGCTCCGCCGATGCGTTCGCGTCGTGTCCGGCCGTGATCGTGGTGGGTGTCATGACGACCTCCTCATCCGTGCTATCCCGCCATATTAGCTACGCTAAGTAGTTACTGTCAGTAACACTCGTTTGAAGGAGAAAGCCCGTCCGGCATTCCGGCCTACCCGCTCGACGTGCGTATTTCGGATCTTCCGAGCAGACCCTGCACCACCGGGCGAATCCGCTCCGTGAGGGAACGCGACGCGTTCGGGCCGTGGTGGTTCCGGCGGGCCGGGTACAGACTGGACACGGGCCTCCGGACCGCAGGGCTCCTGAAGCAGACGGCGAGGAGGACACGTGTCCGGCAACAACGACCGATCCGACGAGCGGGAGAACCCGCACGTCGTGCTTGCTGTCGATCCCACCGCGCCCGGGGATCCCCCGGCCCGTGTCGTCGTCGAGCTCGTACAGCGTTCCGCGACCGAGGCCTCCCCACCTCCGACGGTCACAGTGGACGGAGCACGGCCGCTCGTGGTCCCCGCCACCGAGGCGGGCACCGGTCCACATCTCGCCGCCCTCCAGCGGATCGCCGACGAGAACGGCGGCAACCGAGCCTGCCCCAGCCCGGGCTACGAGGCGAGCGTCCGGTACGTGGCCGACGTCCTCGACACCGCGGGCTACGACGTCAGCACACCCCGGTATCCGCTGCCCAAGCGCCGCAGGCGCCCGGGGGAGACCTCGTGCTGCAACGTCCTCGCCCAGACCCGCACCGGAGATCCGACGCGGGTCGTCGTGATCGGTGCGCACCTGGACTCCGTACGCAGGGGGCCGGGGATCAACGACAACGGCTCGGGGGTCAGCGCGTTGCTCGAGATCGCGACGCGGCTCGGCGCCTCACCCCCGATCCGCAACGCGGTGAGGTTCGCCTTCTGGGGTTCCGAGGAGGACGACATGGGGGGATCGACGCACTATGTGCGGACCCTCTCGCGCAGCGATCTCGACGACCTCATGCTCTACGTCAACGTCGACATGATCGCCTCGTCGAACGCGGGCTACTTCGTGCAGGGCGGCGAGGGGAAGAGCCGCAAGAAGTTCGGGCCGCCCGGCTCCGCGCAGGTGGCGGTCGTACTGGTCGAGCAGCTCGCGGCCGCCGGTGTCGTCGCCAGGACCGTGCCCTTCGACGGCGAGTCCGACTTCGCGCCCTTCATCAACGCCGGCATCCCGTCCGGTGGGGTCATGACCGGCGACCGGCAGAAGAAGACCGAGAAGCAGGCCCTGCGCTGGGGCGGCAAGGCAGGCGAGCGGTTCGATCCGCAGTACCACACGCCCCGCGACCGGATCGACAAGCTCGATCTCGTCGCCATGGACCGCTTCACCCGCGCCCTTGCCGGCACGGTGGCCCACTTCGCGATGTCGGCCGATGGCCGTCCGCCCGGAGGACGGTCCGCGCTCACCTCCGGATGAGGTCGACGGCACGCTCGGCGATCGCCACGACGGTCGCGTTGTTGTTGGCGGAGATGGGCGAGGGCATGACCGAGGCGTCGGCGACGCGCAGCCCGTCCACCCCGACCACCCGCAGCGTGGGATCGACCACGGCCTCCGGGTCGGTGCCCATCCGGCAGGTGCCGGCGGGGTGGAAGTAGGACATGGTGCTGCGCCGCAGGTAGTCCATGCAGGCGTCGTCGTCCTGGACGTCCGGGCCCGGCAGTGCCTCCCCGTCGTGCCATGCCCTCATGAGCGAGCGGCCGCCGATCGCGCGGGCCAGCCGCAGCCCGCCGATCATGCGACTGCGGTCACGGGGGTCGGCAAGGTAGTTCGGGTCGAGCACCGGCGGCGTGGCGATGTCGGCGTCGGCCAGCCGGACCGTGCCGCGACTCGCCGGGGTGAGCAGCGCGAAGACGATCGAGTAGGCGTCCACGGGCGCGGCAACGGCCGCGGAGTGGAACGACGAGTCCACGGCGACGAGCTGGAAGTCCGGCTCCGCGGCCTCGGGATCGGTGCGCCAGCGCACGCTGAACTGGTCGAGCCGACCCGACCGGACGAACGGGAGAGCGGCCTCCGAGCCCTGGTAGACCACGCTGCTCATGACGTGGTCGTGCAGGTTCTGCCCCACCCCTGGCGCCTGCGCGACGACGTCGAGACCGACTTCGGCGAGATGATCCGGCGGCCCGATCCCCGACGCGAGCAGGAGGTGCGGGGATCCGATGGCTCCCGCGGTGAGCACCACCTCCGCGCTCGCGACGTCCTCGACGGCACGCCCGTGCAGCGTGTACTGGACTCCGCAGCAGCGTCCGTCCTCGACGACGAGACGGCCGGCCAGCGCCTCGGTCAGCACGGTCAGGTTCGGCCGGAAGAGAGCGGGGAGCAGGTAGGCGTCGACCACGCCTCGCCGCTTTCCGTCCACAACGGCCGTGTCGTGCCAACTCACGCCGTCCGGGGTGCTTCCGTTGATGTCGTGGCTTTTCGGGAATCCGGCGGCGAGTGCCGCGTCGAAGGCGTCGGCGATCAGCGCGCTGGGCCGGGGTGCGGATGTCAGCACCAAGGGCCCGTCCATTCCCCGATAACGCGGGTCGCGGCCGCTCGCCTGTTCGCTGCGCTTGAAATAGGGCAGCAGCGTGTCGTGGTCCCAGCCAGTTGCCCCGGCCGCCACCCACGCGTCGAGATTGGCCCGGTGGGCGCGCACGAAAATCGATGCGTTGATGCTTCCCGAACCGCCCAGGATCCTGCCGTGCGACACCCGCATCGTCGCTCCGCCCAGACCCTCCTGCGGCACGGTCGTGTGGCCCCAGTCCACGTCGGTGCCGAGCAGCTTGGGCCAGAGGTGGGGATCCGCCATCGCCTGTGGGTCCACCCCCTCGGCCCGGCCCGCTTCGAGCAGCAGAACCCGGACGGACGGATCCTCCGACAGCCTCGCCGCCACCACGCAGCCGGCAGACCCCGCACCGACCACGATGTAGTCGTACACCGACATTATTTTCTTTTCCCCCGTCGGACCCGTATCGGATGAACGTCCCGAGCCTGCACACAGATCGGACGATCGTCTCGGACTCTCTCGACAATCACATTTACCATCCCGTTCGACCGGTCGACCGAACGGCACGGGCGATCACTTCGATATGAGTGCTGGCGTTAACGTGACTCCATGATCTCCGTTCCGCTGTCCGTCCTGGAACTCACGTGGGTACAAGAAGGACATTCGGCGCAGGAAGCGCTGGCCGACACGGTCGAGATGGCCCGGCGGATCGAGCGGCTCGGTTATCGGAGGTTCTGGGTCGGGGAACACCACAGCACGTACATTTCCGCCGGTGTCGCGCCGGCAGTGATCATTGCACAAGTGGCCGCATCGACCTCGTCGATCATGGTGGGTTGCGGGGGCGTGATGCTGAGCAACCACGCACCGTTCGCCGTGGCCGAGCAGTTCGCCACCCTCGACGCCCTCCATCCCGGACGGATCGACCTGGGGGTCGGCAGCGGTGCAGGCACCACCAACGAACGCGCCGTCCAGGCGTTGCGGCGCTCCTCGATGGGCCGCGGAGCGACCGACTACGCGCGCGATGTGCGCGCCCTGATCGAGTTCCTCGCCGGCGGAATCTCGACCGACGACCTCGTGCTGCTCCCGTGGTACGAGAGCTCGACGCCGCTCTGGCTGCTGGCGACGAGCCAGCACGGCGCGCAGCTGGCCGCGGACCTGGGACTGCCGCTCGTGGTCGGCCACCACATCCGCCCGGAGAACACCACCGCCACCGTCGCCCGCTACCGCGAGGTCTTCCAGCCTTCGCGATGGTCCGGAAGGCCCTACGTGATGTTGTCGGTGCAGGCCGTGTGCGCGGACACCGACGAGCGGGCCGAGGTGCTCTGCCGCCCCGCCGACCTGCTCCGTGCGGACCTCGTGGCCGGCCGGACGCCGACGTTGCTGTCGCCTGAGGCGGCCTCGTACTACGAGCCCAGCGGAGCGGATCTGGACGTCATCTCGCAGGCGCGGATGCACCAGGTGCGGGGCGGACCCCACGCGGTCGTGCGGCGGCTGGCGAAGCTCGTGGCCGAGTGCCGCGCCGACGAGCTGATGATCATGACTCCTGTCTACGACCTCGCCGACCGCACGCGGTCCTTCGAGCTGATCATCACCACGGTGGCGGCCGAGGCCGCGAACCGCAACTGATCGTGCGGTGGCGCTCCTACCGCCCGGACCTGCGCGGTCATCAGGACCGGTGCGAGCAGCCGGAGGGTATCAGTGGGAGTGATGGCATCGTCGGCTTCGGCTTCGCCGCCGGGCCCTCTTCGTGCCTGCTCGTCACGATTTACCGCCTGTGCGTGCCGGTGAGTGACCAATTCGACAGCTCGACTTTCCGGTTCTCCTTCCATCAAACGGAAATCGCGTTTCGCTGCCCCCCGCGATCCGGGCGACCATCTCGTGGACGTTCGTGTACGCCGCGTCGCCTCCGAAGCCGGGGGCGGCGTTCCCCCGAGCAGAACGAGCCAATCGAACCGGAGGGAGCTCGCCATGTTGACGGCTCCGTGGAGCGCCGGCACACGCGGTGGGGCGATCCGCCCGGGTCCGGGCTATCCCCGCCCGTATCCGGGCCGGCCGCCGACCCGCCCCCGCCACCCCTGGAGCTTCTCGTGAAGAGCACGCACACCGAGTCCGAGTTCGACGTCCTGGTCGCCGACCGTCACGTCGCCGCTGACGGGGTCGTCGCCCTCACCCTGCGCCACCCCGACGGCGGCGAACTACCCGGGTGGACGCCGGGCGCGCACGTCGATCTCGTCCTCAGCGACGACCTGACCAGGCAGTACTCGTTGTGCGGCGACCCGGCCGAGCGCAGCGCGTGGCAGGTCGCGGTGCTGCAGGAGCCCGACGGCCGGGGCGGCTCCGCATTCGTCCACGACAAGCTGAGCACCGGCACGACCGTGCGGGTGCGGGGTCCGCGCAACCACTTCCCGCTGGAACCCGCCACCCGCTACCTGTTCATCGCCGGCGGGATCGGGATCACGCCGATCATGCCGATGCTCGGGGCCGCCACGGCCGCAGGCGCCGACTGGCAGCTCGTGTACGGCGGCCGCACCGCGGCCTCCATGGCGTTCGTGGAGCAGCTGCGCGCCGCACACGGCGAGGAGCGGGTGGTGCTGCGCCCGCAGGACGAGCACGGCCTGCTCGACCTCGACTCGCTGCTCGGCGAGCCGGCCGGCGGCACGCTCGTCTACTGCTGCGGTCCTGGCCCCCTGCTCGACGCGGTCGAGCAGCGCTGCGCGAGCTGGCCGTCCGGCTCACTGCACACCGAGCGGTTCACGCCGAAGGAGCAGGGCGAGCCGGTGCTGTCCGGCTCGTTCGAGGTGGAGCTGGCCCAGAGCGGCACCACCCTCACCGTGCCCCCAGACCGGTCCATTCTCGAGGTGCTGGAGGACGCGGGCATCCAGGTCCTCTCCTCCTGCCAGGAGGGCACCTGCGGCACCTGCGAGACCGTCGTGCTCGCCGGAGAGGTGGACCACCGCGACTCCCTGCTCACCGACGAGGAGATGGCCGCCAACGACACGATGTTCATCTGTGTCTCCCGCGCGGCATGCCCGAGGCTCGTGCTCGACCTCTGACGCCCTCCGACCACAGAACGGCAGGCCACGATGACCGTTGCGCAGACCGTGCCCGCCCTGGAAGACGACCCCTTCGGCACCGAGGTCCTCACCGACCCCTACCCGTTCCATTCGCGGCTGCGTGAGGCCGGGCCGGTCGTGCACCTGCCGCGCTACGACCTGATGGCGATGGGGCGGTACGCGGAGGTCAAGGCGAGCCTCACGGACTGGGCGACATTCGTGTCGAGCCGCGGGGCGGGTCTCCCCGACTTCGCCAAGGAGAAGCCGTGGCGCCCGCCGAGCCTGCTCCTGGAGGCCGACCCGCCTGACCACACCGTCGTCCGCACCGCGATGAACGGGGTGATCGCACCGCGCGCGGTACGTGCGATGCGGGCGAGGTTCGCGCCCGTCGCCGAGGACCTGGCGGACGCTCTCGTCGCGCGGGGCCGCTTCGACGCCGTCACCGACCTCGCCGAGGTCTATCCGCTGCAGGTCTTCCCCGACGCGGTCGGGCTCCCGGCCGAGGGACGGGAGAATCTGCTCCCCTACGGCGCGCTCGCCTTCAACGCCTTCGGCCCGCGCAACCAGCTGCTCACCGACGCGCTGGCTGCGGCAGCGCCGGTGCAGCAGTGGATCCTCGCCCGCTGCGAGCGCGACGAGCTGGCGCCCGGAGGTCTCGGGGCCGAGATCTGGGCGGCCGCGGACCGCGGGGAGATCACCCACGAGCAGGCGCCGCTGCTCGTGCGCTCGCTGCTGACGGCCGGTCTCGACACCACGGTCTACGGCCTCGGCAACAGCGTGTACGCGCTGGCGTGCCACCCTGACCAGTGGGCGGCCCTGCACGCCGATCCCAAGCTCGCGAAGTTCGCCTTCGACGAGACGTTGCGGTGGGAGTCGCCGGTGCAGACCTTCTTCCGCACCAGCAGCCTCGACGCGGTGGTCGCCGGCACACCCATCCCGAAGGACTCCAAGGTCCTGCTCTTCCTCGGCTCGGCCAACCGGGACCCACGCCACTGGGGTGAGGACGCCGGGTCGTTCGACATCCGCCGCTCCGCCGCCGGCCACGTCGGGTTCGGCATGGGGATCCATCAGTGCGTCGGCCAGCCCATCGCCCGGCTCGAGTCCGAGCTCGTGCTCGGCGCACTCGCCCGCCGCGCCGTGCGGCTCGAGCTCGACGGGGATCCGGTCCCCAAGCTCAACAACACGCTGAAGGGGTGGGCGAGCATCCCGGTGCGCGTCACCCCCGCCTGACGACGACTCACAGGCTCGCGACGGGCGTGGCGCGTGTCGTGGACAGGTGCTGGCGCTCCACCGGGCACAGAGCGAGGAAGTTGCGCACGATCGAGTCGGGCTCACCGAGCCACGCGGCTGCCATCGTGAGTCGCAACGACGCTCCGGCCAGCGGCACGCACACGACCCCGGGCTGGGCCACCCGCCGGCCCGACCGCGGCACGAAGCAGACGCCGAGGCCGCTCGCCACCAGGCCGAGCGCCACGTGCGTGCGGTCGACCTCGTGGCTGATCCGCGGGCTGAACCCCGCCGCGGCGCATTGGGTGACGTAGTAGTCGTGCAGCTCCTGCTCTTGGGAGCGGGCGATGAGGATCATGTCCTCGTCCGCGAGCTCCGCGAGGTCCACCGCCTCGCGCGCGGCCAGCGCGCTGCCTTCCGGCACCGCGAGCATCACCGGCTCCGACCGCACCGTGACGACCGAGAGCTCGCTGACCGGCTCGATCGGCAGCCGCACGAAGGCGAGCTGCACGTACCGGCTGCGAACCGCGTTGACGGCCTCGGTGTTGTGCATCTCCTCCAGCGCGAGACGCACACCCGGATGGCGTGCCCGGAACACGCGCAGCACCGGCGGGAGCAGGTCGTAGAGGGCAGGGGCGATGAAGCCGATGCGCAGGATCCCCGTGGCACCCCGACCGGCCGAGCGCGCGCGCTCCACAGCACCGTCGGCCTGCGTCAGGAGCCGCCGGGCGTCCTCGAGCAGGGCGGCGCCTGCCGTGGTCAGCACGACCTGGCGCTTGTCGCGCTCGAAGAGGCTGACCGCCAGCTCCTTCTCCAGTGCGGAGATCTGCTTGCTCAACGCGGGCTGCGCCAGGAACACCCGCTGCGCGGCCCGTCCGAAGTGCAGTTCCTCGGCGAGAGCGACGAAGGAGCGCAGATGCCTCAGCTCCATGGCCACCCGCCCCTCTGTCCCGTGCGGCGATCACAGCACGGAACGTGCGGATAGCGCCACGCCGGTGTGGGTGATTCCTATACGGCATGAGGGCGCTCGTAACCGGTATTTCCGATCGGGGGCCACCTACGTTCACAGTTGCGATCGTGACCACCGTGGACGCCGGCACCGGGCTCGTCGCGCTGCTCGACGACGACATCGCTCTCGCTTCGGCCATCGCCGGGGCCGAGCTACCGGCCCTGCTTCCCGCTCTCGCCCACCTGACCGGCGACATGTCACTGGTCGCCGACGAGCTCCGTCCGCCGTTGCGCCTGCGCCCTGACCTGGTGGAGCCGCAGGGTGGGATGTCCGAGGAGGCACAGGAGCTGGCCCGCCGCCGGGCGCTCGCCGCCCTGCAGGCATTCCGCGACCGCGGCGCCGTGCCCGCACCCGATCCGGACGATGCGACCCTGCGCCGGTTGATGCGGTTCGTGGCAGGCGACGTCGCCGACGACTACCTGCCGCTCATGTCCCACGAGCTCGGGCTGCCCGTGGACGCGGGCGCGCCGGACTGGACCGCCGCCGAGGTGGCACCCGGCCGCACGGTCGAGGTCGTGGTGATCGGGGCCGGGATGTCGGGGCTGGTCACCGCACACCGGTTGCGTCAGGCCGGGGTCCCGGTGACGGTTCTGGAGCGCAACGACGACGTCGGCGGGGTGTGGCTGGAGAACGGCTACCCCGGAGCCCGGCTGGACACCCCGAACTTCGCCTACAGCTTCTCCTTCTCCCAGCGGCCGGACTGGCTGCACCTGTTCTCCGCCCGCGACGACATCTGGGGCTACTTCCGAGACGTCGCCGAGAAGTTCGACCTGCGCGACTGCGTCCGGTTCGGGCACGAGGCCGTCGAGGCGGTGTTCGACGAGGACACCAGGCGCTGGACGGTGCGGGCGCGCCGCGCCGACGGATCCGACGCGGTGTTCGAGCCTGACGTCGTCGTCAGCGCGACGGGCCAGCTCAACAAGCCCAGCTACCCCGACGTTCCCGGCCGCGACCGGTTCGCAGGCCCGAGCTGGCACACCGCCCGCTGGCGCGACGACGTCGACCTCACCGGCAAGCGGGTGGCCGTGATCGGCACCGGGGCGAGCGCCTACCAGGTGGTGCCCTCGATCGTCGACCGCGTCGGCGCGCTCACCGTCTTCCAGCGGACCCCACCGTGGATGCTCCCGACGCCGACCTACCACGACCCGACCCCAGAGGAGCAGCTGCACCTGCTGCGCGAGCTGCCCTACTACCACCGCTGGTTGCGGTTCCTGCAGTTCTGGACCTCCGTGGAGGGGCGGCGGCCGTTCATGGAGGTCGACCCCCGCTGGGAGCACCCGATCTCCGTGTCGCCGGCCAACGAGGCACTGCGGCAGGCCCTCGTGACGCATCTCCGGCGCCAGTTCGGCGACCGCCCCGACCTGCTCGCGAAGGTGATGCCGGCCTACGCCCCGGGCTCGAAGCGGATGATGCGCGACAACGGCGTGTGGCCGGCGGCGCTCAAGAAGGACCACGTCGACCTGGTGACCGAGACCATCACGGAGATCACGCCCGACGGGGTGCGCACGGCCGACGGCACGCTCCACGAGGTGGACGTCCTCATCTACGCCACGGGCTTCCGCGCGTCGGACTTCCTCGCGCCGATCACCGTGCGCGGCCGCGACGGTGTCGACCTGCACGAGCAGTGGGCCGGTGACGCCCGCGCCCACCTCGGCGTGCACATACCGGGCTTCCCCAACCTCTTCTGCGTCTTCGGGCCCAACACCGGCCTCGTGATCAACGGGAGCATCCTGCTCTTCTCAGAGATCGCGGTGGAGCACATCCTGGGATGCGTGCGGCTGCTGCTGGAGTCCCAGGCGTCCACCGTGGAGGTGCGGCGTGAGGTCCACGACGCCTTCAACGAGCACGTCGACGCCGGCAACCGGCGCATGGCCTGGGGCGTCGCGACCGTGAACAGCTGGTACCGCAACGCGACCGGCCGGGCCTCGCAGGTGTGGCCGTTCACCGTGCTGGATTACTGGCGCATGGTGCGTGAACCCGTCCCGGCGGACTTTCACATCGACTGATCCACGATCGCCCGACTACCGACCCCGTCCCCCGATTCCCCATCCCCATCCCCCGGCCCCCGAACCTCAGCCCCCCAGGAGCGACCGTGAGGACTTCCGCGTCTCGCAGTGCCGCGAGTCCGCAAGAGCACACCCGGCGGGTCGCCGCCGCCACCTTCGTCGGCACCGCGATCGAGTGGTACGACTTCAACATCTACGGCGCCGCCGCCGCATTGATCTTCGCCCCCCAGTTCTTCCCGAACATCAACCCGGTCGCGGCCACCCTCGCCGCGTTCGGCACGTTCGCCGTCGGGTTCCTCGCCCGCCCCATCGGCGGCATCGTCTTCGGCCACTTCGGTGACCGGCTCGGGCGCAAGCAGACCCTCGTCGTCTCGCTGATGCTCATGGGCATCGGGACGTTCCTCATCGCGCTGCTGCCCACCTACGCCCAGATCGGCATCGCCGCGCCGATCCTGCTCGTCGTGCTCCGGTTCGTGCAGGGCCTGGGCGTCGGCGGGGAGTGGGGCGGCGCCGTGCTCATGGCGATGGAGCACGCCCCCGAGGGCCAGCGCGGGTACTACTCGTCGTTCCCGCAGATGGGCCTGCCGGCCGGGACGCTCCTGTCGAACCTCGTCTTCCTGGGTGTCTCGCTGTCGCTGGGCCCGGAGCAGTTCGCGGCGTGGGGCTGGCGCATCCCGTTCGTGCTCAGCGCCGTGCTCGTCGTGGTGGCACTGGTGGTCCGGCTGCGGCTCGCCGAGAGCCCCGAGTTCGCGCGCACCCGGCAACGCGGCAGGGTGCGTCGCCTTCCCGCGCTCGACGTGCTGCGCAACAACCCCGGCACGGTGATCCTCGGGATGGGCATCACCCTGGCCCCGTCCGGCCTGGGCTACCTGCTCTCGGTGTACCTGCTCTCCTACGGCACCGGGACCGTGCACGTGCCGCAGGTGACGATGCTGCTGACGATCACGGCGGGGTCGGTGGTGTATCTGGTGGTGGCCTACTTGACGGGCCGTGTGTCCGACCGCGTCGGCGCCGTGCAGATCTTTACGGTGGCCTCGGTGCTCTCGGTGCTCGTGCCCTTCGCCGTGTTCGGCCTGATGGACACCGGGGCGGTTCCTGCGGTGCTGCTGGCCATGCTCGCGATGGGACTGGTGCTCGGCCTGCTGGTGGCGGTGCAGGCGATCATCGTGTCGCGCGCCTTCACCACCGACGTGCGGTACACGGGCGCGTCGATGTCCTACCAGTTCGGCGCCGTTCTCGGCGGCGGGCTCACGCCGTTGCTGGCGGCCGCGATCCTCGGAGCAACGGGCTCGTCGATGTGGGTGGCCGCCTACATCGCGGGGCTCGCCCTGCTCTCGGGAATCGCGGTGTGGTTCCTTCCCCGCGAAGCGGGCGCGGAGACCGACCCCGGAGCCGCGCTCACCGGCAGCGCGGGCGACGAGCCCCTGCGAGACAGCGCACCCGCCTGAGCGGGCGCCTGCCGCGCTCGTCCGGCCTCCCGGACGAGCGCGGCAGCGAACCGTCAGCGGCTCACCGACGTGGCGGGCGTCCACGCCGGGTCACGCCCGCTGAGCCCGACGAGCCGGTCGAGCAGCGGTGCATCCCCGGGCACCGGGACCGGCGGGCCGAACAGCCCCGGAACGCCCTCGGGCTGCGCCGCCGCTTCCACGAATCCCAGGCAGGCCTGCACGCTCTCCTGGTCGACGGCGTAGGCCTGGGCGGTGGCACGGGCGAGGTCCCAGCCGTGCAGCACGAGCTCGTCGAGCGCTACGGCCGCTATAGCGGTCGCCGGCATCTGCACCCCGCCGACGGACGTCATGCCGTCCCGGGCCGCGGGGTCACGCCACGCGGCGACGAGCGCGTCGAGCCGCCTCGGCAGCAGCGTGCGCCACTGCGGGTCGAGCGGAGGCTGCACGGCCGGTGGTGCGCCGAGGTCCGGTTCCTTGGCCGCGGCCGCCCGGAACGCCTCCGCGAGGCCGAGAAGGTGGCTGAGCAGGGCGCCGACCGTGGTGTCGGTACAGGGGGTAGGGGCCTCCAGCCGGTCGTCGGTCACCGCGTCCAGCAGGCGCGTGACACGGTCGGCGGCCGGGGCGAGATCGACGAACGATGCGGATGTCATACCGGTACGACCAGGCCCGCGGCCGGGACTCATCGGTCGCGGGCCGGCCGCGTCACCCCATGCCGCTGACCCGGAGAACCTCGATCGAGAGGAGCAGCCGGACCTGGTCACGGCCGCCGTACCAGGGATAGGGCCCTCCCAGGTAGCGCTGCGCTAGCTTCTCGATGTGCTCGGCGGCACCGTCGGTGGTGACGTCCAGGACGCGGCCCCGCACCGCGTAGTAGCGGGCCGCGTGGTCGGGGTCCGACACGGTGAGGGCCACGCGCGGGTCGCGTTCGATGTTCCTGATCTTCTGGAACCCCTGCACGCTGTTGATCAGCACGTGCTTGCCGTCCGTGTCGACCCAGGTCTGGGTCAGCTGCGGCGACCCGTCGGGCATCGTGGTGGCGAGGTAACAGGGGCTCGGGCGCTGCAACAGGTCGAGCAGACCGTCGGGAATGTCCACGACCCGCATCGTTCTCGGCCGTGGTCCTCGCGGTGGCAGGGGGTCAGACGCGCGCGTCCGGGCTCCGCGCCTGCTGCCCGCGGTCGGCGTCGTGCGGCAGCTCGGCCGCATCATGACCGCCGTCCGCTGGATCGACGGCCTGTTCTAGGCGGGCGCCGCGGGGTATCCGTGCCGCGCCGCCCACTCGCCGAGCGAGTCGGGGCCCGGGTCGGGCCCCTCGTCCAGCACCGTCCAGCGATCGAGCGCGTCCGAGATGCGGGCCCGCACCGAGACGACCTCGGCCGGCTCGCACGCGAACAACGTCCGTACCGTCACCCGGTCCGCGTCGCGGGCAACCACCTCGGTGACGTGCGGGTACCGGCACGGCGGCTCGTGCTCCCACCGTCCGCACAGCTCGGTCGTGATCGCCCCGCCCGGCGCCGCCGTCTCCTCGTCCTCCGGAACAACCAGGACGGCCCGGTGCGCGTACCCCGGCATCGTCAGCTTCCTCCGCGCGCGCGTTCGAGTTCCGCGCCCGCCGCCCGCTCGGTGGCGTCCAGCAGCGAGACCACGTCGTCGGACGTGCGTTCGGACTGGTCGTTCCACCGCGTGAGGTCCCGGACCTGCGCCGAGCGGATGGGTGGGGCCGGACACCAGCGGATCGGCTCGCGGTCGTCGCCGAAGAGCGTGTGCCAGGTCAGGTCGAGCGCCCGCTGCACGGGCTGGGACCGCACCGCGGCGAGCCCGCCACCCGCCTGCACGATCGCCCCGACCAGGCAGGCCCCGGTGACCGGCCGATCACCGATGCTCCGCAGGTTGCCGGCGTTGATCGTCCGCTGGTGGCCCTGCGGGTCGCGGTAGGTGAACCAGCCTTGCTGCACCCAGCCCGACGCGATCACCGCACGGGCGTCACCGATCAGGGCCCGGATCCGGTGGAGCTCGGCGAGGTGCGCCGCGAGCCGGTCCTGGCGGGCGAGACGCTGCCGCTCCCGGCGGCGTTCCCGCCACCGCTGCCGCACTCCGGCAGGGCGTTCCTGCAGGGGCGGTGCGATACGCAGTTCCATTGTCACGGCGGCTCCTCCCGGGCTCATGCAGGCCGGGCCTACGACGACGGTCCATCGCAGGTTACGTGTCCGGCGCCGCACCTCGTGGTTCATGAGGCCGGTGCGAACAGCACCGCGTTCGGGCGTGCGCCGTGACGCATACCGATCACCACATCCCCGGCGGGGAGGTCCGGAGTCATGTGGCGCGCCAGGATGCCCGCCGCCGCACGGTCGACCATGAACAGGCTGAGCACGAACGGCACACGCGCGGTGACCTGCTGTCCGGACTCCCGATCGCGGAAGGGCATCGTGACGCGGCCGGATTCGACGCGGCGCTGGAGGACCAGGGGCGTCTCGCGCGCCACATCGGCAACAGCCGACTGCCAATCCTGCGCAGACGTCTGGTTCCCGAAGATCACATCCTCACTGGACTGGCCGACGGCCGGCTTCGCGACCAGCCGGTCGCGCTCACCGGCCGCCATGCGCAGCAGATTCCTCTCCACCTCCGGATTCCCGCCCAGACCCAGGCACACGGTCCACGGAACGTAGGCACGCACCAGGGCTCGGTCGGCCGGTCCGAGCACGCCTGCATCACAGTCCTCGCGCAGCCAGGACAGCACCGCCTTCGACGAGACGAGCGTCGACTCCGGGCGAGGGAACAGCCCGACGGTCCCGGCACGGTCCGCGGTACGCAGCGCAGCGAGCCCGCCGCCGTCCTCGATGATGCGGTCGTGGGCGTACCACCGGAGCAGCACGACGTCGAGCGGCACCTCGGAGGCGAGCAGGCGGCCGTCGGCGTCGAGGCTCAGGTCGGCGAGGTCGGCCTGGAAGACCTCGAAGCCCAGCTGCTGCGCACCGGCCACGATGCGCGGCTTGATCTGGTCACGGCGCTGACGTGCGCCCCTGCCGTCGACCACCGAATGAATCGGTATGAGCAACCGGCCAGGCGCGCCGTTGCGGCTCTCGACCGGCAGCGTGCGGTTCAGCGCCGCGCACCGCGCCGCCACCGTGGAGGGCGGCGTACGCAGGCCGATCTCCGGGCACAACTCGGTATAGGCATCCGCGAGCCAGCGGGCCACCGCGTCCCCGCCGAGCCGCGTACTGATGTTGAACTCGAGAAAACGCGGCCGTCCCTTTTCGATCAGGATGTCGGGACGGGCGTATCGGTTGAGTTCTTCCGGCACCAGCGGGCGATCAGGATTCATCACGGGGATCTGGTGGGGAAAGCGCAGTACCCGATGCAGTTCGCCCAGCGTGGAAGCACGGCGGCAGCACGCCTCCACGGCCAGGCGCAACAGCCGGGACGCGATGAACTCGAGGCCCCGGTAGGCCCGTTCCCGGACGACCACCGGTCGGAGTGGTTCCCAGCGCCTGCCGGGCCAGCCCTCACGTGCGTAAGGGCCCCATTCGGACGATGTCGTCCGGCGCTCGACGAGCTCTCGGCGGAGCTCCTCGGGCAACTCGTCCCAGACATCTTCGACGACCAGGTCGATACGATCGTTATCGGCCATACCGCAATTTTCCACCAGAAACGTGGATGACGTCGGTTCAGAACCGTGCGCCGTTGTTCAGTGAACAGTCGTATCCGTCACCTTCCGGGTCCGGACCGCGCTGGTAGAAAGTGCTGATGCCCGCCGTGCCCCAGGCCGCCCGCCCACTGCGCGGGCGGGACGCCGAGCTGGGCACGGTGCTGGCCGCGCTGCGCCACGCGCAGAGCGGTCGGTCGGCGCTGGTGGTGGTGCGCGGCGAGCCCGGGATCGGCAAGAGCGCGCTGCTCGGCGCCTCGGTCGACCAGGCCTCGGCACTCGGGTTCACCGCCACAGCGGCGGCCGCGCACGAGACCGACGAGCTGAGCCCGCTGGCGTCGCTCGGTCCGGCTCTGCGCTGCGGGCCGCTGCCGCTGCTCAACTCGCAGCAGTTCCTCGACCTGGCACCGCTCACGGTGCAGCCGCTCTGGCTCGCCGAGCACCTGGCCGTGCTGCTGCAGCGCCGGGCCGGGTCGACGCCCCTGCTGATCGCGCTCGACGACGCGCAGTGGGCCGACCCGTTGACGACGTTCGTGCTGCGCATCCTCCTCGGGAGGCTGCGGTCCGCACCGATCGCGTTTCTGCTCGGCACCCGTCCGGCCGCCGGGGGTCCGGCCGACCAGGTCGTAGGCGGCATGGAGCGGAACAGGTGGGTGCGGTGGATCGACCTGGCACCGCTGCGCGACGAGGCCGTCCTCGCCGTGGCCGTCGACCACTTGGGACACGCGGCCGGCCCGGAGCTGGCCCAGCGCCTTCTCGGCACGCGCGGCAACCCGTTCCTGGCGGTTGCCCTGCTCCGGGGCCTGATCGGGCCCGACGACGCCGGTGACCACGGCGACGACCTGCCCGCCGGGCTGCTCGACGGGGTCCGCAGGCGCACGGCCGGCGCGTCCGAGCGATGCCGGGCCCTGCTCCGGGCGGCCGGCGTCCTGGGGGTGCAGTCCCGGCTCGACGACCTCGCGCAGCTGCTGGGCGAGCCGGCCACGCAGCTGACCGGCCCCCTCGAAGAGGCCATCGGGCTCGGGCTGCTGACCGACGACGGTGTCACCATCACCTTCCGAAACGAGCTGTTGCGCCGGGCCGTCTACCAGGACATGCCGCCGTCCGCGCGGGCCGCGATGCACCGGTCCGTGGTGGCGCACCTCATCGCCTCCGGGCGCGGACACGCTGCCGCTGCCCCGCACGTCCTCGCGTCGGCGGTGCCCGGCGACGCCACTGCGGTACGGGTCCTGCAACGCGCGGCGAAGGAGCTGCTCAGGACCATGGCGGTCACGGCGGTGACGCTCATCCAGCGGGCGTTCGAGCTCGTGGCCGACGACGATCCCGAGCGGGAGGAGGTGGCCAGGGACGTGGTCACGATCCTGGTCACCGCCCGCCACCACGACGAGGCGGCGGTGTTCGTGGACCGGCTGCTGGAGGGCGCGGTGTCGCCCGGGACCGCCGCGGTGACCCAGCTGAGCCTCGCTCCGCATCTGTGGTCGACCGGGCGGCTCGGCGAGCTCGCCGGGCGCACCCGCGACCCTCGGTTCACCGGCGCCGCTCCCGCGCTCCGCGCACGACTCGCCGCCTACGCCGCCCTCGCCACCGGCTCGGATGCCGGCGAGGTCGCCCCGGATCCGGTCGCCCGGTCACTGCAGCTGGTAGCCCGCGCCGAGCAGGCCGAACGCGCCGGCGAGTGCGGGGCGGCACGCGGCTACTACGAGCAGGCCAGGGCCGCGGCTGAGGAGGGCCTAGGTGAGGACGGCCCAGGCGAGGCGGGGAGCCTGCACGCAAGCCGGCTGGAACTGCGCGAGCTGCTGGTCCGCGGTCGTCTCGACGACATCAACGGCGCGCTGGCGCGGCTGGCCGATCTCGACGCCCACGGCATCGACTCCGATCCCTGGCAGGCTCCCCGGGTGGCGGTGGTCCGCGCCGTTCTGGAGCTGGGCGCCGGCCGCCTCGACGCCGCGCAGGCTGCCGCGACGGCCGCTCTGCAATGGTCGGGCGACATCGGCGACACCGTCGATGCTCGGCTATGGCACGTACTCGTCCTGGTCGCGTTCCACCGCGGCGAGCCGTCCGAGGCGCGGTCCCGGATCGCCGACGCCGAACGGCGAGGAGTGCCGATGCCGGTCGGGCGGGCGCTGCTCGCGCTCGACGAGGACGAGCCCCGCGCCGCCGCCGGGCTCGTGCGGGAGCTCGCTGCGGGGGCGGTGCCGTGGCCGGAGGAGCTTCTCGTCGAGGCGGCGTGCGCGGCCCACCGCTGCGGTGACAGCGACACCCTGCATGCCGCCGACGACGTGCTGGGCGCGCTCGCGGCGCGCAACCCCGGCGTCGCGAGTATGGCGGGCGCCGCGGCCCTGACGCACGGGTTGCTCATCGGGAAGCCGGCCGGCGCAGTCGACCTGCTGCGGCAGGCTCCGCGTCCGCTGCTGCTGGCCCGCTCCGAGGAGGAGGTCGGGCGGGCGGCACTGGACAGGGGCGACCCGTCCAGTGCCGAGTCGCTGCAGCGCGCCCGGGACGGTTTCGCCGCGTGCGGTGCCACGGCCGCAGTGCTGCGGGTCCAGCGGCTGCTGCAGCCGGTGGGAGCGCGCCGTCCCCGTGGCTCCGCCGAGTCTCGGCCGCGGGCCGCGACCGGCTGGGAGTCGTTGACGACGATGGAGCGCCGCGTCGCCGGGCTGATCGCGGACGGTCACACGAACCGGTCCGCCGCGGCCGAGCTCCACCTGTCCCCCAGCACGATCAACACGCACCTGCGCGCGGTGTTCACCAAGCTGGGCGTGCACTCACGGGTGCAGCTGGCGAAGCTCGTCCTGTCCCGGGCAGACGAGCCCGGACCGGGACCGGCCCTCCACCACGAGGGGTGACGGGCCAGCGGGGCGCGACACGCCCGCCCGTCACCCCCCGTGCCGGACCGGGGAGCGAGGCGGTCCTACGGCCGTGCGGCCTTCTCGATCTCATCGGCGACGACCGTCGGGTGCGAGGCGGCCACGGCGTGCGACCCGGCGACCTCGGTGATCTTGGCGCCCACCCGCTTGGCCATGAAGACCTTCGCGGCGGTGGGGATGGCCTTGTCGTCGGTGGAGATCAGCGCGTACTTGGGGAGCCCGCCGGGGAGGGCGGCGGTGACCTTGTCGGCGAATGCGGTGGCCAGGATCGGCCGCTGCTCTGCCGCGGCCACGGCCGCGGTGGCGGCGGGGACGTCGCCCGCGAAGACCTCGCGGAAGCTGTCGGCGTTGACGTACAGCTCCGGGCCCGCCGGGCTGTCCACCGCGTGCCACGTGGTCGGGCCGAGCAGGCTGCCCGGGAACTGCGAGCTCAGCTGCCCCGCGGTCTCGCCCGGCTGCGGGATGAAGGCGTTGACGTACACGAGTGCCTTCACGTCGGGGGTGGAGGCGAGCCCGTTGACGAGCATCCCGCCGTAGGAGTGCGACACGAGCACCTTCGGGCCCTTGACGGCGTCGACGACCCCCTTGAGCTGGTCGGTGTCCGCCGCGACGCCCCTCAGACCGACGGCGGGGGCGATCACGGGGTAGCCGTCGTGCTGCAGCCGCTGGGTGACCCCGCTCCAGGCCGAAGCGTCCTCGAAGGCGCCGTGCAGCAGGACGATGGTCGGCTTCGGCGTGTCGCGGGCCGGCGCGGCCGCAGCCGCGGTCGACGCCGTGAACAGACCGACGGCGGCGGTCGCCGCCAGCGCCACGGCAATGTTCCTGATCTTCATTACTGCTCCTGGGTCCAGTGGTGATGCAGGAATAGGAAACCCGGAACGACATACGCGAGGTATCACATGAAGACAGGAGATCTGGAACTCTCGGGCCGGGCGCCGGGCAGCGCCCGGTCGGGGTACCTGGCCTGTTCGTAGGAGATGTGGCCGCCCGGACATGACCCCGGGCACTTCGACTTGACGGCCCGAGTCGCCCCTGGTCTCAGGGGCTCGGCAGGGCGAGTCCGGCCGCCGGGATCGCCGACATCACCGCTTCGGGCATGTCGCGGTGAAGCCGTTCGAGCCCGATCTGCGCCCGCCGCACCCGTTCGCGGCCCAGCGCGATCGTGACCGCGTCGAGGTGCGTGCCGCTGGGGTAGATCACCGGCGTGTTCGCGAGCCCGAACTTGAGGTACACCGGCGCGGCGACCCGCACGATGTCGGCGATCTCGGCGTGCCGGACGAACCCGCCGAGGTCGTTCGGCGACTCGATGTAGACGTCCAGCGGGATGTCGACGGCGGCGCGGACCGCGGCGAGCTCGCCGAGGGTCATGTCGGTGGGCACGTTGTACGTGTCGGCGCCCAGCCGCTCGGCCAGCCGGATGGCGGCCGGGTTCGACAGCCCCATCTGCACGCTGATCTTGAACTGCAGGTCGGCGGGGAACTTCCCGGCCGTGCGGAGCGCCGCCGCGGTCTCCAGCACCCCGAGATCGGTGACGAGCACGCTCCGCACACCCGCGTCGACCGCCCGCGCGATGTCCTCGAGCACGTGCACGAGCTGCTCGGTCCCCCGGGCCTGCGCACCCAGCGCCGCGCCACCCGGCGCGTGCGAGGCCGCGGACGCCGCGCCCCAGCCTGCGAGCGGCCGGGCGAACAAGCTCAGCTCCACCGGGCGGCGGGCCGAGGTGGTCGCCATCCGTTCCAGCTCGGCGTCGGTGAGCAGCAGCGCGCCGCTGCCCTGCGACACCCGGTGCACCGGCACGCCACGCGCGTCGGCCTCCTCCAGCACCGCGTCGAGCACGTCCGGGCCTTCGGTGCTCGGGATCTCCACCCGGCACTGCGCCCCGTCGGGGAATCGCTTGGTGCTCTCGGGCACGCCGTGGTCGGACCGGGCGTACCCCCGTTCGACCAGTGCCTCGCGGATGCTTCGCTCCACTCCCGCTCCCCTCACTCGCCCTGGCCGAGCCGCAGCACGCTCCACGACACCGGCGGAAGCTGCACCCGCAGCCGCCCGTCGGCCAGCTCGGCGGTTCCGTTCGGCCGGGGCACCACCCGGTCCGGCTGCGCGGCCGTGTTGGTCGCGGTCCGGTCGTCGTCCGAGAGCGTGAGCGCCTCCCGCACCGCCGACACCGGCAGCCCTCGCACGTCCACCTCCAGTACCAGCGGCTCGTCCTGGTGCCGGTTGACCGCGAACACGGTCGCCTCGTGGGAATCTTCGTCCCACGTCGCGACGGCGTCGAGTACCGGGACGTCCCCGAACCTGGCCGTCTCGTACCGCGGGGACGAGGGCTCGACCCGCAGCACCTCACCGCGCGCGTGGCGGGACGTCAGGGCGAACGGGTGGAAGATCGTCTGCCGCCAGGCCGGGCCGCCGGGCTCGGTCATGATCGGCGCGATGACGTTCACCAGCTGCGCCTGCGCCGCAGACGTCACTCGGTCGCTGTGGCGCAGCAGCGAGATCAGGAGGCTCCCGACGACCACGGCGTCGGTCACGTCGTACTGATCCTCCAGCTGCCGGGGGGCCACGGGCCAGTCCTCGGGCACGGGCGTGCCCTTGAACCTGCTCTGGTACCAGACGTTCCACTCGTCGAACGACAGCATGATCTTCTTCGGCGACCGCAGCTTCGCTCCGATGTGGTCGGCCGTGACCACCACCGACTCGATCATCCGGTCCATGTCCACGTTGGACGCGAGGAAGCTGCCGATGTCGCCGTCGAGCGGCTCGTAGTAGGCGTGCAGCGAGACGAAGTCGACCTGGTCGTAGGTCTCGGCGAGGACCTCGGCCTCCCACGCGGCGAACGTCGGCATCCGCGAGTTGGAGCTGCCGCAGGCGACGAGTTCGAGGTTGCGGTCCATCATCCGCATCGCGCGGGCCGTCTCGGCGGCGAGGCGGCCGTACTCGGCGGCCGTCTTGTGCCCGACCTGCCACGGGCCGTCCATCTCGTTGCCCAGGCACCACATCCGGATCCCGTGCGGTTCCTTGGATCCGTTCTCCACCCGCTGGTCGGCCAGCGCGGTTCCCGCGGGGAGGTTCGCGTACTCGAGGATGTCGAGCGCCTCGGCGACCCCACGGGTGCCGAGGTTGATCGCGAGCATCGGCTCGACGTCGGCCTTGCGAGTCCAGCGCACGAACTCGTCGAGCCCCACGGTGTTGGGCTCGGTGGTGTGCCAGGCCAGGTCCCGCCGTCGCGGTCGCTGCTCCAGCGGGCCGACGCCGTCCTCCCAACGGTAGCCGGAGACGAAGTTGCCGCCCGGATAACGCACGGTCGAGACACCGAGCTCGCGGGTCAGCGCCAGTACGTCGCCACGGAAGCCGTCGGCGTCGGCGCTGTGGTGGCCAGGCTCGTGGATGCCGGTGTAGACGCAGCGTCCGAGATGCTCGACGAACGAGCCGAAGGTGCGCCGGCTGACCGGCGCGACGCGGAAGGCGGGGTCAAGGGTCGCGGAGGCGTGGAGCACGCTGTTCTCTCCCAGGGTCGACGGAGCGGTCATTCCTTGAGACCTGCGCTGCCCACGCCGCGGATCACCTGGCGCTGGAAGAGCACATAGATGATCAGCAGCGGGAGCCCTCCCAGCAGCGCCAGCGCCATGACTTGCGCGTACTGGAGCTGGAACGTGGTCTGCCCGGCCAGCAGGCCCAGCGGCAGGGTCATGAGGTCCGGGTCGGTCGTCGTCACGAACGGCAGCAGGAAGTTGTTCCAGGTGGTGATGAAGGTGAAGATCGCGACGGCGGTGAGCACCGGCATCGACATCGGGACGATGATCGTGAGGAAGATCCGCAGGCGGCTCGCCCCGTCGATCTGCGCGGCCTCTTCGTACTCGCGCGGGATGCCGTCGAAGAACTTCTTCAGGATGAACACCATCGCGGGCGCCACGAGCTGCGGGAGGATCATCGCGAAGTAGGTGTCGACGAGTCCGAGCGTGTCGAGCTCGTCGAACAGCGGGATGATCAGCACCTGCGACGGCACCACGATGGCGGCCACGACCGGGGCGAAGAGCCAGCGCCTGCCGCGGAACTCGGTGCGGGAGAACCCGTAGGCGGCCAGGGAGCACAGCACGAGCACACCGGCCGTCACCGACACCGACACGAGGGTGCTGTTCAGGAACCAGCGCAGAAGACCGCTGTTGCCGAACGCGGCTGCGTACGCCTCGCCGGTGACACGGCTGGCGAACCACTCCGGCGGGATCGCCCTGGTCTCCTCCTCGGGCTTGACCGACGTCGACAGCGCCCACAGCAGCGGCACCAGCCACAGCACCGCCATCAGCAGCGCGAGCACGGTCAGGATCACGCCACCGACGGTGGGACGCGGGGCTCGCCGGCGCGCGAGGGGCAGTTCGGGGGCCAGGTCGGCGACGGCGGTCATGGCTCGCTCCTGTTCCGGACGGTGAGCCGCAGCTGGAACACCGCGAGCAGCAGGATGATGACGAAGAGCAGGTAGGAGATCGCCGAGGCGTAGCCCAGCCGGAACGAGGTGAAGCCGGTCTCGTAGATGTACTGCAGCACGGGCCGCGTCGTGCTGTTCGGCCCGCCCTCGGTCATCAGGTAGACCTGGTCGAACACCCGCAGCGACGCCAGCACCTGGAGCACGACGATCAGCCCGGTGGTGCGCCGCAGCTGCGGCAGCGTGATGTGCCACAGCTGCTGGCGGGCGCTCGCGCCGTCCAGGGAGGCGGCCTCGTACAGGTCGCGCGGGATCTGCTGCAGCGCGGCGAGGTAGAGCAGGAAGTTGAAGCCGACCGTCCACCACGTGGTGGCCACCACGATCGCGACCATCGCCACGCCCTCGGTGGTGAGCCACGGGACCGCCGAGCCCCCGAGCGCCTCGATCCAGCTGTTGAACAGGCCGAACTCGGGCTGGTAGAGCCACACCCAGATCAGCGAGACCACCGTGGCAGGCAGCACGAACGGCGCGAAGTACGAGAAGCGCAGGAGCCAGCCCAGCCGCCGCGCGCGGTGGGCGAGCAGCGCCATCGCCAGCCCCGTCACCACCAGCAGCGGCGTGCTGAGCAGCGTGAACAGTGCGGTGTTGCCGAGCGACTGCCACACGGCGGGGTCGCCGAAGAGCTCGCGCCAGTTGGCGAGGCCGAGGAACTGCGATGGCTTACCGGCCAGGCTCTTGTTGAAGAAGCTGTTGACCAGGCCCGCGATGACCGGCCAGACCATGAACACCGCAAACACGATCATGAACGGCAGCACGAAGAGCAGCCCCGAGGTCTCCCCGGGACGATGGCGCCGGCCGCGGTCGGACGTGGCTGGTCGGGTGGGTGGGGCGGGGGCTGCCGGGGTGGCTGTGACCATGTCGGCTCCGAGTGGCTCGGCGGGAAGCGGGACGGGAGGCGGGGATCAGACCGGCGAGGGGATCGACACGAGCCGCTGCAGCGCGGTCTTCAGCTGCGCGGCAGCCGCCGGGGGCTGCAGGGCCCCGGTCATGACGCTGCCCAGCGCGTCGTTGGCCACGGTCTCCAGCGTCGAGCCGGAACCGCTGAACCACCCCGGCGGGTCGAACGCCACAGCGCCGGCGGACGCCGCGTACTCCGACTGCGGCTTCAGCGCGGCGTACTCGGCGCTGCGTGCCACCGGCTGGTACGCCGGGACGTGCCCGCCCTTGGCCCACTCGAGGCTGTCCTCGAGCATCGCGGCGATGTACTCCACAGTGGCCCGCAGAACCTCCGGATCCCGGACGGCCTGCTTCGGCAGCACGTAGGTGTGGCTGTCGCCGAGGGCGAGCCGGCTGCCGTACACGTCGGGCATCTGTGCCATGCCGAACGGGAGCCCGGCGTCCACATAGGTGGTCACCTCCCATTCGCCGTTGAACGACATGCCCGCCTGCCCGCCGCCGAACAGCGCCACGGTCGCCGGGTAGTCCGCGCTGCCCGGGACGAGCTGTTCGTCGATCGCGAGCCGGCGCAGGAGTTCGAGCACCTCGGTGGCGCGGTCGACGTCGAGCAGGACGCGGGTACCGTTCGCGTCGATCATCTCCCCGCCCATCTGGGCGTAGAGGCTCGCGAAGAACCGCCATGGCTGCTCCGCCTCGAGTGAGGCCCCGAAGTTGCCGGTGACCTGCTTGACGGCGCGGAGTTGTTCGAGGAGCTCGTCCGGCCCGCGGGGGGAGACGAGCTTGCCGTCCGCGCCGATCAGCCCGGCCTGTCCGCAGATCTCGGTGTTGTAGTAGTGCACGATCATGTGCGTGTCGAGCGGCACGGCGTAGACCTGCCCGTCGACCACGCAGCGGTTCCACACGTCGGGCAGGAACTTGTCCTGGGTAATCCCGTATTCGGCCAGCAGGTCGGACGGGTACGGGTCGAGCAGCGTGGCGGGGCTGAACCCGGGCAGCCTGCTCAGGTGCATCGTGGCGAGGTCGGGGCCGCGCCCGCCGGCCGCGGCCATCGCGAGCTTCGTGTAGAAGGGCGCACCCCAGGGCAGGACCGTCGCCTGCAACGCCGTGCCGGGTGTGCGCTGCCGGAACGTGTCCTGCATGGAGACGTGACGCTGGCCGTCCCCTCCGGAGAACAGGTTCCACTCGCGCACGAGCGTGGCGCCCGGTCGCGCGCCGCTGCTACAGCCCGAGAGCAGGGCGGTACCGGCGAGCGCGGCGCCTGCGGCCGTCAGGAACCGGCGACGCGACAGAGCAGGCCGGACGTACTGGTGCATCACAGTGATCTCCTCGACGGTGAGGCCGGTCACGACAGGTGAAGCAGGTCAGAGGGCTCCGGCCAGGCGGTAGTAGGCCTGGTTCCAGCGCAGCTCGCGGGCGAAACGGCGGGGTGTGGTCTCGGCGTCGATCACGACGAGCTCGGTGCGTGCCAGCTCGGCGAGGTCGTCCAGCTCCTCGACACCGAGCGCGGTGGAGAGCACGGTGTGGTGCGGCCCGCCGGCCATGATCCATGTCTCCGCCGACGTCCGGAGGTCCGGCTCGGGCTCCCACACCGCTCGGGCGACCGGCAGGTTGGGCAGCGGCTCGTCGGCCGGCACGACCTCGATCGCGTTGGCCACCAGGCGGAACCGGTCGCCCATGTCCGACATGCCGATGACCACCCCGGCGCCGGGTGCGGCGTCGAACACCATGCGCACCGGGTCCTCCCGGCCGCCGATCCCGAGCGGGTGGATCTCCACCCGCGGCCGGTCGGCGGCGATGGACGGGCAGACCTCCAGCATGTGCGCCCCGAGCACCTTCGGCCGTCCCGGGCCCAGGTGGTAGGTGTAGTCCTCCATGAACGAGGTGCCGCCGGGCAGCCCGCCTGCCGCGACCTTGAGCGTGCGCAGCAGCATCGCGGTCTTCCAGTCGCCCTCCCCCGCGAAGCCGTAGCCGTCGGCCATCAGCCGCTGCACGGCGAGCCCGGGAAGCTGGCGCAGTGCGCCGAGGTCCTCGAAGTTCGTGGTGAACGCCATCGCCCCGGACGCCGCCAGCAGCTCGCGAAGGCCCAGCTCGATCCGCGCGGAGTACCGCAGCGAGTCGTGCCGGTCGCCGCCCGCGCGCAGCTCCGGCGCCACGTCGTAGCGGTCCTCGTACTCCGCCACCAGCTTGTCGACGTCGGCGTCGAGGCTCGCGTGCACGGCGTCGGCGAGGTCGGTGACGGCGTAGCCGTTGACCGTGACGCCCCAGCGCCACTGGGCCTCGGTGCGGTCCCCCTCGGTGACGGCGACGTCCCGCATGGTGTCGCCGAAGCGCGCCAGCCGCAGCGAGCGCACCTCGGACCAGCCCAGCGCCGCACGCGCCCACGCGCCCACCCGGCGTTGCACCTCGGGGTCCTCGACGTGTCCGGCGACGATCTTGCGGACCACTCCGAGCCGCGCCTGGATGTAGCCGAACTCCCGGTCGCCGTGGGCGGCCTGGTTGAGGTTCATGAAGTCCATGTCGATCGTCGCCCACGGCAGCGACCGGTTGGCCTGGGTGTGCAGGTGCAGCAGCGGCTTGCGCAGGGCGTCCAGGCCCGCGATCCACATCCGCGCCGGGGAGAACGTGTGCATCCAGGCGGTCACGCCGATGCAGCGCGGGTCGGCGTTGGCCTCGAGTGCCATGCGGTGGATGCCGTCGGAGGTGGTGAGAACCGGTTTCCAGACGATCCGCACGGGCGCGGCACCCGACGCGTCGAGCGACTCGGCGATCGCCTGGGACTGGCCGGCCACCTGGGCCAGCGTCTCCTCCCCGTAGAGGCCCTGGCTCCCGGTGAGGAACCAGATCTCGCGGTCCGCCGTGGTCGATCCCGTCACTGCTTGGCTCCCGTCTGGCCGTACACGTTCTGGTAGCGATCGAAGAGCGCGTCCACGTCGTCCTGCGGGATCGGTGTGAGCGGTCCGAGCTGGCGGGCGATGTGGGTGGAGCGGGCCACGTCCTCGCACATCACGGCGGCCTTGACCGCGGCCTTCGCGTCGGGGCCGATCGAGAACACCCCGTGGTTCTGCATGATCACCGCGCGGGATCGGTGGCCGGACAAGGTCTCGACGATGCCGCGCCCGATCGAGTCGTCCCCGATGCGGGCGAACGGGCCGAGCGGGATCGGGCCCCCGAACTCGTCGGCCATCGCCGTGAGCGCGCAGGGGATCGGCTCGGCACGGGCCGACCACGCGCACGCGTAGGTCGAGTGGGTGTGCACGACGCCGCCGACCTCGGGCATGTGCCGGTACACGTAGGCGTGCGCCGCGGTGTCGCTCGACGGGGAGAGCTCGCCGTCGACGAGCTCGCCGTCCAGGTCGCAGGCGACGATCGCGTCCGGGGTGAGGTCGTCGTAGGACACCCCGCTGGGCTTGATCAGGAACAGGTCGTGCCCGGGCACCCGGGCCGAGACGTTGCCCGCCGTCCAGACGACGAGTCCGTAGCGCACCAGCTCGGCGTGCAGGGCCGAGACCTGCTCACGCAGCTCGTCGACGATTTCTTTGGCGGACTCGGGGATCACCGGCCGTCCTTCCCGTTCGTGGTCTTCCGGTCTGCGTTCTTCTGTGCCAGTGCCTGCGTGCGCAGGGCGTGCAGGCGGTGCATCACGTCGTTGCCGCTGCCCGCGCCCCGGAGGCCGAAGTGGTCGTGCAGGCGGACGTACTCCGCGTAGAGCTCGTCGTAGGCGCGCGCCCGCGTGGGGTCAGGGCGGTAGACGGCCCGGTTGACCTTGCCCATCGCCGCGGCTGCCGCGCGGACATCCGGATGCGCGCCCGCGGCGACGGCGGCGTGGATGGCCGAGCCGAGCGCGGGGCCCTGGTCGGACCCGATCGTGGAGAGTGGACGGTCACACACGTCGGCGTAGATCTGCATGAGCAGCTCGTTCTTCAGCAGCCCGCCCGCCACCACGAGCTCCGCGACCGGCACTCCCGAGCGTTCGAACGCCTCGATGATCGTGCGGGTGCCGAAGGCCGTGGCCTCGAGCAGCGCCCGGTAGGTGTCCTCGGGCCGGGTGGCGAGCGTCTGGCCCACCACCAGCCCGGACAGCTCGTGGTCGACGAGCACGGAGCGGTTGCCGGAGTGCCAGTCCAGCGCGACGAGCCCGTGCTCGCCGACGGCCTGGTCGGCCGCCAGCTCGGTGAGCAGCCCGTGGACGTCGAGCCCGCGGTCGGCGGCACGGGCGTGGTAGTGCGGGGGGACGCTCATGTCGACGAACCAGCCGAAGATGTCGCCCACGCCGCTCTGCCCGGCCTCGTAGCCCCAGAGCCCCGGCAGGATCCCGCCGTCGACCACCCCGCACATGCCCGGCACCTCGCCGAGGCGATCGGACACCATCACGTGGCACGTCGAGGTGCCCATGATCGCCACCATCTGACCGGGCTCGACGGCCTGTGCCGCGGGCACGGTGACGTGCGCGTCGACGTTGCCGACGGCGACGGGGATCCCCTCGGGCAGGCCCGTCCACGCGGCCGCCTGGGCCGTGAGCCCGCCCGCGCGGTCACCGAGCCTGCCGATGGGGTGCTCCAGCTTCGCCTCGACGAAGTCGGCGAATGCGGGGTTCAGTGCGGCGAGGTAGTCCCGGCCCGGGTAGCGCCCGTCCTGGTGGATGCCCTTGTAGCCCGCGGTGCAGGCGTTGCGCAGGTAGGTCCCGCACAGCTGCCACACGATCCAGTCGGCGGCCTCGACCCAGCGCTGCGTGCGGTCGTAGACCTCCGGGTCCTCCTCCAGCAGTTGCAGGGCCTTGGCGAACTCCCACTCCGAGGAGATCCGCCCGCCGTAGCGCGCGAGCCACGGCTCGCCGCGTTCCTCGGCGACGGCGGTGATCCGGTCGGCCTGGGCCTGCGCGGCGTGGTGCTTCCACAGCTTCGGATAGGCGTGCGGGCGGTCGGCCAGGTCGGGCAGCTCGCACAGCGGTGTGCCGTCGGCGAGCGTCGGCAGCACGGTGCAGGCCGTGAAGTCCGTGCCGATACCGACGACGTCACGCGGATCCGCCCCGGACGCCGCCAGCGCCTTGGGCACGGCGGTCTTGAGCACCTCCACCCAGTCGGCCGGCACCTGTAGCGCCCAGTCGGGTGGCAGCACGGCGCCGGTGGCGGGCAGCGCACGCTCCACCGACCCGTGCGGGTACGGGTGCACGGCGTCGGCCAGTTCCTCACCGTCCGCCACTCGGACGACCACGGCCCGCCCGGACAGCGTGCCGAAGTCGATCCCCACAGCCACGGCGCGGCGCGGGTCGACGGTGCGCACTGCGCGACCACTCACGGAGCAACTCCCCCCACAACGTTGTGAGCGCTAACAATGTGAGCGCTAACACGGAATGTCAACCCCTTGGGGAAACCCGACGGATCAGGCATGCGGCAGCATGAGACACATGCCCGACTCGCCACCGGCCCCCGTCATGACCGACGTTGCGCGGCTGGCCGGCGTCTCCCACCAGACCGTGTCCCGCGTGGTCAACGACTCGCCCCACGTCAGCGCGCAGACCAGGACCCGCGTGCTCGCCGCGATGGAGCAGCTCGGCTACCGGCGCAACGCCGTGGCCCGGGCGCTGGCCACCCGCCGGTCCGGCACGCTCGGCGTGATCACCTTCGACACGGTGCTGCACGGCCCCGTCACCACGCTCTACGGCGTCGAGCAGGCCGCCGGGGCGCTCGGGCTCGGTGTGAGCATCGCCGTGGTCGACCGGGTCAGCTCCGACGCCGTCGTGCGCGCGCTGGGCCGGCTGGAGGACCAGTCCGTCGAGGGCGTGGTCGCGCTCGCCACACAGGAGGACGCGGTGCGGGCCCTCAGCGCCGGGCTGCGGGCGCTGCCGACCGTCTTCGTCGGCGGCCTGGCCGGAGCGTCGGAGGCCGATGCGCCCGCCGTCGGCACCGACCAGCTCACCGGAGCCCGCGATGCCACCCGGCACCTGCTCGAGCTCGGGCACCGCACGGTGCACCACCTGGCCGGTCCGCAGGACTGGCTCGACGGCCGGTGGCGCGTGGAGGGTTGGCGGGAGGCGCTGCGAGCCGCCTGCGCCGAGGAGCCCGAGCTCGTCGAAGGCGACTGGAGCGCCCGTTCCGGCTACGTGGGGATGCGGGAGATGCTGGCCGCCGACCCCGCCCTCACCGCCGTCTTCACCGCCAACGACCAGATGGCACTCGGCGCCCTGCGCGCGCTCGACGAGGTGGACCGTCGCGTCCCCGACGACGTCAGCATCGTCGGCTTCGACGACATCCCGGAGGCCGAGTTCTTCCGCCCTCCCCTCACCACGGTCCGCCAGCACTTCGCCGAGTCCGGGCAGCTCGCGGTGCACGTGCTGCTGGGCCTGATCCGTCCCGAGGACGCGGCCGCAGGCGCTGTGCCCCCTCCCCTGGTGCCCACGGAGCTGATGGTCCGCCGCAGCTCCTGCCCGCCGCCGTCGTGATCGCTGCGAGATCCCCATTTCCGCCCTCGACAGGGCGAAAACGCCGATCTCGCGGCGATCATGGTCAGTCGGCCAGCGTGGAGCCCCGCACCACGAGACGGGTGGGCAGCTCCACCGCACCGCGGTGCGGCCGCCCGTCCACGGCGTCGAGCAGCATGCGGGCTGCGCTCCGGCCCAGCTCCTCCAGCTCCAGGTCCACCGTGGTCAACGGCGGGCGGCAGGCCAGCGCCATCACGTCCCAGTTGTCGAAGCCGGTGACGGCGACGTCGTCGGGGATGCGCCTGCCCAGCTCGCGGAGCCGGTCGCACACGCCACGCGCGATCTGGTCGCTCCCGCACGAGATCGCGTCGAGATCCGGGTGGGCGCGCAGCAGCAGGTCGACGGCCTGCCGCCCCCACCGCTCGCTCCACGCCCCGTACATCGGGGGCCCACGGAACGCCGGCCCGGCCGTCTCGGCGGCGGCCCGCGCCCGCTCGACGGCGCTGCGGTGCCGTTCCGGGCCGGTGACGTGCGCGATCGCCGCGCGTCCGATGTCCCCGAGGTGCATGACGGCCGACGCGGCACCGCCCCGATCGTCCACGAGGACCGCGGCGTCGGCCGGGTCGGTGGAGCCGTTGAACGCGTACACCACAGGGATCGGCACGGCGATCGGTGGACGCGGTTCGGTGCGACGGCCGGTCACGATGATGCCGTCGACGCGGCGGGCGAGCAGCGTGCGCAGGTAGTGCTGCTCGCGCAGCGGGTCGTCGCGGGTGTCGCACAGCAGCAGCGCCATCTCGCCTGCGCTGAGGGCGTCCTCGGCGCCCAGCATGATCGGGATGCTGAACCGCCCGGAGCTGTCGGTGGTGACCAGTCCGACGGTGTAGCTGCGTCCGGACGACAGCGCCCGGGCCCGCCCGTCGGGGGTGAACCCGAGCTGCTCGGCGGCCCGCCGCACCCGCTCGCGGGTCTCGCGCCGCAGCTGGCCGGTGTCGTTGAGGGCCTTCGACGCCGTGCCCGGCGAGACACCGGCCAGCGCCGCGACGTCCGTGATGCGCACGACGGCACCGGCCCGGCCGGCAGAGCTGGTGGTCAGCAGACAGCTCCTTTTCCGCTCGTTCCGTGGAGGGTCGATTCTATCCCGCTCATCAACAGAGTTGATGAGTACAGACCTTGACCCGACCGGGTGGCCGCCTTAGCGTCAGCGCCGGAAAACGAATTCCTGGTTTTCCGTGACCGGCCCGGCGACGCGCACTGGAGCGGCATGACGGCGACCTCGTCCCCCACCACCGGCACCACGCGGGCACCCGCCGCACCCACCGGCGCGGCCGCCGTACGGCTGCGCCCGCTCGGCCTCGGCGAGGCCAGGATCACCGGAGGCTTCTGGGCCGACCGGCAGCGCGCCAACGGCGACGCGGCCATCCGGGTCGGCCGCCGGCGCCTGGACGAGGCCGGCAACCTGGAGAACCTGCGGATCGCCGCCGGTGTCTCGACCGGAGAGGTCGTCGGCCCGATCTTCGCCGACTCCGACGTCTACAAGTGGCTCGAGGCCGTGGCGTGGGAGTACGGCCGCAACCCCGCGGACGAGCTGCTCGCGATGCAGCGGGAGGTCACTGCCGTCGTGGCCGCCGCCCAGGCCGACGACGGCTACCTCAACTCCGTCGTCCAGGTCCGCCACCGCGACCGGGGACGCTACTTCGACCTGCCCTGGAGCCACGAGCACTACTGCGCAGGCCACCTCATCCAGGCCGCGGTCGCGCAGGTGCGCTGCACCGGCGACACCGCGCTGCTGGACGTCGCCGTGAAGCTCGCCGATCACCTGGCTGCCACGTTCGGCGAGGACCGCCGCCACGACGTCGACGGCCACCCGGTGATCGAGACCGCGCTGGTCGAGCTCTACCGCGAGACCGGAGAGGCCCGCTATCTCGAACTGGCCCGCTACTTCGTCGAGGCACGGGGCCACGGCCTGATGGCCGGCTACGGCCAGGAGCCCACCTACTTCTCCGACCGCGTCCCCGTCCGCACGGCCACCACGGTCGAGGGCCACGCAGTGCGCGCGGTCTACCTCGCCGCGGGCGCGGCCGACGTCGCGGCCGAGCTGGGCGACGCCGAACTGCTGGACGCGCTGCGCATCCAGTTCGACCACATGCTCGCCACGAAGTCCTACGTCACGGGTGGCCTCGGCTCGCGCTGGGACCGTGAGTCGTTCGGCGATCCGTACGAGCTGCCAGCCGACCGCGCCTACGCGGAGACGTGCGCGGCGATCGGCGGCGTCCAGTGGGCGTGGCGCATGCTGCTCGCCACCGGCGACGCGCGCTACGCCGACGCGATCGAGCGCATGCTGTTCAACGGCTTCATCGCCGGTATCTCGCTCAGCGGCGCCGACTACTTCTACGTCAATCCACTGCAACTGCGCGCCGATGCGCACGCGGACGGGGACCGCTCGCCCGCCCACGGCCGCCGCGGCTGGTTCGACTGCGCCTGCTGCCCGCCGAACGTCATGCGCACCCTGGCGAGCCTCGACGGCTACCTGGCCACGGGCGACGCGAACGGCGTGCAGCTGCACCAGTACGCGCCCGGCACGGTGACCAGCGGGGACGTCGAGCTGGCCGTCGAGACCGAGTACCCGTGGGACGGTCGGGTGCGGGTGCGAGTGCTCGCCTCACCCGGCCGGTTCGCCCTGTCCCTGCGGGTGCCCGAGTGGGCGACGGGCGCCACCGTCAGCGCGGGCGGCGAGACACAGAACGTGGATCCGGGATACGCACGGCTGGAACGGGACTGGAGCGCGGGCGACGTCGTCGAGCTGCACCTGCCGATGGACGTCCGCACCACCGCGGTCCACCCCCGCGTCGACGCCGTGCGCGGGTGCGTGGCCGTCGAGCGCGGGCCGCTGGTCCACGCCGCCGAGCAGGCCGACCATGCCGCCCCCGTCGACGACCTGCAGATCGACACGTCCGCTGCCACGGCCACCGAGCATCGCCCCGACCTGCTGGGCGGCGTCACGGTCGTCACCACCCGGGGTCGCACCGAGGCGGCCGGCGAGCTGGACCTCACCCTCGTCCCGTACTACGCGTGGGCCAACCGCGGCGCCGGAGCCATGCGGGTCTGGATTCCCACGATCTGACCCAACCCGCCAGGAGAGGACATTGACTGCTCCCCGCCCTGAAGGACGGGGATTCTCCCGGTCGCCTGGGAGAGTTCCTGTTTCAGCGACCGCTGCCCGCAAGCGCTTGCGCGCGTGCAGGTCTTACGCCGTCTCCGCAGGCGAGCACGGCCAGCCCGGCCGCTCGGATGTTCAGAGCCGCGTTCACGTCGCGGTCGTGGTGCGCGCCGCAACGGCACGTCCACTCCCGCACGTTCAGCGCCATCTCCTCCCGCAGCGCACCGCACACGGAACACACCTTCGACGAGGGGTACCAGCGGTCGATGACGACGAGGTCACGGCCGTACCACTCGCACTTGTAGCTGAGCATGCTGCGCATCTGCGACCACGCAGCATCAGAGATAGCGCGGGCGAGGGAATGGTTGCCGACCATGTTCCGAACTGCAAGATCCTCGATCACGATCGTTTGGTTCTCACGAACGAGACCAGTGGTGAGCTTGTGCAGGTGATCGCGGCGCCGGTCGGTGATGCGGGCGTGGACACGCGCGAGCTTGACCCGGGCCTTCGCCCGGTTGTTGGAGCCCGTCGACTTCCGCGCCAGCCTGCGCTGAGCCAGCGCGAGCCGCTTCCGGTCCCGACGCTCGTGGCGCGGGTTGGTGACCTTCTCGCCGGTGGACAGCGCGACCAGCGACGTGATCCCCGCGTCGATCCCCACCACACCCGCGGTCGGGGCTGCGTCGGACACGGTGGCTTCGACCAGCAGCGACACATGCCAGCGGCCGGCCGCGTCTCGCGACACCGTGACCGTGCTCGGTTCGGCGCCCTCGGGCAGGGGCCGGGACCAACGAATGTCGAGTGGCTCAGACATCTTCGCCAGAGTGAGGCCTCCGTTGCGCCACCGGAACCCAGACTTGGTGTACTCCGCGGACTGGCCTCCACGCTTGCGGGACTTGAACCGCGGGTACTTGGCCCGCTTGTCCCAGAAGTTGGTGAACGCCGACTGCAGGTGCCGCAGGCACTGTTGAAGCGGAACCGAGGAAACCTCACCGAGGAACGCCAGCTCCGGTTCCTGCTTCCAGCCAGTGAGCAAGGCCGAGGTCTGCACGTAGGAGACGCGCCGCTGCTCCCCGTACCAGGCTGCAGTGCGAGCTTCGAGAGCCCGGTTATAGACCAGCCGGACGCATCCGAAGGTCCGCAACAACTCCCGTTCCTGCCGGTCGGAAGGGTAGAAGCGGTACTTGAACGCCCGCTTCACCACCCGCTCCGCCACGCTCACACAATACGACCTCGACCTGTGAGGCGCGGTTCACCCCCACGGACAGAGCGGCTCCTCCCCAGCCTGAAGGCAGGGGCATCCGCCGGTTTGGAGTCCCGATGACGACCTCGCCGACGACCTCACGCCGCAGTTTCCTCACCCTCGCCGGGCTCGGCGCCCTCGCCGCCGCGCTCCCGGCCTGCAGCTCGGTGCTGCCCGAGCCGGACACCGGGGCGGCAGGCTTCGGCACATCGGCCACGGGCCGGGTCGAGGTGTGGTGCCGGGCGGCTACCCAGAAGGGGCTCACCACACTCGTCGACACGTTCAACGCCTCCCAGGACCGGCTCACCGTCGATCTGGTCCCGGTGCCCGACGCGCAGTACGTCACCAAGCTCGCCACCGCCATCCGCGGCCGGAACGTGCCCGACCTCGTGGACATCGACGACATCAACTCCCTGCTGTTCGTCCACCGCGACGCGTTCACCGACCTCACCCCGCTCATCGCCGATCTCGGCTTCGCCGATCAGCTGAGCCCCGGCCACCTCGCACTGGCCACGGTGGACGGACGGCAGTACGGCGTGCCGTACCTGGCCGACAACTCGGTGCTGTTCTGCAACACGCAGCTGTTCGACCGGGCCGGGATCGACGTCGACGAGGCCACCACCGACCTGGGTGCATGTCTCGACGCGGCGCGGAGGATCACCGCGCTCGGCGGCGACGTCCGCGGCTGGACCTTCCCCGGCAACGGGTCCGGCGCGCTCGGGTTCATCGTGCAGCCGCACATCTGGGCTGCCGACACCGATCTGATCCGCGGCGAACCCGGGGCGCAGGAGGGGAACGTCACCGGCAACGACGCACTGGGCCGCACGCTGGAGTTCCACCGTGCACTCGGGCAGGACCAGCTCGTCCCGCCCGGCTGCTACACCGACGAGGCCGCGCGGTGGGCGTCCGACTTCCACGCCGGGCGGATCGGCATGTTCCCTTCGAGCCTCGACACCGTCACCAGCGACGCGAGGCCCGAACTGCTCGCGGCCACCACCGTCCGCCTGCTCCCCGGCCCCGACGGCGGGCGCGCCTTCTTCGACGGCGGCGACAACATGTGCATCCCACGCGGGGCCGTCAACGCCTCGGGTGCGTGGGAGTTCGTGCGGTACGCGCTCGACCTGCCCCAGCAGTCCGCCCTACCCGAGAGCGGCTACACGCCGGCCCGGGCCGACGTCGCGACCGCGGAGTTCGCCGCACGGAACCCACTGACGCTCCCTCCGCTGCAGGCGCAGGAAGAGGGGTACGCGCCCAAGACCCTGTCCTACAACGAGCTCTACAACCAGCCCGACGGGCCGTGGCTGACGATGTTCCGTCGCGCGGTCTTCGACGGCGAGATCGAGGGGGCCATGACGCAGGCGCAGGAGTCCTTCGACCGCATACTCGGGCAGGCCCGGACATGAGCGCCGTGGTCTCGGCGCCGGTCGCCCAGTCCCCCGCCGCCACCCGGTCCGTACCGGGACGACGGCAGTCCCTGACGCACCCACCGCGTACCGGGCTGCTGCTCGTCGCGCCCGCGGTGCTGATGGTCGTGGTGTTCGTGCTGGCGCCGCTGCTGTTCGCGCTCGGTATCTCGTTCACCGACTGGCCGCTGATCGGCGACGTCTCCCCCGCCGGGTTCGCCAACTACGTGAGCATCGGCTCGGACGCGGGCTTCCTGCGGGCCGTGCTCTACACGCTGCTCTACACCGCGATCGTGACGATCCCGCTCCTCGTGGTCGGCTACGCGCTGGCCGTGCTCGTCCGCAGCAGGAGAAGAGGAGCCACGCTGCTGCGCACCGTGTTCTTCCTGCCGTTCGTGGTCGGGCTCACGACCCTGAGCCTCATGACCGTGCTGGAGGCGCAGCCGGGCAGCGGGGCGATCAACATCGTCCTGCGCGCACTCGGGATCACCGACGGCGACACGGGCTGGCTCGTGGACGGGCCCCTGGCGACCGGGCTGGTGTCGACGCTGGTCATCTGGGGCGTGGCAGGGCTGACGATGTTGCTGCTGATGGCGGGGATGCAGGCGATCCCGGCGGAGGTCTACGAGTCGGCTGACCTGGACGGCGCGACCTGGTGGCAGCAGGAGTGGCGGATCACGATCCCGATGCTGCGGCGCACGATCGCGATGAGCCTGGTGATCTCGGTGGTCGGTTCCCTGCTGGCGTTCACGCAGTTCTACGTGCTCACCGACGGCGGTCCGGGCTCGGCCACCACCACCGTCGTGCTCTACATCTACAACCGGGCCTTCGTTCAACTGCAACTCGGGGCCGCCGCGGCGCTGTCGGTCGTGCTGGTGGTCGTGGTGGCGCTGGTCACCGCGCTGCAGGTATGGCTGCTCCGGGGCGAGGAGTGATCGACGTGACCATCGCAGCGCCGCGATCCGCCCGCACGTCCCGCACGTCGACCGGCCGCCAGGAGACGTGGACGAAGCGCGTGCTCTACGCGGTCGGGGGCGGCGGGGCGTTCCTCGTCTTCACCGTGCCCCTCGTCTGGGCTCTGCTGCGCTCGGTGCAACCGAACGAGGTGATCGTGGCGGCGCCGGACGCGGCCACGTTCCTCGGACTGACCTTCGAGAACTTCCACGCGCTGCTCAGCGGGCCGGACAGCCTCGTAGGGGCCGTGGCCAACAGCCTGATCGTGGCGCTGGGCACGGCGGCCCTCACCACGGTGCTCGCCACTGCCGCGGGTTACGGCTTCGCGCGCTTTCGTCTCCGCTCCGGTCCCGTGCTGTTCGCGCTCGTCGTCGCGTCGATGATGGTGCCGTTCCAGGCGATCCTCACCCCGCTCTACCTGCAGATGAACCTCATGCGGCTCACCGACAGCCTGGTCGGCCTGGTGCTCTTCTGCACCACGGTGAACCTGCCGTTCGGCGTGCTGGTGATGCGCAACTCGTTCTCCTCGGTGCCGGGTGAGCTCGAGGACTCCGCGCACATCGACGGCGCAAGCACCCTGCGGATCATCACGTCGGTACTGCGCCCGCTGATCACGCCGGGCGCGGCGACCGTCGCCCTCTACGCCTTCCTCGCGGCGTGGACGGAGTTCCTCGGGGCGCTGACGTTCCTGACCGACCGCGACCTCTACACCCTCCCCGTGGCGTTGGTGAACCTGCAACAGGGCGCGTACGGACAGATCAACTTCGGCTACCTCGCCGCGGGCTCGGTGATCGCGATGATCCCGTGCGTGGTGCTCTACGTCGCGCTGCAGCGGTTCTACGTCGCCGGGCTCGCCTCGGGAGCGGTCAAGGGCTGAGCCTCGGCAATTTCCTCCATCGCGCCCAGTACTTCACCGACTACAAGTCGTGGCATTCCATTCGTCGATGGCACGGCTGTGATCGATTCCGTGTCGAAGATGACTCTTCCCTGCGCCGCACGGTTCACATATGAAGGAAGGAACTGTCTCGGAACGCCGCCTCGGAAGGGCCTCTGTGCACACGCGGAGTAAGCACAAGATAACCCGAAATCCCACCCATTCCCGTGCCACGGCGGAGGCGACGGCCGCGCGGCAGAGGCGAGACGAATCTCCGGCGCAGACACTCTTCGCCCTCCAACATGCCGCCGGCAACGCGGTGGTCGTTCAGATGCTCCGCTGCTCAGGACACTCGTGGGCCCAGGAGCAGCACGAGCACGGCGCGGACCGCGGCCATCGGCCGGCCGAAGAATCCGGCACGCAGTTACTGCGCATACCCACCGTGCAACGGTTCGTGACAGGCGAGCGGCCCGTTGTGGCGGGCGACGGCATCGACAGCACGCATTTCGAGACGCAGTCACCCGATGCCGTCCTGCGGGACGGCAAATCACCGAACGAATTGATCAACTACGAGATCGACCACATGGACGCCCTGACGCATTCTCCCGATGACGTCTCTCTCCAGATCTCGGACGACGGCACGCTCGCCGTCCACGACACCGAACGTGAGCCCAAGGAGTTCTATGCGTCTCCCAGGGTGCTCGCGGAGTCGATCACGTCACTGGAGCAGGTGAACAGCGACTACACCCTCGTGCCGGAGGGGGCCCGGATCAAGACCGGGCACGGGGAGCTGTCCAGGATCACGCCGAGGCTCAAGAAGGAGGCACAGGAGGCCAAGGCCTCGGGATTCGCCGACCTGATCAAGGCCCAGTGCATCGACGTGGCCAGAAGCGTGATCGGTAGTCACAACATGGAAGTCGTTCTGGCGGACTCGAAGTCCGAGCCGTGGTCGGGGAACGTGGGTGACCATCTCGCCCCGCGCGTGACGGAAAAGGTCCGAGCCGGCGAGGCGGGCGCCGAGTCGGAGCAGCGCGCCACCACAGTGCCGGAACAGTACGGAAGCGCGTTGCGGGAGCGTCCCGGCGAAGCCGATGCGGCCGCGCGGGCGATGGGTATCAACAACCACGCACAGCCCGATGTGGGGGAGGCGTTCACCACCGTGTCGATCGGCCGCGACGCCCGGATCGACTATGCGACCGCCGAACCCGGCGGGACGTCCACGGACCGGACGGCCGTGGACGTCTGGAACTACCACTTCGCCGGGGTCGTCGCCCGCAGCCTCGACGGTGCCGACCAGGTGACCCTGGAGAACTACACACGTGACCAGCAGGCCCAGAAGGCACTGCAGCAACTCGAGGGCAAGCTGCTCACCGAGTACCGGGAGAAGACCAGGGGGTGGATCTTCAACCGCGCGGGCAAGACGCCGACGGGCGCGTTCGAGAGCCAACGAGTGGCAGAGATGATCAAGGAGCTCGGAGGCACCACGTACGCGAAGGCCCAGGCCGAGTACGCCGCCCTCGGCACGGACAAGTTGGCGTGGCAGCGCAAGTGGTTCTTCCGGATGTACGGATCAAAGGCCGGCCAGCGATTCCATGAGCAGCAGTACAACAGCGGGCAGGGTGACTTCGTCAACCCGATGACTCTGCGCGTCAGGGCCGACCGTCAGACCCCCGGTTCATCCGGCTGACCCCCTCCGCCCGAGCGGCCCCGCCACTGGCCGAGGCCGCGGGGCCTGTGGTCTGATCGCCACTCCCGGCCGCGGACGAGATCGGTCCGAATGCGTCGGGGACGTGGTGGCCGGATCGGGGAAGCGGTTCCGACGTCTCTGGCAGACGGCGCCGCGTGAGCGCCGCCGAGAGGAGACGACCGTGAAGTACATGATCTTGCTCTACGGCAGTCAGCAGGACTACGACATGCTCGCGGGCAAGCCCACCGACAAGCCCGCCATGTCCGCCGAGCAGGTCTCGGCGATGCACGCGTACATGGAGTCCTTCCACCAGAAGCTGGCCGAGTCCGGCGAGCTCGTCGACGCCCAGGGCCTCACCGCTCCCGTTCACGCCCGGCGCGTCCAGCTGCAGCAGGGCGCGCCGGTCGTGACGGACGGGCCGTACCCCGAGACGCAGGAGGTGCTCGCCGGCTACACGGTCGTCGAGTGCGCAAGCTTCGACCGCGCCACCGAGATCGCCGCCGGCCTCGTCAACCCCGATGCGCCCGGTGAGTACGTCGACGTGCGCCCGATCGTCGGAAGCGTCGAGGAGCTCGAGGTCTGAGCATCCTGTGACCGGTGACGACGCCGAGGGCCTGCTGCGCCGGCTGGCGCCGCAGGTCCTCGGCGCGCTGGTACGGCGGTACGGACACTTCGACACCGCGGAGGACGCCACGCAGGAGGCGCTCTTAGCGGCGGCCGTGCAGTGGCCGGAAGAGGGCGTGCCGCAGAACCCGCGCGGATGGCTGATCACGGTTGCCTCGCGCAGGCTGACCGACCTGCTGCGCAGCGAGCAGGCCCGCCGGCGCCGGGAGGACACGGTGGCGCGCTGGACGCTGCCCGACGGTTGGCTGACCCCCGCCACCGATCAGCCGGCGGCGGACTTCGACGACACGCTCGTGCTGCTGTTCCTGTGCTGTCACCCCGCGCTGCCGCCTGCCGCGCAGATCGCGCTCACCCTGCGGGCCGTGGGCGGGCTGACGACGGCGGAGATCGCCCGCGCGTTCCTCGTGCCGGAGGCGACCATGGCCCGGCGCATCGGCCGGGCCAAGCAGCGCATCAGGGAGAGCGGCGTCCCGTTCGGTATGCCGTCCGCGGCGGAGCGTGCCGACCGGCTCGGGGTCGTCCTCCACGTGCTCTACCTGATCTTCAACGAGGGGTACGCCAGCACGTCGGGGCCGAACCTGCAGCGCACCGAGCTGTCCGCCGAGGCGATCCGCCTGGCCCGAACGGTCCACGGCCTCCTGCCCGACGACGGCGAGGTGGCCGGGCTACTCGCATTGATGCTGCTCACCGACGCGCGCCGGCTCGCGCGAACCACCTCGGACGGCGCGCTGGTGCCCATGGCGGAGCAGGACCGGTGCCTCTGGAACGCCGACCGGATCGCCGAGGGCGTGGATCTGCTCACCACGGCACTCCCCAGGGGAGCAACCGGTCCCTACCAGCTCCAGGCAGCGATCGCCGCCGTTCACGACGAGGCACCGAGCGCCGAGGCCACCGACTGGCCACAGATCACGGCGCTCTACGAGCTGTTGATGCAGATCTCCGACAACCCGGTGGTGCGACTGAACCACGCCGTGGCGGTGGCCATGGTGCACGGCCCGGCCGCGGGGATCGTCCTGCTCGACGAGCTCCGCTCCGACGAGCGCATCGCGGACGACCATCGCATCCACGCGGTACGTGGGCACCTGCTGGAGAAGCTGGGCGATCACACAGCCGCCCGGGACTCCTACCGCACCGCCGCCGGGCGGACCACCAGCGTGCCTCAGCAGCGCTTTCTCCACGAGCGGGCCGATCGCCTCGCCACGTGAGTCGATCACGCTCTCCGAGCCGCGCTCACTCAGCGGGGCGTCGCCGGCCCCGCGATGGCGTCCATCTGCCCGAACGGACCGCCGGACGCTGCCCGAACGTCTCTTTCTCCTGCACGCCGCAACACGTATACCCGACGGTGACGGACGATCTCCGGGGGGGTCTTTCGTGCGCGCGCACCATCACGAGGAGAGGTCCAGGACGAGGCCGCCCGATCCGGCGGCCCGCTGCGCCCCCGTCCCGGCTGCGACAGGGCTACCGGCATTGCAGCGTATGGCCGGCAACGCCGCAGTGACCCGGTGGCTCTGTGAGAGGAGACCGACTCCGGCTCCTCCTCCTGCAGCCGTCCAGCGAGCATCGCTGGACTGGAAAGGCACCGCGACGAAGAAGGCGTTGGTGAAAGAGAAGGCGCTCGCGCCGAACGACCCGTTCGTCCAAGCCCTGCACCACATCGTCCCGAAATCGATGCTCGCCACCTTCGCCGGCCACCTCACTCCGGACCAGAGGACGCTCGTCGTGCAGCTCGTGGGCCCGCACGCCGACAAAGCCTTCACGACGACCAACGACAGCCTCGCTGCCGTCACCAAGGCCCTGCAGAATCTCCCGGCCAACCTCGTCCTCGGTCCCGACCCGGCCAAACGAACGGACGACCCAGGCGCACAGCCGGACTACAACTATGCGGACGACGGGTCCATCACGCCCCGCTCGGAGTACCTCGAGATGGCGTACGAGTTCATGAACAGGAAGATCAACGGGGGCACGCCCGTCACGATCACCGACGCCGAGCTGACCGAGGAGTTCGTCCGGCCGCTGATCGATGCCTGCCAGGAACACGACAAGTTCGCCGCAGGCCGCGTCGGGCTCGATCCGAACCGCACCGCCTGGTCCGGGGACCCGGCACAAGGCCAGGCCCGCCGGCCTGCCCCGCTCGAGCCCCTCCTCTGACCAGGACCCGTCGGATCCACAGCCCGCGCCTCAGCAGAGGCTCTTGGCCGTCTCCCAGAGCAGGTCCAGTTCCGCCGGTTCGAGGCTCGTCGGCTCCAGGATGAGGGTGACCTCGGGCGCGTCCACCGTCCGGAAACCGGCCAGCAGTTCGGTGCACTCGTCCGGGGTGCCGTGGATGACCGAGCGGTCGACGTCGAACGTCGGCCCGTAGTAGCGCTGCCAGTGAGAGCGGGCGCGTTCCCTGGCCTGCTTACCGTCGCGGTGGACGCTCACACCCTGCACCTTGGCGATGCCGAGCCGGTCCGGATCACGGCCGCTCTCGGCAGCCCGTTCGCGGACCATCGCGGTGCCTGCGACGAACTCCTCGACGGTCCAGTGGCCGCTGGCGATCCAGCCGTCGGCCACGCGGGCGAGGCGGTGAAGCATCGCTGTGCTCCGTCCGCCGAAGTACACCGGCAACGGATCCTGACGCGGCTTGGGCCGGACGCTCGCGGCGGTGAGGTGGTGGTAGCGCCCGACGTGGTCGACGCCGTCCTCGCGCCAGAGGCGGCGGGCGATGTCGACGTTCTCCATCAGCAGCCCCAACCGCTGCTGCATGGGCACACCCAGGCTGGTGAACTCCTCGGCGGTGCCGCCGAGAGACACGCCCAGCACCAGGCGCCCGTCCGAGAGGTGGTCGATGGTCGCGGCGCTCTTCGCCAGCAGCACCGGGTTGAGGTACGCGGCGAGCACGACCGCCGTGCCCAGCCGAACCCGGTGTGTCTGCGCGGCGACCCAGCTCAGCAGTTCGAGCGGGTGCAGGACGTCGGTGTGGTGGAAGACGTGGTCGCCGACCCAGATCGACTCGAAGCCGAGTTCCTCGGCGCGCTGCACGAACTGGCGGAGGTCGGCCGGGTCGGGCGCCTCTCCGGACGGGATCCGCACACCGACGTTCAGCGTCGGGCTCACGTGCCGACCCCCGGTCGCCGACCCGACTGCACTGCTCGACCCACACGTCCTCCTCGGCGATCCGACGTTCGATCAATCCTCGCGGACCGGACAGTAGTGTCGTCTACAGACCCACCCATCGGGGCAATCGCGTCGACTGATCGGGCTCGGCCCAGGAGCGCCACTGCACGATTCGACGGCGACCTCGCTCTAGGGGGGCTCGGACGCAGGGTCAGCCGCTGGGGTCTCCTCCACCTGACGGATCAGTCGTTTCAGCTGGGAGATCTCCTCGTACAGGGCTGTCTTGCCCGCTGCCGTCAGGTGGATCCACGTACGTCCGCGCTTGCCCTCGTAGCCCTTCTCGATCTCCACCAGCCCGGCCTTCTCCAATACGGTCAGGTGTTGGGAGAGGTTGCCGGTGGTCAGATCCAATGTGGTCCGCAGAAAGCCGAACTCCACTCGCCGCGCTTCGTGGACGACAGCGAGGATGCCCAGCCGGACACGCTGGTGAACGACGTCGTCGAGTCCGTTCGCCGGATGGGTCATACCCGGCGCCATTCGGCCAGTGCGAAGCCCACGCCACCGAGGAGCAGCACACCGCCGGCGACCACCAGGCTCGGCAGGAAGCTCCACATCGGACCGAGGTTCCAGCCGGCGTTCAGACCCAGACTCCGCGTACCGATCCCACAGGCCAGGAGCGCGACCACCAGATAGCAGGCGGCGAACGCCAGCAGGGGCCAGTTGCGTTCCACCCGCGCCAGCACGAACAACGCCAGGCTGATCGAGATCAGCGGGACCAGACCGGCAGCGACCGGACCTGCCGGGAAGTAGCCGATCAGGTTGAGTTGCTGGGCCCAGGCCGAGGCGACACCGAAGACCAGCCCGGCGGCGATTCCCGAGGCCACGTACGGCAGGACGCGGGCGCCGACCCCACGGCGGCGGGCCCGGAACACGGAGAAGGCTGCGATCGCCACGTACGCCAGCACGAAAGCGACGATCCAGTAGACCCCGACGGGCCAGGCGACGACCTGGACGCAGGCACCCCCGCTGATGATCTCCACGCCGCCGCGGGCGCCCAATGCCGGATCACATGTGACGGCGTATCGCCCCAAGCGGTAGAAGGGCGCCGCCGCGACGACCACCAGGCCGAGCAGCACGAGCGGGAACCAGGTACTGCGCTGCGCGTGGCGTACACGTCGGGTGAGCTGCCGGGTGGTCGAGAGCATCTGTCGGGCGGCATCCACGGAGGCAGCCGATCGGTCTGTCATGGCAGCAGGTTTGCATCACAAGCAGATTTTTGCAACACGCGACGACGAGCCGGGCCGCTCAGTGGAGCGAGCACTCGTCGCGGCCCTCGCGGGCCCCGCTGTGCCGCGACCGGACCTCGTCACAACGAGGAGCGCGGGCGCCGCCGTTAGGGGATAGGCGGGGAGCGGTGAGATCGGGACGGCCCTCGCCCACGACGGATGGCCGGAACTAACTTTGGCCCGTGCACATTCTCGAGTACACCGGCGAGGAGTTGGAACAGGTCGCCAAGGAGATCTGTCTACCGGTGATCGCCCGGACGGGGCCCGACTTCCGGGGGCGTTCGGCGGTTCACGAACTAAGCGAGTCCATGACTCTTTCCTGGTCGCATTTCCGAGCTCCGCTGTCTTTGGTCCGGACCGGCCGGATGGCGGCGAGGCCGTCAACAGACAATGCGATGGTCTTCTGCGTGTTCGCGGCGGGACGGGGCCGCGTCCGCCAGCACGACCGCTGGGCCGAGTTGGCAGCCGGTACCGGTGTTCTGATCGAGCCGGGTGAGCCCCACCACCGGGTGTCGCAGACCGGGACCCGGTGCATGAACCTGCGGTTCTCCCGCGAGTTGCTCCCGCTCCACACGGCCGAGATCAGCGAAGCCTGTGCACGCAGCATGGACCCGACCGCTCCGGCCATGCAGATGCTGTCGGGCTACCTGGATCGTCTGTTCGAGGTTGCGGACGAGCTCACCGCGCCGCAGCGCCTCGACGCCGGGCGGGCCGCGATCGAGTTGCTCGGGATGGCGCTGCGGGATGTCGCCCCCTCCGCACCGGGCGGGGACGGTCCAGCCGCTGTGTTGCTCGACATGATGCGGAGGCACGTCCGCGAGCACCTGGCCGACCCTGACCTGCGGGTCGAGGAGCTGGCGCGGCGCCACCATGTGTCGGTCGCTCACGCGTACACCCTGTTCGGGCGGATCGGGACCACGCCCGGTGCGTACCTTCGCGAGGAGCGGCTGTTGGCGGCCCGGGCGATGTTGTCCGATCCGAGGTACGCCCGGTTCACGACATCGGACATCGCGGCCGCGGTCGGGATCCTCGATCTCAGTACGTTCGAACGGGCATTCCGACGGCAATACGGGACGACGCCGGCCGGTTGGCGGCGTGAGCACCTCCACCGCGCTGACCACTCCCGTGACCGCGCTACAGGAAATGCGTTCCTGCTCAAGAAGAATCGCTGTACAGGTTGAGGACCCTCGTCTGATCGACTGTTCACACAGCCAACAAGGGGTCAGGCGGACGCGAATCGGGGATTCGAGGACAGATCACCGAGCGCATCGCCGCTTGATCCCAGGCCCGAGGGGGGTGGGGCCGGGCGGCGATCGCGGCCCGGCCCCGGCTCACCGTCCTGGACCGATGCCATCGGGTCCGCACCGTCGGGGAGATCCAGGGGGCTCCGCACCCACGACATGACCGCACCGCTCGTTGCCGCAGCGGGCCGCGAACTCACGAGTCGAACGGACACCACGGCTGGGTGAGGGGATCGCCCCGGCCGGCGCAGACGATGTTGTCCTGCGCAGTCGGACCGCCGCCCGTGAAGCGGATCACCGTGATCGGCTTGTCGATCGGCACCCGCCGTCCGACGGTGCCCCCGAAGTCGATCGGCCCGGTCACGCCCAGGTACCTGCGTTGGGCGCCCGCGGCGTCGGTCACCGACATCAGGGCCGACCAGACCGTCCCGCCGTCGATGGCCACGCCGTCCCGCGCCAGATAGCTCACGGCGAGGATCGCCGTGTAGGCGGCGTCGTGATTGAGCGCAGCGTGCCCGTCGAGTGAGCGGCCGCGGTCGGACGTCTGCTCGTAGGGGAACATCGAGTTCAACCGGGCATAGAAGTCGCTCGACTCCGACGGCGGCGTGCTGAGCAGCTCAGGAGCCGTCGCGAAGGACAAATACTCGAACGGCACGGCGGTGTTCGTGCTGCTGATGTTGCGATCGGCCACGTAGCGGGTCACGTCGTCGTTCGCGAGGATGTACGGCGGCCGGTCCCGGCACCGGTTGCTGACCCCGTTGACGAACGCCGGGTAGTCCGGAAGTCCCCGTGCCGCGTACAGGACCACCCCGTCGAAGTCGCATGCGTCGCGCCCGGCGACCACCGCGTCGCTGACGTGACGGTCGGCGGCCGCCGCGCCCTGGCTGGTACCACCGGGTGTGAAGGTCACCGTCTCGACGTCGAAGCCACGCGAGCCGAAGCTCGCCGTGAAGTCGGCTGCGAGGTTCTGGCTGTAGAGGTCCTCCGCGTCGTCGGACAGGTAGATGCGGGCCTGGCGCGTCAGCGGACGCTCGACCCGGCCGACTGTGACCAGCTGGTCAGCGTAGGCGGCCGCCACTTCGGCCTCTCGCCGGTTCTGGGGAGCGATCTGGAAGTAGAGCTTGCTCTCCTCGACCAAGGAGTCGGCGCTGAGCGTGGCGGAGACGGTGGGAAGTCCGGCGGCGCCGAGCGCCGCGATCGTGTCGGCGGTGGTCTGCCTGCTCTCGCTGAGGCCGACCACGGCCACGATGCTGGGGTCCGTGCGCGCCATCGCGCCGAGCTGCTGCGCGACCTGTGTGCCGTGGCGCATTCCCGGGCCGGCGTTGGCGATCAGTACGCGAACGATCGGCTCGTACTGCTGCTGCGGCTTCGTCAGCTGCACGGCCTGCGCCACTGCCATGCCGGCCAGTTGCTCACGCTCGGCCGTCAGCACGTCGTTGCCCGATGTGGACGGGGCGGTGAGGGAACCGAGGAACACCAGCGTGACGAACGGGCGCTCGGGCTGGTCGGCATGGAGCTGGAGAGCCGTGTTGTTCTGCCGCAGGATCGTGGTGCGGACCTCGTCGAAGACTTCCACGTCGGGCAGCACGTGCGGGTTGCTCCCGTCGGTGACGCCGATACAGACGTCGTCGTCCACCCGCCTGACGTCCGAGGCCGTCGACTCGACCCCCAGCCAGGTGAACCCGTCGCCGCAGGTGCTCGCGCTGTGGGCCATCCCCGCTTGCCAGTAGCTGCCCGACGCGAGGATCACGATCGTGGAGACCACCAGCACCGAGGCGCGCCTCGTGCGCAGCGCAGGCCGGGACGGGCGTCTCAGGGTGATCCGCTGGGCCGGACTCCCCTGCTTCTCGGCGCGCTCGGGGATGTGGACGATGACGATCCACGCCCGGACGTCACGCTTGCGTCGGCGCTGGGGCATGCCCTGCCTCCAGACGGCCAGAGCCGTCGGGGCTGCGACCGCGGGGTGGCCCTGCGCGTCGGGCGCCGGCTGCGGGTTGTCGGCGAGGGGAGGCACCCGTGTGCTGGTGGTGACGAGCAGGAGCGGGTCGAACGACCCCGTCTCGTTGCGGACCGCGCTCACGGTGCGCAGGAGCGCGTAGCCGCCGTTCGTGCGGGTGATGCCGTCCAGGAGCACGACCGGGCACGTCGTGCGGTAGCGGCGCGTCCACCCGCCGCCGCGAAAGGACTCCCGCAGATCCTCGAGGAACGCGTTGACCATCAGCCGCAGGACCTGCTCGGGATTCTCCGTCTGCGACCACTCCCCCTCCGTCAGGCGCTCGGCCATCCCGACGAAGCTGCGGAACTGTCCCGGCGCCATGTTGGGCTGGCGCAGGAACCAGCGGTACCGCCTGCCGAATCCGGGTATGCGGCCGCTCTGCCGGGCCCGGAAATAGAACGGCGTGAGGAGCACTCCCAGCAGTCGCAGCCAGATCGGCAACGCCTCGGAGACGACCCCCTCCGGGACCGCGATCGACCACAGCGCCCGTTCGCGCAGTCTCACCCGCAGCTCGCGCAGCCGCTGCTCCGTCTCCGGATCTCCCTCGAAGGTCTGCGCCATCGACCAGGTGACGAGCCGGAAGCGCGGAAAGCGGTACGCGCCGCCCTGATCGCGCGCCAGCTGGTTGGCGGCGTCGACCAGGATGCCGCGCACAGCGACGACGTCAGCCGGGGTGAGCGGCACGAGGTCCGGGTCGGCCGGATGCGTGGGTGCGGGGTCGGGCCCGCAGGAGACCAGGGCGTACGGGACGTGGCGCCGTCCGTCCCGGGACGTCAGCCGGTCCGCGATCGACCGCAGCAGGCCGGGATTCTCGTGCAGCCGCGGCTGTACGCACGCGATGATCGGCCGGGTGCGACTCCGCGATTCCGTGCGGCGAGGACGGCAGTAGATCTCGTCCAGCATCGTGATGAGCGCGTCGAATCCTTCGAACTGCTCGAATCGCGCAGACTCCTGCTGCTGGTCCATGTGGTCCTCTCGCAGATCGTTACCGTGCCGACTCGAACTACGGCGAGTCCGTCCTGTCGCGCCTCAAGATCATCACCGCGCCCTCGGTCAAGATCGTCGGAGGAACCTACACAGTTACAGGTCTAAAGGACGGTCGGGGCGCACTCGGACCATTCGGATCCCGCGATGGCGCATCCTCGAAGCAAGGACTCATCCCGCTGTCCCCAGTTGCTAAGGAGCCTTATGAGCGTCCCTCTTCCGTCCACCTTCACCACCCGGACCATCGACGCCGACGGCGTCGGCATCCACACCGCGGTCGCCGGCGACGGCCCGCCGGTCCTGCTCCTGCACGGCTACCCGCAGACCCATCTGATCTGGCACGAGGTGGCACCCGCCCTCGCGGAGACGCACACCGTCGTGCTCACGGACCTGCGGGGCTACGGCGACAGCGCCCACCCGGAACCTGTCACCGACGACGTCTACGCGAAACGGGCCATGGCCCGCGACCAACTGCTCGTCATGCAGGCGCTCGGGTTCGACCAGTTCGCCGTCGTCGGGCACGACCGCGGCGCACGGGTAGGGCACCGGCTCGCGCTCGACGCGCCGGACGCCGTGCGCGGGCTCGCCGTGCTCGACATCGTCCCGACCCGGTACGCGTTCGCCCACGCCGACGCGACCTTCGGCCTGGGCTACTACCACTGGTTCTTCCTCGCCACGGGCAACGGGATCCCGGAGCACCTGCTCGGGCAGGACCCCGAGTTCTGGATCCGCACCCGGATGACCGCGCGGTGGGCGAACGGGCGGGGCTTCGACGAGAACGCCGTCCGTGAGTACGTGCGGTGCTTCTCCGATCCCGCCGTGATCGCGGCGACCTGCGCCGACTACCGCGCCGCCGCAGGCGTGGACCTGCTCCACGACGACGCCGACGCCGAGGCGGGGCGCCGCGTGAGCTGCCCGCTGCTGGCGCTCTGGGGCGAGCACAGCTTCGTCGGACGCACCTACGACGTTGTGCAGATCTGGCGCGAGTACGCCGACGACGTGCGCGGCGCCGCCGTCCCGTCAGACCACTACCTGCCCGAGGAGGCCCCCGCCGAGGTCACGAACGCGCTGCGCGAGTTCCTCGCGAAGCTCGGCTGAGCCGGAGCCCACGATCGTCGCGAGATCGGGTTTTGCGCCCTCGCGGGGGCCGAAACGCGGATCTCGCGGTCACTACACGGGCTGCTCTTCCTCGACCACCGCGCTCGCGGACCTCGGCGCACGCCAGAACGCCATCCTGTCGAGCACGCGGTCCCTGAACACGATGGTGTGCAGCAGCACGCCGGCCAGGTGCGCCGCGAACACCAGGTACAGCAGGTAGGCCGCGACGATGTGGGCGCGCAGCAGATCGGCGAACACAGTGATGTTCTGCGGCGCGATGTCCGGCAGGTACAGCGACCCGAAGTGCACCATCGGCTCGCCGGACGCGGACACCATCGCCCAGCCGATCAGCGGCTGAACCAGCAGCAACGCGTAGAGCAGCCACTCCGAGTACTTCGCGGCCAGCCGGTCGACTCGGCTCATCCCGGGCGGGAACGGCGGCGGCACGTGCGTCAGCCGCCAGCAGATCCGCGCCAGCACGAAAACGAGGATCGCGATACCCAGCGGCTCGTGAATGGCGACCAGAAATCGGAAGTCGGCTATCGAGGTCACCATGAACACGCCGATGAACAGAATGGCGATCACCATCACCGCCATCGTCCAGTGGAACGCTCGCGCGACGACGGTGAACCGCACCGGAACCGGCTCCTGCTCAATTCTCATGATCCACCTCGTGGACGTCGACCCGCGTCGGCTGCGGCGGCATGACGGTGACCTCGCTCGGGGAATGGGGTTCGCCTGTCCTGCGCTGATAGGACTGCGCGTACACGGCGGACCGCGCGGCGAGCAGCGGGTCGTCCGACAGCGCGATCCCCTCGGGCAGCACCGTCGGGTCGAAGTTGACGTCCCGCGCGTTGCCGGGCGCCTCGGTCTGCAGCGAGTGGATCGTGAGCGTGCCGACGTCGACCTGGCGCCGGTCGGCGGGCCACGCCGTGGTGGCGTCGTTGGTCGGGTCGCCGGGTTGACCGACCGTGATCAGGAACCGCCAGCGCATGGGGCCCTGCGCCAACTTGTCGATCAGTGCGTCGAACAGGTAGTCCTTGCCGGGCGCATGCGCAGCGCCCGACACCGTCTGGATCGGTCCCTCCGGCATCATCATCCAGCGCACCGGCACGGTGACGCCCGCCGAGTTGGTGAAGCGGAACGCGTTCAGGCCGTGGTACGGGCTGTTGTAGAGGCCGGTCGACGGGGGCGTCTTGCTGATCACCGCCATGGCACGTGCAGTCTCCGGGTACTTCGACAGGAACGCTGCGACCTTCGCCGGGTCGGGCCGGCCCGTGCCCGGCACCGGTTCGGTGGCCAGCAGCCGCTCGTAGAAGCCCTGCGGAACGCGGTCGGTGAACACCGGCACGTTCACCATCGCGGTGCGCCACTGCTCACCCCCCACCATGTGGAACAGCACGCCGAGACCCCGGACCGCGGCGTTGGTGTCGGCGGCGGCGGGCATTCCGCCGGAGATCGAGAAGCGCGCTGTGACGAGAGTGGTACCGGTTTGGAAGACGGACGCCTTCGACAGGGCGGTGCCCGCGCCGTTGCTGGTGAACAGCCCGGTGGCGCTGACGCCCTTGGCATGGTTGCGGCGAAACCCGTCGTGCTTGCCGAACACCTGCTCGAAACGGTCGACGAACCGGGACGTCGTGAGGGTGTCGGGCGTGAACCAGCCACCGGCGCCGAGGAAGGCACCGACGTTCACCGCGCTGATCCCGCCGACCGCCGCCAGCCCGAGCAGCATGGTGCGCCGGCTCAGCGGCGTGCGGACGGTCGGAGGCTCCTCATCCGATGGCTCGCCCGGTGGAGCCGGCGGCTCCGTTCCGTCGTCCATCCGCTCCCCTTTCCTATTTTCCCAGCAATTCTCGCTGGCAACCGAAAGCTCTTTTCGTGCGTTTCTGCACCCACTACGACTCTACGTACACGCCCACCCCGCAACGGCGGACACGGATCGAACTTGTCCAATTGTTAAGAATTGACCCGCCGATCTTGATCGCTCACCGCACACGTCTGGTGACCACCGCACACATTGCGGGACGTGTGTGCGGCGGCCATCCGGTATGTGCGGTTACCCGAGGACGAGGACGACCAGGCGTGCTCCGGCCAGTGCCACCGGGATCCGGCGGTTCACCCGGAAGCCCGCGGGAGCGGCACTGCCCTCCGGAATCAGGACCACGGCCGTTCCGTCCGGTTCCAGCACCCGGCGGATCTCCCGGCTGAGCAGATCGGGCCTCCGGGCCAGCCGTCCCGACGGTTCGACCACCCGGCCCCACGGCGGGTTCAGCAGCACCCGCCGGACGGAGCCGGTCGCGACGGGCAGCGCAGCCGCGTCCGCGCGAGCCCACCGCACCGGCGTGCGCTTCCCGTTCCGAGCAGCGGCGGCGAGCGCCCCGGCATCGAGGTCCACGCCCATCGCCACCGCTCCCGCGAGGGCCGCCTCGATCGCGAGGGTTCCCGCTCCGCAGCACGGATCGAGCACGCGCTCGCCCGCTGCGACCCCGGCAAGGGCCACCATCGCCGCAGCCAGTGGCGGATGCAGCGTTCCGGGCACGCCGGCGACCTTCCAGGTGCGCCGATGCAGCGGCCGCGCCCCGACCCGAACGGCCACCGTCGCGCGATCGCCGACGACCGTCACCCGCCAGGTCAGACCGCCCTCCGGCGGGCGAGCGTCAGAGCGTCGCGAGTGATAGCGCAACCCCAGCCGACGAGCCAGCACCGCGCCGACGGCGTCCTCCACGTCGAAGCGGCTGAACGACCTGCGCCCCAGAAAGGACGCCGAGACGTCCACCGAACCGCCCGGCGGCCCACCGCACCGAGCCCGCAGCGCCAACGGGGCGCTCAGATCCGCAGCCGCGACCGCCCGCGCCAGCCGCGCGAGGTCACCCCGAGCCCGTCCGATCCCGTCGACCTCCACGCCGACGACGAACACGTCATCGGCCGTGGCCAACGCCGTGACGCCGGGAGCGGCCGTGTCCGACGTGACGAACCGGACCTCCCGATGCCCGGTGGCCACCACCTCCCCCAGCCCCCGCCTGCCGATCTCGGCGGCCACCAGGTCTTCGATTCCACGCACGCTTCGCGCCACCAGGCACGCCCCAGCACGCACTGCCCTTCTCCCACGCCGCGACCCGGGGCGGCCACAAGCCGTCCCGCATCGCCCACGGCGGGGTGCTCCCCGTCGACCGCAGGCGGGTCAGTGACGTCGGAAGAAGAAACTCATCGGGCGGGAAGCTAGATCAGTCGAGCAGGCTGCGCGACCGGATATCTGGCGCAGCGCGAGCACGGTCAGACGGGCTGTTCCGGATCCAGCGCCTCCAGCCGGGCCAGTGCTTCTTCGCGGCCCAGTTGGAGCTCCGGCACAAAAGACCAGCGGAAGCCGGCACGCGAACTCGCAACGCGGAGCCGCCGGAAGACCGACGCTTCGCGCATCGAGTCGGACGAGCCGGACATGGTTCCTGGACTTCTACCCACCCCGAACCCAGGCGCCTCAGGCCGGCTCCAGCTCCGGTGCCGCGCGCAGGTCGCCATCCATTTCCGCGCTGGCAGCGTCCAGTGGCACGCCGGACGGGTCCCGCAGCACCAGGGTCGCGAGTATCGCCAGCACGAAGCACGCACCCGCGAGCAACGTGGTGACCCGCAGGCCATAGGCGCTCAGCACCAGCGGTGCGAGGAGAGCACCGATGAACGCACCCACCTTGCCGAGGCTGGACGAGATCCCGTGGCCGGTGCTCCGCGCCGCGGTCGGATAGCACTCCGCGCTCAGCAGAATCAGGCCCGGATTCGGGCCGAATGCGGAACCGAACAGAGACAGCCCGAAGACCACCGCGAATGGCGCCACCGTATCCGTCAGGCCCGGGACCGATGTGATCAGGAGCATCGATGCGGCACACAGACAGAGCCCCAAGATCTGCAGCGTGGTTCGTCGTATACGGTCGATCACGGCGAGCCCAACCAGCGCACCGGTCACTCCGAAGCAGATCACGAGTAGGGCGTTGATCGCCACGTTCGTCACGTTGTCGGTTGCCGGCGAGATGCTCTTGATCAGCAGCGGCTGGCTCACCGAGTTGCCGTAGGACGCCACGTCGTAGAAGAACCAGCTCACACCGGTGCCCACAAGCGTGATGAGAAATATCTTGTTCCGGAGCATTCCGCTCAATGCGAGCTTGACGCGAGCCTGGCGGGAGACCATGCCGATACCGCTTCGATCCGAGAACGCTGAAAGATCATTGGCTGCCTGCGTCCTGTCCCCAGCCACGCGCAACGTCCAGCGGGGCGATTCGGGCATGTGCCTGCGGTTCCAGAGCACGATGATCGACGGAATCGCGCCGAAGCCGAGGATGAGGCGCCACGCCAGGTCGGATGGCGCACCCGCAGCGAGGATGAGCAACGACACGAGATACGCCGTCATCTGCCCGAGGACGTAGAACGCGAACGACAGCCCCACCAACCTGCCTCGATTGAAGCGGTTCGCGTACTCCGTCATGATCACGCCGGAGGCGGGATAGTCGCCTCCGATACCCATACCGAGGATGAACCGGGCAACCAGCAGCCACGTGAAGTTGGGTGAGACGGCGGAGAGCAGCGCGCCGACCACCATGATCGCGGCTTCGAGCCCGTAGATCCGGCGCCGGCCGAGCAGGTCGCCCAACCGTCCGAACAGGAACGCGCCGATCGCGGTGGCCAGCAACGCAGAGCTACTTGCCAGCGCCACCTGACCTGCGTCGAGCCCGAACTGTGGTCTCACCAGCAACATCACCGTGCCGATGACGTTGAGGTCGTAGGCATCGGTGAAGAAGCCCGCGCCCGCCGTGATCGCCGCCCTGAAATGGAACAGGCTCAGTGGCGCATCGTCGAGGGCCTCCTCGATCGGATCGGATATCACCGGCACCGCCCTGTCACGGCGGGCTGATCGCATCATCTGAAACTCCATACCCCAGGCACGACTCGGCCGGAGCCAACAATCCAAGACGCCCTTCGACGGAAATGCTGACCGAGCATGGCACGCCGATGAATTCCGAGGAAACGCTGCCGACTCACACACGAACAACTCTACCTGGTTCCCCGGAGTGGCCGAAGCCATACTGTGTGAATCACTATATATGGCAGGAGCCGCCGGTTGCACCTACGGTAGATCTGATTATCAGAACGTCTCATCGGTCCGTTGCCCACGATTCGTCCCGATCAGCAGAATCGTCGTGAACCAGCTCGACAACATGGAAGGAGTCGGTCATGCCACGCGTTCTTTTTCTGGGGGACGTCGTCGGGCCTGATGCGGTTGACTACGTCTGCGAGCGGATTCCGACGCTCCGTCGGGAGCGGCGGGTGGATCTCGTCGTGGTCAACGCCGAGAATGCGCTGCGCAGCGGCCCGCAGATCCGCACGGGCTTCGGCATGAGCCAGGACGTCGTGCGACGGCTCGTCGAGTCCGGTGTGGACGTCATCACCAGCGGGAACCACGCGTGGGACGGCGACGTCGCCGAGGTGGAACGAGTCCTGGCGCATCCCCGCGTGCTTCGCCCGGTCAACATGCCCGCCGGGGTTCCCGGCAAGGGGACGATCGCGCTGTGCGTCCGCGGCCACACGATCACGGTGGTCAACGTGATGAGTAAATCCGCGGTGGTCGAGGCCCAACCGATGTTCCAACGCTGGCTCGACTACCCGGGGCGCGTCGACCCTCTCTGGCCGGCTTGGGAGGCCGTCGATCGGCAGGGCGCCACCATCATCGACTTCCACGGCCTGGTGATCAGCGAGAAGCAGGCGTTCGCCTACGCGGTCGACGGCCAGGCCGCCGCCGTGCTGGGCACCCACACCCACGAGGCCACCCACCATCTACACCTCCTCCCCCACGGCACGGCGCTGGTCACCGACGTGGGGATGACCGGACGGCTCGGCGGCGTCACCGGGATCGCCCCGGCGCACTGGGTGGCCACCTTGCGGGGCGAAGACATCACCGACCTCCCGCCCTACGAGCTCGCCGAGGGCCCCATGACGCTCGGCGCGGTCGTGGTGACGATCGACGGAACCCGGTCCACGGCGATCGAGCGGGTTAACTGACCGCCCGCGGTTTCCTGCTGGTCGACAAGTTGGGTCCCGGGGCCGTCTCCCGGAAGGTCAGGGAGAGCCCGCCGCTCCGAGGAAGATCAACGTTCGGGGCCGCACAACCGCGCCCGACACGGTTCCCGGCCCCGATCTGCCGATCATGGACGCGAAGGGGCCGCTCTCGGCGAGCACCGGTTCACCGCCGGCAATGATCGCCATTTGGGGCCGCCCAGCCGCGCATCGCCCGGCCCCCGGTCCCCAAACGCCGATCATGGACGGCCGCCTGGGCCGACCGCCCGGCAAGGCACGAGCCGACCAGTCCGCCCGCTGGCGAAGATCAACGTTTGGGGCCGCACAACCGGGCCCGACACGGCTCTCGGTCCCGATCTGCTGATCATGGACCGCACAGGGACCATCTCCTGGCAGGCCACCGGCTCACCGACACCGATAATCGCCATCTTGGGGCCGTGCAGCCGCGTATCGCCCGGCCTCCGGCCCCCAAACGTCGATCATGGACGGCCCCGAGCCGACCGGCCCCGTAACCCCGCCGAGCTGCCCGCCCGATGATGATCAACTTCCGACACAAGGGTTGGCCGGCCGATCATGAGCATCAACGAGGCCGTCTCCGAGCGGGGCGCCCGCTCACCACACCGATGATCATCATTTGGGGCCGCGCAACCGCGTATCGCCCGGTTCCCGACCCCCAAATGCTGATCATGGTCGAGCGCCCGGCCCGCCGCCCAGCGCGGCACGGCCATCCCGCCCGCCTCCCGACCGTGATCACCGTTTGGGACCGCACAGCCGGGTCCCGCCCGGTTACTGGTCCCCAAACGCCGATCATGGGCAGCCCGAGCCGACCGGCCCGGCAAAGCCGCGCCGACCGCCCCGACGATGATCAAACTTCCGCACAAGGTTCCCGCCGACCTGCCGATCATGGACATCAACGGGGCCGTCTCACAGCGGAGGCGTCGGCTCACCACACCGATGATCATCATTCGGGGCCGCGCAACCGCGTCCCGCCCGGTTCCCGACCCCCAAATGCTGATCATGGTCGAGCGCCGGGCCCGCCACCCAGCGCGGCACGGCCATCCCGCCCGCCTCCCGACCGTGATCACCGTTTGGGGCCGCACAGCCGCGTACCGCCCGGCTCCCGGGCCCAAAACGCCGATCATGGACTCATCTCCGCGCGGTGGTCATCGTTTGGGGCCGCACACCCGCGCCTGGCACGGTTGCCGCTCCCCACTTGCCGATCATGAGCGCCGAACTCAGGTGCCTTCCCGGGGTTCGCCATGAGCAGGCGGGCAGCCTCGAAACCGATGAGTCCACGCCGCCCACGTGGTCTACCTGTCATGGAGACGAGAACAGGAGAATCCACAACTCCGCTGGCCAACGGCGGCGTGGCCACGAGGCTCCCGGCGCAGGACCTCGACCGGGCGCGGGCGTTCTATGCGGAGAAGCTGGGCCTCGATCCGGCGGAGGAGCGGCCGGGCGGGCTGCTGTACCACTGCGCGGAGGGCAGTTTTGCGCTGTTCGCCTCCTCAGGAGCTCCGTCGGGCTCGCACACGCAGATGGCGTGGAGCGTCGACGACATCGAGGCGACGGTCGGCGAGCTGCGGTCCCGCGGCGTCGTGTTCGAGGTCGTCGACCTGCCCGGCACCACCGCCGACGGGATCACGACGGTCTCGGGCAACTATCCGAGCAAGGGCACCGGCGAGCGGGGTGTCTGGTTCCGCGACAGCGAAGGCAACATGCTCGGTATCGGGCAGTCGATCAGCTGACGGGCTACCCCGGCGGCACGAGCGGCGCCTGGCACTCGGACGGACGGAGCGGCGCACGGCCATCCGGCGTCGACCGGTCTGTCGACGGCAGCAGGCAGCGCCGAGCGCTCGACCTTAAGGGTCGATGCTGCTATTCGGCGCAGCAACGGCCGACCAGATGGAGCATTGACCACCCATTCGTCGACGGGGATTCACCGCGCGGCACACCGACCGCAACCTGGATTCTCAGGTTCCGTGTGCCGGAAGCGGCGCGAAGTTAGCGTCCGGTGCCGTGAAGCGAGTGGTGGTCCGTGCCGCGTGGGTGACGGCATTCGTGGCACTGCCCCTGGTCCCTCTGGTACTCCTTGTCGGCGTCCGGGCCGAGCTCGAACCGGGGGTCTCGGTGGCGCTGGGGCTGGTGGCGCTCTCGGCCCTGTTCGGCGCGATCGTGGTGGCGTCCCGGTTGCGATCGCTCACCAGAGGGCTGGGGATGGAGCAGCTCCTGGTGGTGCACCGCTACATCGGCCTGGTGCTGCTCGGTCTCGTGCTGGCCCACACCGCGGTGGTGGTGCTCGCCAACCCTGCCCGCAACATCAAGTACCTCGACCTGGTGCACGCCTCACCGGGCATGCGTGCCGCCACCATCTCGACGCTCGCGCTGATCCTGCTCGCCCTGACCGCCCTGTTGCGCCGACGGCTACGGCTGCCCTACCAGGTGTGGCGGATCGCGCACCTGGCCCTCACCGCGACGGCCGTCGGCGGTGCCGCGCTTCACGTGGTCCTCCGGAACAACCTCGTCAACGAGGACGGGGCGCGCACCTGGTTCGTCTCACTCATCGGAGCGCTGGTCGTCATCCTCCTCGTGCGATGGTGTTTGCGTCCGTTGCTGGCCGAGCGCGGCGGTTTCCGCGTGCGGGGCATCCGCCCGGAATCGGACGACGTGAGCACGCTCGTGCTCGCACCCACAGGCTGGCGCCGCAGTTCCCGTCGCGACGCGCTGGCGTTCGCCCCTGGCCAGTTCGCCTGGCTGCGCCTGCGGCGCTGGGGCCTGCTCAGCGACCACCCGTTCACCATCGCATCGGGCGCCCGTGCCGACGGCACACTCGAGTTCACCGTTCGCCACATCGGCGACTACACCCGGACGCTGGGCCGCCTGCGACCCGGCACCAGGGTCTTCCTGGACGGGCCACACGGCTCGTTCAGCGTGGACCACATGCGCTCCACCGGGCTCGTCCTGCTCGCAGGCGGGGTCGGCATCACGCCGATGATGAGCATGCTGCGCACCCTCGCCGACCGCGGCGACCGGCGTCCTCATCGGCTGCTGGTCAGCGGCCGCTCCCCCGACGACCTGTTGTTCGCCGAGGAGTTGGAGGATCTCAAGGCTCGGCTCCACCTCACGGTCGTGCCGACTCTCACCCAGCCCTACCCGGGCTGGACAGGTTCCACCGGCCGGATCGACGCGGAGATGCTCTCCACGGTGCTGCCGGGCTCGTTCCGCCGCAACCAGCTCGACTACTTCCTCTGCGGTTCCGGCTCGTTCGTCAACGGCATGATCACCACGCTCGACGATATCGGCATCCCTCGCCAGCGGATCCACACCGAGCAGTTCGACGCGGTCTGATCGCCTCGGCGAGCGGACCGGAATTCAGGCCACCCGAAAACCGGGAAATCATGCCGGAATGGGTGACAGCCGCATCGGCATCCGTTCCTTGCAGCATGATGACGCCGTGGAGCTGCGCGAGCAATTGATCGTCGAAGGCTCGTTCCTCGACGATTCCACCCCGACGGTCGGGGCGTTGCCATGACCGGGCGATCGCTGCTCTGGGCCGTGATCGCACTCGCCGCGGTGGTCACGCTGGTCACCTCGGCCTGCGGAACCGGCGGAGGCACAACCGCCGGACCGGGCCCCACCGCGCCGGCGTCCGACCTCGACACGAGACTGCGTCCGATCATCACCGAAGCGATGAGGGACATGTCCGTGCCGGGCGTGGTCGTCCTGGTCCGTACCCCGGCCGGCCAGTACCTGGAGGCGTTCGGAACGCGCAGAGTCGGCACCGACGAGCCGGTGGAGGTCGGCGACCACTTCAGGATCGGTTCGAACACGAAGACGATGACCGGCACGGTGGTGCTGCAGCTGGTACAGGAAGGCCGGATCGGGTTGTCGGACCCGGTGGCGAAGTACCAGCCGAGGGTGCCCAACGGCGCCGACATCACCATCGCGCAGATGCTCGACATGCGCAGCGGGCTGTACAACTACAGCGAACTCGAATCGTTCAACCGCGCGATGGACGAGGACCCCGGCAAGGTCTGGCAGCCCCAGGAGCTCGTCGCTCTCGCCCTGGCCCAGCCGCCCTACTTCGCGCCCGGTCAGGGTTTTCACTACTCGAACACCAACACCGTGTTGCTCGGGATGATCATCGAACAGATCACCGGGCAGAAGCTGGAGAACGTCTTCCAGGAACGGATCTTCACCCCGCTCGGGCTGAGGAACACGGTGTTTCCCCCGCTCACATCGAATTCGATCCTCGACCCGCACCCGCAGGGTTACCTGTTCGGCACGAACGTCGCCACGCTGGCCGATCCCGCGCTTCCTCCTGATCAGCAGGCCGCCGCCCGCGAAGGCACCCTCGTGCCCAACGACGTCACCGGCATCAACCCGTCGTGGGCCTGGGCGGCAGGCGCGGCGATCTCCTCGGCAGAGGACCTGGCCACCTACGTGAAGCCGCTCGTCACGGGTGGTCTGCTCGATGCCGCAACGCAGAAACAACGCATCGACAGCCTTCCGCCGCCCACGCCGAACGGGATCAGCGCCTCGTACGGACTCGCCCTGGCCAGGTTCGGACCGATGATCGGCCACGACGGCTCACTGCCCGGATACCAGTCGTTCATGGGCTACGACCCCGACGGCGACAAGACGCTGATCGTGCTCACCAACCTGCAGGCCGCACCCAACGGCGCCCAGCCGGCGAACGAGATCGCCAAACGCATCATCGTCCAGGCCCAGCTCTGACCGATGACGAGCCCGTCATCCGCGCGGCGTGGCGTACTCGACGAGCGCGGCCCCACCCGGCCTCACGTCTGCCCAGGAGCCGGCCACGTCCAGCACCGCGATCGCCGACGTCTTCATCTCCGGCGACTTGCCGGTGAGTAGCTCGACGAGGTCGGCGAGGCCCGGGTTGTGCCCGATGAGGACGGCCGGTCCGACACCGTCGGGGAGGTCCCTGACAACGGCGAGCAGCTTCTTGGCCGACGCCTCGTAGACCCGTTTGTCGAAGACCGGGTCGGGCGCCTTGCCGAGTTCGTCGGCCACCAACTCCCAGGTCTCGCGGGTCCGGGCCGCGGGCGAGCACACGACCGCCCTGGGTCGGCCGATCCGCTTCCGCAGCCAGCGACCCACAGCGGGCGCGTCCCGGCGGCCCCGTTTGTTCAGTGGCCTCTTCTCGTCGGGCACGCCGTCGGGCCACGCCGACTTCGCGTGCCGGACGATCACCAGCCGGTGGGAGTCGTCAGCCATGTCGCACAACCTGTACCAGCAGTTCCGCGGTCATCTCGATGAGTGTTCCCGCCGATCCGCGCTTCTGCACGGCCACGGACGGCTCGTGACTCATCGATGCTGCCTGCGCCACCGGCGTTCGAAGTCCGACGCGGCCGCGGCGAGTGCCCGGCCCGCGTTGCGCTCCTCGCGCACCCGCTTTGCGGTGCCGTGGTCGTAGCCCGCCTTCCACGCTCGGCTTTCCGTGGCCTCGTAGAGGAACACGAAGGAGTACAGCAATCCGACCAGCGCCCCGCCGATCGCGGCCATCAGCCGCACCGACATCGGTCCGGGTATCAGGACCACGAGCACGACCGCGACCGGCACCACCTGAACGAGCAACCGCAGCAGGTGGCGCAACGGCCACGTGCGGCAGGTGACGTCGTGGAGCACCCACTCCCGGTACGCCATCGGAAGCCCGCCGCCGAGCGCGTACCAGAACCAACGGGCCGGACCAGGGCGTCGCTGCGATGCGGGAGTGGCCGGTGAAACCGGATTCCGTATGCGCGGTATCCACCTCATGTCGGGTCCTCCGATCTCCCGGACGCCATGGCCGTCCGGGAATGGATTCCCTCGAGAGCGACGCGAGTTCGCCCTGTTCGTGAGGTTACGCCGGGAGGGGGCGACTGTCCTGATCGAGAAGCGATCGACTACGCACGCTGTACGTACTTCGAGCTGATCGAGCTGAGCACGGTGCGGCAACACCGACAGCGATCGCCCCGAGTGGCCACGAGCGGGGGCCGGGCCGCATGCACAGCCCGGCCCCACCCCCTCGCGCAAGGGGTCAAGCACCGACGCGGTCGATGGCCGGGTCCCCAACCCGGTTCGCGTCTGCCTGACCCCTCGTTGGCCTGCGCAGACAGTCGACCAGCTCAGAGCCTCGACGTGCATGCGATTCCTGCTCGGCACCTATGCGTTTCCTGCGGCACGGTCACGGGAGCGGTCCGGAGCCAAGGTGCTCGCGCCGCCAGCCGGTCGGCGTCGTGCCGTACTGACGCCGGAACGCCCGTCCGAACGTGGTGATGTCGAGGAACCCGACCGCAGCCGCGATGCCCGGCATCGCGAGCCGGGCGTACCTCGGGTCGGACAGCATCAACCGTGCAGCGAGCAGCCGCTGCTCGCGCAGGTACGCACCGGGCGTTGTCCCGATCTGTGCGAACAGGCTGTACATGTGGCGGACCGACACGTGGTGCCGGCGCGCCAGCTCCTCGACCCGCAGCTGCGGATCGGCCAGGTGTTCGCGGACGTGCGTACGCATCATGTCGAGCAACACCTCCTCGGAGCCGGTCCCGCCCGGTACCGAGGGGGTGACGTCCCGCAACGCCATGACGAGCAGATCGACCGCAGCGCGCCCGGCGTCGAGTCGCTGCAGCGCGGTGAGGTCGTCGGCCATCTCGAACAGCCGATCGAGGTAGCCGTACACCATCTGCATGGCAGGGGCTGCCGGGTCGATGCTGCGTGCACAGCAGTCGGTGATCTCGGCGGTGGGGAGCGGGAGCAGCTCGCGGGGAAAACGCAGATTCACGCTGAGTACCTCGGCCGACGAGACTCGCTCGTAGCGGCTACGTCCCTCGATCAGAATGCCCGAGCCGGCCGCCAGCTCGGCGACGCGGTCGTGCTGGCGGACGTGGCCCCGACCGGCCAGCTGCCGCACGGAGAAGAGCATCAGGTCGTCGACCGACGCTCTCGCCGCCATCCGGTCGGTCCGGACCGCGGATATCGGCCCTCGGAACTGCGACCGAGAGAGCGTGAGGGCATCGCCCAGTTCCTGGACGGCCGACCACCCGCGGAAGTCGGGAGCCGTCCGAGCGATCATCGGTGTGTAGATCTGCCTGGTGACGTCTTCGTACTCCTCACCGGAGAACTCCCAAATCTGCACGGCCCTGAGGCTAGCTCCGGGCCATCCCCCCAGGTAGCAGCACTGCGAGTGCTCTTAGTGCTACCTGGACGGCTGTTGTCGTGACACGCAACCACCGTCGTTGGCACGACTCGGCCCGAGCCGGACAAAAATGAGGTACCGCACGGCCTCCTCCTAGTTGATGCGTCACCATTCGGTTATTGTTGACACATCCTCAAAGGGGGAGCGATGACCACTGACGTCCCGGTCGTGCGACGGCGCATGACCTCGCGAGAGCTACGGATCTGGCGGGCACTGCTCGACACGACCGCGGACCTGCGGCGGGTTCTCGGCGCCCAGCTGCAGGAGTCGAACCTCTCGCCTGCCGACTACGCGGTGCTGCTCGCGCTCAGCGAGGCCGTGGGACGCGAAGTACGGTCCACGCAGCTTGCGGCGATGATGGAGTGGGAGCGGAGCCGCCTCTCGCACCACCTCGGACGGATGGAACGGCGCGGCCTCATCCGGCGCGACGAGTGCCCCACCGACAACCGTGGCGCCCTCGTGTCCTTGACCGCGGACGGGGCAGACGTCTTCCGCCGCGCATCGTCCCCACACCTGCGAGCGATCAAGCGGCACTTCGCCGACGCCTTGACTCCCGCGCAGTTCGACGCGCTGGCCGAGATCCTCGACGCCATCCGCCGGCACCTCGACCGCGAGACCGACCAGTCATGACGCACCCGTGCCCGCGGCTCGCCGTGCTGGGCACGGGCCACGTCGGCTCGACCCTCGCCAGGGTGGCGGCCGAAGCCGGTCTCGACGCCGACGCGCCGGCGTGAGTTCGCGCTGGCCGGCAGCCGCGGCCCGAAGACCATCCACCTCGCTCCAGTACGAAAAAGGGAATCATCATGAACGCCCCCGACCCCCAGTTCCCGATCGTCCTCGGCCTCGACACCTTCGGCGACGTCGCCCGGGACGATCAGGGCCGGCTCGTGTCGCACGCCCAGGCCATCCGCAACCTCGTCGACGAGGGCGTGCAGGCCGAGGCCGTCGGACTCGACTTCTTCGGCATCGGCGAGCACCACACCCCGGACATGCCGCTGTCCGCCGCCGACGTCGTGCTGGGCGCGATCGCGGCGCGCACCGAGCGCATCCGGCTCGGATCCGCTGTGACCGTGCTGAGCTCCGACGACCCCGTCCGCGTCTTCCAGCGCTACTCGACGCTCGACGCCGTCTCCAACGGGCGCGCCGAGGTGATCCTCGGCCGTGGTTCCAGCGTCGACTCGTTCCCGCTCTTCGGCTACGACCTCGAGGACTACGAGGAGCTGTTCGAGGAGAAGACGAACCTGTTCGCCGAGCTGCTCAAGGGTGGACCGGTCACCTGGCACGGCACGACCCGCGCCGCGCTCGTCGACCAGGACGTGGTGCCCCACGTCGAATCGGGCCGGTTCCCCGCGTGGATCGGAGTCGGCGGCAGCCCCCAGTCCGTCATCCGCGCTGCCCGCTACGGCTTCTCGCTGATGCTCGCGATCATCGGCGGCTCGCCCCGACGCTTCGCGCCCTTCTCCGAGCTCTTCGCCCACGCCCTGAAGCAGCTCGGACAGCCGGCACGCCCGGTCGGAGTGCACTCACCCGGACACGTCGCCCACACCGACGAGCAGGCCGCCGAGGAGTTCTGGCCGCACTACCTCCAGGTGATCACACAGGTCAGCAGGACCCGTGGCTTCCGGATCCCGACCAAGGAGTCGTTCATGCACGACATCGGGCCCGGCGGCGCGCTCTACATCGGCTCGCCCGAGACCGTCGCCCAGAAAATCGCGGCGAACATGACCGCTCTCGGGGCCACGCGGTTCGACCTCAAGTACGGCATCGGCGGGCTCTCGCACGACAAGCTCATGACCAACATCGAACTGTTCGGGACGAAGGTGGCGCCGCGGGTCCGCGAGCTTCTCGCCTCAAAACCTCCGTGACCTGGGCGGGAAACGGCGAGCTCCTGCCGACTTCTGCGCCCCGGTGGCACGCAGTGCAACGAAGGTCACCGTTCGCACGGTCTGTGTCCCGAGTTGCGACAGTCGGTAGGTTCAGGTGATCGTCGCCGAGGCGCCGACCCGCACGACCACCTCCGTCGCAAGGAGCCGCGATCACGTTCCCGGAGTACCTGCTCGACCACTATGACCGGCTGCTCGAACTGTCGCTCGAGCACCTCGCCGTCGTGCTCGCCGGTCTGCTCATCGGCAGCGTGGTCGGGTTGGCCCTGGGCATGACCGTCCACCGCCGGCCGCGCGCGCGGACCCTCACCATCAACGCCTGCGGGCTGATCCTCACCGTGCCGTCGCTGGCGATGTACGCACTGCTGCTCGCGCTGCTGGGCACCATCGGGACCGTGCCGGTGGTCGTCGCGCTGGCGCTGTACTCGCTGCTGCCGATCGTGCGTAACACGATCACCGGCCTGACCGGGGTCGACGCGGCGGTCGTCGAGGCTGCCCAAGGCGTCGGGATGGGGCGCTGGCGCAGGCTGGTGAGCATCGAACTGCCGCTGGCGTGGCCGGTCGTGGTCACCGGGGTTCGGGTGTCGGCGGTGCTGCTGGTGGGAGTGGCGGCGCTGGGCCCGATCATCGGCGGCCCCGGACTCGGCGAGCTGATCTTCTCGGGCCTGCGGGTGATCTCGAGTCCCAACGCCGTCAACCTCGCCCTCATGGGCACGCTCGGTGTCGTGCTCGTGGGAATGCTCCTCGACGGTGCGTTCCTCGTCCTGACCCGCGTGACGACGTCCAGGGGAATTCGCTGATGCCCGACATGATCGAGCTGGAACAGCTGACCAAGCGGTACGACGGCCGGCCGTCCCCGGCGGTCGACTCCCTGGATCTGAGGATCGCCGAAGGCGAGATCGTCATCCTCGTCGGCCCGTCGGGCTGCGGGAAGACCACGACCCTCAAGATGATCAACCGGATCATCGAGCCGTCGTCGGGGATCATCCGGCTGCAGGGCGAGGACGTGACCAGGGAGAACCCCGACCGCCTCCGCCGCCGCATCGGCTATGTCATCCAGCAGGTCGGTCTCTTCCCCCACCAGACCATCGGACGCAACATCACCACGGTGCCCCGGCTGCTCGGTTGGCCGCAGAAGCGGATCGACGACCGGCTCGACGAGCTGATGCACCTCGTGGGCTTGGACCCCGCCACGTACCGCGACAGGTTCCCCAAAGAGCTCTCCGGAGGTCAGCGTCAGCGGGTCGGAGTCGCTCGCGCGCTGGCAGCGGACCCTCCGGTGATGCTGATGGACGAGCCGTTCGGCGCGCTCGACCCGATCAGCCGCGAACGCCTGCAGAACGAGTTCCTCCGCCTGCAGGAGGAGATCCGCAAGACCATCGTCTTCGTCACGCACGACATCGACGAAGCGATCAAGATGGGAGACCGGATCGCCATCCTCCGCGAGGGGTCGGTGGTCGCGCAGTACGACACCCCGGAGAGGGTGCTCGCGGCACCTGCCGACGACTTCGTGCGGGAGTTCATCGGCTCCGGCGCGTCGCTCAAGCGGCTCGGTCTCGTACGGGTACGCGACGTCGAGCTCGAGCAGTGGCCGACGTCCGCGATCAGCGCGGGCCGGGAGGCGGCGCTGCGCGCGCTCGAGGCGTCGGAACACGGGGCGCTGCTGCTGCTCGACGAGCAGCGCAGGCCACTGCGGTGGGCACATGCCCGTGAGCTGGGGCAGTCCGGCGGATCGCTCGAGGACGTGGGGCTGGAGGTCCGCGCGACGGTCGAGCCCACCGCGACGCTGGCGGGCGCGCTGGACGCGATGGTCGGTAGCCGCGTGGGTGTGGTGGTCGTCGTCGACGACTCCGGGGCGCTGCTGGGCACCGTCGACATGCGGGTGATCATGGCCGCGGTCGAGACCGTGCGCACCGACGCCCGCGAACAGGTGCCCGAGGAGGTATCGGCTCGGTGAGCCTCGCCATCGAGGATCCGTACGCCCGCAGCGATGAGATGCTCGACCAGCCCGGTCCGCACAGGTCCCGGGCGGCGTGGTGGCGGCGCTACCTCGGCGTTCCTGCGGTGCTGGCACTCGTCTGCATCGGCGTCGCCGTCTTCGTCGCCGTTGCCGACCTCGACGACGTCGAGCAGCGTTTGCTCACCCTCGGCGGCCTGCTCAACGCCACGCTCGTGCACCTGCAGCTCGTCGGTCTCTCCACGCTGCTGGTCATCGTCATCGCCGTGCCGCTGGGGATCCTGGTCACCAGGCCTGCGGCACGCCGGCTGACCCCGCTCGTCGTCGGGCTGGGCAACATCGCGCAGTCGGTGCCCTCGCTCGGCGTGATCGTTCTCTTCGCGATCCTGTTCGCCCCCGGGTTCCGGGGTGCTGTCGTCGCGCTGGTCGTCTACGCGTTCCTTCCCATCCTGCGCAACACGATCGTCGGGCTGCAGCAGATCGATCCGTTCGTCGTGGAATCGGCGCGGGGCATGGGCATGTCGAGCAACCGAGTGCTGCGTGAGATCGAGTTGCCGCTCGCCGTGCCGGTGATCCTCGCCGGCGTGCGCACCGCGGCCGTCATCAACGTCGGGACGGCCACCATCGGTGCGCTCACCAATGCCGGAGGGCTCGGCAGCGTCGTGTACGGCGGAATCGTGCAGAGCCGCACGCCCGTCATCGTGGTCGCGAGCATTCTCACCGCGGTGCTCGCCCTCCTGGTCGACCACGTGCTCGGCGTGGCGGAGGACGTTCTCCGGCCTCGCGGCCTGTAGGTCCATCGAGATTCACTCGCCAAAGGAGGCGCTGTGCCGTTTTGTGCCACGACGACCCGCAAGCTCCGTGTGCTGAGCGCACTGGCCGTGGCCGGCCTGCTCGCGCTATCGGGATGCAGTAGCGGCGCAGGTGGCTCGGGCGGCGCCGACACGGGCGACTCGGTCGCGGCGAGCATCCACCTGGCAGGCACCCAGATCGCCGTGGGCTCCAAGGAGTTCACCGAGCAGCAGATCCTCGGCCAGGTGGCCGTGCAGGCCCTGGAAGCCGCCGGTGCGACGGTGGACGACCGCACGAACCTCGTCGGCACGCCCGTCGTGCGCGGCGCGTTGCAGTCGGGCGAGATCGACATGTACTGGGAGTACACGGGCACCGCATGGCTCGGGCCGCTCGGCAACACCGATCCGATCCCCGGCGAGCAGGCCCAGTTCGACGCCGTGAAGCAAGCCGACGCCGCGAACGGGATCACCTGGTTCGCCATGGCCGGCGCCAACAACGCCTACGCGATCGCCGCGAACCCCGACGCCGCGAAGGAGCTCGGCGTCTCCACCATCAGCGACTGGGCGCGGTTGGCGCAGCAGAACCCGCGGGCGGCCGCCCTGTGCACCTCCGCGGAGTTCCCCACCCGCAACGACGGCCTGCCCGCGGTCGAGAAAACCTACGGCTTCGACCTCCCCGCCGCCAATGTCGCCGTTCTCGACTTCGGGCTGGTCTACACGAGCGTCGCCGCGCGCGAGCCGTGCAACTTCGCGGTCGTCTTCGGCACCGACGCCCAGGTGCTCCAGAACAAGCTCGTCGTACTCCAGGACGACAAGCAGGCCCTGGCCACCTACAACGTGGCCGTCAGCATGCGGACGGACGTGTACCAGGCCAACGCGGCCGCCTACGACACACTGTTCGGCGCGATCGCGAAGCAACTCACCACCGAGCGCGCCACGCAGCTCAACGCCAAGGTCGACATCGACGGCGAGACGCCCGAGGACGCCGCCAGGGAGTTCCTCGTCGAGACCAAGATCATCAACGGCTGACCCGCAAGGTCGATCTTCGCAGCTCAACGTGGGGGCATTGCCACAGCAGAGCCGTGAGAGAAGGGTGTCGGACGACCGGCGGCGCCGCCGGGGCGCCACCCCGATCGGAAGGGGGTGGATCGTGTACGCACGCTCCACCACAGTCCTCGCACATTCGGAGGCGATCGACGCGGGAGTCGAGCACATCCGCGACGAGGTCATGCCGACGGTGTTGCGGGTAGACGGGTGCGTCGGCCTGTCCATGCTGGTCGATCGCACATCCGGCTGCTGCATCATCACGACCGCATGGCGGGATGAGGAAGCCATGCACGCGAGTGAAGGCTGGCTACGACCCGTCCGCGAGCGGGCGGGCGAGGTGCTCGGCGGCAGGCCGCAGGTCGACGAGTGGGAGATCGCCGTCCTGCACCGCGATCACACCTCGAAGCCGGGCGCGTGCGTTCGCGCCACCTGGGTGCGGACGAATCCCGAGGACACCGACCGCCTCATCGACATCCACAGGTTGGGGCTGCTGCCGGAGATCGAGACCTACGACGGGTTCTGCAGCGCGAGCCTGATGGTCGATCGCACATCCGGCTATGCCGTCTCGTCGGTGACCTTCGACAGCCGCGACGCCATGGAGCGGACCCGCGACGCGGCGACCACTCTGCGGGAGTGGGGCACCAGGGAGGCGAATGGCCAGATCATCGAAGTGAGTGAGTTCGAACTGGCGCTCGCCCATCTGCGGGTCCCCGAGATGGCCTGAACGGCGCGCGGCCGACTACAGCGACGGGGGAAACGCCCGGAGCCGGTCGGGCGCTCCCCGTCGCGTCACGAGGTAGATCAGGGTCGGTGCTCGGTGCCGGACGGCGGGGCCTGGGTGGCGGCGGGGGAGCCGGTGCCCGCCGCGCCGTCCGTGCCCGGCGTGGCGGCGGCCTGCCCGTCCGCCGTTCGCCCGCCGCGGCGCCAGAGAAGCCGACTCTGTCCGCTCCGGGTGCCGGCGACGTCGGCCGCCGGGTCCGCGTCCTTGTGGGAGACCACTCTCGACGCGAAGTTCTTCGCTGCGTGCGCGCCTTCACCGGCCATGTCCCAGCCACGTTCCCGCAGCCGCTTGGCCTGCGGCCCGTGGGCGTACTCGACCGCCTGCCTCCGCAGCTTGTCCAGCTGCCGGCGGCCGTCGGGCTGACCGGCGTAGTAGCCGATTCCGGCCGCAATCACGTGACTGAGCAGCCCCATGGCGTCCTCCTGGATCATGTCCGAAGCGGTGCGCACGCCGATGTACGCACCCAGTCATCGGTTACCCGATCCCGATGGCGCTGATGCTTCACATCTGTATCGAGCGGCGCGGCGGCAGCGCGTCCACGAGCCGGTCGAGCTCGTCCTCGGTGTTGTAGTAGTGGACCGAGGCGCGCACCACCTCCGCCAGACCCCGGCGGGGCATGTCGAGCTGGGCAGATCTGGCCCGGGAGATGGTGGTCCGCACCCCGCGCTCACGCAGCGTCCTCTGCACCTCCTCGCAGGAGACGCCGTCGACGGTGAACGTGACGATGCCGCAGCGGCGAAGGCCCTGGTCGTGGACGCGTACCCCGCTCACCGCCTGCAGCCGTTCGCGCAGCGTCTCGGCCAGGACCGTGACCCGCGCCTCGATGGCCGCAAGCCCCCACTCGAGGGCGTAGTCGACGGCGACGCCCAACCCGATCCGTGCGGCGACATCGCTCTCCCAGTTCTCGAAACGGCGCGCGTCGGGCCGCATCTCGTAGCGGTCCGGAGCCGTCAACGTGGCGGCGTGCAGGTCCAGAAACGGCGGCTCCAGCCGTTCGAGCAGCGAGCGACGCACGTACAGGAACCCCGTTCCGCGCGGTCCGCGCAGGAACTTGCGACCGGTGGCCGACAGCATGTCGCAGCCGATGCGCTCGACGTCCACCTGCAACTGGCCCACCGACTGGCAGGCATCGAGCAGGAACGGCACTCCGGCCTCGCGGGCGACGGCGCCGACCTCCTCGGCAGGGTTGACGAGCCCGCCGTGCGTGGGTACGTGCGTCATCGCGATGAGCCCGACCCTCCCCGCGCCGTCCTGCAGGCGCCTGCACAGGTCGGTCACGGACAGCTGGCCGTGCTCGTCGTCGTCGACGACCTCCACGACCGCACCCGCGCGCGCTGCCACCTGCAGGAAGGCGATGACGTTGCTGGCGTACTCGGCGTGGGCGGTCAGGATGCGGTCGCCGGGTTTGAGGGGCATGGCGTAGAAGGCCATGTCCCAGGCGCGCGTGGCGTTCTCGACCAGGGCGATCTCGTCCTGCTCGCAGCCGAGCAGCCGGGCCACGGCCTGGTAGGTGCCGTCGAGCCGGTCGGCCGCCATGGCGGCGGCCTCGTACCCGCCGACCTCCGCCTCCGTGCGAAGGTGCTCGATCACCGCGTCGGTCACCTGTCGCGGCGGAAGCGCCGCTCCTGCGTTGTCCAGATGTGCCACGTCGTGCGCACCAGGGGTGTCGTTGCGAGCCCGCTCGACGTCGAAGTCCACGCGATCACACGCTAACGAAACGCGGCCTGGTCTTTCCAGGCGGCGTCTCGCGTTTCGATCTACGGGTAGGCGTAGCCACACGCGTCGCTGGCCTTTCCGCCGCTGACGCCGGCACGCACCAGCAGTGGGAAGCACGCCTGACGATCCACGAATGAGCTGCTGGCTCCCTGATCGCAGGCATTCCTGACCTTCGGACCGATGATGACCCCCTCCCGTCGCAGATAGTCGACGCACTGGGCCTCGGTCGCCGAGGCCGGAGTGGCGATGGCAACGGGAATGGCGATCGTGGTGAGAGCCAGGACTGCTGCCGCAGCAAGCGCCCGGCTTGCTCGATGAGTCGTCTCTGTCATGACTCCCACCGTGACGGCCCGACCGCGGTCGCCAGTAGGGCCGTGGATCATCGGTAGGGCTGACAGAGCGCAGGGCGCCCGGTGACGGCCGTCATCACCGGAATGTTCTTCGCAGGATGCGGACGCGGAGTTCCCTATCGGGCGTTACGCAGCCTGATCCCGCTGAATCCCAGCGTGCTCGCCGTCACCGCCTCCCAGAACGTCCACAGCGTCGGCAGCACGCGCAGTTCGATGCCGGCCTCCTCGTGCAGTGCGAAGAGGTCACCCACCGGCTCCGGCGGGCCCAGCGGGCGCACCGGCACCTCCGCGACGTGGGCAGACGGCTCCGGCTCGCCGAACCGCCGCGCCGGCTCGGGTTCCGCGTACGGGCGGAACAGCGTCGCCGGAAACCGGTAGGCGTAGAGGCGCACCGTCCGTATCCGCTCCAGCCACCCGTACTCCACGGCATGGACCCGCGAACCCCCGTACGGGCCGATGATCCGCGCGACGTCCGCGCTGGTGGATCCGGCGCGCGGCCACGCCATCACCCGCGGGCACTGGCGCGGAAACCAGTAGGACGGCGCCCTCAGCGCATCGACGGCCCACACGTAGGCGTCCGAGATCCGGGCCGTGGCGGCGACATGGGGGACGAATTCCGCGATCGTCGGGTCCTCCGAGAAGTGGAGAACCTCGCCCTCACGTGGTCGCACGGCAGTTCACCAGAACAGCGTGTGATTCACGCCTGGCGAGGACAAGTCATTTCCTTGCCGGGCGGACTCGACCGTGAGTCCGCCTCGAGCAGCGTCGGGCAAGGACGTACAAGACCGGACGCTCACGGCGGCGGATACTCACGACCATGACGATGTCGGATCCGGTGAACGTCCCCACTGCCCTCGCGTCCTTCGACGACGTGTACAGCCCTCGGATCGTGGCCAGGATGAACGACTACGACGTGCGGATCGCCCACACCAAGGGCGAGCACGTATGGCACGTGCACGAGTCCACCGACGAGTTCTTCCTGGTGCTCGACGGCCGGTTCGACATCGCGCTGCGCGATGCCGACGGCCGCGAGAGAACCGTGGTGCTGCACCGAGGCGACGCATTCGTCGTCCCGAAGGGCATCGAGCACAAACCGTCCTCTCCCGGGGGCTCGATCCTCATGTTCGAGCCGAGCGGTACCTCCACAACCGGCGATCGGCACGAGGGCGCGATCCCCGAGCACGTCGACAGCACCGCCGGACACGACCTCCATCAGCCGCGGTAACCGCGGTCAGACCGCGGCGGCCCGGGCGGGCACGACCACGACCGGGCACGGAGCGTGGTTGACCAGCTGTGTGGCGACCGATCCCGTGAGCAGATGGCGGAACCCGCCATGACCCCGGGAGCCCACCACCACCAGGTCCGCGGATCGGCCGAGCCGGATGAGCTCCTCGGACGGGTTGCCGGCGCGGACCTGCAGGTGCATGACCTCCGGTGCAGGCTCCCCGTCGAGGGCCTTGCCCACCTGGTCCCGAAGCAGCTGCTCCGCCCGCCTGCGCGCCGGCGCGTCCAGCGACGATGCGGCCTCCGGCCCCACGTCCGCGCTGAGATAGGGCTCCTGCCACACCTCGACGACGGTCAGCTCGACACCTCGCAGGTTCGCCTCCTCGATCGCGAACCGCAGCGCGTCAACCGCGTGCACCGACCGGTCGACGCCGACGACGATCCCACCCATGACGCACCCCTTCCGGTCGCCACTCCCGATGTCAGGGCAAGTGTGCGCGCAGCCGTCCGGTCTGCACACAGACGTTCGTCAGCGGGCTCCGGCCAGTCCGGCGGCGGTGTCGTCGTAGGCGCCGGCGGCGCGGCCTGCCTCCAGGCGGGCGACGGGAATGCGGAACGGGCTGCACGAGACGTAGTCGAGCTCGGCCTCGTGGAAGAAGTGCACGGACTCCGGGTCGCCCCCGTGCTCGCCGCACACCCCCATCTTGAGCCCGGGCCGCGCGCGCCGGCCTTCCTCGACGGCGATCCGGACGAGACGGCCGACGCCGATGGCATCGAGCGTCTCGAAGGGCGACACCGTGAACACGCCCTTGTCCAGGTACGCGGCGAAGAAGGCCGCCTCGACGTCGTCGCGGGAGAACCCCCAGGCGGTCTGGGTGAGGTCGTTGGTGCCGAACGAGAAGAAGTCGGCTGCCTCGGCGATCCGGCCCGCCGTGAGCGCCGCCCTCGGCAGCTCGATCATCGTTCCGACGGGAATGTCGAGGGTGACGTTCTCCCGCTCGGCCACCTCGGCGAGCACGCCGTCGGTCTCGTCCCGGATCAGGTGCAGTTCCATCACCGACCCGACGAGCGGAACCATGATCTCCACCTGAGGGTCGCCGCCTGCCTTGATGCGTTCCGCGGCGGCCTCCGCGATCGCGCGGACCTGCATCGCGAACAGCCCGGGCACGACCAGTCCCAACCGCACGCCCCGCAGCCCCAGCATCGGGTTCGACTCGTGCAACCGCTCCACCGCGGCGAGCAGCGTCTCGTCGGCGGCGGTGTCCTCACCGCGTTCCCGGGCGACGGCGACCCGCACGGACAGCTCGGTCCGGTCGGGTAGGAACTCGTGCAGCGGCGGATCCAACAGGCGGATCGTCACCGGCAGCCCGTCCATCGCCTCCAGCAGTTCGACGAAGTCGCCGCGCTGTTGCGGCATCAACGCCTCCAGCGCCGAGGCCCGTGCCGCTGCGGAGTCGGCGAGGATCAGGCGCTCGACGAGCGCGCGGCGGTCGCCGAGGAACATGTGCTCGGTCCGGCACAGGCCGATGCCCTCGGCGCCGAGCCGACGGGCGCGCGCCGCGTCCTCGCCGGTGTCGGCGTTGGCCCGCACCCCGAGGCGCCGGGTGGAGTCGGCGTGGGTGAGAACGCGGTGCACGGCCTGCACCAGCTCGGCGGTCTCCTCGTCCGCCCCGGTCAGCGCGGCGTCGAGGCCCTCCTCCAGGTATGTCGCCACGGGTGAGGTCATCACCGGCACGTCGCCGAGGAACACCTCCCCGGTGGACCCGTCGATGGCGATGACGTCGCCCTCGTTCACGACGATGTCGCCGACGCGGGCCGTCCGGGCTGCGGCGTCGACGTCGATGGCCTCCGCGCCGCACACGCACGTGCGTCCCATACCGCGGGCCACCACAGCGGCGTGTGACGTCTTGCCGCCGCGGCTGGTCAGCACCCCGGCTGCGGCGATCATGCCTTCGAGATCGTCGGGGTTGGTCTCCCGGCGCACGAGGATGACCGAGTCGCCGGCAGCGTGCCGGGCGACGGCCGTGGCGGAGTCGAACACGGCCTCCCCCACGGCCGCGCCCGGCGAGGCGGCCAGGCCGGTGGCGAGTCGGGTCCGCGCGGCGGAGCGGTCGAACTGCGGGAACATCAGCCGTGCGAGCTGGTCACCCGTGACCCGCTGCAACGCCTCGTCCATCGTGATCAGCTGCTCGTCGACGAGCTGGGCGGCGATCCGGAACGCGGCGGCGGCCGTGCGCTTGCCGACCCGCGTCTGCAGCATCCACAGCTTGCCGCGTTCGATCGTGAACTCGATGTCGCACAGGTCCCGGTAGTGGGTCTCCAACCGGCGCATCACCGCGTACAGCTGGCGCGCCGACTTCGGGTCACGTTCGGCCAGGTCGGCGAGGGTGAGGGTGTTGCGGATGCCCGCGACGACGTCCTCGCCCTGGGCATTGGGCAGGTAGTCGCCGTACACGCCCTGCCGTCCGGTGGCCGGGTCGCGGGTGAAGCACACCCCGGTGCCCGAGTCCGGACCGAGGTTGCCGAACACCATCGTGCACACGTTCACGGCGGTGCCGAGATCGTCCGGGATCCGCTCGCGGCGGCGGTAGAGCCGGGCCCGCTCGGTGTTCCAGGAGTCGAACACGGCGTTCATCGCCAGGTCGAGCTGCTCGCGTGGCTGCTGCGGGAACGACCGTCCCGTCTCCTGGTGCACCACCTTCTTGTAGACCTCGACGAGCTCCTCGAGGTCGTTCGCGCCGAGGTCGACGTCCTGGGTGACGCCCCGCGACCGCTTCATGGAGTCCATCGCCTCGACGAACAAGGCATCGTCGATACCGAGCACGGTCTTGCCGAACATCGCGATGAGCCGCCGGTAGGAGTCCCAGGCGAACCGCTCGTCCCCGGACACGCCGGCCAGACCGCGGACCGAGACGTCGTTCAGCCCGATGTTGAGGACCGTCTCCATCATCCCGGGCATCGAGAACTTCGCCCCGGACCGCACCGACACCAGCAGCGGATCCTGAGGATCCCCGAGCTGGCGGCCGACCCTGTCCTCCAACGCCCGCAGCGCGCGCGTCACCTGCACCCTGAGCTCCGGCGGCACCACACCGTCGGCCAGGTACCGCCGGCACGCCTCGGTCGTCACCGTGAACCCCGGTGGCACGGGCAACCCGAGCCGGGTCATCTCGGCAAGGTTGGCCCCCTTGCCGCCGAGAAGATCCTTCTCCTCCTTGCTGCCCTCGCTGAACTCGTACACGTACTTCGGCATCAGCTCCACCTCACGGAAGCCGGCGGCAGGTCGCGAGCACCAGCACTGTGACCCCGCCGGGTCGGGTTTTTCAACAGGCACTCGGGGGTCGTCACAGCACTCACCTGCCGGCACCCGATGCCGGCTGCGAATCCGTGCTTCCGGATAGCGTGATCGAGTGCTCGCGGATGGGTCACACGTCTTCGTCGTCCCCGGCGACATCACGCACCTCGCCGCCGACGCCTGGCTGCTCCCCACCGACCGGACGCTGCACATCACGGAGGGGTGGTATCGAGCGGTCCCTCACCTGCGCGAGTCGGTCGCGCGCCTCGGTGAGGACGCAGCGGAGTTCCGGGCCGAGCGGGTCAAGGCGCTCGTGCTCCCCGGTTGGTCCGAGCAGGAGCCTCAGCCCGTCCTCGTCCCGGTTCCCTTCGTGGGAATCCGCCGCGCCGAGCAGATCGTCGAGCCGCTGACCGCGGCGTTGCCCGCCGCGGCCGACCCCGCCCGGATGCGGGCCAAGAGCCGTCCGCGCAGCCAGCAGCGGCACCTCCCGCTCGTCGCGATGCCGATGTTCGGCTCGTCGGGCGGCGGCGGGGATTGGCTCCGCGGTGAGCTGCTGCGGAGCATTCTCGAGGTCGCGAACGCGGTCGGCCGCGAGCAGGGCATCGACGTCGTGCTCGTGCTCCGCGACGCCCCCGACCTCGCGCGGGCCCACGACATCCGCCGCGCCGACCCGCTGACCTGGGCGGTGCTCGGTGAGGCCCTGGTGCGCCAGGCCCAGGACCTCGCCGAGAAGGCGAGCGCCGGGCAGCTCGTGCCGTTCATCGGCGCGGGCGTCTCGGTGTCGGCAGGCCTTCCGACCTGGAGTGATCTCCTGGCGAGGTTGCTCGACGACAGCGGCCTGCCGCTCGCGGAGCACGACGGGTTCTCGAAGCTCGACGCGCTCGACCAGGCACACGTCCTGCGCCGTCTCCTCACCGAGCAGGGCGCCTCGTTCAACGAGGCTGTCGCCCGGCACGTCCAGGCGCCGCGCTACGGCCTCGCCCCCGCGCAGTTGGCGGCGTTGCCGACCCGCGAGGCCGTCACGCTCAACTACGACACGCTCTACGAGAAAGCCTCGCAGGACATGGGGCAGCATCTCGCCGTCCTCCCCGAGGAGGCGGTGCAACCGGACGGGCGCTGGCTGCTCAAGTTGCACGGCACCGTCACCCGCCCGGACACGATCGTGCTGACCCGCGAGGACTACCTCGGCTACGGCCGCGGCCGGGAAGCCCTCTCCGCGCTCGCGAAGGCCATGCTGCTCACCCGGCACCTGCTGTTCGTCGGGTTCGGCCTGGCTGACGACCACTTCCACGAGCTCATGCACGACGTCCGTGAGGTGCTACCCACGTCCGTCCGTGGGGAGGGGAAGCTCGGCACCGCACTGCTGATGGAGCCCGACGCGTTGCGTACCCGGCTGTGGGGCGCCGATCTCGATCTCGTCCCGATGGGTGGCGCCGATATCCCCGAGCAGGGACGACGGCTGGAGATCTTCCTCGACTGCCTGCTCGCCCACGCCGACCGAGGCCTGCACTACTTCCTCGACGAGCGCTACCGCCACCGTCTCACCGCGCCCGAGCAGCGGCTCCGCGGGCGCTTGCTCGCTCTCACCGCCGAGGCGACCCCGGACGAGCGGGCGACGCCCGCGTGGGCAGAGGTCGCGGCCCTGCTGCGGTCACTCGGCCATCGCGAGTAGACCGGCCACGATCGACGGGGCAGGCCTGGCCGAGGGCAACACCGCACGGACCCGCCGAAGCGCGGCCTCGGGTGTCGACCCCGTGACGAGGGCGCCGTAGGCCGCGGCGACGATGGGCGTACGCGCCTCGGCGAACACGCAGTGCAGCAGCACGGTCTTGCCCTCCTCACGCAGGTCCCGGATGACGGAGGCGGTATCGGCGAGCAGGCCGGGCAGGTCGAGGTTCGCGTCGTCCCGGTCGGTGATCCAGACCTCGACGTGATCGGGCGCCGGCACGCCGGCCAACGGCGCCTGCGTGGCGCCCAGCCTGCAGAGGCTGACGACCGCGTCGGCGACGCCGGGCCGCAGCGCACCGACCGCGCCCAGCAGCACTCCCGGATCGTCCGGGTGCGGGACGGTCGCTCGTGGAGAGCCCGCGTAGGCCTGGATGGTCGGGGCGCTCGGCCACCCGTCGCCGTCGGGCCGACCGCGGCGGGCAGCGAGCACGGCGAGACGGGTCAGGTCGCGCGCCCGCAGTCCCGGCCAGCCCTGGAGCAGCCGCCGCCACCGGCCAGGCACCATGCTTCCGCCGTATCGGGCCCCGAGCAGCGCCCCGGCGATCGCGGCGACCGTGTCGGTGTCCCCGCCGCCGTGCACCGCGGCCTGCAGCCCCGCTTCGAGCCCGTCCGCCTGCGCGACCGCCGACCACGCCGCTTGCAGCGCCGCGACCACCCAGCCGTTGTTCGCCGCGTACCGATCCGGCGTGGAGCGCTCCGCCTCGTCGAGCAGGGCCGGCCACTGCGGCCCGACGTACCCGAGCCCCACCCGCACGTCGAGTTCACCCGTCCGCACCGCGTGGTCGATCGCCAAGCACCACAACACGCACGCGTCCCCCGCCTGCGGGTCGTGGTGGGTCAGGCCGCTGACCGCGCGGGCCGCCTGCGCAATCGCCTCCGGGTCGCCGAGATGTGCGAGCACGGCGGGTCCGGTCCGCATCAACGACCCGTTCCCCGCGGTACGCCCGCTACGGGCATGCAACTCGGCCGCCCGCGCTCGCATCTTCGCCGCCGCGCCCGCCTCGGCCGTGCCGCGCAGCGCTCCGAGTACGGCGCGGGTCTGGTTGCCGACGTCGGCCGGGCCGTCGTCGTACCAGCGCAGAAAGCCTGCGGCGACGCGGTCGAGCGCGGCTTCGTCACGCAGGTCCGCGCCCGTCGCAGCGATCTCGGCGATGACGCACGCCATCTCGGTGTCGTCGCTCCACTGCCCCGGCGCGTAGTCGCCGAGGCCGCCGCCCAGCATTCGTGCTTCCTCCCCGGGCCGCGGAAGCGGGCGGCTGCCGTACTCGTAGGGCACGCCGAGGGCGTCGCCCGCGGCGGCGCCGACCAGGACACCGACCGCACGGTCCAGGTTCACGTAGGTCATGCCGTCACCAGCTCGTGCCGAGGGTTGATCGCGACGGTCTGCACGGCCCGACCGCGCCAGCCGAGCACCGAGACCCGGGCGTCCGCCGTCGCACCGCGCCCGTTCGCGTCCAGCGGGACGCTCCTCGTCTGCTGCGCGAACTGTCGCGCACGCGGGCCGGGAGTCGGGATCGCCGGCCTCCTGACCGCGTCGACCGCCGCGGCGTGCAGCATCCCGTCCCACACCTGGGCGAGCGTCCGCGGCGAGTCGAAGACCTCGAGCAGCACCGGCCATCCGCTGATCCCGATCAGCACCCCGCTCTGGAACGGCAGCGGCCGCAGATCCCCCACGAGCGCCGCCGCCGCGTCGTCGACGCTGCGCGTGGTCTCCAGGAGCGACTCGGTGGCGCTCTGCCCGTACCGGCGCACCCGCTCCCACACCTCGTGCTGCCCGACCGCGGCACGTACCTGGACCGGCGCGCGCCGTCCGGTTCGGACGTGCTCGCCGCCGCCGTTCCAGCGCCCGTGCTCCACGCACCGCACCTCGAGCACGACCGACGCGCCCGGTTCCACCACCACCGACCGTGCCGCGACCCGGTGCTGCCAGCCGCCCTCGAGCAGCTCTCCCTCCAGCACGAGCGCGGGCCGGGCGCCGCCGTTCGTCACGACGAGCTCCCCCACGACCGGCGCCCCGGCCCGCTCCGCCACCTCGATCCACGGAGCGTGGAGGTCGTAACCACGCTTCTCCACCGCCGCCCCGTTGAACACGGGGAACACCGTCAACGCTCCGCGCACCACCGGGTTGCCCACGTGCACGTCCGCCAGCTCCATCACACACTCCCTAGTTAGCGCGTCAACGCGCTAACTAATAAGAGCACAGATGCGCTAACTTGTCGAGCGTGACGTGGCGCGACCCCTCCGGGCGGACCCTGGCCGACTACCCCCACCCCTCGATCGCCGTGGACGTGGCCTTACTGACGGTCACCCAGGACGGCCGGCTGGCGGTGCTGCTGCACGAGCGCGACGAGCACTACGAGGCCGGACGCTGGGCACTCCCCGGGACGTTCGTACGGATGGACGAGACCCTGCGAGACGCCGCGCTGCGGGCGTTGCGGGAAAAGGTCGGCGAGACGGGGCAGGAGCCGCGGCAGCTCCGCGTGTTCGACGCCCTCGATCGGGATGATCGCGGGCGGGTGATGAGCGTGGCCCACGTCGACCTCGTCCCGCCCGGCAGGCTGGAAGGCACGACAGGAACGCTCCTGCCCATCGACCCGGAGACCCGGCAGCCGATCCTCCCGGACCGGCAAGGCGGACTCGGCTTCGACCACGACCAGATCGTCGAAGCAGCCGTCGAGTGGGCACGAGACGCCTATCAGGAACGGCCCGACCCGAGGCATCTGATCGGCGAGGAGTTCACGCTGCTGGAGCTGCAGCGCGTACACGAGGCAGTGCTCGGACGGCCGTGGCAGAAGGACACGTTCCGGCGACACATGGTGCAGTACCTGGACGAGACCGGCGACCTCAGCCGCGGGACCGTCGGCAAACCGGCGCGACTCTTCCGCCGCCGGCCGCAACAGATCTGAAGCACACAGAACCGTCCCTGGCAGAACCGGAGTTCAGGACGACGGACGCGGTGCGCGCCGGTCCTTACGCTGGGCCAGCTCTTCGTCGTCGACGAGGGTGAGCATGGGCTTGCCGGGCGTGCACACCATCGTGACGAGGAATCGGCTCGGGATGTCCGTCCGGTTGTTGCCGTCCTGGTAGTGGATCACGTCGCCCCCCGGCTCCCAGAACGCCTCCCCCGCCCGGACGACACGCTCGGGCTCCCCTTCCAGCTCGAACACCATCTCGCCCTCCAGCACGTAGCCGAACGCCGGCCCGGGGTGCCGGTGCGGCGGAGTGCCCGGGTCGCCGGGTGGGAACTCGATGACGACAGTCATCACCTCGGCACCATCGGGGATGAAGGGCGGTTTCGCCTCCTGCAGGACGGTGAGCGCCGTCTGCCAGGCGTTGGACCTCGGCTCGTTGTTCAGCATCGCGAGTACCTCCAGTTGAGTGACCCTGATGTCCTGCGTTGTCAAGCCGTTCTCGGTTGCCCGACGCGTGGGACCGAGCGGGCAGCTCCGCTCGTCGGTGCGGAGGCCGCCAGGAGGGACAGTTCACCTCGACTACCCCATTCCTGAGGTGCCCACAATCGCCCACGTCCCGTTGTGATCGCCAGTGCCCGTGTTGTTCGGACGATCTCCGGGGATCAACTCCATATCCACCGATCTGCTCGCCAAATGAACTCTTCGGCCATGGTCATCGACGGACGAAACCCCGCGATGATCGGCGTGTTGACAGGAAAGCTCCCAGTGTCAACCTCGGCCTCGGGCAGCCGATGCACCACCCATTTCCTGATCATCCGCTGGCCCGTGCACGATCGCGGCGCGGCCGTGCACGGTACAACGCCTAATACGCCTCCGTTCCAGGTCGTGGCGGTTCACGTTGTGGGGCTCGCGCTGGGTTGGGAGATCCGCAACCCGGGCGGACGGTTCAGCCAGGCGGTCGACTCGGCGTCCCAGCCTCTCAACTGGGCCACGCCGTGCGGGGTCGGCACCCGCACGTTGTGGGCGAAGACCAGACCTGCGGCGGTCAAGCGGACTGCGTCCAGGTCCGTGGCCGCGGCGCTCCAGTCCACGAGCACACGACCGTCCAGCATCGGCCGTGGGTAACTCGTGGCGAGCCGCTGGTAGTCCTCAGGCGCGCTCACCTCGAAGACTCGGGTGACTGCGCGATCGAAGTCGACGGCAAATAGTCGGCGCGACAAGTCCGGGTATGCGCTGGACTCTCCGATCGCCCAGGCGCTGCGCCCATCTGGGAGGAAGGAAGACGTCCACAGGGCGCCTGCGGGCTTCTCGCCGATCACCAGTCCGTTCGTCACGGTTCTCAGGACGACGTCACTGATCAGTCCGTCTGCGGAGAACCACGCCTGGGGCGCCGGGACAGAGCGTTTCCCGAACCACCCGCGGCTGAGGCGATCCCGCAGCAGTTCCGCGGCGTCACCGAGGTCGGGGGCCGGACGTTCGTGGAAGTCTGATGACGAATACTGGTGGGCGGCGGCGAAGACGATCCACTCGTACAGATCGACATCGCTGACGCGGTCGAGGTCGTGAATCGACTCATCCAGGAGCCGGACAAGTTCGATCAGAACCGGACTCTTGCCCTCGGAGATGGGACTTCCCTTCCACCCGACCCTGCCTCCGGCGCTCAGGCCGGCATGGAGAAGTAGTGGTCCAGTCTGACACGGATGATCATGATCGACGTGCTCCCCAAGGTCTGCAGGCACCCCACCGCCAGGTCGCCGCCTCCGTCGCCTTGACGCGAACCGAACGGGTGACCGACGCCTACGACGTGGGCGTCGTGCTACCCGCAGCGCCGCGGCCGAGGACGTTCTCGTCACGGCACCGGGCACGAACGGGCTCGCCGGGCCGCTCACGCTCGTGTTCGAACACGCCCAGCCCTCGCGCCCGCTCCGACAGCGTTCCGGTCGCAGCGTTGATGAATCATTGACGGTATTCGCAGCCACACCATATTGCCTCCCAACGAACCGTCGAGGAACGATCACGTTGTCAGACTTGCGAGCGTGTGGAGTGTCGCGGAGGGAAGCGTGCACGAACGCCTTACCGGTGGCCCAGAGCGAGAGATGCATTCAGGGGCCCGCCGGGTTTCGCGTGCGGCAGCGATCAACCGAACACATGCCGAAATCCTCACTTTGCAGCGGCTGGCTGGAAATGCGGCCGTGGTGGCCATGCTCCGGTAATCGACCGCCAGCATCCAGCGGGCACCTGCCGAGTCTTTCCCTGGACAGTGGAAGAATCTTCCTCCTATTCCGCCACGGCCTCATCAGCCCCAGTCCATCTCCGATGGCTTCCGCGACGCCACAACTCGGTTTGCCGACACCAACGTCGGCCCCCTCGATGTGGCGTCCAACCAGGTAGCCACGTACACCCCTTTCACCATCGGCGCGGAGTTCAGAGACCCCGAGGTCAGCACGAGCGCTTCCTTCGCTGGAGGCATTGCCGGCCCCGCTGGTTCGACGGTCGCCAATACGGTGGGGCTCGGACTGGCCGTCAAAGAACTGAGGGAAGCGCGGCACGACCTGAAGACATCTCCCGAAGGCAGCGCCGCGCACCGGGACGCAGGTCGTCGGCACGGTCAGGCCCGAGGGGACATCGTTCAGGACGTTTCCGGTGTCGCCGGCAACGCTGCCGTCACGGCCGGCGGAGCGATCAACCTTGCGCACCTGCCCGTCGAGGCGTTCAACACTGCGCTCGCGGCCGGGTTCGCGGCCGGAGCGCCGGCGACTGCGATACAGGCGGGGCGGTACGGCCGCAAGGCCGCCAAGGCACACGCCCGGGCCAAGGAACTCCAGAAGCTCATGACGGATGAGAACGAGCAGCCGCAGCGCGCACTGGATGCGGCAGAGCAGGAGGTCGCCACTTCGCGGGAGGTGGTCAAAACCCTCGATGAATATCACGCCAGCAAAAGCAAAGAGTACGATCACCAGGTCACTATGCTTCTCCACCACCCAAAAGAAGCCGGGGTACCCCTCGACCAGCCCTGGGAGAATGTGCTCGCGAGACTGAGGCCGATACAGCTCGAGCTTCAACGGTTGAATCAAGCGCGGGACGAGGCGGGTATCGTCCTGCACGCGGCGTTGGCAAGGCGACAGGAACGCAGTGATCTCAAAGCCGCCATGGAAACTGCGCTGACGGAGGCCTCAGAGGAGGTCAAACAGCATCGTCGGGGTGCGCCCAAGAAGATCTCGCTCCGCATGATCCAGGCGTACGCGGTGAAGAAGAACAAGCGCGGTCTGATCAAGAAGATTGTCAACGCGGGGGTTGGGGCGCTCCAGACTGCGGCAGCCGTTGCCAACCTCGTCGTCGCGATCGCTGTCGCTGCTGGTCTCGCGACGGCCGGTGCAAGCGTGCTGGCCGGGACCCCTGTCGGGTGGGCACTCACCGGACTGGCCGCCGCCGTGGCGATCAGCTTCGTCGGGTACAAGTCGTGGAGGTACTTCGCCAAGCGCTGGAACCTGACGGACGAGTTCGACGAGGAGAAGCCCGCCCGCTCGTTCGGTACCCGGATCGTCGAGACTCTTGCGTTCTGGAAGAAGGCCGGGCCGAGCAAGCGGGAGGAGTACGCGTCCGCGCTCTATCGGATGGCCAGGGGCGATGTGGCCGATCCGACGCGAGCGAAAGAGGCGAAGGACACCATTGCAGCTCTCGGGCTCGACTGGGACGGCCTGAACATGCGTGACGACCCCAAGAGCGCCACGAGCTTGATCGCCGCAAAACTCGCTTCGTAAGTGGACGCCCCCGGAGGACGACCGGCACAGGTCGGGCCCACCTTCAGTCGGGAGCCGATCCGTCGGTGCCAGCGGAATTACCGTTCCGATTCCAAGAGCGCGACGTCGTTCCGTCGCCACTAGGCCGGCATCGGCGCCGACGAGGTACACCATCAGCCGGTGGTTTACGTAGACTGCAGTTGATCATGCACTCGTCGTCAAGGCTGCAGCCTTTGTACCCTCCTCACTCCTGGACCGCCTCATGAGCCAATTCCCTTTGGAACCAAATCGCGCCACTATGGCCGAAATGGGAGATCTTGTCCTCAATCGGGTCATCGCCCGCACCGAGCGGCTCCCGTCCCGACCCGCATCCAGCCCCCTGTCCCCGCAGGCCACGGCCGACCTGGCGGAGTCCTTCCTGGCACCCCCGCCCGCCGTAGGCGGCGACCTGAAGGTACTGCTCGAGCGCCTGGACGAGGCCGCCGACTGCGCCGTGGAGTCCGCCGGGCCTGGCCACCTCGCGTACATCCCGGGCGGCGGCCTGTTCACCGCCGCACTCGCCGAGTTCTACAACCGCGCCACCAACCGCTACGGCGGCGTCGCCGCGGTGGCGCCGGCACTCGCCGCGCTGGAAGAGAGCGTGATCCGCTGGATCGCCACAGAGGTGTGCGGGCTGCCCGCCGGCAGCGGTGGCCTGTTGACCAGCGGCGGGTCCATCGCCACCTTCTCCGCCACGGTCGCCGCCCGCCACGACCGACTCGGTGAGGACATCGCCCCAGGCACCGTCTACACCACCGCGTTCGCCCACCACTCCGTCGCCAAGGCCGCTCGCCTCGCCGGCATCCGCACGGCACACATACGCCTCGTGCCGCACACCCCGGATCTGCGGATGGACCCCGACGCCGCCGCCGCGATGATCCGAGCCGACCGGGAAGCCGGGCTACGGCCGTTCCTGCTGGTGGCCACCGCCGGCACCACCCATGCCGGCACGATCGACCCTCTGCCGCAACTCGCCAACCTGGCCGGCCGCGAGAACCTGTGGTTCCACGTCGACGCCGCCTACGGAGGCTTCTTCCGCCTCACCGCACGGGGCAGAGATCGCCTTGCCGGTGTCGAGCAGGCCGACTCCATCACCCTGGACCCGCACAAGACCCTCTTCATGCCCTTCGGCACCGGCGCCCTGGTCGTCCGCGACGTCGCCGCGCTGCACGCTGCACACGAGGGCACCGGCAGCTACCTCCAGGACATCGCTGGAGGCAACGTGCCCGACTCCGGACACCTCGGACCCGAGTTGACCCACGAGATCCGCGGCCTGCGCGCGTGGCTCCCCCTGCACCTGCATGGCACCGACGCCTTCCGCGACGCCCTGGACGAGAAGCTCGACCTGACCGAGCACGTCCACACCGCCCTGTCCGGCATCCCGGACCTGGAGGTCCCGCTGTATCCGGACCTGTCCACCGTGATCTTCCGTATCCGTCCCACGGACGGCAGCCGGGCCGCCGTCGAGCGGGCCGACGAGGCGAGCCGGCGCCTGCTGGACCGGATCAACGCCCACCGCCGCTTCGTGCTCTCCACCACCGAGATCGACGGCCGCTACACGCTGCGCGTCTGCATCGTGTCCCACCGCACCCACCTGGAACTCATCACCGAGGCGGTGGAGATCATCCGGGCCGAGACCGCCCGCATCGCGTCTGAGCAGTAAGCAACGGCCGGGGCGTCGCAGGGAGGAGAGTCCCGACAGCGCGAGGGGGCCATCTATCGCGATCACGCGACGGGTGGCCCCCGGCTGCGCAACGAGGTCGACGCCTCGCCGCACAGATGGCGATCAGTCCTCGAGGTTGGCCACCGCGTTAGTGCCGGTGACGTAGGGCGGGTCGTAGATCACCAGGAACTCGAGGTCTGTGGAACCAGTGTTGTCCATGGCGTGCGGAATCCCTCGGGGAATCTTGGCCAGAGTGCCGGGCTTGAGGTCGAACGTCTCCTTTTCGACCCGCACGGTTCCGGTGCCCGCGACGATGTAGAAGGCGTGGTTGTGGGACTCACGGTGGAGCTTCGACCTCCCACCGGGCCCCATTCTCGACAACTGGATGCTGTAGGCGGAGGTGTAGTCCTCGTCGACCACACTGTCAGTGAACTGAAACCCGACGCCTGGGAACTCCGGCTTCTCGAGCGTGTGCCATTCCATTTCCTGAGGGGCGAGTACATATTTCACCGTGATATCTCCAATCGTGGTGTGTCACCGTCCATGTGACGGAACGACGTGAGCCGACGACTCGGCCAGCGAGTCGCGGACCTCCTGCCAGGTCGCACCTCTACTTAGAGCTCGCCGGCAGGTAACGAGCGCGCGGGGCCAGTTGACCGTGAGTACGCCCACACACGCGCCACCCGAATCCCTGAAGAGCACTGCGAACGCAGCAGGCTTCCCTGTGTGCTCGAACGTCGTGTAGCCGAGGTCTGCACCCGTGCGACCCAGAATCTGAATCTTCCAGTCGTACTGATCGCTCCAGACGTACTCGAACGGGTCGTGTTCCCGCGGGCTTTCCGGCTGTGCAATGTTGTGAGCGACGCAGGCCGCCTGCTCGACCGCATTGGTCCAGTGCTCGATTCGCGACGACGTGCCCCAGCGCGGGCGATACCACCGGGCAACATCCCCGACGGCGTAGACGTGTGGTGCAGCTCGGCCGCACTGGTCGCACAGAACGCCGTCGTCGACGTTCAGCTCGGAGTCGCGGAGCCAGTCGTCGTTCGGCACCGCTCCGATGCCCACGACAACAGTGGCCGCCTGCAACGTCGACCCGTTGCCGAGGCGGAGCACAAGCTCGTCGCCAACCCGATCGACGGCCGATACCTTCACCCCGAAGAGGGTGCGAACGCCATGCTCCTCATGAAGCCAGGCGAATCGATCCCCGATGGCAGGTGGGAGCGACCGACCCAGCGGGCCGGCCGCGGAGTCGAGCATCGTCACCTCGTCGACGCCGGCGGCGCGTGCAGTGGCGGCAACCTCGCATCCGATGAACCCCGCGCCGATAACGGCGACCGGGCCGCCGCGGCACAGCTCAGCGTGCAGCGCCACAGCGTCGTCGAGAGTGCGGAGGGTGTGGACGCCGGCCGGACAACCCCACGGCGAAGACCGCGCCCGCGCTCCCGTCGCGATGACGACGTCGTCGAAGGGCAACCGGGTTCCGTCCGAGAGCTCGATCTTGCGCGCAGCGACGTCGAGCCGCACGGCGGAACGGCCAAGCAGGAGCTGGATGTCGGACTCGGCGGCCCTCTGTTCGGTGAGGAGTCGAACATCGTCCGTGGTGAGCGCGCCGGTCAGCAACCCCTTCGACAGAGGCGGCTTGTCGCAGGGCAGGGCGTTCTCCTCGCCCACCAGCACGACGTTCCCGTCATAGCCGATCGAACGCAGCGCCTGCGCCGTGCGCACCCCGGCGACGGACGTTCCGACAATGACCACCGTCGGTTTCAACTGTCCGTGGCTCTCAGAGCGCCCACCGGGCAACGGTGGGCAACTTCATCAATTCTTGCCCGGTCGGTTTCTGGGATTTCGGTCTGCAGAAGCACGACGAGACCGTCGTCGTCGATGTCGAACATGTCAGGGGCTCCCGCGACGCAGTTCGCCCAGCCCTGACAACGTCCCCGATCTGCAGTCATAATTGGCATATCGCCCTCCTCGACTTGTGTGTCGCCGTGCGACGGCCGCACGCCGCCACGCAGACCCTCGTCTGCGGGCATCTCACGGCGTCCTCGGACAGGCCCTCTACTGGGCCATGGGAATGCGACTGCTCGCCTTCGCGGCGAGTTCCTGATCGTCCACCATCGTGATCATCTCGATGTCAGGCGCACACAGCATGACCACGACGAACCGGCTCGTCCTGTCTGGGAGGAGGTTGGCGGCCGTGTAGTGGATGACGTCGCCACCAGGCTCCCAGAACGCCTCGCCGGCCGTGATGCGATACGGGGCCTGGCCTTCGAGCTCGAACAGGATCTCGCCCTCGAGTATGTACCCGAAGACCGGTCCGGAATGACGATGCGGGCCGATTCCGGGGTCACCCGGCGGCAACTCGAGAAGCCTGGTCATCACAGTCGAGCCTTCCGGTATGGACGCGCCCGTGACATGCAGTAGATCCTTCTGCGTCATGTTCGATGAAACAACAGGCATACACCTGACGCTAACCCTGCCGAGCCACTGAGCCGCGAACCAGTTCGGCGCGATTTTAAGGGACCACTTCTCGCCGGGCCGTGACGGGCACCACTGAAAGGGGATGCCTTGACGAAGACCACGAAGAACGGTTCGAACGAATTGCATCGACGACATGGGGTCCGCACAGAGGAGGCATTCGGCCGTAGATCTCCTTGCCAACCTCAAAGGGACGCAGCCGTGTCGGCGGCGATCTCGACGTCAGACCGCGTAGCGCCCGACGCTGCCGGGACGGCGACTGGCGATATGACAACGGCAGCCCCCCGCCGGCGTCGCCGACATGAGCGTGCAGCATGGGCCCACGAGCTGCTCGGCGACGCGACGAGCTGGCCCACGGCCGCGAGTCGGAGCCACCCGGGGAGTCAGGGCGCGTCTGTCGGCGGCCGGTCCCGCACCGGGACGTACGTTTCGTCGTAGCGATGCAGCGCCAGCGACCGCGCGTAGCGGCGCGCGATATCCGGCATCGCCGACTGGCCCGGGGCCTGGCTGACGCCGAAGACCGTGCCCGGATAGTCCAGCCGACCCAGCACTGCCCGGATGCGGTGCCAGTCGTCGGGCGGCACCAGCTCCACGGGATCACCCCCCGCGAACCAGCCCATCGGCACCGCCATCCCAGAGGGCACGACGGTGTTCACGTGCACCACCGCGCCGAACTCGACCTCGGCGCCTGCCCCGATCCGCACTCCGTTGAACAGCATCGCGCCGGTGGCGATCCGCGCGTCGCCCTCGATCACACACCCGGTGAGGTGGGCGTGCGGCCCGACCAGCACGTTGTCACCGAGGCGGACCGGGTTGTGCGGAACGCCGCGCACCACGGCGTTCTCCATGACGATGCAGTTCGCACCGATCTCCACCGGGCCGCCCTCAGCTGTGAGGACTGCTCCGAAGAGCACACGACTGTGGGCGCCCACGGTGACGTCGCCACAGACCACCGCGGTCGGCGCAATGTAAGCAGACTCGTCGACCCGTGGGCCGGCGTTCCGATGCTTGACGAAGACGGCGCCGCGTCCCACCGGGTGCTGGTAATGCTCGCGAACGGTCCTCATCTCTGACGCCTCCGCTCCGTTCGAGTAAACGGCGCCGTATGCCCTCCGAGGTACTCGCGGCTCGACGCGTCACGCGCAGTCGCGCGATCCCGGACCGGCGCCGACCAACGCTACGCGCGGTCGTTCCAGCACGTCGAGGGCTCGCAGGCTCGCATGAACGACCCAGGCGCCGGCTTGCTTCAACGCTCCGCGAGGATGGAGTGGATCCCCAGTTGCCACGACGCCCGAGCGGCGCGTACGCAGCGTTGCGCATCGGTCGTCGGCGTCGAACGTGGCAGGGCATTCGACCTTCTCAGCGGCGCGGGCACGCACGCGGCAACCGCGTTACCCGGGTAGCTGGCATCAGGGGAATCCAGGCAGCACCAGGCTCGGGATGGGGTCTGGCGGTGATGTGCCGCGGAGTGCCGGACGGGAGGCTCTGTTCGCGAGCGTGAACGCACCTTGTCCCGGTGCCGGAGGCGGATCTGCGGGATCTACCTGGCACAACAGCGGGACCAACCGCCGGGGATCCGGGGAAAGCCGGGCGTCGGGGCTCTCCGCGCCGGCAGAGCAGGAGGACGCCATGCCGGTTGTCGACATCGGGCTCGTCGAGGCCGGAGTCACCGAGGATCAAGCGTCGGCTGCGAACCTCACCGAGTCGATGGTCGAGCACACCGGTTCCGCGGCGCAGGCCGGCTCCATCGAGGAGACGCCTGCCGAGCGTGATGCACGCTTCGAGCGCGATGCGATGCCGCTGCTCGACCAGTTGCATTCCGCGGCGCTCCGGATGGCCCGCAACCACGCGGACGCCGAAGACCTGGTGCAGGAGACGTTCCTCAAGGCCTACTCCGCTTTCACGTCCTTCTCCCGAGGCACGAATCTCAAGGCGTGGCTCTACCGGATCCTGACCAACACCCACATCAACGGGTATCGCAGGGAGAAGCGCCGGCCGGTCCAGGCGCTCACCGATGAGATCTCCGACTGGCAGCTCGCCCACGCCGAGAGCCACACGTCGAGCGGACTGCGCTCCGCCGAGGTCGAGGCGATGGACCGATTGCCGGACGACGACGTGAAGTCGGCGCTCCAGCGACTGCCGGAGGAGTTCCGCGTCGCGGTCTATCTCGCAGACGTCGAGGGCTTCGCGTACAAGGAGATCGCACAGATCATGGGCACGCCCGTCGGCACGGTCATGTCGCGGTTGCACCGCGGTCGCGGTCAGCTGCGGGCCCAGCTCTCCGAGATCGCACGTGAGCGCGGGTTTTTGCGCAACAGCCATGCGGATGTGCGGCCTTCCGCGAAGGCGCCGGGGTGCCCAGCTCCCACGCAAGCCGACTACCGCCAGCACCGGCGTTCTGGCATCGCGGCGTGCCGCAACGCCCGGCCTGCGGGGTTGCGTCCGCGGACGTGGTGTACGGCTCAGCCGCTGATCAGCGGCGTGGTGTCGGGGTGTGGGACGGCCACCGC
>NZ_JAKXMK010000080.1 GCF_022524485.1 Pseudonocardia alaniniphila
CCAACGACTACGAACAAACTCACACCCACGCCGCACCCGCGGCCTGACACACCGACGTGTCCACGAAACCCAGGCAACCCCAATGGCCACCGCGCACACGTCCTGCCGTGTGTGCGGTGGCCATCCGATCTGTGCGGCCGTCAGATTGGCACGCTTCTACGAGGGCAGGAGGCCGCCCAGAAGGCCGTTGACGCTCGGCACGCCGCCGATCTGCGGGAGGAGGAATCCCGGGACGGTGCCGTCGGGACCGGGCAGGCGGGCGGCCGTCGGCCAACCGGGGGGAAGATCACCGGCCTGCTGGTCAGCTGCGGACCGGCCGGTGGCCGGCACGCCACCGGTCGGCTCGTCGCCCATGGAGTCGCCATCGGCGGACCGACGGCTCGCGGACTCCTCACCCGTGGACTCGTCACCGCGCGACTCGTCGGCCATCGACTCGTCATCGGCCGACTCGGTACGAGCGGACCGCCGGTCGCCGGACTCGCCACCGGACGGCTCGCGGTCGGCGGACTCATGGGTGCCGGCCGGGCTCCCGTCGCGATGACCGTCGGAGTGGGTCGAGCTGCTGTGCCTCGTGGTCGAGTTCGCGCGGGCGTCACAGTCGGGCAAGGTGACCACATTGTTGCCGGCGACGAAGACGACCGGCCCGTCGCGGACGAGCAGCCTGCCCGCCACCGCGGCTCCCTCGTTCAGGCCCGCCGACCGGCTCGCCAGAACGGTGCCGGCGAAACGGGATCCGTTGAACAATGCGAAGTCCTGGCCCACCTGCCAGAACACGTTGCACGAGTCCGCCCCGTTGGTCAGCACGACCGCGCTGTTCAGCTGAGCGATCAGCGACGCATCCTCCGGCGTCTGGAAGATGAAGACCGCATCGTGATCACCCTGCGCGTCGAGGGTGAGCGTGCCGTCCAGATCCAGATCATCGATGCTGCGGTACACGCCCGGAGCGAGGGTCATGCCACCCAGCTGGGGGCCGACCGTCTCGTCCGCGGCACGCCCGGCGAGGTCGTCGTAGGCCTTCTCGATGTCGGCGTCCGCCCGCTCCGCGACGGCGTCGGCCACGTGGACCTCGCCGTCGACGATTCCCGGTGGGAAGCCCTCGAGCGCATCCGGACCGGCCTGGTTGACGCCCACGTCACCCGCGATGACCGTGGGGAGCCGGCCGTTGGCCACGCTGTTCTCCGCGAACGCGGCGAACGACCCCGCTTTGCCCAGATCCACGGGCGCAGGCGACGACTGGGCCGATGCCGGCTCGGCGGTGCTGACGATGATCACGACGGCCGAGGTGGTTCCCACGGCCAGTGCGCCCGCCAACCAGGCACGAAGCCTGCCCCTGCGAGCCGAATGGTTTCCCGCTGCCACGAAGATTCTCCCTACCGCTGATCGTCCCCGGGTTCGACATCTGAATGGACTCGGACCGCGCCGGGATCTGACCTGGCTTCTCAGCGGTGTCAACGAATTCCGATTCCCTCGGGAAACGCACGTAGCGGGCATGTTCCGCTCTTTCACACAGGCGAGTCGGGAAATACCCCATCGAGAGTGTGGCGGGCCGATTCATCGGCACAGCGCGTAGCGATCACTCCGCAGGGGAGGGAATCGCGGGCGTCCGAACACGTCGAGCACCACGCACCGCACACGAACCGGCGGGCGGATGGATCAACCCGGGTAGGGCCACGGGTTGGGCGCACACCCGTCGAGCCCGAGCGACTGCTGCTGCATCACCGGCGCGGGCGCCCCGATTCCGGGGCACTCCACATGCCCGAACCCGAGAAGGTGGCCGACCTCGTGGTTCACCACGTATCGCCGGTAGCCGGTGAGGTCTCCGCGATAGTCGGGGTGCCCCTCTACCCAGCGGTGATGGTTGACCACGGCGTCCGGCCCGGAACGGCACGACAGCGGGCCACCGGTGTCGATCGGCGCGCAGAGCCGTGTGGTCGTGTCCGGGCTGGCGAGCCGCACCACGATCTCGGCCGCACCCGCGGTGCGCGTGAACGTCGCGTCCCGGCCCCAGCCTCGGGGGTCGTTCAGCGTTCGCATCACGAATCGCGCGAAGGCCGCGGGCTCGATCGGGAGGCCGTCCTCCACCTCCACGCGCACGGTCCGCACCACACCCGGCACGGGGGCGGATGCCGATCCCGGCACCACCGTGAACGCGCCCGTCCCGACGAGAGGCACGACGCGGGTGACGATCCCGGCGACCGCGTCGGGCCCGCTCACCGCCGCCACGACCGGGACGGGAACAGGGGGCGCAGCAACCGGTTCGCGCGCAATGGGAGCGTCGACGACTTCGGGGGGCTGCACGGGTCCGGCCCCGGCGACGACCCCGAGCGGGACGACGCCGAGCACGAAGGCGACAGGAACCAGTCGCGTGCACCGGTTCACCGAACGCATCGCGCCACCCTGTCACCGATCGGGTGTTCCTGCCCGTGGAAACAGCCATCTCGACACGCAAAGTGATCACTCCCGCACCGAATGGCCTGTGGCGTCCACACCGTCCGTGCGGTTAGCTACTGCCAGTAACGACGGGGGGTGGCGTGGGCGGTCGGCACCGGCGGAGTGGACAGCGACGGCGCTGGCCCGTCGTCACGGTCACCGCCTTGCTCGTGGTCGGCGCGGGCGTCGTGATCGGGACGCGAACCCTCACCGCGTGCCGGCCGGTGGACCTCACCATCGCCGCCGACCCCGCAGTGATCGAGCCCGTGCGTCAGGCACTCGCAGCCGAACGCCGAGGCGCAGCCAGGTGCGCCTCGGTTCGCGTGATCGAGGCCGCGTCCACGTTGGCGGACGACATCCGGGCCAACGCGCCGGGGCTGCCCGACGTGTGGATCCCGGACTCCTCGCTCGCCCTCGACACGCTGGACACCGCGTCGGGCTCGGTGGTGGACCAGCGGTCGTCACTGGCGTCCTCGCCGATCATGCTGGTGCTCCCGGAAGCCGACGCCGAGCGCTACGGCGACCCCGCGAGGCCCGTGTCGTGGAACACGCTCCTGACCCATCCGAGTCCTCCGGCCCTGCCCGATCCCGTCACCGAACACGCGGGACTCGCAGCACTCACCGCCCTGCACATCGCCATCGGTGACGACAGCGGCAGGCCGCGTCCGGCGTTCGTCGCCGCAGTGCTCTCGCTCTCCCGCGACGCGCCGGCCTCGGTGGCGGCGGGTTTCGACGCCGTGCAGCGCGACGGGGTCACGGCCCGGGCGTTCCTCGCGTCCGAGCAGGCCGTGGTGCGCCACGACCGGGAGCGCGCGGCCGGGAGCGGCGGCGCACCGGTCACGTCCCGCGCGCTGCGGGAAGGGGCCGCTGCGCTGGACTTCCCGTTCGTGCGCATCCGCGCCGGCCGGCCCGCAGGCGTCGACCCCGCGCTCCGCGACACGATCGACGCCGTCGAGGACCACCTGCACGGTCCGGCGGCGCGAGCGGCGTTCGCCGCCGCGGGACTGCGCGAACCGGACGGCAGTCGGTTGCCCGAGAACGGGGAGACCGCGCGGCTCACCCTCCAGGCCGCGGCCGCCGCGCCTCCTCCGCGGCCGATCGCGCGCGAGACGCTGCGGCTCTGGGGCCTGCTCACGACGCCGAGCCGGCTTCTCACGGTGCTCGACGTGTCCGACTCGATGGCGGAGCCTGCCGGCAGGAGCAACCGCGTGACACTCACCGCCGCAGCGGCGCAGACGGGGTTCTCGCTCCTGCCCGACTCGGCATCCGCCGGGCTCTGGACGTTCCCGTCACGTCGCCCGGAGGCGGGTCCGTGGCAGGAGCTCGTCCCGCTCGGCCCGCTGACCGAGCCGGCCGCGGGGGAGCCCACGCGGCGCACCGCGCTCACCGTCGCCATCGAAGCCCTGCCCGACCGGCTCGGCGGTGAGGGGTCGCTCTACGCCACGGCGCTCGCCGCCACCAGGGCCGTCCGCGACACCTACGACCCCGGGCATCCGAACACGGTCCTTCTCGTCACCGACGGCAGGAACGACGGGAACGACGCGGTCGACCAGCCCACCGCGCTGGAGGCGCTGCACGCCGAGGCCGAGCCCGACCAGCCGGTTCCGGTGATCGCGATCGGGCTGGGTCCGGACGTCGACGACGAAGCGCTCCGCCGGATCGCGGAGGCCACCGGCGGGCGCGCCTACGAGGCCGAGGATCCGCAGGACATCGGCTCCGTCCTGCTCGACGGACTCTTCGGACGCGGTTGCCGGCCGGGCTGCTGACCACGATCCTCGACGTATGGCCTACGCCCTGGCCGCCGACCTGGTGATGCTGGTGCACTTCGTGTTCCTGCTGTACGTCGCGCTGGGCGGGTTCCTCGCCTGGCGCAGGCCGGGACTGATCGTCCCGCACGTGGCGGCGGCAGCCTGGGGCCTGCTCAGCGCAACCGTCGGCATGGACTGCCCGCTCACCGCGTGGGAGGACGCCGCCCGCCGCCACGCCGGCGAGCAGGGACTCCCGCACGGCTTCATCGGCACCTACCTGACCGGCGTGATCTACCCCGCCGACCGTCTCGTCGAGGCGCAGCTTCTGGTGGCGAGCGTCGTGCTCGTCTCCTGGATCGGGTTCGCCGTGCGGCTGCGCCGCCGCCCGGCCCGCAAGGCGTGATGGCTGCTGCCGGCCACGCCTGCGGGCCGTCGGCTCGGCGGTGGTACGCGGCTCCCGCTGATCAGCGCCCGGGGTCGCGGTCGGAACCGCGCTCGTCCCACTCGCGGTCGGACTCGTCTGCGGCCGCGGTGCGCTCGTGCGCGATCTCGAGCGCCCGCGCCGCCGTCTCGCGGTCCGGGTAGGGGCCCAGCCGATCGGCGGCCCGGCAGCCCTCCGGCGGCTCGACGGTGCCGTGCTTGAGGCAATAGAACCATTGCTGATCGCTCATGCGTGAAGGGTGGCACTGCGTGGCGTCCGCCGCTCGCCACGATCGGGGTGCGGCAGCATGACGGCTCATGGACGTCACCTGGTTGCGTAGCGACACCCTCGAGGTGGGCGTGATCGCCCACGGAGCACGAATCGTGGCGGTCCGCACGCCCGACCGCGAGGGCCGCTGGGGAGACATCGCGCTCGGGCTCGCCGACGAGGACGCCTACCGTCGCGACCGCGACTACCTCGGGGCATGCGTGGGCCGCTTCGCGAACCGGATCGCCAGCGGACGGTTCACCCTGGACGGCACCGAGTACCGGATTCCGCAGAACGAGCCGGGCGCGGCGCTGCACGGCGGGCCCGAGGCGTTCGAGCACGCCACGTGGGAGAAGGACGAGTCCGGCGCCGGGTCGGTGACGCTGCACCGGCTCAGCCCCGACGGGGAGAACGGCTTCCCCGGGGCGCTTCGGGTGAGCGTCACCTACGCGGTCGACGGCGCGGAGCTGCGGATCGAGCACGAAGCCGGCACGGATGCCCCCACCGTGGTCAACCTGACCAACCACACCTACTGGAACCTGGCGGGCGGTGGCAGCGTCGAGGACCACGAGGTGTCACTGACCGCCTGGCGGTTCCTGCCGGTGGACGAGCACCTCATCCCGTCCGGCTCGCCCGTGGCCGTGGCCGGCACACCTTTCGATCTGCGCACCCCGCAGCGGATCGGAGCGCGGCTGCGCGAGGGACACCCGCAGCTGCGAGCTGCTCGCGGCTACGACCACACCTTCGTGATCGACGGACCGAGCGGCGCCCTGCGCACCGCCGCCTTCGTGGTGGAGCCACGCAGCGGGCGGACGCTGCAACTGCGCACCGACCAGCCCGGCGTGCAGTTCTACACGGGCAACATGCTCGACGGCACGCTCGTGCTCCGAGACGGCAGCGCGGCCCGACAGGGCGATGCGTTCTGCCTGGAGCCGCAGTCCTTCCCCGATTCCCCGAACCGGCCCGACTTCACCTCCACCGTGCTGCGCCCCGGCGAGGTCTACCGCTCACGGAGCATCCTGCGCTTCGGCACCACCGGCTGAGTTCGGTCACTGGACACAAGTTCGGGTGTTCTCCGCCATCCCGTCGTTACGGCGAAAAGCATCGCTAACACACGCTCCAACCGTCACGATGGGGTAGGAGCAGGGCTTGGGGGTCCTGCAGTTGGACCGACGGGGACAATCGGGGGGACGCTTCGTGAAGGTTGTGCTGTTCTGCGGTGGCTACGGCATGCGGATGCGCGATGGCGTGTCGGATCTGCCGAAGCCGATGCACCCGGTGGGGCCGCGGCCGCTGATCTG
>NZ_JAKXMK010000081.1 GCF_022524485.1 Pseudonocardia alaniniphila
GATGGTGTGCGGGTGTCTTTTGAGAACTCAACAGTGTGTCGAGCTTTATCATGAATTGGTTTTATGCCAGTTTGTTTTTCCTGCGACCCCGTCGCAGGTTTGTTGGGCCAGTTTTTGTTGGAGAGTTTGATCCTGGCTCAGGACGAACGCTGGCGGCGTGCTTAACACATGCAAGTCGAGCGGTAAGGCCCTTTCGGGGGTACACGAGCGGCGAACGGGTGAGTAACACGTGGGTGACCTGCCCTCAGCTCTGGGATAAGCCTGGGAAACTGGGTCTAATACCGGATATGACCTTCCATCGCATGGTGGGGGGTGGAAAGTTTTTCGGCTGGGGATGGGCCCGCGGCCTATCAGCTTGTTGGTGGGGTGATGGCCTACCAAGGCGACGACGGGTAGCCGGCCTGAGAGGGCGACCGGCCACACTGGGACTGAGACACGGCCCAGACTCCTACGGGAGGCAGCAGTGGGGAATATTGCGCAATGGGCGGAAGCCTGACGCAGCGACGCCGCGTGGGGGATGACGGCCTTCGGGTTGTAAACCTCTTTCGACCGGGACGAAGCGTGAGTGACGGTACCGGTAGAAGAAGCACCGGCCAACTACGTGCCAGCAGCCGCGGTAATACGTAGGGTGCGAGCGTTGTCCGGAATTATTGGGCGTAAAGAGCTCGTAGGCGGTGTGTCGCGTCGGTCGTGAAAACTTGGGGCTTAACTCTGAGCTTGCGGTCGATACGGGCATCACTGGAGTTCGGCAGGGGAGACTGGAATTCCTGGTGTAGCGGTGAAATGCGCAGATATCAGGAGGAACACCGGTGGCGAAGGCGGGTCTCTGGGCCGATACTGACGCTGAGGAGCGAAAGCGTGGGGAGCGAACAGGATTAGATACCCTGGTAGTCCACGCCGTAAACGGTGGGCGCTAGGTGTGGGGGCCATTCCACGGTCTCTGTGCCGCAGCTAACGCATTAAGCGCCCCGCCTGGGGAGTACGGCCGCAAGGCTAAAACTCAAAGGAATTGACGGGGGCCCGCACAAGCGGCGGAGCATGTGGATTAATTCGATGCAACGCGAAGAACCTTACCTGGGTTTGACATGCACTAGACGCCGGTAGAGATATCGGTTCCCTTGTGGCTGGTGTGCAGGTGGTGCATGGCTGTCGTCAGCTCGTGTCGTGAGATGTTGGGTTAAGTCCCGCAACGAGCGCAACCCTCGTTCCATGTTGCCAGCGGGTTATGCCGGGGACTCATGGGAGACTGCCGGGGTCAACTCGGAGGAAGGTGGGGATGACGTCAAGTCATCATGCCCCTTATGTCCAGGGCTTCACACATGCTACAATGGCCTATACAGAGGGCTGCGAGACCGTGAGGTGGAGCGAATCCCTTAAAGTAGGTCTCAGTTCGGATCGGGGTCTGCAACTCGACCCCGTGAAGTTGGAGTCGCTAGTAATCGCAGATCAGCAACGCTGCGGTGAATACGTTCCCGGGCCTTGTACACACCGCCCGTCACGTCACGAAAGTTGGTAACACCCGAAGCCGACGGCCTAACCCCTTCGGGGGAGGGAGTTGTCGAAGGTGGGACTGGCGATTGGGACGAAGTCGTAACAAGGTAGCCGTACCGGAAGGTGCGGCTGGATCACCTCCTTTCTAAGGAGTCTCACCGTGTGGTGAGGTCGACCAGCTCGAGCACCGCTGGCTGAACGTGTGGCTGGTGGTGGTGGGTTGGTTCTCCTTTTCCTTGATTCCGCACTCGCCTGCAAGATTTGGGTGGGTGTGGCTGGGTGGAACATAAAGACTGAATTCATGATGTTCCCGGAAGTGTTTCCGGGGGGTTTGGCACACTGTTGGGTCCTGAGAAGACACCGGTGGGTGTTTTTTCTGGCTGCTCCTGGCCTGGATCGCCTAACGCATCCCGATGTGCACGTGAGCGTGTGTGGGTGGGTGTGGTGGTGGTTGTGGTGGGTTGGGGTGTGGTTGTGTGTTGAGTGTTGCATAGTGGATGCGAGCATCTTGTTGTGAACAAGTGTGTAAGGGCACATGGTGGATGTCTAGGCATCAGGAGCCGATGAAGGACGTGGGAGGCCGCGATAGGCCTCGGGGAGCTGTCAACCGAGCTGTGATCCGAGGGTGTCCGAATGGGGAAACCCAGCACCCGTCATGGGGTGTTACCCATATCTGAATACATAGGGTATGGGGGGGAACGTGGGGAAGTGAAACATCTCAGTACCCACAGGAAGAGAAAACAAAATGTGATTCCGTGAGTAGTGGCGAGCGAAAGCGGATGAGGCTAAACCTTGATCGTGTCAAGCCGGCAGGCGTTGCGGTTGGGGTGTTGTGGGGCGTGGTCGTGTGGACTCTGCCGGGTCTGCGAGGTCGTGGTGTGGTGTTAGCGGAAGATTTCTGGAAAGGGTCGCCGTAGTGGGTGAGAGCCCCGTACGTGAAAACACTGCATGCGGTTTGGATCGTGTTCCCGAGTAGCAGCGAGCTCGTGGAATTTGCTGTGAATCTGCCGGGACCACCCGGTAAGCCTAAATACTCCCTGATGACCGATAGCGGACGAGTACCGTGAGGGAAAGATGAAAAGTACCCCGGGAGGGGAGTGAAATAGTACCTGAAACCGTGTGCCTACAAGCCGTCAGAGCCTTCCGGGGTGATGGCGTGCCTTTTGAAGAATGAGCCTGCGAGTTATGCTTCGTGGCGAGGTTAACCCGTGTGGGGTAGCCGTAGCGAAAGCGAGTCCGAATAGGGCGTGTAGTCGCGGGGTATAGACCCGAAGCGGAGTGATCTACCCATGGCCAGGGTGAAGCGTCGGTAAGACGTCGTGGAGGCCCGAACCCACCAGGGTTGAAAACCTGGGGGATGAGCTGTGGGTAGGGGTGAAAGGCCAATCAAACTCCGTGATAGCTGGTTCTCCCCGAAATGCATTTAGGTGCAGCGTCGTGTGGTGGATGCCGGAGGTAGAGCACTGGATGGGCTAGGGGGCCGACAAGCTTACTGAACTCAACCAAACTCCGAATGCCGGTATTTCTAGCGCGGCAGTGAGACTGCGGGGGATAAGCTTCGTAGTCGAGAGGGAAACAGCCCAGATCACCGGCTAAGGCCCCTAAGCGTGCGCTAAGTGGGAAAGGATGTGGGATCGCCCAGACAACCAGGAGGTTGGCTTAGAAGCAGCCACCCTTTAAAGAGTGCGTAATAGCTCACTGGTCAAGTGGTCCTGCGCCGACAATGTAGCGGGGCTCAAGCGCACCGCCGAAGCCGTGGCAATGCCACTAGAGATCCGCCTGCCGGCTGTGTGTTGGTGGGTGTAGTCGTGGTGTTGGGTAGGGGAGCGTCGTGCATCCGGTGAAGCGGCCGAGTGATCGAGTCGTGGAGGGTGTGCGAGTGAGAATGCAGGCATGAGTAGCGAATGCAGAGTGAGAACCTCTGCCGCCGAATGACCAAGGGTTCCTGGGCCAGGTTAATCCGCCCAGGGTGAGCCGGGACCTAAGGCGAGGCCGACAGGCGTAGTCGATGGACAACGGGTTGATATTCCCGTGCCCGTGACAGTGCGTCCGTGCTGAGGCCGGTGATGCTAACCATCCGAACTCGCTTGGAGTCCTTCGGGAGTCCTTGTCGGGGGAGCGTGGGATCCGATCCGGTAGTAGGCAAGCGATGGGGTGACGCAGGAGGGTAGTCCCGCCAGTGAATGGTAGTACTGGTGTAAGCCCGTAGCCCGACATCTAGGTAAATCCGGATGTCATTGAGGGTGAGAGGTGACGCGTAGCCGATTGAGGCGAAGTAGGATGATCCCATGCTGCCGAGAAAAGCCTCTAGCGAGTGCTGTTGTGGCCCGTACCCTAAACCGACACAGGTGGTCAGGTAGAGAATACCGAGGCGATCGAGTGAACTGTGGTTAAGGAACTCGGCAAAATACCTCCGTAACTTCGGGAGAAGGAGGGCCGTCTGGTTTGAAGCTCTTCGCGGGCTAGGGCTGGGCGGCCGCAGAGACCAGGCCCAAGCGACTGTTTACTAAAAACACAGGTCCGTGCGAAGTCGCAAGACGATGTATACGGACTGACGCCTGCCCGGTGCTGGAACGTTAAGAGGACCTGTTAGTCCTTCGGGGCGAAGCGGAGAATTTAAGCGCCAGTAAACGGCGGTGGTAACTATAACCATCCTAAGGTAGCGAAATTCCTTGTCGGGTAAGTTCCGACCTGCACGAATGGCGTAACGACTTGGGCGCTGTCTCGACCACAGACTCGGCGAAATTGCACTACGAGTAAAGATGCTCGTTACGCGCGGCAGGACGGAAAGACCCCGGGACCTTTACTATAGCTTGGTATTGGTGCTCGGTTCGGCTTGTGTAGGATAGGTGGGAGACTGTGAAGCGGCCACGCCAGTGGTTGTGGAGTCGTTGTTGAAATACCACTCTGGTCGAATTGGGTGTCTCAACCTCGGGCCATGATCTGGTTCAGGGACAGTGCCTGGTGGGTAGTTTAACTGGGGCGGTTGCCTCCCAAAATGTAACGGAGGCGCCCAAAGGTTCCCTCAGCCTGGTTGGCAATCAGGTGTTGAGTGTAAGTGCACAAGGGAGCTTGACTGTGAGACTGACAGGTCGAGCAGGGACGAAAGTCGGGACTAGTGATCCGGCACCTCCTGGTGGAAGGGGTGTCGCTCAACGGATAAAAGGTACCCCGGGGATAACAGGCTGATCTTGCCCAAGAGTCCATATCGACGGCATGGTTTGGCACCTCGATGTCGGCTCGTCGCATCCTGGGGCTGGAGTAGGTCCCAAGGGTTGGGCTGTTCGCCCATTAAAGCGGTACGCGAGCTGGGTTTAGAACGTCGTGAGACAGTTCGGTCCCTATCCGCCGCGCGCGTAGGAGACTTGAGGAAGGCTGTCCCTAGTACGAGAGGACCGGGACGGACGAACCTCTGGTGTGCCAGTTGTCCCGCCAGGGGCACGGCTGGTTGGCTATGTTCGGAAGGGATAACCGCTGAAGGCATCTAAGCGGGAAGCTCGTTCCAAGATGAGGTCTCCCACCACCTTGCGTGGTTAAGGCCCCCAGCAGACCACTGGGTTGATAGGCCAGAGATGGAAGCCCTGTGAGGGGTGGAGTTGACTGGTACTAATAGGCCGAGGGCTTGTTCATGACAAGTTGTTTGCATCCACTGTGCGACCCTGAACACACAAAGCACATTGTGTGGTCGGGGTGCGAGCGAGGTTTCGCATCCACTATGCTCGGCCGGTCAGATTGGCTGGGATAAGTTGATAGTGTTGTCGGTGGTTGTGGCGGAGGGGAAACGCCCGGTCCCATCCCGAACCCGGAAGCTAAGCCCTCCAGCGCCGATGGTACTGCACTCGTTAGGGTGTGGGAGAGTAGGTCGCCGCCGACATTCAACGTTTGTTGTGGGCCCCCGCCGGAAGGCGGGGGCCCAC
>NZ_JAKXMK010000082.1 GCF_022524485.1 Pseudonocardia alaniniphila
CCATCGACGGCCCACGTCTCGGGCCAGGCCAGCTCGTCGAACGTGATCGCCGCCGCATGAACCGCGACCAGCACCTCGCCGGTCCCCGGGATCGGCCGCGGCGCCGACTCATATACCAGGACGTCGGGACCACCCGGGGTGTGCGCCCGCAGCGCCATCATGTCGTCCATGAGGGATCAGCCCTCCTCGTGTGGTTGATTGCCGTCACATGAATTCATTACAGTCCAGCGCCGTAACATTTATCGGCGCCGGTGGGCGATCCCTGCATCGCGCGCTGTTGGTCGCAGGATTGACATCCGGAACGGCGACAGCCAGGCGACGCCGTGCGGAGCGCACGGAACCGGCGTGACTGGACCGTCAGATGCGCACGAGAGGCGTGTCGACCAGATGCTCGGCCAGGAACCAGCACTGCTGCTCTCCGGTACGGATGACCTGCGAGACGAGCAGGTCGTTGGTTCCATCGTCACCCAGCTCCGCGCTCTTGGCGGCCGCCTTGTGGGCGTCGATCAAGATGCGTTCATGCGCGTCAAGCAGACGAGAGAGCATCGCCGGGACCTGCTCGACACCATCCGGCGGTCGCGGAATGCCGCTGAGCTCAGCCGCATGACGCGGATCGCCCACCGCAACGGCACCCAGGCTCTGGATGCGTTCGGCGATCGCGTCGATGAGAGCGAGCTGCTCGTCAGCGTGCTTGTCGAGCAGGAGGTGGAGCTGGTAGAAGGTCGCACCTCGAACATTCCAGTGACTCTTCTTGTAAAGCGCGTAAAGAATCTGGGTGTCCGCCAATGTCCGGTTGAGCATTTCGCCCGCGTACATGCGCGCGTCGTAGGACAATCCGACGGGGAACTGCTTCACGGTCCCAAACTTCTGGATCTCCCCGCCCCCGTGCTGATGCAGCCACGGCTGGCTCGACGGCGAGACGCGATCCGTTCCGTCCTGAGTTGCGGTCATCAGTGGACCTCCTCCACATTCACGGTTCGTATGACGCTCTTTGGGCCCGATCTCGTTTGGCTTCGCGCACCCACCTGCGCCCAGCCGCGGCACCAGCCGTTACCCGGCCGCCGCCTCCATGGACCGCCTGACGGTCTCGTGCAGCTCCGCCCAGGAGCGGGCGAACCGATCAACGCCGTCACGTTCCAGCACCGTGAAGACTTCTGCGAGATCGACGCCTGCGGCAGCTATCGCGTCGATCACTTTACGAGCCTCGGGGGCACGGCCGGTAACGGCGTCGCCGTTGTCTGCCCTGCGAAGTGAGCCGTGATCGGCAAAGGCCCGCAGCGTTGCCTCTGGCATCGTGTTCACCGTTCCGGGCACCGCGAGCTCGGTGACATACATCGTGTCCGGGTAGGCGGGATTCTTCACGCCCGTCGAGGCCCAGAGCGGCCGCTGAACGCGAGCGCCCTTTGCCCTGAGGTGCTCCCAGTGCGGGCCGGAAAACGTCTCCTGGAACGCTTGATAAGCAAGTCTCGAGTTCGCGATACCGGCCATCCCCCGCAACGCGAGCGCTTCATCCGACCCGATCTCTTCGAGGCGTTTGTCCACCTCGGCGTCGACACGCGAAACGAAGAGACTCGCTACCGAGTGGACTCCGGACAGAGGCACGCCGTCGTCGAGTGCCCGCTCCAAGCCGGCGAGGTACGCCGCCATGACCTCGCGGTACCGCTCCACCGAGAAGACGAGCGTGACGTTGACGTCGATGCCAAGCGCGAGAGCTTCCGTGATGGCCGGCAGGCTCGCCCTCGTCGCGGGGATCTTCACGTAGAGATTCGGGTGGCCGACCGCTCGCATGAGGCTCACGGCCTCGACGACCGTCGCCTCACAGTTGCCGGCCAGATCGGGGTTGACCTCGAGTGACACCCGCCCGTCCACGCCGTCGGACGCCTCCCAGACGCCGCGGAACAACTCGCAGGCCTGCTGGACATCCACGACCATGAGCTTTCGAGCAGCGTCTCCAACAGTCGCCCCACGCCGCGCGAGCTCCCGGATCTGCGACGTATAGACCCCTCGGTGCGCGAGCGCAGCCGCGAAGATGGTCGGGTTGGTGGTGACGCCGACGACGTGCTTGTCGTCGATGAGTCGCCGAAGATCGCCACTGACCAGGCGATCACGCGACAGGTCATCGAGCCAGATAGAAACACCCGCCGCGGTGAGCGCAGCAAGTCGGTCGTCTGTCACGTGGGATTCCTCTCTGGACGCTCTGGGGGCACTGACCTCCGCCCCGGCATTCCGGCCAGGCTCGGACCGTCCACGACTTCCCCGTCGGCACGACTCAGCGCTCCGTCGATCCACCCAGGGCGGGATGAGGCCCCAGGAGAGCAGTCAGCACCGGAACTAGACTGCCCGTTCCAGGCTATGGCATCAAACAGGCGGCCCCACAGGAGGACAAAAGTGGCGCACGCCACATCTCTCAGGCGTCCTCCAACCAGTGCGCGAGGCATCTCGGTGGCTGCACCCCCAGCCCGTTCACCTGCATAAACAAGTGAACTCGAGGAGCCGGCGATGCTCGGATTCGGTCGTCCGCTCGGCTGTCCGCGCTCTCCCGTCCATGTCGGAGAGCGATACGACGATGGACCATCTGGCACCAATGATGCGGCCGAGGGTGGGGTTGGCGCCTGGGTTCGCCGGAGTGCACGTAGGTAGCCGACCCGCCATCCGAGCCGCACGGAGGGCGCCGCAGCGCGTCGCCCACCCGATTGCCCGCCCGGACACCTATCCCGCCTGCTACAGCCCACGCTGGAGGCGTCCCGTCAGTGGCCCGGACGATGCCGCGCTGGATGCTGCCCCTGCTCGCCTCCATCGCGACCGGCCAGGAGGCATACGCCGCCGCCAGGAGCCGCGCCGCACGTCCCCGCCATCGCGTGTTGCCTTCGACCGTTCAGTCCAACGTTGCACACACGCCCCGGGACGGCTGAGCGCATTCTGCGCGCAGCGGCTTCTCACTCCGAGCGACCTGGACCAGTCCCCCTGGGAGCCGACACGACCCCTGCGACCAACTCGGCCATCGGCCTCGTCGTCAGCGCTCCGCGATCCTGCATCCGGCGCAGCCACACCGCCAAGCACGTCCACCAGGTCTGGAACGCATCCTCGATGCTCGGCCCGCATGGCACCGGACTGCTCTGCCAGCTGACTCACCAGCGACCCGAGCCGGCACCGCGCGCACCGTTGCGCGCGCGGTTCAACTCGACACGTCACCAGCCCACTCTTGAAGAGTGAGCACAGCAGCGATCTGGACCTCCACGACAGCGTCGTTAGACCTGCGAGCGGGCGGCCTCCGACGCGGTGCGAACTCGCTCGATGCTCATCTGCGCGGTGCCGTGCCGGAAGACGACCGTGGCGGCGCCCCATGCAATCCGATCTCGTGTCGCCGTATCACGGCCCGAGGCTGGCTCCTCGGGCTCCTGTCAGGTCCCGCATAGATGCTTGCCGAATCCATACTGGTCGGTCTAGTTTGGTGGGGGGTGTCGAGCAAGGAGCGCGTTGGTTCCGCTCCGCTGGGGCGGTCGGCAGTGCGCAGATGGGGCGGCCGGTCTGCCGAGCGGTCTGCGGCGACTTGCGTGACACGTTTGCAGTTGGCCTTGCACGGTGTACGAGATTCTCGAGACTGGGTTGTCCGCGATGTCGCGTTCAGGCGTTGGGTGTCGCGTCCGCAGGCTAGGATCGCCTGCGTGACG
>NZ_JAKXMK010000083.1 GCF_022524485.1 Pseudonocardia alaniniphila
TCCGTTGTCGTGACGGTGATGGCGATCATTCAGCCGTCGGTGTTCGCGTGGTGGATCGCGGTGTGGTTGTGGTTCACGGTGTTGTTCGCGAACCTGGCTGAGGCGGTGGCCGAGGGTCGGGGTAAGGCGCAGGCGGAGTCGCTGCGGCGCACGAAGAAGGAGACGGTCGCGCGGCGGCTGGGTTCCCACGGTGCGGAGGAATCGGTGCCGGGCACCGAGCTGCGCATCGGTGACCTGGTCGTGGTCGAGGCCGGGGAGACGATCCCCGGCGACGGTGACGTCGTCGAGGGCATCGCGACCGTCGACGAGTCGGCGATCACCGGCGAGTCTGCCCCGGTGATCCGGGAGGCCGGTGGTGACCGTAGTTCGGTGACCGGTGGGACGACGGTGTTGTCGGACCGGGTGGTTGTGAAGATCACGACGAAGCCGGGTGAGTCGTTCGTGGACCGGATGATCGCGCTGGTCGAGGGTGCGTCGCGGCAGAAGACGCCGAATGAGATCGCGTTGACGATCTTGCTGGCGGTGCTGACGATCATCTTCTTGCTGGCCGTGGTCGCGGTGGCGCCGATGTCGACGTATGCCGGGGTGAACCAGTCGCTGATCGTGCTGACCGCGCTGTTGGTGTGTCTGATCCCGACGACGATCGGTGCGTTGCTGTCGGCGATCGGTATCGCGGGGATGGACCGGTTGGTGCAGCGCAACGTGCTGGCCACCTCCGGTCGCGCGGTGGAGGCGGCGGGGGATATCGACACGTTGCTGCTGGACAAGACAGGCACGATCACTTTCGGTAACCGGCAGGCGACCGAGCTGATCCCGATCTCCGGGGTGAGCGCGCAGGATCTGGCTGCGGCGGCTCGGCTGTCCAGCCTGGCCGATCAGACCCCGGAGGGGCGCAGCATCGTCGAGCTGTGCGCCCGGGACTACGGGTTGCCGGATGAGGCCACGGCGGATGAGGCCGTGATGGAGTTCGTGGCGTTCACCGCCCAGACCCGGATGTCGGGTGTGGATGTGAACGGCCGCTCGGTCCGCAAGGGTGCCGGGTCGGCCGTGGCGGGGTGGACCCATGTGGAGTCCGGGGAGATCGACGCGATCGTCGCGGAGATCTCCGACGGCGGTGGCACCCCGCTGGTGGTGGCCGAGGCGAGCTCGCCGGACGGTGCCGGGGCCCGGGTGCTGGGTGTGATCCGGTTGTCGGACGTGGTGAAGCCGGGGATGCGGGCGCGGTTCGGCGAGTTGCGGGCGATGGGTATCCGCACGGTGATGATCACCGGTGACAACCCGCGCACGGCGCGGGCGATCGCGGCGGAGGCGGGGGTGGATGACCATCTGGCCGAGGCGACGCCCGAGGACAAGATGGCGTTGATCCGCAAGGAGCAGGAGGGTGGGCGGCTGGTCGCGATGACCGGTGACGGCACCAACGATGCGCCCGCGCTCGCCCAGGCCGATGTCGGGGTGGCGATGAACACCGGGACGGCCGCGGCCAAGGAGGCCGGGAACATGGTCGACCTGGACTCCGACCCGACCAAGCTGATCGAGATCGTGGAGATCGGCAAGCAGCTGTTGATCACCCGTGGGGCGCTGACCACGTTCAGCATCGCCAACGACCTCGCGAAGTACTTCGCGATCCTGCCGGCGATGTTCGTGGCGATCTACCCGTCGCTGGGGCTGTTGAACATCATGCATCTGGCCACGCCGCAGTCCGCGATCCTGTCCGCGGTCATCTTCAACGCCCTGATCATCGTGGCGCTGATCCCGCTGGCCCTGCGCGGTGTGCGCTACCGCCCCTCCAGCGCGGCCAACCTGCTGCGGCGCAACGTATTGATCTACGGGCTGGGCGGTGTGGTGATGCCGTTCGCCGGGATCTTCGTCATCGACCTGCTCGTCCGTCTGATTCCAGGGATCTGAGGTTCATGCTCACCACGCTGTGGCGCCAGACCGCCACCGGGCTGCGCGTCCTGATCGCCTTCACCATCCTCTGCGGGATCATCTACCCGCTGGTGGTGTACG
>NZ_JAKXMK010000084.1 GCF_022524485.1 Pseudonocardia alaniniphila
CGGGATCCCCCTCGTCAATGCTGGCGGCCACTCGGCGCCTGCAGGTTTCAACGACTATCCCGCGCAACCGGTTCAACCGGCGGGAGGTTCTCTCCGGGGATTCCTGGCCGAAGCCGCGGGATGTGTGGCGAACACGACAGCAAAAGTGGGAACCGTGCCGTGGTCGCCGGCAGCCGTTGTGGCTGGTGGGGGACTGTGAGGCGAGAAATCGCCATATGTTCTGGTTGTATCCGTGGGTCGGTTTCCGGCGCCGATCATCGCCGGTGTGCCGATCTTACCCAATGGTTGAATCGGGTCGGTCCACAGTGCCCGTCGAACTGTTTACCCGACCGGAGCCAGACTTTTGCGAGTCAGGCCCATGGGAAGCCTCACACCGCGCAGGGTGCAGGGCTCCCCATCGGGATTTGGTTTCCTGCTCAGAGACGGTCACGCCGTAGTCGGTCAGGAAGGCATCGAGCGTCAGGATCTGTTCCAGCGCCTGCCTGATGCCGCCGAACACCGCGTCGGTCGGAGGTGCGGTGAGCGCCGACTCGGCTGCATGGGCATCCAGCAGCGGCGCCACTGCCGGCTCTTGACCCGTTGCACGACCGATTGGGGCAGTACGTCGGCGGTGGCGGCGCGCAGCAGGCTCTTCTCGCGGCCGTCGAAGGTCTTGTGTGACCAGGGTGTGCCGAAGACGTACTCGACGAGCCGGTGGTCGCAGAAGGGCACTCGTACTTCGAGTCCGACGGCCATGCTCATCCGGTCCTTGCGGTCGAGCAGGTTGGGCAGGAAGCGGGTCAGGAACAGGTGGCAGATCTCCCGCATCCGTCGCTCGTGTGGATCGGCCGCGGCGGGGCCGGTCAGTTCGGGCACCTCGGCCAGCGCGGTGCGGTACAGGTCGTCGAGGTAGCCGGTGAGGTCGAGCTTGCCGCCGTTCAGCCCCGGGCCGAGCAGCCGCTGGGTCGTCTCCATGCGCACCGCGGCGCCACCGAGCCAGGGGAAGGTGTCGGCCTTGATGTAGGCGGGGTCGTGGAACATCGGGTAGCCGCCGAAGACCTCGTCGGCCGACTCTCCCGACAGCGCCACCGTCGAACGCTCCCGGATCGCCCGGGACAGCAGAAGTACCCCCCGGCCCCCAACCCGACCGGACCGTCCACCCAGATGCCCTCGTCGTCCGGGCCGCGGCAGGCCATCGTCGTGGTCATCCCGGCCAGCTCTCGACGAGCGTCCGGCTCGCCCAGATCACGATCGAAGGACACCCATCCACATATGCCGCACATACGCAGTCGCTCCAAACGCAGTAGCGATGAGCAGACGCCGATCAGTAGGGACCAATGATGTTCGGAATCAGGAGCCGGGAACGAAGTTGGGCCCGCTGGTCTCGAAGAATGAGCGATTCTCGGCCACGAATTGTTCCACCGACAACGGGGGGCGCCCACCGATCTTCTCGACGACGTCGTTCGTGCCGGCGAACACGCCGTTCTGGTAGTCGACGGCGACGTTGCTCAGGTGCTGGACGAGGTGCTCAGCCAGCCCACGCTTGAGCATCGCCCTGGCGAACTCCTCGACACTGATCGGCTCGTAGTGCACCGGGTAGCCGAGCACGCCGGACATGGCCTCGGCGATCTCGTGGTGGTTCTGCTCGACGGGGCCGTGCAGGGTGTAGACGGCGTGGTCGTGCGGTTCGGGGTCGAGCAGC
>NZ_JAKXMK010000085.1 GCF_022524485.1 Pseudonocardia alaniniphila
GGCGAGGTCGGTGCGCAGCGCCTCGGCGTTGCGGTCGGGGTAGCGGTGGAGATCGACCGCCGCCGCCGCGACGGCCGCGGTGACGTCCGCGACCAGCTCGGGCGGTGGTGGGTAGGGGTTCTCGTTGGTGTTGAGCCGTACCGCCACGTCGAGCTGCGGGGCTCCGTAGGGGCTGCGGCCGCGCAGGTCGTCACGAAGTGGCAGGTCGTCGAGGGTGACCTCGCCGCCCACTGCCGAGACACAACATGTCACTGGCCGAACCTCGCTGTGACCGCCTGGCCGTGCGCGGGCAGATCCTCGGCGGCGGCGAGTGTGACGACCTGGTCGGCCACCTCCCGCAGCGCCTGCTGGCTGTATTCCACGATGTGCACCCCACGCAGGAACGTCTGCACCGACAGCCCCGCGGAGTGGCGTGCGCACCCGCCCGTGGGTAGCACGTGGTTGGAGCCCGCGCAGTAGTCACCCAGCGACACCGGCGCATACGGGCCGACGAAGATCGCGCCCGCATTGCGCACCCGCAGCGCAACGGCGCGCGCGTTCTCGGTCTGGATTTCCAGGTGCTCAGCGGCATAAGCATCGACCACGGTGACGCCGTCGGTGAGGTCGGAGACCAGGACCGCCCCGGACTGTGGCCCGGTGAGCGCGGTGCGGATCCGTTCGGTGTGTTTGGTCTGCGGCACCTGGCGCCCCAGCTCGGCATCGACCGCGTCGACCAGCTCCGGTGAGGTGGTGACCAGCACCGACGCGGCGTTGGGGTCGTGCTCGGCCTGGCTGATCAGGTCAGCGGCCACGTGCACGGGATCCGCGGTGGCATCGGCCAGCACGGCGATCTCCGTGGGGCCGGCTTCGGCGTCGATCCCGATGAACCCGCGCAGCAGCCGCTTGGCGGCGGTGAGGTAGATGTTGCCCGGCCCGGTGACCATGTCCACCGGTGCGAGCTCGCCACCGTCGGTGTCGGTGCCCCCGTACGCGAGCAGGGCGACGGCTTGCGCGCCGCCGACCGCCCAGACTTCCTCGACCCCCAGCAGCGCCGCCGCGGCGAGGATGGTGGGGTGCGGCAGCCCGCCGTGCTCGGCCTGGGGTGGGGAGGCCACCACCAGCGACTCGACGCCGGCGGCTTGGGCGGGGACGACGTTCATGATCACGCTGGACGGATAGACCGCCAGACCACCCGGCGCGTAGAGCCCCACCCGCGCCACCGGCACGAACCGCTCGGTGACGGTGCCGCCCGCCACCACGTCGGTGACGATGTCTCGGCGGCGCTGGTCGGCGTGCACCGCGCGGGCCCGCGCGATCGAGGTCTCCAACGCCGCCCGCACCGACGGGTCGAGCGCGGCGAGCGCACCCGCGAGGGTCTGCGCGGGTACCCGGATCCCGGCCGGGCGGACCTTCTCGAACTGCTCGGCGAACTCCAGAGCAGCCTCGGCCCCCCGCTCCCGCACCGCCTCGACGATCGGACGGACTCGATGCAGCACCGTGTCCACATCCACCTCGGCACGTGGCAACAGCCCACGCAGATCGGCGGTGCGGGGTAGGGGCGCGGCGCGCAGGTCGAGTCGGCGGAGCATGG
>NZ_JAKXMK010000086.1 GCF_022524485.1 Pseudonocardia alaniniphila
GTGACGGTATCGCGACCCCGTCGGGTCACGAGCCGGATGAGCGTGGTCATTTCGGCCGTTATGGTGGCCGTTTCGTTCCGGAGGCGTTGATCGCGGCGCTGGATGAGTTGGCTGCTGCGTATGACAAGGCGCGGGGGGATCGCGACTTCCTCGACGAGCTGGATCGTTTGCATCGGGACTACTCGGGGCGCCCGTCCCCGCTCACGGATGTGCCGAAGCTGGGTGAGCATGCGGGTGGGGCGCGGATCCTGCTCAAGCGTGAGGATCTGAACCACACGGGGTCGCACAAGATCAACAATGTGTTGGGTCAGGCGTTGCTGACCAAGCGGATGGGTAAGTCGCGGGTGATCGCGGAGACCGGGGCGGGTCAGCACGGGGTGGCCACGGCCACGGCGTGTGCGTTGCTCGGTCTGGAGTGCGTGGTTTACATGGGTGAGGTCGACACCGAGCGGCAGGCGTTGAACGTGGCGCGGATGCGGCTGCTCGGGGCGCGGGTGGTGCCGGTGAAGACCGGGTCGCGCACGTTGAAGGACGCGATCAACGAGGCGTTGCGGGATTGGGTGACCAATGTCGAGCGCACGCACTATCTGTTGGGCACGGTGGCTGGTCCGCACCCGTTCCCGACGATGGTGCGTGATTTCCATCGGATCATCGGCCTGGAGGCGCGTGAGCAGGTGCTGGCCCGCACCGGCCGGCTGCCCGACGCTGTGGCGGCGTGTGTGGGTGGTGGGTCGAACGCGATCGGGATCTTCCACGCCTTCCTCGACGACCCCGGCGTGCGGTTGGTCGGTCTGGAGCCCGGTGGCGACGGGGTGGAGACCGGGCGGCATGGTGCCACGCTGTCTGAGGGGTCGCCGGGTGCGTTGCATGGTGCGATGTCGTATCTGTTGCAGGACGAGGACGGGCAGACGTCCGAGTCGCACTCGATCTCCGCGGGGCTGGACTATCCGGGTGTCGGCCCGGAGCACGCGTTGTTGAAGGACCTCGGGCGGGCCGAGTATCGGCCGATCACCGATGCGGAGGCGATGGAGGCGTTCGCGCTGTTGTCGCGCACCGAGGGGATCATCCCGGCGATCGAGTCGGCCCACGCCGTCGCGGGCGCGCTGCGGCTCGGGCGTGAGCTCGGCCGGGACGCGGTCATCCTCGTCAACCTGTCCGGCCGCGGCGACAAGGACGTGGATACCGCCGCGAAGTGGTTCGGCATGATCTCGGACGAGGAGAGCGCCGAGGACGCGAGCGGCACGGCCATCGCGGAGGCCGCCCTCACCGGCCCGGCTGGCCGAGCACCCGTCGGGGACACCCACGTGAGCACCGAGGCGGAGGGCGTGCAGCGATGAGTGCGGTCGAGGAGATCTTCCGTGCAAGCCGGGAGCAGGGCCGGGGCACGCTGGTGGGCTATCTGCCGGCCGGTTACCCCACCGTCGACGGGTCGGTGGAGTTGTTGGGTGCGCTGGTCGAGGGCGGGTGTGACCTGCTCGAGATCGGCATCCCGTACTCCGACCCCGTGATGGATGGGCCGACGATTCAGGCGGCCGCGGAGACCGCGTTGCGGGC
>NZ_JAKXMK010000087.1 GCF_022524485.1 Pseudonocardia alaniniphila
CTCGTGGTGCGTGACCTCGACCTCGCGATGATCGACGAGGTGCGCCAACAGTGGGCGTTCTACCGCGACCGACGCCCCGAGGCCTACGGCCCGTTGGTGGAGCAGTGAGCACCGGCGCCCGCGGTCGCGATCTGCTCGCGCGCACGCGAGCCGTCCTCCCCTCGTGGCTCTCGATCTACTACGACGAGCCGATCGAGATCGAGCGTGGCGAGGGCCGGCACGTCTGGGACTCCGACGGCAACCGCTACCTGGACTTCTTCGGCGGCATCCTCACCACGATGACGGCGCACGCGCTGCCCGAGGTGACCAAGGCCGTCAGTGAGCAGGCCGGGCGGATCATCCACAGCTCCACGCTGTACCTCAACCGCCCGATGGTGGAGTTGGCCGAGCAGATCGCAGCGGTATCGGCCATCCCCGACGCCAAGGTCTTCCTCACCCCCAGCGGCACCGAGGCCAACGACGCGGCGCTGCTGCTCGCCAGCTCGCTGCGGCGGTCGAACCAGATCCTCGCGCTGCGCAACAGCTACCACGGCCGGTCGTTCTCTACGGTCGCGATCACGGGCAACCGGTCCTGGTCGCCCACGTCGCTCTCGCCGTTCCAGGTCTACTACGTCCACGGCGGCCAGCAGTACCGATCGCCGTACGCGGGGTTGTCCGACGGCGAGTACATCGCGGCGTGCGTGGCCGACCTCAAGGACGTGCTCGACCAGTCCGGTGGTGACATCGCCGCGTTCATCGCCGAGCCGATCCAGGGCGTCGGCGGCTTCACCTCGGGACCGGACGGGCTGCTGGGCGCGTTCGCGGAGGTGCTGCGCGAGCGCGGAATCCTGTGGATCTCCGACGAGGTGCAGACCGGCTGGGGACGCACCGGCGAGCACTTCTGGGGCTGGCAGGCACACCGTGGCGCCACGCCGGACATCGTCACGTTCGCCAAGGGCATCGGGAACGGGTTGTCGATGGGCGGCGTGATCGCCCGCGCCGAGGTGATGGACAGCCTCGGCGCCAACTCGATCTCGACGTTCGGCGGCTCGCCGCTCACCTCCGCAGGCGCACTCGCCAACCTCCGGTACCTGCTCGAACACGACCTCCAGCACAACGCCGCCCGGCACGGCCCGACCCTGCTCGACGGCCTGCGCGCCGTGCAGAGCCCGATCGTCGGAGACGTCCGCGGCAAGGGGCTGATGATCGGCGTGGAGGTCGTGCGCCCCGGCACCGGCACTCCGGGCGACCCTGCCCCAGAGCTCGCGAGCGCCGTGCTGGAGGCCGCCAAGCGCCGCGGCCTGCTCGTCGGAAAGGGCGGCCTGCACGGCAACGTCCTGCGCATCGCCCCGCCGCTCACGCTCACCGCGGACGAGGCGAATGAAGGCCTCACCGCACTCGTGGCATCGATCGAGGAGGTCACGCCGTGACTACGACAGTGATCCGGAACGGTCTGGTCATCACCGCCGCCGACGAGATCGCGGCGGATGTCCTGGTGGACGGGGAGGCGG
>NZ_JAKXMK010000088.1 GCF_022524485.1 Pseudonocardia alaniniphila
CGGTCGCGTCCCGTCGAGTGGTGTAGCTCGGTCCGGGTGAGGCTCTGCGGTTCAGATCATGCCGTGATCAGCTCTGAGGTTGCCAGTTTCTCCTTCAGTGGTGGGCTGCTGAGCAGGGCCATGGTGGCTTCGCCGAGGTAGCGGCGGTCGGTGGCTTGCCATTCGTCGTGGGCCTCGACCAGGACGGCGCCGGCGAGGCGGAGCAGGGCGTCGGGGTTGGGGAACACGCCGACGACGTCGGTGCGGCGTTTGACTTCCTTGTTGAGTCGTTCGAGGGGGTTGGTCGACCAGATCTTCTTCCAGTGCGCGGGTGGGAAACTGGTGAAGGCGAGCAGATCCTCTGCAGCGTCGCGCAGCATCGTCTCGACCTTGACCGATTGGCGCCCGAGCATGCCGGCGATCACGCCGAGTTGCTCGTGGACGTGCGCGGCATCGGGTTGAGCGAAGATCGTGCGGATCGCCGCGGCGACCATCTCCGCTGAGCCCTTGGGGACCTGAGCCAAGACGTTGCGCAGGAAGTGCACCCGACACCGCTGCCAGGCGGCGCCGAGTAGCACCGCGGCGATGGCCTGCTTCAAACCGGTGTGGGCGTCGGAGATGACCAGCTGCACCCCACCCAGTCCGCGGGCCTTGAGCGAGCGCAGGAACGCCGTCCAAAATGCGCCGTCCTCCGAGTCGCCGACCGCGAACCCGAGGACCTCGCGCCAGCCATCGGCACGAACACCGGTGGCGATCACCACGGCCTGGGAGACGACCCGGTGGTTCACCCTGGCCTTGCAATACGTCGCGTCGAGGAAGACGTAGGGGAACTGCTGCTCGGCCAAGGACCGGTCGCGGAACACACCGACCTCGGTGTCGAGATCCGCGCAGATCCGCGACACCTCCGACTTGGAGATACCGGTGTCCGCACCGAGTGCTTTGACCAGGTCGTCGACCTTGCGCGTGGACACCCCGTGCAGATAGGCCTCCATCACCACCGCGAACAGCGCCTGGTCCACCCGCCGGCGCCGCTCCAACAAGCTGGGGAAGAACGAGCCGGTGCGCAGCTTCGGGATCCGCAGTTCCAGATCCCCGGCCGTCGTCGTGAGGGTGCGGGCGCGGTGACCGTTGCGGTGGTTGGTGCGTTCCGCAGAACGCTCGTGCAGGCCAGCGCCGATCGCGTCGGTCAACTCGGCCTCGATCAGAGCTTGGTAAATCGTCTCCGCGGCCTGGCGGACACGATCACCGACATCGGCGCCCTTGAGTGCATCGAGCACTTCGAGCAGGGCAGACTGGTCCAGGGCCATCGCGTTGTGCCTCTCTACGGGTTCCTTGGCGGGTTCCTGCAGAGACTCACGCGGTGGCCCCTCCTACGTGCTCAGGCACGCCGAACGGGGACCCCGGACTTACACCACCAGCGGGGACGTGACCC
>NZ_JAKXMK010000089.1 GCF_022524485.1 Pseudonocardia alaniniphila
GCTCGGCGGCTACGTCCGCTGGGCCAACCGCCGCGCCAAACCCAAGCGGCGCTTCGCCGTCGACTCCAAGATCCGCCGACCCGATTACCTACCCAACGTTGCCTGACGCGGCACTAGCTCCGAACTCAGGCCGGAGCGAACGCTTGCGATGACTGCGTGCATGCACCGGGCTGGCGGCAGCCGTCGGTCAAGGAGCGTGACGGCGTGAGCGTCGATCGCCTTATTGGCGTTCGGCGTGCCACGATCTCTGCGTGTCAGAACCGATCGGTCGACGGATAGCGGTCCACCGGCGCCGTCGCGGGCTCAGCCAAGCCGCGGTGGCCGGGCTCGTCGGTCGGTCCGAGTCGTGGTTGTCGCAGGTCGAGCGTGGCCTTCGTGGCGTCGACAGCTATCCCGTCCTCCGTGATCTCGCACGTGTGCTGCGCGTTGACATCACCGTGCTGACGGAAGCGGAGCAGGCGGCATCACACGAGGTATGCCGAGACGTCGACCAGCACATCGCGGCGATCGAGCGCGCATTGCTGGTCGGCGGCGGCGATGTGGATATCGCTGATGTTCAGGACGCCGTGGCTCAAGCCCACCTGGACTACCAAGCTGCCCGCTACGACCAGGTCCTCGCTGCGCTCCCCTCGCTGATCGCGGCCATTGACGGGGACGAAGCCGCACGGGTCGCCGGCTACACGGTCGTTGCGAAAACGCTGACCAAGATCGGCACGTTCGACCTCGCGCTCGTCGCGGCGGACCGTGCACGGACCGCGGCGGGAAGCACGGGCGACCCGACCGATCTGGGGATGGCCGTGTATCAGGTGGTCTGCGCGTTGCTGCCGACCTCGCGCGCCGAGCTGGCCGAGCAGCTGGCCGTCGCCTCGGCCGGGCAGATCGAGGTCGGCCGGCAGCCGTCCGAATGGAGCGTCGCCGGGGCGCTCTGGCTGATCGGTGCAGTGGCGGCGGCGCGGCGTGGCGACGCTGAAGCGGCCACCGAGCGTCTCGACAATGCCGAGAGCCTGGCCATCAGGATCGGCGAGGACGCGAACCACAGGTGGACCGCCTTCGGGCCGACGAACGTCGCCATCCACCGGGTTTCGGTCGCGGTCGAACTCGGCGACGCGCCCGCAGCGCTCAAAGCCGCTGACTCGGTGGCGCTCGACCGGTTGCCGCCAGGCCTTCGCAGCCGCCGCGTGCAGGTGCAACTGGACATCGCATGGGCGCAGGCACAGCGGCGACGGGATGCCGAGGCGCTGGTGGCTCTCCTCGAGGTTGAACGAGCTGCGCCGCAGGTCACTAGGGCGTGTCCTGTAAGGGTCGTGACCTGCGGTAGATGATCATGCTCTGGTGGTAGGGCGTGGGGAGCTGACTGA
>NZ_JAKXMK010000009.1 GCF_022524485.1 Pseudonocardia alaniniphila
AACCGGATGCGATCGCGCCGCCCGTTGACCAGCACTTCACACCACTCCTCGTCCTGGTCGAGGAGCAGGTCGCCGTCTAGCTCGGGAAGAAATACCTCGAACTCTTCCGATGTCGTGACTGTGGGCAGGTCGAGTCGGTTCGAGTTCATGATGGTCATAGCGCCTCCGAAGGTCTTCGCCGAGAGACAACGGAAGCGCGACCCGGGCGCCGCTCGAGGCGCTGTAATGGCCATACTCGCGGCCACTCGCCACACATCCGTCTACTTGGATTGACCATACAACGAGGTTTGTGATCCGGCTGGCTCCGTAAGGCGCAAAGAAAATGTTGCCAACGGGGCCGGCCCCAGGAAGATCACCACTATTCTGTTGAAATCGACGAAGACACGTTCGATGGCAGTGATGAAGATCACGAACGTGTCGTCCCTATTGCTGTGGCTGTCTAGAATGCGCCAATTCGCCTGCGGCAGCAATGGGCGGGAGTGCTGAGTCGCTCGCTGGTCATGCTTCCGTGAGAGGGCTGGGTCCACCCGGACTCGCATGCCGCCGTCCGCCGTGGGCAGGGTGCGGGCGAGCGATGTCGTGTCTGCCGTGCCGGTTGGGTTGGGGATGACGCCTTGCTGCGCCGGCTTGCTTCCCCGTCGCGCTGTGGCCCGCACTCAGCATTGCCGAACGACATGTGTGCGTGTGCCCGATGCGGTCGCGGTAGGAATCGATGTCGTCGATGAGCAGGCATTTGAGCCGCGCCACGTCACCGGCCTGTGCCGCGATGATGAAGGTGGCCAGCAGGCGTCCGCGCTCCTCGGGATCGACCGGCATGCGCCGTTGTTCGGCGAGATGCATGCGCGCTCGCCGCGCGAGTTGTCGTGCGTTGGACTCGCCGATGACGAGTGTGGTGGCGATCTCGCAGAACGGGTAGCCGAATGCCTCCCGGAGGATGTAGACGGCGCGCTCGACCGGTGACAACCGCTCGAGCAGGAGCCGGACGGCGAGTTCGAGCGCCTCGATCCGTTCTGCTCTCGACGAGGGTTCCTCGGCGGCATCGGAAGCACGATCCGGCAGCCAGCGGCCGACCGAGACCTCGCGGCGGGCGCGGGCCGACGTGGCTGCATTGAGCGCAAGCCGCGTCGTGATCGTCACGAGGAACCCGACTCGATCACGGACACCTGCCCGGTCTGCGGTCTGCCAACGCAGCCAGACCTCCTGGACGATGTCTTCGGCATCGGCCACACCGCCGAGCATCCGGTACGCGATCCCGAACAGGCGCGGACGGACGCTTTCGAAGTCCGCCACTGCTTCGGCCACCTCGGGGACCGCCGGACCATCCGTCGCCACCGGGTCGGGTGTGACCACCTCCGCGATGACGGGAAGAACAGACGTCGCCGCGTCGACGTTCGTGCTTGCCTCCGACGGACCTGAGCTCGCTATGACGTCGACGTCGGACAAGCGCATGAGGAGTTCCTGTTCGTTCGGGCGGAGGCCCCGGGGGAGCGGCCTTGCTCTCCGGCCGAGGTGGTGACGCACCTACGGTCGCTTTGTCCGGGCTGCGATCGCGCCCGTCGGAGGTCCGGGCCTACCCCGGGCCAGGGTCCCCGGGGCACCGGTCGATGTCCGCAGCTTCGGCAGCACGAGCCCGCCGCGACGTGGGCACGTGACGCCGCGATGGGTCCATGTCGCGGGACCGGCGGCACGGGGGTTGGCGCGGTCTACCAGGGGCCCCAGGGGCTTGCCCTGGTGCGATCAAAGCTCGGTGGGGCGACGGTGATCTCGGTTGATGGGCGCCCGGCCCAGGCCTGTGTACCGGCGGACGACCGACGGCCGCGCGACATCAGGAGCCATTCCCAGAAGGGGGTCGAGGTGGACTGGCGTTTCCGAGCCGCCTGCCGTGCGGAGGACCCGGAGCTGTTCTTTCCGACCGATTCCAGCGCGCCGGCACTGCGTCAACTGGCCGAAGCCAAGGCGGTGTGCCGACGCTGCCTGGTGCTGCTCGAGTGCCGCATGTGGGCGTTCTCGACGGGTCAGGAGACCGGGGTGTGGGGCGGCTTGAGCGCGGGCGAGCGCCGTGCGATGCGCCGGCACGATCACGCGGATCCGCCCCTTCATGAGCTGCATGCGGGACCGCGGCGATCCGCCGAGTCCGGTTCTGCTCGTCGTGTCCCGCGTTGACGACGTCTGCGAGATCGCGGATCCCTGTGCCGCAGTCTCCGGCTCGAGCGGTACCGGGCGGGATTCGTCAGACGGGGGCGGACGCCTGAGCAGCGTCGGGCAGCACCCCGGAGAGCTCCTTGCGCGAGCTGACGCCCAGTTTCGTGAACACCTTGCGCAGGTGCCATTCGACGGTGCGGGGACTGATGAACAGCTGGGCCCCGATCTGTGAGTTCGTACGCTGACGGGCGGCGAGCCGGGCGATCTGCGCTTCCTGCGCGGTGAGGTCGTCGCGGGTCTCGGCGGTGCGCTTGCGCGCCGTCTCGCCTGTGGCCAGCAGTTCGCGGCGGGCTCGCTCGCTGAATCCGGTGGCGCCCATGGTGGTGAACAGTTCGTGAGCGGCCCGCAGTTGTTCGCGCGCGTCGAGACGTCGACCTTCGCGGCGTAGCCACTCTCCGTAGAGCAGGCGAGCGCGGGCGAGCTCGGTCCGGATCCGGGTGCGGCCCAGTCGTTCGATTGCCTCTCGGTAGAGCCGCTCGGCGGGGTCGCCCTCGCTCAGCAACGCGCGTGAGCGCGCCTCGACGCCGAGTGCCCAGTCGGTGCCGGCGGCCTGGGTCATCGCGGAGAGCCGTTCGAGCGCATCGGCTGCGAGGTCGGTGGCGCCGGTGCGGGCGGCTGACTCGATCAGCTCGACCAGACCCCAGTTCGCCGCGGCCAGTTCCTGCGGGCAGCTGCCGGCCGCTCGGGCCGGGATCAGTGCTTCCTCGTAGCGGCCCAGGCCATTCAGGAGCAGCGCGCTCGCCCAGTGCGCGACGCTCGCCCCGATACCCTCGCCACGGGCAACGACGTCGGTCAGGCTCGCCTCGATGAGCGGGAGGGCGTACTCCGCGCGGCCCTGCCACGAGCGGAGGACCATGACTTCGTAGAGGGGGCGTTCGCTTCCGGTCGCCTCCCTCAGCGCCCTCGCCTCATCGACGACCGACGCCGCCGCTTCCGGTTCGCCGACGAATATCAGCATGATGAGGTGTGCGTTGAGGGCGAGGAGAAGCTCGCTGAGAGCACCTGCTTCTCGGGCGATCTGCACGTAGCGGGTGGACAGGACGCGGAAGCTCTCGTCGTCCCACGCATCTGCCGCGACCACCGACGTGACCCAGAGGGACCGCAGGCCGTCGGCAACCGAGATCTCCTCGGCGCGGAACGCCCGCAACGCTCGCCGTGTGATCGGCAGCGAGGCCGAGTACCCATCGCTGACCAGGGACGCCAGGCCCTCCAGCAGTATGTCGCCGCGGTGGTTCCGGTCCGTCGTCGCCCGCGGTACGGCGGCCGCCAACTCCGTCAGGTCTGCGGCGCGGGCGAAGCGGCCGGCGTACAGAACAGCAGAGAAGGCGTCCAGATAGGTCTGGCGGGCGAGTTCGATGTCGAGTGGCTCGAGTCGCTTGGCGGCCGTGAGCAGCAGTCGGGGAGCCTCGTTGCTGCGGCTGGACGCGTAGGCGATCTGGGCTCGCATCAGATCGACCCTCGCCCGCCCGAGATCGTCGAGCGGTCCGGCCTCGGCCGTCGCGAGCAGGTCCAGGGCCGGGTCGAAGTCACCTGCCTGGAGTTTCGCCTGTGCCGCCGCCAGGACGCGGGCAGCGCGATGCACCGGATCGGGGGTCAGCTCGGCAGCGCGTTCGTGGAACGCGGCTGCCGCGGCGAATCCACCACGGGCCTGTGCGCGGTCGGCCGAGTGCTCGAGTTCGGTGGCGACCGCCTCGTCCGGATCCGTGCTCGCCTGTGCGCGGTGCCATGCCCGGCGGTCGGGATCGAGTTCAGTCGCCTCGGCCAGTGCGCCGTGCACCTCTTGCAGCTCACGCACGTCGGCTGCCCGCCATGCGGCCGAGCGCACCAGTGGATGACGGAACCGCACCCGGGCGCCGAACTCGATCAGACCTGCCTCGGCGGCCGGGGTCGCCGCGCCCGGTGGGATACCGAGCCGCTCGGCCGCACCCCATAACACGGTGACGTCGCCGACCGGTTCGACCGCGGCCGCGAGGAGGAGCCGTCTGGTGTCGACCGGGAGCGGTAGGAGCCGTTGAAGGAACCCCTGTTCCATGCGACTCGCCAGCGGCATCGCATGGGGCATCCCGAGCCCGAACGCCAGCTGCGCCGGGGTGCGGCTTCGGGGTAACTCCAGCAATGCCAGTGGATTGCCGCGTGCCTCGGCGATGATCTCGTCACGCACGGCCGAGTCGAGTGGGCCACGGAGCGCCGTCCGGAGCAACGCTCGGGCATCCGCGTCACCCAGGCCCGCGACGAGCATCTCGGGAAGCTGCCGGAACGCCTGATCATCAGTGGTCGATCGGGTCGCGAAGATCAGTGCGACGGACTCCGCGAACAGGCGGCGGGCGACGAATGCGAGCGTGTGCGCCGAGGCCTGGTCGAGCCACTGTGCGTCGTCGACGAGGCAGACCAGGGGGCGGTCCTCGGCGACGTCGGACAGCAGGCTCAGCACGGCCAGACCGATCAGGAAGCGGTCGGGTGTGTTGCCGTCGCGCAGGCCGAACGCCGTTCCCAACGCATCCCGTTGGGGGGTGGGAAGCCGATCGAGTCGGTCCAGGAAGGGTGCGCAGAGCTGGTGGAGGCCGGCGAACGCGAGCTCCATCTCGGACTCGACGCCGGTGGCCCGCGCGACGTGGCACTCGGCCGCGCTAGCCGCCAGGTGGTCCAGCAACGCGGTCTTGCCGATCCCGGCTTCGCCCCGAAGGACGAGTACCCGGCTCTGCCCCGTGCGGACACTCGCGATGAGCTGTTCCAGCGACTCGCACTCGCTGCGGCGACCACGCAAGCTCGGCCCGCGATCACCCCTCGACATATCCTCCGCCGCCGTTAGACAGGCCGTCAGTCTAACGACCACGTCCCGCCCGACGACTGGATTCCGATCGGTGCACGATCACGCTGTGGGTAGTGGTCGGAAGGCGAGTCGAGGTGCCGGAGAAGACCGCGGCCTCATTCGGACAAATGCCGGAAATCCGGCTGATCGATGCTGCGGTGCCCGTGAGCAACGCCACGTCGGCGAGCCCCGGCCACGGCCGGTCAGCTCCGGGCCGCTGGTGGGAACCGCGTATTCCAGCCCACCAATTCGACGTCGCGTGTGGATCGCCCCGCAGATAGGGGGATTGCCGCTGCTCGTGGTCGCAGCACCACGTCGTCCTCCTGTACGGGATCTTGCGCTTTCGCGATCGCGTATCGGACGCTGGGCGTGGCTGACGCCGAGGACGTCGTGAAGGGCGCCTTGGGTTCGTCGGCGGGGAGCAGCGCGGTGGTGGTGTTGTCGAACAGCGACCCTCGGCGCAAGCTTCGTGGCAGGCGTGGTGAGTGCGCGGCGCTGGATCGGTTGGTGGCGAGCGTCAGGGCCGGGCGGAGTCAGGTACTGGTCCTGCGCGGCGAGGCGGGGGTCGGAAAGTCCGCGTTGGCGGAGTACCTGGTGGAGAGCGCGGCGGGATGTCGGATCGCGCGGGCGGCAGGCGTCGAGTCCGAGATGGAGTTGGCGTTCGCCGGGTTGCACCAGCTGTGCGCGCCGATGATGAGCCGTCTCGACTGCCTTCCCGGCCCGCAACGTGACGCGTTGGCAGTCGCGTTCGGTCTGAGTTCGAGTAGCGCGCCCGATCGTTTCCTGGTCGGGTTGGCGGTACTCAGCCTGCTGGCCGAGATGGCCGAGGAGCAGCCGCTCGTCTGCGTGGTGGACGACGCTCAATGGCTTGATCGGGTCTCCGCACAGACGCTGGCCTTCGTCGCACGACGGCTGCAGGCGGAGCGGGTGGCGTTGGTGTTCGCGGTGCGTGGACCGACGCACGGTCCGGCCGAGGACCAGCTGGTGGGGCTGCCGGAACTCGTGGTCCGGGGTCTGCGTGACGGCGATGCGCGTGCGCTTCTGGATTCGGTGGTCCACGGCAGGCTCGACAAGCGCGTCAAGGACAGGATCGTCGCCGAGACCCGCGGCAATCCGCTGGCCCTGCTGGAGCTGCCACGGGGCTTGACGCCGGCGGAGCTGGCCGGCGGGTTCGGGCTCCCTGACGCGCGGCCACTGGAGAGTCAGATCGAGCAGAGCTTCCTGCGGCGCATCGGGTCGCTTCCGATCGCGACGCAACGGTTGCTGCTGGCGGCTGCCGCCGAGCCGGTGGGGGACGTGCCGTTGCTGAGGCGTGTGGCCGAGCGGCTCGCCATCGGGCCGGAGGCTGTGATGGCGGCCGAGGCCGCCGGACTGATCGAGTTCGGAGCGCGGGTGCGGTTTCGTCATCCGCTGGTGCGCTCGGCGGCCTATCGCGCGGCAGGCCCCGGGGACCGCCAGGACGTGCATCGCGCGCTGGCCGAGGCGACCGATCCCGAATCCGACCCGGATCGCCGAGCATGGCATCGGGCCCATGCGGCGGTGGAACCCGACGAGGCCGTGGCCGGCGAGCTGGAACGCTCGGCCGACCGCGCCCATGCCCGTGGCGGGATCGCGGCGGCCGCCGCGTTTCTGAGGCGTGCGGCCGAGCTGACGCCGGATCCGGCCAGGCGTGGAGCGCGGGCGTTGGCCGCGGCACGTGCCAGCCTCGAGGCCGGGGCTCCCGATGCGGCACTCGAGCTGCTCGCGGCCGCGAAGATCGGCCCGTTGAACGACCTTCAGCGTGCGCAGCTGGCCCGTACCTGCTCCCAGATCGTCTTCGCCCGCATGCGCAACAGTGATGCCGTGCCGTTGCTGCTGCGTGCGGCCGAACGACTCGAACGACTCGACGCGGGACAGGCACGTGAGGCGTACCTCGAAGCACTCGGGGCAGCGGCCTTCGCCGGGCGCCTCGACGCACAGGGCGGATTGCGGGACGTGGCGGACGCCGCCCGCGCCGCCCCGCCGGGACCGCAGCCACCACGGCCGATGGATGTGCTCCTCGACGGTCTGGCCACGCGGTTCGCCGAGGGCTACGTCACGGGTGCGGCGCTGCTGCGTCGCGCGCTCCAGGCGTTCCAGCAGGACGCCGGGCGTCACGAGGACGACACCATGCGGTGGCTCTGGCTGACGTGGCTGGTCGCCGGTGATGTGTGGGACGACGAGGCATGGCATGAGCTGACCACTCGCGCGGTCCGGCGGGCTCGCGACACCGGCTCGCTCAACGTCCTTCCCCTTGCCCTGACCTACCGCGCCGTCGTGCACGTGCACGCCGGCGAGTTCGCCGAAGCCTCTGCGTTGATCGAGGAGGCCGACGCGATCACGAAGGCGACGGGCAACGCGCCCCTGCGGTACGGCTCGCTGCTGTTCGTCGCCTGGCGCGGTGAGAACGCCGCGGTGTCGGCGCAGATCCAGACCGACGTCGATGAGGCGGCCGTCAGGGGCGAGGGACGCGCCATCGGGCTCGGTGACTACCTGATCGCGGTGCTGTACAACGGCCTCGGTCGGTACGACGTCGCCCTGGCCGGCGCCGAACGGGCGTGCGAGCACGACGATCTGGGTGGCTTCGGCTTCTCGCTCGCCGAGCTCGTCGAGGCGGGCGCTCGGGGCAATGCCCCCGAGGTGGCCGCGACCGCCCTGCGCCGACTCGAGGAACGAGCCACAGCCAGCGGCACGGAGTGGGCCCTCGGCATTCTGGCCCGATCCAGGGCGCTGCTCAGCACGGGCAGCGCCGCCGAGGTGTTGTACCGCGAGGCCATCGAGCGTCTCGGGCGAACCCGCGTCGGCGTTCACCTCGCCCGCGCCCACCTGGTGTACGGCGAGTGGCTGCGTCGCGAGGACCGGCGCCTCGACGCGCGTGAACAACTGCGAACCGCCTACGAGATGCTGCACCGCTTCGGCGCCGAAGCCTTCGCCGAGCGCGCCCGCCGCGAGCTCCTGGCAACCGGCGAGTCGGTGCGCCGACGCGTGGTCGAGACACGGGAGGGCCTCACCGCGCAGGAGGCCCAGATCGCCCGGCTCGCCGTCGACGGACTGACGAACTCCGAGATCGGCGCCGAGCTGTTCATCAGCCCGCGCACCGTCGAGTGGCACCTGCACAAGGTCTTCACCAAGCTCGCCGTCAATTCGCGTAGCCAGCTCCGCGGCGCGCTGGCCGACACCTGACGGGCGTCCGCGTCACGACGGCGCGGACGTCTCCACTCCGGTGCGTAGGCACGGGCCGGGCGTCGCTCGGGAGATCGTGACGCCCTGTCACATTCTGCGGTCCTCCCCTGTCCATCTGGTGACACCTTGAGCAGATGGGGGTAGGCGACCTTGGACGTCTATGAGGCGGTAACGAGCCGGCGCGCGGTGCGTGGATTCACCGACCGGCCTGTCCCGGCGGAGGTGCTGCAGCGCGTCCTGTCCGCCGCGTCCTGGGCGCCGTCCGGCTCGAACCTGCAGCCTTGGCATGCCTACGTGCTGACCGGAGGGCCGCTGGCCGAGCTCAAGAAACGTGCCGGCGAGCGCATAGCCGCAGGTGACCCCTGGGATGAGCCGGAGTACGAGCAGTACCCGCCCGCACTGAAATCTCCCTACCGCGAGCGCCGGGAGGCCTTCGGCGAGCAGCGTTACGGCGCACTCGGTATTCCGCGTGCGGACGTGGAGGCGCGCCAGCGGGCCGCCTCCGCGAACTGGGACGCTTTCGGGGCGCCCGCGGCCCTGTTCTGCTACATCGACCGCGACATGCGCCGGCCCCAATGGTCCGACGTCGGCATGTTCCTGCAGACCACCATGCTGCTGCTTCGCGCCGAAGGGCCGCACAGTTGCACGCAGATGGCGTGGGCGAAGTTTCACAAGACCGTCGCAGAGATCCTCTCGCCCCCGGACGAGCTCATCCTCTTCTGCGGCACGTCGATCGGGTTCGAAGACGTCACGGTGCAGCACCCTCGTACGGGCCGGGCGCCGCTCGGCGAGACGGTCACGTTCATCGACGGCTAGCCGGGGATCCGGCCACCTCAGAGGATGGCCTGTGCTGTGCCCTGAAACAGGAGTAGATCCCCATCGGACCCTGCGCCGGAAATGAAGAAGAAGTCGAAGCCTTCATCCGAATGCTGTACGAGCAAATGGCTGTACCGTTGTTCTCTTTCGCTCTCCGGCTCACCAGAGACCGCACCGTGGCCGAGGACGTCGTACAGGAAGTACTGGTGCGCGCCTGGCGCCGCGCCGATCACCTGGAACCCGGCTCCGACGCGCTGCGTGGGTGGCTGTTCGCTGCGGCCCGCAACCTTATAACTGATATGTGGCGCGCGAAGGCCAGGCGGCCGGCAATCGTGTCGTGCGACGAGGCTGTCGATGTGGCGGTCACGGCCGACGACGTCGACCGGGTCTTGCGGCGTCAGACGCTCGACGATGCGCTCTACCAGCTCACGCCCAAGCATCGTGATGTGTTGATCCAGATCTACTACGAGGGCCGATCGCTTGCCGAGACCGCACACCGGCTCGGTGTCCCTCTCGGCACCGTGAAATCACGCGCACACAACGCATTACGGGCATTGCGGATGCTACTGCAAGAGATCGAAGTGCAACCGCGATAACCATCCTGTCCGGTGTGGGTGAAACCTACGCATTCGGTTCACACAATCCCGGTCCGCTGCCGAGGCCAGGTACAGCCCGAATCCGAGACCCGGGGTGATTCCCGGGAGCACCACAGGTCCGCCCGGGGCGCGTCGCGGGGGACGATGAGGGTCGGCGGGAGACGCCCGGGCCGTCCGATCGCGACGCTGTGACGGTGGCCCGACCGGAAGGGCAGATGCCCCGCTTCGTGATCGCCGATCTGTGATGGTCGGCGACAGCCGCATGAGGCGATTGCCACGTCCTAGGGAGAATAATGTCCAAGTTCACGTTCGTTGACGAGCGTCAGTGGATCCGCGAGGAGGTGGTGGGGCACGCCATCGATCGATGCACCTTGTGGCGGGACGACACAATCTCGTTCTCCTTCGTGAAGATGCCTCCGAACTACGATCTCGGCTTGCACAAGCACGAATCGTGGGTCGCTGTCTACCTCGTCGAAGGAACCATGAAGTGGGAAAGCGATGGCGAGGAGCGCAAGGTCTCCGCAGGTGACTTCTACTTCGTCCCCGACGGCGAGAAGCACGTGGAGACCTCGATCGACGAGTGCCTCGTGATGATCATCAAGGCGGAGCCCAACGTGCAGTACCGGATCGACCCGGCGGGAAATCGGATGTAGGCGGCGACGGCTGACCGGTCTGCCCGGCCGATCTCTGCGGGACGGGGCCGATAATTGCCAGGGGGTATTGTTGGCCTCGTCTCCCGTGGATCGGATGTGACGTGGCCGGAGCACTGTTGTCGTCGAACGTCCGAGGGGCGGTCGACCCGGTTCCGAATTGCCGTCTGAAGCGCGAAATATCGTGAAAGTGCTGTTTCATTGAAACGGCGTCTGGTGTTGCGGGGCCGGCGAGCCGAGTGCGAGGCACTCGAGCGGCTGCTCAGGGCGGTTCGAGCGGGGGAGAGCCGTGCGCTGGCGGTCTGCGGCGAGGCCGGCATGGGCAAGACGTCCTTGCTGGAGTACGTGGTCGAGCGTGCCCCGGGGTGTCGGGTGGCGCGAGCTGCAGGAGTGCAGTCGGAGATGGAACTGCCCTTCGCGGGTCTCCACCAGCTGTGCGCGCCCATGCTGGGGAGCCTGCAGCGGCTGCCCGCACCTCAGCGCGACGCCCTGGCCACGGCATTCGGGCTGAGCGCCGGACCAGCGCCGGACCGGTTCCTCGTCGGGCTGGCCGTGCTCGGCTTGCTGGCCGAGGTCGCGGAGCAGCGGCCGTTGATCTGCGTGATCGACGACGCGCACTGGCTCGATCACGCCTCCGCGCAGGCGCTGGCCTTCGCCGCGCGCCGGCTGCGAGCCGAATCCGTGGCTCTGCTCGTCGCGGCCCGCACACCTGAGGTGACCGCGGAGTGGTCCGGACTACCGCAACTGGTCCTCACCGGCCTCTCCGACGACGAGGCCCGGGCACTGCTGAAGGCCGCAGTGCCCGGGGTCGTGGACGAACGGATTCTCGACCGGATCGTCGCCGAGACCAGGGGCAACCCGCTGGCGTTGCTGGAGTTGCCCCGCGGGATGAGCCCCGCCGAACTGGCCGGTGGGTTCGGTTCACCGCGCGCGACCGCGATTCCTCAGCAGATCGAGGACAGCTTCCGGCGGCAGCTGACTCCGTTGCCCGTCGACACGAGGGAGCTACTGCTGGTCGCAGCGGCGGAGCCGGTGGGGGATCCGGTTCTGGTGTGGCGAGCGGCCCAGGGGCTCGGCATCACGGTTGCGGCAGCGATGCCGGCGGCCGGGCTCGTGGAGCTCGCGGCGCAGGTGCGATTCCGGCATCCGCTGGTGCGCGCGGCGATCTACAACGCCGCCACCCCACAAGAGCGACAGGACGTACACCGCGCCCTGGCAGAAGCCACCGACCCCGAGGTGGAGCCCGACCACCGGGCGTGGCACAAGGCGCAATCGGCACCGGGGCCCGACGAGGACATCGCCGCCGACCTCGAGCAATCGGCCGGACGCGCACGAGCCCGTGGCGGACTTGCCGCGACCGCCGCGTTCCTGACCCGGGCCGTCGAGCTGACCCCCGATCCGCAACGCCGGGCCGAACGCGCGCTGGCCGCGGCGAAGGCCACACATCAGGCCGGATCGCCCGACACGGCATTGAACCTGCTCTCGATCGCCGAGGCCGGTCCGCTGGACGAACTGGCCCGCGCCCACGTGCTACACGTGCGTGGACAGATCGTCTTCGCTCAGCAGCGCAGCCGCGACGCATCTCCGCTGTTGCTCCAGGCCGCCCGCCGGCTCGAACCGCTCGACGTACCGCTGGCTCGCGAGACCTACCTCGACGCGCTGCGGGCCGGCAGGTTCGCCGGTTCACTGGGCCATGGCGTCAGCGTGCGTGAGATGGCCGAAGCTGCGGCCGGAGCGCCCCCCGCGCCGCACCCGCCACAAGCAGCCGATCTGCTCCTCGACGCACTGGCCGTGCGCTACACCGACGGATACGCGGCTGCGGCACCCATGACGGCGCTTGCGCTGCGCGCCTTCCGCGACGCCCACATCTGCGGCGAGGAAGGACTGCACCGGTTCCACCTCGTCTGCATGATCGCGATGGATCTGTGGGACCACGAGACCTGGCACCTGCTCTCCAGGCGGCTGCTTCGACTGGCACGCGAGGCAGGCGCCCTCACCACGCTGCACATGGCCCTCGCCGCACGCAGCCTTGCGCACACGTACACCGGTCAGCTGGCCGAGGCGGCGGCGCTGGCCGAGGAACAGGAGACACTCACCGAAGCGACCGGACGAGCGACCGGAAGCCGGCACGAATCCCACAGCGCGCTGATGCGTGTTGCCTGGCAGGGCCGCGAAGCCGAGACAGCTCAGCTGATCGACGACATCACGGCGGAGGCCCTGAAGCGTGGCGAAGGCTTATCGCTGACCATCGCCGGGTGGGCGCAGGCGTTGCTCTTCAATGGCCTCGGCCGCTACGAGGACGCGCTGACCACGGCCCGGCAGGCCCGCCAACAGACGGCTGAGGGTGCCGGCGGCTGGGAGGCACTCGTCGAGCTCATCGAAGCAGCCGCTCGCAGTGGTGAAACGGACGAGGCGGCTGACGCCCTCACGCTGCTCTCGCAGATGACCCGTGCGAGTGGCACCGACTGGGCGCTGGGCGTCGAGGCCCGTTGCTGCGCCCTGCTCAGCACCGGGCACGTCGCCGAGACCGCCTACCTGGAGGCAACCGACCGGTTCGCCCGCGCCCGCATCCAGGGCGAACTCGCCCGCGCCCACCTCGTCTACGGCGAATGGCTCCGCCGCGAGCGGCGCCGTCTCGACGCCCGCGAGCAACTGCTCACCGCCCACGAGATGTTCACGGCGATGGGGATGGAGGCGTTCGCCCAGCGCGCCACCCGCGAGCTTCAGGCCGCCGGCGGAACCGCCCGCCAACGCCCCGTCGAGTCCCACACCGAGCTCACGACCCAGGAGGCGCAGATCGCGCGCCTGGTCCGAGAGGGCCTCACGAACAACGAGATCAGCGTCCGGCTGATAATCAGCCCGCGCACCGTCGAATGGCATCTCGGCAGGATCTTCAGCAAGCTGAACATCACCTCACGCCGACAGCTGTGACCTCTGGCCGACGGGCTGCCCGATGAGCGGCCTGACCAGCGCCGCAGTGGCGGTCCGGCTCGGCCGCGGCCTCGAGCGCGGCGACACGACACGTTCCGGCTACGACAATGCGGCCGCGGTCATGGTTACGCTCGCTGACGTCGGCATCGACCACGACGATGCGGCCGAGAAGCCGATGCTCGCGGCCGCGAGATGCAGCGGCGGAGATGAGGACGATCCGGCATGACTGATCCACGAACGTTCGCCATCGTCGGCGCCGGACTCGCCGGAGCGAAGGCGGCCGAAGCGCTGCGCGTCGAAGGCTTCGACGGACGCATCGTCCTGCTCGGGACCGAGTCGCACCGGCCCTACGAGCGGCCACCTCTGTCCAAGGGCTACCTTCTGGGCAACGCCGACCGCGACAGCGCCTACGTGCACCCGGCCGAGTGGTACCCGGAGCATCGGGTCGAGCTCCGTGTCGACACCACCGTCACCGAGATCGACCGCCGCGCCCACGAACTGGTCATCGGCGACGGGGACCGGCTGGCCTACGACAAGCTACTTCTGACCACCGGCGCCACACCACGCCGCCTCCCGGTGCCTGGCGCCGACCTCGACGGCGTGTACTACCTGCGCGACTTCGGCGACAGCGACCGTCTCAAGGCTGCGTTTCGCTCCGGCGCCGCCGTCGTGATCGTCGGAGCGGGATGGATCGGCCTGGAAACGGCGGCCGCTGCCCGCACAGCCGGCGCCGAAGTCACTGTGCTCGAGACCGCCGAACTGCCACTGCTGCGCGTCCTGGGACGGGAGATGGCGACGGTGTTCGCCGACCTGCACCGCGACCACGGCGTCGACCTGCGTTTCGAGGTCGGTGTCAGCGCCATCCAGCCCACCTCCGACAACCCGTCGAGCGCCGGTTCCGTGTTGCTCGCCGACGGCACCGAGATCGCCGCCGACGCCATCGTGGTCGGCATCGGCGTCACCCCGAACGTCGAGCTGGCGCGATCCTGCGGTCTGAACGTCGACGACGGCATCCTCGTCGACAGCCACCTTGTCAGCTCCGACGACGACATCCTCGCCGCAGGCGACGTCGCGAACGCGTACCACCCGCTGTTGTGCAGGCAGATCCGCGTCGAGCACTGGGCCAACGCGCTGCACCAGCCGGAGGTCGCTGCCAGGACGATGCTGGGCGAGCCGGCCTCCTACGACCGGCTGCCGTACTTCTTCACCGACCAGTACGACCTCGGAATGGAGTACACCGGCTACACCGACCCCGACGGCCAGGAAGAGCTCGTGGTCCGAGGAGACACGGCAGCCCGTGAGTTCATCGCGTTCTGGCTGAAGGACGGACGTGTCACGGCTGCGATGAACGTCAACATCTGGGACGTGACCGAGCCGATCCGAGACCTGATCCGCTCCGGTGCGCAGGTCGAGGCGAGCAGGCTCGCCGACCCCGACGTCCCGCTGTCGGGGCTGTCGCCGAGCTCGTAGAACCTCATCCACCAGGCGGCGGGAGCTGACGTCGAGGCCCTCGCCGGTGCGCTTTCGACGTCGTCACGGGCGAGCTGGAGAGCGCTGTTCGCGGCGCGGTCACCTTCCCGGGCTCGGCCGCGGGCGGCGGGAGGGCGCCGAAGTGACCGACTCCGCTGACGAATCGGGTGACCGCCGCGACCGTGCGGTGGGAGCTAGCACAGACCCTGCAGGGGAGTGAGAGAGACATCGCTCACATTCGGGGCGTTCCGACTTTCCTCTTGATTGCGGTTGCGCAACCGTTGTGACCATGGGTGCTGCACACGCGCACGAAGTGCCGAATCGGGACTGGCTGGACGAGCTCGTCGAGCTGCACGTTCTCGCCGCGAGTGGCGACAGTGCTGCGGCCTCGGCGGCGGAACGATGGATGTCCGCCGACCCCGCCGTACGGCAGGCATGGACCGAGGTGGAGAAGACATGCGACCGGATACGCGCTGAGAACCCTCCGCGGTGACGAGCTGCGGGCTACTCCTCGCCCGGACGAGCCTCATCGCGTGAGGGTTGGAGAGCTGGACGGGATCGCCGCCGATACCTAGAGGGTCCTCGCGAGATGTTCGGCGATCATGAGGGTGGCCAGGTTGGTGTTGGCAGCGGGGATCGTCGGCATGATCGACGCGTCGACGATCCACAGGCTGCTGGTGCTGTGGACCCTGCCGGTGGCGTCGACCACGGCGTCGGGGTCGTGAGCTGGTCCCATCCGGCAGGTTCCGACGTAGTGGTGGTACGGCACGAGGTTCGCGCGCACCGCGCCACCGAGGCCGTTGTCGTCGGTGACGCCGGCGCCGGGCCAGTCTTCCGCGACGAGGTGTTCGGCCAGCGGTGCGGACGTCGCGAGCGTCCGCGCCAGCCGTACGCCGGCGACCAGCCGGGGCAGATCGTCGGGGTGGGCGAGGTAGCCGGGCTCGATCCGGAGCGGCATGTCGGGCGTGGGGCCGCTCAGGCGCAGGGCGCCGCGTGAGGCAGGCGTCAGGAGCGCTATGAGCAGGGCCAGCGTGGGCGCGCCGTTGCCCGCGACGGGTCCACTGGGGAACACCTGCAGGTCGGGCGGGGTGAGTCCCGGCAGAGTGTGCGTGGTGAGCAGCGTCTGGCGCGGAGGGAATTGGGGCTGGGCGCGGGCGACGAACCCTACGCGCAGCAGGGGATGGTCGTGCAGGTTCGCTCCGACGCCCGGCAGGTGTGCTTCGACCGGGATCGACAGGGCGGACAGGTCGTCGGCGGGCCCGATACCCGAGCGCAGCAAGATCGCCGGGGTGCCCACGGCCCCGGCGGCCAGAACCACGGTGTCGGCGGTGATCTGTCTGCCGTCGGCGAGGATCACCCCGGTGGCGTCGCCGCCGTTGAGCAGGATCCGGTCGACGGCGCTCTCACCGCGGATGGTGAGGTTGGAGCGATCTCGAGCCGGGGCGAGATAGGTCAGCGCGGTGGATTTCCGCAGCCCGTCGAGTTCGTTGACCGGCAGCCTGCCCGCGCCGACCGCGCCGGGGGCGTTGTGGTCGGGCACCGGTGCGTGTCCGGTCGCTTCGCAGGCTTCGAGGAACGCTTGCTGAGACCGGGACAGCTCTGGATAGCGGCGGATCGGGACCGGCCCGCGGGTGCCGTGGGAGTTGTCGTGGAAGTCCTGGTCGTGCTCGATGCGGCGGAAGGCCGGGAGCACGTCGTCGAACGACCATCCCGAGCAGCCCGCGGCGGCCCATCCGTCGTAGACGGCGCGGTGCCCGCGCAGTGCCATGACGCTGTTGATCGCCGAACTGCCACCGACGATCCGCCCGGCGTGCACCGGCACCGACCGACCCAGAGCGGTCGCCGTTCCCGCGTACTCCCAGCCATATGTCGCTCTCGCCGAGCTGTCGAAGGCGTCGGCCACGGCTCGGGGCTGACTCTCACCGATGGGACCGAAATCGACGCCGGCGTCGAGCAGCAACACCGAGCGCGAGGGGTCCTGTGACAACCGCGCGGCGAGCGCCCCTCCGGCTGAACCCGCACCGACGATCACGACATCCGCGCCGCTGGTCTCGGCTCGGTGCATTGGCCGGCGAGTCCTGATCGTGGTCACGATCCTCCTCCGATGAATGACCGGATGCACTGCCAGCCTTCCACCGCCGGTGCGATGTAAATCGGTCGGATCGGTGAATTGGATCACGTTTATCGATGTCGCCGGCGTGATTATCGGAAAGCGATGTTATATGCGAACGCGGGACTGTGCACGACGTGTTGTTTCGTGGCGTGCCGAGGTCGGGCCCGCCCTTTATGAAGTTTCCGTATCGGATTGTCCTTCATGTGAACGCGGCATCTTCTCGGACCGACGCGCGACGGCCACGGCTGCGCCGTGGTCTCTACCGCACCGCACACTCCGGCGACACGCGGCGAGAGACCATGGGTGTCCGACCCCACGCAACCCGTTCCCCACCCCGGCAACGGTCGCCGGCTCGACCCGAGAGGCAGGCATGGACAACCGGATGATCCTGGTCACCGGCGTGTACCCCGTGGGAGGGCACCTCGCCGGATGGCGGCACCCGACCGCGTACCCCGACATCGTCATGAACCTGGACGCCATGATCGATCTCGCCCGGACCGCGGAGCGCGGCAAGTTCCAGGCGCTGTTCCTGGCCGACGGCAACGCCGTGCGTCAGATGGACAAGACGGCACTGTTCGAAGCCTCCGCTCCGTCGGATCGCCCGGCGTCGTTCGAGCCGACCACTCTCCTGGCCGCGATCTCGCAGCACACCGACCACATCGGGCTGTTCGCCACGGCGACGACCACCTACGAGCAGCCCTACCTGCTCGCCCGCAAGTTCTCCTCGCTCGACCACATCAGCGGCGGTCGTGCGATCTGGAACGTCGTGACCACCTCCTACCCGGGCGACGCCGTGAACTTCGGCGGTGCTTTCCCCGAGAAGACCGACCGCTACAAGCGCGCGCAGGAGTTCGTCGAGGTCTGCAAGGGGCTGTGGGACAGCTGGGCCCCCGACGCCTTCCCGCAGGACAAGACGACCGGTCAGTTCCTCGACTCGGGCCGCGTGCACACTCTCGACCACCACGGCGAGAGCTTCACCGTGCGTGGGCCACTGAACCTCGCGCGCAGCCCGCAGGGCTACCCGGTGCTGTTCATGGCGGGCCAGTCCGAGTCGGGGCGAGAGCTCGCCGCGCAGCACGCCGACTGCCTGTTCTCCGTGGCGCAGTCCAAGGAGGAGAGCATCGAGGTCGTTCGCGACATCAAGGGCAGGATGGCCACGTACGGCCGCGAGCCGCACGAGCTGAAGATCATCCCGGGCGTCCGCGTCAACGTCGCACGGTCCCGCGACGAGGCGCTCGCCCTCTACCGCGAGCTGAACGCTCTCGTCTCACCCGCGCTCGGCGTCCAGTACCTGTCGAGCATGGTCAAGGAAGACCTGGCCCCGTACCCGCTCGACGGCCCGCTGCCCGACCTGTCCGCCGAGGTCAACGGGATCACGAGCCGCCGGCAGAGCGTGTGGGAGATGGCGTCACGGGAAGGCCTCACGATCCGCCAGACCTACCAGCGGCTGCTCGCCGCCGACGACACCCCGCCGTTCACCGGCACAGCGGCCGAGGTGGCCGACGAGTTGGAGGACTGGTTCCGCTCCGGGGCGTGCGACGGGTTCATGCTGAGCGTCCCGACGCTGCCGCTCGGGCTCGAACGGGTCGTCGACCTGCTCGTGCCCGAGCTGCAGCGACGCGGGATCTTCCACGACGACTACTCGGGGGCGACGCTGCGGGAGGAGCTCGGCCTGCGGGTGCCGAGCAACCCGCACTTCACACCCCAGACGGTGTGATCGTCCACCCGATTCGGCCGGGTCGTGGCACTCGGCAGCGTCCCTGAGCGGTCACATCGGCACGACGTAGGGGAAGTTCTTGTCCCGCAGGTGCTTCGTCGCGGTCGGTTTCAGTCCTGAGGGCACGGCTGTGTTCACCACGAGGGAGAGCATCGCTTCGGGGGCGTTGTCGGCCGGTGTCCGGCCGTTGAAGGTGGCGAAGCTGTAGGTCGCGGGCGTTCCGACGATGTAGGGCAGGACGTCGGGGAACAGCTTGCGGGCCACCGCCCGGCCGTAGCCCTGGGGGTCGTCGCAGGTGCCCGTGGCCGCCACGGTTTTCGCGATGAGGTCCGCTGTGTAGGCGCCGTCGGCGTCGAAGTCCTCGGAGGGGTGGCGGGTGTTGGAGGGGTGGGTGAACTCCGTGTCGTTCGGCCAGAAGATCGGCCACATCATGGGGTGTCCGGCGCGGTTGATCTGTCGCCAGCCGCCGGCGTCGGTGGCGAGTTTGGTGGCGCACCAGACGCCGATGCGCGTGCCGGGCTTCAGCTGTGGGTGCTGGTGGGCGACTTCCAGCACGATGGATTCGACGGTCGTGTCGGCGAAGCTGTTCTGCGCGTTCTCCGGGCGCCATGCCGACAGGTCCACAGCGGTGCCGGTGGTCACCGCGGAGTTGATGATGCCGAGCAGCGAGAGGTCGATGTAGAAGCAGTCGGCGATGCGCCCTGCCCAGACCCGGGTGTCGGGTGCGGTCGCGGTCTCGCCGGTCCTGCCGTCGAGCACGAGTTCGCCGGTTGCCGAGTCATCGCGTGCGTCGCGCCCGGTGAGGGTGTGCAGTTGCAGGGCCTGTCGTCCGTCGGAGTCTGCTTCGCCGAAGGACAGCCGGTAGGTCAGGTCTTCGAAATCGGCGCCGTCGACGTGCACTTTGAACTCGTAGCGTCCTTCCGGGTGGAAGGCCGGTTCGGCATGGGCGCCGGTGATGGTCGAGTTGACGTCCATGACGAAAACGGTGCTGTCGGCGCCGGTAAAGACGTACAGGTCATCGATGAAGAGCTGGCCGGTCTGGCTCGCCAGAGGTGTGTCAAGGTGATGCGACATCGGGCAATCCGTTCTCTCCATGAAGCGGCAAGGGTCGGCGTGCAGTTCGTCGCGAACCGGGCGGTCGGTAGCGGTCGCTGTCGCAGGCACATCAGTGCGCCAGAGATGACAGAGCCCCCCGGAACCACCGCGCTGTGAAGGTCGTGCCTGAGGTCCGGATCTCCTCGCAGGGCGGTGATCGAGACAGCGAGGAGCGCGACCTGACGGCGCTCGGACCGAATGTCAGCCTTCTCGTGGCACTGCAGTCGCTTCGCCCCCGCTAGCTGGAATCCACGGTACCGGCTAGCCCGACCCCCGGTTCGGCTGAGCAGGGGATGCCGGGGGGATCGCAGAGCGGTCGTCGATCAGTCGGCTTGTAGCGGAAGTTCGACGACGATCGCCGTCCCTTCCCCCGGGCGGCTGTCGACCTCGATCAACCCTCCGAGGGCCTGCACGCGGTCGCGAAGCCCGATCAGCCCGGAGCCTCCCGCGGGATCGGCGCCGCCCTCCCCGTCGTCGCGGATCGACAAGTGCAGGATCGAGTCGCGCCTTTCGACCGTGACCTGCGCGCACGACGCGCGGGCGTGTTTGGTGGTGTTGGTGAGCGCCTCGGACACGACGTAGTAGGCCGCGACCTCGATCGGGTCCGCCGCTCGGATCGTGGTCCGGATGTCGAGTTCCACCGGGAGCGCGGCGCGGCGGGCGAGACCACGCAGGGCCGGGCCGAGTCCGCCCTCGGACAGGACCGCCGGGTGGATGCCGCGCGCGATCTCGTGCAGCTCGTTCAGCGCTCCGTCGAGCTCGTCGGCGACCCGGCCGATCTCCCTCTGGAGCTCGGGCAGCTCCGGGGGAACGGTGTCCTGGGCCAGGCGCAGCGCGAGGCCGAGCGCGACCAGACGCTGCTGCGTGCTGTCGTGCAGGTCGCGCTCGATCCTGCGCCGGGCGTCGTCCGCGGCGGCGACGATCCGGGCCCGGGAGGCGGTGAGCTGGGCGCGACTGTCGGCGTTGGCGATCGCGGTGCCGACGAGCTCGGTGAACCCGGCCATCCGCAGCTCCGTCTCGGGCGGGAAATGCTCCCCCCGTGTTCCGGCGCCGATCGCGCCCCACAGCTTTCCCTCGACGACGATCGGCGCGGCGACCGATGAGCGGAGCCCCAGCCGGCGGACGGCGTCGGCGTATTCGCCGGGAGCGTGGCTGTAGTCATCGCATCGGGCCGGGCGGCGCGTGTTCATGGCGATCGCCACGGCCACGGGCGGCTCCGGCCTCCAGCGGCTCCCCGCCGGGAGCGCGGTGCGGTGTGCGCCGACGCTGGCGACGAGAGTCGTCGCGCCGTCGGGATCCAGGCGGACGATGACCGTTCCGTCGGCACCGAAGACGCTGCCGACCTCGTGCGCGACGGCCGAGAACACTTGGGACGGGGCCATCCCGCGGGCGACCAGGGTGGCGACCCGGCGCAGCGCTGCTTGCTCCTGTGCGAGCCGGCGGAGTTCGTCGCTGCTCTCTTCGAGCTGGGCGCGGCCTTCGGCGTTGGCGATCGCGGTGCCGATGAGCTCGGTGAAGCCGGCCATGCGCTGCTCGGTGTCGGCCGGGAGGCGCTCGTGCCGCGTCCCGCAGGCGGTCGCGCCCCAGAGATTCCCCTCGACGACGATCGGGGTCGCGACCGATGAGCGGATGCCCATCCGGCGGACGGTGGCGTCCGCGAACGCTCCGGAGGCTTCGCTGTAGTCGTCGCAGCGAGCCGCGCGGCCGGTGCGCAAGGCGACTGCCAGTGCCAGCGGTGGCTCGGGCTTCCAGCGGCTTCCGACCGCCAGCTCCTCGGAGTGAGCGCCGACGACGGCGAGGATGGTCACCTCGCCGTCGGGATCGAGGCGCGCGATGGTCGTGGCCTCGGCCCCGAGGACGAGGCCGATCTCGTGGGCGACCGCCGCCAGTACCTCGGCCGGTGGCGTCCCGCGGGCGACGAGCGTGGCGACCCGGCGCAGTGCGGCTTGCTCCTGTGCGAGCCGGCGGAGTTCGTCGCTGCTTTCTTCGAGCTGGGCGCGGCCCTCGGCGTTGGCGATCGCGGTGCCGACGAGCTCGGTGAAGCCAGTCATGCGTTCTTCGGTGTCGGCCGGGAAACGCTCGTGCCGCGTCCCGACGGTGATCGCACCCCAGAGACGCCCTTGGACGATGATCGGCGCCGCAATGCCCGACCGGAGTCCCATCCGGCGGACGGCGTCGCTGTACGGGTCGACGGCGTCGGTGAAGTCGTCGATGCGGGCCGAGCGGCCGGTGCGCAGGGCGGCCGCCAGTGCCAGCGGCAGCTCGGGCCTCCAGCGACTGCCGATCGGGAACTCGGCGGGGTAGGCGCCGACGCGGGCCACGACGGTCGTCCCGCCGTCGGGGTCGAGGCGGAGGATGTTGGTGCCGTCGGCGCCGAGGATGTCGCTGACCTCGTGCGCGACGGCCGCGAGTACCTCGGCCGGTGGCGTCCCGCGGGCGACGAGCGTGGCCACGCGGCGCAACGCGGCCTGCTCCTGCGCGAGCCGGCGTAGTGCCTCGCCGCTCTGGGCGTTCGCGGTTGCGCGGATCGTGGCCTCACGGCGGCGTTCGGCCAGGCCGGCGACCGATCCGACCGCCCCTGTGACGAGGCCCACGACGCTGCGGAGCTGGGCCCGAGCCAGTGGAAGCAGTGGAAGAACGACCAGCCCGGTCAGCGCCCCGACGAGCCGGCGCCGCGGGGAGAGCCCCGCCCACAGCACAGGTAGCCGTCGTCGGGTGGCGGCGGGCTTCGTGGATGACGATTTGCGCACGTCAAGGTCGCCCTTCCCGTCAGGCGGGTGGCGTGGCGCCGGGTGCCCGCCGTCGGCGACGGGGCCAGCGGGCTGCGACGGCCGGCGTCCGGACGAGCCGGGTGGCGTGCTCGGCCGGGGCAGAGCCCAGGCAGCGCGGTGAGAAATGTGTCGCCGACCACAGCATGGTAGGACCCGTCCGCGTCCGGCGGTGGCGGATCTCGGTTGCTACCAGTCGTGGATGGTGCCGTCCCGCAGCCGGTTGACCGGCAGATACGCGGGGCGGTACGCGAACCGCGCCGCGGCCGCCCGGTCCAGGGTGACGCCGAGCCCGGGCGTCTCGCCGGGGTGCAGGTAGCCGTCGCTGAACGTGTAGGAGTGCCGGAACACCTCGTAGGTCTCCGCGCAGTGCGGCATGAACTCCTGGATGCCGAAGTTGTGGATCGCCAGGTCGAGGTGCACCCCGGCGGCCATCCCCACCGGGGAGATGTCGGTGGGGCCGTGGATGCCGGACTTGATCTGGTACTGCGCGGCGAGGTCGAACAGCTTGCGCATGGCGGTGACGCCACCTGCGTGCGTGACCGCCGAGCGCACGTAGTCGATCAGCTGTTCCCGGATCAGCGTCTGGTAGTCGACCACCGAGTTGAAGACCTCGCCGATCGCCAGTGGGGTGGTGGTGTGCCGGCGGACCAGCCGCAGGCCGTCCTGGTTCTCCGCGGGCGTGCAGTCCTCCAGCCAGAACAGGTCGTAGGGCTCGAGAGCCTTACCCAGCCTCGCCGCCTGGATCGGGGTGAGCCGGTGGTGCACGTCGTGCAGCAGCGGCAGTTCGGGGCCGAACTCGTTGCGCACCTCCTCGAACACTGTCGGCAGGTGACGCAGGTAGGCCTGCGTGTCCCAGGTCTCCTCCTGCGGCTGTGGGTGCCGCCCGTGATCGCCGGCAGGCCCGGGGGCAGCGGAGATGCCATAGATCGTCTCCAGTCCCGGCACGCCGGACTGCACCCGGATGGATCGGAAGCCCTGTTCCTGGCGTTCCCGGATCGAGTCGAGCAGTTCCGGCAGGTCGCGCCCGCTCGCGTGCCCGTAGGCGCGAACTCCGTTGCGGCTCGCCCCGCCCAGCAACTGGTACAGCGGAAGTCCCGCCACCTGCGCCTTCAGGTCCCACAGCGCCACGTCGACCGCGGCGATCGCCGCCATGGTCACGGGGCCGCGCCGCCAGTACGCGCCGCGGTACAGGTACTGCCAGGTGTCCTCGATCCGGTGGGCGTCACGTCCGATCAGCAGCGGGCTGACATGGTCGGAGAGGTAGCTCGCCACCGCGAGCTCGCGACCGTTCAGCGTTGCGTCGCCGTAGCCGGTCAGCCCGTCGTCGGTGGTGATCTCGAGCGTGACGAAGTTGCGTCCCGGGCTGGTGACGACGACGTCCGCGCCGGTGATCCGCATGGGGTTCCTTCCGTGGAGGGGAGCCGGGACGGGTCCCGAAGCCCGGCCTGCACGCCCATGCTCGTCGATCTTCGCCCGTCCTGGCCGGACGACCTGGATCAGCCGAAGACCACGCAGGATGCGGCGGGAGCCGGGAGCGACCCGGCAACGGAGGGAACACCGGTGTCCGGGTCGATGTCGAGCCAGGTCACGTCGCCCGAGTACTCATCGGAGACGTAGAGGTGCCGGCCGGTGGGTCCCAGCGTGAGGTGGCGAGGCCAGCGCCCGCCGTACTCCACGGTGGTGATCAACTGCGGATGCTCGTAGGTGGGGTCGAGTGCGAGCACGGAGATGCTGTCGGGCCCGCGGTTGGCGGTCCAGACGAACCTGCCGTCGATCGACGGGACGACCTCGGACGCGTAGCTCTGGACCGACACGTCGTCGGGCAGGACGCGGGTCTCGCGCACAGGGTCGAGGCTGCCGGTCTGCGGGTCCCAGCGGCAGACGGTGATGGTGGGGTCGAGTTCGTTCATCACGTACGCGTGATCGCCTGCGGGGTGGAAGGCGAGGTGGCGGGGTCCTGAGCCGGGCCGCAGCGGCGTTTCGCGGTGCGGCGAGAGCGCCCCGGAGGTGGTGTCGAGGGTGCTGATCCACACGGAGTCGGTGCCGAGGTCGACGCTGAGGACCCAGCGATCAGTGGGATCGGTGACCACCTGGTGGGCGTGTGGGCCGCGTTGGCGGTCGGCGTTCGGGCCGCTTCCCTCGTGCTGCCGGATGCCGCTCGCGGACCGCAAGGCGCCGTCGGCTCCCAGCGGCAGCACGGTCACGCTGCCCGAGCCGTAGTTGGCGGTGAGGAGATGTCCGGCGGTGAGCGTCAGATGAGTGGGGACCGCGGCGCCGACCGGAACCTGTTCGCCCAGCAGCCGCAGCGTCCACGGCTCCTCGTCGTCAGCGCCGGCGCCCACGCCGCTCGTGCTGAACGCTGCGGCAGCGCCGTCGTCGTCCTCGGAGACCGCGTACAGCACCGTGCCGTCGGGGGAGAGCGTGAGGAACGACGGGTTCGCCACGACGTCGGTGACGCTGCGTTCCTGCAACGCGCCGGTCGCCTCGTCGACCTCGGCGACGATGATGCCTCGACCCCCCGACGAGGTGAACGACCCGATGAACGCCCGTCTGTCATTCCTCACGCTGATTCCCCTCGATATCGTCCCGGAGACCGGGCTGTGTTTCAGGACACCGCCGACACTCCTGCGATGCCTATGGTGACTGCCGAGTTGCCGGGTCGCGAGCGATCGGAGAATCCACATGATGCGGCACGGTATTTCCGGCGAATGCGCTCGGATTGTGCGAGTTGTCCACCAGGAGAATCCTCGCAATGATCTCTGAGTGACGCCGGGTTCGGGCCGAGCCCGATGTTATCGGCCACGTCGGGCCCGCAGGACGATGTCGTGGGTGTGTTTCGTGCCGGCGGGTGCGGGGTTCGTCCGTGGTCGCCGCTCATGCACCTCGACGGTCCACCCGGGGCGGAGGAAGGCGATGATGTCGGGAGTGAGGTAGTGGTCCTCGGCTGCTCGGCGGGTCTCCGGAGACAAGTCGGCGAGGTCGTGGTTGACCACGAGCAGGGTTCCGCCGACCGCCACGGCATCGAGCAGGCGCCGCAGCGATGCGTGGTCCTCGCTTCGGGGCAGCGGCAGGTAGTGGGCTGACACCAGGTCGAACGCCTGGTGCGGGAGGTCGATGCTGAGGAGATCCCCTTGCCGCCAGGTCACGCGTGCATCGGCCTCGGTTCGCGCGGCGGCTCGGGTGAGAGCGACGCCGGAGAGGTCGATCGCAGTCACGTCCCAGCCGTGCTCGGCCATCCAACGGGCGTCAGCGCCGTGTCCGCATCCCACATCGAGTGCGTGTCCGGGTCGCAGGTCGCGGACCTCGGCGACCAAGGTCGCGTTGGGGTTCTCACTGATGAGGTCACCGTGGGTGCGATACATCTGGTCCCACCTGGGTGCGTCCATGGGCGTGCCTCCTCCTCGATGTCGACGCCGGCGCATCGACCTGGGACGCGGAGTACATATCCGGCGTTGTCGCAGCGGCAACAAAAGTTGAGCGAAGTGCAAGTGGCGGACACCGTGGCCGTATGAACGAACTGATCGGCTCCGTGCTGGACGCGGTGGGGCCCCGGTTGCGGGAGCTGCGTCGCCGCCGCGGGATCACCCTTGCTGCCTTGTCGGCGCGAACCGGGATCGCGGTGAGCACGCTGTCACGGTTGGAGTCGGGCCATCGCAAGCCGGGCCTGGAGGTCTTGTTGCCGCTGGCAGAGGTGTTCCGGGTGCCGCTCGACGAGTTGGTGCGAGCCCCTGATGCCAGTGACCCCCGTGTGTACCTGCGCCCGGTCACCCGCAACGGGATGATCGTGATCCCCTTGACTCGGCGGCCTGGTGGGCTGCAAGCGTTCAAGCACATCCTGACACCGGAATCCGACGAGCCCGAGCCGCGGCCGCGGTCGCACGCCGGGTATCACTGGCTCTACGTCCTGGACGGGCGGATGCGTCTCGTTCTCGGAACGGACGATCTCGTGCTGGGGCCGGGTGAGGTTGCCGAGTTCGACACCCACCTGCCGCACTGGTTCGGCCGGGCCGACGACCGGCCGGTGGAGTTCCTGAGCATCCTCGGACCACAGGGGGAGCGCTTCCACGTCACCGCCAGCTTTCCGAGTCGGTGAAGCTTCGCCGGTGCTGCGGGGAATGCGCTCTCATTACGCGGCGCGGTTCTCGGACAGTCCGGCCGGGGCAGGAGCGGTGTCCGGCCGAGATGTCGCAGTTCGTGACTCGCCCCGGTTCACAGAGATCCTGTCGACGCCCCAGATCAGGAGTGCCACTGTGCTGAGGCCTGCGCCGAGAATGCAGACGGCGGTCCAGCCCCATGCGCTGTAGGCGATGGTTGCCGCGATCGCGCCCAGGCCCGTGCCGATGGCGTAATAGACCATGTTGCTGCCGATGAGGCGGCTGCTGGAATTGGGGTCGATCGCCACGATCAACTGCTGGTTGGTGACGTGGATGGCCTGTCCCGCCAGGTCGATGACGACGATTCCGACGATCAGCAGGATCAGAGAGGTCGGCAGCCAGGCGATCAGTGCCCACGAAGCGAGGAACAGGACGAGGGATACACCGGTGACCCACTGGGCCAGTCCGCGGTCGGCCAGGGTGCCGGCGCGTGCGGCCCCGATCGCTCCTGCGGCGCCGACGAGACCGAACAGGCCCACTTCGGTGGTGGACAGGTTCCACGGCGCGGCCGTCAGCGGGAGTGCTATCGAGCCCCAGAGGGCGCCGAACCCGGCGAACATGAACAGCGTGATCAGGCTGCGGACGCGGAACACGCGCTCGTGAACCGTGAGCGTGACGACGGATGAGATCAGGCGGCGGTACGAGACGGCGCTCCGAGTGGTTTCCGGCGGCAGCTTGCGGGCCAGGACGAGCGCGACCGCGAGCATGAGCAGCGCCGAGACCACGTAGACCGAGCGCCAGCCGAGGGCATCGGCGAGCAGACCGGACACGGTCCGGGCGAGCAGGATGCCGATGACCACACCACTGGTCACGATGCCGAGGATGCGCCCGCGCGACTCGGGACTGCTCAGCACGGCCGCGTAGGCGATGATGACCTGCTGCACGACGGACGCCACTCCCACGATGCCGCTGGCGACGAGGAACATCAGCGGTTGCGGTGCCACCGCCACGCCGACGAGGGCCGCCGCGGCGATCACACACCCCGCCACGATGAGGACCCGCCTGTTGATCAGGTCGCCGAGCGGCACGATCAGGATCAGGCCCAGCAGGTAGCCGACCTGGGTCACGGTCGTGACCAGCCCGAGCCCGGCCGGGCCGACTCCGAGGTCGCGTCCGATCCGGTCCAGCAGAGGCTGGGCGTAGTAGATGTTGGCCACCGCCACCCCGCTGGCGACGGCAAGCAGAACCGCGAGCTTGCTGCTGATTCCGGGCGATGGTTCGCCGACGGTTTTCCGTACGATGGGTGAAATCATGGATCTCTCCTTTGTGGCCGGCGCGGACCGAATGAACAGGTCGGTACGGCCGGTGAAGTGGTGGAAAATGAGCACGGTCGAGCCGGGGAGGAATTGATTCGAACCCTCGGAATTACCGAAAGGCGGAGCGCTGCTCAGCGGTCCGACGGCACTCGGCCGCGGACCCCGCATGGGGAGTGCCGAGCATGCCTGGATGAGCTGTGCGGGGCCGCTTCCCGCGGCCCGGGCATGACGGCGGCGGATCGCTCGCCGCAGGCGGTCGGGAGCTCAGTGCGCCTGTGCCGGCGTGTAGTGGCCCGGCACGTTCCGCGCCGTCACACTCACGCGGTTGAAGGCGTTGATCACCGTGATGACCCCGATCAGGTGGGCAAGCTCGGTCGCGTCGAACTGGCTCGCTGCCCTCGCGTACACCTCGTCGGGCACGAACCCGTCTGTGAGCACGGTGATCGCTTCGGTCAGTTCGAGCGCTGCCACCTCCTTCGCCGTGTAGAAGTGCCGCGACTCGCCCCACGCACTGAGCTGCACGATGCGGTCGACCGACTCGCCGTGGGCCAGAGCGTCCTTGGTATGCATGTCGATGCAGAACGCGCAGTGGTTGATCTGCGATGCGCGGACCTTCACTAGCTCGACCAATGTTTGGTCGACACCCTGCCGCGCGGCGGTGTCGAGGCGGATCAGGGCCTTGAAGACGTCGGGCGCCAGCTTGGCGAGATCGATTCTCCGACCGTTTTCCGGAAGGCGTTCGTTCGTTGTCATGGCTCCCAGGCTAAGCGGCCAGTGGGCCAGGGGTATGGTGCATTTCCATGGCAGGGGAGCGGGCCAATTCGCCGAGGGACAATGCGTCTTCCCAGGGCCTCGGAGCCGATCTGTACCTGGGTCGCCTTGACCTGCGCGGCGGCCACGGCCTGCGGGCTTCCCTGATGGACGCCCTGCGTGAGGCCGTCCGAACGGGGCGCCTCGCACCCGGCGCCCGGCTGCCCTCGTCCCGCACCCTTGCCGCTGATCTGTCCATCGCCCGCAACACCGTCGCCGATGCCTATGCCGAGCTGGTCGCAGAGGGCTGGCTCACCTCGCAGCAGGGTTCGGGCACCCGCGTCGCCCGGCGTGCCGAACCCCGCAGGGCACCGGCGAGCGGCACGGATCGCATCGTGCACCAGCGGCCCTCGCCGATCCGGACGGCGGGCGTCACCTACAGCCTGCTGCCCGGCAACCCCGACCTCGCGAGCTTCCCGCGTGCACAGTGGCTGGCGGCGGCCCGGCGAGCACTGACGGCCGCACCGCACGAGGCGTTCGGCTACGGCGACCCGCGCGGTCGCATCGAACTGCGCACTGCCCTCGCCGACTACCTGGCCAGAGCGCGCGGTGTGTACGCCGACCCGGAGCGCATGCTGATCTGCGCGGGCTTCGTGCACGCGCTGCGCTTGATCGGCGGGGTGTTGAGCGCGCGCCGCGTGCGAACCGTGGCCATCGAGTCGTACGGCGTCCCCCAATACCAGGACCTGTTGACCGAGGCGGGGTTGCGCACCCACGCCCTCCTGCTGGACGAGGACGGCACGCGCACGGAGGAGCTCCCTCTCCAGCGCGCGGGCGCCGTCCTGCTGACGCCGGCACACCAGTACCCCATCGGAGGGGCGTTGCGCGCCGACCGGCGGGCGGCCGCGGTCGACTGGGCGCGCGCCAGGGGCGGACTGGTCCTGGAGGACGACTACGACGGCGAGTTCCGCTACGACCGTCAGCCCGTCGGTGCGCTGCAGGGGCTCGATCCCGAGCGGGTCGTGTACTTCGGCACGGCGAGCAAGTCGCTCGCGCCGGGGCTGCGCATCGGCTGGATCGTGCTCCCCGGGTCGGTAGTACGCGGAGCGGTGGAGGCCAAGGGGCACGTGGACTGGGCTCCCAGCGCCCTCGACCAGCTGACGCTCGCGGAGTTCATCACGTCCGGGGATTACGACCGGCACGTGCGGGCGATGCGGCTGCGGTACCGCCGCCGCCGCGACCAGCTGGTCGCGGCTCTCGCGGAGCACGCGCCCGGCATCAGCGTGTCGGGCATCGCAGCGGGGTTGCACGCCGTCGTCGAACTCCCGCCGGGCACTGAGCAGTCCGTGGTCTCTGCTGCAGCCGCGCAGGGTCTCGCCCTGGAGGGTCTCGGGTCCTTCGCCCTCCGGTCGACCGGAGCGCGGGAGCCGGCACGGGACGGGGCCGCAGCACCGGAGTCGGAGGGGGACGCGGCGTCGGGCGGTGAGCCCGTGCGGCGCGGGGACGCGCTGGTCGTGGGCTATGCCACACCGTCGGACAGCGCCTGGTCGAGTGCGCTGGACGCGCTGTGCCGGGTGCTGCCCCGAGCGGAGCCCGCGGTGCGGCCGAAGGCGGCCCGCATCTCGCCGGGGGCGGATCGCCGGTAGAGCGAGGCCATTCCTGCGGGGCGGGGCTCCGGTTCAGGCGTTGTAGCCGCCGTGGGCGTCCAGCACTGCGCCCGTGACGTAGGACGCCTCGGGGCTCGCCAGGAAGGCGATCGCCGCGGCGATTTCGTCGGGGTGGCCCATGCGCTGCAGGGAGAGGGTCTCGGCGTCCGGCGGCTCCATTCCGCTCTCCATCAATCCGGCTTCCACGACGTTGGCCGTGATGTCCTTACGTCCGAGGTATCGTGCGCCAGCGGCCTTCGCCGATCCTGACGACGGGCGCCACCTACAGCCTGCTGCCCTGGGCGAGATCCGCAGGGTCTTCGTCGCTCGGCGGATCAACCCGGGCGAAGGTGATCGCGCTGTCTCGCGGGCTGTCGTGCGTCGAGGTGGATTACGACGAGCTGCGGGGCATGAAACCCGACGACCTCACCCTCTAGATCGACTCTTCCGAAGGGACCCTCCGTGCCCCTGCTCGTCCGCGGCGGCGACGTCGTGACCATGAACCCGGCGCGCGAGGTGCTCGTCGGCGGTACCGTCGCGATCGACGGCAACCGGATCGTCGCCGTGGGCAAGACGTCCGAGCTGACGGCGCGGTACCCGGATGCCGACGTGCTCGATGCCACGGGCTGCGTCGTCACGCCGGGCATGGTCAACGCCCATCAGCACCACACCGGCGACCCGCTGATCAAGTCGTGTATCCCCGACATGATCCAGTTCGGTGACGCGATCTTCTCGTGGGCCGTACCGGTGCACGGCGCCCACACGGCCGACGATGACGCGCTGAGCGCGACGATCAGCGCGGTCGCCGCGCTCCGCCTCGGCGTGACGACCGTCGTGGAGGCCGGCACAGTCGCCCACCCGCATCGCGTCGGCGAGGCGCTCGCATCGGTCGGGGTACGCGGCACCGTCGGTCGCTGGGGTTGGGACGTCGACGGCGTGCCGTACGGCGCGCCGGTCGACGAGGCGCTCGATCTGCAGCGCGAGGTGCTGGCGACGTGGCCGAAGGGCGGGCTGATCGAGGGCTGGGTCACGCTGGTGGGCCACAACCTCGGCAGCGACGAGCTGTTCGCCGGCGCCGCCGCCCTGGCGCGCGAGGCCGGCGCGCAGATGACGATGCACATGTCGCCGACGAGCTCGGACCCGACCGAGTACCTCGCCCGGACCGGCAAGCGTCCGCTGCAGCACCTCGCCGACCTGGGCGTGCTCGGCGAGCACCTGCTGATCGCGCACGGGGTGTGGCTCGACGACGCGGAGGTGGAGCTGGTACTCGGCACGCGCACGGCGATCGCCTACTGCCCGTGGTCCTACCTGCGCATGGGCCAAGGGGTGACGAGCCGCAGCCGCCACGCCGACATCGTCGAGCGCGGCGGGCGCGTCGCGCTCGGCTGCGACGCCGAGAACGCCGGCGACATCGGCGACATCCTGCGCGCCGTGGCGGCCGCCGCGGGCATCGCTCGGGATTCCCGCGGCGACCCGATGCGGTTCGGCGCCGACACGGCCTTCGAGCTGGCGACGATCCGCGGCGCCGAGGCGATCGGCATGGCTGACCGGATCGGCTCGCTGGAGCCCGGCAAGCTCGCCGACGTCGTCGTCCACGACGCGACGATGTTCAACTGGCTGCCCCGCGGCGACGTGTCACTGCAGCTCGTCTGGGGCACCGACGGTCGCTCGGTCCGGGACGTCCTGGTGGATGGCCAGGTCGTCGTCCGCGACGGCGTGTGCACGACGGTCGACCTCGACGCGTTGCGCCCCGAACTGCAGGCCGCCCACGACGCCCTCCTCGCCCGCGCGGGGATCGAGGTCCCCCACCGCTGGCCGCACCACGACGCCCACTGACTTGAACGAGGAAGTCGATCACCGCCGTGCCGATGCCCTGGCTGCGCAGCTCGGGCACCACGTACAGCTCGTCGAGCAGCCCGACCTCGCCCTCGTACCAGACGTTCGGTCGGAGGGTGATCAGACCGACGCCGACCGCCGGCGCCCCAGCGAGCATGGCGAAGGTTCGCCCGTCCGCCAGCACGTGCGTCAGTCGGTGGGCCAGCACATCGGCGGACGAGCTGGACGCGCTGTGCCGGGTGCTGCCCCGAGCGGAGCCCGTGGTGCGGCCGAAGGCGGCCCGCATCTCGCCGGGGGCGGATCGCCGGTAGAGCGAGGCCATTCCTGCGGGGCGGGGCTCCGGTTCAGGCGTTGTAGCCGCCGTGGGCGTCCAGCACTGCGCCCGTGACGTAGGACGCCTCGGGGCTCGCCAGGAAGGCGATCGCCGCGGCGATTTCGTCGGGGTGGCCCATGCGCTGCAGGGAGAGGGAGCTGAGCAAGGCCTTGAGGGTCTCGGCGTCCGGCGGCTCCATTCCGCTCTCCATCAATCCGGCTTCCACGACGTTGGCCGTGATGTCCTTGCGCCCGAGGTCCCGCGCGACGCCCAGGGTGTACCTCTCGACCCCCGATTTGGTCGCCGCGTAGTCGGCAACGCCCGACACACCGACCCGGGTGCCGAGTCCCGAGCTCACCGTGACGATCCGGCCGCCCGTGCGCATCACCTGGGAGGCGGCCCGGATGGTGGCGATCACGCCGAGGTAGTTGGTGGCGTGCATCCGGTCCAGCGCGGCGGTGTCGGCATCCGGGTCGTCCACCGTGCGGCCCTGCTCCGGCGAGATCGCCGCGTTGTTGACGAGGATGTCCAGGCCGCCGAAGTAGGCGACCACGTTGTCGATCAGCACCCGCGCCTGGCTCATGTCCGCCTGGTCGGACTTGAAGGCGACGGCCTTCGCGCCCGTGCCGCGCACGTCGTCGACGACGGCCTGCGCCTTCTTCTCGGAGTTGGCATAGGTGAACGCGACGTCGGCGCCCCGCTCGGCCAGCAGCCGTACGGTCGCGGCTCCCAGTCCGCGGGATCCCCCGGTGACCAGGGCGACCTTGCCCGTGAGCGGCTTGTTCATGTCTTCCCACCTCGGTGGTCGAGTTTTGCTGACAGTCGTAACGCTAGATGTTACGACTGTCATTCGCAACAGTCTCTGTTACGACTGTGCCCGTCGTAACATGGATCGTTGCAGCGGAGAGAGAGGGTTCATGAGCGCCAACAGCAGGTTGACCATCGCCGCTCACGCTCTCGCCTGGATCGGGCTCTACCAGCGACAGGGCCACGAGGTCGCCACGTCCGAGCAGATCGCGACCAGCGCCAACACCAATCCCGTGGTGATCAGGCGGCTGCTCGGCGAGCTGCGCAGGGCGGGGCTCGTGGAGTCCCGGCGGGGTGTGGGCGCAGGCTGGGTGCTGGCGCGCGGGCTGGAGTCGATGACCCTGCTGGACGTGTACGAGGCGGTGGAACCCGGCCCGCTGTTCGCGATGCACCGCGCCACCCCGGACCAGGGGTGCGTGGTCGGTTACGGCATCCGGCCGGCGATGCAGGGTATCTACGAGGGCATCGAGGAGACCCTGAAGCGCGAGTTGGCCGGCGTCACGCTGGAGGACGTGGTCCGAGACGTCCTCGCGGCACCTCGCTAGCTCCCGATTGTTCCCGCCACGCGCAGTGTGACCTTGATACGTTTCACAGACGCTGATCAAGGGAGCCCGCGACGATGACGTCTGCCGAGCCGACCGCCCGGAAGCTGCGCGAGTGCTTCGCCGCCCCACCGCCGCGCAGCCGCGTGATGATGCGCTGGTGGTGGTTCGGCCCCGTCGTCGAGGAGGCCGAGCTCGCCCGCGAGCTGGAGGCCATGGCAGCCGCGGGCATCGGCGGAGTCGAGGTCTGCTCGACGTATCCGTTGTCGACGTCCGAAGTGGACCGGACGGCGGGCGGCTTCCTCTCCGAGCGGTTCCTGTCCCGGCTGCGGTTCGCCGCCGAGACGGCATCCCGGCTCGGCCTGCGCTTCGACGTCACGATCGGCAGCGGGTGGTCGTTCGGCGGCCCGCACATCACGGACGAGACCGCTGCGCGGCAGCTGCGATGGGACATGCGCGAGGTGCCGCCACGCGCTGCCCGGATCCCCGTCGCGCAGCCCTGGCCCGGTGACCGGTTCATCGCCGCGTACATCGGCGACGGCTCCCTGCAGGAACCGCCCGTGCGGTGGCGGCAGCTGCCGGTCCGCGGCGGCGTCGTCGAGATCCCGGACGGGTCCGGGCCGCGCGTCGTCCTTCTCGCGCTGTCGAGCCCGACCGGCCAGAACGTCAAGCGGGCGGCCCTCGGCGCGGAAGGACCGGTGCTCGACCACCTCAGCCGGACGGCGACCGAGACGCACCTGCGCGCCGTCGCCGACCCGATCCTCGCCGCGGTCCCGAGCGAGCTCGTGACCGCGGTCTTCTGCGACAGCCTCGAGGTGTACGGCGCGGACTGGACGCCTTCGCTGCCGGAGGAGTTCCGCGCCCGTCGCGGCTACGACCTCCTGCCCGAGCTGCCGCTGCTGCACACCCGCGTTGTGGGCTCGGAGCGGGTCCGCTCCGATGTCGCGACGACGCTCGGGGAGCTCTACGAGGAGAACTTCGTCGCCGTGGTGCGTGAGTGGGCGCAGCGGCACGGCGTCCTGTTCCGCATCCAGAGCTACGGGCAGCCGCCCGGTGCGTTGAGCGCGTACCGGCACGCGGACCTGCCCGAGGGGGAGGGCTGGGGGTGGCGGTCGGTCACGCAGACGAAGTGGGCCACGTCGGCGGCGCACCTGTACCAGCGGCCCGTCGTCTCGTCGGAGACCTGGACCTGGGTGCACTCGCCGTCGCTGGCCGCGACGCCGCTCGATCTGGTCGGTGAGGCACACGAGCACCTGCTCCTGGGCGTCAACCAGCTCATCGGGCACGGCTGGCCGTACTCGCCACCGAGCGCGCAGCCGCCCGGCTGGATCTTCTACGCGGCCGGTGCCCTCAGCGACGTGAACCCGTGGTGGCCGGCCATGCCCGCGCTCGCGAGCTACCTGCACCGCCTGTGCTGGCTGCTGCGCCAGGGCCACCCGGTCGTCGACGTCGCTCTCTACGCGCCCAGCCGCGACGCCGCGCTGCGCTTCGAACCCGGCACACGCGGCTACCTCGACCTGTGGCGTGCGACCCGCGGCCACATCGGCGAGGGCCTTCCCGCGGCGTTGCGTGAGGCCGGGTACGACTACGACCTCGTCGACGACATCGCGCTGCGAGAGGCCGACTGGAGCCGGTACCGCGTCGTCGTCCTGCCGTTCGTCCGGGACCTGCCGGTGGAGACGGCACGGCTGCTCGAGAAGCACGTCGCCGCGGGCGGTGCCGTCGTCACCGTGGGCGGCGCCGTCCAGCGGGACGGCTGGGTCGCCGTGGACGACGTCGACGCGCTGCTGCCCGCGCTCGCCGCGGTCGTGCCGCCGGACGCCCCGACGAGTCCCGTGACGCCGGACGTCGGCGTCGTGCACCGCCGTGCCGGGGAGGCCGACGTCTATCTCGTCGCGAACACCGGTCCGCACCCTCAGTCCTTCGTGCTGCGCACCCGCGATGACGCCGCCGCGTTCGAGCGGTGGGACGCGCGCACCGGTCGGGCGCACCGGGTCGATGTCGTCGACGGCGGGGTGCCGCTGGACCTGCAGCCGTACGAGGCGGCCGTCCTCGTCGCGCTGCCCGCGCCCGACCAGGATGTCCCGGCCGCCTCGGCGGACGGCCCCGCCGACGCCGTCGACCTCACCGGGCCGTGGACCGTCGCGTACGAGGACGCTCCCCAGGAGCGGAACGACGTGGCAGTGCCGCACCGCTGGGAGGACGACCCCGGGCGGGCCGACTATTCGGGTGGCGCTTCCTACGAGACGACCGTGATCGTCGACGGCGATCGGCTCGGCGGGCGCGTGCTGCTCGACCTCGGTCCCGTGAGGGCCGAGCCACGCGACGTCCCCGGCGAGCCGGCACTGCGCGGAGCGTCGTACCGGGCGGACGTCGCCGCACCGGTGGGCGAGGTCGCCCAGGTGATCGTGAACGACGTCGTCTGCGGCTGGGCGTGGGCGCCGCCCTACGCCGTCGACGTCACCGACGCGCTGCGCGCCGGCGAGAACACCGTCGTCGTGCGTGTCCTCGGCACCGGGCTCGGCGCGCTGCGGGCCAACACCGAGCTCGCCACCACCGTCGACGCGGTGACCTCGATCGACGGCAAGCGGTTCACGATGCAGGACCTGGAGCTCGCGCAGCGGCCCACGACGTCGGGGCTACGGGCGGTGCCGTCGCTGCAGTTCGGGCGACGGTAGTCAGGAGAACTCGGGCGGCGGGGTGCCGGTCAGCCACGCGAGCTCGTTGTCGCGGACGAACACCGACAGCGTCTCGGCGGCCGGCAACGGCCACGGGTGGAAGGCCTCCACGGCCGCCAGCAGCGCGGCCCCGGCGTCCGGTGTGGGATTGGTCAGCACGCGGGACATGAGGTCGAGGTAGTCCTCCGGGAGCCGGTCGAGCGTCCGGAGGGTCTCCTCGAGGTACTTCGGCCCCCGGAAGAGCACGCGGTGGTGCGCCAACAGGGCTCGGCCAGCGGCTGTCACCAGATGGACGGCGGCGTGGTGGCGGAGAAAGTCGTTGGCGAGTTTCGCGCCCTGCGGCAGGAAGTACTCCCCGTACAGCCGGGCCTGGGCGATGAACGAGGCCACCCGCGTCTCCCACGCGCCGTCGGGGACGACCGGGACGCGCGCGACGAGATCATCGAGGTCGTCGCTGCGTGACCAGGCCACACGGGCCCCGGCGAAGGACGCCCGCACCGGGTCGTCACCGCGCTCGGCAGCCACCACGAGGTAGTGCTCCGTCGCGACCTTCACGTCGACGTACCCACCCGCGTACGTGCCGACGTCCCGCCGGACGTAGCTCAGCCGGTTCTGCTCGCCCGCGCGAGCGAACGCGTCGTCGGTGACGACGAGGTACACGTCGACGTCGGAGTCCGCCCGCTCGGTGCCCCGGGCAACCGACCCCACGACGACGACACCCACGGCGTCCGGTTCACCGCGGGCGTCGGCGACGAACGCAGCGAGCGTCTCCTCGTGGTGGCGCACGGTCAGGCCTCGCCTCGGCGACTCGTGATCACCGCATGGAACGTTTCATCCCGCACGGCGGGCCCGGGTCACGCCGGCGAGGGCCTCGGCGACCTCGGTCTGGACGACCGGCGGGATCCGGCGCATCACGTCGGCGAGCCGGCTGCCGCGCACCCACCGGGTGGTGTCGCGGAACTCCCGCGCCTGCTCCTCGTCGTACTCGCGCAGCGTGCCCATGACGGCCGCATACGCCGCCGGGTCGTCGACGATGTCGGCGAGCTCGGAGTCGAGTGAGACGGCGCCGCCGGGCGCGGATCGGCCGTTCACGGCGACCGTCCAGGAATGCGATCCCGAGCCGACGACCAGCGGGTCCGACCCGTCGGGCAGGTGCACGGTGGCGGTGGTGCCGGCCGGCACCACCGCGGTCACGACGACGCCGCCTGCGGTTCGCTCCCAGCCGGCGGCCGCCCTCCCGTACGGGGTCTCGTGCGTGACCCGGGCGAAGTCGAGCCCCGCGATCGGATGCGGCGCGATCCGCTGCTCCCGGTACCCGGGCGCGGCGGCTGCCAGACCGGCGACCGTGCGGTGCATCCAGTCGGCGATCGCGCCGAACGCATAGTGGTTGAACGACGTCATCTGGCCCGGGTTGATCGAACCGTCCTCGAGCATGCTGTCCCAGCGTTCCCAGACCGTGGTCGCCCCCATCGTCACGGGGTAGAGCCACGACGGGTTCTCGGTCTGCAGCAGCAGCCGGCCCGCCACGTCGACGTGCCCCGTGCTCGTCAGCGCGTCACAGACGATCGGGGTGCCGACGAAGCCGGTGGCCACCCGGTACCCGGCCGCGCGGACCAGATCGGCGAGCCGGTCTCCCATCTGCGTGCGCGTCTGCGGGTCGGTGGCGATGCCGTACTCGATGGCCATCGCGTACGCGGTCTGGGTGTCCGAGAGCATCCGCCCGGCGCCCGTGACGTACTCGCGCAGGAACGCGGCGCGCACCTCCTCGGCGATGCGCCGGTAACGCTGCGCGTCGTCGGTGTACCCGAGGAGCGCGGCCGTGCGAGCGAGGATGTCGGTGGAGCGGAAGACGTGGGCGCTCGCGACGACGTCGGGGTCGGTCTTCGCCTCCCCGGGCCGCTGGGGCGGCGCCGCAGGATCGAGCCAGTCGCCGAACTGGAACTTCCCCTCCCAGAGCCTGCGCTCGCCCGCGAGCCCCAGGATGGTCTCCACCCACGCGCGCATGCTCGGGTACTGGTCGACGAGCACCTGCCGGTCGCCGTAGCGCTCGTGGAGCACCGCCGGGACCACCGTGGCGGCGTCTCCCCAGGCGGCCGCGGGGATGGGCCTGCCGAGGACGTGCGGCACGACGAACGGAACGATGCCGCCCGCCGCTTCCTGTTCGAGCGCGAGGTCCTGCAGCCAGCTCGCCAGAAACCCGTTGCAGTCGAAGAGGTCGGTGGCGGTCGGCGCGAAGACCTGGATGTCGCCGGTCCAGCCGAGCCGCTCGTCGCGCTGCGGGCAGTCGGTGGGCACGTGCAGAAAGTTGCCGCGCATCCCCCAGACGATGTTCTCGTGCAACTGCTGCAGTTGCTCGTGGGAGCACTCGAACTCGCCGGAGCGGCGCATGTCGCTGCTCACGGCCACGGCGACGACATCGGACGGGTCGAGCTCGCCGGGCCAGCCGTCGACCTGCGCGTAGCGGAAACCGTGGAACGTCGACCACGGTTCCCACGTCTCCTCGCCCGCGCCGGCGAGCGTGAACGTGTCGGTGGCCTCGGCCGCGCGCAGCGGTCGCGTGCCGAGCTCACCGTCGTCGAGGACCTCGGCGTGCTTGAGCGTGATCGTCGTTCCGGCCTCGCCGCGCGCGGTGAGGCGCAGCCACCCGACGAGGTTCTGACCGAAGTCGAGCACCGTTTTCCCGCTCGGTGTCGTGATGACCTCCCGGACCGGCAGTTCGGCGACGCGGCGGGCGCCCGGACAGCGGCGCGCCTGCGGCACCGGGACGTCCCCGTCGACCCGCACCGGCGACCAGGCGTGGTCGTCGAAGCCGGGACTCGACCAGCCCGCGGGTTCGAGCCGCGCGTCGAAGCGCTCGCCGAGATAGATCCCGCTGCGCGTCGTCGGGCCGTCACCGCTCGCCCGCCAGCCCTCGCCGCTGGCGATCGTCTCGCTCGTGCCGTCGGTGTAATCCACGACGAGCTGCAGCGCGACCTCGGGCTGCTCGCCGTAGACGCGCGCGGCGGCGTCCCGGAAGCCGAAGCGCTCGGTCCACCAGCCGCCCGCCAGGCGGACGCCGACGGCGTTCTCCCCGTCGACGAGAAGGTCGGTGACGTCGGTCGTCTCGTGCACGAGTCGCCACTGGTACGCGGTCCAGCCCGGCTTCAGCACCTCGTCGTCGACGTCGTGCCCGTTGATCGAGACCTGGTAGACGCCGTGCGCGGTCGCGAACAGGCGCGCCCGCCGGACCGGGCGGTCGACGGTGAAGGTGCGGCGCACGAGCACCGGCTGAGCCGGTTGCTGCGGGTCGGCGAGTCCGACCATCCGCGCGCTCCATTGCCCGTCGGCGAGGAAGCCCGCGACGACGGGCAGCGGGGCGCTCCAGGCGGAGGTTCCACCGTCGGCACCGGTGACCCGCACCCGGACGGCGACCTCGTCGCCGGCTGCCAGCGGCTCGAAGGGCCAGCCGACGAGCACCGAGTCGGGGCCGTCGAGCCGGACGGTCGTCGCGTCCCCGTCACCGGTGGGCGTGAGCTCCACCTCGGCGGACGCCTGCCGCCAGTCCGGCACGTCGGTCTCGACCACCCAGGACAGGCGTGGCGTCGGTGTGGGGACCGTGCTGCGGTCGGTGGCGTGCTCGGCGGTGGTGCGGATGACGCGGGTCGACGGCGCAGCGGTCACGGACGTCCTTCCTGGAACGGATCGGCGGAGGGGAGTGGGCTGCTCTGGCTCAGCCCTTCACGGCGCCGGAGGTCATCCCGGCGACGATCTGGCGGTTGAAGAAGATGAACATGACGAGCGGCGGAATCGTGATGAGCAGGATGTCCATGAAGAGCAGGTTGTAGCTCGTCTGGAACTGGCTCTGGAAGTTGTAGAGCGTGAGCTGCACGGTGGGATTGCCGGGGAGGAAGTAGAGGGGGTTCACGAAGTCGTTGAAGACCTGCACCGCCTGTACGACGATCACCGTGACGACCACCGGCTTCAGCAGCGGCAGGATGATCCGGAAGAAGACCCGCAGGGGGCCCGCACCGTCGATGATGGCGGCCTCGTCGATCTCCCGCGGAATCGTCGAGATGAAGGCCCGGAAGAGCAGGATCGAGAACGACAGGCCGAACGCCACCTCGACGAGAATGAGCCCGAGCATGGTGTCGAACAGGCTGATCCCCTGGAGCACCCAGATCGTTGGAACCACTGCCGGTGGGATGATGAGCCCGGACAGCACGAGGAAGTTGATGAACGGGTTCCAGCGCGTCTTCCGCCGCTGCAGCACGAAGGCCACCATCGCGGAGAGCACCACGATGCCGGCCACGCTGGCGACCGTCAGCACCGTGCTGTTGATGAAGGCGATCACGAGCATCAGATCGCGCGCCTGGATCACGTCGACGAGGTTGTCGACGAAAGCGATCTCGGTGGGCCAGGAGAACTCGAGGAGGTTGGCCTCCTGCCGCGTCTTCAGCGACGTGAGCACGATGAACGCGAACGGGACCACGAAGATGATGCCCGTGAGGACGAGGCCGAGCGTGCTGGCCCAGTAGCGGTAGGTGCGGTTCACATCTCCACCTCTCGCCGGTTGAGGAAGAGCGTCAGCGGCAGGACGATCGCCGTGACGACCACGAACAGCACCACGTTGCCCGCGGTGGAGATTCCGTAGAAACCGGCCTGGTACTGCTTGTAGATCACGGACGCGATCACGTCCGAGGTGTAGCCCGGCCCACCGCGCGTCATCGCCCAGATGAGCTCGAAGGACCGCAGCCCTCCGATGAGCGACAGGATGATCACCGTGGCGGTGGCGGGCCTCGCCAGTGGGAGAATGATGTGCCGGAAGTTCTGCCATGAGCTGGCCCCGTCGACCCTCGCGGCTTCGTGGTACTCCTGCGGAATCGAGACGATGCCGGCGATGTAGATGACGGTCGCCAGGCCGACCCCCTTCCAGACGTCGACCCCGGCGATCGACAGCAGCGCGAGGTCGGGATCGGTGAGCCAGCCCGGCCCGTCGATTCCCAGCAGGGCAAGTGAGTCGTTGATGAGTCCTTCCTGCGGATCCATGAGGACCTGGAACGCGATACCGACGCCGACGGTGCTCACGAGTACGGGGAAGAAGATCACCGATCGCAGGAATCCGCGGGCGATGATCTGCGACGTGAGGAACACCGCGAGGAGCAGGCCCAGCACCACCTTCGCCCCGGACGTGACGAAGGCGTAGATCATCGTGTTCACCAGGCCGGTGACGAGCTGTGGCTGCTCGAAGAACGTGACGAAGTTGCCGAAGCCGATGAACTCGGTGTCGAAGAGCGTCCACCGGGTGAGGCTGAAGTAGAAGGACGCGAAGGTGGGCACCAGGAAGAGCACCGAGTAGACGATCGCCGCCGGGAGATAGAACCAGTGCGGGTACGGGCTCTTCCGCTTGCCGCCCGCTTTGACGGGTCGGGCGCTGCGGCCGGGCGGCGCCGCAGGTTCGACCATCGTGTTCGTCGCCATCGTGCGCCTCCCTGCGCGGGTCCGGGCGCCGAGCCGGCTCGTCGGGACGAGCCGGCTCGGGCGACCCGGTCGGGTCTGCCGGCTTTCAGCGCGGCCCGGTCACCAGCCCTCGAGGCCGAGCTGCTGGGCCTGCTGAGCGACGTCCTGGTCGTAGAGAGCCGCGGCGTCCTCCGCGGAGCGGATGCCGGAGCCGACCTCCACTGTCAGGTTCTCGAGGTTCGGCCCCTTCACGGGGGAGAGGAACTCCAGCGCCGGGCTCGCGGCGCCCCGGCTGAGGTATGCCTGGACGTCCTGCACCGCGGGCGGCACGTCCGCGGGGAGTTCGCAGCCCTTCACCACGTACGGGCCCGTCGGCGTTGCCGCCTCGGTCGTCGCCTGGCAGCCGGCGGGGCTGGCGATGAAAGCCAGGAAGCGCAGCGCCGCGTCGCGCTTCGCACCCTGCGTCGTCTGCGGCGTGTACGCCCCGGACGGCGTCCAGACGGTGATGCCGTTCGTGGCCGCGTCGGGCCCCGGCAGCCCGAAGACGCCGATGTTGCCGACCGCGTCCGCATGGCTGGCGACGAGCTCGCCGATCGCGCTGGTGAGGATCGGGTAGTGCACGCCCGTGCCCTCGGCGAGCATCCGCAGCCCGTCGTTGTAGGTGGCGGACCCGAAGTCCTCGTTCATGTAGCCCGCGTCGTGCACCGCCTGCTGGTGCTGGAAGCCCCGCAATGCTGCCGCGGACGTCGCGTACTTCACCTTCCCTGCTGTGTATTGCTCGGGGAAGGTCGGCTCGGTCTGCAGGACGTTGCGGAAGTCGCCGAGGACGAACAGCTGCGAGGTCCAGGTCTCCCGGTAGGTCTGGATCACCGGCGCGGCGTCGGTGCGCTCGGCGATCACCGCGTTGTTCGCCATGAACTCGTCCCACGTCTGCGGGATCGTGAGACCGAGCTGCGCGTAGACCGCCTTGTTGTACATGATGGCGCCCGCTTGGACGGTGCCGATCGGGGCGCCGAAGACCTGGCCGTTGCCGGACACCGCGTCGACGAATGTCTTGTCGAGGTCCTTGGTCCACGGCTGGTCCGTGACCGGCACGAGGGTCTGAGCCGGGTCGAGGGCTTGCAGGAGCGACCCGGAGTTGTAGACGAAGACGTCCGCCATGTCTCCGGTGGCGAGTCGCGTCTTGACGAGGTTGTCGCCCTCGGTGCCTTGGGGGCGCTGCTCGACCTCGACGGTCACGCCTTCGTTCTGGGCCATGAAGGCATTGGCCAAGCCTTCGGCGATGGCGATGTCTTCGGGGCCGTTGCTGGCGAGGAACGACAGCGTGACGCCCTCACCGTCGCCCCCGCTGGAGGTGAGACTGCCGGCACTGCACCCGGTGGCGAGGACGGCAGCTGCCGCGAGGGCGACGAGCGCCCGCGCTCGCTGGGACGCTGGCTTGCGCATCGTTTGACCTCTTTGTCAGACGTGGCTGCGGTCTTGAATCGTTTCAAGATGTGACTTGGGATGCTAGGCGTGGACCTGTCCAACGGTCAAGATCTGGTTACACAGCGCATCGCCGCAGTGAGCCCCGAGCGCATTGGTGCTGGTGCCGGAGGAGGGCTACTGGTCAACGGCGGCGAGCGCGCGGCGTGTTGCGTCGCGGAGCGTGGAGACACTGCGGTCGAGGGCAGCCCGTTCCTCCGGGGTCATCCGCGGCTGGTGCATCTCGATGACACCACCGGCGCCGAGCACGCTGACCAAGGACAGGGTGACGTCGAAGCCGGGGTTGTAAGCGGCCACCGGGAGGGCAGCGCGTTCGTCCCGCAGCACCGCCTCGGCGAGACGCGCGGAGACGGCCCCGATGCCGTACTGGCTGGCCCCGGTGCCCTCGATGATCGTGATGTTCGCGTAGCGGATGCTCTCCTCGACCTCCGCGCGCACCGCGTCCAGCGGCTGCTCGCCGTCGTCGAGCAGGTCGAGGACGGGGATGCCGCCCATCTCGGCCGACGACCACAGCAGAACCTCGGATGTGCCGTGTTCACCGACCACCATCGCGTGGACGTCCAACGGCCGAACCCGCAGCCGATCGGCCAGGTGCACGCGGAAGCGCAGGCTGTCGATCAACGTGCCGGTGGAGAAGACCCGGTCGTGGCGGGCCAGGTGGCGGGTGAGATCCGCGAGCGGGTCCGGTGGGTCGGTGACCACCATCAACACCGCGTGTGGTGCGACCGCGACGATCCGCGGCACGACGTCGGCGTAGACCTTCGCGTTGGTGTCCAGCAGGCGCAGGCGGCCCTGCGGATCGGAGCGATCGGTCGCGCCACCGGTCTTCTCGTTCACTCCGGCCGTGATGATCACCAACGCGGCGTCGTCGAGGTCCTGATATCCACCCGCGCGCACGTCCACCACGGGCGACAGTGGGGCGGCGTAGCGCATGTCGGTGGCCACGCCGGCGGCCCGCTCAGCGGCCTTGTCGACCAGCACGATCTCCCGGCACATCCCGCCGCGTTCGACCAGCGACAACACCGTCGCCGCTCCGACCGCACCCGCTCCGACCACACCGACCTTCACAGCAACACGCTCCTCCCGGATCCGGACCCGCCTCTCGAAGGCTGTACCCACATCAGCGGTGGCGCCTCACCCGTCGATGAGGACTGCGTGAACCCAGATCCTGTGGCGGCGTCCAGCGTGGACACATGCGGTGCCGGCCCCGGCAGGATGAGCGGGTGATCGACGCGCTCCGTGCCATCGACGAGCCACTGGGCCGTGACCAGTACCTGGTCGTGTCAACGCACGCGTGGGCGATGAGATCGCACAGTTTCCTGCGAGGTCGATCCGGCACACCCACCGTCCGGTACATGCTGTTGGAGGAGCTGCGCACCGACCGATGGGTGCCGGGAGAGCCGAGCCGAGACTGGATCAGCGAGCAGCGCCGCACCGGGCGGCGATGGTGGCTCCTCGGGTCCGAAGAGGAAGCCTGCGCCGACGGGATCGACCTCGACCACCAGGACCACGCCGGCAGTGTCCGCGCGCCCTACGGCGATTTCCTTGCCCAGCGCGAGAATCGGCGACCGGGCCCGCGTCCTGGCAGCTGGCGCGCCCCCAGCCCGGACTTCCTTGCCGCGCTACCCCGCGATCCCGATCAGCTCCTTGCCCGACTCGAGACCGACCACCCACTTACCCGCTTCTCACATCCGCTGACGCGCGTGGCCGATGCGCTGCGCAGCTGCCTGTTTCCCGCCGACCTCCGCACCGCGCTCTATCGCGGTCTGCTTCAGCTCCCCGAGATCGGCATCGACGAGCACACCGTCGACCTCGACGGTCGCCACTGCGTCGCATTGGCCTGCGACATCGGGGCCCGAACCCGTGAGCTGTTGATCGATCCGGCCACCGGACAGTACGCCGGTAAGCGCGAGACGGCCGGCAACGACCCGCTGTGGCCGGTCGCACCCGGCACCGTCGTCACGTCGAGCGCCACCCTTACCGCGATCACTGACAGACCCGGCGAGCTTCCCGAACACCTCGCCGAGCACACGCGCGATGGAGTCCCGACCTGACCCTGACCCTCCGTCGTCGCCGCGGAGCGGGCACTACGCTCACCTCATGGTCGGCTGGTCCACATGACGGACCAGACCGTGCCGCTGCGGCGCCATCGCGGGTTCCGCCGCTTCTGGGCCGCCTCCACGATCTCCGACGGTGGCACCTACATCAGCGTCTTCGCCGTCGGTGTGCTCATCGTCGCCGACCTCGGGGGCACGGCCACCGACGTCGGAATCGTCCGAGGCGCGGGCGTGGTCCCCTACCTCGCGGTGGGGCTGTTCGCGGGCGTGCTGGCCGATCGCGTCCGCCGCAAACCGCTGCTGGTCGGCACGGACCTCGGCCGCGCGGTCGTGCTGGCCGGGGTGCCCCTGCTCGCCGCCACCGGCCACCTGAACGTTCCGGTGCTCGCCGCGCTGATGGTGCTGTTCGGTCTGCTGTCGGTGCTGAACGCCGCCGCCCACCAGTCCTTCCTGCCGCGCCTGCTGCCGCGTGAACTCCTGCCGCGTGCCAATGCCCGCCTCCTGCAGAGCGACGCGGTGGCCCAGACGGCCGGCCCGTTGCTCGGCGGCGGTCTGGTGGCCGCGATCGGAGCACCGCTCACCGTGCTCGTCGACGCCGTGAGCTACGCGCTGTCGGGCCTGCTCATCGCCGCCGTTCCCGTGCGCGACCCGGCACCGCGACCCACCGCCACGTCGGTTCTCGCCGAGCTGCGCGAGGGCGCGAGTTGGGTCTACCGGCACCCCACACTGCGACCGCTCGCGCTCTCCACGCACGGCTGGTTCCTGTTCAACGCCGTGTTCGTCACGGTCTACGTGCCCTACGCCTACCTGGGGCTGGGCATCGGCGCGACGGGCCTGGGCGTCACGTTCGCCCTGGCCGGGGTCGGCGCTCTGCTCGGCAGTTCCGCGTCGGAGGTGCTCGGCCGCCGGGTCGGTATCCCCGGGACGATCGTGGGTTCCCGCGTGCTCGAGGCCGGCGGGATCGCGGTCGTCGCCGCCGCGGCGGCGGGCCAGTTCGTGTACGGACTGGGATTCGGAGCCGAAGGACCGATCGAGCTCGCTTACCGGCAGGCCGTCACGCCGGATCGGCTGCAGGGCCGGACGAACGCCACGATGCGCTCGCTCAACCGCGCCGTCGTCGTGGTCGGCGCCCCGCTGGGCGGGTTGCTGGCCGACGCCGCTGGTCCAGGACCCGCGCTCTGGCTCAGTGCCTCCGGCATCGCCACCGCGGCGCTCCTGCTGGCCGTCTCCGGCTTCCGCACAGCGCGCCACGACGACCAGCCACCAGCCGAGAGCGCACCGAGCGCTCAGTCCGAGTGATCGCACATACCGCGCCACAGCAGGTCGGTGAGACACGCGGTCTGGCCCTTCCAGTCGCCGCTGCGGTCGAGGTACAGGAGGCCGCCCAGGCCGCGAAGGACGGTTTCGGGGTGGAGGTCGGCACGAACCGTTCCGGCTTCGACGTTGGCCTTCAACAGCGTGGCGACCGCGTCGACCAGGGTCTCGTAGGTGCTCGCGGGCAGTTCTCCGTGGGATGGCGTGGCGGCGCGCAGCGCGTTGGCCAGGCCTCGCTTGGTCATGAGGAAATGGGCCAGGTGTTCGGTCGTCCATGTGCGGAACGCCTGTTCGGGGGTGTGGGTCTCGAGCAGGCTCGGCACGACGTCGACGAGATGTTGTACCTCGCGCTGGTAGACCGCCAGGATCAGCGACTCTGGGGTGGGGAAGTGCCGGTACACCGTGCCGACCCCCACCTCGGCCTTCTTCGCGATGGCGTTGAAGGACACCTGGTCCGAGTTGCGCAGTGACTCGGCGGCGGCGGCGAGGATGCGTTCGTGGTTGCGCCGGGTGTCCGCGCGTCGGGGACTGACCGATCCCGTCGTCGTCATCGTCTCCCCCGGGTCGTTCGCCTCGTTCGTCCAAAATGTAAGCAGCACGTCCTGGATCTGGGTAGCTCCCGCGTGCCCTCGTTGCGAAGCGGATCATAATCCGCTAGCTTGGACGGCTGAAGCGGACGAGCATCCGTTTCAGTGTCGCGGAGGCTCGACGTAGCCGCCACCGCGACCCGTGCCGTCATGGCTTCCAACATGGACGATCTGGGGAAACGAAGGTCCAGTGGACATCTCACTCGAAGTCAACGGCAAGGTAGAACAACTGAGTATCGATCCCGGTGTGACGTTGCTGGACACGTTGCGCGAACGGCTCGACATAACCGGTCCGAAGAAGGGGTGCGACCGAGGACAATGCGGCGCCTGCACCGTGCACGTCGGCGGCAGGCCCGTGCTCTCGTGCCTGACCCTGGCCGGCACCGTGAAGCAGCCGGTGACGACGGTGGAAGGACTCTCCGACGGGGATCGGTTGCACCCGGTCCAGCAGGCGTTCCTCGACCAGGACGCCCTGCAGTGCGGGTTCTGCACCCCCGGGCAGGTCATGTCGGCAGTCGCCGCGGTCAAGGATGGTGTCGAGGACGTGAGGGAGTTCATGTCCGGCAACATCTGCCGCTGCTCTGCCTACCCGAACATCATCGCGGCGATCGAACAGGCGAGGCACGCCGATGCGTCCCTTTGAACTCACAGCACCGGCCACCGTCGAGGACGCCCTCGCGTCACCCGGCACGTTCCTGGCCGGTGGCACCACCCTCGTCGACCTGATGAAGCTCAACGTCCTGACGCCACAGCATGTCCTGGACATCAACGAGCTGCCGTTGCGAGGCATCGACACCAGCGACGGGCTGCGGATCGGCGCACTGGAGCGGATGAGCGACATCGCCGTCCACCCCGGCGTGTACCCCGCGATCTCGCGCGCCTTGCTGCTGAGCGCTTCCCAGCAGCTCAGGAACATGGCCAGCATCGGCGGAAACCTGCTGCAGCGCACCCGCTGCACGTACTTCCGTGACGTCGCCACACCGTGCAACAGGCGGGATCCCGGCAGCGGCTGCCCCGCGATCTCGGGAGCCAACCGGATGCACGCCGTGCTGGGCACGAGCGACTCGTGCGTGGCGACCCACGCCAGCGACGTGGCAGTCGCCCTCGTCGCGCTGGGAGCGGAGGTCCGCCTGGTCAGCAAGACGGGAAGCCGCACCGTCGGGCTGAGCGACTTCTATCGCGTTCCGGGCGACTCGCCCGAGGTGGAGAACGACCTGCGCCCCGGAGAGCTGATCGCCGAGGTCCTGGTACCGCGGCTGGACTGGGCGTCACATTCGACGTACGTCAAGGTCCGGGATCGGCAGTCCTACGAGTTCGCGCTGTGCTCCGCCGCGGTTGCGCTCGACATCCAGGGCTCGCAGATCGTCGACGCCCGGGTGGCGGTCGGCGGCGTGGCGACCGTGCCGTGGCGGCTCACCGCGGTCGAAGAGGCCTTGCGCGGCGCGCCCGCGACCCCGACGGCCTTCGAGGCCGCCGCGTCGGTGGCGGCCGACGGTGCCAGGCCGTTGGCCGAGAACGAGTTCAAGGTGTCGTTGCTGAAGCGGACCGTCGTCCGCGCACTGCTCGAACTGACCGAGGGGAGCCGTTGATGGTCAGCCGGTTGGACGGGCCGCTGAAAGTCACCGGCCAGGCCAGGTATGGGGCGGACCACAACTTCCCCGGCCTGGCCTACGGATACATCGTGCTCAGCACGATCGCCCACGGCGAGATCGAGGCCATGAACACCACGGCGGCGAAGAGCGCGCCCGGTGTGATCGGCGTGTACTCGCCGTTCGACCCGCTCGAGCTGCATACGCCGAACTCCCCGGTCTTCGGCGAGACCTGGGTTCCCCTGCAGGACAGGGAAGTCACGTACTACGGCCAGCCGATCGGCTTCGTGGTGGCGGAGACCTTCGAACAGGCGCGGGACGCGGCGATGCTCGTCGAGGTCACCTACCAGCCGCGGCCGGCCCTGACCTCGCTGGAGGACGGCCTCGCCTCGGCCGAGGACGCGCCGCCTGCCTTCGACGGTTCACCTCAGACCCACACGGTTCTCGCCCCCGGCGTCGAGTCCATCGAGGACGCGCTGGCGGCGAGTCCGGTGGTGGTCGAGGCGACGTACAGCACCGCGACCCAGAACCACGCCGCGATGGAGCCGCACTCGGCGGTCGCGGTATGGGAGTCCGGGCAACTGACCGTCTACAGCGGAAACCAGGGGTCGGATCTGCAGGCGGCGGAGCTGACCGCTGCGCTGGCCCTCGATCCGTCGTCGGTCCACGCGCTGAACCCGTTCGTCGGCGGGGCGTTCGGCGGCAAGGGCCGCACGTCCGCGCCCGCGTTCCTGGCGGCAGCAGCAGCCAGGGCCCTCGATCGGCCGATCAAGGCCGCGCTCACCCGGGAGCAGGTCTTCACCGCGACCGCGGGCCGCGCCGCGACCGTGCAGAAGATCGCCCTCGGCGCGGACACGAACGGCACGCTGATCGCGGTGCGTCACGACTCGTGGTGCAGCACGGCGGCGGACCGGTCGTTCGTCGAGCCGACGTCGCACGGCACCTCGCGGGAGTGGTACGCCACCCCGAACCTGGCCATCAGCCAGAAGATGGTGCCGCTGAACATCCCGCCGACCACGTTCATGCGGGCGCCGGGCGAGGCACCCGGGTCCTTCGCGTTGGAGAGCGCGATCGACGAGCTGGCGGTCGCACTGAACATGGACCCGATCGAGCTGCGCCTCCGGAACGACTCGACCGCGCCGCCTGGCAAGGACCTGCAGTGGTCGAGCAAGCATCTCGACGAGTGCTTCCGCGTCGGCGCGGCCCGGTTCGGGTGGGCGAACCGCACGCCGCACGGCCGCACCGACGGCGACTGGCTCGTGGGTCTCGGCACGGCCACCGCGATGTTCCCTGCCTTGCGGTTCCCGGCCTCGGTCGAGGTCAGGCTGCAGGCCGACGACACTGCCGTGGTCGCGACCAGCGGGGCGGATCCGGGTACCGGCCTGCTGACCGTGCTTTCGCTGGTGGGAGCGGAATCGCTGGACATCCCGTCGGACCGGATCACGCCGCGGCTGGGCGACTCGGCGTTGCCGCCCGGTGGCATGTCCGGCGGCTCGACCGCTACGGCGAGCGCGGGTTCGGCCATCATGATCGCTGCGGTCAAGGTGATCGACGACCTGCTGGCCGTGGCGTCGTCTCCCGGTGCGCCGTTCGACGGTGTGGAGGTCTCGTACACGGACGGTCGCGTGCTCGGGGGCGGCCGGTCGATGACGTTCGGTGAGGTGCTGCGGGCCGTGGGCCGCCCGTCGATCTCCGCCATCGGCTCGTCGGCGCCCGGCGAGGAGCTGACCAAGCACTCGTTCAGCTCGTTCGGTGCGCAGTTCTGCGAGGTCCGCGTCCACAAGTGGACGCGCGAGGCCCGGGTGTCGCGCATGCTCGGCGTGTTCGACGCCGGCCGGATCATCAACGACAAGACGGCCCGCAGCCAGATCATGGGCGGCATGATCTGGGGCGTGTCCGCCGCGCTGCACGAGGGCATGGAGATCGAGGGGAACGGCCGGCTGGCCAACGGTGACTTCGCGGGCTACCTGCTCCCGGTGAACGCGGACATCCCTGAGGTCGACGTCCATTTCGTCCAGTACCCGGACACGCTGCACAACGCCGTCGGCGCGAAGGGCGTGGGCGAGATCGGCACGGTCGGTATGGCAGCAGCTGTTGCCAACGCCATCTACAACGCCACCGGTGTCCGCGTCCGTCACATTCCCATCGTGATCGAGGACCTCTTGGTCGAGTGACGCCTGGGGCCGGCACCTGCGCGTGCCGTCCCGACTGCACGATGGGCGGTTCCCCGCGCCGGGGAGCCGCCCATCGGCATTCCTGCGGATACTGTCCACGTCATGTCGGCTGCGCGGCGAGCAACCGGCGGAGGATCTTCCCGTTCGCCGACTTCGGGATCGTGTCGACGAACTCGACACTGCGTACCTTCTTGTAGGGCGCGACCCGTTCGGCGACCCAGGCCATCAGCGTTCCCGCGTCGATCGGCCCGGAGGTGACCACGAAAGCTCGGGGAGCCTCGCCGCCTTCGCGGTGCGGAACGCCGATCACAGCGACGTCGAGCACATCGGGGTGGGTGAGCAGCAGCGCCTCGAGTTCCGCGGGTGCGACCTGGAAGCCCTTGTACTTGATGAGCTCCTTGAGCCGGTCGACGACCCAGTAGAGCCCTGCGTCGTCGATCCGCACGAGATCCCCGGTGCGGAGCCATCCACCCTCGACGACCGTCGCAGCGGTCGCCCCGGGATCGTCCAGGTACCCGGCCATCACCTGCGGACCGCGGACCCACATCTCGCCGGGCTCACCGGTCGCGACGTCTGCACCGGTTTCCGGGTCCACCACGCGGGCCTCCGTCGAGGGCACCAACCGACCTACCGAGCCGGCCGGGATGGTGGCGAACTCCGCGTCGGGCACCATGTTCGTGGTCGGACTGGCCTCGGTCATGCCATAGCCCTGACGGATCGGGAATCCCAGCCGGGCCTCAGCCCGCCTGGTGAGATCGACATCGAGTGGCGCCGCACCACAGAGGCCGAACCGGACAGAGGAAAGATCGTAGTCGTCGACAACGGATGCGGTGGCCAGATCCAGCACCATCGGCGGCACCAGATAGGCCCGGGTGACGCGGTGGTTCTGCAGCATCTGCAGATATGCCTCGAGCTGGTAGCGCGCGAGCGTCACGGCCGTCGCGCCGGCTCGCAGCGCCGCATTCAGGACGATCGTGAAGCCGACGGCGTGGAAGAAGGGCAACGCTGCGGCCAGTACGTCGTTCTCGGTGACTCGCCAGCCGGCGCTGGTCTGCGCGATGTTGGCCACCAGATTGCGGTGGGTGAGCATGACGCCCTTGGACAGGCCCGTCGTGCCGCTGGAGAACGGCAGCACGGCGAGCGAGCTGCTCGGATCCAACGCCGGGCGAGGAGGGTCGCCCTTCTCCGTCAGTAGCTCGGAGAACGGACGGAAGCCATCGGCCTCGCCGAGCACGAGTCGGTGCGTGATCCCGACGGCGTCGGCTGCCACTCCCGCATGAGCCGATGCCTGCTCGGAGGCGATGACTGCCACGGCCTTCGATGCGAGAAACTGCTTGGTCAGCTCGTCGGTCGTCAGGGCCGGGTTCATCGGCGTGACTGCCGCGCCGGCGGCGAGCGCCGCGAACGACCCGAGTGCGTAGTGCGGCTGGTTGTGACTGATCAGCGCGACCACGTCGCCGGGACCGATACCCATCTGAGACAGGGCACTCGCGGCTGAGTCGACGCCCTCAGCGAGCTCGCGGTAGGTCAGCCGTTCGCCGGACGTCGCATCGACCAGTGCCGTCCGCTCCCGGTGCTTGCGGGCCTGCCCGAGTACGTACTCGGGCAGCGTCACGTCGGGGATCTCGACGTCGGGCAGCGGACTGTGGTCAATCATCGTGATTCCCCCAACGAAACGGTGGCGTGATCATCGGTGGAAATGAAGGACCGGCTCGCCACTTCGGTGATGATCTGGACGCGGCCCCCTCGGCCATTGCTGGTACCCATCGTGGTAACCAGCAATGACAATTTCGGGAGGGCTGTGGCAGATGCCACTCGCGGGCCTCGTGATACGTGCCGTTCTAGCCGCAGAAGAGTCGTTATCAACAGTACGAGGGGCGCTGCCCGAACTGCGTCAGGAGCTCTCGCGTTGCACGAGCCGGAACCCGACGTCGCGCACCGGCTCGGCGACGGGACGGCGCTGCATCCGGTCCAGCAGCAGCGTGCCGGCCAGGGTCCCGATCTCCTGCGTGGGAACAGCCACAGTGGTCAATGACGGCACGAGGTGCGCCGAGACCTCGAAATCGCCGAACCCGGTGATGGCGAGCCGCTCCGGCACCGGGATGCCCCGCCGGGTGCAGGCGAGCAGGGCACCCGCGGCGAAGACGTCGCTCGCGAACACCACGGCGTCGGTGTCCGGGTAGCGGGCGAGTGCCCGGTCGAGCAGCGCGACACCGGTGTCCATGCTGACCGAGAGGTCGTCGGCGGCGACGATCCGCGGTTCGACGGCCAGTAGCTCGCGCACCGCCGCGGCGAACCCGTCCCGGCGCTCGGCGGCGCGGAAGTCGCCGGACTGAAGTGCGCCGGCGTAGACAAGGCGCCGCCGTCCCCTGTCGACCAGGTGGCGTACGAGCTCGGCCGCGGCCGCCGCGTTCGAGAACCCGATGAGCAGGTCGACCGGATCGTCGGTCCAGCCCCACGTCTCGACGACGGGGATGGCCGCCGTGGTGAGCAGCGCCCGCGTCCCGGGGGTGTGCTCGGTGCCGACGACGAGCAGGCCGTCGGGGCGCCGCCCGAGGAAGCTGCGGATGAGTTGCTCCTCCTGGTCGGGCCGGTACTCGGTGCTGCCCACGAAGATCTGGTAGCCGTGCGGGGTCAGCGTCTCGGAGAAGGCGTGCACGGTCTCGGCGAACACCGAGGCGTTCATCAGCGGGATGATCGCCGCCACCGCGCGGCTGCGATTGGACGCCAAGTTGCTCGCCGCGAGGTTCGGGACGTACCCGGTGGCGGCGACGGCCTGCTCCACCCGCTCGTAGGTCTCCACCGCGACGGCCTCCCTGTCGCGCAGCGCCCGGGAGACCGTCTGGGGGGACACGCCCGCGGCCGTCGCCACGTCGGCGAGGGTCACCGAACGCGTGGCGGAGCGCCTGCGCGGGCGACGAGGCGTCGGGTTCACGGGCGGAACCGTAGCCAACCCCGGGTGCGGGTTCCCCGGCCTGGCGCCCTCGCTGTCAGTGCTCCCGTCCACAGGGGTCCGATCAACGTCTGCGGAACACGGGATCGCGCTTCTCGGCGAAGGCGCGCCTGCCTTCGGCGGCGTCTTCGGTGGCGAAGCAGATCGTCTGCAGGTCGCGCTCGTACTCCAGCGCCTTGTCCTCCGACATGCTGTAGGCGGCCCGGAGGTTGATCTTCGCGGTCTCCGCGGCGATCGGTGCTCGCGAGGCGATGGTCGCTGCGATCTCCCAGGCCCGCGAGATCAGGCCGGACGGTTCCGTCACCTCGCTGACCAGGTGCCAGCCCAGCGCCCGGTCGGCGTCGATCCGGTCGCCGGTCATGGTCATGTAGGCCGTGTTGCTCGGACCGATGGCGCGGGTGAGGAAACTCGTCATGCCGCCGCCGCCGATCCAGCCGAGCTTGATCTCGGGGGCGCCGAACGAAGCGGTGCTGGACGCGATGCGGATGTCGCAGGACAGGGCCGTCTCGAGGCCACCACCGAGTGCGTACCCGTTCACCGCCGCGATCGTCGGTGTCCGCGCGGCGCGGATCGCGTCGCAGTAGTCGGTGCGGTTGCGGAAGTCCCACGGCGTGGCGTACCGGTCGAGCTCGGCGATGTCCGAGCCGGCGCTGAAGGCGCGGTCGCCCGCCCCGGTGACCACGATCGCCCGCACCGAGTCCGAGCGGTCGCACCACCCGATGGCGTGGACGATCGCCGCCGACATCCGCGAGGTCACGGCGTTGAGCTTCGCGGGCCGGTTGAGCGTGAGCGTTGCGACGCAGTCGATGACGTCGAGCAGAACCTCCTCCGTGCCGAGATCGACGAAGGGTGTCGTGGTTGTCATGAGATCTTCTCCCGTTCCGAGTGGCTGGCACGGTAGAGGTGCTGGAGCCGGTCGAGCCCGCGGCGGTGGTCGAGGTCGCCGGCGAGGGTGGCTCGGACGACGGCAGAGGCGTCCGATTGGAATTCGATGTAGCCGCTGTGGCGCGGACGCACCCAGGCCGTTTCGCAGGTGCGTGCTGTCCGGCGGTAGAAATCGCCTGCCGCGGCGTTGACGCCGTCGTCGGACCAGGCCGCCCGCGCGCTGGGCTGGCCGGCATGGGAGGGGATGAACCGGGTCTGCGCCTCGGTGCTCATGAGCCGGCGCACGTGGTCGAGCAGCGCCGGGCTGGGCGTGCAGCGGGCGCTGATCGCGATCCCGGTGCCGCCGAGCGTCGAGCCGGGGCGTCCGCCAGGTGTGACTGCCGGGGCGTCGCCGAACGCCAGGCGCCCCGCGTAGGTGACGTAGCCGTACACGAGCGGGCAGAGCGCGAGCCGGTCGGTGGCCGACATCAGCTCCAGGAGATTGATGGGGTTGAGCCCACGGGTCTCAGTAGGTGCGTGCGCGTCGATCGACTCCATGAGGCCGAGCACGGCGAGACCGGTGCCGGTCGAGAGCAGGTGGTCGGGGGAGGAGGCGGGCTCCTCACCGAGCGCGACGGCGATCGAGGCGAACGACAGGAACGCGTGCGGCCCGGCCAGGGAGAGCGCCACCGGCGCGCTGCGGGCGATCCACTCCACCTCGTCCCAGGTCGCGGGCGGTTCGCCGACAAGATCCGCGCGTGCGGCGCTGACCTGTGTGGCCGCGTCGAGTGGGAGCGCCCACTGGCGTCCTTCGAAGGCGTACGAGCGCATCGTGGGGCCGATGCTCGCCGCGCTCCACGCCGCGAGCTCGTCGGCGGTGAACAGCTCGTCGAGCGGGGTGAGACAGCCCGTCGCGACGGCTTCCCCGAGATGGGGGTGGTCGAGGACGACCAGGTCGTAGCGGGCGCACAGGTCGTCGATCGGGTGCGACTCGAACCCTTCGAGCGGTTGGGTGTCCCAGGCGATCAGGTTGCCGGCCGCCGCGGCGAGCGCGTCGTGGCCGCGGGGATGGTCCCAGGTCAGGCCCCGGAAAGCAGCATGCACGGCGGTCATGCGCTCTCCACGACGACGCCGGACTCCAGCAGCCCCTCGATCACGGGTACGTCGAGCCCGAGCTCACCGAGCACCTCTCGCGTGTGCTGGCCCGCGAGCGGGGCGCCGCGATCGATCCGGGGCGGGGTCACCGAGAACTTGTACGGGAAGCCGGGCACCGTGACCGTGCCCTCGGTGGGGTGGTCGTAGGTGACGAACGTTCCGTTGTGGCGGATCTGCGGGTCCTCCAGCAGGTCCGCGTAGCCGTAGACGGGGCCCGCCCAGATGCCGGCCGCGGCGAAGGCGTCGAGCCAGTGCTGCGACGAGCGGGTCTCCAGGTGCCGGGAGGTGGCCGCGAAGATCTCGTCGCGGTGGGTCCACCCGTGCTCCTCGTCGATCATGTCGAGGAAGGAGTCCTCGCCGAGCAGCTCGCCGAGCGTCTTGAGCGGCGGGAACGCGAGCGCGATGTAGCCGTCGGCGGTCTTGAACGTCCCGTAGGGCGAGCGGATGTAGACGTGCGCGTGCGGTTGCTCGGAGCGGGCCTGCTGCAGGCCGCCGACGGTGAACACCGACAGCTCCTGCATCTGGAGCGTGGTGATCGCGTCGAGCATGTTGACGGTGACGAGCTGGCCTTCGCCTGTGCGCTCACGGTGCAGGAGCGCGGCGAGCACGCCCTCGAAGGCCGTGGAGGCGGTGACGGCGTCGACGAGGTACTGCCCGGCCGCGCGCGGTGCCTCGCCGGCGCGGCCGCTGGATAGCATGGCGCCCGACATGCCCTGCAGGAGAAGGTCCTGGCCGGGGCGCTGCGCGTAGGGGCCGTCCTCCCCGTATCCGGAGATCGAGACGTAGACCAGGTCGGGGTTGATCGCGCGCAGGCTCTCGTAGTCGACCCCGAGCCGGGCGGCCACACCGGGCCGGTAGTTCTGCAGGAACACATCCGCTGACGCGACCAGCGTGCGCAGGATGTCGCGCCCGGCCTCGGACTTCAGATCGACCGCCAGGGAGCGCTTGTTGCGGTTCAGCGAGAGGAACGAGACGTTGATCCGGTTGCCGGTGGCGCCACCGGCGGCGGAATGGCGCTGCCACTCGCCGGAGACGGGCTCGACCTTGATGACGTCGGCGCCGAGGTCGCCCAGCCGTTGGGCCGCGAATGGGCCCGCCATCGCGATGGAGCAGTCGAGGACGCGGTAGCCGGTGAGCACTCCGGGGCGGTGATGGTCCTCGTGCTGGCCTGTCACGGTCGCTCCTTCGCCCTGGTGTTAGCGCTACCGCTAGCGCTAACATCACGCTAGGCAGCACCGGATCGAGGTGTCAACCGCAGGTGTGTCGCCCAATCAGACTCCGGGAGACCGGACGTAACCAGGCACTGTGACGAGGACGTCCGGCGCGGGCCGGGGATGGGGTCGCCGATGCGCGCACGAGTAGAGGGACCAACCGGGACGAAGCCCTCACGAGTCGCCGCCCGTGTCCGTGGTGCCCGGTGACGGCGGCGCTCGTCACCGGCGCGGCCGGTGCGCTCGGCCGGGCCACCGCCGTGCGCCTGGCCGCCGACGGCCTCGACGTCGCACTGCTCGACGTGGACGAGGCAGGCCTGGAGCGCACGGCCGAAGAGGTCGTGAAGACCGGCGCGAGCGTCCTGCCGCTGCCCGTGGACCTCCGCGACGCAGCCGCCGTCGAGCACGCGGTGGAACGCACGTCCGCCGAGTTGGGCGGGCCGCGAGTGCTGGTCAACAACGCCGCGATCTACCCGAGCAGACCGTTCCTCGAGGTACCGCTCGCCGAGTACGAGCAGGTCGTCGCGGTCAACCAGCGCGCCTACTGGGTGGCGGCGCAGGCGGCGGCCCGGCGCATGGTCGCGGCAGGGGAGGGGGCGATCGTGAACATCGCCTCGATCACGATGCACGGCGGCTGGGCGGACCTCGCGGCCTACGTCTCCACGAAGGGCGCCGCTGCCGCTTTCACCCGTGCGCTCGCCCGCGAACTGGGCGAGCACGGGATCCGGGTCAACTGCGTCTCACCCGGCGCGTTCCCCACGGCCGCCGAGGAGATCCACGAGAATCCAGAGGAGTACCAGCGGTTCGTGCTGGACCGGCAGGCGCTCAAGCGGCGCGGCCGCCCCGAGGAGCTTGCCGCCGTCGTGGCGTTTCTCGCCGGGCCGGACTCCTCCTTCGTCACAGGGCAGTGCATCGAGGTCAACGGAGGGTGGGTGATGGCATGAGGCTGAACGGCCGCGACTACGACCGCACCGGGCTGGCCCGGCTGGCGGGGGACACCGGCGCGGCGGGCGGGGTGCGCGCGGTCGTCCTGGACGACGGGGCCGAGCGCGGGATCCGCGCGCTGGAGTTCCGCACCGGCGCGGGGCTGTCCTTCGACGTGCTGGTCGACCGCGCGATGGACCTGGGCACCGCGGAGTTTCGCGGCAACGGGTTCGGCTGGCGCTCCGCCACCGGATTCCGCCACCCCGGGCTGCACGAGTACCGCGACGACGACGGCCTGTCGATGATGCGCAGCTTCTCGGGGCTGCTGCTCACAGCCGGGCTCGACCACACCCTCTTCTCCGCCGAGGTGGACGCCTCGCAGTACCGCTATCCGCCCCGCGAGACGGTGTGGAACGGGCTGCACGGCCGCGTCGGCAACATCCCGGCCCGCCTGCACGGCTACGGCGAGCGCTGGAGCGACGATGGCGAGTGCGTGCTGTGGGCCGAGGGCGAGGTGCGCCAGGCGGCGATCTTCGGCGAGCACCTGCGACTGACACGCCGGATCGAGGCCGACGTCGGCGGCACCGAGATCCGGCTGATCGACACGGTGCGCAACGCCGGGTTCGACCCCACGCCGCACATGTACCTCTACCACGTCAACATCGGCTGGCCGTTCCTCGACGAGGGCGCCCGCTGCGAGTTCCCGTTCGAGCGCACGACCTGGCAGAGCGACAGCGTCGCCGAGCAGGGTGTGTCCAACATCGAGATGCCCGCCCCGCAGAAGGGCTTCATCGAGCAGGTCTACGAGCACGAGCTCAAGCCCGACGCGGCGGGCAAGGTGCGCCCACGGCTGGTGAACGAGCGGCTCGGGGTCTTCTTCGAGCTGGAGTTCGACACCGCGCAGTTCCCGGCGTTCTTCCAGTGGCTGCACCTGCGCGAGGGCGCTTACGCGATCGGGTTCGAACCGTCCACCCATCACGTCCAGGGCGAGGCGGCCGCGCGCGAGAACGGCTCGATGACGTTCCTCGAACCGGGCGAGGAGCGCCGCTACGAGACGGCCTTCCGGGTGGGGGAGCTGTGAGCGCAACCGACTTCAGTCCCGACCAGCCGGTGCGCTGCCGCGAGTTCGGCATCGGCGCCGTGGGCGCGGGCTTCATCATGGCCGACGTCCAGCTGGACGCCTACGCGCGTGCCGGCTTCCCGGTGCGGGCCATCACCTCCCGCACCAGGGCGGGCGCCGAGTCCGTCGCCAAGCGCTGGGACATCCCCACCGTCTACGACACCGTCGAGGACCTGGTGGCCGACCCCACGGTGCAGATCCTCGACGTGGCGTTCCCGCCGCACCTGCAGCCAGACGTGATCAGGGCTGCGCTGCGGCACGACCACATTCTCGGCGTCCTCGCACAGAAGCCGCTCGCGCTGAACCTGGCGGAGGCCACGCGGCTGGTCGACGAGGTCGAGGCCGCGGGCAAGGTCATGTCGGTCAACCAGAACATGCGCTACGACCAGTCGATCCGCGTGCTCAAGCAGCTGATCGACCGCGGTGAGCTCGGTGAGATCGTCACGGCCACGGTCGACATGCGTGCGGTGCCGCACTGGCAGCCGTTCCTGCGCGACTACGAACGGCTCACGATCGCGAACATGAGCGTCCACCATCTCGACGCGTTGCGGTACCTGTTCGGCGAGCCGGAGGACGTCTACACCGCGGTCCGCAAGGACCCGCGCACCACGTTCGACCACGTCGACGGCATCGTCGCCTCCACACTGCGGTTCCCCAGCGGCGTGCTCGCGGTGAGCGTCGAGGACGTGTGGGGCGGCCCGGTGCAGGAAGGCGTCGAGGGCGACGTGGCGATCCGCTGGCGGGTGGAGGGCACCCGCGGGCTGGCGACCGGCACCCTCGGCTGGCCGGACTACCCAGACGGCAGCCCGTCGACGCTGCGGTACTCCAGCGAGTCGACCGACGGGTGGGTGCAGCCCACCTGGAGCACCCAGTGGTTCCCCGACGCCTTCGCAGGCGTCATGGAGCAGTTGCAGCACGCGCTCGCGACCGGCGAACCGCCCGCGCTCCCCGCACGGGACAACCTGAAGACCATGGCACTCGTCGAGGCCGCCTACCGATCGATCGACGAGCGGCGCGCGGTGTCGCCTGCCGAGTTCCTCTGAGTCCCACCGACCGTTCTCCGGACCTCCACGAAGGAGTGGCCCATGCTGCCCGTCGGCATCTTCTCCGGCATCTACCAGCACGACCTCGACGAGGCTGCGCGGCGCGCCCGTGCCCACGGCTTCGGCTGCGTGCAGTTCGACCTCGACTTCACCGACCCTCGCTTCACGGAGCAGGGGCTCACCGAGGCGGAGTGCAAGGAGATCCGGGACACCTACCGCCGCCACGACGTGCCGATCGTCTCGGTGTCCGGATACACCAACATCATTCATCCGGACCCGGCCGAGCGGCAGCTTCGGCTGAACCGGCTGCGCGCCCTCATCCGTAGCGGGCGCCACCTCGGCACGCCCTACGTCATCAGCGAGACCGGCACCTACAACACCGGCAGCGACTGGGCCCCCGACCCGCGCAACCTCACCGAGGCTGGGTACGCCGAGTGCCTCGACGTGATCGGCGGGCTGGTCGAGGAGGCCGCGAAGCACGACGCCGTCTTCTGCGTGGAGACCTACGTCAACAACGTCATCGGCACGATCGACGCCACGCTGCGGCTGTTCCGCGACATCTCGAGCCCGCACCTGGGCCTGGTGATGGACCCCACCAACTACTACGAGGACCACAACATCGACGACATGGACGGCGTGCTGCGCCGCATGTTCGCCGAGCTGAGCCCGTACATCAAGATCGCGCACGCCAAGGACGTGGCCCGAGCCGGCGACACGGACGAGAAGCACGCCGACACCGGTGCGGCGGAGTACCTGTCGTTCCGTGGCGTCGGGGCGATGGAGCTGCACGGACCCGGTCAGGGCGCGCTGAACTACCCGCTCTACCTCGAGCTGCTCGCCGCGCAGCACCCGAACATGCCCGTGATCATCGAGCACGTCACGGAGGACGAGGTGCCCGCGGCGAAGCAGTTCGTCCACGGCGCGCTCGTCGCCGCGGGCGTGTAGCCGACCGCACGCTCAGGGCAGCCGCGCCGCCGAGCACGTTCTCGTGCTCGGGGGTAGGCAGGAGCTCAACCCAAACTGTTCAGTCTGTGTTGCTCAGCTTGAACTTGTCAGTTTGGACTGTTGAATCTACGGTCAGGGAATGTCCGAGATCAGCGGCGATGTCGCGGCGTCGGCGGTATGCGCGGCGCGTGATGTCCGGGTGGTTGTGGGCCGGTTGCGACGTCGGCTCCGGGAGACCTACGACAGTGGTGACCTCACTCCGTCCCAGACGTCGATCCTCAGCCGCCTCGACAAGGACGGAGCGGCCACGGCGAGCGCGCTGGCGGCGGCCGAGCGGGTCCGTCCGCAGTCGGTGGCGGCGGTCCTCTCGGTGCTGGACGAGCGAGGGCTGATCGAGCGCAGGCCCGACCCCGGCGACGGCCGGCGCCAACTGGTGTCGCTGAGCGCAGCCGGCCGCGAGTTCATCGACGACAGCCGGCACGCGGGCGAGGAGTGGCTGGCCCGCGCCCTCCACGAGCGCTTCACCGAAGCCGAGCGCCGCGCCGTCATCGAGGCGATGGCCCTCCTGGAACGGCTCACCCACGCATGACCTGGCTGACCCGCCTGACCAGGCCCGGACGTTCCATTCCGACGGATGACACGTTCGACCGCAAGCTGATCGCCCCGATGATCCTCGGGTCGATCTTGAATCCCGTGAACTCCTCGATGATCGCCGTGGCGCTCATCCCCATCGGTATCGATCTCGGGGCGCCACCGTCCGAGACGGCCTGGCTGGTCTCCGCGCTGTACCTCGCAACCGCCATCGGTCAGCCCGTCGTCGGGCGGCTGGTCGACATCTACGGACCTCGCCGCCTCTACCTGGCCGGCACCGCCCTGGTGGGGATCGCCGGAATTCTCGGCGCCCTCGCCGTGTCCGTGGGGGCGCTGGTCGTCGCCCGGGTCTTGCTCGGGTTCGGCACGTGCGCCGGCTACCCGGCCGCGATGTACCTCATCCGCAGCGAGGCCACCCGCACCGGGCGCGACAGCCCCAACGGCGTCCTGACCCTGCTCGTGATCGCCAGTCAGACCATCGCCGTCGTCGGGCCCAGCCTGGGCGGGCTGCTGATCGGCCTCGGCGGCTGGCGGGCCACCTTCACCGTCAACGTTCCGCTGGCCCTGGCCTGTCTCGTCCTCGGAGCGCTGCGTCTGCCGCGCACCCGCGCATCGGCACGGACGACAGGGCTGGCCGGCACAGTGGACCTCGCCGGCATCGCCCTGTTCGCCGCGATGCTCGTCTCGCTGTTGCTGTTTCTGACCACCCCGCAGCTCTCGCACGCCTACCTGCTCGCGATCACCGTCGCTGCCGCCGCCGGGCTGGGATGGTGGGAGCTGCGCGCGGCGACCCCGTTCATCGACCTGCGAGTGCTCGGTGGCAACCTCCCGCTGCTCGCCACCTACACCCGCACCCTGCTGACGGCGGTCGTGGCGTACGCCTTCCTCTACGGATACACGCAGTGGCTCGAACAGGGGCGCGGGCTGACGCCGACCGTGGCCGGGCTCGTCCTGATCCCGATGTTCGCCATCGGGGTCGTCGTCTCGGCGGTCACCGGACGCCGTACCGAGGTGCGGGGAAAGCTCGTCGTCGGAGCCGTCGCCCAGGTCGTGGCGTGCGGCGGGCTGCTGCTGCTCGGCCCCGGCACGGGGATCTGGTGGCTCGTCGGTCTCGCCCTGATCCTGGGCATCCCGCAGGGGCTGAACAACCTCGCGAACCAGAACGCCATGTACCACCAGGCCGACCCCACTCGGACCGGTTCGTCGGCCGGCTTGTACCGCACGTTCTTCTATCTCGGCGCGATCAGCGCCGCCGCCGCCAACGGCGCCTTCCTGGCCGACCGCGCCGACACGGCCGGCCTGCACCACCTGGCCCTGTTCCTCGGCCCCTGCGCTCTCCTCTTCCTGGCGGTGACCCTCGCCGATCGCTCCCTGCGTCGAATCGGTGGGTCGAAGGACGCCGAGGCGCCCGCCGACCACGACCCCGTACCCGCAGGCCCCTGCACATCTCGATCTCCAGGGCAGGCTCCGCGACCCTGACCAGCACGAACGGCCGACAGGGCGGAGAGGAACCGCGCCCGCTACTCCACCATCCTGAAGTAGCGGTCCAGCGCGTCGAGGGTCAGTGGCTGCCGGCGCAGCGGCTCGGAGGCGTCGAGCGCCACGGCGTGGATGCCGCCGAGGAACAGCTCCAACTGCTGGTCGATGATCAGCTCGTTCAGCTCGGCACCGATGGCGGGCAGCGGTCGGGAGAGCTTGATGACGCCGAGCCAGAGGTCGATCGGGTTGATGCCCTGGCGGAGCTGCCCCTCCTGCTGGGCGGCGCGGGTGAGCTGCTCCATCTGCTCGAAGAGCTGGTTGCGTCGCTCCTTGAGCGGTCCCCCCTCGCCGCGCATGTCCTTTTCCAGGCCGGGGACCAGCTCCGGCATGATGACGCTGATCCGCAGCTCCACCAGGCGGCGTAAAAGCTGCGCCAGCGCGCCCCAGGCGTCAGGGTGCTCGACGGTGGCACGGGTCAGCTCCTCGCCGACCAGGGTCAGGTTGTCCAGGGCGACCTGCTGGACGAGCGTGTGGCGGTCGGGGAACCGGCGATACAGGGTGGCGATGTTGACGCCGGCGCGGCGCGCGATCTCCTCCAGCGGTGCGTGGATGCCCCTCTCGAGGAAGACCTCGCGGGCCGCGGTGATGATCTGCTCGCGGTTGCGGCGGGCGTCTGCCCGCAGCCGGGTCGTGCTCTCGGTCAAGCCGGTACCCATCTCCTCATGAAGTGAAGGGTGACCCTTCGATTGTGCTAGCTTACTCACGGCCGCAAACGAAGGGTTTTCCTTCACTTGATGAGGAGAGGTTGATGTCCCAGACCGCGACCCCTGGCAGCCGAAGCTTCCCGCTCCAGCGGCAGTGCCCGTTCGCCCCACCGTCGGAGTACGAGCGGCTGCGCGCCAAGGAACCCGTTTCCAGGGTGCAGCTGCCCACCGGCGACACCGCCTGGCTGGTGACGCGGTACGAGGACGTCCGGACCGTGCTGAGCGGCCCGGTGTTCAGTGCCGACAGCACCCGCCCCGGCTTCCCCGCGCTCTTCCCGGGGCTCGAGCAGATCATGCAGCGCCCGCCGTTCATCCGGATGGACCCGCCGCAGCACAGCTTCTACCGGCGCATGCTCATCCAAGATTTCACGGTCAAGCGCATCAAGACGATGCGGCGCGGCATCCAGGCCACCGTGGATCGGCTGCTGGACGACCTGCTCACCCAGACCCCGCCGGTGGACCTGGTCGAGGCGTTCGCGCTCCCCGTGCCGTCGCTGGTGATCTGCCAACTGCTCGGTGTGCCCTACGACGACCGCGAGTTCTTCCAGAGCAGGAGCAAAGTCATCTTGTCGGGGGCGAGCACCGCGGAGCAGGCCGCAGCCGCGTTGGGTGGGCTACGCGCCTACATGGACGGGCTGATCACCCGAAAGCAGCGGGAGCCCGGCGACGACCTGCTGAGCAAGCTGGCCACCGAACAACTGGAGCCCGCCGGCGGGCTCCGCCGGGATGAGCTGTTGATGATGTGCCTGATGCTGCTCAGCGCGGGGCACGAGACTACGGCGAACATGATCTCGCTCGGCACGGTTGCGATGTTGGAGCACCCCGACCAGCTCGCCGCGCTGCGGTCGGACCCCGATCTGCTTCCTGACGCCGTCGAGGAGCTGCTGCGTTACCTCAGCATCGCCGACCTCATCACCATCCGGATCGCGGCCGAGGACACCGAGCTCAGCGGCGTGGCGATCCGCGCGGGCGAGGGGGTCATCGCCCTGCTGGCCGCGGCCGACTGGGACCCCGGAGTCTTCCCCGAGCCCGAGCGGCTGGACGTTCACCGCGGCGACCGGCACCACGTCGCCTTCGGCTACGGAGTGCACCAGTGCCTCGGGCAGAACCTCGCCCGGCTGGAGCTGGAGATCGTGTTCTCCACCCTGTTCTCGCGCATCCCCACCCTGCGGGTCGCGGTGCCGGTGGACGAGCTGCCCTATAAGCACCGCACCCTTTTGCACGGCGTTCACGAGCTGCCCGTGACCTGGTAGGTCCACAAGCCTCGATGGATCTGGAAGTTCTCGACGGTTGCCCGTCGACCTCGCCGTTGCCAGGTTGGAAAACGCTCGGTGCATGACGAGCAACCTCGACAGGTCGGCGGGTCGCGTCGGTGGCCGAATCGGGCGCGGGGGCGTGAGTGGTGCGCGCCGTCGTGGGTCACCTGCACAGGATGGATGAATTCCGACGATGGTCGTTGCGGTGACCGGGGGATTTCTCGGCTTCGCATGCAGCCGTTGCCGTTGACCGCGGGATGCCGGGTCGTCTACGGCGCGCGAATGCTCGGCCGACCCGTCGCCGGCGAAGACCTCACTCGGAAGGTTCAACGGCGGTGAGGAATCGGCTCAGGGACCTGAGGGGGTCGTGGCTGGAGCCGGGGCGTGTCGGCTGATCGGCTCGGGTGTCCAGCCAGACCGTCAATGCGCTGGAAACCGGTCGTTACGACCCCGGCCTGCCCCTTGCCGTCCGCATGGCACGGCTCTTCGAGCACCCGATCGAATCATTTTTCGACCCTGGCGACTACCCGACGTCTCCGCTGAGGGCGGCGCTTAAGGCTGGCGTGGTCGCCGCATCTACCTGGGGTTCTGCTGCCTTGCACAGACGGTGGCTGCCGTGTCACCGGGCGGTTGCTGTTCGTTTCTCGAGTACCGCCCGACCATCGACGGTAATTCATCACGCCGATGGGGGATCCCTGGGCTCTCCGCATCCTCGCGTGGTTTGACATTTCCTGGCAGGCATGGAGAATTGCGTGACCCTTGAAGGCTTGATGGATGGAAGTGAAAGATGGCAAGCGTCACGCGTGTACGGCTCGTCGACGACCTGGATGGTGGCGAGGCCGATGAGTCGGTCTCCTTCGCCCTCGACGGCAAGAGCTTCGAGATCGATCTGAGCGCGAAACGCGCTGCGGAGCTGCGAGGCATTCTGGCTCCGTACGCAGGGGCAGCCCGTCGTGCCGGTGGCAGCACCATTCGCCGCCGGCGCGGCACGGGTGCCTCGTCGCCTCGGCGAGACGACACCGCTGCAATTCGGGAGTGGGCCGCTGCTCATGGCCACCAGGTTTCGGCGCGAGGTCGTATCTCCGCCGCGGTCATCCAGGCGTATGAGAACCGGGGCGCGACAGCGGCCCTTGCGACGAAGAAAGCGGCCGGAGTCGAGGCCGAAGCCAAGCCGAAGCAGCGTCGGCCGCGCAAGAAGGTTGCCAACCCGTTCGCGACCGGCAACTGATCTCAACCCAGACACGGCGAGGGTCCGGAGTCGAAGACTCCGGACCCTCGCCGTGTTGTTTCGGCCACGCCACCTGGCGCCTCGTACCTCGCAGCACGTGGGGTGACCTCGCAGTGCGCCGGCCTGCTGTGACGATGCACGGCGGGCTGCGACGCCGCGGTTGCCAGACCGAACGAACCCGCGGGCCGGCGAGGCTCGGCCTCCCCATCGCCTGACGATCGATAGTTCGCCGGCGCTCCCGGTTGACAAACCTTGTTAACGCTAACATTGTGAGCGCTAACAACGTGTCGAGGGGGATGCGTGATCGGTTGGTCGATGAACTCCCTGTCAAGATCGCGCTCGGCCCGTTCGCGGCGGGCGAGGCGAGCAGCGCGTGCCGGGCGTCCACATGTTCGCGGTCCGTCCGGATCGCCACGGCCGTTCCACGGGTGGAGATCCACCCGCCCGGTATCGACGCCCCCACATCCCAGCCCTGCTGCTGATCTGTCGAATCAGCCGTACTTCGTGCTCGGAAGCTCGGCCGCCCGCTGACCCGTCCCCGTGAGGGGTCCCAGCCCAGTACACCCGCCCACGACATCGATGTCTGAGGGAGACTGATGCTGCCCACGCTGTCCCGGCGCCGGCTGCTGGCGCTTGCGGCCGGGAGCGCCGCGAGTGTCGCGCTCGGCGCCTGCTCATCGCCATTCGACGAGACCACCCGCGGAGGCGGTCGGGTCCTGGAGTTCGTCACGTTCTACACCGGTGGCGACGGCGACCTGATGCAGTCCATCGTCGATCGGTACAACTCCTCGCAGGACGAGGTGTTCGTCCGGTTCAGCGCGCCCGCCTACGGCGGGGACTACCTGACGAAGGTCCTCACGGCCGCACTGGCCGGGGCACCGCCCGCGATCGTCGCGCTGCACAGCTATGAGATCCAGCCGCTGCGGCGCTTCCTCCACACGATCCGGCTCGGGGATCTCGGGCTCGCCGAGCCGGACTTCGTCGACGGCACGAGAGAGCTCGCTGAGATCGACGGCGAGCTGTACGGCGTCACCATGAGCACGGGGCCGCAGGCGCTCGGGTACAACCGGCAGCTGTTCGCGAAGGCCGGCCTCGATCCCGACCGCCCGCCTGCCACTGGGGAGGAGTTCCTCGTGGCCGCGCAGGCGCTGAAGGCGTCCGGACCATGGGGTTTCGTCCGGGAGACCGGCACGTACATGCCCTGGCAGAGCATGAACTGGCAAGGCGGCGGCGACCTGATCGACGGCGAGAGCCGTGCGATGTTCGACAGCGAGGCGGGCATTGCGGCGGCGCAGCTGGAGCAGGACCTCGTGCACCGCTACCAGGTGTCGCCGCAGCAGCTGGTGGACGGGCTCCAGGTCGGGCAGATGTTCCGCGCCCAGCAGGTGGGGATGGTCTGCACGTACCCCTGGGGGCTCCAGCAGCTGCTGGAGACGAACGCCGAGACCGGCATGGAGCTCGACGTTGCACCGCTGCCGCAATTCTTCAACGGGCCGCGGGCCATGATCGCGACCTCGCACATCTACACCATCCCGATTCAGCGCACGAACGACGACTGGGTCCGGGACCAGGCGCAGAAGTTCATCAGCTGGCTGTTCCGCGAGGGCAGCGTCGACTGGGCGGGTGCGCAGGCGCCGGCCAGCACGGCGGCCGCCGCGCCGATCGCCGCGAGCACCGACCCGGTGGTCCGCAAGATGAGCCTCTTCATCGACCAGGCGAAGTACGCGCACTTCGCGCCCTACGCCTACCGCTGGAACCAGGCCTTCCAGTACCTCAACGACGCGATGGACAACATCGTCTACCAGGGCGCAGACGTGGCATCCGAGCTCCGCTCCGCGACGGCCCGGGCGACCGAGACGATGAAGGAGCCGTCGTGAGTGCCGTCACCACCGGGATCGGCGCGACCACCCGAGACGGGACCGGGGCGCGGACCCGCAGGAATCGGCGCAGGCGTCCGTGGCGAGCCGCCGTCCTCTTCCTGACGCCGTTCGCCGTGCTCTACCTGCTGCTGTGGGCGGTGCCGGTGGTGCACGGTTTGTACCTCAGCGCTACGGACGTCAACGTGGCCGAGGGGACCGGCGGGTTCGTCGGCCTGAACAACTACGTGACGTTGTTCGGAGACTCCGACTTCCACGCCGCGTTCGGCCACACGTTGCTCTTCGTCGTGCTGAACGTGCCGGTGCTCGTGGCGGCCGGGCTGGTGCTCGCGCTGCTCCTGAACCGCGACCTCGGTGGGCGCAACGCGATCCGGGCCGCGTTCGTGTCGCCTTATCTCCTGCCCGGCGCTGCTGTGGCCCTGATCTGGAATCTCGTGCTCAACCCCGTCAACGGCTCGCTCAACACCGTGCTGCAGGCGATCGGGTTGCCCGCACAGCAGTGGCTCTCCCAGCCAGGCGAGGCGATGGGCGGGGTCGTGCTGCTGACGCTGTGGTGGCGGGTCGGGTTCCCCCTGCTGATCCTGCTCGCCGCGCTGCAGGACATCCCCAAGCAGCTGTACGAGGCGGCCCGGATCGACGGGGCGAACCCCTGGCAGCAGTTCCGGTACGTCACGCTGCCCGGCATCGCGCCGGTGCTCGGGCTCGTGATCCTGCTGAGGCTGATCGACTCGTTCAAGGTGTTCGAGCAGGTCTACCTGCTCACCGAGGGCGGGCCGAGCGGCAGTACCCGTGTGGTCCTGCAGATGCTCTACGAGACGGGCTTCCGCGACTTCCGTACCGGATACGCCGCCGCCATCGGATGGACGCTCGCGCTCGTGATCCTCGTGGTCGCGATCGTCCAGCAGATCCTGACCCGGAGGAGCTCGGGCAATGGCTGACACCGCGAGCATGACGCGTCCGGCTTCCGCAGCAGGGCGGGTGCAGGTGCCACCCGCCGCCCGGCGTCGCGCCCGGTGGATCGCCACGGGCGCCGCACTCGTGGTGGCCGTGCTGTGGGCGCTTCCGCTGCTGTGGGCCCTGTCCTCCTCGTTCGAGGCGGCCGACGACGACGGCAACCGGCTGGTGCCCCAGAGCCCCACGCTCGACAACTGGGGGATGCTCGTCGACCCGGGCGGGCGCGCGGTGAACATCTTCGTCGCGTTCTTCAACAGCGCGGTGGTGGCGGTCAGTTCGACCGTCCTTGCGCTGCTGGTCTGCTCGATGGCCGGTTACGCGCTGGCGAAGCTGCCGTTCCGCGGCAACAGTGTGGTGTTCGGGCTGCTCCTGGTGACGATGCTGATCCCGAACGAGGTGGTGCTGGTTCCCCTGTTCCAGCAGTTCAACCAGCTCGGCCTGCTCAACACCTACGGCGCGCTGGCGTTGCCGCACATCGTGTCGCTCCTCGGTGTGGTGCTGATCCGGCAGTTCATCGTGAACCTGCCCGACGACCTCACCGACGCGGCCCGGATCGATGGCGCCAACGCGTGGCAGACCTACCGCTACATCGTGGTGCCGCTGATCCGCCCGGCCATGGCGACGCTCGGCATCCTCGTCTTCCTCGGCGCCTGGAACGACTTCCTCTGGCCGCTGATCTCCACCAGTTCGCCCGCCATGCAGACCCTCCCGCTCGCGCTCGTGACCTTCCGGTCGGCCTACGGCGACATCGACTACGGCGTGGTGATGGCCTCGACGATTCTGGCGATCACGCCGCCGCTACTGGTCTTTCTCTTCGCACAGCGCTTCATCATCGAAGGAATCAGCAGTACAGGACTGAAGGGTTGAGATGACCTCCGATCCGCAGCAGATCGACACGGACGGTTCCGGCAACGGGGCCGCCGATCCTGCCGCCGAGAAGAACACCTCCGGCAGCGGCGTCCAGGCCGTGCCCTACACGCCTGCCGACCCGGACGCGCCGCACGTGCGCACGGCCCGGGTGACGGTCGACGCAGGTGACGACCGCGGCGTGCTCGACCGTCCGTGGGCGAGCCTCGGCTACGACGAGATCAACTGGACCTACACCCCGCAGGGCCGCCGGACCCTGGGGACGATCGGCGGCTTCGCCGAGACGCCTTACCACGTCCGCCCGCACTACATCTTCAACAGCGGCACGGGCCTCGGTCTCCTGCACTGGGGGAGCGGGAACGTCTACCACGAGGACGCGGACGGCAACCCGTTCTACGACTTCACGATCGCCGATCTCACCTACGACACGATCGTCGGGACCGGCCATCACCCGCTGGTCGAGCTGGCGTTCACCCCGCGCGCGCTGGTGCCGGACAGGGCGAAGGAGGAGTTCGCGTTCGAGAGCAGCCCCACCCTCTACAGCGAGTACGAGGCGGGCTGGTGGTCCTACCCGCCGAAGGACTACGCGAAGTGGGGCGGGCTCGTGGCGGCGCTGGCGCAGCACTGCCTGGAGCGCTACGGCGAGGAGGAGATGTCGCACTGGCTGTGGGAGCTGTGGAACGAGCCCGACATCTCCTACTGGCGCGGCACCCCCGAGGAGTTCCACGATCTGTACGAGGTGGCCGCGAAGGCGATCCGCAGTGTGCTGCCCACCGCGCGCGTCGGCGGGCCCACCGTGACCGGCGGGGACAAGGGGGTCACGTTCCTGCGTGGCTTCCTGACCGCGTGCTCGGAGCGGGACCTGCCGCTGGACTTCGTCTCGTTCCACACCAAGGGGGCGGCGTTCTCGCCGTGGCGCACCTACGGGCCGATCGGCGCGCCGGCACCGACGAAGCAGTCGCCATCGATGGCGAAGATGCTGCGGGAGATCGATCGCATGCTCGCGGTGATGGAGGAGTTTCCGGCCTACACGGGGCTGCCCGCGATCGTGGACGAGTGTGATGCGTCGGTGCCCGCGCACTGGGGGATCTACGACAACGCGAACTTCGCCTATCGCAACAACGAGTACTACCCGGTGTTCCAGGCGAAGCTGATGAAGAAGGTCCTCGACCTGAACGCGCGTCACGCTGCGCAGGTCGCGGAGGCGACCACGTGGAGCTTCTCCATGGAGGGCGAGCGCTACTTCGAGGGCACCCGCAGCTTCGTCACCGCGTCGGGCATCGAGAAGCCGCTGATGAACGCCTACCGGGCGTTCGCCCAGCTCGGTGATCGGCGCATCGGGGCCACGTCGGACGCTGCCGTGGCTGTGGACGACCTGACCGTCGTCGGCGCCGGTCTGGCGGAGGAGGTCGACGTGCTGGCCGGCAGGTCGTCGGCCGACGGCCGCGTCGCGGTGCTCGTCTGGCGCCACGCCGACGACCAGTACGCGGAAGACGACGCGCCCACCGTCGTCGACCTGCAGGTCGACGGGCTGACGCCGGGTGCCTGGACGCTGCAGCACTGGCGGATCGACCGTGATCACAGCAACAGCCACACGGTGTGGCAGAGCGTCGGCGCCCCACAGGACCCGACGGCGGAGCAACTCGCCACGATCACGCAGCGGCAGGGGCTCGAGCGGCTCGCCGACGACGTGCGTGTCACGGCCGACGGCGGCGCGCTGACGCTGCAGGTGCAGCTCCCTCTGCCCTCGCTCAGCCTGCTGGTGCTGATCCCGGGAGAGGGCGCCTGACGTGCCCGACCAGCTGTTCATCGGGGGTGAATGGCGGGACGCGTCGGACGGCCGCACGATCGACGTCCTCGACCCGGCCACCGAGCAGGTCGTGGCCACGGTGCCGGACGCATCCGACGCCGACCTCGACGCCGTCCTCGCCGCGGCGGACTCGGGGTTCGACACATGGCGGCGTGCGTCTCCTACCCAGCGCTCCGAGGTGCTCGCCCGCGCGGCATCGCTGCTGCTGGAGCGCACGGAGGAGATCGCCGCCGTCCTGACCCAGGAGCAGGGCAAGCCGCTCGACGAGGCGAGGGCGGAGGTGCGTCAGTCCGCCGAGCAGTTCAGCTGGTTCGCGGGCGAGGCCGTGCGCGCCTACGGGCGGGTGCTCGCCACCGAGCCGGGGCGCCGGTCGTGGGTCGAGCGGCGGCCGGTCGGCCCGGTGGCCGCGTTCACGGCGTGGAACTTCCCTGCGTCGCTGCCCGCCCGCAAGCTTGCGCCCGCCGTCGCGTTCGGCTGCAGCATCGTCGTGTGCCCTGCTGTGGAGGCACCGCGCACGGCTATGGAGCTGGTGGCGACCCTGGCCGACGCCGGCGTGCCGGACGGCGTGGTCAACCTGATCACCGGCGAGCCGCCCCGCGTCAGTGCGCGGCTGATCGAGTCGGACGTGATCGCGAAGATCAGCCTGACCGGCTCGGTGCCGGTGGGCCGGCAGCTCGTGCGGCTCTCCGCCGAGCGGCTCCAACCGCTCACGCTGGAGCTCGGCGGCCACGCCCCGGTGCTGGTTCTCGACGATCTGGACGACGAGGCGGTCGACCGCGCCGCTGCCGCGGTGGTCCGCTCGAAGTTCCGCAACGCGGGCCAGGTCTGCATCTCGCCGAGCCGGATCTTCGTGCAGGACGCCGTCCACGACCGGCTCGTCGCCGCGGTCGAACGGCTGGTCGGGCAGCTGCGGGTCGGGCCAGGTACCGACCCGGGCAGCGACGTCGGCCCGCTCGCCAACGCGCGGCGGCGCGCCGCCGTGGCCGAACTGGTCGAGAAGGCCGCGGCCGGCGGAGCCACCGTGCGGTGTGGCGGCCGGGCGCCGGACGGGCCGGGCTTCTTCTTCCTGCCCACGGTGCTCACCGACGTTCCCGCGGACGCCGCCGTGCTGCGCGACGAACCGTTCGGGCCGGTCCTTCCCGTGCTGCGGTTCGGCACCCTGGACGAAGGGCTCGACCGTGCCAACAACGTGCCGTACGGGCTCGCGGCGTACGTCTACACCACCGACCTCGGTCGCGCCGACGCCGCGGTGGCGGGCCTGGACGTGGGCATGATCGGGGTGAACGAGACGGCACTCGCCTCGGCCGCGTCACCGTTCGGAGGAGTCGGGCTCTCTGGCTACGGCCGGGAGGGCGGCACCGAGAGCATCGAGGCGTACACCGTCGCCACCGCAGTGACATCGAGGGGAAGGCCGTGAGCAGTAGCAGGGAACCGCTTTCTGCCGGGGTGTGGGGAGTGCTGGCCACGCCGCTGAGCGCCGACGGATCCGCCGTGGACACCGAGTCCCTCGCCCGCCAGGTGCAGCACTACGCGCGGATCGGCGCCACCGGGCTCACCGTGCTCGGCGTGTTCGGCGAGGCGGCCCGGCTCACGCCCGACGAGCGGCGGACCGTCGTGGAGACGGTGGTGGCGGCAGACCCGCAGCTGCCGCTGGTGGTCGGGGTCAGCGCGCTCGAGACCGATGCGGCCTGCGCCGAGGCGGACAACGTGCTCGACCTGGTGGACGGGCGGCTGGCCGGGCTGATGGTGCAGGTCGCGTCGCCCGACCCGGCCGAGCTCGCCCGGCAGCTGACGACGGTCGCCGACCGGACGGGACAAGGGATCGTCGTCCAGGACTACCCGATCATGAGCGGTGTCTCGATCGCCGCGCGCGATCTGGTCGACGCCGTCCGGCGAGTGCACGCGGTGACGGCGGTGAAGTCCGAGTCCTCGCCCAGCCCGCCCGCCGTGGCTGAGCTCGTCGCGGGTGTCGAGGTTCCCGTGTTCGGCGGGCTCGGCGGCACGTGCCTGCTCGACGAGCTCGCGGTCGGTGCGGCCGGCGCGATGACCGGCTTCTCCGTGCCCGAGGGGCTGCTCGCTTGCGTCGCGGCATATCGGTCCGGTGGGTTCGGAGCCGCTCGTGACGTGTGGCGCGACTACCTGCCGCTGGTGAACTTCGAGTTCCAGCAGGGCATCGCGCTCGGGCTGCGCAAGCACAGCCTGGTGCTGCGTGGGCTGATCCGGCACGACGCGGTGCGCCCGCCCGCACGGGCGATCCCGCCGCGCATCCTCGAGCTGCTCGCGGAACATCTGCGCAGTACCCCGGGTGACGTGCTCGAGGGCGCAGCGGCGTCCGGGAGGGAGGGATGACGGAGGAGAGAGGGCTCTACCGTGGCCTGACGAACTACGGCGACCGGGACTTCTCCCGCTACCTACGCCGGACGTTCCTGCACTCGACGGGGCGCGCGCCCGAATCGCTCGAACGCCCGGTGATCGGCATCGCCACATCGGCGAGCGACTTCAACCCCTGCCACCGCGCGATGCCGGAGCTGGTCGCGTCGGTCGTGCGCGGCGTGACCGCGGCCGGTGGGCTGCCCATGCAGTTCCCCACGGTGTCGCTCGGGGAGGGCTTCCTGAACCCGACGGCGATGATGTTCCGCAACCTGATGGCGATGGACGTCGAGGAGATGGTGCGGGCGCAGCCCATGGACGCCGTCGTCCTGGTCGGTGGTTGCGACAAGACCGTCCCGGCGCAGCTGATGGGCGCCTTCTCCGCCGGGCGCCCGGCCGTCCAGCTCGTGACCGGGCCCATGTCGACCGGGCGCTACCACGGGGAACGCCTCGGTGCCTGCACCGACTGCCGCCGGTTCTGGGCGAACTACCGCGGCGGTGACGTCAGTGCCGAGGAGATCGCGGAGGTCGAGCGGAACCTCGCCACCACGGCGGGCACGTGCGCGGTGATGGGCACGGCCAGCACGATGGCGTGTGTCGTCGAGGCGCTGGGGATGGCGCTGCCGGGCAGCGCCACCGCACCTGCTGTGCACTCCGACCGGCTGCGGATCGCGGAGGCGACCGGCACGGCCGCGGTCGAGACCGCCGCAGCGGGGCGCACGCCGGACCAGGTGGTCACCCCGGCATCGGTCCGCAACGCGCTGCGGGTGCTGCTGGCGATCGGCGGCTCGACGAACACCTTGGTCCACCTGACGGCGATGGCGGGGCGGCTGGGGATCCCGATCGATCCGGACGAGCTGAACGCGCTCAGCGAGACGACGCCCGTGCTCGTCGAGCTCAAGCCGACGGGCGCGCACTACATGGAGGACCTGCATGCCTCCGGTGGACTCCCGGCAGTGCTGCACGAGCTGCGGGACCTGCTGGATCTGTCCGCGCCCACCGTCACCGGCGCCACGCTCGGTGAGGTGCTGGGGGAGGGGCCCGACTGGGTCGACCGCAGCGTCGTACGGACAGCCGCGGAACCGAGCCGGGACAAGGGCGGGCTGGTGTGGTTGCGCGGCTCGCTGGCGCCCGACGGCGCGCTGATCAAGCGGTCCGCCGCGGATCCGGCGCTGTTCGAGACCACCGGACGCGCAGTGGTCTTCCGGTCGCTGGAGGACCTCGCGGAGCGCGTCGATGACCCGGACCTCGACGTGACGGAGTCGGACGTTCTCGTTCTGCAGAACGCCGGCCCGCGCGGAGCCGGGATGCCGGAGGCCGGCTATCTGCCCATTCCCGCGAAGCTGGCGCGCAAGGGCGTGCGCGACATGGTCCGCATCTCCGATGCGCGAATGAGCGGCACCGCATACGGCACGATCGTCCTGCACGTCACGCCCGAGGCCGCGATCGGCGGTCCGCTCGCGCTGGTCAGGACGGGGGACCGGATCCGGCTGTCGGTCAGCGAGGCGAGCCTCGACCTGCTCGTCGACGACGCGGAGCTGGCGCGCCGCCAGGCAGAGCTGCCGTCGCCCCCGCCAGCGCCGATGACCGGATACCGCAAGCTGTTCCACCAGCACGTCACGGGCGCCGACCGTGGCTGCGACTTCGATTTCTGCATCCCCCGTGCCTGACGGCACGCCCGTCGCCGAACCGGACGACCCGCTGAAGGGATACTTGCCGATGACGCCGGATCCGTACGAGCCCTTGGCGCACGCGCTGGAACCGCGAGCCTGGTTCCGCTCCGACGCACCCCGGCTGGACCTCTGCGGGTCGTGGCGGTTCCGGCTGTTCCCGCGGGCCGACACGGGCGCCGACCCGGCCGACGACGGTAGGGACGGGAGCTGGACGGACCTGCCGGTGCCCGCGCACTGGCAGCTCCACGGTCACGGCAGCCCGGCCTACACCAACGTCGCCTACCCCTTCCCCGTCGATCCGCCGCGGGTGCCGCTGGAGAACCCGACGGGCGAGTACAGACGCTGGGTCGAGCTGCCCGCCGAGTGGCCGTCGGGCACCACGGTGCTGCGATTCGAGGGCGTCGACTCGCGGGTGCAGGTGTGGGTCAACGGCACCGAGGTGGGCTGGTCCACAGGGAGCAGGCTGCCGGTGGAGTTCGACGTGTCCGCGGTGCTGCGGCCGGGGCGCAACCTGCTCGCGGTGCGGGTCCAGCAGTGGTCGGCCGGTAGCTATCTCGAGGACCAGGACATGTGGTGGCTGTCCGGGATCTTCCGCGAGGCCGCCCTGCTCGCCCGTCCCGAGGGCGGGATCACGGACGTGGCCGTGCACGCTGGGTTCGACTCCGCGACGGGCACGGGCGAGCTGCGCGTGGACGCGGTCACCGGCGGCGGAGCGCCGGCGCGGTTGCGGGTGCCCGAACTGGGCGTCGACGTGCCCGCCGGCGAGCAGCTCACGCTGCCCGGCGTGGAGCCGTGGTCGGCCGAGGTGCCCCGGCTCTACGACGGCGAGCTGGCGACGGCCGCCGAGCGGGTGCCGCTGCGGATCGGCTTCCGTACCGCCTCGATCGAGGACGGCGAGCTGCGCGTCAACGGCCGGCGGCTGCTCTTCCGAGGCGTCAACCGGCACGAGTTCCACCCGGACACGGGCCGCGCCGTGGACGAGGGCACGATGCTCGCCGACGTCCTCCTGATGAAACGCCACGGTGTCAACGCCGTGCGGACCAGCCACTATCCACCGCATCCGCGTTTCCTCGAACTGTGCGACGAGTACGGCCTCTACGTGGTGGACGAGTGCGATCTCGAGACCCACGGGTTCGTCCTGGTCGAGTGGCGGAACAACCCGTCGGACGACCCCCGCTGGCGCGCGGCGTACCTGGACCGCGCCCGTCGGACGGTGCACCGCGACCGCAACCACCCCTCGGTGGTGATGTGGTCGCTGGGCAACGAGGCCGGCAGCGGAGTCAACCTCGCGGCGATGGCGGCGGAGATCCGGTCGATCGACCCCTCCCGCCCGCTGCACTACGAGCACGACCGCTCCGCCGTGAACTCCGACGTCTACAGCCGGATGTACGCGCCACCGTCCGAAGTGGAGCAGATCGGGCGCCGCGCCGAGGAACCGCATCCGGATCACGCTGCCGACGCCCGCAGGCGCACGCTGCCGTTCGTGCTGTGCGAGTACGCACACGCCATGGGCAACGGGCCGGGCGGCCTCGCCGAGTACCAGGCGCTGTTCGAGCGCTACCCGCGTTGCCACGGCGGGTTCGTGTGGGAGTGGATCGACCACGGGCTGCGCACCCGTACCGCTGACGGCACCGAGTTCTTCGGCTACGGCGGCGACTTCGGCGAACGCCTGCACGACGGCACGTTCATCGCCGACGGGCTGCTGTTCCCCGACCGCACGCCCTCGCCCGGGCTGATGGAGCTGGCCGCCGTGATCGCCCCGGTCCGGATCACCCCGGCGTCCGGCTCGGGCATCGCCGTCACCAACCGGTACGACGTCCGCGATCTCACCCACGTGACCCTGCGCTGGGCGCTGGAGACCGAGGGAGCGGAGATCGCCAAGGGCGAGCTCCCCACCCCTGCGCTCGATCCGGGGGAGACCGCCGTGCTGGAGGTTCCGGACCTGCCGCTCACCACGGGGGAGAGCTGGCTGACCGTCCGGGCGGAGCTCACTGCCGACGAACCGTGGGCGCCTGCCGGGCATGTCCTAGGCCAGGGCCAACTGCTCGTCACGCCTGCTGCGCCGGCACCGCCGGCCGGTGCCCCTGCGCGGTGGGCGGCAACCGTCCATAGTGGAGAACACCTCGTCGGGCCGGCCGAGCTCGATGCCGACGGTGCGCTGCGCCGGGTCGGGAACCTGCCCGTCGGCGGGCTCTGCCTGGACCTGTGGCGAGCGCCCACCGACAACGACCGCGGCCATCCGCAGCGAGCCGCGGCCGGGCAGGGTGCCTCGCTGCTCGCTCGGTGGCAGGCGATCGGCCTCGACCGCCTGGAGCACCGGGTCGACGACGTCCGGCTCGCCGACGGCGCGCTCGTCGTCACCACCTGGGTCGGGGCAGCCGCGACGGACGTGGCGATGCGGGTCCGGTACCGGTGGACCGCCGACGGCGAGAAGGCCGAGACGGCCGTGCGCCTGGACGTCACCGTCGAGCCGCACGGGCAGTGGGACGTGCCGTTGCCCCGGCTGGGCCTGCGCACCGGCCTGCCTGCCGCGCTCGACACCGTGACGTGGTTCGGTACCGGCCCAGGGGAGTCCTACGCCGACAGCGGCGAAGCGGTGCGGGTCGGCCGGTTCCGGGCCACCGTGGCCGAGCTCCAGACGCCGTATGTGCACCCGCAGGAGAACGGCAACCGGCGTGGGGTGCGCTGGGCGGAGCTGACCGGCCCGGAAGGCGGGCTGCGGGTGGAGGGCCTGCCGACGATCGACCTCACCGCCCGGCGGTGGACCAGCGAGCAGCTCGACGCGGCCGCGCACCCGCACGATCTGGTCGCGGGTGACCGGCTGTGGGTGAACCTCGACGTCGGGCAGAGCGGGCTCGGGTCGGCATCGTGTGGACCTGGCCCGTCGCCGGAGCACCTGCTCATGGCGGCCCCCACCACCTTCTCGTTACGGCTGCTGCCGTTGGCGGCGATGCGGTGACGTCGTGCGGGCGTGTCCGGCCACGCGGATCGCCCGACGAGGGGAGGGTCGAGAATTCCGAGCATGAACGACGGCGAGCTGACGGTGGTGGACGGCGCCGCGGTCGTGCCGCCCGTGCGGCGCGGGCGGCGGGTGTCGATAGCCGACGTCGCCCGCCGCGCCGGGGTGTCCGCCCAGACCGTCTCCCGCGTCTCGAACGGTTTCCCCGGCGTCGTCGAGTCGACCCGGGACACGGTGCTGGCCGCCATGGCCGAACTCGGCTACCGGCCGAACAGCGCGGCCCGCGCCCTCAAACGCGGGGAGTTCCGCACGATCGGTGTCATCGTCTTCTCGTTGTCCACCACGGGAAGCACGCGCACCGTGGAGGGCATCGCCACGTCGGCGGCCGAAGCGGGATATGCGATCACGTTGCTGCCCGTCGCGGTGCCGACGCAGGGCAGCCTCCGCGGTGCCTTCACCCGCCTCGAAGAGCTGGCGGTCGACGCGGTGATCATCGTCATGGAGATGCACCTCCTCGACAGCGCCGCCATCGACCTGCCGCGGGGAATGCCCGTGGTCGTCGGCGACTACGACGCGGGTGCCAGATACAGCGTCGTCGACACCGACCAGACGGGCGGAGCACGTGCCGCCGTGCAGCACCTCCTGGACCTCGGTCATCGCACGGTCTGGCACGTCGCCGGCCCGGCTGCGTCCTTCGCCGCGCAGCGCCGCGAGGAGTCCTGGGAGGCGACCCTCCGAGCCGCTGGGCTGGACGTACCCCCGGTGGTCCGCGGCGATTGGACCCCCGAGTCCGGATACCGCGCGGGGCTCCGCCTCGCCGATGAAGCCGATTGCACGGCGGTGTTCGCGGCGAACGACGAGATGGCGCTCGGGGTGCTCCGCGCGATGCACGAGCGGGACCGTGCGGTGCCCGGCGACGTCAGCGTCGTCGGATTCGACGACATTCCGCATGCGGCCTCGTTCTTCCCGCCGCTGACGACGGTGCACCAGGACTTCGCCGAGGTCGGCCGCCAGTGCGTACAAGGCGTCCTGCGGCAGATCCGCACCGACGAGCCCGAGCACGGCTTCACGATCGTTCCCAACCGGCTCGTGGTGCGCCGGAGCACCGCACCACCATCGCCGATGGTCGGGTCAGGCGAGCACGACGACCAGCCCGGCGCCGGCGGCCGCGTAGATGCCGGTGAGGACCGCCCGCATGGCCGGCCGCGAGGGACGTGAGGTCGGGGCGTCCCAGCCCACCGTGGGCCAGCGCAGGATCACCCCGGCGATCCCGATCCCGACAGCCACCGCCGCGATCACCCACACCCAGGACAGCAGGCCCGGCGGCGGAACGACCGCACGCATGAACGCCAGCGCCACGACGGCGTCCACGGTGGAACTGACGAGCACGAATCTGCTGGGCGCCGCGAAAGCCCCCCGGGACCACGCCCGCAGCACCTGAATGCCGATCATGATTCCTGCGAACAACCACAGCCCGATTCCCAGCACCGCGATCATGCCTCGCCTCCGATGCGCTCCAGCAGGGCGAACCCCGTCGTTGTCAGCCGGTTGAGCGATTCCCCCGCGGCGGACAGCACCACGACGGCGGCGCCCGCCTCCCGGTCGATCCCGAGAAACGAGGAGAACCCGCCGGTGCCTCCGTTGTGCCAGACGACCGTGGTTCCGGTCGCGGGTATGGGCCTCGTGAACCAGGCCCATCCGATGCTGTCCTCGGCGTCGAAGGTGCTTCGAGAGGTGAGGGCGCCGATGCCGGGCGCGCTGCCGTCGAGCAGCGCTCGGGCGAGGGCGGCCATGTCCGTGATGTGAGCCCTGGCACCGCCTGCGGGGCCGAGTGCCTCGCCGAGCCACTGGTCGGCGAGGCGGCCGCCTTCCGTCTCGCCCCGCAGGTCGCGCGGGCCCAGCTCAGCGGCGGAGACGGGAACGATGGTGTCGTCCATTCCGAGCGGGGTGAGCACGCGCTCGGCCAGCAGCTGTGGGTAGGGCGCCCCGCCGGCCGCGGCGAGCGCGGCGCCCAGCAACTCGAAACCGACGTTGGAGTACGTGGCAGGCGGGGCGTCGGGATCGACGCCGGCGAGTTCGGCGAGGAGCTGCGGGAGCGTCGCGATGTGCGGGTTCCCGGCCGAGAGCCCGTTCCAGGCGCCCCGGAGATACTGCGCGACGGTCGGTGGCTGTTTGGGCAGGCCCGAGTGGTGCGTGGCGAGCTGGGCGAGGGTCACCCCGGCGACCGGTCCGTCGACCGGGACGAGATCGCCGAGCCGCGTGTCGGCCGTGACCTCGCCGCGCCCGATCATGTCGGCGAACAGCAGGCCGGCCCTTGCTGATCGATCCGATCTCGAATCGGTCGTCGAGACCGGCGCCTATCGCCACGGTGCGCGTGCCGTCCCTGGTGACGGCGGCGACGGCGAGCGCCGGTTGCTCCTCTCCGACGACGTCACGGGCGAGCGTCGCGAGCGCCGCGTCCCCGACGTGGTGGTCGGGGAGCCGGGTCGGGGCGGGCCGTGCCACGAGCCCGACCCCAAGAGCCAGCGCGGCGCACACCGCCACGACGACAGCAGCTGCTCTGGAGCGGGGCCGGGATGGTGGTGGTGCGTGCGGCGAGATGGTCGATGAGCTGGTCACGGTGCTTCCTCCCCCTAGTGGTGCCGATATTACGAATTTACGTAATCGCTGCAACCGACTTCTGGGGGCGTTCCCAATCAGCTCGCGGAGGACGGTGAACCTGGCACCCTGGTCCGCCACGCATGTCGCAGCGGGGGGACGGTGCGGATCCGATGACGATGGCGAGTGGCCCGCGATTGGGAGTCGTGGGTCTCAAGATGGGCCTCTACCTGGCGGATTGGTCGCGGCGCGTCGGTCTGCAGGTGGTGGCCGGCTGTGATCGCGACCCCGAGACCCGCGCCGCTGCGGCGGCCCGATTGCCCGATGCGGACCTGACCGCTCGGTGGGAGGACCTGCTCACCCTCGACCTCGACGGTGTGGTGCTGGCGAACGACTTCGACGCGCACGCGCCGCCGGCGATGGCGTTCCTCGCACAGGGTGTGCATGTGCTGTCCGAGTCCGCAGCCTGCACCACCGCGGAGGAGGGGCGCCGGCTCATCGAGGCTGTCGACGGTTCGGCTGCGACCTACTCACTGGCGGAGAACTACGTCGCCCACCCACACGTTCGCGCGATCCGGGAGGTGGTCAACCGCGGCGAGGTGGGCAGGGTCGAGCTGATCGAGGCGGACTACCTGCACGGCATGTCACCGGAGATGGTGGACGCGCTGATCGGGGACCCGTCGCACTGGAGGGGGCGCATCGCAGCCACCGCGTACTGCACCCACACGCTGTCCCCGGTGCTGGCGATCACCGGGGCGCGACCCGTGGAGGTCAGCGCATTCGCCGTGGACGAGACGAACCGACGCGCCGCGGTGGTCATGATGGTCCGGTTGTCCACCGGAGCGCTGGCCGTGACCCGGCACGGGTTCCTGCAGGGCGAAGCGGACAGCCACTGGAGTTGGGTGTCGGTGCGGGGCAGCCGCGGGCTGGTCGAGTCCGGACGCGGCCCGGGAGAGCGGGCCTGGTCGATCCGGGTTCGAACCGAGGGCTGGGCGAGCGACGACGGAGAGGTCCGCGACGAGGAGCGAACACCGCCGCCGCTGTTTCTGGCGGGTGACAAGGTCGAAAGGCGCGCCGAGGGGACGGCGCTGATGCTCACCGCGTTCCGCGCCACGATCGAGCACGGTGCGCTGCCGCTGGTTCCGGTGCGTCCGGCGGTGGCGGCATCGCTCGTCGGCGTCATGGGCGCCCAGTCGCTGGCGATCGGATCGCGACCCGTCCCGGTTCCCGGCATCGACTGATGATCCGGATCAGCCCGTCCCGGGACTCCGCCATGCGGGAAGCGGCTGCTGCGGGCAGGACTCGTCCCGCATGACCGTCGTCGCGGTGCTCGTCGGATTCAGGAGGACTCGCGGCGGACCAGTAGTCGGTAGGAGCGGCACGAGTAGACTTCCGCCGAGGAGTTATTGAGACGTCAGCTCCTCCGCACCCGATCGGAGGAACAATTGGCCGCGGAAACGTCGGTCGGAGTGCAGTCGGTCGGGCGAGCCTTCCACCTGCTGCATCTGATGTCAGAGGCCGGAGGCCAGATGTCCATCAGTGAACTAGCCGCGGCGTCAGGCCTACCGCTGCCGACGATCCACCGAATCATTCGCACCTTAACCGAGTCCGGCCATGTACGGCAGAACGCTTCACGGCAGTACACGCTCGGACCTCGGCTTGTCGGACTCGGTGAAAGCGCCTCGCGAATGCTGGCCGCCGGGTCCCAACCCGATCTGCGGGAGCTCGCTGATGTCGCTGGCGAGACAGCGAACATGGCCTTGTACGACGGGGATCGGGCTGTGTACGTCGCCCAAGTTCCCTCGCACCACTCGATGCGCATGTTCACCGAGCTAGGACGCCGTGTCCACCTTCATGCCACGGGCGTGGGCAAGGCGCTGCTCTCGCAGATGCCCGACTCCGCGGTACGAAGGATCATGACTTCGACCGGCATGCCTGCGATGACGGATCGGACGATCACCGATCTCGACGTTCTCCTGCAGGTCCTGGCCGAGATCCGCGAACGAGGCCACGCGGTCGACGACGGAGAACACGAGTTCGGTGTCCGCTGCGTCGCGGTTCCCGTACCCGACGCGCCGACGCTGACGGCGATCTCGGTGTCCGGGCCGGAAAGTCGACTCACTGCCGAAGTGATGGAGAGAGTGGTGCCGCTACTGCGCGCGACCGCAACCGCCGTGGCCAAACGTTTCGCCTGACAACGCCAGTGCGAGACCGATTCTGGTGACAGCAAGCTGATTCCGACCGCTTACCTCGTGACCCGGAATGTCGAGGGCCGGGTAGGGCGGTCTCACGAGAAGTATTCTGACATTCGCTGAGCTGTGGAGTGCAGGTGACGGACGGCTTCGGCTGTCCTGTCGGGGGTCAGCCGGTACGTGGGGCCCGACAACGAGATGGCGGCCGGCGTCGGAGCGCCTGGAACCGCCACTGCGATGCACCGAAGGCCGACTTCCTGCTCCTCGTCGGAGTCGGCGTACCCTGTCTGCCTGATCTTCTCCAGTTCTTCGAGGATCTCCTCGACGTCGACCAGTGTCCGGTCGGTCAGCCGCGGCGTCGCGGCGGCCAGCAGCGCCCTCCGCACCGACTCGGCGGGTAGCTGCGCGAGGATTGCCTTGCCGACGCCCGTGCTGTGCAGGTAGACCCGGCGACCGACCTCGGTGAACATGCGCATCGAGTGACGGCCCGGCACCTGCGCGACGTACACGGCGCGTTCGCCGTCGAGCAGCGCCAGCTTGGTCGTCTCTCCGATCTCGACGGCGAGCACAGCGAGATCCGGCTGCGCCCGCGCCCCGAGCATGCGTGCTGCGCCCTCGCCGAGGCTGATGAGCCGCGGGCCCAGCGTGTAGCGACGGTTGTCCAGCTGGCGCACGTGGCCGGACTCCATGAGCGTGCGGGTCAGGCGGTGGACGGTGGGCTGGGGGAGGCCGGATGCGGTGACCAGTTCGTTTGCGGCCATGGCGCTCCCGGCCTGCGCCAGTACGTCGAGGAGCACGAAGGCGCGATCGATCGACTGGACTCCGTTCGAGCCACTGCTGCTGGCGGGTCGCACCACGTCGTTCCCCTCCGAATGTCCGAGCCGAGGGCCACTGAGCTGGAGCCTACAAGCCGAAGCGGCGCGGCTCCGGGGAGCAGAGCCGCGCCGCCGGGGTCGCGCTACAACCATCCCGGGACGACGAAGATCAGCCATGTCGCGATCGGAGCGAGGGCGCACATGCTGAAGCCCCACACCATCAATCCCCGGAAGACCCGTTCGCGCCCGGCTTCCGGGGAGTTGGCGACGACGAGTGCCCCGCTCGTCGAGAAGGGAGACGAGTCGACCACCGACGCCGATATCGACAGCGCGATGATCAGGCCGACCGCGCCGATGTGGCCTGCCAGCAGGAATGGCACGGCGAGCGGGATGAGCGCCCCGAGGATGCCTGTGGTCGAGGCGAACGCGGAGACGATGGCCCCGATGAGGCAGATGATGATCGCAGCCAGTAGGGGTGCGCCGATCGTCGTGACCAAGTGGCCGAGCCAGTCGATCGTCCCGACCTTCTCCATCAGCGAGACGAACGTGACGATGCCGCAGATCAGCAGCACCGTCGGCCAGGCCACCTGACCGATCGCGGCCTTCGCCGACGCCGGCGAGGCGAGTGACAGCAGCGCGGCCACGGTGAGGGCGGTGAAACCCACGTCGAGTCCGAACGCCAGGGCTCCGATCGCAAGGGCGGCCAGGCCCAGGAGAGTCAGGACGTGGTCGCGCGTCAGGGAGGCAGGTTTCTCATCGGTCTCGTCCCGGCTCCCGGGCTCGGTACCGGCGGGGATGTCCCTCATGGGAGTCGGTTCGGACGCGTCCGGTGCTGTTCCGGTGCCGCCACTGCTCGGCGTGCCCGCGCCGCCGGTGCCAACCGCGGTCGCGGTACGCGTGACGTGCTCGACGTGCGCGGTCTGTGACGCGCTGACCTGCAGCATGTCCGCCTTGTCGCGCGCGGGGACGATGCTGATGGTGGGGGTTTGGCGATTCATCAGCTCGCGACCGCCGAAGAGGAAGAACACGATGCCGCTGAGCACGAGGTTGAACAGGAAGGAGGACAGGAACAGCAGGCCTGGGTCGCTCGGCAGGGCGTTCCGTCCCACGACACCGTTGACGATGCTGCCGAAGATGCTGATCGGCGAGAATCCGCCGGCGCTGGCTCCGTTGATGATCAGCAGGCCCATCAGCATGGGGTTGATCCGGTACCGCGTCGCGAAACCCATGCCGATCGGGGCGATGATCGCGACGGCGGCGGGTACGACCGCGCCCACGGCCGTCAGGGCGGCCGTGACCATGAACATGACCCACGGTATGAGGGCGATCCGGCCTCCCACCGCGCGGACAGCGACCTGGACCAGCCAGTCGACGGTTCCGTTGCCCTTGGCGATGGCGAAGAGCAACGTCACCCCCACGAGGATGACGAACAGATCGCCGGGGAAGCCCGCCACGATGTCGTCGGTGCTCTGACCGGCGAAGGCGATCCCCACGACGAACGCCGCGACGAACGCCAGCACGCCCATGTGGACCGGTAGCACCGTGGCTATCACGAAGACCAGAGCCAACGCCACGATCGTGACGAGTTGTATCGACATGTGATCCCCCTGGGGTCGGCGGTGACGCGATGTCGGGGAGCGCGCGAGAGAACCTCATTTGATCCGCGATGCGGAAAAACAATTCCGGGATCGAGTATCGTCGACGTGACGCCGACCCGTCAAGACGGGTGCCGCCCGTCGTTGCCGTCCGAACGGCAGGGCGGCCGACGGGTCTCGACGCGAAGCAAGGCTACGGCTACAGTTCGCCAGACGGTATAACTTTTCCGCTATGCGGATTTAGGCCGAGCCAGCTTCACGTCCGCAGTCCGGAGGACAGACATGACCACTGCCACAGGCCGACACTTCCTGCAGATCCCAGGCCCGACGAACGTCCCGGACTCGGTGCTGAGGGCGATGTCGGCGCCGACGATCGACCATCGCGGGCCCGAGTTCGCAGCCCTCGGCCTCGAGTTGCTCCGCGACGTCAAGCGGGTCTTCGCCACCACGAAGCCGGTGATCATGTACCCGGCCACAGGCACCGGAGCGTGGGAGGCGGCGCTGGTCAACACGCTGAGTCCGGGAGACAAGGTCCTCTGTTTCGAGACCGGTCATTTCTCCACCCTGTGGCAGGAGATGGCACGTGGCTTCGGGCTCGAGGTGGACTTCGTGCCCGGGGACTGGCGGCACGGGGCCAACCCCGAGGTGGTGGCCGAGAAGCTCACTGCGGACACCGCGCACACGATCAAGGCCGTATGCATCGTGCACAACGAGACGTCGACGGGCGTCACGAGCCGGGTCGCCGACGTCCGTGCGGCTATCGACACGGCCGAGCACCCGGCCCTCCTGCTCGTCGACACCATCTCGTCGCTGGGTTCGATCGACTACCGCCACGACGAGTGGGGCGTCGACGTCACGGTCGCCGGATCCCAGAAAGGGCTGATGTTGCCGCCGGGCATGAGTTTCAATGCCGTGAGCGACAAGGCTCTCGAGGCGTCCAGGTCGGCAACCCTGCCCAAGACGTTCTGGGACTGGGCGCCGATGCTTGCGGCCAATCAGCGCGGGTTCTTTCCGTACACGCCGAACACCAACCTCATGTACGGCCTCAAGGAGGCTCTGCGCCTGCTCGACGAGGAGGGGCTCCCGAACGTCTTCGCCCGCCACGCCCGTCACGCGGAAGCGACTCGCGCGGCCGTGCGTGGCTGGGGCCTGGAGGTTCTCTGCCTCGACGAACGTGAGTACTCCGGCTCGCTGACGGCGGTGCTCGTGCCGGAGGGAGTCGACGCAGACAAGATTCGTGCGGTCATTCTCGACACGTTCGACATGTCGCTGGGAGCGGGTCTGGGCAAGCTCGCCGGAAAGGTCTTCCGGATCGGTCACCTCGGGGCATTCAACGACCTCACGCTCGCGGGGACCCTCGCCGGTGTGCAGATGGGGCTCAACCTGGCGGGGATCCCCGCCGATCCGCGCGGCCTCGATGCTGCGCTGGAGCGCCTGCAGGCCGGCTGACCGGCGTGCGCCCGACGCCGTCGCACTGCCGGCCCGCCCGATTCGACGCGAGAGGTTGACCATCATGACCGCCGAGCTGATCGACAGCGCCCGTCGAGCGGAGTACGGGACCGATCTGGAGCGCGTCCTCCGGTCCCGTGTCGCGGGCGAGGTCGCTTTCGATGACTACACCCGCCACCTGTTCTCGCGGGACGCGAGCATGTACTCGATCGTGCCTGCCGGGGTCGTGTTCCCGCGCCATCAGGACGACGTGGTGGCCGTGGTGCGGACGGCCGCCGACTTCGGTGTCCCGATCGTTCCCCGCGGTGCAGGCACCAGTCTCGCGGGCCAGACCGTCGGGCCCGGCCTGGTGCTCGACTTCTCCCGCCACATGAATCGCATCCTCGAGATCGACCCGGACGCCCGGACCGCGGTCGTCGAGGTCGGGGTCGTACAGGACCAGCTCAACAGGGCCGCCGCAGAGCACGGGTTGATGTTCGGGCCCGATACGTCCACGAGCAACCGCGCGACCATCGGCGGCATGCTGGGGAACAACTCGGCGGGTAGTGGCTCGCTGACCTTCGGCATGACGATCGATCACATCCGTGCCCTCGACGTCGTCCTCTCCGACGGGTCGTGCGCCCGCTTCGAGCCCGTGGACGAGGACGAGCGCCTGCGCCGGGCCGAGGCGGACACCCTCGAAGGCCGCATCTACCGCGAGCTGCCCCAGTTGGTGACGGCCAATGAGAAGGCCATCGCGACCGGAATGCCGATGTTCTGGCGAAGGGCCTGCGGGTATCGGCTGGATCGGCTGGCAGGCTACGGCGAGGCCAACCCGTTCGACCTGGCCAAGTTCGTCGTCGGAGCGGAGGGAACCCTTGTCGTCGCCACCCGCGCGCTGGTCGACCTGGTGCCGAAGCCCAGGAAGACCGTCTATGCGGTAGGCCACTTCGAGACCACCCACGCGGCGATCTCGGCGACAGAGGACGCATTGAGCTGTCACCCGCACCAGGTCGAGCTCATGGACAAGACGATCCTCGACCTGTCCCGGAGGAAGATCGAGTACGCGGACCTGGGACACCATCTCGTCGGCGACCCTGCGGCGCTGCTGTTCGTGTCGTTCTCGGGCGACGATGAGGCCGAGCTCGTCGAGAAGCTCGACAACCTCGCGTCCCTGTGGGATAGCAACGGACACGGCTATCACACGCTCAAGGCCGTCACGGCGGCCGAGCAGGCCGCGTTGCTGAAGGTCCGAAAGTCCAGTCTCGGGCTGCTGATGGCCGCAGGCGAGGGGACACGACGGCCCTTGGCGTTCATCGAGGACACCGCGGTGCCACCGGTGCACCTGGCCGAGTACACGAAGCGTTTCAAGGAGATCCTCGACGAGCACCGGCTCGAGGCCGGCTTCTACGGGCACTGCTCGGTGGGCTGCCTGCACATCCGGCCGTTCGTCGACCTCACCGACCCGGCGCAGGTCGAGACCATGCGACACGTCGCGGAGAAGATCAAGAACCTCGTCCGCGAGTACGGCGGGGTCAACTCGAGCGAGCACGGCGACGGTTTGGCGCGCAGCGAGTTCAACCGGGAGATCTTCGGCGACGAGCTCTACGACGCCATGCGCATGGTCAAGCGGCTGTTCGACCCGGCCGGGCTGATGAATCCCGGCAAGATCGTCGACGCCCCGTCCATGACCGAGAACCTCCGGGACCGCGACGCGCTCACGCCGGCGCCCCCGCTGAAGACGATGCTGCGGTTCGAGGTCGTCGGTGGCGGGATGCGTGACGCGGCCGACCGTTGCATGAACATCGGCGTCTGCCGCAAGACCGCGGCCGGGGTCATGTGCCCCTCGTACCAGGCGACCCTGCAGGAGGAGCACTCCACCCGAGGGCGGGCCAACGCGCTGGTGAAGGCCCTGTCGGAGCCCGACCCCCACGCCGCGCTTGCCGGCGAACGGCTGCACGAGATCCTGGATCTCTGCCTGATGTGTAAGGCGTGCAAGAGCGAATGCCCGATGAGTGTCGACATGGCGGCGCTCAAGGCCGAGACGCTGCATCACCATCACGAGGTGCACGGCACGCCGATGCGGTCGCGCATCTTCGGCTCCATCCGGCTGCTCAACCGGCTCGGCTCGGCCACCGCCCCGATATCCAACCTGCCGGGACGGTGGGGCGTCATGCGCGCGCTCATGGAGCGCACGGTCGGGCTCGCCGCGGCGCGGCCGATGCCGGAGTTCGCCCGCGACAACCTCCTTCGCTGGAACAAGCGCCGCGGTCGCCGACGGAGCCGGCCGGCGGCGGGCACGGTCGGGACGGTGAACTGGCTGGCCGACTCCTTCACGACGTTCACCGAACCGCACATCGGCAAGGCCGCCATCGAACTGCTCGAGGCCTCCGGGTGGAACGTCGAGATGGCCGGCGGCGGTTGCTGCGGCCGGTCGAGCCTGTCGAAGGGGCTGCTCGACGACGCACGGAAGAAGGCCGCAGGCCTGGTCACCTCGCTCGCCCGGGACACCGTGCCCGGGTCGCCGATCGTCGGATGCGAGCCCTCGTGTGTGTTCACTCTGCGCGACGAGACGGTCGCGCTGCTCTCGGACATGCCGGAGGTCGCGCAGGTCAAGCAGCGGGTACGGCAGGTCGAGGAGCTGCTCACCGCGGCCATCGACGAGGGGCGGCTCCGGCTCGACGAGAGTTCGTGGCTCCGCGGGCGGAGAGTCGTGTTCCACGGCCACTGTCACCAGAAGGCCGAGGTGGGCACGGCCGCAACGATGGCGCTGCTGCGACGCATCCCGGGGTTGGAGGTCGTCGAGATCGAGTCGGGCTGCTGCGGCATGGCCGGATCGTTCGGGTTCGAGGCCGAGCACTACGAGACCTCGATGACGGTGGGTCGTGACCGGCTGTTCCCTGCCATCGAGTCGGAACCCGAGGACACGATCGTCGCGGCAACGGGCGTCTCGTGTCGTCAGCAGATCTTCCACGGGGTCGGCCGGACTGCGTGGCACCCACTCGAGCTGGTCCGCGAGGCCCTCGCGGGTGCGGCGCCACGGGACTGAGAGACCTCATGCGCATCGTCCGTTACGACATCGAGGGCCGTGAGGGCCGGGGTGTCATCGAGCCCTCACCGACGGGGGACCTCGTCCGCGCGCTCGGCTCCGATGAGAAGGGCGACAACACCGCGGGAGCCGTCATCGCCCGGCTCGACGAGGTGACCTTATTGGCGCCCTGCGACCCGCGAACCATCGTCTGTGTGGGAAGCAACTACGCCAGCCAGGTCGAGGAGAAGGGACGTCCCTGGCCGGATCGTCCGGCGTTGTTCCTGAAGTCGCCCAACTCCGTTATCGGTCCCGAGGCCGCCATCCAGGCGCCGCCCGAGGTCGAGCGGCTGGAGTACGAGGGGGAGTTGGCCGTCGTGATCGGAAAACTCGCCCGGGCGGTCCGGCCCGAGAACGCGATGGACCACGTTCTCGGCTTCACCTGCGCGAACGACGTCACCGCCCACGACTGGCGGGCCGACGGCCAGTGGGCGCGGGCCAAGAGCGCGGACACGTTCTGCCCGCTCGGCCCCTGGATCGAGACCGAGCCTCCGGACTCGGGCTCCCTCACCATCACGACGCGGCTCGGTGACCGGGCGGTGCAGCAGTCGGGCGCCGAGCAGATGATCTTCGGGGTGAACACGATCCTCGCCTACGTGACGCGGTGGATCACGCTTCGACCCGGTGACGTGGTGCTGACCGGCAGTCCGGCCGGTGTCGGCCCGATGGTCCCGGGTGACCGGGTGACGGTCGAGATCGACGGAATCGGCTCGCTGCCGAATCCTGTCGCCCTACGCCGAGCTCATGACCGAACACCGGGCGCCGGTCGTCGTTGAGATCATCCTTGAGAGGATCACCAAGATCGCGATGCGCCTCGACATCGACGGGATCGTCGAGTTCGAGGATCTTTCCGACCCCGCGCTCGACGCCCCCAGCCCATCGACCTGGATCGAGGCGATGAACTCCCCACCCGCCGAACGGATCCTCGTGGCTCCGGACAGGTTCACCGGCACGCTGTGCGCCCCGCTCGTCGGGGCTCACGCTGCGCCCGGCTTCCGGGACGCCTCGCCGGCGCCGGTCATCGGGATCGATGGGGGAGACCTCGGGCAACCCTCGACATGACATTTGGAGTCCCCGTGAACGTCCCCCTGTGGCTCTGGTTCGCCACCGTCGGCGGCCTCCTCGCCATCATCCTGATCGATCTTCTGATCGTCTCGCGAAGACCCCACGCTGTGACGATCTCCGAAGTCACCCGCTGGGTGCTCTTCTACGTCGCGCTCGCCGTGCTCTTCGGCCTGGGTATCTGGTACTTCGCCGGCGCGCAGTACGCCGGCGAGTTCTTCGCCGGGTACATCACCGAGTACTCGCTCTCGGTCGACAACCTGTTCGTCTTCGTGATCATCATGTCCTCGTTCGCGGTGCCGGCGGTCCATCAGCACCGCGTGCTGCTGCTCGGCATCGTGATCGCGCTGATCTTGCGTGGCGCGTTCATCGCCGTCGGCGCGGCAGCGATCAACGCCCTGAGCTGGGTCTTCTACATCTTCGCCGCGTTCCTGATCTACACCGCAGCCAACATGGTCCGGCAAGGTATGGGCGATGACGACGAGGAGTGGAAGGAACCGAAGATCGTCTCGCTGGTGCGCCGTGTGTTGCCGGTGACAGGGAGGTTCCACGGCTCGAAGACCACGGTGAAGCTCGACGGCAAGCGCTGGGTGACCCCGATGCTCATCGTGATGATCGCGATCGGGTTCACCGACGTGCTGTTCGCCCTCGACTCGATCCCCGCGATCTTCGGCCTGACCCAGGAGTCCTTCCTGGTGTTCGCCGCCAACGCGTTCGCGCTGATGGGGCTGCGCCAGCTGTACTTCCTGCTCGGCGGGCTGCTCAAGAAACTGGTCTTCCTGCCGTACGGCCTCGCCGTCATCCTCGGGTTCATCGGCGTGAAGCTGGTGCTGCATGCGCTGCACGAGAACCAGATGCCGTTCCTCAACGCCGGGCAGCCGATCCCGGTCTCCGAGGTCAGCATCGCGGTGTCCTTGCTGGTCATTGTCGGGGTCCTGGCGATCACCACGGTCGCCAGTCTGGTCGCCGTCCGGCTGAACCCGAGTCTGGCCGGGCACGGCGGCGATCCCGCGGACTCCCAGGTGACCGCAGAAGGCTCTGCGGCATGCCGCTCCGGTCGGTCGGCGTAGACCCGTCGGCTGTCGTCGATCACGATCACGCCACTGGCCACCGGCCTGCCGGGGCGGTAGGCAGGTATCCGCAACCGGAGAACCCGGCGATCTGACAGGAGCAGCACGTGCAGCATGCCTTCGTCTTCAATGAGGTTGCCGTTCTCGTACGGCACTGGTTCGAGATCGACCTCACCGACAGCCACATGGAGCACGGTGCGCGCGTCGAGATTCGCCTGCTGGCCCCCCAACCGCGCCGTGGTTCCGAGTCGGCTGCTCAGGTGATCGTGGTCGATCAGCCGGTGTGGCGGGCGGACCTGTTCGATCGTCTCGACGGCAGCCCCGGAGCGTTCGAGGCGGCGCACTTTCACCCGCACTTCGTGGGGGTCGAGCCGTGTGAGCGGCACTGGGACAAGGCGGTCAAGGCCGCGCCGTGGGAGTGGCTGCAGACCCGCCTGTCCGATGTCGCGGAGATCGTTGCCTCGGCGGGCATGCAGCTTCGTGACCCGGCCACCGAGAACGAGCAGGTCAGGGCCGACGCCGGAGCGATCGTCGCCGCCGCACAGGGCCGTGCGCCGCTGCTGTGCCGGTCCAAGCAGCAGTGCCACGACTGGACTCGGGACGCCGAGGTCGCCGTGCACAGCATGCTGGGTTCGCTGGGGCGGCCCGATCTCCTCGACCGGGATCGGGTGTCGCCCTGGATTCCGGTGGGAGCGTGAGGGACGACCGCCACTCGCGCCGGGAGGGGAGCCCGAATCAGCGAAAGGGCTGCGACGATCTGCATCTCCTGGCTGGTGAGACCGCTGGCTGTCTCGGCGGTCCGTCTGCGACCGAAGCGGTCGATCGACTCGCGGTATGCGCCCTCGGCAGCCTTGCCGTCGCTCAGCAACGCACGGGAGCGGGCCTCTATACCCAGCGGCGCAGCGCAGGAGACATAGGCGGACTCAGCCGGGGTTTACCGCGGGCAGGCTTTGCGCGGGTGGTCGAGCACCTCCGGGAGCTGAGCGCCCGGTCCGCAATCGTCGCAGACGCCGAGGCGCTTGGAGGCCCCACCGGGGCCGGAGACCGGGGGTTTCTACGGGATTGATGAGTGTTCCGCTGCGGCAGCGTGATGCTCAGCGGAGGTCGCCTCATCAGGGGGCGGCTGTGTCGGCCGAGAGCGGTTGTGTGGCGTGTGCGTCAGGACTGTCCGGATCGGCTGGCCTGCTCGTCGCTCGTGCCTCGCCCAGACTGCCAACAGAACAGGAACTACTGCCGTGTTCGTGAACAGCTATCGGGCCGATGATCACCTACCAAACTGGCTTCGACCCGTCCCGGCGGCGCCTGTCCACGACCGCTGGCGGCTTCCACGCGGTCGAAGCGCCGGGGTGGCCGGGGATGGTGAGCTGGTGCTGCTGGACCGAAGCGACGAGCGGGAGGTGCTCGACCGGCTGCTCAAGGCCGTCACGAGAGGCGAGAGCCGGGCACTTGTGGTGCGCGGTGAGCTGGGTGTGGGCAAGACGGCGTTGCTGGATGACCTCGTCGGACGGGCGTCGGGTTGTCGGGTGGAGCGCGTGGTCGGTGTCCAGTCGGAGTTGAAGCTGGCCTTCGCGGGGCTGTACCACTTGTGCAGGCCGATGCTGGGCTGGGCGGAGCGGTTGCCAGGTCCGCAGCGTGGTGCGCTGTACACGGCGTTCGGGGTGGGGGACGGACCAGCACCGGACCGGTTCCTGGTGGGCCTTGCGGTGCTGGGTTTGCTGGCCGAGGTGGCCCGCGAACGGCCGTTGGTGTGCGTGATCGATGACGCTCAGTGGCTGGATACCGCGTCTGTTCAGACGTTGACGTTCGTGGCCCGGCGCCTGGGCGTCGAGTCGGTCGTTGTGATCCTGGCTGTCCGCGAGCCCCACGAGCTGGATCTGTCCGGTCTGCCGGAGCTCGTCGTCGGCGGGCTGCCCGACAAGGAGGCACGGGCGCTGCTGGGCTCTGCTCTGCGCGGTCCGGTGGACGAGCAGGTGCTCGACCGGATCGTTGCCGAGAGCCGGGGCAACCCGCTGGCGCTGCTGGAGCTGCTTCGGGAAGCGACGTCGGCCGAGCTCGCCAGCGGGCTGCTGAGCGGAGGGACGCTGCCAGGGCGGATCGACGCGAGCTACCTGGAACGGATCGTGGCGCTGCCGGAGGAGACGCGGCGGCTTTTGCTCGTGGCCGCGGTGGAACCGGTGGGTGATTCGGTGCTGGTCTGGCGGGCCGCCGGGCTGCTCGGGATCGGCGCCGACGCTGTGGCGCCGGCGGCTGCGGCCGGATTGATCGAGATCGGCGCTCGGGTGCGGTTCCCGCATCCGATGGTTCGCGCTGTGGTCTGCCAGGCGGCGTCCCTGGAGGAGCGGCAGCACGCACACCGGCTGTTGGCAGAGGTCACCGATTCGGGGACGGATCCCGATCGCCGCGCCTGGCACCGAGGTCATGGGGCGGCCGGGCCGGACGAGGAGATCGCTGCAGAGCTCGAGCGTTCGGCCGGCCGGGCGCGGGCGCGTGGCGGCCCAGCCGCAGCCGCGGCATTACTCGAGCGGGCGGCCGAACTGACGCTCGAGCCGGCTCGCCAGGCGGAGCGTGTGCTGGCCGCGGCGCAGGCCAGACACCAGGCCGGGATGACCGGCGCCGCCCGGGGCCTGTTATCACTGGCCGAATCGGAACCGCTGGACGATCTTCGGCGTGCCCGGGCGGAGCTGCTGTGTGCCCAGATCGCGTTCACCGAGCGCCGCGGGGGCGACGCGCCCCGCTTGCTGCTCAAGGTGGCGAGGGGGCTGGAGCCGCTCGACGTCAGGCTGGCCCGTGAGACCTACCTCGAAGGCCTCTCGGCGGCAATGTTCGCCGGTGCCGGCCTGCGGGAGATCGCCGAGGCCGCACGAGCCGCACCGCGCGCCACGCAGTTCCCGGGCGCAGGCGATCTTCTCCTCGATGCCGTGGCGACTCGGCTCACGGACGGATACGCCGCGGGAGTGCCGATGATGAGGCGAGCGCTCCACGCGTTCCGCGGCTCCAACCTTCCCGAGGACGAGGGGCTGCGCTGGCTCTGGCTCGCTTCCACGACAGCCGCGCACACGTGGGACGACGGGACCTGGGCTGTCCTCGCCGATCGGTACGTCCGGCTTGCCCGGGACGGCGGTGCGCTCGCGGTGCTTCCACTCGCCTTGACCTTGCGAACCGTCGTCTACACGTTCCTCGGCAAGCTGCCGGCCGCAGCACCGCTGATCGAGGAGGCGGAGGAGGCCACTCAAGCAACCGGAAGCCCCCCTATACCGATGGCTGCCATGTTGGTCGCTGCGTGGGGAGGCCGAGTGGCCGAAGCTTTCAGATTGATCAACGCCACGGTCGCAGAGGTGGCGATCCGGGGTGAAGGCTTCGGTCTGACCGTCGCCCGGTGGGCGGAAGCGTTGCTCTGCAACAGCTTGAGCCGACACGACGATGCGTTCGTTGCGGCCAGTCAGGTCGGTGACGTGTCCCCACCGGAGCTGGGCCTGTCGGCATGGGGGATTCTGGTCGAACTCGTCGAGGCGGCCGCCCGCAGTGGGAGGCCCGAGCACGCCCACGCCGCCCTCCAACGACTCACGGAGACGACCCGCGCCAGCGGGACCGACTGGGCTTTAGGGGTCGAGGCCCGCTCGCGAGCCCTCGTGAGTGGGCACGAGGCGGCCGATCGGCTCTACCGCGAGGCGATCTCCCGGCTCAGCCGCACCCACGTCCGCGGGGCGCTCGCCCGCGCCCACCTGCTCTACGGCGAATGGCTGCGCCGCGAGCGCCGGCAGGCTGATGCGCGTGAGCAGTTTCGCCTCGCCCACGAAATGTTCACCGTGATGGGCGCCAGAGCGTTCGCCCGCCGCGCCGCGCGCGAGCTGCAGGCGGCCGGAGAGCCGGTCCGAAGGCGCTCCGTTGATACCGACTGCGGACTCAGCTCACGCGAGGAGCAGATTGCAAGGCTCGTAGCCGCGGGTCTGACGAACCCCGAGATCGCCGCCAGGCTCTTCCTCAGTCCACGGACCATCGAGTGGCATCTGACCAAGATCTTCGGGAAGCTCAACATCGCATCACGCAGGCAGCTACGCCGGTCAGCGCTATGGCCGGGGCCGTGAACGTCGCACGGGTCCGGTTGCACCGCCGACGGTGCGCAGGCCCAACTGTCGCGCCGCGAGCGCCGGCCTGCACCCGTGAACGCACCTGCCACCTCCCCGGTCGATGCGACCCGAGAGGTGCGAAGAAACCTTGTTCGTCGTCAGCGGCGACGTGCCTGATCTAATTTTCGGGAGCTGTCAATCGGGGCTCAGGCTTGATATAGAGGAGCAAGCAGAAGACGATCAGGGCCATGCCCACTGCCGGAGCGAAGAGGGCAACGACAGTTGCTGCTGCGAAGAGGGCCAGGGTCACCCAGGATCGCGTTCGAACGACGTGCCGCATGGCCGGATCGCCGAGCTTCGGCCGGTCCAACGCCTCCCAGTACAGGACCAGGTACGTCGCGTCCACCAGGAAGAAGATGGCTGCGTAGAAGCTGACGGGGGACGCCGCCAACCTGGAGTCGGCGACCCAGGCCGTGGAGAACGGCACGAGCGAGACCGTGAAGAGATGGGCGAAGTTCGCCCACACCAGTCGCGGTGTCGATGTCTGCGCGAAGCTCATCAGGTGGTGATGGTTGGCCCACACGATTGCGATGAAGAGGTAGCTGACCGCGTAGCTGACCCCTGTCGGCCACAGCGAGAGGAGCGCCGAGAAGGAGTGCTCCGCCGGCGGCCTCAGATCCAGTACGAGAACGGTGATGAGCACCGCGAAAACAGCGTCCGAGAACAGGTGGAGCCGGTGCGGAGTGCTCGGCGTCCGAGTCATCCTCGGTCCCCTCCCTGCTCTCGAACGAGCCGCACTCGGCCCGAGCCGCAACACGGACGGCGTCATCGCATCCGCAGCCGCGTGCTACGTGCCTCCGGGCCGGCGATGGCCGATCTCCTGGAGCACCCAGGTGTTGCCGTCCGGGTCGGTGAAGTCGGCGAAGCTGGCATAGTCGCGGCGCTCGGGGTCGGGACCGGGGCACCAGCCGCCCTTCCAGCCGTCGATCGGGGCCTTGTGCCGGAGATCGCTGACATTCACACCGCGTCCGCGCAGCTCGCGATGGGCCGCCTCGATGTCGGCGACGATCAGAAAGGTGCTGCGTGTCGATCCCGGTGAGGCCTCGGTCAGCCCGGTGCCGATCTGGATCGAGCAGGCCGAGCCCGGGGGCGTCAGCTGCACGACACGGAATTCATTGCTCGGGTGATAGTCGACGTCGAGGATGAAGCCGGCCTTCTCGACGTAGAAGGCGGCAGCCCGGTCGACGTCGCTCACGGGCAGGGTGACGACTTCGAGGTGGTACTCCATCAGCTGAACACCTCGTCGGTGGTCAGGTCGCGGTCGACGCCGTGCGCGACGACGGACTGACCGGGCTCGAGCCGGAGCCGGGAGCCGTCGAGGTGCACCTCGACCTTGTCCGGCTCGAACGAGACCATCCCGGAGATGCGTGTGACCCCGGGCCAGGCGTCCAGGTAGGACCAGGCCGCACCATGTGCGTCGCCGATGTCGTAGTAGCTGGCCAGGCCCTTGTACGGGCAGAACGTCTGGCCCGATGCGGGGGTGAGCGCGGATTCGTCGACGTCGGCGCGCGGGACGTACCAGCGGGGCGCGAACCCGGACTCGTACAGGGCGAGAGGGTGTCTGGTGTCGGCGACGACGCGGTCGCCGTGGCGGACGAGGAGGTGCCGGCTGGTCCGGCGGATGTCGATGCGGTGGTAACTGTCGGCGGCGTGACCGACGATGCGCTCGTCCTCCTCGTAGAAGGCGTCCATGGCCCTCCACGCGAACGCGACCCGGTCTGTCAGGTCGCTCGCGTGGGCCGCGAGTTCCGTGTGCTGCCACGCGGCGCGTGGCTTGCTGCGCCCACCGGCCTCGACGGTGTACCAGGTTGTTGCCCCGAGATCCGCGTGCCGGGTGGTGTGCGTGCTGGGCTGAAGCACACCATCGGTGATGTCGCCGAGCGGAAAGTAGGCCACCGGGTAGCGGCCGGGCTCGTGCAGCAGAACGACGTCTTCGCTGTCGGCCACCCACGCGCCACCGAACCGGACGCGCATACGGCGGCGCAGCGGTTCGGCGAACAACAGTCGCTCGGGCAGCGGATCGGGCACGAGGAACCGGCCGATCGCGCCCGGCGCGAGCGGTCCTTGTTGCCAGGACAGACCCATCGTTTTCCTTTCCGGAGAGCCCGCGGGTGCGGAGGTGTCAGGTCAGTGGCTCGCCGCCGTCGATGTGCAGCGTCTGGCCGGTGAGGAAGGGACTGGTCAGTGCGAACAGGACGCCGTTCGCGATGTCGTCGACGGTCCCGATGTGCTGGACGGGGTTGCGGGCGCTGATGTCGGCGAAGTAGCTCGCCTTGCGCTGCTCGCCGAAGTCGTCCCAGGCGCCGGTGTCGATCACGCCGGGGGAGATGGCGTTGACGCGGATCGGGGCCAGTTCCAGGGCCAGGGAGCGGGCCAGCACGTCGGCGGCGCCGTTGGTGATGGCAACACCCATCGTCCCGACCGCGATCTTCGACGCGGCGACGCCCGAGAAGAGCACGATCGATCCGTCGGCCGGCATCAGGGGTGCCAGGTGCTTGACCAGCATGAGCGGGCCGATCACCTTGGTGTCGAACGAGCGCCGGATCGCGTCGCGGTCCAGGTCGGCGAGGAGGCCGCGGGCGCGCGCCGAGGCTGTGGACACCACGTGGCCGATGGCTCCGAGCCGTTCGCCGAGGGCGGCGATGGAGGGTTCGTCGGTGAGGTCGACGGACTCGGCAGTGATCCCGGGCTCTCCGGCGTAGGCGTCGGCCAGGTCGTCCCGGTTGCGGCCGGCGGCGATGACGCGCGCTCCCGCGTCTCGGGCGGCGATCGTGACAGCGCGAGCGATCCCGCTGCCGCGCCCGATGACCAGCACGGTCTGGTCGTGCAAGGGCCCGGTCATGACGGTGTCCTTTCCGCAGGTAGGCCTGAAGCGACCGCAGCGAGGTGACGGAAAGTGGTCATCTGTGCTCCCTATCCCTGCTTCGGCCGAGCCGCGCGCCCGGCTGCAGGCGTCAGGCAAGAAGCTTGTGTCCGCCTGGGCCGGGCTCGTATCCCCTGGTTGCTGGTCGTCATGGGTAGTGGGCCCGCCGCGCGGATAACGTGGCTCCCGTGCAGCTGCCCGGAAGCTCGCCGATGTGGCGGTGCACTGCGGAACTGGCCGGCCGTCACACCGAGTGTCAGGTGCTGGACCGGCTGGTGGACGCTGTCCGCGCTGGTGAAAGCCGCGCCCTGGTGATGCACGGCGAGCCGGGCGTGGGTAAGACGGCTCTGCTGGACTACCTGGCCGGGCACGCATCCGGCTGCAGGGTGGTGCGCGCCGCCGGCGTCCAGTCGGAGATGGAACTGGCGTTCGCCGGGATGCACCAGTTGTGCGCGCCGATGCTGGATCGGCCGGAGGCGTTGCCGCTGCCGCAGCGAGATGCACTGCGCACCGCGTTCGGCATGAATGCGGGCCCGGCCCCGGACCGGTTCCTGATCGGTCTGGCTGCACTGAGCCTGCTGTCCCATGTCGCCGAGGAGCAGCCGCTGGTGTGCCTGGTCGATGACGAGCAGTGGCTCGACCACGCATCGGCGCAGGTCCTCGCGTTCGTCGCCCGCCGGCTGGGGGCGGAATCGGTTGGCTTCGTCTTCGCTGCCCGGGTACCGGGCGGGGCCCTGGCGCGGTTGCCGGAGCTGGCGGTCCGGGGTCTGCGGGAGGCCGATGCCCGCGCGCTGCTCGACTCGGTGCTGACCGGGCCGATCGACGGGCGGGTGCGGGACCAGATCGTCGCCGAGACGCGGGGCAACCCGTTGGCGCTGCTGGAGCTGCCGCGGGGCTTGACCGTGGCGGAACTTGCCGGCGGGTTCGGGCTCCCCGGTGCGGTCCCGCTCGAAGGCAGCATCGAGGAGAGCTTCCGACGGCGCGTCAGCGCGCTTCCGGACCGGACCCGGCAGTTGCTGCTGCTTGCGGCGGCCGACCCGACCGGCGACCCGGCCCTCGTGTGGCGGGCCGTCGGCCGGCTCGGGATCGGTGCCGACGCCGCGGCCCCCGCGGCAGATGCTGGTCTGGCCGAGTTCGGCACGCGGGTGCGGTTCCGTCACCCGCTGGCCCGCTCGGCGGCCTACCGGTCGGCGTCGACGCAGGACAGGCAACAGGCGCACGGCGCCTTGGCGGAGGTCACCGATCCGCGGCTCGATCCCGACCGGCGCGCCTGGCACCGGGCGCAGGCATCGCCAGGGCCGGACGAGGACATCGCGGTCGAGCTCGAACGCTCGGCCGGACGGGCGCAGGCGCGCGGCGGGCTGGCCGCGTCAGCCGCGTTCCTGAGGCAGGCCGCGACGCTGACACTCGACCCTGCGCAACGGGCCGGGCGGGCGCTGGCCGCCGCGCAGGCCAAGACGCAGGCGGGCGTCTTCGACGTGGCGCGGGACCTGCTGGCCATGGCCGAATCCGGGCCGCTCAGCGAGGTCCAGCAGGCGAGTGTCGACGTGATGAAGGCCCAGCTCGCGTTCGTCACCAGCCGGGGCAGTGAGGCCGCGGCACTACTGCTGAAGGCAGCCAGGCGGCTCGAGCCCATCGACGTGGATCTCTCCCGTGCGACCTATCTGGACGCGCTGCTCGCCGCCACCTTCGCCGGCCGGCTGGCCAACCCCGGCGCTGACGTCGTGGAGGTGGCCCGCGCGGCCGGCGCGGCACCTCCGCCGCGGCGCGACCCGCGTGCCCCCGATCTCCTTCTCGACGGCACGGCGGCGGCCCTTCATACGGAGTACGCGGCGGGCGTCCCGATCCTGCGGAGGGCCCTGACCCGGTTCGGTGCCGGTATGTCCGTCGACGAGGAACTGCGCCGGATGTTTCTGGCGTGCATCACGGCCATGCGGATCTGGGACGACCATCGCTGCGACGTGCTCTCCGCCCGGTACGTCCAGCTCGCGCGCGAGACCGGCACGCTCAGCGAGCTTCCGCTCGCCCTCACCGCGCGCACGTTCACGCTCCTGCTCGCCGGCGACCTGACCTCCGCGGCGTCGCTGACGGACGAACTGCAGGCGGTCACCGAAGCGACCGGAAGCGGCCTCGCGCCCTACGGCGCGCTGGGACTCGCTGCGTTGCGCGGCGACGAAGCCGCGGCATCAGCGCTGGTCGAGGCCACCATCGAGGACGTGACCAGGCGCGGGGAGGGCATCGGGATCACCTTCGCCGAGTGGGCGAACGCCACACTGAACAACGGCCTCGGCCACTACGACAAGGCGGCGGCCGCGGGTCGGCGTGCCACCGCGTACGACAAGGAGCCTGCCGCGCTGTGCTGGTCCTTGGTCGAGCTGACCGAGGCCGCCGCACGATGCGGGATGACGGAGACCGCCACCGAGGCCTGCCGCCGGCTCACCGAGATGACCAGTGCCAGTGGCACCGATTGGGCGCTGGGGGCTCAGGCACGGTCGCACGCGCTGGTGAGTGAGGGCACCGCAGCCGAGCGCCTGTACCGCGAGTCGATCGCCCGGTTCGGCAAGACCCGGCTCCGCGTCGATCGCGCCCGCGCCCACCTCCTTTACGGGGAATGGTTGCGCCGGGAGCGTCGCCGTGGCGAGGCTCGCGAGCAGCTGCGCACGGCCCTGGGCATGCTCGAGGCGATGGGCGTGGGTGCGTTCGCCGAGCGGGCCAGGCGAGAACTGCGGGCCACCGGCGAGACCGCCCACAAGCGCACCCTGATCGAGGGGCATGACGAACTCACGGCCCAGGAGGCCCAGATCGCCCGGCTGGCGCGCGACGGGCTGTCGAACCCGGAGATCGGCACCCGCCTGTTCATCAGCGCACACACCGTCCAGTACCACTTGCGCAAGGTGTTCGCGAAGCTCGGTATCACCTCGCGCAGCCAGCTCGACCGCGTTCTGCCGGGGAGCCCGGCCACCGTCCAGCGACCACGCTAGGTGGCAGTGGAGCTCGACTTCCCCAGTTCGTTCTGGCGGGGCCACGCGTCGAGATACCGGTTCAGCGCCGCTGCTGCGGACAGCATCGCTCGCGACCGAGCATTCAGAGCCTGCCGCCGATCGGCCAACGCACGGGTGACCTGGGCGGGGTCACGAGTATCCCGCAGCTCGTCGAGCAACAACCGGATGTCGGCGATCGAATGCCCGGCCCGTCGAAGCTGGCCGATGAGGTGAGCGTCGCGCACATCGCCGGCGACATAAACCCGGTGACCCTGGTGGTCGCGGCAAGGCTGCAACAGCCCGTCTCGTTCCCAGCGGCGCAATGTCGCAGGCTGCAGACCCAGCTGATGGGCCAGCGGCCCGATCGGGACCGGGGCACCGTCCCACGACTGGACGGTGATGTCTCTCAGGGTGGTTTCGACCGCATCGACGATCGCGCGCGCCGAGACGAGCGAGGCATGGCTTCGATCGATCAGGTCGAGCGCGTCGTCGAAGCGGTCTGCGTTGACGGCGACCATGATCGCGCGGGCAGCGGGGTGGCCGTGACCGGGGACCAGGGCCACGAAGGCGGCCAGGGCGAGCGCGTGGCGCTCGGAGTAGCGCCGGTACCCCGACGCGGTTCGCGCGGCCGGCGGCAGCAGACCTGCGTCCTCGTAGTTGCGCACCGCTTGAGTCGACAGCCTGTGTGTCCGCGCCAGATCGATCGGCCGCATCCGCCTGCCTTACCGTCCGATTGAAGGTTTCTTCGCGCTCACCTGCCGCTAGCGCTTCTGAAGTTTCAATTGATTGTTCAACGATACGGTTGAGCTGGTCAACGCGCTCACCGACAGACTGGAAGGCCCCGCATGACCAGCGCCGTCCCCACCCCCGTGATCAGCGCCGACAGCGCCGACCATCAGACGCTCGGCGACGCCATCGCCGCAGAGATCACCCACCTGCCGCACCGGCCACGACTGCTCGGGTTCGGTGAGCCCATGCACAGCGAGGACGAGTTCCCCCGACTCCGCAACACCGTCTTCGCCGCCCTCGTCGAGCAGGCAGGCTTCACGTCGATCGCACTCGAAACCAGCGCCTGGCACGGTCGTATCGTCGACGCCTACATCAGAGGGGGCGACGGCGTCGAGGACGACATCATGGCCGCCGGCTTCACCCACGGATTCGGCGAATTCCCCGCCAACCGAATGCTGATCCGGTGGATGCGCGAGCAGAACCGACTCCGCCCGAAGGCCGCGCACCTACGGTTCGCGGGTTTCGATGCTCCCACCGAGATGACCGAAGCACCCAGCCCGCGCGCGGCGCTCCGGGTGCTGCACGACTTCCTGCGCACTCGCGCCGGCAGCGAACTCGACCTCCCACCGTGGGACACCATCGACCTGCTGCTCGGCCCCGACGAGCCCTGGATCGAACCAGCCGCAGCGATGGAACCCGCCCGCTCGATCGGCACCGACCCCCGGGTCCCTGCCCTGCGCGCGATCACCGACGACCTGCGCTGGACCCTCACGAGCGAGATCCCTCGCCTGCGCCGCGAGACCGGCCCCGACGACCTCGAGGACGCCCTCCTCGCGGGCCGCACCGCCGCAGGCCTGCTCGCCTATCACAGGGCCATGGCACGAGACACCGACCACCGCTGGCAACGCCTCGCCGCCATCCGCGACACGATGATGGCCGAGAACCTCCACGCCATCGCCGACCGTGGCCCGACCCTCGTGTCCGCCCACAACGAGCACCTGCGAACCGGAACCAGCTCGATGTCGTTCGGCCCGATGACGCTGCGGTGGCAAACCGCCGGCGCACACCTCGCCGACCGCCTCGGCAACGGCTACCGCGTGATTGCCTGCGCGCTGGGCGAAGCCACCCACCACGACATCCCGGAGCCGGCGCCGGACACCATCGAAGGCGACCTTCACCACGGCCTGCCGCCCGGGAACCATCTCCTGTCCGCGCCCGCGCTACAGCCTCTCCGACAGCGGCGCACGACACGCCGCAGCCCGAACTTCCGGTACGTCCCGATCGACGACACCTTTCTCGGTCAGATCGATCAGGTCCTGTTCCTGCGCACTATCACGCCCGTGGCTCGGGCTCCGCGGGCCGCTGTCGAAGAGCCGACGTCGCCGCGGCGATGACGGCACCGCCGATCATCAGGGCGGACGGGCCGAGCTGGTGTGCAGTCAGCTCGGAGAAGACGAGCGGCGCCGCGAAGCCGACGTAGGTGAGCGCGTAGAAGAACGCGTTGACCGCGGCCCGGTCGTCGGGGTGGGCAAGGTCCTCGACCCGCCTGAGGCCGGAGACCAGGAGCAGTCCGTACGCACCGCCGAGCGCGATCGCGATCGGTGCGATCAGCCACACGACGTGCACCTCGAACGCCGCTGCTGCGATCAGGAGGCCGACGGCGGTCAGGACCAATCCCGTGCGGCGGGCCAGGCCAGGGCGTTGTCGTTCCATGTGTTTGGCCAGGGGTTGGATCGCGACGCCGGCCCCGAGGGTCAGCCCCGCCGCGGTGCCGCTGACCACCACGCCGTAGCCGGGGACGGTGAGGATGCTCGGGGCGATCGCGAAGGCGGTGCTTGCAGTGCCGAACACCCAGGGGGCCGTGGCCGGGGTGGTGCGCAGAAACGCGGGGGAGAGCAAGGTTGCGCGGATCTCGGCGCGGCGGCTGGACGCTCGAGTCCGAGTCACTCCGGGCTCGTCCGGAACGTTCCACACCGCCAGCAGCGCGATCACTGTGAGGACGACGTGCACCGAGTACGGCGTGAGCTCCGGCAGCGGCGCCCACTGGGCGATCACCCCGGTGACCAGCGGCCCGAAGCCGAAGCCGATCGAGAGGGCGATGGTGGAGCGCCGCGCGCCGGCGCCCGGCCCGTCGTGGTGGGAGAGTTCGGCGATCCACGCGCTGCCAGGAGCGAGGGCGGCACCGGAGGCGACGCCGGAGACGAATCGTCCCGCCAGCAGTAGCCAGGAGCTCTCCGAGCCGGCGGCCAGCAGCAGCGTTCCGACACCGGCGAGCACCACGGCGAGTCGCAGCGGCAGGCGTCGGTCCACGCGGTCTGCGAGGGCCGCGCCGACCAGCAGGGCCGGAATCAGTCCGAGCGCGTAGGTGGCGAACGCCAGCGAGACGAACGTGTCGGGCAGGTGTGAGGTGCTGCGATAGACGAGCAGGAGCGAGGAGAACTGGTTCGCACCCCAGCCGACGGCGAGCATCGCGACGGCGACGCGCATCCACGGCGCCGGTCGTCCCGGACCTGATCCCATGGGCGCTAGGTTAGTAACCCTCGGCGGGGTTACTATCGTGACATGGCTCCCAGGACGCGCGTCACCGCAGCCCTGCGGGCTCAACGGTTCGACGCGGGTTCGCTCGCACTGAACCTCATCGCAACGGTCGGGCGTCGCGGCAGCCGGCGGATCGAACGGCTTCCCGACACGGCGTCGCTGCGCTCGTGGTGCCGGACCTCCCGGCTCGACCTGGACGAGGGCGTCGACGACGCTGAGCTTCTCGAGCGGATCCGCCACCTGCGGGAGCAGGCTTACGCGCTGACCCGAGCCGTCATCCGTGCAGAGGGAGTGGATGAGCGCGACCTGGAGGCGATCAACACGGTTGCACGATTCCCCACGCCCGCCCCGTGTCTCGTTGCTGTGGCCGGCGAAGTCGGGTTCGCGCCGGTGCGTCTGTCCATCGAGGCTGTGCTCTCCGCCATCGCACGGGATTTTGCGCACGTGCTCGGCAGCCCGGAGCTTCGCGCTCGCCTCCATGAATGCCATTCCGAAGAATGCCGGATGATTTTCCTGGCGCCCGTCGGGCGAGAACAGCGGTGGTGCTCGAAGGCGCAATGCGGGAATCGTGCCAAAGTTGCTGCCCACCGCGCCCGCGCCGCCCAGATGCGCCAGGATCCGCCGCAGGCGCGGTGAATGCGGTGCCCCCGTCAGACCTGCGTGGCCGGCCAGGATCGAATGCTGTCGGCGACCGTGGGGTCCATCTCCTCGAGCACGCCGACGATCTGCTCGTCGGAGAGCATCGGGCCGTGCAGCGTGGAGCTGATGAGCTCCAGCGCGCTGGCCCCGCACTCCTCCCAGAGATGCTTGGCAAGTACCTGCAGGCCGAACTCGAACCAGACATAGTTCGTGCCATCGGCGTCCGCCTCGGTTGCGGACTCGTGCATCCGGTGAAGGTCGGTGATCGGCCATCGAGTCGGCGACGTGTGCCAGATGACGTCGAACACCGTCTCCAGCGTCGGAAGGGACTCGGGCTCGCATTCGCAGATGTAGCCGTGCAGCCCCACGTTCGCGAAGAGTTCGACGAACCACAGAAGGCGCGGGGTGTTGCCCCAGAACGTCTCCGATCCCGGCCCCCACTCGTCCAGCCACGCCGGGTTGTCCGCAAGGTGGGTGATCTCGTGGGCGACCACCAGGTCGGCGAACGCGCCGAGGTCCGGCGGCGTGCCGTAGACGTCGTGGAGCCGCTTCTGTGAGGCGTCGGAGAGGTCCGGCCAGACCCTGTTCGTCATCGTGGGCCAGATGTCGCTGGGTTCCTGGCCCATGACGATCTGTCTGCGTGACGTGTGCGGGAGTCCGTACTGCGGTATGAGCGCGATGCGACGCCAGTCCTGACGACCGAGCACGAACAGGGGCGGCGTGGGCGGCATCTCGAGATAGGAACTCAGCCACGCTATCGCCCGGTCGCAGCGGGCCGCCACGGACCGTGCCCTGGGGGACCCACCCCTGCTCGAGAACACCGGAAATGGGAAGTCCTCGATGATTTCCAGGTCGGCTGTCTCCATGTCCACCTCACAACCCGCGATCGGTCGGATACCTGTGACTGTCGCACGATCCTTCATGGCCGGTCGCGGTATTGCAACAGAATCACGATCTGCAGGGAAGGCATCGAATTTCCGCATAGTGACGGTGCTCATTCGGATATGTCGAGCGGTGCACCATCGTCGTACGGTGGAAACTCATGGGCTCGAAAGAGCAAGCACATGACTGATCCGCTGCTGCTGCGACCGAGTGTCGTCCTGGCGCGGAAGTACCGAGATCTGGGGCTGTGGCGGGACGAGTCCCCACCCGCCGACCTGCGGCGGTGGGCCCGCGAGACCCCGGACGCCATCGCCATCACCGCCGCGCGGGGCGATTCCGGGATCCTGCACGTGACATACGCCGAGTACGCCGAGCAGGTGGAGCGGTTCACCGCTGCCCTCCGCGAGCTCGGTGTCGGCCCGGGCCAGGCGGTCGCGATCCAGTTGCCCAACTGGTGGCAGGTCAATGCGCTCGTGCTGGGTTGTGCCCGCCTCGGCGCGGCCGCGGCGACGATCGCTCCGTCCGTCCGGCCGCGCGAGCTGCAACGGATGCTGGCGCGGCTCGGCTCGCCGGTGTGCGTCACGGTCGACCGCTGGGCGGGCTTCGACCATGCGGCCGCCGTGGCCGAGATCGCCCGGCAGCTCCCGCAACTGCGTCACCAGGTCGTTCTCGGCGAACACGTCGGCAACGGCCAGGTCGACCTGGAGACGTTGCTCGAGCAATGCTCGTCCGCTGCCCGCGACGGCGACGTCGACACCAGCGCCGAGGACCCCGACAGCGTCGGCATCGTGCTGTTCACTTCCGGCACCACGGGTAAGCCGAAGGGCGTTCTGCTCACCCACAACCAGTGGTACGCGGGCCTGTCGCAGACGGCTCTTCGCGACGGCGTCACCTCCGCCGACGTGACGTTCACGCCGCACGTGCTGACGCACGCCGCCGGCCTGGCCTACGGCAACTTGCTGCCGTTGCAGACCGGGGGCCGGGCGGTCATGACCGACTCCTGGCAGAACGAGTCGGGCACGTCGCTGGTCGAGGCGGCCGGTGTGACCTACTTCTGCGGGCATCCCAACTACGTGTCCGCCCTGGTCTCCGAAGCGAACAAGCGGAACACCGGGCTTCCCGCGCTGCGGGTCATCGTTGCTGGTGGGGGCTCGATCCCGGTGAAGCTCGGGACGGACGTCCACGACGCCTTCGGGGTCGTCATGCAGGGTGGGTGGGCGATGACCGAGGTGGCGGCCGCGGTCCGTACCGACCCGAAGCTGGACCCGCCGGACTGGTCCGCGCACAGTGACGGGCGCCCGAGTCCCGCTCTGGAGATCGACCTGCGCAGCGCCGGGGGTGAGATCTCCCGTGAGCGGCCTGCCGAGCTCTTCGTTCGCGGCGCGGGAGTCGCGCTGGCCACCATCGACCGGGAATCCGGCGACGTCGTCGTGCTCGGCGAGCACGACGAGGGCTGGTACGACACCGGCGATCTGGTGGTGCCCGACGGCCGCGGTGGGATCCGGGTCGTCGGACGTGCCGTGGACCGGATCGGCGTCGGCTGGATGATCCCGGCGGCCGACGTGGAGGACGCGCTGCGGGGCCACCCCGACATCGACGACGCCGCGCTGGTCGGTTACGGCGAGAACAGCGACAAGCCGTGCGCGGTCGTCGTGGCCCGTGGCGCGCTGACCATCGAACAGGTCCGCGACTACCTGGATGCGATCACCATGACCGAGTGGTACCAACCCACCCGCCTCGAGCGGGTGCGCGCGCTGCCCCGCACCAGCACCGGGAAGGTGCAGAAGGACCTGCTGCGCCGATGGCTGCGCGGCGAGGCCGACCTCCCCCAGAGCTGAGACGGTGGGTTCGTCAGCGTGCGGTGTTGGTCCGCAGCACCCGTTCGGAGACGGTCATCCAGGCCGCGAGCGCGAGGACGCCGCCCTCGAACGCCACGAGGTCGTCGTCCCACGTTCCCGGTGAACGATGCGCGTCCGGCGTGAGCAGGAGGAGACCCCCGAGCAGGTTGAGCAGGCCCCACAGTCCGTTGACCCCCGGTCCGGAGCGGCGTCCGGCCAGCGGGGTGAGGTGTCGGCGGCGGGTGATCGCAGTGGCGAGGTGCGGGGCGCTGTTGGCCACCAGTACGCCGGCGAGGAAGGACCGAACTCGTGATCCGCTCATCGGACTCACGCTAGTGAGCACCACCGGGTAGTGGCCATCGGTCACGCGGCGAATGCTGGTGCGACAGGCGGCCGATCTCCGTCTCTTGCGAAGGAGCGGGGACCGGCCGATGCCGGGGCTACGTGTCGTACGAACAGTCCGTCGGCGACGGGCCGCTCACCGGCGGGTCTGTCCATCGAGGTTGTGCTCCCCGCCATCGCACGGGATTTCGCGCACGTGCTCGGCAGCCCGGAGCTTCGCGCTCGCCTCCATGAATGCCATTCCGAAGAATGCCGGATGATTCTCCTGTCGCCCGTCGGGCGAGAACAGCGGTGGTGCTCGAAGGCACAATGCGGAAACCGTGCCGAAGTTGCCGCCCACCGCGCCCGCGCCGCCCAGATGCGCCAGGATCCGCCGCAGGCGCGGTGAATGCGGCGCCCCCGTCAGACCTGCGTGGCCGGCCAGGATCGAATACTGTCGGCGACCGTGGGGATTGCGCGGAGTATCCGATGACGGCAGTAATGACCGGTTCGGGCATGGATCGTGGCGTCGCCGCCGCTGTGTGACGGCTTCCATGAAGATCTTTCTTCCTGTCGTGCGACCCAAGATCATGTTAGGCTCACACGCTAACCGGACGGTGCGCCGTCGAAAGTCTGTCGCCAGAGGGAAGCGATGATTGGCCGGCGGGCAGCCGACTGCTGGCTGTTCCTGTTCGCCGAAGTGTGGAGGACACGCCAGATAGTGCCGAGTGAGGCGAAGCCCTGTCCTGCAATGGCGCGGGCCGTGCGATGCAGTCTGGTTGTGGTCTCAGGATGTCCTGGTCGCGGGGCTGTGCGGCGTTCGTAGGAGTGTGGCAGGCCCCCGCCGGCACGCCACCAGCAACATCTCTTGTACCGGCACTGAACCGGCAGATGAGTCACGGCAACGCTCGGAAGGTGCGTATATTTATGGCGATAGAACGCATACAGCGTAGTGCGGAGAGAGCGCCGCATCGCAATGGTGCGACACCCCGGAGGGGTCGGAGCGAATCCGATCGCTTCTATCGGATGCTGGGTCTGCCGCGATCGGCGGGTAATGCCGCTGTCGTCGCCGCGATGTGGGCGCTCGAAGGCACGAGGGATGACGGCCCTGCCGCGTCGTCGTCAGAGCATGGGGCCCGGTCCGGGCCGCTGACGTCGGTTTCGTCCACCGCCCTGTCGGCGCACGCGAACCCCTATACGATCCAGCGGGCCGCCAGGGACGATTCGGACCCAGATCTGAAGGCCATTTATGACGAACTGGTGACGGGCTCCCAGACATTTCGAATGCTCGACGCCCAGCTGGCGGAGTCGCACGGGCAGATTCGGCTCATCGACTCCCTGAAGCTTTTCGGTCGGCAGCGGGGCGCCGTCGCTTACGTCGGGAACCAGCATGCGATCATGGCTCCTGCCGGCGGGGCGCATCCCAACGCATTGCGGAGCAATCTCATGTGGGAGATGCACAACGCCCTCAACCGGGGAGAGGCCGTGCGTACAGGCAGCACGTTCGCCCCGCACCTCCCCCGCTCGATGGGCGGCCCGCCCATGCCCACACTCGAGCAGGCGCGCGCACAGAAGTACTACGTGGCCGCGCGTGCGCTCGCCATTGAATGGGACGAATGGGCGACTGTGATCGAGGCGGACCTGAACTCGCTCAAGGTCAACTTCGAGCTCGCCAATAGCGGCGACACCTGGAGGGACGCCATCGACGACAACCTCAACTTTCTCATCGATGGAGCCGGCAATCGCCATCCTGACCTTGAGCGAGAGGTGCAGACGCCGTTCATTTCATCGTTCAGTACGGCGGATCCTCGGAGCTGGCGAGATTTCTCCAACTATCTCGAGAAACAGCTTCGGATGAACCACACCACTGGATACGATGTGAATGCCAGGAGTAGGGACTGGATAGGGCGCAAGATGCTGGAGATTGTGGAGGACGAGAATCACGCAGCATTGCTCATTGGAAAGCCTGAAATTCGCGACTTTCTTGAAGGTAGGACTCGCAAGGTCAAACCTGGTTTCGCGAACCCGTTCAAGAACACCTACATCGTGGAGCGGGTCGTCGACCTCGACACCGCGGCGTCCGCTGGTAACTCTGGTAATCCGTTGCCGACATTTTCGTTCTGACCTGGAATCGTCGTTGTCGCCGCCCAGCGCGGGGTTTCTGTCCCTACTCGTGAGCACCGCTGGGTGGCGGCCATCAGTCACGCGGCGGATGCCGGTGCGACAGGCAGTCGGTCTCCGCGTCTCGCGGAGGAGGTGGAGACCGACCGATGCCGGCGCTATGTGTCGTAGACGAACAGCCCGTTGGCGACGGGCCGCTCACCGGCGGCGTCGGACGGATGGTTGAGGACGGTCAGGTGCGTGGAGCCGGGCAGTTGTGCGGCCAAGGTGCTCGAACCGCCGCCGTCGAGCAGGAGCCCGCTGTCCGCGCCGTGCGCGACGAGATACTCCGCCGCCTCCGCGGGGGTGACGCCGATCGACGACTGCTGCCTGCCGTCGATCACGACCATGGTGAGGCGGCGCCCGCCGTCGCTGACGCCGACCATCGTCTCGGGGTTGCGGCCGCTGGGCGGCGCACCGGTCGGATCGTGGTAGACGGCGCCGTTGCGCACCAGCACGGTCGCCCCGCCGATCAGGGTGTCGACGCCCTTGCGCGAGAGGCTGTCGGTGAGCGTGATCCGCGCTCCGGTGGTGGCGTGCTGGGTGAGCCAGTCCGCACCGGCGCCCCCACCGAGCACGGCGATCTGGTCGGAGGACAGGGCAGGCACGGATGTCGTGGCGGGGATCACCTTGTCGATCACCGCAGCCCTGGTGCCGCTGCGGTGCGCGATGACGAGCGTGCCTTCCGGGATCGTCGCAACAGGACCGAGGCCCGGGGTGATCTCGGTGATGCCGTCGATGGCCACGGGCTTCGCCAGCCTGGAGACGAGGTCGGACGTGATCGCCATGGAGTTGCCGGGTGCGGCGTCCTCGACGGTGTTGACCGACTCGATGGTCGCGGAGGCACCGCCGAGCGTGATCCGGCCGGTGAAGTCGACCTCGCCGATCGAGGCGCGGTTGTCGACGATCGAGAGCTCCCCGGCGAACTTCCGACGCGGTGTCTTGAGCAGCACCCCGTCCCGGACCACGCCGCCGAGCGGGGCACCCGAGGCGTGGATGGCGAAGAAGTCACCGTTGATGCCGGCGACGGCGCCGGTGCGATCGCCCATCGACGTGGGCCGTTCATCGGGCGGATCGACGATGCGGTCGTGTGACTCCACCGTGTCGACCCGCACCGAACCGAGGCCCAGGTCGACCTCGAGCACCTGTGTCTGTTCGGTTCCGTCGGCGGTCACGTACGTCTCGGAGTGCTCGGTGACGCCGGGGGCGATCTCCACCGGCCGCGTCGCGGAGGCGGACGAGACGACCGGCCAGCCCTGGGGGATCGGGGGAGCGGGAGCGGAGGGCTCTGCAGCCACGGCGGTCGAGATCGACGCGGTCAGCGCCGAAGCGCTGACGACAACGACCACGAAAAGGGAGCGTAAATGCACGTAGTCTCCTGTCGGGCGAAACGAAGCGGCCCCGTAAAGCTCGCAGCGGGATCACTCGACAGAGTGTTAAAAGATCAAACATTGAGTGAAGTAAGTGAGACGACGAGGTGCTCGCCAGGAGAACTTCTGGTCCTCCGATCGCCGCGGGGATCGGTGGGCCGGCGGTGGCGACATGGTTCTGCCGAGCCGTGTCGGGGCTTATGTGTTCGGAGTCCGATATGGACTCGAGCCCCCACGAGGAAACCTACGGACGCCCGCCGGCACGACGGATGATTCACCCGGAGCGGGTCCGGTAGCCTGCCGGATGATCATCATTTGCGCCGAGCCGACCTGACCGGAGGACCGCAACCCGTGACCGCGTCCGGATCCGCCCACGAGCGCCCCAGCCCCTCGTCCCGGTGGGCTCAGCCCGTTCCGCGGCGGACCGACGAGAACCTCAAGCTCGTCCACCGCAAGATCGACCGGAACCTGAAGTCGGGCGGGCCGCTCGTGGACAACACACCCCGTGTCGATCCGCGGTCGGACCGCCCGATCCTGCCCGGCGCGCCGACCCTGATGGCGCGGTTGGTGCAGCTCGCCGGCGCCCGTGCCGGCGTCGACGTTGCGGGGGGCGCAGCACCCGCGCCCGCCGAGGCGTCCCCGCGGACCGTGGTGGCGGGTGCTGCGGCGGGGGCACCCGATGACGAGGACGACTTCCTCGCCCGGGCGCGCGAGGAGCGCATGGCCAAGCAGTGGGAGGACGTCACCGCCCGGCTCTGCCGTGACTTCGCCCCCGGCGGCGGCGCCGAGGTGGAGGCCGTCCTCGAGCACATCGCGCACCAGCGCCGGGTCCTGGACTCGGCCACCGTGCGCGACTACCTGCCGGTTCTGGTGGAGCGGGCCGTGCGCCGCCTGCTCGATCCGAACGAGGCGGCGCGCGGCTGACTCCGTTCCGCCGCCTCAGGAATTGCGGTCGCTCGGCGCGGCTGCCGCGAGCCGGGCGCTCATCTCCTCGAGGAACGTGCCGGTTGCCGTTCCGATGATGCCCAGGCACCGCACGAGGTGCGCGTGGACCTCGGTCGGGTCGCTCACGAGCAGCTCGACCGAGGCGCTCACGTTGTCGAGTGCCGGGTTGAGGTAGACCTTCGCGACCTTCGTGGAGCGCGACGCGGTGGAAGCCGCGACCGCCGCCTCGTCGACCTCGGTCTTGTTCGAGAGCGGGAAGAAGTTCGGGAAGAGCAGGTGGAAGTAGTGCTCGTCCTGCGTCTCCATGATGAAGTGGTGGCGGCCCTCGTACCGGAAATGGATGTCGCCCTCGTCGTCGACCTTAGGCCGGAACCCCTGTTCAGCGAGGAACTCGACGTGCAAGTCCCGGATTTTCTCCCAGCTCATGATTTCCCCCGATACCAGTTCGCCGCGTTGACCCGTTGATCATAAAGACGGCGGCCGCGCGCACTAGCCGCCGGGCCCGGGGTCACGCGTTCGGAGCTCGCCCGCCCTCATCGAACTGCGCGGTGATCAATGTGAAGTCCACGTTCGTCTCGAAGTGCTCCTGGTACTGAGCCAGCACGTCCTCGACGGGATCTCCCTGCGAGCGCGCGAGATTCTCGAAACCTGCGGCTGCGGCTTGGGCTAGGAAGAGGGCGGTGATCTCGACGGTGCGGTGCCCGTGTTCCTTGGCGAGGGCCTGAAGGAGCCCGACGACCGCGTTGCCGGAGCCTTCGAGCATGTCCTCGTGCTCGGCCACGACCAGCCGGATGGCCCCCATGGCCGTGTTGACGGCGGCGTTGATCCCCTCGTGTCTCACGCCTCGGACGGTAGGGCACGACACGACGAACCGCCCAGGCTTCCCCGCAGGGACTGTGATGTGTGCGATGACGAAAGCAGCTTCACAGGGTTCTGGCGAGCGGGTCCCAGTCCTCGGGCAACGCGGGCGTGGGTTCCACCGTGCTCGCGATCTCGACCGGCGCACCGCGGTCTGCTGCCTCGCTGGTGGAGATCATCACGTCCAGCACGTGATACGCCAGCTCGCCCGACGCGCGTTCGGGCCGGCCGGCGCGGATCGCACGCGCCAACTCGACCACCCCCGTGCCCCGCGTCGAGGTCCACTCGCCGGGAGCCACGGTGGTCGTCTCCCCGCCGCTGCGGTGGATCACCACGTCGCCGGTGAAGGTGTTGGGATCGGGCACGGCCAGCGTGCCCTCCACCCCGGCCACCTCGAACTGCTTGCGGCGCAGCATCGAGTCGAAGGTGAACATGCTCTGCGCGGTCTGCCCGGCGGCGAACTCGTAGATCGCGCTCACGTGGGTCGGGACGGTGACCGGGAACTGCTGACCGGCACGCGGTCCGGAGCCGATGATGCGCACGGCCTTCGCCTGCGACCTGACGGCCATCACGCGCGAGATCGGTCCGAACAGCTGGACGAGCGTGGTGAGGTAGTACGGCCCGATGTCGAAGAGCGGTCCGGCGCCGTCGAGGTACAGGAAGTCCGGGTTGGGATGCCACGACTCCGGGCCGGGGCCCTGCAGCAGGGTCAGAGCGGTGAGCGGCTTGCCGACCTCACCGGCCTCGAGCAGCCGACGCGATGTCTGGATGCCCGGGCCGAGGAACGTGTCCGGGGCGGTCCCGACGCGCAGGCCCGCCCCGTGCGCCGCGTCGAGCAGTTCCCGGCCGCTCCTCCTGTCGAGGGCGATCGGCTTCTCGTTCCAGACGTGCTTGCCGGCCGCCAGCGCGCGGAGCGCGACCTCGACGTGGGCCCGGGGGATCGTGAGGTTCACGACGATCTCGATCCCGTCGTGGGCCAGCAGCTCACCCACAGAGCCGCTTCCCGCCACGCCGAACTCGGCCGCCCGTTCGTGGGCGCGGGTCTCGTCGATGTCGGCGACGAAGAGCACGTCGAGGTCCGGGAACGCCGTCAGGTTCCGCAGGTACTGGGAGCTGATCACCCCGGCGCCGATGACCCCGACGCCGACGGTGGCGCCACCCCTCATACCAGTCCCTCGGCGGCGAGCCAGGCATAGCTGTCGGCGACGGCCTGGAACCGATCGTCCCGGGAGTCGTCGAGCTCGATGACGCGCAGGGTGTGTGGGGCCGCGTCGATGATCTCCCGGATCGGCATTCCGCCGTGGCCGACCGCAACCTGATCCTTGACGTCGGTGGTGGCCGGACCGTCCTTGAGGTGCACCGCTTCGACGCGATCACCCAACCGCCGCAGAAGGGCCACCGGGTCCTGACCGGCGACCGCGGCCCAGTACGTGTCGACCTCCAGCATCACGCCGTCGGCGAGATTCTCCGCAAACACCTCCAGGGCGGTCCGACCGTCGAGGACGATCTCGAGCTCCTGGGCATGGTTGTGGTAGCCGACGCGCACGCCGTGGCGTGCGGCCAGGGCGGCGGCGGCGTTGAGATCAGCGGCGACCTGCTCGACATCGGCCACGCTGCCCCACCGTCCACGGTCGACACGGGGGTCGATGACCGTGCCGATGCCCATGGCGGCCGCGGCCGCGAAGACGGGCTCGGCGTCCTCACCGATGAAGCGCTGGTGGGTGGTCGGCGCGGTGAGACCCGCGTCGGCCATCGCGTGACCCAACGCCTCGCCGTAGGTGGTGAAGGCGAACGGCTCGACCTGGGTGAACCCCAGCGCGGCGATGCGGTGCAGGGTGCCGGCCAGGTCCGCGTCGAGCATCTCCCGGACGGTGTAGAGCTGAACCGACAGCGGCGCGACGGTCACGCTTGCGCGGGTCACGGCATCGTCTCCTCGGTCGAGGCGCGTTGCCGGCCGCACCGGCCGACTCGTCGATGATCGTCGGGGCTACCGGTCCTTTCAACCGATTCCCACCCTGGCGGTGACCTCTCGGAGGTAGGCGAGGTTGTCGCGCACACGTTCCGCCAGCGGCAGCTCCGTGGAGAAGTCCTCCACCGTCACCCAGCCGTCGTAACCGATCCGGGTGAGCGACGAGAACAGCAGGTCGTAGTCGGCCACGCCCTGCCGCATCGGCGTCCACTCCCAGATCCAGCGGGTGCGGTTCGCGTCCTCCACCCGTTCCGGCCTGGGCACCGCGTTCTTCACGTGCACGTGGGCGAGGTGCTCGCCGAGGATCTCCAGACTCCAGGGGTCGTACTCGTACCCCTCACGGAGCATGTTGCCGATGTCGTGGATGACGCCGACGGTCTCCGGGTCGAACCCTTCGACGAACCGTGCCGCCGCCGATGCGCTGGAGATCAGCGACTGGTGGTGGAGCTCGATCAGCGCCCGCACGCCGTAGGTCCGGGAGAGCTCCGCGACGGCCTGGAACTCCTTCCGGCGCTGCGCGAACGCCGCGCGGTACCCCTCGGGTCCCGGCGTTCCGGTTTGCACCCGCATCTGCGTGACGCCGAGCGCGGCCGCGCCCCGCATCAGGCCCTCGATCGCGTCGAGCTCGTCCGATTTCACGTAGGTGCCGATCGAGGGGATGCCCAGGCCGGCCTGCTGCGTCAGCTCCTTGATCCGGGGTGCGTCCTGCTCGAACGTCGACGCGGGCCAGGTGCACCTGTTGCCCTGCCAGAAACCGACGTCGCCCGTGGCGGGCTCCTGGTCGACGACACGCCACTCGATGCCGTCCCAGCCCTGCTCGGCCAGCTCGCGCACGGCTTCCTCCGGCGTCCACTCCGGCAGGCTGACGGTGAAAACGGCGAACTTCATCCCAGCTCCTCCTTGAGCTCGACCGGCCGCCGAGTTGCGGCCGACTCGTAGATTCCCCGGATCAGCGCAAGCGTCCGGGCGGCCTCCCCCACCGTGACGAGAGGAGGGCGGCCTTCCGCCACCGCGTCGAGAAAGTGTTCGAACTGCGCGGTGTGCGACGTCGTGCCGGCCCGGTGTGGTGCGGACCGGGCCGCGGTGAGCACGGCTTCGGCGTCGTTGGCACCGCCGTTCGCGCCGTAGGCGTACGCCGGGCCGTCGCCGTCCGTGGCGTGGAAGTAGGCGAGCTCGTTGCGGTCGATCACGGCCGACCCCCGGTCGCCGTGGACCTGCACGCGGGTCGTGAGTCCGGGGTAGGCGGCCGTCGTCCCGTGGACGATCCCGAGCGCGCCGCCTGCGAACCGGATGGTGGCGACGGCGGTGTCCTCGACCTCGATCCGCTCGTGGGCGAGGCGGTCGGCGTAGGCGAACACCTCCAGCGGCTCGCCGAGGAACCACGTCAGCAGGTCGATGGTGTGGATGCCCTGGTTCATGAGGGCGCCGCCGCCGTCGAGCTCGATCGTGCCGCGCCAGCCGCCGGAGTCGTAGTAGTCCTGGCTGCGCCACCACGGCATGAGGGCGACGCCCGACGTGATGCGGCCGAACCGGCCGGCCGTCAGTGCATCGTGGACGATCTGGCTGGCCAGGTCGTGGCGGTGCTGGCTGACGACCATCGCCGTCCGGTCCGAGCGGCGCTCCGCCGCGAGCACACGGCGGGCGGCGTCGAGGGTGATGTCGAGCGGCTTCTCGATGATCACGTGCTTGCCCGCGTCGAGCGCGGAGACCGCGCCGTCGGCGTGCGCTCCGCTGGGCGTGCAGATGGTCACGGCATCGACGTCGGTCCGGGCGATGACCTCCTCGATGGAGGTCGACGCGTCGACGCCGTACTTCGCGGCGAGGGCCTCTGCCCGTTCCGGCACGGTGTCGACGACCACGGCGAGCGACGCCCGTGGTGCCAGAGCCGCGATCGTCTCGGCGTGGGTCGTGCCGATCACTCCGCAACCGATGATCGCGAATCGCATTCCTGTCCTTTCGCCGGCGTGCGGGTCACACCTGTCGAGGCTGCTGTGCGTGCTGCTTCCAGATCGATCTTCAGCCGGTCCTCGACCGGGACGCTCGGGTCCGAGTACTGGCCGGACAGGCAGATGGGACGGTCCAGCCCATCCGGTCCAGCTGCTCGAAGACCGCCGACCAGTTCGAGAGCCCGTCGGGGCCGGGCACGAACCACGGCTTCCAGGCCCCACCGACCGCCGACGAGTCCGGCTCACGCGCCACGTAGACGACGTTCTTGAGATTGACGATGCCGAGCCGGCCGGCCACCAACTCCAGGGTCACCCGTGGATCATCCCCCGCGAGCGCGTCGTGGGCGGCGTCCCAGATCACGCGGGAGTGCGCCGGCGGGAGACCGTCGAGCAGATGCAGCGCGCCCAGCGCCGACGAGACGAAGCGCCCGTGATGCGGCTGCACCCCGACCTGCACGTCGTAGCTCTCGGCGAGTGGAGCCGCGGCTTCGAGTCGCTGCCGGACGCGGCGGACCGAGAGGGCGTAGCCATCGGGCCCGAGGTCGGCCATGACGCGGATGAGCGGCACCCCGGCGGATCGACAGGCTGCGAAAGTCGATTCGCCGAGTTCACCGGCGATGCTGACCACCTCGACGCCGTGGCGGCGCAGCTCGGCGACGAACCCGGGCAACCGCTGCTCCGCCTCGGCGGGAGTGACGAACGCGCCCTCCCTGACGGGCACCTCGGCGCCGCTGAAGCCGAGCCCGGAGACCAGCCGGCCGAGCGCATCGCCCGGCATGGCCGACCACGGCGTGGTGAAGACGGACCAGAGATGTGTCATCGATCAGCGGCCTCCCAGTCCGCTCATGGTGATCCCCTTGACGAACCAGCGCTGGGTGAGGAAGCAGATCACGATCAGTGGCACCGTCGTGATAGTGGCGGCCATCAGCAGCAGGTTCCACTGCGTTCCGTTGGTGTCCTGGAAGACCTGCAGGCCGACCGCCACCGTCCGGGTCGCGTCGCTGTTGGAGATGACCAGTGGCCACAGCAGGTTGTTCCACTGCCCGATGAACTTGAACACCGCCAGGGTGGCGATCGCCGGTATCGCCAGCGGCAGGATCACGCGGGTGAACGCCTGCCAGCGGTTCGCCCCGTCGAGGCGGGCGGCTTCCTCGTAGTCGCGGGGGATCCCGAGGAAGAACTGGCGGAGCAGGAAGACACCGAGCGCCGCGAAGGCGTGCGGAAGGATCATGCCCGGCCAGGTGTCGATCCCGCCCAGCTTGGCGACGAGCACGAATCACGGCGATGGGGGTCGAGGGCGTTCGCTATCTCGAACTCGTGGCTGCGAACGCCCGATCCGTCACGCTGCACGCCTGCTGGAGCCCGGACAACCCGAACCCGGCCTTGCAGCGCCTCGCTGAGTCGCTCCGGCGAGACCCACATGTCACCTTCAAGATCGGCACGACATCGGCCGATTCGCCCTGGCCGGGGCGAGAACCCGAATCTGGGATCGATCAACGCGCCAAGATCGCGGCGAGATAGGGCTACGCGCCCCGGCGAGGGCGGAAACCCTGATCTCAGAACGATCATGCGGCGGGCCGGCCTGGCGGCCGGGGCGGGGTCGATGGCGGTGATCGCCGCGAGCGTGGCCGATCAGCCCTCTCGGGGGCGGAAACCCTGATCTCAGAACGATCACCGCGCGCGGCAGTGATGAGTTCCCAGCCACCGAGGTTCGGCACAGTGCGTTCTTCTCGTTGACAGCCGGCGAGGAGGGCGGCCCGCCGGGTTACGATTCCGCGTCGGGCCGCCCGTGGAGCGTGTTGGTCAGGTGTTGTCGTCGCTGGTGTTGATCTCGCCGTTGACGCCGTTCGGGAAGAAGCCGCCCTCGTTCACCGCCGCCGGGTTCAGGTAGACGATGTTGAGCACCTGGCCTGCGGAGCGGGAGAACGCGATGCCGTTCTTGTCCGTCGGCACGATGTTCACGTGGCCATGGTCGTCGACGATGCCCTGGTCCAGGTCGCTCTTGCCGTCGAGGCTGTCACGGGCATCCGAGACGGCCCCCGCGGGAATCTCCAGGCCCTTGGACAGCAGGACGGTGCGCAGGATGCCGGCGTGATAGGCCTCGACCGCGAGAATGCCTGCGGCCGCCTCGAGGAAGGTCTTGTTGGAGATCAGCGGCGACGCACCCTTGTAAGCGGTGACGCCCACGTCCTCGAACACGTACGCGCCGAGCAGGAAGTTGTTCTCGCTGGCGAACGGGTCGAACTCCTCACCGCGCTTGATCAGGCCGGCAGCCATGGCAGCCGCGTTGAAGGCATCGGTCAGGTTGATCTTCGGACGGGCCACCTTGGCGTCGCCCAGGGCGCCACGCAGGAAGTCGACGTGTGCCCGCTCGTCGGCGGCGATCTCCTCTGCGTACTGCTTGCCCAGGTCGGACTCGAACCTGACTTTGTAGCCGCCGGTGACGCCACCGAGGTGACCGGAACCGTCGATCTGATTGTCCTTCAAGCCCTCGCCGAACACGCCGCGCAGGTAGTACTCGGCCTCGAGGTACTCGAGGTTGAGGGCGAAGTTCAGTACGGCGCCGTCGCTCGGGCCCTTCTGCGCGCTTTCGTCGGCGAACGCGGTGCCCGCGGTGAGCCCGAGTGCGCCCATGCTGGCGACACCCGCCCCGGTAATGCCCGCAGCACGCAGGAATCGGCGACGATCGATCGCGTTTTCCGAGCTCCGCGTGATGGCGTTCCTGACGAATCCTTGATTGAACCCTTCGAACACTGCTGCTCCTCGGTGCGAGAGTGCCCTGGATCGAGTTCCGATCCCGGGGTATTGGGCACGTCCGCCGTGCAATCGGTGCACAGCGCGGAGAGCCGCTACCTGACACACGTGTCGATCGTCTGAGTGGCGCTGATCCGATCGGGTGAATGCGGAAGGTGAAGGACGGGTGATCCATCCCGGGCCGGCGCGGCCTCGGGCTGGTAGTGCTCCCGTCGAGTCATCGCCGTCTGCTCGGGGCGGCCCGGCTCCTCGGCGCCGGCAGTGGGCCGAGGCCGGTACGGGCGAGGTGAGGGCGAGTGTCCAGTGGCCGAGGGTGGGCACATCATCGGCGGCCGCCGATTGCGGCGGAGGAATTCGCATATGAGGGCTCGACGGCGAAGTCCGTGCGGAACTCGAGTGCGCTCTCGCAGCGGAAGCCGGTTGCCCCGTCTTCGCTGCGGGTCAATTTCTGGACGTCACTCGATCGGGTGGGTTGCGCATCACGTGATGGCGCACTGAGGCGTTATTCTCAGCAGGTTCGAACCGAACGGTGCTGTGCTCCGAACAAACGGATGTGAGGATCGCGGTGGTGGCCGATGTCGCCGACAATCCGGACGCCTCGGACCAACGGGCCCGAGACGGCGCCGCCGTTTCGGGTATGCGTGGTCACGACCGGTCCGACGAGGAGTTCGCGCAGGCGGTCATGACGGGTGTCGAGCCCGCATTCGCCGCGTTGTACGACCGTTACTGTCGGCGCGCCTACTCGCTCGCCCGGCGCATCTGCGTTAACGAGGGGTTGGCCGAGACGGTGGTGCAGGAGGTGTTCCTCGCCTTCTGGCGGGAGCCGCGGCGTTTCGATTCCGGCTGCGGCAGCTTCGGCTCGTGGATCCTCACGCTCGTGCATCACAGGTCGGTCGACGCGGTGCGCCGGGAAGCCACGGTCCGGCACCGCAACGAGTCCGTCGGCGACCACGGCCGGCAACGGGTGGACGTACCGGCTCCGGCCGCGGGCCATGGGGCATCGCGGGCCGTCCGGCCAGGACGGATCCGGAACGCCCTCCGCGCGCTGCCGGCCGACCAGCGCCGCGCACTCGCGCTGACCTACTACGGCGGCTACACCCAGCGCGAGGTCGCCGCGATGACACGCGTCCCGCTCGGCACGGTGCAGGCGCGGATGTCCAGCGGCGTGCAGTATCTGCGTCACGTGCTCGGCCCGGTGCAGGGAGACGCCTCGGCCGGAATCCGGGGCGGTGGCGCCCGGTGACCGGCCCGGTCGACGCGAACGAGCTGCGGTCGTGTCCGATGAACGATCAGGCCGTCGGCTGGGCGCTGAATGCGCTCGAACCCGACGAGGAACAAGCGATGCAGGCCCACTTGCCGGGCTGCCGCTTCTGCCGGGACGTGGTGCGGGAGACCGAGCTCGTCATGGGCGAGTTGGCGACGTCCGTGGAGCCGGTCGACCCGCCGGCCCGCCTGCGCGACGACATCCTCGCCCAGGCGGCGCGAATCCCGCAGCTGGGCCGGGAGAAGACGCTCGCCACGGGGCGGCAGGCAGGGCTCATGGCCTCCGATGCCAGGGTCCCCGGCAACGACCGGCCGACCCTGCGTGATCGGGGGCATCCGCGCCGGCGGTGGTTGAGCGCGCGTCTCGTGGCCGTTGCCGCCGCGGTGACGGTGGTGTTCGGTGTCGGAGGCCTCGCCGTGTACACCGCGCAGGTACAGCAGCAACGTGACGCCCAGATCGCGCAGTCGCAGTCACTGGCCGACCTCGTCGCCCAGCTGGACCGGCCCGGCACCAGCCACGCCATGCTCAGCACCGACGCAGGCCGAACCCTCGCGGCCGTGCTCGTCACCGCCTCCGACCGGACGGTGGTGACCACGGGCCTTCCCCCGAACGACCGCAACGACACGATCTATGTCCTGTGGGGGCTCGGAGCCGGCGACCCCCGCCCCCTTGGTTCCTTCGACGTCACCGCGCCCGGATCCGGCGTCCAGGGCATCGACAGCCCGGCCGGCGAACCGGCCTTCCCCAGTTATGCGATCTCGCTCGAACCGGGCCGTGACGTGCCCGCCGCACCCACCGCCCTCGTGGCCCACGGAGCGGTACACAGCTAGCGCCGGCACTCGTGGTCGGGCGGCCGCGAGCGCGCATGTATCAGCGGCTCGGAAGGCCGCGGCTATGAACGGTGCTTCGGGCGCCGGGCCGACGCTGCCGGCCCGGCACCCAACCCACCCGACGCGAACGTGTCGAGCCCGGCTGCCGGTTCATGATCATCAGATCGAGGTCACGAACCGCGCCACGCCCTGCCGTAGGGCCCGAACCGGCGATCATGCGCCGGACCCGGCCGCGGGTGTCAGGTCAGCAGCCCCAGTGTGTAGGCCAAGGAGATCAGCACGACGAAGACCGTGAGACCGAGCAGGATGGTCAGCCAGAGCCGTCTGAATGTTCCTTGCATCTTTCCCTCGCAAATTGATGTGGCTGCTGGTCGGCTACGTCACCGAAGCTGGTCCCTGCGTGATCATCTGATAGGTCAGGAACAGCGAGAAGGCGATGTAGAACATGGCGATCAGAATCATCACGGGCAACCGCCAGCCCTTGAGCTTGGCGAACTCCGGTAGATGCCGGCGGTTGAGCATGATGATCAGCACGGAGTAGATCGCCATGACGAAGCCGCCTCCGGCCGAGGAGATGATGAGGAGCAGGACCGGTTCGATGCCTGTCCAGATGATCCCCGAGCCCGCGATGATCATGACCCACACCACCGTGATGTAGATCTTGCTCTCGCTCCAGAAGGTGCTCTCCTTCAGGAAGGTCACCTTCAGCGAGTCGCCCGCGAGCCGGCTCACGTAGTCGATGACGCCGATGTTGGTGGAGAAGAGCATCAGGAAGCCGGCGACGTAGAAGGCTGTGGTGAACCAGGGGCCGATGAGGTCGCCCAGTGCACGGCCTTCTGCCTGCAGGAACGACAGTCCTCCCTCGAGGTCCGTGTTCGTGCCGATCGTCGAGACGACGAGGACGGAGAGCGAGACCAGCAGGAGCGCCCCGATGAACCAGAACGTGATGAGCTGTTCCCAGTTCGCGATGCGCCACCACGCCCGCCAGCGGCGTTCGTTCTCCTTCGTCGTGGGCACCATGTATCCGAGCGAAGGAGCCGCGACCTCCTGGCCCGTGACCGGGGAGACGATGTTGGGGATGTTGATGCCCATCCCCATTCCCTTGTCCCTGATGTAGTTGCTCTGCACGAGGTTGTTCGCACCGCCCGCGCCTGCGAAGACGATCGCACCGAACAGCGACGCCGCGCCCAGCGAAGCGACGACGGCCGACAGGTTCCCGGTGACGTCGGGGATGTCGGTGACGACCTGCGCCCAGGCGTCACCCGTGGTGGCAACGGCAATCGCCGTGACGACGAAGATCAGGATGAGGGCGATCATGAAGCCCTCGATCTTCTCGAGTGTCTGGTAGATGACCGGCGAGATGGTTACCGCCAGGCCGATGGAGATGAGGAATATGGTGGCGACCAGCGGGACGGCCGACTCACTGAGACTGAAGATGAACGTGAAAACGGTGGCCCCGCTGGAGGCCCATCCGGGCCAGGCGTTCGGCAGGATCGCGCCCAGCACGAAGACGATGCCCCAGGGCAGCCACATCCGGGAGAATCCCGTGACGGCCGTTTCGCCCGTGATCAGGGTGTAGCGCTCGATCTCCATGTTGAGGAAGAACTGCATCGTGATGCCCACCACCGCGAGCCAGACGATCCCCAGGCCCACCTGCGTGGTGATGTAGGGCCAGAGCACCAACTCGCCGGACCCGAGCGCGGTGGCGGTGAGGATGATGCTGGCTCCCATATATCTCCGCAGGCCGCTCGGCTCGGGCAGATCGCGATAACGCACCGCGGGGAGATACTTGCTGGGCAGTTCGGTGGCAAGTGTGCTCGACTCGACGGACTCGGCCATGTGGCAACTCCTCTATGCGCTCTGCGCGGCCACCTCGGCCACTACCCGGTTGGAGAGTGCTCCGAGGCCTTCCACCTCGACCGTGATCGTGTTGCCGGGGTCTACCGGCCGGACGCCTTCGGGTGTCCCACTGAGAATGACGTCGCCCGGTTCGAGTGTGGTGAACCGCGTGATGTACTCGATGAGGAATGGGATCGGGAAGATGAGGTCCTTGGTGCGGCCGTCCTGGCGGCGTTCACCGTCGACGATGCAGGACACCCGGACGTCGGTGGGGTCGTACTCGGTCTCCACCCACGGCCCGATCGGGCAGAAGGTGTCGAAGCCCTTGCCCCGCGTCCACTGGCCGTCGGACTTCTGGATGTCGCGGGCGGTGATGTCGTTGCCGCAGGTGTAGCCGCCGATGACGTCCCAGGCGTCGCCTGCCGCAACGGATCGGGCCTGCTTCCCGATCACGAGCACCAACTCGGCCTCGGGATCCAGCCGTCCGGAGATCCGGGGATAGACCACCTCATGGCCGGGCCCGACCACGGACGCCGGTGGTTTGAGGAAGAGCAGGGGCTCGTCGGGCACCTTGTTGCCGAATTCCTCGGCGTGCGACCGGTAGTTGCGCCCGACGCAGAGCACGGTGCGAGGAGTGACCGGAGCCAGCAGCGTGACCTCGTCGATCGTCCCGACCTGCCGTCCGGTGGAGCGCAGGTCGACGAAGGGCGTTCCCTCGGCGGCGAGAACGACACCGTCGGAGAGAACGCCCCACAATGGGGGACCGGTCGTCTGATAGCGAACGATTTTCACGGGGTTTCCTTTCGCTCGGTCAGCAGTCGTTGTAGGCGTTGGTCCACAGCACACCCTCGGCCGGATCACCCGCGCTGGGCGTGATCTCGACGTCGTGCATCGTGGCGAGAGTGGTCTGCACGGCTCCGGCGTCGAAACATCCGTTCTGGGAGAGCGCAGGCAACAGCGCGCCGAGCGTCTGTTGGATGATTCCGACATCACCGGCCGACATCCGGTCGACGATCTCCGCAGCCGCGGCGTTCGGGTCAGCCGTCACCTGCGCCATGGCCGTGTTCAGCGCGCGGCTGAATGCGCGTGCCGGCTCCGGATTGTCCTGCGCCCACTGGCGGTTGGTCGCGAATCCGGTGTAGACGAAATTGGAGAACAGCGGCACGTCGCCCGCGGCGCCGTCGATGATGACGGTGCCGAACCCTTCCGCCTGCGCGACGTACGGCGTCGGCGGGGAGAGTTGGTAGGCGTCGATCTGGCCGGTCTCCAGTGCGGCGAGCAGCGAGGCGCCGTCGCCGATCGCGATGATCTCTGCATCCCGCTCGGGATCGAGACCGGCCTGCCGCAGGTAGTAGCGCATGTATTTGTCGGTGGCCGCGCCCGGCGAGGTCACGCCGAGCCGTAGTCCCTTGAGCGCGGCATAGCGCTCTTCGATGCTGGACTCCCGGCTGACTCCGCGCTCCCGTGCCACATCCGGGTTCATCACCAGCGCGAACGTGACCCGTCCGACGAGGTTGTGCACCATGACGAGGCTTTCCTCGCCTTCGGCCGCGAGCGTGGTGAGATCGTCGAAGCCGATGTCGGCGTACTGGGCGCTGCCCGAGACCACGGCCGCCACACCGTCCGCGCCGCTCTGCAGCTCGACGATGTCGACGTCGAGCCCCTCACGCTCGAATATGCCCTGTTCGTCGGCGACGTACATCGAGGCGAGGAACGCGCTCGGCAGCGAGGTGACCGTGATCTTCGTGAGATCACCCGAGCCGGAATCACCTCCGCAGGCCGCGACCGGTATCAGCAACGCCAGTGCGCCCAAGATCGCGGACTGCCGTAGTCCTCTCATGGTCTCTCCCTCATGGCTGGATCGGACACCGGTCGCGCATGAGAACGGCTTTATCGGCCCCCGGCGAGGGGAGGCACGTCGATCGCTTGTTGCCAGCGCAGCGCGTTGCGCAGCGGGCGCAACATGAGGTTCATCAGCAACACGATCGCGCTGAGCGAGAGCACCCCGGCGATCACGCCCGCGGTGGAGAAGACCGATGCGGCCTCCCGCGTGAGGTAGCCGAGCCCCCGGTTCGATGAGATGAACTCGCCGGTCACGGCACCGATCATCGCCGCAGGCAACGTGATCCGCAGTGCGGCGAGGATGAACGGGGTGGCGCTCGGCAGCATGACCTTTCGGAACTGGTCCCGGCTGGACGCGCCCATCACCCGTGTGACATCGAGCAGCCCCTGTGGGACCTGCTGGAATCCGGCCACGGTGTTGATGAAGACGATGAAGAAGACGAAGTACGCGGCGATGAGGATCTTCGGGGTCATGCCGATCCCGAACCAGAGGATGAACACCGGGCCCATGGCGACCGCCGGCACGGAGTAGGCCACGAGGAAGTACGGCTCGACGATGCGGTAAGCGAGCCGCACCATCCCCAGCGGCCAGGCGACAACGACTCCCGCGACAGCACCGAGCAGATAGCCGGCGAACGCTGCTGTCACCGTGAACCGGGCGTGGTACCAGAGCTCACCGCTCCACGCGAGCTCGGCCAGCGTCTGTGCCACCGCCGACGGCGAGCTGATGTAGAACGGCCGGATCAGTGTCCCCGACGCGAGTTCCCACCCGATCAGCGCGACGACGACGATTCCCAGGCGCGCCGTCGTGAGGAACCGCCGATGGCTGCGGCGAGCGGCCAGGTGACCGAGGCGTGCCCTCGCGAGCACCGCGGCGCCCGTGGAGCTGACGGTGTCGTGGGCCGGCGCGTTCATCCGTGCACCCTGCCGGTCTGCCACGGCATGAGCCGGGACTCGCACAATCGCAGCAGCCCGTTGGCAGCCATCACCACCGCCGCGATGATCAGGATGCCGGCGAAGACCGTCTCGATGTCGAACGCGCGGGAAGCGCGTGCGACCAGGTAGCCCAGACCCTGCGTCGACGCGACGAACTCGGAGAGCACCGCGCCCTCGATGGCCCTGGTGAAGGTGATCCTGATGCTGGCGACGACGGCAGGCGCTGCGGAAGGCAGCACGATCTTGAGCAGGAGGTCACGCCGGCTCGCTCCGAACACCCGGCAGACCTGGAGCAGGCCAGGACTCACCTCGCGTATCCCGGTGACCGAGTTGACGAAGACGATGAAGTAGACGAGCAGGGCGGCCATGATGATCTTCGGCGTGTAGCCGAGCCCGAACCACAGGATGAACAGCGGCGCCAGAGCGATCTTCGGGATCGAGTAGAAGCCGATGAGGAAGGGCTCGAACACCTCGTACCCGCGCCGCGTCTGGGCCAGAGCGAACGCACTCAGCAGGCCGAGCGCGGCGCCGATCAGGAAGCCGAGCGCTGCTTCGGTGAGCGTGACCGTGAGGTGCTCGATGATCTCGCCATCGGCGAGCAGTTCACCGATCCTCGCGGTGATCGAGACCGGATCGCTCACATAACGCGGATTGACCAGGTACTGGATGCCGAACTGCCAGAACAGCAGGATCGCGATGCCGAGCCCGGTCGTGCCGAGCCACAGGTGGACGCGCTCACGGTGCCGTCGGCGGTGCTCGGCCTCGGCTGCCTCGGCCAGGACCTCCCTGCCGCGATCCGCAGCGCGTTCCGTGGGTGCGACCTCGATGCTCACGTCACGCCCCGGCCACGGGAGCTCTCGATCTCCACGCGGATGTCGGCCCACAACGCATCGTGCAACTCGCTGAAGCCCGGTGTCTCGTGAATTCGGAACGGGTCGCGAGGGCGCGGCAGATCGACGCGATAGTCGCGCTTGATGGTGCCTGGATTACTGGTGAACACCAGGATTCGATCGCTCAGCGCAATCGCCTCGACGAGGTCGTGCGTCACGAACAGTACGGTCGGGCGAGAACGTTCCCACAACTTGAGAAGCTCCGCCTGCAAGATCACCCTGGTCTGCGCGTCGAGCGGGCCGAAGGGCTCGTCCATCAGGACGACGGCACTCTCGTACACCAAGGTGCGGATGATTCCGGCGCGCTTGCGCATCCCGCCGGACAGTTCGTGCGGGTAATGGTCCTCGAATCCGGTGAGCCCGACGAGGTGGATGAAGTCATCGGCGCGCCTGCGCCGTTCGTGGCGTTCGACGCCCTGCAGTTCGAGGCTCAGTTCGACGTTTCCCCGCAACGAGCGCCATGGCAGCAGATTGTCGTCCTGGGTGATGTAGCCGACCGAGGTGTTGATGCCGCGCACCGGGGCGCCGTGGTGCGCGACCGTGCCGTCGGACGGGCTCGACAGCCCGGCCAGAAGGTTGAGGCAGGTGGATTTTCCGCAGCCGGACGGCCCGACCAGGCTGATGAACTCTCCCGGCTTCGCGTCGAACGTGACGTCCTGCAAGGCCAGCACCGCATCACTCCCGCGCCCCCGGCCGACGAACGCCTTGTAGACGTGGTCGAAGCGAACAGCGCTCGTCATTTCGGTCCGCGACTCTGCGGTCTGCATGGGACTCCTCGTCAGGTGCCGGCGCCGGATCGAGCGCCGTAGGACGTGAGGTCGATGTGCGGTACGGGGTTGGTGAGGACGCGGATCTGGGGGAGAGGATTGCCGGCCTGCTGTGCTGCCGTGGGCGAGCCCGGTGGTCGATCGTCATGCGGTGACCTCGGCGCCCGGCTGTTCGGGGGTCCCGTCGACGAGCGTGCTGACGGTTTCACCCACCGAGCGTTTGTGCCACAGCGCGAGTTTCGCCGCCCGATTGGAGTCGCGTGCGTGCAGGGCGGCCATGATTCCCTCGTGCTCGGACTGAGAACGAGCCAGCCGCCCGGGGACCATCCGGAACACTCGCTGGAAACCGGAGTGCCGTTGCCAGATGTCCATGGTGAGCTCGCGGAGCATCTCGTTGCCGCACGCGGCGACGATGGTCGCGTGGAACTCGTGGTTGAGGTCGGAGAAACGTGGTCCGTCCTGTGCCTCGACCGCTGCGCGCATCTGCACCATCAATGCGTCGAGTGCATCCAGCTCGGCCGGGCTGATCCGTTCGGCGGCGAGACCGGTGGCGATGCTCTCCAGATGACCGCGGATGAAGTAGGTCTCCTCGATCTCACGCCGGGTGAGTGTGGTGACCCGCGCACCGCGGTAGGGGACCATTTCGACCAACCCGTCGCGCTCGAGCATCCGCAGCGCCTCCCGGACGGGGATGTCGCTGGCCTTGTACTGATTCGCCAGCTCGCGGAGCACCAGCCGGGTGCCGGCGATGAGCTCGTTTCGCAGGATCCGCTCGCGCAGCGCGCGATAGATGGTCTGTGACTTCAGGTCGGACACGTTGCGGTTCCCCCTGTGATCCGAGTCACCTGCAACATATCTGATATGATCCAGACGCTCAAGGGATCTTCACACGCCGTTCTCCCCGGTGCGCCGGCGATGCTCGGACCAGCTAGGACGGCCCAGATGTGCCGGCGGCATCTCTGCCGCCCCGGCCACGCCCGCGGCGGACCGTGCGGGCGATCACGACAGCGGCAGCCCCGGCAGCCAGGTGTGGCGTCCTGATCGATCAGTTACGCGAGACCGCCACGACCACGTTCGAGAACGAGTTCTCGTGCTCGCCGTCCACTGTGACCGGGCCGGAGGTGAAGATCCCGTACTGGTCGCGGTTGACGGCGTTGTCGGTGACCTCGATGTACATCGAGTCGACAGTGCCGATGAAGATCCCGGTCCGCGAGGGGTCCTTGGCGGTGAAGTCGACGTCACCGTTGACGTTGTTACTGCCGATTCGGTTTCGCGTGACCGAGTTGCCGTTCATGTACTGGCCGGTCTCATGACTGTGCAAGGTGACGCCCGGGTGTCCGTTGTTGTCGATGATGTTCTGCGAGACGATGTTCCGGTAGACGGCTCCGCCGGGCACAGGTGTGGCCATCTGCACTCCAGCACCTCCGGTTTTCCCCTGTAGCCCGTTTCGGAAAATCGCGTTGTGCTCGACGATGTTGTCGAACACGCCGCCGACTCGGGGGTCGGGCACTCCGCCGGGAGCCCCGCGCTCGTTATGACCGGCAAGGGTGACGCCACATGACGTGGTGTTGTCGGCGACGATATTGCCCACGATCCGGTTGTGCGCCGTCGGCCCGGTCTCGTCCGAGAGGAGCACTCCTCCGGTGCCGTCGGTGATGATGTTGCCCCGGACGACGGCATGCGAGCTGCCCAGCAGATGGATGCTCGCTCCGCAGTCCGGACCGACCGGCAGGTGGCACGGCGGATAGTCGTTGGGTACCGGATCTGTCAGCCGCAGACCCGTGTCGTTGCCGGCCACGACGTTGTCCGCGATCTCGGCGCGGTCGGCGTTCCGCACGAGGATGCCCTCACCGACCGCATTTCTCACGATGAGGCCGGTGAGCGTGACGTCGGACGCGGTGACCGTGATGCCGTTGATCATGTTGGTGGCGTCGATCGTGGCATTCCCGCGGCCGATGATCGTCAGCGCCTTTTGTACGGATACGCCCTCGTGGTAGATGCCGTCGCAGACGACGACGCGGCCCCCCGCTGCAACGGCCGCGACTCCCTTGCCGATGGAATCGTACGCAGCACTGGAGCAGTTGCGGCCGGCCGCATTGTCGGTGGCCGTCGTCGACACATACACGGTCTGCATCGCGACAGAGGCGTGGCCTCCTGGCGTTGCCATGAGGGCGCTCGCCAGAATCGCAGCGCCCAGCGCGAGAGCAATCGCTCTCATGCCCACCCCCCGGTGCCGGCGAGTCGAGCCAAGCAGGTGGCGTGATCTATGGACAGATCACGTGGCGAACCGCACAACCGGGGGCTCGCCGAGCCGCTCGTCAGAGACGGAGCTGCCTGCGTGAGGTGACATTGAGCTTGCCGAAGATTCCTTGCATATGCCATGCCACGGTCCGCGGACTGATGAACAGCCGGGCCGCGATTTCGGCGTTCGTGAGGCCCTCACGAACGAGCCGTACGATCTGGGTTTCTTGAGCGGTGAGCTCACTACTGGTTTCGGCGGTGCGTTTACGGGCGGTTTCGCCGGTTGCCCGTAGCTCGCGGGCGGCGCGCTGGGCGAATCCCGCAGCGCCCATCTCGGTGAAGATGTCGTGGGCGGTGCGCAGCTGGACGCGTGCGTCGACGCGCCGGTTCTCCCGGCGCAGCCACTCGCCGTAGACGAGGTGCGAGCGGCCGAGCTCGCCGCGGACGGCGGTGTGACCGAGCCGATCGATCGCCTCGCGGTAGGAGCTTTCGGCGGCCGGACCGTCGCTCAGCAGCGCGCGTGATCGGGCCTCGACGCCCAACGCCCAGTCGGTGCCGCTGACACGGGTCGTCTCCGCGAGCCGGTGAAGGGCATCGGTGGCGGGCTCGGGTGTGCTGCAGCGGGTGGACGCCTCGATGAGTTCGATCAACACGATCCAGGCTGCGGAGCCCACCACGGCTGGGTGTTCGGCGGCCTCTTTCGCCGCGACGAGCGCGTGGTCGTAATGGCCGAGACTGTTGCAGAGCAACGCCTTCGCCCACCCGACGACGGTGAGTCCGATTCCCTCGCCCCGGCGTTGCACCTCCTCGGTCGTGAAGTCGATCTGCCGGAGGGTCTCGGCCTGCAAGCCCTGCCAAGCGGCGAGCACCAGGCCGGGATCACGTACCCGGGGACTGCCGGTCGCCTCGGTGACCGAGCGGAGCTCCTCGGTCAGCGAGGCGGCCGCCGACAGCTCGCCGGCGAAGACGTGGGCCATGATGCGCGCGCTGAGGGCGAAGGGAAGCACAGCGAGCGCGCCGGCCTTGCGGGTCAGCTGGACGTGGCGGCCGGCGAGCACGGCCCAGGTTTCGTAGTCCCACACGTGCGCGGAGGTGCGGCTGGCGAGCCAGAGCCAGCGCAGCGCCTCCTCCTCGGAGAGCTCCGGGCTTTGGAAGGCGCACAGTGCTCGCTTCAGCATCGGCATCGCGGCGGCGTAACCGTCGGTGAAACGTAGGGCCAGTCCGTCGAGGAGAAGGTCGGAGGCTCGCGGGGGAAGCGGGGCCGCAGGTGCGGCCCGTGCGGCCTCGGCCGTCTCACGCACGCCATCGCCGCTGGCCAGCGAGCCGGCGAGCATGGCTGCCATCAGCGCGTCCAGGTAGGTCTCGCGGGCGAGCCGGGTGTCCAGCGTCGTGAGCTGCTTGGCCGCCTTGAGCAGGAGCGACGGCGCTGATCCGCCGCGATCGGTGGTCAGCGTGATCTGGGCGCGCAGCAGGTCCACCTGGGCGGACTGGAGCTCGCTCAGCGGGTATGCCTGGGCCAGGGACAGGAGTCGCTCCGCCGCGTCGGACATGCCGGCCTGGTGCGTGGCGTGCGCGGCTGCCAGCATTCGCTGCGCCCGGTGCCCCGGATCGACGCTCAGCTCGGCCGCCCGTTCCAGGAACGCGGCGGCCGCAGCGCACCCGCCGCAATCCTGTGCGCGGCCCGCCGAGCGTTCGAGTTCCGCCGCGACGTCCTCGTCGGCTCCGGATGCGGCCTGTCCGGCGTGCCAGGCGCGGCGGTTCGGGTCGGTGTCGGGATCGAGCACCTGCGCAAGAGCGTGGTGCGCGCGCCGGCGATCCTCCGGGCAGGCTGCCCCGTAGACGGCCGAGCGCACCAGCGGATGGTGGAACCGCACGCGCGTGCCGATCTCGAGTAGGCCCGCCTCGGCTGCTGGTCGCGCGGCCTCGAGCCCGACCCCGAGCCGTTCGGCTGCTCGGAGCACCAGCACCGGATCGCCCAGCGCATCGAGCGCGGCGACCAGCAACATCTGTCGCGTGGCCGCGGGGAGCGGTGAGAGCCGCTGCCGGTAGCTCTCCTCGATCCGGCGTGGCAGAGCCTGCGGACTCGGCAACCCGAAACCGACCGCCAGCTCGGCCGGGGTCATACCTCGCGGCAGCTCGAGCAACGCCAGCGGGTTACCGCGCGTCTCCGCGACGATCCGGTCGAGAACGCGGGTGTCCGCAGGCCCGGGCAGCGCCGAGGTCAGCAGCGCCCGCGCATCGTCGTCCGGCAGACCGGCGATCGGCAGCTGTACCAATCCACCGAGCTCCGGGACCTCGTCGGTATCGCGCGCCGCGAAGACCAACCCCACCGATTCCGCCACGAGCCGGCGCGCGACGAACGTCAGCGCTTGGGCGGAGGCTTGATCGAGCCACTGCGCGTCATCGATCACGCAGATCAGCGGCCGTTCCCGGGCGCCTTCGGCAAGGAGGCCGAGCACTGCCAGCCCGACGAGAAGACGATCCGGTCTGGAACCGCCGTTCATCCCGAACACGGTGTACAGGGCATCGCGCTGCGGATGAGGTAGCCGCTCGGCGTCCTCCAGCAAGGGAGCGCACAGCTGATGCAGCCCGGCGAAGGCGAGCTCCCGCTCGGACTGCACGCCGGATGCACGCTCCACGCGACACCCTGTCGCCCCGTCCACCAGGTATTCCAGCAGGGCGGTCTTGCCCACACCCGCCTCGCCGCGAACCACGAGAGCCTGACTCCTGCCCGTCCGAACGTCCGCGACGAGCTGGTCAAGCGCCTTGCGTTCGGTGTGACGGTCCCGCAACACAGGCATCACCTGCCCAGGTATTCGTCGACACCCCAGGGAGTTTCCGCGCCGTCCGACCTGGGCCTTGATACCTCAGGGGCACATCGGGACGCCAGCAGCCCCCGCGCCATATGACGCTACGTCGCGATCCGGGCGACGATCCGTGACGGCCCGGCGCCGCCTGCGAGGGCGGCGCCGGGCCTGGTGGAACGGATCACGGGCGGGTCGGCAGGACTCCTGCGAAACGGAGGAAGTCCTTGATCGTGAGGATGGGACGGCCGTCGGGCAGCAGTACGCCGTCTTCCGGCACCCAGGACGGTGACCGGCCAAGGAAGGAGCCGGGGTCGTGGCGAACCTGGCCGACGAGCGTCTCGACGACGATGCGGCTGCCGAGCTCACCCAGTGAGTTGCCGTTCGACTGGACCTCGGCCTCCTTGAGCACGTAGTACCAGAGCGGCGTTCGGTCGAGGAAGCCGCTGTTGGCGAGGTGGGTGTTGAGCTCGTCGCTGTTGCCCTGCCTCAGCTCCTCCTGCGTGAGAGGGACCAGGTTCAGGACCTCGGCGACCGCCTGGCCCGTCGGGATCGAGAGCTGGTACCCGCGGCGGAGGTTGCGGACCGCGAGTTGCTCCAGGATCGCCGTGATGTCGGGCCCGGGTGCCGGGTTCGGGATCTCGTTCGCCATCTCACCGAGGGCGAAGGCCAGCCGGGTGTCGATCTTGCGGGAGAAGTGGTCCGGGAAGCGAGGATCCTTCTCGACCAACCTGTCCCACTCGATGACCCAGTTGAACGGCAGCGTGTCGGCCTGACCGCCGAACCCGCCTTTTCCGGTGAAACGGAAGATCTGGTCGAACGGCGCCGAGGGCAGGACGTGGCCCTGCCGGCCGAAGTTGCGGTTGAAGTCGTAGGCGCCGCGAACCATCGTGTGGCCGAACCGGAACGAAGCCACGGAGAACTCCAACGGCATGTAGACCTCGCCGGCCCGCTTGTCGTAGAACGTGTTCCCCTCGGTCAGAACCTGGTCCACGACACCGGGTAGTGCGATCGTCGCCAGGTAGTCGTTGATCACGATCCATTGGTAGTGCCAGCGGACGAGCTGACGGGCGCGCTCGAAGATCGTCTTCTCGTCGGTGTGCTGGGGTTCGTGACGGCGTACCCAGTCCACGGTCCTGTTGTGAAAGCGCAGGAACGCCACATGCAGCTGAGCGACGATGAGGTTCTCGTCGTTGCGTGCGTCGCCGATGCCGGCCTGGAGCGGGTTGTCGCCGACGCCTCGCGGGACGTCTCGCTCCAGGTCGGCCTGCAGCGGGATCCGGGCGCCTTGGATCGGAGGTGTGCCTGGTTTTGACATCAGCGCGATCCGGCCCAGCTTCAACGTGATGCCGTCGTAGAGGCTGGCGGCCTCGGTCTGCGGGCCGCCGGGGAAGGTGGGGCCGTCGCCGTAGACCGAGTCGAGATCGAGAGCGGGCACGCGAAGGTTGCGGAGGTTCTTGATGACGTCGGCGGGCAATGCGGGGTGGAGGTCCGCATCGGTGACGTGCCCGATCTCGTTCGGGCGGTCGGTGTTGGCGGTGATGTCGTGATCGACGAACTGGCCGAGATAGGTGTAGACCGCCGGGATCGTGGAGTTGCCGTCGCCGGACTGGAATGGGTCCTGCGGTGGCGGCTGAGATTCGACCATCAGCCGGCCCAGCGTATCCAGGGCCGCGACGATCGCCGCTGGGTCGTCGTCGGGCAGATGCGCCGCAGGGTCGTCTCTGATCGTCTCGAAGAGGTAGTCGAATGGTGTGGAGACTTCGGCGAGCTCGCGGGTCACCGCGGTGCGGACCTCTGTCGGCTCGACGATGCCGCCGTGGCTGAGGTCGCGCAGGACTCGGCCGGGATGATTCTGTTCGGTCATTGGCTGTTCGGTCATGGTCTGTACTCCCAGTCGTCGGGACAGCCGTGAAGGGCAGCGAAAGCCCTGCCCGATACGAGCCGACACGATCGCCGGTGATACCTGGACGCCAGCTAGTAACACTGCGACTAGTTAGCCGAATGAGAATGCCGGGTGTGCCCGATGCGCGACGACCGACCGGCAGGACGCGACGCGGCAGCACCGTTCGAGCCCAGGAGAGCCGCGCCGAACGACCGCGCGAACTCGGCGCGCACGTCGGGATCGCGGGCCGCATCGATGAGCGCTCCGGCCACCATCGACGCCGGCCCGCGGTCGCCCGTGATGATGCCGACGACGGGCCGCAGGTGGAGATCGGCGATCGGGATCCCCGTCATCCCAGGTGGAACTCCGAAGGTGTGCAACCAGCTGTCGGCCACGATGCTCGACCATCGGGTGGTGCTCAGGTGGGCGTGCAGGGCGTCCACCGTGTCGGCCTCGACGCTCGGCACGAGCTGGACGCCCGACCGTGCCATCGCCAGGTCGAGCATGCGGCGGTTCTGCATCGCCGGGGTGAGTGCGCAGAGCGGCAGTTGGGTCACGTCGGCGCAGTCGACGGTCTTCCGGGCCCCCAGGGGACCGTCTTCAGCGGTCAGCAGGATGTACCGCTCCCGGTAGAGCTCGAGTCCACCGCGTCGGCCGTGAGAGGTGTCGGTGTCGAGGTAGACGATCCCGGCATCGAGGGTGAAATCGGCGAGACGATGCCGGATCTCCACGGTTGCGCCCGTCTCGACCCGCACCCGTGCACGGGGGTTCCTCGCGCGAAAGGCGCCTGCGAGGATCGCGATCGCCCGTGCCGCCGTCGGAATGGCGCCGATGCGCAGAGTGGCGCTGAGGCCGCCGTTCGCGCGGCTCAGTTCGGACCGCAGGGCATCGCGCTTGGCGAGGATCCGCTCTGCCCATTCGACCACCCGTGCACCCTCGGCGGTCACCCCGGTGAACCGGTGCCCCCGTTCGATGATCGTGACACCCAGTTCCGCTTCCAGCTTGCGAATGGCCGCCGACAGCGCCGACTGGCTGATGTGGCACGCGACCGCCGCACGGCCGAAGTGCTGTTCGCGGGCCAGCGCGACCACGTACTCCAGCTGGCGAATCTGGACGTCCCCGTCATGACGTCACCCTAGGCGGTCGATCGTCGTAAAGCACCGCATCTGCGGTTATTGTGATCGTTGAATTCCTCGTCTGCGGAAGAGAAGCGGGCGCGTCAGTCCGCGGTTCTGATCACCCGCAGCTCGACGACGTCGCTGACGTACCTGCCACCCTTCACGTCGCCCGGAACGACGAGCCGCGGCCGTTCGAGGGGCTTGCCGTCCTCCGCCGTCGCGAGGAGCACGCCGCGGTCGCCGAACTCGGGCGAGATCTCGCCGAACGAGACCAGGGCCGCGTAGCCGTCGGCGCCGACCGCCAGCACGCCGAACGAGAGCGCGTCGTTCTTGCGGTCGGTGGTGGCCAGGGCATCTGCCGGCACCAGGTCGGCGAGCAGGACTCCTGTCTCGCTGTGGCTCTGATGGCCCGATCCGCTCTCGTACTCGACCGCAACGGTGTGGTGCGGCAGGGCCGCGAGGTCGTCGGCATCGAGATCGCGGGGAGTGCGGACATCACCGGTCAGGCGCACCGGTCCGGGCGACGATGTGGCTGCCGGCTCCTGGACGGCAACCGGCTCCGGTGCCGCCACGGTGGCGACGGTGCCGCACCCGCCGGCCAGCAAGGCGCCGAGCAGCAGTCCGGCCAACGCTGTTTTGTTCCGCAAATGCGCCACGGGAAGCACGATAGATCCGACATCACGGCGGATCTAGCATGATCGCGACGCGAGATCGCGCGGTTCGGCGATCCGCCGGTGACCGCTCGGAAGCGGGCGATCACGGCCGTGTGAGCACTGACGGGGGAGGGGATCCCCGCCGAGAAGACCCGGCAGATGCGGATCTAGCATCGTGAAAGTGCCGCATCTGCGTGTCGTAGAAGTTGCCGCCCTGCTGGGCGTCAGCGATGACACGGTCCGCCGCTGGATCGCACGTGGCGAGCTCGCGTCGGAGCCGGACGACAGCGGCCGGCGCGTCGTCGACGGCCTGGCCGCTGCCCGTCTCGTACGTGAGCGCGCCCGTCCCGTCGCCGATCCCTCGACGATCCGGCGGTCCGCCCGTAACCGCCTCGTCGGGCTGGTCACCTCCGTGACCGGCGACACCGTCATGGCCCGCGTCGAGATGCTCTGTGCCGGCACGATCATCGAGGCCCTGATCAGCGCAGAGGCGGCGCGCGAGCTCCGGCTGGAGCCGGGCTCGCTCGCCGTCGCGGTGGTGAAGGCGACCGAGGTCACCGTGGACGGAGCGGTCCGCCCCCTGTCGTCACGAGAGGGATCGCGCCGGCAGAGGCCGGAACGCTCGTCATGCAGCTGCGGAGACTGCGGCTCTCACCACGTGCGGTAGGGGAGGAACTTCCCGTTCAGGGTGACCCGGACGCGGTCGCCCTTCGGGTCGGGTACACGCTCCAGTTCGAGTTCGAAGTCGATGGCGCTGATGATCCCGTCGCCGAACTCCTCACGGACGAGCTCGTGAATCGTGCTGCCGTAGACCTGGACGACCTCCTGGAGCCGGTAGACCAGCGGCTCGGAGGAGTCGCTGACGTCCTTCCCCCGGACGGGCGGCAGAGTCAGAGCCTCGACGACGGCAGCGTCGAGCTCCAGCGCGGAGCCGAGGGTCGCCGCCTGATCGTCGGTCAGCGGGTGCTGCCCGAGCAACGCCGCAGTGGTCCACTCGGTGGACATGCCGATGGCCTTGCCGAGGTCGGCCCAGCGCACGCCGGTGCGCTTCTTGGCGGCGAGAACGGCCGTGGCGGCCTGCCGTCGATCCAGGGGCGGCAGTGGGGTGATGCTCATGTCGAAGATCCTCCTTGGCGATCTGCGGGGCGGTGAGAACGTGCGGCGGAACTGGCTTTCGGCCCCGGTGCACGTCCGGAACCGGTGTGGGCGGCAGATCCGCCGGGGCGGGCCGCCCACACCGAGATCAGGCTTGCAGGTAGACCGACTGAACCGACTGGTAGGACGCGAGGCCTTCGGGTCCGACCGACACGACCGGCCCGAAGTGGGCGCTCGTCCGGCGGGCCATCTCCGTGCCGCGGGCGTCGAGAGCCGTGGCGAAAGGTTCGATGGCTGATGACGACGGAGCGACCCACTCGCCCCCGATGAACGGTTTGTCGTATGACAGGTTCAAGGTCGCCTTCCTTGATCGGTGTCGAACACGGAGTCAATCCCCGCGGCCGCGGCCTTGTCCAGCAGCGGCTGTGGCTGCAGATGCGCAATTGGGTGGTGGACCGCCCCTCGTCCCATTTCCGTGTCGCCAGGTCGGCTCTTCATCGCGTACACCCACGCCCGACGCCCCGAGCGCAGGGGGACGCGGATCCGTTCGTAGTCGTCGACCTCGTAGCGGTCCACGGCCAACAGTTCGGCGTCGGTGAGGCTGAACGCCGTGCCGGGTACTTCCGCATGAGGGTCCGTCGACGGCCGCAGCACGGGGTGGCGATCGCGGCCGAACGTGGCGAGCTGGACGTCGCACTGCTGCAGCGTGACGTAGGAGAACAGGATGTGCGGCTCGTCGCGTCTCACCTCAGGCCCGCATGAGCTCGGACCTGATATGTCCGCACCATTTTCGGTCTCAACCTTTGTTCGGATCCACACTGTTCACGGGGGCGCGCCTCGGTCGATCGTCAACTAGTCTCACTGAGACTAGCGTGCGACCGATACAGGGGGACCACGACATGAGCGTCACCAGCGACACCAGGGCACCGCTGCGGAGCCTGGACCGGTTCTTCATCGGCGGCGAGTGGGTCAAGCCGTCGTCCGACGCCAAGATCGACGTCATCGAGCCTGCCACGGAGGAGCTGTTCTTCCGGATCGCGGAGGCCAAGGAACCCGATATCTCGCGCGCCGTGGAGGCGGCGCGCAAGGCGTTCGACGCCGGCCCGTGGCCTCGGATGACGCACGTCCAGCGGGCGGAGTTCCTGCGCGCGATCGCAGCGGGCGTGGGGGAGCGGGCCGACGACGCGAGCCAGATCTGGCCGCGGGAGTCCGGCGTGCTCCACAAGGTCGCCCGCGCGGGGATGAACGGGATCCCCCGCGTCTACGAGTTCTACGCCGGCCTGGCCGAGACCTATCCCTTCGAAGAGCGGGCCCAGCCGACCGGCGGCGGGGCGTTCGGGCTGATCGTGCGTGAGCCGGTCGGCGTGGTCGGCGCGATCATCCCGTGGAACGCGCCGATGTCGCTCATCGCCTACAAGATCGCGCCCGCGCTGCTCGCCGGTTGCACGGTCGTGCTCAAGGCGTCGCCGGAGGCTCCCGGGGCGGCGTACCTGATGGCGGAGGTCGCCGAGGCAGTGGGACTGCCGGCGGGCGTGCTCAACGTCGTCACCGCCGACCGCGAGGTCTCGGAGCTGCTCGTACGCGACCCTCGCGTCGACAAGATCGCGTTCACGGGCTCGACCGCGGCTGGTCGGCGGATCGCGTCGATCTGCGGCGAGCGCATCGCGCGCTTCACCCTGGAGCTGGGTGGCAAGTCGGCGGCCGTCATCCTCGACGACATCGACGTCGCCGAGGCCGCCACCACCCTCTCGAACGCCGAGTGCTTCCTGACCGGGCAGGTGTGCTCGTCACTGACCCGCATCGTGGTCAGCCGCAAGCGGCACGATGCGCTCGTCGAAGCCCTCGCAGCCACGTTCTCGCAGGTCCGCGTCGGCGACCCGTTCGACACGGCCACGCAGATGGGACCGCTGGCGATGCAGCGCCAGCGCGACCGTGTGGAGGGCTACATCGCCAAGGGCATCGCCGAGGGCGCTGTGCTTGCCACCGGCGGCGGCCGGCCCGAGCACCTCGAGCGCGGCTGGTTCGTCGAGCCCACGGTGTTCGGCAATGTCGACAACTCCTCCACGATCGGCCGTGAGGAGATCTTCGGCCCGGTCCTCAGCGTAATCGCCGCCGAGGACGAGGAGGACGCGATCAACGTCGCCAACGACACGATCTACGGCCTGAACGCCTCCGTGTTCACCAACGACCTCGACCGGGCTCGCGCAGTTGCCCGGCAGTTGCGCTCCGGCACGGTCGGGCACAACGCCTTCCGCACCGACTTCGGGGTGGCCTTCGGCGGGTTCAAGCAGTCCGGGATCGGGCGTGAAGGGGGCCGCGAGGGCCTCCTGCCCTACCTCGAGACCAAGACCGTGATCCTCAACGAGGTGCCGGCCGAGTATCAGAGCTGACGGTTCCGAAAAATGCCGGAGCCGGGGGAAGCGGACACACCGCCTCCTCCGGCTCCGGTCTCGTCTCCGCGGGCGGCAAGCAGTGCAAGGACCCCGACCTCGCGCTGCTCGCCCATCGGTATCCGCCGGCCGTCCGCAATCCCAGAACACTTACCCGGTGATCCGCGACCTGCCCCGCGATCATCGGCGGCTCGGGCACTTCTGACAGGTGCCCCGGAGACGACCGGGGTGAACTCGCGCGCGTGAAACGGGCGACTCGCACACATCTGACGTTCACCCACGCGACGCGCTCGGTGAACGAGAACACGCGAGACTGACCCGGCCCGATCCGACAGGCAGGCCGTGCACGCCCCGTGCGGCCCGCCGCGGATGGGTCGTCGCACGCCTTACGGGCGCTGAAATAAGGTTTGCCTACCCTCACTTCGACCGGCATACTTTTGCGACGCCGCTACGGGCCTCTGTGCCCGTTCCGTCCGCTCCCCGCATGACCCGGAGGCCCGGTGCCCAGACGAACGAGGCTGCCCAGAAGAACGAGGTGGAGACCGCCGCTGGCCGCGGCTTTGACGGTGGTGATCGCCGTGATGCTCGCGGCCTGCGGTGGCACCGCAGGTGAGCGTGGTGTCGCAGCGTCCGGTTCAACGGCGCCCGGTGCAGCCCCTACTGCACCGGCTGCCGACCGGTTCCCGGTCACCATTCACCACAAGTTGGGCACGACGACGATCCCGGCGGAGCCGAAGCGGATCGTCGCTCTGAGCTACGAGGAGGACACGCTCGCAGCGATCGGGATCACCCCGATCGCCTATGGCGCCAACGACTTCCTACCGGGCGGACGGTATCCCTGGCTCGCCGGAAAGATCGACCTGTCCGGCTCCGCCGAGCTGAAGAACGTGTTCAACGCGCTCAACCTCGAGCAGGTCGCGGCGCTGCGGCCCGACCTGATCCTCGCCACGAACTTCTACGGGCTCGAGAACCACTACGACGAGCTGAGCCGGATCGCACCCACTGTCGGCTTCATCACCGAGCCGGGCACGTCCACCTGGCAGGACGTCAGCAGGCTGATCGGCCGGGCGGTCGGACGCAGCGCGCAGACCGAGCAGGCGATCTCCGCCACCGAGGCGGACGTCAACGCCGTCGCCGCGCGGTTGCCCGGGCTGAAGGGCCGGACGTTCAGTTCCAGCTTCTACCGCGACCCTGGTCGGCCCCTCGCCGTGATCGACGACCCGGCCACGACCTCGGTGGCGCTCTACGCCCAGCTGGGCCTGGTCCTCTCCCCAGCGGTCACGTCCACCGTCAAAGATCGATCCCTGAGCATGGAGCAGATCGGCTCGCTGGACGCCGACTTCATGTTCGTCGGGTTCGCCGCGCCGGAACTACGCACGTCGCTCGATGGCAATCCGGCCTACACGGCCATTCCCGCGGTCCGGGAGGGTCGGGTCTATCAGGCCGACCCCTTCACCGCGCTGACCTTCGACAACCCGACGCTGCTGAACATCCCGTGGCAGCTCGAGCAGATCGCGTCGACGCTGGAGAGGGTCGCCGCCCGCGATACGGCGTAGACCCTGCCGCGCCGCAGCCGCTCCGGACCGGAATCTCACGTGTCCGGCTGATCATTCCGAGGCGTCGCGATGATCGTTTTCTCTGCGGTTGACCCGGGTGAGGCGACGTCCGGATGCGTGGGCGGGCGAGCGGCGTCGGCTCGCCCGCTCCCGTGCCTGCTCTCGCTCGTTCACGATCCGCACGATCAGCCGGGCATCCCGCTTGGCCTTCCACCTTCTGAATGGCGTCCGGCTCGTGTCCCACCCACGAGCGCGAGCCCTCCCTGCGCTGATCCCGTCGGAGCGGCCACCGGGGTGGACTCGGACGCGGTCCGGCCCCGCTGGGCTTCGAGGTGCGTCGGCCGGCAGAGCGTTGCGGAGCGCCCACACCCGGGCCGCGAGCCGGAGAGCGTGGGCGAGCTGGGCGCGTGAGCTCGCCTCCGATTCGGCGAGCTCGCGCAGCTCGCCGGTGAACTCCTCGAGGTATCGGTCGCGGCTTCCGCCCGGGAGGAGCCGGCTGGCGACCTGCACCAACCAGTGGGCGGGGCTGCTCGGCTGCACGGTGACGGCGCGGTTGCCGATGCTCTCGTGCTGTCCGTTTTCGACGGCGTCGAGGTCGTCATGCAGTCTGCGGAGCGCGGCCAGGCCCGCTCGGGCCCCGGTCTGTACCGCTACAACCAGATCGAGAGGCAGATCCAGCTCGCCGGCGATGTCGATGGTCGAGGTCAGCTCGATGGCCCGTGCGAGCAGCGCTTCGACCTCGTCGGCGTGACCCCGCGCGCCGGCCAGCCATGATCGGCGGGAGCGGCTGGCATCGAGAGCGGCTCGCAGCCCGGCGACGCGGTACGTGAGATAGCCGCTGTCGGGCAGGCACTCCAGGCCCAGCGCCCGCACACGGGCCGACTCGCCGTAGTGGGAGCGGGCCCGGTCGCTGATCGCCGACAGTGCGGTGGCCGCGTGCTGGAGGCCGTCCGAGATTCTCACGCCCTCGTCACGGGCCAACTCGATCGCGCGTTGTCGAGCCTGCTGGACCAGTGCCCGTCGGAAAATCCGGCTCGTCGACCCGGCCCCGTCATTCATGAGAGACCGTCGGACAGGCCAGGGTGCAGCCGGGACATCAGCGACCTCGGCGTGCGCACCCGGTCGAGCGCGCGAGCGGCGCCGACGATGCCGTCAGGGGTGAGCCGGTAGTAGCGCCGGCGCGGCCGCCCGGCATCGTGCGGATCCAGGTCTTCCCACCGCGACTCCAGCCATCCGCAGCCCTCGAGGCGCGCGAGGATCGGATGGATCGTTCCGGACGCCAGCTCGGCCGCCCGGCCGATCTCCAGGCCGTACATCTCCCTGGCCGGATCGGCGATCAGCGCGCGCAACACGAGTTGCGTCGGCAACGTCATCCGCGGACCGGACGAAACCCCCATGCTCTAACTCTACCTAGGTGGGGTCCCGTCGTGCACGACGTGATGCGGTGCATCGCCTGACCCTCGAACCACGTCCGCCCTGCGGCGTGCCCGCGAGTGTGCCCGAGACAGATACGGGGGCGAGCGGCCCGTGTCCGGTCAAGACTTGACACGTCCTGGGATGGGCCCTGGCCAGGGCGGATATCGATGAAGGCGACGAGGGGACGACGACTGCCCTGCGGCGTGTCATGTTGGTGGGAATCCCGGGTGTCGCGCCGGTGACTCGCCTCGGTGGAGGCGGGCCCCGCGGGCGATGGGGCTGTGGCCGGAGTGACCGGAGCGGCGGGCGAAGGCCGGGTTCGCGCCCGAGGGGAACAGGAGAGGTCCATGCATCGTGTCGACACGGCGAGGTGCCGAGCGTGAATGCCGACGCGACGATCCGTCGGGAGCTCGGCCAGTTCCTCAAAACCCGCCGGCGGCAACTCACGCGAGCGGAGCTGGGCCTACCTGCCATCAGGAAGGGTCCGTCCGGCGTGCGTCGTGAGGAGATCTCCTACCTCTCGGGCGTGAGTATCACCTGGTACTCGTGGCTGGAGCAGGGACGCGAGATCATGCCGTCGCGGCAGGTGGTGGACGCGCTCGCGCGCGCCCTGAAGCTGTCGGTGGAAGAACACACCTACATCCGGTTGCTGGCCGGATACTGCGACCCACAACTCCTGTCCGAGCCGAGTCCCCAGGCCGCGCCGGCCCACGTGCAGCGACTCCTGGACGCGGTCGGGGGCTACCCGGCGTTCGCGATCGCCCCGGACTGGACGGTCGCGGCATGGAACGACGCCTACGCAGCTTTCTACCGGGATCTGTCGAAGGTGCCGACCGCGGATCGCAACCTGCTGTGGTTGATCTTCACCGACCCGTACCTGCGTGGGCTGATACCCGACTGGGAGTTCACGAGTCGCCGCCACGTCGCCCAGTTCCGTGCCGAAGCCGGACCCCGGTTGGGCCAGCCGTCCTTCATGCGGCTGGTGACGCGGCTCCTCGATTCGAGCGAGGCATTTCGCGCCTGTTGGGAGAGTCACGACATCGAACGGTTCGCCTCTCGGCAACGAATCTTCCACCATCCCGTCGTCGGCGAACTCCATATGGATCAACATCGCCTGGCCCCGTCCGACCACCCTCATCTGCGCCTGGTGATCTACACGCCCGTGCTCACCACGGACACCCCGGAACGACTACGGCAGCTGATCAGCGGAGAGTCAGGAAATCCGACCGGGAACATGATCGGCCGTCGAGATCGTGCCGGCCGAAAAGTGCCGTAGATCCCCCACATCGAATCGCGATGCGTATCGTGAAGTGGTTTGGCTCCCGAATATCAATTCAGTGGATGGGGTGCTACCTGGTTTGCGCGGTCGGCGCCGAGAGTGTGAAGCGCTCGGCTCTCTCGTCGAGGCGGTGACGGTGGGCGACAGCCGGGCACTGGTGGTGCGCGGTGAGCCGGGAGTGGGCAAGACGGCGCTGCTCGACTACATGGCGGAACAGGCGCCGGGATGCCGGGTTGCACGGGTAGCGGGGATCCAGTCGGAGGTGGAACTGGCCTTCGCCGGGTTGCATCAGCTGTGCGCGCCGATGCTGGATCTGATGCAGCGTCTCCCACTCCATCAGGGCGAGGCGCTGCGCACAGCGCTGGGACTGAGCTCAGGACCGGCACCGGATCGCTTCCTGGTCGGGCTCGGTGTCTTGGGTCTGCTCTCCGAGGCCGCCCGGGAACGACCCCTGATCTGCGTTGTCGACGACGCACAGTGGCTCGACTGCGCCTCCGCCCAGACGCTCGCCTTCGTCGCGCGCCGCCTGCGAACGGAGGCGGTGGCGATCGTCTTCGCGACGTGCCGGCCCCAGGACGTACCGGCACTGGCCGGCCTGCCCGAGATGATGGTCGGCGGTCTTCCCGATGCGGATGCGCGGTCGCTGCTGGACTCGGTACTCCCGTGGCCGTTGGACGACCGTGTGCGGGATCGGATAGTGGCCGAGACGCGGGGTAATCCGCTGGCGCTGCTGGAGCTGCCGCGGAGCCTCACGCCTGCGGAGCTGGCCGGTGGGTTCGGGACGGGCGGGGCGTTGCCTGTCCGGATCGAGGATTGCTTCCGACGCCAACTGGCGCCGTTACCGGACAAGACGAGGCAGCTGTTGCTCCTTGCGGCGGCAGAGCCGTTGGGAGACCCGGTTCTGGTGTGGCGGGCGGCGCAGCGCCTCGGGATCGGTGTGGACGCCGCTGCGCCCGCGGTCGCTGCCGGGTTGCTGGAGATCGGCCGCCGCGTGCGGTTCCGGCATCCACTGGAGCGCCCGGCGATCTATCACGCGGCCTCGGCTCGGGAGCTGCGCCACGTGCACTCCGTTCTGGCGGACGTCACCGACACCGAGACGGATCCCGACCGTCACGCGTGGCACGCGGCCCAGGCCGCGAGTGGGCCGGACGAGGACGTCGCCGCGGGTCTCGAGGGGTCGGCGGGGCGAGCGCAGGCCCGTGGCGGTCCGGTCGCCGCAGCCGCGTTCCGGCAACGGGCTGCGGAGCTGACGCCCGACCCGGTGCGACGGGCGGAGCGGGCGTTGGAGGCGGCCGAGGCCAAAGATCAGGCTGGGATGCGGGCCGAGGCCGAGGGCCTGCTGGCCCTTGCGGAGGCCGGTCCACTGACCCAACTGCAACGGGGCCGGGTCGATCTTCTGCGCGCGCGGACGGCCTTCACCAGCTGCGGCATCGCCGATGCAGCGCCGCTGCTGCTCAAGGCGGCCGCTCAGCTACAGCCCCTGGACGCCCGGCTCGCGCGCGAGACGTATCTCGAGGCGCTGCTGGCGGCGATGCACGCCGGCCCGCTCGCCTGCGGTGGGAGCGTGCGGGAGGTGGCAGAGGCCGCGTGGTTGGCCCGGGCCTCGTCACCGTCCCCGAGCGCGGGCGACTTCCTCCTCGCGGCTCTGGCCACGCGATTCACCGACGGTTACGCTGCCGCGATCTCACTGGTGCGCCGGGCCCTCGATGCCTTCCCGGACGGAGACATCTCCACGGATGAAGCGCTGCGCTGGCACTGGCTCGCCTGCAGGGCCGTCGCCGACCTGCTCTGGGACTTCGAGGCCTGGGATGCGTTGACGGCTCGCTTCGTCCAGCAAGCGCGCGAGGCTGGCGCCCTCGCTGTGCTCCCCATTGCGGTGAGCGCTCGAATGGTGACCTACACGCTCGCCGGTGAGCTGGACGCGGCGGCATCGCTCGGGGAGGAGCTGGACACGGTCACCGAGGCGGCGTCGTGCACCTTGAGGCCCTATGGACGCCTGCTGCTCGCCGCGTGGGAGGGCCGGGAACCCGCGACGTCCTCTCTGATCGAGACCTTCGCCGCGGAGACGCTCGACCAGGGCGAGGGGATGGGGCAGACCATCACGTGCTGGGCCAGAGCAGTCCTCGACAACGGTCTCGGCCAGCACGAGGATGCGTTGGCTGCGGCCCGAGAGGCCCAGCACCCTCAGGAACTGGGGATGTGCACCTGGGGGGTCCAGATCGAGCTGATCGAGGCTGCTGTCCGCAGCGGTGTGCCCGAGCAGGCTGCCGATGCCCTCGAACTGCTCACCGAGGTGACGTCGGCCGGCGGCACCGACTGGGGCCTGGGCATCGCGGCCCGCTCACGAGCGCTGCTGACCGAGGGTCCGGCAGCCGAGGGCTTCTACCGGGAGGCGATCGACAGGCTCGCCCGGGTGCGTGTCCGTCCCGAGTTGGCCCGCGCTCGCCTGCTGTACGGCGAATGGCTGCGTCGCGAGCGTCGCCGAGGGGAAGCGCGCCAGGAGCTGCGTACGGCCGAGGAGATGTTCCGGGACATGGGCATGGAGGCCTTCGCCCAGCGCGCGTCGCGTGAGTTGCGGGCCACCGGGGCCACGGCCCGCAAGCGCACCACGGAGACCGCCGCGGGGCTCACCGTCCAGGAAGCGCAGATCGCCCGGCTCGTCCGCGAGGGACTGTCCAACCCCGAGATCGCGGCCCGGCTCTTCCTCAGCCGCCGTACCGTCGAATGGCACCTGCGAGGAATCTTCGCGAAGCTGCGGATCAACTCGAGGAAGGACCTCTCCCGCTGACCGGGCCGGACTTCGTGGTAAATGCTTGGGACAACTCAACGAATGTCAGGAGATGTGATGTCGAGCGCGGACTCCGTGAGTCACGGCGGTACCGGTGCGCAGGTGGTCGACGATGCCGCAGTCGAGCAGCTTCGCGATCGGATCATCGCCGATGCCGGTGGTGCACTGGCTGTTCCGCTGGCGTTCCTGGGCGACAAGCTCGGGTTGTTCGCCGCACTCCACAGTTGTGGGCCGGCCACATCGGCAAAGCTTGCGGAACGTGCGGGGCTCGCTGAGCGTTACGTGCGGGAGTGGCTGCTGGTGATGGCGGCCTCGGGATACGTCACGTACGTGGGGACCACAGGTGACGGATCCGCGACCTCCGCGACGTACCGGATGTCACCCGAGCAGGTCGAGATCTTCGTGAACACGGAGAGCCCGTCCTACATGGCGGGGGCGTTTCAGACCTTCTCTGCGGCCCCGCGGATGCTGGACCGACTCGCCGAGGCCTTTCGTACCGGCGCAGGGATAGGCTGGCACGAGCACGATGACGACACATTCGTCGGCACCGAACGATTCTTCCGCGGCGCGTACAAGGCGAATCTGGTCGGTTCGTGGATTCCGGCGCTCGATGGCGTGGAGCAGAAGCTCATCAGTGGGGGGCGAGCCGCCGACGTCGGCTGTGGCCTGGGCGCCTCGACGATCATCATGGCGAAAGCCTATCCCGCTACCGAATGGGTGGGAGTCGACTACCACGAACAGTCCGTCGAGCTGGCCCGCTCACGTGCCGCGGAGGCGGGTGTCGGCGACCGCATCACGTTCCAGGTGGCCAGTGCAAGTGAGTTGAGCGGGAAGTACGATTTCATTTCCTTCCTCGACTGCTTGCACGACATGCCGGATCCGGTTGCGGCGCTCAGCGCCGCCCGAGCTGCGTTGTCCCCCGGCGGCCGGGTGATGTTGGTGGAGCCGATGAGTTCGGATGCCGTTGTCGATCAGCTCACCCCGCTCGGGCGGCTGATGGCGGGGGGATCGGTGTTCATCTGCCTGCCCAGCGGGCTGTCGGCACCGCCTGCCGCGGGCCTGGGCAACCAAGCCGGCCCGAGCCGAACCGCAGAGATTGCGGCCGAGGCCGGCTTCGGCCACACGCGAGTCGCCACCTCGAATCCCTTCAACATGGTGTACGAACTGCGACCCTGACCCTCGTCGCCCGCGAGCGTCCTATCGTGCGAACGTGGTCAGGAATCGGTCGCGGAAGGACTCCATGGGCCAGACCGGCGCCCGCGGCCCGGGCCGCAGCCCGTCCTGCCATCCCCACCCGCCGATCCGGTCCAGTACGGCGCGGTCGCGGGTGACGATCGTGATCGGGACGTCCATGCCGGCGTCGTCCCCGGCGACGAAGGTGGCGGGCTGGTGGTCGCCGAGAACGACGAGCACAAGATCGTCGTCGCCGTGCTTCTCCACGTACGACACGAGGGTGGACAGCGAGTACTCGATGGAACGCCGGTACCCGTCGCGCATGCGGTCGGGATCGCTCTCGACGACGTCCACGGGATCGCTGCGCCCAGCGCCCGGGCGGTCGAACACCGAGCCGTCGCCGACGGCGTCCCAGTCGAGAAGGTTGGGAACCTTCGCCCACGGCCAGTGGCTGGAGACGAGGGGGATCTCGGCCATGAGCGGGCCGCGGTCGGGATTGCTGCGCTCGATCTGCTCGAAGGCCGACAGGGTGTACTGGTCGGGGGTCTGGAAGCCCGAGTAGGTCAGGGACCGGTTGCCGAGGTTCCCGGAGTCGTAGCTCCGGTCGATGCCGTAGAACGCCTGCTCCGGCCAGGGTCCGGAGTTGGACGGCATCACCGACACGGTCTGCCAGCCTCCGCGCTGGAACGCGCTCGTGAGGGTCAGGCGGTCGCTCGCGACGAGCTTGTCGAAGCTGTGCTGGTTGGTGACCCGCAGTCCCGAGAGCAGCGTGGCGTGGGCGAGCCAACTGCCACCGCCCGACACCGAGGACGTGAGATAGGCGCTGCGTGAGGCGAACCCGGCCGCGGCCAGCCTGCGGGTTCCGTCGTCGAGGACTGCGCCGACGGTCGGCGCGAACTCCGGATTCTCCAGCGCCGAGCGCCCGTAGCTCTCGACGTAGGTGAAGACGACGTCCTTGCCGCGCAGCGCGGTCAGCAGGTTCGCGCCCGGGGTGCCTCGGAACGCGTCCGCGGCGGCCTGCTCGTCGAAGATCCTCTGGTCGTGCAGGCTCGTGGACACCTGCTGAGCCGTCTGGAGGCCGAGCGCGGCGGTACTCCTCGCCGCGACGGGCACGGGGGCGACGATCTGCGCGCCGACTGCGAGGCAGGCGAGCCAGGCCCCGGTGAGCACCGCGACCGTCCGGATCGTGGTGGTCCGATGCCTGGCAGCGAGGTTCGCCAGGCGCCGGACGGACAGTGCCATGAGGACGACCAGCGCGGCCCCTCCGACGGCGGCGCCGACCGTGGTGCCGATCACGCCGGCAGGACCCATCGAGTCCTCGAGCAGCGTGATGCCGCTCCCGAGCTGGGACCAGTCGAATATCGGGTCGAACGACCTGCCCAGGATCGCGAGGAAGCCCATCTGAAAGACCCGCAGGACCGTCAGCAGGCCGAGCAGCGTCCCCGCGGCGACGGCCAGCACCCGGCGCGCCCGCGGTGGCAGAGCGATCAGGAGTGCGGCGCCGAGCAGCCCCTCGATCGGGATTCGAAGCAGTGCGAACGGGGTGACCTGACCGACCTCCCGCGGCGCGACGAGAGCGAGGAACACCAGCACCCCGGCCAGGCAGGTGAGGATCGCGCCGATCCTGACGTGGCCTGGCCCCTTGTCATCCCGAGCTGCTCTGTCGTCGCCTGCCGTCTCGCCCCGAGCGGGCGCGCGGGGTGGGGTGTGAATCGACAAGCTGGAGATCCTTCCCGTACGGGTGCGCGGTGCCCGGTGTTCACCAGGCGCCTGATGCCGGGTGCACATCGCGCCACGGGAGGCCCACGTCGTGATCGACGGACCGGATCAGCAGCACCGGCGCCGGGACCCGAACCGGGCGACCGGGCCGGGGCCGCCGAGGAAGTTCCATCCACACTCTTCGACACGGATCCGACGAATCGGAGGTTCACCTGACTCCGGTACTGATCGCAGGCGGGGTCCGGAGGGTGCCGGTTCACGTGCCGTGATCAGATGCGGTCCAGGGTCGCAGGCGGGCACCCTGCGGGCAGAGCGGCCATCCGTGAACGACGGAATGCGGCAGGTGGTGCCGGGGTTGCATCAAGGGCATTGATCACGTAAATCCCGAACGGACGATTCGTCCGTTCCTGGTCGAGGGGTGCGCATGTCTCTTGTCATGACCGAGCAGGAACGCCAGGAGTTCCTTGCCGGAGTGCACGTCGGTGTGGTCGCGGTGAACCGTGAAGGGCGGGCCCCCCTCGCTGTGCCGATCTGGTACGACTACGTCCCGGGCGGTGAGGTGCTGATCTGGATCTCTCGCGGATCGGTGAAGGAACGTCTGTTGCGGGAGGCGGGCCGCTTCAGCATCTGCGCACAGGTCGAAACGGCGCCGTACAAGTACGCCACAGCCGAGGGCCCCGTGATCGCGATCGACGAGGAGCCCACTGAGGAGCAGGCGCTCCGCATCGCGGGCCGCTATCTGTCTGCGGAGGATGCGGCGAAGTGGGTGACCGACAATCTCGGGGCGGACTCCCTTCTCGTTCGGATGCGCCCCGAGAAGTGGCTGAGCACGGACTACAGCAAGGCCTGATCGCCCATCCGCCGTGGACGGAGCGCGATAGGGCTCGGCGAACGGGTTGATTCCCGCCGCCGACGCGCTCGCGAGTCAGCCATTGGTGCGGATTGTCCGTTCGGAGGCTCGCATTCAGCCGTGCCGCCCGGGATCGTGGTCGAGCCACGAACCGAGGAGATGGCATGGCGACGTTGTTGCAGCAGGCCTTCCGTCGCAAGCCGGTGGAGAAGATGGCCGCGGAGACCGGACTCGACGGCCAGGGCAGGGGTGAGCTCGCCCGCACCATCGGGCTGTTCCAGCTCACCATGATCGGTGTCGGCGCGACGATCGGGACGGGCATCTTCTTCGTCCTGACCGAGGCCGTCCCTGTCGCCGGACCGGCGGTCGTCTGGTCGTTCGTGATCGCCGGGTTCGTCGCGGGCCTCACCGCAGTCTGTTACGCGGAGCTGGCCAGCGCCGTCCCGGTGTCGGGGTCGTCGTACTCCTACGCGTACGCGACGCTCGGTGAGGTCGTCGCCATGGGGGTGGCGGCATGCCTGCTGCTCGAGTACGGCGTGTCGTCCGCGGCGGTGGCGGTCGGCTGGTCGCAGTACCTCAACCAGCTGCTGGGCAACCTGTTCGGGTTCCGGATCCCCGAGTTCCTCTCCCAGTCGCCGGAGGGCGGTGGCCTGCTGAACCTGCCCGCCGTCGTGCTCGTGGCGCTGTGCGCGCTCCTGCTCATCCGCGGGGCGAGCGAGTCGGCGACGGTCAACGCGGTGATGGTCGTCATCAAGATCGCCGTGCTGCTGATGTTCGTCGTCATCGGCGTCACGGGCTGGAACACCGACAACTTCGCCGAGTTCGCGCCGTTCGGAATCACGGGAATCACCGGGGCCGCCGGCATCATCTTCTTCGCCTACATCGGTCTCGACGCCGTGTCGACCGCGGGGGAGGAGGTGAAGAACCCACGCCGGACGATGCCCTTGGCGATCATCCTGGCGCTCTGCACGGTGACACTCGTCTACACCGCCGTCGCCCTGGTGGCGGTCGGCGCCCAGCCCCAGGCCGAGTTCGAGGGCCAGGAGGCCGGGCTCGCCGCCATCCTGGAGAACGTGGTCGGCGCCAGCTGGCCGGGAACCGTGCTCGCGGCAGGGGCCATCATCTCGATCTTCAGCGTCACCCTCGTGACGATCTACGGTCAGACCCGCATCCTGTTCGCGATCGGCCGCGACGGGCTGCTTCCGCAGTTCTTCCACCAGGTGAACGCCCGCACCAGCACGCCCGTGAACACCACGATCGCCGTCGCCGTCGCCGTGGCGCTCCTGGCCGGGCTCCTTCCGATCCACTTCCTCGCCCAGCTCACGAGCATCGGCACACTCGTGGCCTTCCTCGTCGTCTCCGTGGGTGTGATCGTCCTGCGGCGCACCGCGCCCGACCTGCCCCGTGGGTTCCGGGTTCCCGGCTATCCGGTCACACCGATCCTCTCGATCGCGGGCTGTCTCTGGATCGTCGTCGGCCTCAAGCCGATGACGATCGCCGTCTTCGCGATCTGGGTGGGCGTCGTGCTCGTCTGGTACTTCGCCTACGGGATCCGCCACTCGCGGCTACGTGCCGCCGCCACGGATCCCCAGGAGGACGTGCTGTGACGCTCGTCGTCGGGCTGCCGCGCGACGAGCGCGCGACGGCAGCGGTACAGCTCGGCGGGAAGCTCGCCCGCTCGTTCGACGAGGATCTCGTGGTGTGCACCGTGGTGCCGCCGCCGTGGCCGCCCGGGATGGGCAGGGTCGACGCCGAGTACCAGGAGTACCTCGACCAGAGCGCCAAGGAGGCCATCGAGCGGGCCCGCGGCCTGGTGCCCCCCGATTGCTCCGCCGAGTTCGTCGTCGCCAGGGCGAGCTCGACGTCGGCGGGTCTGGTCTCGGTCGCGAAGGGACACGGCGCACGCATGCTGGTGCTCGGCTCGTCCACGGCGGGGGTGCTCGGGCGGGTCGCCTTCGGCAGCGTCGCGGACCGGCTGCTGCACAGCTCGCCCCTGCCGGTCGTGCTCGGCCCACGCGGGTTCCGGTGCCGGCCCGACAACAGGGTGCGCCGGGTGACAGCAGCCTTCGGCGCGACCGAGGACTCCCACGAGCTCGTCATCGCCGTCGCGGAGGTCGCCGCGCGGGCGGGTGCCACGCTGCGCGTCGCGTCCTTCGCCGTGCGCCCGCGCACGCCGTTGACGGCAGGGATCGGCTCCCGTGCCGAGGACGGCGTGGCGCACGAGTGGGCGGCGGACGCCGAGCACGCTCAGCGCGCCGTCCTGGAGGACGTGGAACGCCTGCCGCGCAGCCCGTCCTCGATCGAGTCGGTGGTCGGATACGGCGCCGACTGGGCGGGGGCGATCGAGGACATCGGGTGGGCGGACGGGGACCTGCTGGCCGTCGGATCCAGCACCGCGGGACCGCTCGAACGCGTGTTCATCGGCTCTCGCTCATCGCGGATCGTCCGGCACTCGCCCGTGCCGGTGATGGTGGTGCCGCGCGGCGCGGCGCGGGCGCTCGCCGAGCGCGCGGGGCAGGACAAGACCATGTGATCGACGAGCCATGGATCTCACGCGTAGACGAGCAGCCCGTCGCAGGCGCTCGTTCCACCGCTGTTGTTCGGCCCGCGCACAGCGCCATTGCTGTTCAAGACGTACCAGTCGTTGCCAGCCTTCGTGACGATGATCATCTGGGTTGCCATGTCTTCGCCCGCCGGCTTCACGACCTCGTCGTGCAGGAGCTTGAAGAAATTCTCGTTGAAGCTCGGAGCGCGAAATCCCCGAAGAGCGTACTTCCTTCCGCCGTAATCGACATCAATGATCGTCGATCTCCACTGCTTGACGCCACTCTTGATGGGCGTCAACTGGTTGACCAGGCTCTGCTCGATGCCGGCCATGTGAATATGCAGCTGGTCTTGCTTGCGAACAGGTGTTGGCGGATTTCTGGTCGTGTGTGCCGCGTTCACTCCCAGTGCGAGCTGGCCGGCCGGGAACGTCACCGCTCCAGGGCCGGCTCCCGGCTGCGCGTAGTTCCAGGCGTCCTCCCAGTATTGTCTCCCGGCATCGCCCAACAGTAGTGGGCACTCAATTCCCTTAACGCGGGTGGTGGGAACCAGGAGGAAGTCGTGCGTGGTCGAGCCGCCGCCGTGCAGCACGACATCGCGCCTGCCTCCTATCAGGCAATACGATGGCGGCGGAGGTTTCTTCGGATCTCGGTACGCTTCCCCGCATTTTTTGGCGCGCTCCGCCCAGATGAAGACCCTGGGCCCGGTATCCGTGTCGGAGCCACACAGGTTGGGTTGGAGGGCCGTGGGCGCCGCCGCGCCGGCCGGTGTGCCGAAGCCGCCGAGAGCCACGGCGAGCCCGGCCACGCCGGACAGTTTGAGGAATTGACGTCGGCGCACGTCCTCGACGTTCTCGTCCACACGTCCTCCGATACGTCAGAGATCCACCGGCGATGGTCGGCGCATCGGCCGCACTGCATCGCCGACTCGATCAATTGCCCTGGACCACCCGTCCCGACACGGGTTGTCGGCCATCCCCTCACGGTACGTATATCAGAACCCGACCGCCGGCCGTATTGTTGATAACGGAGAGTAGCACGTGCCGAATGGTCGTCAAGCATCTGTGCTTTGCGGCGGCGACAGGGCATTAATGAGATCGGCCTGATCTGCGCGCGAATGGGGCGAGCGCCGACTGGCGGTTATGGCTGCTGTTCTCGCACGACGCCGGCGATGACCGAGGCAACGACCTTGTCGACGGCGCCCGCTTCCGGCGGTGTGCCTTTCCGGTCGGCGAAGAGCAGGTGTCCGGCCCCGATCAGCGTGGGGGCGAGCGTGTCGACGTCGGCGTTCGCCGTGATGCGGCCCAGTTCGCGCTCGGCAGCGAGATAGGAGGCGATCATGGCCGTGGCTTCGGTGAGCAGTGGGATGCCGGTCGGCGTGGTCCGGCGGAGCCGGGCACGCAGATCGTCCCGCGAGATGATGAGCCCGACGATCGCCACGGCGACCGATCCGAACAGGTCGGTCAGGGCGCGGGCGACGTTGTCGGCGACGGTGCCCGTCCCGGCGGATGCCCGCAGGGCAGCGGCTTGCCCGTCGATCCGGGCCACGCGGTTGCGCACGAGTTCGGCGAGGAACGCGTCGAAGTCGGCGAAGTGCCGATGCAGCACTCCCTTTGCGCAGCCGGCCTCCGTGGTGACCGCCCGGCTGGTCAGCGCGTTCGGTCCGTCCCGGAGCAACACGCGCTCGGCGGCGTCGAACAACTGATCACGCGCGTCGTGGAGGGCCACACCTGTCGGCACCGTGCATCCCTCGTTGAGTGGGCATGTGCCCACTAGAGTGGGCAGATGCCCACTCTAGCCTCGGCGGGAGCGCCCTCTCCCGGCAGCGAGCCTCACCACCACCGACAGATGGCGGAGTCGTTCGGCACCGACGCCGAGCGCTACGACCGGGCCAGGCCGCGCTACCCCCAAGCCATGGTCGACCGCATCGTCGCCGCCAGTCCCGGCCTCGACGTCCTCGATGTCGGCTGTGGCACCGGCATCGCAGCCCGGCAGTTCCAAGCGGCCGGCTGCACGGTGCTCGGGGTCGACGTCGACGCGCGGATGGCCGAGTTCGCGCGACGGCGGGGGCTCGACGTCGAGGTGGCGGCGTTCGAAGCCTGGGACCCGGTAGGTCGCGAGTTCGATGCGGTCGTCTCCGGGCAGACCTGGCACTGGGTGGACCCGGCCGCGGGAGCGGTCAAGGCCGCGCAGGCGCTGCGGTCCGGTGGCCGCCTGGCCGTGTTCTGGAATGCTGCCGAGCCACCGCCCGAACTGGCGGAATCCTTCGCCGAGGTCTACCGCCGGGTGCTGCCCGACTCGCCTGCCGCCCGCAGGCCGACGATGTCGGCCATCGACGGGTACTCGGCGATGGGCGCCATGGCGGCCGACGGGATCCGCGGGGCGGGGGCGTTCGGCGAGCCCGAGGAGTGGCGATTCGACTGGCAGCAGACCTACACGCGGGACGAATGGCTGGACCAGGTGCCGACCACCGGCCTGCACACCCAACTCCCGCCCGCCCAGCTACAGGAGGTGCTGACGGGCACCGGCGCCGCCGTCGACTCGTTCGGGGGCGGCTTCACGATGCGGTACACGGCGCTGGTGGTCACGGCGTTGCGAGTCGGCGCCTGATCCTCTGCGACCGATGGGGTCGATCTCCACGCATGCGGTTCGTACACACTGTGAGCATCTTCCCGAGAGGAGCCACCGCATGTCGTTCACCGAGGAAGAGATCGCCTACCTACGGTCCCAACCGCTCGCCCGGGTTTCCACGCTTTCCGCCGACGGGCAGCCCGACGTCGTCCCACTCGCATTCGAGTTCGACGGGGAGATCTTCTGGGTGGGTGGATCCGGGGCGTCGGTCGAACGGACGCGGAAGTTCCGCAACGTCCGCGCCGGGAACCGGAAAGTCGCGCTGGTGGTCGACGACATGGTGTCCTTCGAACCGTTCATCGCACGTGGGATACGGATCTACGGGCGAGCCGATCAACCGGTGGAGCGGACCGGAATGGTCGGGCCGGGCCTGTACATCCGCATCAGTCCCACCGACTCGTGGAGCTGGAACATGGCGGGAGAGCCGGTCGGCGACACCTGGTACGAGGCGAGGCACGCCGTCCACCACGCATGACCCCACTCGGGATGCAGCACCGCCCCGAGGTGCCGGCCCGGCCGGCGCCCCGAGGCGGCGTGACACCTGTCAGCGGTCCAGCCAGGTCGTCGCGTAGAACTGGGTGCGGTTCAGGTACCGCACCACGCCCTTGACCTCGGGTTTGGCGATGGTGGACAGGTAGCCCCGGCTGTACCAGGCGTCGACGATGTCCTGGTTGGACAGGAGCTGTACCTGCTGATAGAGCCGAGTGCGCTCGGCCTCGTCGGTGGTCGTCGCCGCCTGGTCGAGCAGCGCGTCCATCTGCCGGTTGGAGTAGCCGCCGTAGTTGGCGTTGCCGCCGGTGCGGAAGATGTTCGACGCGCTCGGGTACGGCGTGTCGACCGGGCCGCCGACGAAGCTGGCCAGGTCGAAGTCGCGGCTCTGCACGACAGTGCCGGCGAACTGCGCGAGGTCATAGAACTCCGGCTGCACGGTGATGCCGATCACGGCCATCTGGGCCTGCAGGAACTCCGCGAAGGCCACCCTGTTCGGTGCGTTCGTCGTCTTCAGTGACACGGTCGTGGTGCCGCCCTCGGCCTTGTACTCCTCGACCAGCTGTTTCGCCCGCTCGATGTCGGTCGCCGGCCACGCCGCCGCGGCCTCCGGGGTCTGGTATTCGCTGTCCGACCCGAAGTACCCGTCGGCGCGGGTCATCCGGTTGCGGAACTGGGTGGCCGCGAGCGCGTCCAGGTCGATGCCGCGCACGACGGCCTCGCGCATCCGGTGGTCGTCGAACGGGGGCCGCGTGTGGTTGAAGTAGATCCACTCGGCGCCATGCCCCGGCCCGTAGAAGACGGTCAGGTTCGGGCTGTCCAAGGCGCGCACCAGCTCGGTGTGGTAGCCGCCGAAGATCAGGTCGACGTCGCCGTTCTCGATCGAGGCGTAACGGGTCTCCGTGTCGGGCAACGGCCGGAACTCCAACGCGTCCAGGTACGGCATGCCCGCCTGCCAGTAGTTCGGGTTGCGGTTCAGGACCATCCTCGAGTCCCGCGTCCACTCGCTGAGCACGAACGGGCCGGCTCCGACGGGGTGGCTGCCGATGTCGTCGCCGTACTGCTGCAGCGCCGCCGGTGAGATGATCGCGCCGAGGCCGCCGTTGAAGCCCAGGGCGAACGCCATGGGGAACTGACCGAACGCGCGCTTCAACGTGAACTCGGCGGTCAGCGGGTCCGCCGCCCGCATCGACGCGATCGGCTCGGTGTAGAGGTGACCGGGCGATGAGACCTTGTCGACGTGCCGCTGCACGTTCACGATCACCGCGTTCGCGTCCAGCGGGGTGCCGTCGGAGAACATCACGCCGGGCCGCAGGCCGAGCCGCCAGGTCACCCCGTTGTCGGGCGACTCCATCGACTCGGCCATGTACGGCTCCGGCGTGCCGTCGGATGCGAGCTTGAGCAGCGAGTCGTAGACAGCCATCGCCGCCTGGTTGGCGTTCTGCACTGTCGTGTCGAAGCTGACCACCTCGCGGTCGGTTCCCATCACGAGTGTCCCGCCGCTCTTGGGCTCGCCCTCGGTGGCGGGATCCCCTCCGTACGGATTCGTGGCCACGATGCGATCGCCCTGCTCGCTCGGGGCGGCACCGATCGCGCCGCACGCCGCGAGCAGGGCGAGACAGGCGACCGCAGCGGTCGCCGCGACCGAGGTGCGAATTCTCCTACCCATGTCAGCACAGCTCCTTTGCTGTGAGTGGGCGACCGGATCGGCCGCATCCGAAACGCGCCTGTCTCGACGAATTCATCCGTCGAGCCCGAACGGTGGGGGAATGTGTCCCGATTCAGGTGCCGCAGCCCGCCCCTGATCTCCGGTCCGGCGATTTTCAGGAGCAAGTCGGGGACGGCGAACGCGGCCCGGGTGGAGTTTCTGGACGGTCAGATCGACGCCGACGGTCTATCTGTCATCGCCGGGGGTCGGGATCTCGCTGCATGTGGGCGCGGCGTCGGCCGCCAGGTCGGCGCAGTGGAGGTGGATCACCGCCAGCGGCCCACCGCACCGTATGGTGCGACGAAATCACCCCGAGGGCGATCCTCGCCGAAGCCGTGGTTCGTGACGTGCGCGAGCAACAGAACCATCGTCGTCCACCTCGTTGTGTCGAACGCGGCATGCAGTTGGTAGGGGAAGGCCCCGACGCGACCGCCCCCGGCGTCGGCCGGCGGTCACGATCCAGCTCTCGGTGTGCGGGCGCCGAACTCCGTGCCCTACACCGTCGCGTCGTCGTTGGTGCCGGGACAGGGCCACTTCACGATCACGTCCGGCCCGGCCCGGCCCACCTGCGGCCGACCCGCTCCTCGTCCGAGTGCGAGCGATATCGCAACCCACTGTGGTGCGAACGGAGCATAACTCCGTCGGCTGATATCGGCAACGAAGTTGTCAACAATCGGTAGCCGTCCCGGCGAAAGGTGATCGGTCGATCACCGCATTGCGATGAGCCACAGGGAGCCTCGATGAGCCGTCGCGTCGGCGGAGCTCTGGACACGACACATCTGGGGCCCAGCTGCGCCCCGGCGACGGCTTCATCGAGTTCCCGATCGGCCGTGGGCTTGATGACCTGGTCGACAGCTCCTATCGGCTGCGGCCGGCCCGACGGCCCGGCCTCACGTCAGGTGCCGGGCGAAGAACCGGCTCCCGGCGTCCCCCTCGAACTGCGGGACGCCGGTGTGCCCGCCCGTGTTGGCGTGCAGCGTCTTCTCCGTGGTGCCGAAGGCGTCGAACAGGTCCAGGGCCATCTGCCGGTCGTTTCCTTCGTCGTCCCACTGCAGCAGCACCTGCAGCGGAATGGTCACCTGCCGGGCATCCTCGAACAGGATGCGGGGTACGAAACTCCCGGCGAACAGGAGGGCGGCCGAGATACGCGGCTCGACCACCGCCAGCCGGATGCCGATGGCGATCACCCCTCCCGCGTACCCGACCCGGTCGCCGATCTCGGGCAGCGGAAGGAGGGCGTCCAGGGTGTCCCGCCATTCCGGGACCGCCGTCTCGACCAGCGGCAGGACGAGCCGGTCGACGATCCCGCCGTCGACCGGCTCTCCGGCCTGCAGCGCCCGGCGCAGGTCGGCGCGGGCCTCCTCGGCGGCCGCGGAACGGGGCCTGTCACCGCTCCAAGGGAGCTCGATGGTGGCCGAGGCGAAGCCCTCCGCCGCGGCGTGCCGGGCCCGGGCAACCAGTCGGGGGTACATCTGGTGCAGTCCGCCGGGATGGCCCACCAGGATCAGCGGGGCCGGTGCGGATGCGGATCCGGGCGTCCACAGGATGCCGGGGATCTCACCGAGGGTGAACCGGCGCTCGAGGACACCGTCGTCGAGGCGCTGTTCGGAAGTGAATCGCATGGTCGTGCCTTTCGGGAGTGCTCGTGAACGGCGCTCCCGGACGACCTATCGCCCGACCGTGAACCCGGAGGGAAGCACCCATGTCGATACGTTCACGGGTACCACCTCCTCGATTTCTCGCACGGCCGCCGCGAAAGTAGCAGTGGTCGCAGTGGCCCGCCAACGGGTTTCGCGCAGGGCTCCGAGGGCGCTCAGGGCGTGTGCTCGGCGAGGAACACCTCGATGGCCGAACGCGCCGCGGCGTGGTTGTCGGGCTCCTTCCACTTCTCGACGAGCTGCGTGTTCGGTGCGTGCGCCGCGAGGAACCGTGACGCACTTGCCGGGTGCGGCTCGTCGTTCCCCAGGAACGCCAGCATCGGTGTGGTGAGCCGAGGCACGACGTCGTCGGCGACGCTGTAGAGGATGTGCGGCCCGTCGTAGAGGTTCGAGCGGAAGCCCTTCCAGTCGTTGGCGTCGGCCTCGGGGTGCTGATCGGAGAGGCGGGCGGCCCAGGCGTCGAACGTCCCGTGGAAGAGTTCCCGGTTGCCGTCGAGGCCGATCGTCTGCAGGACGACCGCGGCGCCGATGCGGTCCGGGACCGACTCGGCGAGCTGCACGATGAACGGGCCGCCGATGCACATGCCCAGGAGGTGGCACTTCTCGATGCCGAGGGCGTCGAGGAGCGCGAGGTGGTCGTCCATGTAGGAGTGCCATCCGTCGGACGCGCTGACCGGTGCGGTGGATCCGCCTGCGTTGCGCTGATCCATCGCGATCACGCGGTAGTGCGGGGAGAGGTGCTCGATGGGGTTCCAGGGGGTGCGCTCCCAGAACCCGACCGACGACTGCTGGCCACCGGGTGCGAACAGCAGCACCGGGAATCCGGCGCCGTACTCGTCGTAGCGGATCTTGACGTCACCGTGCTCGAGAACGGGCATGCTCGAATCCCATCACGTCGGGGGCTGGTGCGGAGCTGTCGTCGCCGTGACCGTCGGTGCCGGCGCGCAGCCCCGCGACGATGCCGCGGTAGCCGTTCTGTAGCACTGCCACGTCAGAGGCGATGGCGATGATCCGGATGCCGGCCTCGATCCAGGGGCGGGCCTGCTCGACCGTGTCGAACAGCATCGCGACGTCCTTGTCGTGACGACGCGCTGCGTCCAGGAGCAGCGACCGGTGCTCGTCGATCACGCGGGCCTCGTCGGGTGTGCCTCGCACGCCCAACTCCTGTGCGAGGTCGGCAGGCCCGAGGGTCACCGCGTCGATCCCGGGGGTCGCGACGATCTCATCCAGATGCCGGAACGCCTCGCGTGATTCGAGCATCACGGTGATGTGCACCTGTGCGTTCAGCTCGTCGAGCCCGGCCTCCGCGCGGAAGTCGTTGTGCGGGCCGTTCACCGCCATCCCGCGTAGCCCGAGCGGCGCGTAGTAGGCGGCCTCGACGACCGAACGCGCGATCTCCGGGGTGTCGACCTGTGGGACGTGCAGGCCCACGACACCGACATCGAGCAGCCGGGTGACCCACTCGCGATCGGCCGCGGGCGGGCGAACGACCAGCGGGAAGCCGAGCGCGCGCGCCAGCACCGCCATGTCCGCGATCGTCTCGATGGACGGAGAAGAGTGCTCCATGTCCACCCGGGCAAAGTCCAGGCCGGTGTTCGTGAGCAAGGTCAGCACGGCGGGGTTGCGGACCAGGTTGATCCACGTGCCGATCTGCACGCGGCCGGACCCACCGACCCCCTTGAGCGGGTTGCTCCTGGTCAACTCGGCTCCTTCTTCACCAGTTTCTGCAGTGCCCGGAGCGGCTGCGGACGGGGCCGGTCGGGGCCGAAGACGTTCGGCCAGCCGGTGTGGGACACCTCGCCGACGTAGATGTCGCCGCGGGAGTCGACGCACAGGCCGTGCGGCGAGATGAACTGACCTGCGCCCGTGCCGAGGTTCGGCTCCCGGCCGAGCCGTGCGCGCAGCTCCCCGCCGGGGGTGAAGATGCTGACCCGTGGGCCGAGGTTGGGCGCACCGCGCTGGAAGTCGAGCGGAGTGCCGATCTCGCCGACGTAGCAGAGCGGGTCGGGGCCGCTGGTCAGATGGAAGGCGCTCGGGCGGTGGACCGCATGCCACTGCGTCTCGAACCGTCCGTCGCCGTCGAAGATCTGGATGCGGTGGTTCTCGCGGTCGGCGACATAGACCCAGCCGTCGGCGTCGCAGGCGATGTTGTGGGGGAGGCTGAACTCGCCCTCGCCGACGCCGGACGCGCCCCACGAGAAGAGATGTCTCCCGTCGGGCGCGTACTTGTGGATCCGCGCGTTGCCATAGCCGTCGGAGACGTAGATGTCTCCGCTGGGCGAGAGCGCCGTGTGCGTGCAGCGGTGGAACGGCTCGCCGCTCATGAACGACGCCGGACGCCCCGCGACCCCGATCTCGAGGAGGACCTGCCCCTCGGGCGTGCACGTGCGGACAGTGTGGTCGCCCTCGTCGGTCAGGTAGAGGTTGCCGTCGGGACCCCGATGAATACCGTGGGGCCGGGTGAAGATCTCCTCGCCCCACGAGTCGAGGAACCGGCCGTCGCGGTCGAGCACGATCACCGGGTGCGCGCCGCGGTTGAAGACGAACGCCCGGTCCTGGTCGTCGACCGCGACCCCGGCAACGTCGATCAGTTCCCAGCCCTCGGGCAGATCGCCCCACTGCCCGTCGTGTGCGCAGTACGTGTACTCGCCCGACCCGAGCACGACGCTCACTCACGACCTCCTCGCCGCGTGCCCGACGCTGGCGGCGGGTCGACGGAAATCGTGCCACGCGCGATCTCCCGGCGTCCATGCGTCGGTGGGCTAAGGTTCATTGAATTGCCTGTCTATTCACAATATGAATTCCCGCCTCGCGGGTTCGGCGCCCTCGCAGGGCCGGCCGGGTAGTGGCGGGAAGCCGGATCCGGGAGTGTGGCTGTGGAACTGGGATTGGCCGGCAAGGTCGCTGTCATCACCGGCGGTACGGCGGGTATCGGGCTCGCGACCGCGAGGTTGCTGCTCGCGGAGGGGAGCAGCGTCGTGGTGTGTGGCCGCGACAAGGAGCGTCTCGCCGATGCGGTGGCATCGCTCGACGACGAGCGGTGCATGGGCGTCCCCTGCGACGCCACGGATCCGGACGATCTCGTGGGGCTGCACGGCGCCGCGGTCGATCGGTTCGGTGGGATCGACGTCCTCGTGAACAACGCGGGGACCTCGGCGAGAGGGCACGCGGCCGAGGTCGATGACGCCGCGTGGCAGTACGACCTGGACCTGAAGCTGATGGCCCACATTCGGATGGCGCGCCTGGTGGTGCCGACGATGCGGGCACGGGGTGGCGGCGCGGTGGTGAGCGTTCTGGCGATCGCCGGACGGCAACCGTCAGCCGGGTCGTCCCCGACGTCGGTGTCGCGGGCGGCCGGGCTCGCCTACGCGAAGGCGTTGTCCCGCGATGTCGCGTCGGATCGGATCCGCGTGAACGTGGTCTGCATCGGCGTGGTGGAGAGCCTCCAGAACGATCGCCGGTGGCGTGCGGCAAACGACGGGCGCACGCGGGAGGAGTTCTACGCGGACCTCGCCCGCGACTTCCGGGTGCCGTTGGGACGCACCGGTCAGGCGGAGGAGGCGGCTGCGGCGATCGCCTTCCTCGCGTCGGACGCGGCCGGGTACATCACCGGTTCGGCGCTGAACGTGGACGGAGGGGCGTCGCACGTCATGTGACGTGCGGGCGGGTCAGCCCCAGTGCGAGTCGTACTTCTTCGCCAGCCGGTCGGCGGCCTCCGGGGGCAACAGCTGGAACGGGCGGGAGCCGAGCTGCAGGAGCAGGGAACACGTGTGCTCCAGCTCGACGACCGCTTCCAGCGCCTCACGTACGGTGCGCCCGGCCGTGATCGCGCCATGGTTCTGCAGCAGCGCCGCCCGGAAACGTGAACGGGACGCCTGGATGGCGTCGGCCTGCGCCGGATCGCCGGGATCGGCGTAGGGGATCAGGGGCGTCTGGCCGACGCGCATCACGAAATAGGGCGTGAGCGGCGGGATCGCGCTGCGTTGCGACCACGGGTCGAGGCACGAGCACGCGGAGGCGGCGAGGGAGTGCACGTGGACGACGGCTCGCAACGTCTCGTCGCGACGGTAGAAGGCGCGGTGGAACGGATATTCCTTCGATGGCGCGGGTCCCGAGAGCAGCGTCGCGTCGAAATCGAGTACCGAGAGCCGATCGGGGTCGAGCGATCCGAGATCAGAACCCGTCGGCGAGATGATGATGCGGTCGTCGTGCCGGACACTGAGGTTGCCTGACGAGCCTGGGCTCATGCCGGCAGCCGCGAGCTGCGCCGCGGCGACCACGAGTTCCCTTCTGAGCATCGATTCCGTGTCCACGAATGTCCGAGAACCGTTGTCGCTCACTTGCTCGTGCCCCGTTCCAGTTCGCGCCACGCCGCGGTGAACATGTCGACCTCGCCGAAATTGCCCGACTTCAACGCGACGTTCAGCAGGGCGCCCGTCGCCGTCGTGGCTTCGCTCCATGCGACTCCGGGGGCGATCGCGGGGCCGATCCGCAGCTGGGCGACACCGAGTTCGGCCATGACCCGCCCCGAGCTCTCGCCACCGGCCACGATCAGCTGTGCCGCGCCGAGCCCCACGAGACGCTGGGCGACGGCACCGAAGGCCCGCTCCACGAGATCGGCTGCGTCGGGCGTGTCGTGGTCGATGTCGTCGAGGGAATCCGCTGAGTAGACGAGCGGGATGGCCATGGGGTCGTCGGCCCAGCGAGCGGCGGCCCAGCGGGCGATCTCCTCGACGGCGTCCTCGAGACCCCGTGAGAGCCGGTCCACGTCGAGTTTCCACCACGGCAGCCGTGCGCGAGCGAAGGCGACCTGCTCGCGGGTGCGCTGGGAGGCGCTGCCCGAGAGCACCGCGCGACGGCCCGCGACCTCACGAATCCGCCGCGCATCGGACGTGGCCCGCTGCGACATTCCGAGTGCAAGGCCCGACCCGCCGGTCACCACCCGCAGTGGCCTCGCGGCCGCCATGATCGTCTCCAGATCCTCGTTCTCGATCGCGTCGACCACCAGTGACACCGGCCCGTCGCCGTGCCCCGCCTCCAGGCTCCGGGCGAGCTCGGCACGACCCGCGCGCACGGTCGGCAGCGTCACGAGGCCCACGCGTCCCGTGGTCTGCGGAGTGAGCAGGCGCGGCACCGACGAGTCCAGCATCGGGGTCAACGGATGGTTGCGCATCGGGCTCTCGTCCAGCGGATCGTCGCCGACGAACAGATGACCGCGGTACACGGTGCGCGCGGCGTCGGGGAAGCTCGGCACCACGATCGTGCGGGTCTCGCCGGTGCGCGCGAGCACGGCGTCGATGATCGGCCCGATGTTTCCCTCGGGCGTCGAGTCGAAGGTGGAGCAGTACTTCACATAGATCCGCTCCGCGCCCACGGACTCCAGGTAGTCGAGCGCGGCCAGGCTCTGCGCCACGGCGACGTCGATCGGTGCGGTGCGCGACTTGAGCGCGACCACGATCGCGTCGATGTCGTCGACCTCCGCGGGCAGCCGCCCCTGCCCGAGCGGCACGCCCGAATCGGAGAACGGCTGCAGCAGCACGACCGTGCGCAGGCCACGGGACACGAGGTTGGTGGCGAGGTCGGTCGCCCCTGTCACGTCGTCGGCTATGCAGCCCCAGTGCGGCACGTCCACCCCTCTCGACGCGACCCTGTCCGAATCATGTGAATTGCCGTGATCGCATCTGTGAAGAAACGTTATCAGAGTTGACGGTATTGTGAATACGGAGCTAGCGTCCTTGGTGACGACGCGATGACGTCGCCCCATGAAGCCCCGAAGGAGTGGACCGAATGTCGAGCGACCCCGTAGCCAGCGAGTCCGGCGCCGACATCCGAACGGTGGCAGTCGTCGGCTCGGGGTACATGGGCGGCGGAATCGCTCAAGTGCTCGCCTTGTCCGGCCGGGACGTCGTCCTGAGCGACGTCGATGCGGCCAAGGCGGAGGCCGCACGCGTCCGGCTCCTCGACGAGGCGCGGCGCTTCGTGCAGACCGACCTGTTCGACCCCGGCTCGGTGGAGATCCTCGAACAGCGGCTGCGTGCCGCTGACAGCATCGAGTCGGCCGTGGCAGACGTCGACTACGTCACGGAGGCCGTCTTCGAAGACCGACAGGTCAAGGCCGACGCACTGCGGCGGATCTCCCGGGCCGCCCGCGCCGACACCGTGATCGGCACGAACACGTCGGCCATCCCGATCGGTGAGCTCGCCGAGTCCGTCGAGCGTCCCGAACGCTTCCTCGGCGTGCACTGGATGAACCCGGCGCCGTTCGTGCCCGCCATCGAGCTCATCGCGACCGCGCGGACGTCCGAGGACACGATCGCCCGTGTCGAGGCGATGGTCACCGAGGCGGGCAAAGTTCCGGCCCGGATCGCCGACAGCCCCGGCTTCGTCGCGAACCGGCTCCAGTTCGCGCTGTACAAGGAAGCCGTGCGGATGGTGGACGAGGGATTGGCCACCCCGTCACAGATCGACACCGTCGTGAGCAACGCCTTCGGGTTCCGGCTCGCGCTCTTCGGTCCCTTTGCGATCGGGGACATGGCCGGGCTTGATGTCTACGCCGCCTCCTACGACAGCCTGGCCGCCGAGTACGGCGACCGGCTGGCCGCGCCGGAACGGCTGCGCAAGACGGTCGAGGAGGGCAACCTCGGGATCAAGAGCGGCCGCGGGTTCCTCGACATCCCCAGCGAGGACGTTCCGGCGCTGCTCGCCTACCGGGACGCCGCCTATCGGCGGCTCAGCCTCTTGCGCCGGGAGCTCGGTGGCGCGCCCGGCCTCGACGCCGCCGCCCAGAAGGAATCGGCACGGAAGGAATCCTCGGAGAAGGAATCCGGGCAGTGATCGAGAAGGACACGAATCTCATTCCCGACCAGCGCCGCGAGAAGCTCATGCGGTTGCTGCGCAGGGACACCGTCCTCAGCGTCGCTCAGCTCACCGAGCTTCTCGGCGTCTCCCACATGACCGTGCGCCGCGACATCGTCGTGCTCGAGCGGGAGGGCCGGGCCTACTCGGTGCCCGGCGGCGTGCGCCACGCGAGCTCCATGCGCGAGGAGCCGACGTTCGCCACGAAAGCGGGCACCGAGCGTCCCGAGAAAGTCGCCATCGCGCAGCGGGCCGAAAGCCTGTTGCACGACGACATGACGATCTACCTCGATGCGGGCACGACCACCGGCGCCCTCACCCCGGCCATCCGCGAACGCCGCGGAATCACCGTGATCACGAACGACTGCGTCATCGTCGACGACCTGACCGGATCCACGAACGTGGACGTGATCCATGTCGGCGGGCGTCTCGACCACACCAACCGATCCACGGTCGGGCGGCTGGCGGCCCAGACGCTCCGGCAGCTGAACACCGACCTCGCGTTCATCAGCACCAGCTCCTGGGATCTGAGCCGGGGGGTCACCACGCCGGCCGAAGCCAAGGTCGAGGTCAAGCTCGCGGCCCTGGACGGTGCCTCGGAGTCGGTGCTCCTGGCGACGAGCACGAAGTTCGGGACCTTCGGCATGTACGACGTCGTACCGCTACGCCGTTTCGACCGCATCATCACCGACGACAGGCTGCAGGCAGCTGCCGCCGACGGAATCCGCGATCTCGGTGTCGAACTCGACCTCGCGCACCCCGCCACCACCGAAGATGCGCCCGGAATCGCGGTCGCACGGGCTGGTGAATCCCTCCGTCTCTGACGGTCACGCGATAGAACTGGTGGTTCTCACAAGTGCACATGGGCACTCGAAGTGGAGTCCGTACCCAGGCATCCGGTATCCGCGTCTCCGGCCTTCGCTGGTGGATGTTCGGGTTCTTCGTCCTCGTCATGATCATCAACTACATCGACCGCGCGTCGTTGTCGATCGCTATGCCGTTGATCAGCAAGGACCTGCATCTCGACGCGGCGATCACGGGGGTCGTCCTCAGCTCGTTCGGCTGGACCTACGCCGTGATGCAGCTACCCGGCGGCTGGCTGGTGGACAAGCTGAAGCCGCGCAAGGTCGTGACCGGGAGTCTGCTCGGCTGGGGCGTCATCGAGGGACTGACCGGACTCGCGAACGGTGTGGCCTCGCTGATCGGCATGCGGATGCTCCTCGGCGTCTTCGAAGGCCCGGTGCAGAACGGCGCCAACGCGTCGCTGACGCGCTGGCTGCGCAAGAGCGAGCACGCCCGCGGGAGCACGCTCGTCGACGGCGGCGGCCCGCTGGGCACGGCGTTCGGCGGGCTGCTGGTCACGGGTCTGATCGTCTGGCTGGGCACGTGGCGGCTGGCGTTCGCCGGCGTCGGCCTGATCACGGTGCTGGTCGGCGTGGCCGCCTGGGTCTTCATGCGGGACAACCCGGCCACCCACCCCATGATCACGCGTGAGGAGGCGGACTATCTCGCAAAGGGCGATGCCGAGGAAGGTCGAGAGCCCGAAGCGCGGGGGTCGGCACTGCGGTACTTCCGGTTCCGCAGTGCCTGGCTGCTGCTCATCGCGTTCTTCGGCTACGACGCGGTGGTCTACGGCCTGCTGACGTGGGCACCGTCCTACGTGAGCGAGGTGCAGCACGTCTCGTTCGGCATCACCGGGCTCTGGACGTTCGTCATCTTCGGCGCGGGCTTCGTCGGCGAACTGATCGCGGGCCAGGTGGCGGACCGGTGGATCCGATCCGGCGCGTCCGCCAACCTCGTGCTCCGCACCCTGCTTGGCCTCGCCGGCGTCGGGGTCGCCGTCGCGATCATCCTCGTCAACACGGTGTCGACACCCGCGGCGGCGATCCTGCTGATCAGCCTGGCGAACTTCTTCCTTCGCTGGGGCGGGTTGTACTGGTCCGTTCCCGCGCGGCTCGCGTCGTCGCAGCACGTCGGCCGGCTCTCCGGGGCCATGAACTTCTCGGGCAACGTGGCCGGGATCCTCGCTCCGATCCTGGTCGGCGTGATCGTCCAGGTGTCCGGAAGCTTCGTCGGGGTCTTCATCATGTTCGCCATCGCCGGCCTGCTGATGGCGGTCCCGTCGGTGGCCATCGACTACTCGCGCAAGCTCTGACCTTGATCTTCAACCTGCAGGCTGTTGTCGGGCGGTGGCGGCGAGGTCACGTCGGGGGTTCGTACCGACCTCGTAGTGGATAGCGGTGCTGGCGTTCTCGGAGCCGGGTGGGCGGCCTGGGCCGGGGCGGGTCACGTCGTATCCGGGGTCCATCACGATCAGCATGTCCGGGTCGCCCTCGTGCCAGTGTCCCGCCGCGGCGAGTCGCTCGACCACCGCCCCGAGCTGGTTGGCGGTGACTGCGGTGGTGTCATCGGGGGGCCCTGAGGGCAGCCACGGACTGACATCGACCGCCGCACAACACGGAGCATCGTGGCCACCGCTTTCGTCGTCGAGCTCGAAGATGATCAGGCGGTGGTCGTGCCATGTCCCGGTGACACGCCGAACGTCCACCGCCCCCGGCCTGGCCGCCCGAGGTTGAAGATCAGGCGTTGCCCTTGGTCCGCAGTCGTGCCCGGTAGGTGGTCTTCTTGGCCTTGTCGCCGCAGGTGGTCATCGAGCACCACCGGCGTTGACCCGGCCGCGACTCATCGACGAACAGGCCACCGCAGGACGTGTCGGCGCAGATCTTGATGCGCCCACGCAGCGAGCCGGTGAACAGTTCGACTGCATCCCGGGCGATCACGGCCAGCGCACTGCCCAGAGAGGTGCCCGACCAGGAGAACTCCGCGGCATCATCAGATAGCTGCGGGGAAAGCGGAACGACGGCCGCCGCGCGGTTGATCCTCGCTATGTCGGCCTTCTCTGGCACGCGCGCGTCCACGATGGCCTCGCCTACCCGCTGGATCGCCTCGCGCAACGCTCTAGCCTGGTTCAGTTCCTCGGCGGTGACGGCCGGCGGCCGCGGCAACAGCCCCGCCTCCACGCACCAACGCGCCAGGTCGGCGGGCTCGGACAGACGCTCGTAGGGCGTCGGCAGTCCGCGGTCGCCAAGGGTGGCCGGGAGCGTGAAGCACAGCCGGGTGTCCCGGAACCGGAAGTCCCGTTTTGTCCGCCGATCCACCATATCCACCACTATAACCGGTGGACGCCTCGGCTTCGTCGCCGGTATGGTGGCACCAGTCTTAGCGGTGGCCGAGGGGGGTGATGGGATGGTTCGAGAACCAGGTCGTACTCGTGACGGGCGCCTTCGCCCGCGAGGGCGCGACGGTCGCGGTGATGGTCGGGGGGTCGCCATCACGGCAGACGTGACCAGTGCGGCGAGCATGGGCGCGCGGCGCGGGAGACCGTGGCACAGTTCAGCAGGCTCGATTGCGCATTCACCGACGCCGGCGTCGAAGGCCAGTTCGGACCGCTGACGGACCTGGGCGAGCACGTCTGGGACCACACGATCGAGGTCAACCTCAAGGGCGTGTGGCTGTCCATGACATACGAGATCGCCGCCATGCTTGCGGGGACGGCGGCACCATCGTCAACAGCTCCAGCGACCTATTCGTGCTCGGCCTTTCGCTGCGCCGTCGCAGCGTAGGCCCCGGCGGGGGGTCAGCAGTGAATACCGCCGGCGTCCGCCCGGGAGACACGGTGATCATTGAAAGCGTCGGGATCGGCGCTAACGCGGTACAGGGAGCCGTGCACGCCGGCGCGGTCAACGCCATCGCGGTCGACCCGGTGCCATTCACAGCGGGAGGCGGCCGAGTTGCTCGGCGCCACCTACACGTGGACAACATGCTCGTGGGCCGACGGGATCGCCAGGAGCCTCACCGATGGCCAAGGCTGCGACGTGGCCACCGTGGCGGTCGGCGTGATGACGGGCGAGATCGCCGCCGAAGCGTTCTTCGCGATGCGCGAGCAAGGCACCGTGGTTGTGGCCGGCCTCGGTGACCTCACGGAGGTGGGCCCGCTGATTCCACTCACCGAGCTCACCATGATGGAGAAGCAGCTCAAAAGGATCGCTGTTCGGATCATCGAACCCGACCGCCCGCATCCGCCGACTGCTCGAACGCTACCGCGACGGGCACCTGAAACTGGTCGAGCTGGCCACCACCACTTACGGCCTGGACGAGATCAACCAGGGCTTCGAGGACATGCACGCCGGCAAGAACATCCGCGGCCTGATCGTCTACTGAGCATCGTCGGGCGGAGCCGGCCCGCGAGGACGCCGCCTTTCAGAACATGAGTTCGGTCCCGATCCCGTGGGTCGAGACCGCGGACATCTCGAACGCGATGGCCTTCCTGTGCTCGGACGAGGCCGGCAACACACCGGCGGTCGCCGCCGGCATGAACGCCACGAACGCTGACTGACCAGGACGACGGAGGAGATCACGATGGCAGGACGTCTCGAAGGCAAGGTCGCCCTGGTCTCCGGCGCGGCGCGGGGGCAGGGCCGGTCGCACGCGGTGCGGCTGGCGCAGGAGGGCGCAGACATCATCGCGTTCGACGTGTGCCGCCAGCTCGACACCGTGCCCTACCCGATGGCGGTCGCGGAAGACCTCGAGCAGACGGTCAAGCTCGTCGAGGACCTCGACCGCCGGATCATCGCGCGGGAGGCCGACGTGCGCGACGCTGCAGCCGTGCAAGCTCTCGTCGACGACGGCGTGAGCGAGTTCGGCCGCCTCGACGTGGTGTGTGCCAACGCCGGCATCGCCGGGATGGCGGAGAACACCTGGACCATGACCGAGGACCAGTGGGAGGAGATGATCGCGGTCAACCTCACGGGCGTGTGGAAGACCGTGAAGGCGGCGATACCCGCGATGATCGAGGCCGGCAACGGCGGCTCGATCGTCATCACCAGCTCGACCTTCGGCGCGAAGGGCATGGCCGGAATTGCGCACTATGTCACGGCGAAACACGGCGTCGTCGGCCTGATGCGCACCCTGGCCAACGAGCTGGCCCCGCACTTCATCCGGGTCAACACCGTGCACCCCACGGGCGTCAACACGCCGATGATCATGAACGACGCCATGGAGCAGGTGCTCTCCAACGCCAGTATCTCGGTCAACCTGCAGAACGCGTTGCCGGTGGAGATGGTCGAGCCGGTGGACATCTCCAACGCCATCGTGTGGCTCGCCTCCGAGGAGGCCCGCTACGTCACGGGCGTGTCGCTGCCGGTGGACGCCGGGTTCCTGCAGCGGTGACCAGTCCGGCGGCACCGGGGTGGTCAGCAGGCGACGTGGTCGTGGCACCAGAAGGTTGCGATGGAAAGGGTACAGATGAATGAGTCATAGAAGGTCGATGCCGTGGTCGGGTCGTCGGCGCGGGCATGGCCGGGCTCTATCAGCTCTGCAGGCTGCGTGACCTGCGTGTTCGGGGCGGGTTGAGATGTCGGTGGAACGTGGTGCTGGAATCGCTACCCGGGCGCGCGCTGTGACATCGAGAGTCTGGCTTATTCGTATTCGTTCTCGCCGGAGCTCGAACAGGAGTGAAATGGACCGACTACGCGAGCCATTGAGTTCTTTCAGGTGCAGATGAAGCGCGCGTAAAACCGCTCGGTATCCGCATTCAATGGACGCGGCTCCAGTGTCGCCGGAAAGTCCCTTCGATCGACCGTGTCGATGAGGCCGCCCTCTGTCATGGCCTCAAAATAGGTGCGCCGCGCCAGAGGGTGATACCGGGCCGAGAAGACTGTGACGGACACAACTGAAATGCAATTACCCCTCTTTTTGAGCTGGTGAAATCAGTGTCACTGAGCTACGTTCTCTGATATGGGAAATAGAGATGGAGCCTCACGGCTCGATCGAAAGGTCGCACTGGTAACAGGCGCGAGTTCGGGGATCGGCGAGGCCACGGCAAAGGCGCTCGCTCGAGAGGGTGCGCGTGTCGTGCTCGCCGCGCGGCGGGAGGAGGAGCTGCAGCGCGTCGCCGGGGAGATTGAGGAGGCGGGTGGCACGGCGCTCGCCGTCCGCACCGACATCTTGGTCGAGGACGAGGTCGCCAACGCCGTCCGCGTAGCGGAAGAGCGGTTCGGCGGCCTGGACATCGCCTTCAACAACGCGGCGAGCCACGATGTCCCCGCGCCGATCGTGGAGCACGCAACGGATGCGTGGCGCGCGGCCATCGAGGGCATGCTGACCACCGTCTTCATCTCCATCCGTCATGAGGCACCGGCGCTGCTGCGCCGGGGCGCTGGAGCGATCATCAACAACGCCTCAGTCCTGGCCATCGTGGGCACCGGCGGCGGGATGAGCTCGTACGTTGCCGCAAAGCACGGGGTGATCGGGTTGACCCGGGCCGCCGCGTTGGAGCTGGCGCCGCAGAACGTCCGGGTCAACGCGATCGCCCTCGGCACCACTGAGACCCCGATGGTGTGGGCGGAGCGGGAGTCCGCTCCGGAGCTGTCGGAGAAGTTCCGTGCCTCTGTCCCGCTCGGGCGGACCGCGACCCCTGACGAGCCGGCGTCGTTGGTGGCCTACCTCGCGGGCGACGATGCGGCGTTCATCACCGGTGCCGTCATAGCCATGGACGGCGGCTGGACCGCCCAGTGAGAACAGTCGTCCGAATCGAGCGCCTGATTGACGCACATCGGTGCTGCTGCAGGCGGTTAGGACCCGGCATGGACGGTCCTGGACGACCTTGACGAGTGTGGGAGGCCAAGGGGCAGGCCTACATCAGCGGAGTGCAGCAACGCGAGCCACCGCCAGCACCAGTATCGCCCACCATGCCAGAAGGCCCCTGATCTGCGAGATCGGGGGCCTTCTGGGTTTGTGCACCGCTATCGTGCCCGCAGCGTGCCCCAAGGGGTCTGAACGTGGCACCGCCGGAGCAGGCTGGATTGTTGGCCTCGGCTGCGCGTCGTCGTCAAGGCCCGGTGCACGTCGTGCCGCGGCGCTCACGATGCACTGGACGCCGGGCGCTCACGTGCTGCTACCGGTGCTGGTGCTCGCTCGCCGCGCGGACACCGTGGCGGTGATCGGGGCGGCGCTGGCAGCCTCGGCCGCCGGGCTGGGGCATCGACGCGGCCCGGGTCAGACGCGGGTTCCGGAAGCTCCGCGGGACAACCGTCCAGCCGGACGGCCACCGAAACCGACACGCCCCGGCCCAGGCCGCCCACCCGACTGCAAGAACGCCGGCACCGCTCCTCACTACGAGGCCGGTCAGAACCCCCGACGTGACCTCGCCGCCACCGCACGACAACAGCCTGCCGGTTCAAGATCAAGCTGAGATCCGCCGCGCGTGATTCGGTCCCGTGACCGTCACTGCGGCTGATCGGCGGCGACCTCGTCGATGGTGAGCCCGCGGTCGATGCCGTGCGGAGTGACCTGCTGACCGGGTTCGAGCTCGAGCGCTGTGCCGTCGAGGAGAACGGTGACCTTGTCCGGCTCGAACGAGACCAGGTCACGCACCCGTGCGACCTCGGACCACGCGTCGCGGTACGACCACGCGGCACGCTTGGCCTCGCCGATGTCGTAGTAGTCGGCCAGTCCCTTGTACGGGCAGAAGGTCTGGCCGTCGACGGGGGTCAGGGCGGTCTCGTCGATGTCGGCCCGCGGGACGTACCAGCGTGGGGCGAACCCGGACTCGTAGAGGACCACGGGTTCCGCCGTGTCGGCGATCGGGCGGTCACCCAGGCAAACGACCAGATGGCGTGACGTGTGGCGGATGTCGATGCGGTGGTAGGCGTCCGCGGCGTGACCGAGGATGCGTTCGTCCTCCTCGTAGAAGGCGTCCATCGCCCGCCAGGCGAATGCGACCCGCCCCTCGAACTCACGCGCGTGTTCCGGCAGGCCGATGTGCTGCCACGCCCCACGCTGCGCCGTCTTTCCGGTGGTGTGCAACGCGAACCAGGACGTCGGCCCGAGATCGCGATGGTCGGTGACGGTGTCCAGCCGTTTCAGCACCTCGGGCGCGATGTCGCCGAACGGGAAGTAGGCGACGGGGTAGCGGCCGGGTTCGTGCAGCAGTACGACGTCCTCGCTGTCGGCGATCCACTCACCCCCGAGCCGCACCCGCATCCGTCGCCGCAACGGCTCGGCGAACAGCAGCCGGTCGGGGAGTGGGTCGGGGACGAGGAAACGCCCGACCCTTCCCGGCGAGAGCGGTCCTTGCTGCCACGACAGGCCCATCGGGAGGTCCTCCGATCGGTTCCGGATCAGGTGAGCACCTCGCCGCCGTCGACGGCGAGCGTCACGCCGGTGAGGAAGGTGTTGGTGAGTGCGAACAGCACGGCGGAGGCGATGTCGTCGGCCGTGCCGATGCGTCGTGCCGGGTTGCGAACGCTCATGTCCGCGAACATCTCGGTCTTGCGCTGCTCGCCGAGCGCGTCCCAGGCGCCGGTGTCGACCACGCCGGGAGAGATCGCATTGACCCTGATGGGCGCCAGTTCGAGCGCGAGCGAGCGGGTCAGCGTGTCGGCGGCGCCGTTGGTGATCGCGACGGCCAGGGTGCCGACGGCGATCTTGAAGGCCGCCACCCCGGAGAACAGCACGAACGAGCCGCCGTCGTTGATCCGCGGTGCAAGGTGCTTGGCCAGCATGAGCGGACCGATGACCTTGGTGTCGAAGGACGCCCGGACCGCGTCCCGGTCGAGCTCCGCGAGGCGGCCACGGGCGCGGGCCGATGCGGTGGACACGACGTGGTCGAGGGTCCCCAGCCGTTCTCCGAGCGAGATGATCGAGGGCTCGTCCCTGAGATCGACGGTGTCGACGGTGATGCCGGGCTCGTCCGAGTAGGCGGCGGCGAGGGCATCGGGGCGCCGTCCGGCCGCCACGACACGAGCGCCGGCGTCACGCGCGGTGAGTGCGACAGCGCGGGCAAGGCCGCCACCGCGTCCCACGACCAGAACGGTTTGGTCCTTCAGCGGTTCGGTCATGATGCTGTGGGTCCTTTCGAGGGTGCCGGAGCTGTCAGGACGTGATCGCGGCCGCGGTGCGGCCGAGGAACCCGCGGATGTACCTGCTCGCCGTGTCGAAGGTGCTCTCGAGCAGGAAGTGGCCGCCCTCGATGAGACGGATCTCGGCATCGGGGAGATCCTTGGCGAAGGCCTTCGCCCCGTCCGGTCCGAAGATCTCGTCGCCGTCGCCCCAGATCGCGAGCAGCGGAACCTGGCTCGTGCGGAAGTACTCCTGCACGGCGGGGTAGAGGGGCGGGTTCGTCGCGTAGTCCCGGAACAGGGCCAGCTGGATCTGGTCGTTCCCAGGTCGGGCGACCCCGGCGTGGTCGATCAGCCAGGTATCCGGGTCGACGAGGTCGGGCTCCGGCACGCCGGTGAGGTACTGCCAGCGGATGGCGTCGACGGAGAGCGCGCCACGAACGGCCGGCTCGGTGGCGGGGCCGGGATTCTCGGCGTAGGCCCACACCGCCGCCCAGAAGTCCGGGACGAAGCCCTCGTCGTAGGCGTTTCCGTTCTGGCTGATGATGGCCGTGACGGCCGTGGGCCGGCGCAGTGCGAGCCGCCAGCCGATGGGCGCGCCGTAGTCCTGCACGTACATCGCAAACTGATCGACGCCGAGCTGGTCGAGCAGGCCCTGCGTGAGGTCGGTCAGCGCGTCGAAGGTGTAGGTGAACTCGTCGGTTCCAGGCGTTGCCGAATGTCCGAAGCCGAGGTGGTCGGGCGCGACGACGTGGTAACGGTCGGCGAGCGCGGGGACCAGGCGGCGGAACATGCGCGAGCTGGTGGGAAAGCCGTGCAGGAGCAGGACCACGGGCGCGCCGGCGGGACCGGCCTCGCGGTAGAAGATCCGGTGGCCGTTCACGGTGGCGGTGCGGTGGTACACGTCAGACATGACTAACTACCCATCATCATTTGACTGGTTAGGCGGATGACAGCAGACACGCCCGTCCATAACTTGTCAAGCGCCTTCGTATGGTTAGGATCACCGCGTGGTTCATTCGATGAACTCCGGGGACGAGCAGTTGCTGCTCGACCTCCTGAACAGCACGCCGGTGGTCGGGGACGAAAGCCGGGACCTGCTTGCCGTCGACGACGAGGCGCAACGCTGGGCTCTCGCCAGGGGTGGCAGCGGTTCGCGGGCGGAGATCGGCTGCCTGCGCCGGGTTCGCGACCGGCTGCAGGCTGTGGTGCGGGGCCAGGAGCCGGTGGCGGTGCTCGCGCCGTCGCTTCGCGGCGTCCGGCTTCGTCCGGATCTGACGGGCGACGGGGTGAGCTGGCGGCTCGACGTGGACGACGACCGACGCCTCGCCACGCGTGCGCTGCTCACCTGGGGCCACCTGCAGGAACGGATGCCCGGTCGCCTCCGACCCTGCGCCAACCCCGAATGCCGGCTGTTCCTGCTCGATCGCAGCCACGGCAACTCCGCTCGCTGGTGCTCGATGAAGGCCTGCGGCAATCGCCTGAAGGTTCGTCGTCACTACCGGCGAAGCCAGGCGGCCGGCTGACCTGGCCGCACCATCAGGCACTGATCTCGCAGTTGTGATCGGCGACCTCCGAGCAAGGAAGGCCGCGGCGGCGGAGATCGGCGACGAACCGCTGCGCCAGCGAGTCGGCGGGATTGCCGATCTGCACGGTCACGTCGCGGCGCACCTCGGGATCCAGGTGGCGGACGATTCGCGCCGACTGGCTCATCAGGGCGGAGATCGGCACGATCGCTACCCCCACCCCTGAAGCGGCGAGTTGCGCCGCGGTCCGGGGGCTTCGGGTGCGCAGCACCGGCATCGTGCTCAGCTGATGCTGCGCCGCGAACTCGTCCAACCATTTCGACAGTCCGTTGGCCGGGTCGTAATGGACGAACGGCTCGTCGGCGAGCTCGATCACCGACACCGACGACTTCGCGGCGAACCGGTGGCCGCAGGCAGCCACCACGACCATCGGCTCCTGGCCGAGCAGCTCGATGCGAGCCGCCGTGGTCGTGGGTCGTGGCCCGACGCCGATGTCCGACTCGCCCGCGGCGATGTGCTCCGTCATCCGGTCCGCGCTCGTGAACTCGGCGAGATCGAGGCGCACTTCGGGTCTTCGCCGGCTCCAGTCCTTGAGGACGGGTGCCAGTAGCCAGACCGTCATCGTCTCGCTGCACGCGATGCGGAGCCGGCCGGCACGTCCCCCGCCGACCTGCCGGCCCGTCTCGATCGCGCGAGCGGCGGCTTCCAGCGCGGTGCGGGCCTCGTTGGCCGCGGCCCGGCCTGCCGCGGTGGGGCGGACGCCGCGGGGCAGTCTCTCGACCACCTGCGTTCCCAGTTCGCGCTCCAGGCCGGCGATCTGATGTGAGACCGCCGACTGCGACATGTGCAGCATGGCCGCTGCCTCGGTGACCGATTCCGAGTCGATCAATGCCACGAGACATTGGAGCGCGCGCAGGGTCGTCATGAGATCGACCTCAGGCGCCGGGCGGTTTCGTCGGCACATCCGTCCTGCGACGCACGGTGGTGCCGGACTCCGGCGATCGAGCGCAGCACGCGCGACGCCAGTGCCCCGAGACGGGCGGTTCCCCCTCGTCCGCCTCGAAACGAGCTGAGCGGCGTGGCCGGCAGGTAGGTGGCAGGAAGCGGGCCGAAGCCCGGCGTGACGGTGAGCGCCTGTCCACGTACCTGCGCCTGGGTGGCGGTGACGATGGGTCCGAGAGCTGGGCCCCGGGCGGTCGAAGCGGTCTCTCCGACGTGCTCCCGCCCGCGATCGGGTGCTGCTCCGGCTGGGCGCTGTGGCATCGCGGTCTTCCTTCCCGTGGTCACGCCCGGCGGTCCAGCTAACCACATAAACTATGCATGGTAGTTAGGAGCGTAGGGTCGCCGATGTAACCTGTCAAGCTTCGTTGGGTGGTTAGCGTGGAAGGGGTCGTGGGGCCGGCTACGGGATGTGGCCGGATTTCTGCGTGGGCACGGGCCGGCCCGGCGGTGACGGTGGGCCCGGTCGGCTCGATGAGGGCGTCGGTTCGCCGATTTGCCCGGAATTTTTGATCTGCATGCGGCTCTTTCTATTCCGAGCGGCGCGGTTCGAATTACGATTACCACAGTGCGGCGTGGGTGGCCGTGCGACTTGTCGAAGGGTGTCTGCGATATTTCGAATGGATCTCGCCGGGCGCTGATCAGATTCGCATGCGGGATTTCGATGGCCATCAGCGATCCTACTCATGCGTTACGCTGGCCCGGGTCCGCCGCCGCCGGCCCCTGGAGGAAGATCATGCGTGCCATCGTTCTCGAGAAGTTCGGTGGTCTCGACAGTCTTGTCTACAAGGAAATCCCCGAGCCCGAACCCAAGGCGGGCGAAGTCGTCATCGACATCAAGGCCTTCGGTTTGAATCATGCCGAAGTACACATGCGGCGCGGCGAGTGGGCCGAGGCTGCGGAGGTGAGCGGCATCGAATGTGTCGGCACCGTGAAGTCGTGTCCGGGCGGTGAGTTTCCCGTCGGCGCCAAGGTTGCCGCTCTCATGGGCGGGCTCGGACGTACCCGTAACGGAAGCTATGCCGAGTTCACCCGGGCACCGGTCTCCAATGTCGCGCTGATCGACGCCGAGCTGTCGTGGGCCGAGCTGGCTGCCATTCCCGAGACGTATGCCACCGCCTGGACCTGCCTGTTTCGCAATCTCGAAGTCCAGTCCAGCCAGTTGCTGGTCATCCGCGGCGGGACGTCCTCCTTCGGGCAAGCGGCGATCAAGATGGCTGTCAATGCCGGGTTGCGTGTCGTCGCGACGACACGCAACCGGAATCGATTCGCCATGTTGGAGGCGCTGGGTGTCGAGCGGTGCGAACTGGAGGCGCTCGACCTCTCCGGGCGGATCGCCGAGGCCAAGCAGATCGACGCGGTGCTCGACCTCGTCGGTAACAGTGTGATCATCGATTCGCTCGCCATGCTGCGCCGAGGTGGGCGTGCCTGCCTGGCCGGGTGGCTCGGCGGACTCGACCCGATCGCCGACTTCAACCCGCTCCTGCAGATGGCCAGTGGGGTCTACCTGACCTTCTTCGGCAGCTTCGTCTTCGGGACGCCTGGCTTTCCGCTGTGGGATGTCCCTCTCCAGGACATCGCGCGGGATGTGGCGGCCGGGAAGCTCGACGCCAGTCCCGCCCGCGTATTCGGGTTCGAGGAGATCCGCGAGGCACATCGCGTAATGGAGGCCAACGAAGCCGGCGGAAAGATGGTGGTTGTCCGTGGCTGACGTCTGGTGAAGGATAACCGTTACGCCGAGGCTGTCCAGGCCATCGAACGCAGGTGGAGAAAAAGGGCGGAATGAGCAATACGCAGGACAAGAAGGTTGCGGTCATCACCGGCGCCTCGCAGGGCATCGGCGCAGGCCTGGTCGCCGCGTACCGCAAGATCGGCTTCGCTGTGGTCGCCGTGTCACGCAGCATCGGCCCGTGTGACGACGCCGACGTTCTCACGGTGCAGGCCGACGTCGCCGACCCCGGCGCGGATCGCGTCATCACCGCGGGTATCGAGCGCTTCGGTCGCATCGACACCCTGGTCAACAACGCCGGGATCTTCGTCCCCAAGCCTTTCACCGACTACACCGAAGACGATTTTCAGTCGGTGGTCGGCGTGAATCTGGCGGGCTTTTTCCGCATCACCAAGGCCGCGATCCCGCACATGCTCGGCCTGGGCGGTGGCCATGTCGTCAACATCACCACTAGTTTGGTCGATCACGCCAACTCCGATATCCCCTCGGTGCTGGCGTCGCTGACGAAGGGCGGTGTGCAGTCCGCCACCAAGTCGCTGGCCATCGAGTACGCCACCCGCGGGATCCGCGTCAACGCCGTCTCTCCGGGCATCATCAAGACGCCCATGCATCCCGAGGCACACCACGAGATGCTGGCGGGCCACCACCCCGTCGGCCGGATGGGCGAGGTGAGCGACATCGTCGACGCAGTGATCTTCCTGGAGAACGCCCCGTTCGTAACCGGCGAGATCCTCCACGTAGACGGAGGTCAGAGCGCGGGCCACTGAGTGACGGCGCACATCTTGTGGCCACGGTGCGCACGGCCGGACATGTGTGCGGTGGCCCCTTGGTGTGTGCGGTGACCTGGCGAGTGCGGGATGCTGGAAGGCCTTTCACGACGATTGCGACCGCGAGGAGAACACCGTGGAACTCTTTCCCGATCTTCCGTTCGCCTCCTGGGTGGACACCCGCGCGACATTGCACCGCTTCGCCCAGATCGTCGGCAAGGTCAGATTGGCGGCCAGCCCCCGCCGCAACCACTGGTGGAGCGTTCCCTTCCATGTCACCGGACGTGGCATCACGACTCGCCCGATGACCGACGGGTCGACGATCTTCACCATCGACTTCGACTTCCTCGACCACCGGTTGGACATCACCGCGCTGAGTGGCCGGCGGTACTAGTTCCCCCTTTCCGGGCAGTCGGTCGCAGGTTTCTACGACCAGGTGCACAGGGGGTTGTCCGCTGTCGGGGCCGACGTCACGATCGCACTGCCGCGGCCGTTCGACCTGTCCGACTCCGGCAGGCCGTTCGCCCAGGACACCGAACACGCGATCTACGACGCCGCTGCGGTGAGCCGCTACTGGCGTGTTCTCAGCCAGGTGAACCTGCTGCTGGAGGAGTTCGCGGCCGGCTATTCCGGCAAGACCAGCCCTGTTCACCACTTCTGGCACACATTCGACATCGCGGTCACGCGGTTCGGCGATGCATTCGTCGATCAACCCCCGACCACGGATCCGGTCACCCGCGAGGCCTACTCCCGGGACGTGACCAGCTTCGGCTTCTGGTTCGGCGAGGACGCCTTCCCCGAGGCGGCGTTCTACTCCTACACGTCCCCCGAGCCTGCCGGGCTGGCGGACGAGCCGCTGCACCCCTCGACGGCCGCCTGGATCGAGCGGGGGAGTGGCCACCTCGCGGTCCTGCGCTACGACGACGCTCGCGCGGCGCCCGATCCTCGGGCAGCGGTGCTCGAGTTCTACGACAGCGCCTACCGGGCCGGCGCGACGCGGGCCGGGTGGGACATCGACAAATGGACGTCCCCTGGCGGGGTCACTGATCCCGTCATCACGGCTGAACAACGCGGCGTGCGACAGGCGTGATGCACCACTGGCTGTAGGCACGCACAAACGGTTGGCTCCGCTCGGATACGCCCGGCTACCGTGCCGTCGTGATCTACGAGCACCCGCTGGCATATCTGCTCGGCCTCGAGGGTGTCGCGTTGCTGCGTGCGTTCACCGGGGAGTTCGACCGTCAGTTCGTCGAGGCGCGGCTGGCCGAGGTACGCGAGTTGCTCGACGACGAGTCGTTGAACGGACAAGGCGTTCTGGTCGACCGTGTCGACACGGTCGACGGATACCGCGTGTGGTCGACGACCTATGACGAGCCGCGCAACGGGCTGTTCGATTTCGAGGAGCCTCTCGTACGCGAGATCCTCGACGGGCGGCCGGCGGGCGTCGCCGTCGACGCCGCCTGCGGCACCGGCCGATATGCGGAGTACCTGGCGGCACATGGACATCAGGTCATCGGTGTGGACAGCTCACCCGACATGCTCGCCCGAGCACGTACTCGCGTACCGCAGGCCGATTTCCGCCCGGGCGATCTCCAGGATCTGCCGCTCTCCGACGGTTCGGCCGACATCATCGTGTGCGGCCTCGCACTGAATCACGTTCCGGCGCTCGAACCCGTGATGACGGAGTTCGCACGCGTCCTGCGCCCCGGCGGGCATCTGGTGATCTCGGACGGCCACCAGGAGTCGGTGGCCCTGGGCTCGATCCCCTCCGTCGTCGGGCCAGGCGGCCGGCCCGCACGAGTGTCGACCTACCGCCATCTCGTCGGTGACTATCTGCGCGCGGCCCTGCCGGTCGGTCTGCAGGTGCGGCGCTGCGAGGAGCCCCGACTGCCGGCAAGCCCTCCACGGTCTGCCCCGAGCGACGGGGTGGGACCGTGGGAGCGCTGGCCCTGGAGCCTCGCTGCTCTGGTGCCCGACGCGGCGCACGCCGTCAACGCCGGACGGCCTGTGACGATCGTCTGGCACTTCCAACTGGCTGGGTAGCACCGCGGTCAGGCCGCTGCGGTCCACCCGTCGAGGCGGGCCGCGGCAGCGGGGAACAGCGCCGCGGCGTTGCGCCCGACGGCCTCGCGCTGCTGCCGGGTGAGGCCGCCGAACTCCAGCAGCGCCTGCTTGTTGGCCTCGATGGTCTCCTCGGTGCTGCACGGCACCCCGGAGTCGGAGCCGTACACGAGATGGTCCGGCGTGGTCATGACGAGAGCCGGTGCGAGGGAGGAGGCGAACCCGGTGGCGGCGGTGTCGAGATACAGCCGCCGCAGCTGGGTACGCATCTCATCGGCCGTCAGCGCGTTCGGGTTGGGCACCCACGGCTCGGCACCCAGCAGCCCGAGCCGCCCCGTCATCGCGGGCAGCGTGCCGCCGCCACCGCAGTGGGCGACGATCAGCCTCATGTCGGGGTACTTCCGGAAGAGACCGGCGTAGACCATGTCCACGATCGTCCGCGTCGTCTCGAAACCCACCTCGATCAACGGCGCCGGACGGCCCTGGGTCCCTGCGGCGTAGGCATCCGGGTGCGCGAAGACCGTGGCGCCACGGCGATCGAGCTCCGCCCACATCGGCTCGAGACTCGGGTCGCCGAGGTACACGCCGTTACGTCGGCAGGTCACCGCGAACCCGTCCGCGCGCATCTCGTCGGCGCGGTCGAGCTCGGCCATCGCCGCAGCCGGGTCGTCGGTGGGCAGCGCCGCGAGCAGACCGAAACGGTGTGGATATCGCTGCACCAGCTCGGCGCCGTAGTCGTTCGACGCCCGCAACGCCTCCGTTCCGGCGGGCTGGTTGCTCAGCAGCTGCATGCCGATGCCGGTGCGGTCCATGTGGTCGAGGGTCTTCTCGACGGTCCAGTGGTACGGCTCCGCCACCATGAAGCACGCCTCCCGCAGCGCCTGCCGGCTCGCCTCCCGCTGTTCCGCGGTGCTCGGCGGGCTGTAGTGGGCGTGCACGTCGATCCAGCTCCCAGTCATGGCTCCAGCCTGCCCCACCGACACGCGGCCACCGGAGAACCGCGCGGCCGAGGTAGCGACGTCAGACGCGCGTTGCCGGGGATGGAGAACGGTTCATCCGGATCGTGCCGCGATGGCAGTGGCAGCTGGCACACCGGGTTCCGGCCAGCCGGTAATGGAAGATGGCCGGAGGCCATCACGACATCCGCTCGGTCGAGCGGCACCCTTACCCGCACGGCTTGTGCCACTCCGGAAGCACCTGTGGCGCGGCGGCCGACGTGATGACAGCAAGCCAATCGCTCGAACGACTCCTGTTGGTACCGCTCGGGACCACCGCGATGGCACCACGATCGTGCCCGGTCTGCAGGTGGTCGTGCCTGACTTGTCGACGGTGACCTGAGGCGGTGGGTGGTGGACGTGTTGCGGGGCCGACGCCGTGAGCGTGAAGCGCTCGATCGGCTGCTCGCCGCCGCGCGGGCGGGTAAGAGCCAGGTCCTCGTCCTGCGGGGCGATCCGGGCGTCGGCAAGTCGGCACTGTTGGACTACGTGGCCGGGCGGGCGCCGGGGTTCCGCGTGGCCAGGACCGCAGGTGTCCCCGCCGAGACGGAGTTGGAGTTCTCCGGGCTCCATCAGCTGTGTGCCCCGATGCTGGACCGGCTCGAGTGCTTGCCCGATCCCCAGCGTGACGCGTTGTGCACGGCGTTCGGTCTGCAGAAGGGGGAGGCGCCGAGTCGCTTCCTGGTCGGCCTGGCCGTACTCGGCCTGGTGTCCGCGGTGGCCGAGGAACAGCCGCTGCTCTGGGTGGTGGATGACGCGCAGTGGCTCGACAAGGCATCGGCGCAGACGTTGACGTTCGTCGCTCGGCGGTTGGGGACCGAGCCGGTCGGGTTGGTCTTCGCGTCGCGCAAACACGAGAAGGACGAGGCGACGGGGCTGCCGGAGCTGGTGGTCACGGGCCTGGCGCACGACGATGCGCGAGCGCTACTGGGCCAGGTGCTGCTCGGCCCGGTGGACGAGCGAGTGGTCGACCGGATTGTCGCCGAAACTCGAGGTAACCCTCGGGCGCTGCTGGAGCTGCGGGAGGAACTGACACCGGCCGAGATGACCGGCGGGTTCGGCCTGCCAGGCAGGACGACGGTCCCGAGGCAGGCGGGGGAGAGCCTCCAGCGGCACCTCGAGTCCTTACCGGGCGACACCCGGCGGCTGCTGCTGATCGCCGCGGCGGAACCGCTCGGTGACCCGGTGCTGGTGTGGCGGGCGGCTCATCGGCACGGAATCGGGATCGGGGCGGCCGCACCCGCGGCCGGGCTGGTCGAGATCGGCGCCCAGGTGCGGTTCCGGAATCCGACGATGCGCTCCACGATTCTGCGTGCAGCCTCCGTGGAGGAACAACGGAGCGCGCACCGGGCGTTGGCCGAGGCCATCGATCCCGAGGCGGATCCCCATCACCGCGCCTGGCATCGCGCCCAGGCGGCCCAGGGGTTCGACGAGAGCATTGCGGCGGACCTCGAGCGCTCTGCGGAGCGCGCCCAGGAGCGCGGCGGGCCGTCAGCAGCCGCCGTATTCCTGGAACAGGCCGCCCACCTGACCGTCGATCCGGCACGACGGGCCGAGCGCGTGCTGGCTGCAGCGCACGCCATGCACGAGGCCGGCTCACCTGACGCGGCGATGGAACTGCTGTCGACCGCGGCGGCAGGCCCGCTGGACCCGCTGCAGCATGCCCGCGTGGACCAGCTGTGCGCAGAGCTCGCCTTCGCGATGAATCGCGGTTCCGACGCGGCCCCGCTGCTTCTCAAGGCCGCCAAGCAACTCGAGCCGCTCGACCTTCGGCTGGCCCGCGAGACCTACCTGGACGCGCTCGCCGCGGCCATGCACGCCGGTCACCTGGCGTGCGGCGCCGACGTCCGAGAGGTGGCTGAAGCGGCGCGTGCTGTGCCTGCCGCACCACAGCCCCCACGCGCGACCGATCTCCTCCTCGACGGCCTGGCAGCGCGGTTCACCGACGGCTACACCGTGGGGACACCGCTGCTACGGCAGGCGTTGAGCGCCTTCCTCAGCCCCACCCCGCCCGACGAGGACGGTTTCCGCTGGCTCTGGCATGCCCATCGCACCGCCGGGGACCTGGGCGACGACGCGGCCTGGGACCTGCTCGCCACCCGCCACGTCCGGTTCGCCCGCGACGCCGGCGCGCTCGGCAGGCTGCCCACGGCCCTGAACGAACGCATCAACGCGCATGTCCTCATGGGCGATCTGACCGCGGCGGAGTCGCTGCTGGAGGAGCTCCGCGCGGCCACCGCGGCGACCGGGGAGCCGTCGTGGCCGCACAGCGCCGTGATGCTTGCTGCCTGGCGCGGCTGCGAGGACCACCTCGTCAAGCTGATCGCGGGGAGCGGGTCCGAGGTCCGGCGCCGGGGCGAGGGGATCGGGCTGACGATCGTCGGGTGGGCGCAGGCAGTGCTCTACAACGGCCTGGGTCGGTACGAGGACGCGCTTGCGCCTGCCACCCAGGCCTGCGACGCGCTCCCGCAGGAGATGAGCATGCTCGCCCGCGCAACGCTGACCGAACTCATCGAGGCGGCCACCCACAGCGGAGAGACCGAACTCGCCTCCACGGCTTTCGAGCGGCTCTCCTTGCTGGCCCGCGCGAACGACACCGACTGGGCGCTGGGCCTCGAGGCCCGCTCACGCGCCGTGCTGAGCGACGGCCAAGCCGCCGAGGACGCCTACCGCGAAGCGATCGATCGGCTCGGCCGCACCCGCCTGCGTGGGGAGCTCGCCCGAGCCCACCTGTTGTACGGCGAGTGGCTGCGCCGCGAGCGCCGCCGCCTCGACGCGCGTGAGCAGCTCCGCACCGCCCACGAGATGTTCAGCGCGATGAGGATGGAGGCGTTCTCCCAGCGGGCGGCCGGTGAGCTGCAGGCCAGCGGCGAGACCGCCCGCAGACGCTGCACCGAGACCACCAAGGAACTCACCGCGCGGGAAGCCCAGATCGTCCGCCTGGTTCGTGAAGGCCTCACGAACCCTGAGATCGGGGTTCGGCTGTTCATCAGCCCGCGGACCGTCGAATGGCATCTGAGCAGGCTCTTCAGCAAGCTCGACATCACCTCACGCAACCAGATCTGAACACGACCGGGCGAGTGACGAGGGCCGTGGCCGATCCCGGTCGTCGCTACCGGCTCGGGTCGATGCGCGGAGGGTGTTCGTCCGAGGTGGCGAGCGCGGCACCTACCTGGTTGGCGAGTGCGATCGCGACGCGGAGCTGCTCCAGCGTCGGCCGGACGATCCGGGTAGCGGCGGTGAGCAGGAATCTGCCGTGGACGACGCCACCGCTCTGCACCACGAGCGCGATCTCGGAGTCGGTCGGCAGCCCGAGACGACCGACGTCGAACGGGCGGCCGTTGTACGTCATGGTCCCGTCGTTGTCGAGGGTCGCGAGGATGGCGTCGTTGCCGGGATCGAAGCGGCAGCGGTCGATTCCGAGGACGCCGACGATCTGTTCGCACACGTGGTCGAGCAGGGAGTCCGTGGACGAGCGGCCGGCGCCGACCGCCGCAGAGGTGCTCAGCACACCGTCGAGGTAGCCCTGCTCGCTGCTCGCACGCGCCTGCTGGCGCCGCCCCCAGAGGGCTATCTCGGTGACGGCGCCGCCCACGAGCATGAGCAGCGCCGCCGTCTCGATGTCCGCGCGATCGACGATGCTGAAGTGGTTGTACGGCTCGGTGAAGAAGAAGTCGAACCAGGCTGCGCTCGACAACGCGGCGACGAGGCCCGCCGCTCGGATGCCGGTGGCGGCTCCCGCGACGATGAGGAGTACCAGCACGAGCGCGATATTGGTGTTCGCGAAGTTGTCCCGGAGCGGGCTCAGGGCTGCGCAGGCAACCAGGGGTGCCACGGCAGCAGCGCTGACAACGAGCGGCCGATGAGCTTGCAGGATCGGTTCCACCTGCACAGCCCCATCAAACCCCATGTCCCGGGCATCGACCATTCGGATCTCGTCAAGGCCGATGGCGAGCACGCGATGGCACTCCGATGGGAGAATTGTCCGGTGGCCCCGGTCCGACCCACCGCCGGGTACCTGCCTCACCGTTGGGAGCCGCGTCATGCCGGTGGTCGACAACGCCATCTACATCGACGGCCGCCGAGAGGTGCAGCCGGACTCGATGGACCGCACCTTCTCGGAGTTGCGTGCCTGCCCTGGCGACGGCCACAGCTTCTGCTGGATCGGGCTGCTGCACCCGGACCCCGACGAGATCCACGCGGTGGCGCAGGAGTTCGACCTGCACAAACTGGCCGTCGAAGACACGATCAAGGCGCACCAGAGGCCGAAGCTGGAGCGTTACGACGACGTCCTGTTCGTCGTCCTGCGGCCGGTCCGCTACGTCGACGCCGCCGAGGCGATCGAGATCGGCGAGCTGCATCTGTTCGTCGGACCGGATTTCGTGATCACCGTCCGGCATGCCGAAGAGCCCGACCTGCGCCCGGTGCGCCACCGTCTCGAGCAGGACCCCGATCTGCTCCGGAACGGGCCTTTCGCGGTTCTCTACGCGGTGTTCGACAAGGTCGTCGACGATTACGGTCCGGTGCTCGATGACCTGCAAACCGATATCGACGAGATCGAGGTGCAGGTATTCGACGGCGATCCCGCCGCGTCGAGACGGATCTATCACCTGACCCGCGAGGTGATCACGTTCCAGCGCGCCGTCGAGCCGTTACCTGCACTCTGCTCGGAGTTACGCGAGCAGCTGAAGGCCCAGGCCGGGGAGTCCGACCTGGAGCTGCGCCGGGCATTGCGCGATGTGGCTGACCACAGCACCCGTGCGGTCGAACGCGCACAGAGCTTCCGCGAACTGCTCGTCGACGTCATGGCGGTCAACGCCGCTCTGGTGGCCCAGCGGCAGAGTGCCGAGCTCACCGCGCTGACCGAGGCCAGCTACGGCCAGAGCGGGCAGCTCAAACGAATCTCCTCGTGGGCGGCCATCCTGTTCGCACCCAGCCTGATCGCCACGATCTACGGCATGAACTTCGCGCACATGCCCCAGCTGCACTGGGCGCTCGGCTACCCGCTGGCCCTGCTCGTGATGGTGCTGCTCGCGTTCGGGCTCTACGTGCTCTTCAAGAGGAGCGGCTGGATCTGAACCCAAAATGATCGTTCCCAGATGCGCGTTTTCGCCCCGGCGAGGGCGGATCCGCCGATCTCGTGGTGATCATCGGGCGGTGACAGACCGGTGGTGCGGCGCCCGTCCGGTTCGAGGGTCGGAGTGCGGGGCACCGTCACGATGCCGTGCCGCACGTGATCGCGCCAGATCGGTGCCCGGTGACCGGGTGGTAGCCGTCGACGACGGCGAGGGCGTCGATCGGGTCGCCCGTGGACCGCGCGCGCGTGGGGCGGATGCGCTCTCCGGGGCGGACGGACGTGTCGAGTACCCATGTCATGACATCGCCGTTGCCGTCGCCGGTCACGAGCGTGCGCGCGTTGCCGGGATGCCAGGCCATCGCCGTGATCAGGCCGCGGTGGCCGTCGCCGAGCACGGCTTCGCGGCCGGTGGGTCCGTGCCCGGAGAAGTCCCAGAACGCGACGGCGTCGCCGCCGTCGCACGCCATCCAGCGTCCGCTGGACTCGAATGCGAGCCGGGAGACGGTCGTGGGGAAGCCGCTCATCCTGAAGTCGTCGCCGCCTGGGACCTTCCAGCCGTGCAGTGTGGCGTCCTGGCTGCCACCCACGACCCAGCGCCCGTTGGGGGCGACGGCGATCCCGGCGATCGATCCCGGGGCGAGGAGATGTTCGATCAGCCGGTCGGAGTCGGGTTCGAAGATGGTGACGCCTCGGTACGCGGCGGCGGTGATACGGCGGCCGTCGCGTCGGAGAAACGCCAGACCGGCCACAGTGGACGTCAATGGGGTCGAGGTCCAGCGGGGTGCGCCGTCGCGGTCGAGCACACGCACCTGCTTTCCGTCGCCCACGGCGAGCAGGTCGGAACGGGCGGACCAGGCCAGGGCCGAGCTCCACTGAGTGGGGTGCTCGGCGAGGAGGCGGCCGTCGGCGAGGTCCCAGACCGCGACCCGCTCGCCGCCGCCTGCGGCGAGACGTGTGCCGTCCGGGCTGGCGGCCAGGCCGAGCAGGAAGTCTCCGAGGCGTAGCCGGAGCAGGACACTGCTCGAGAGGTCGACGACGACGATCGTGCCTTCCGAGCCTCCGGCCGCGAGTGCGCCGGGCAAGGACACGCAGTGGATCACCGGCTCGCCGAGATCGACGGTCCAGCGTGTGTCCGTGGTCGCCGTCGTCATCCGGCCACTCCGACCGTGGCGGTGGTGAGGCAGGAGCGGAACCCGGCGGTCAGCTCCTCACGGTCGAGGTTGCGGCCGATGAACACGATCCGGTTGCGCCGGGACTCCCCGTCGCGCCACGGCTCGCCGAGCTCGCCGTCGTGGAGCATGTGTACGCCCTGGAAGACGTAGCGGCGGTGGGTGTCGGCGAGGCAGAGCACGCCCTTGCTCCGGTAGAGGTCCTGCCCGCGGGTGGCCAGCAGCGCGCCCAGCCAGGTGTTGAGTGCGCCCGGGTCGATGGTGCCGTCGGCCTCGATCCCGACGCTCGTCACCGACTCGTCGTGCTGGTGCTCGGAGTCGGGGTCGAGGAACTCCGGTTCGCCGGCCAGGATCGCGTCGAGGTCGAACGCGTGAACGTCGAGGACGTCGGCGAGGTCGACGTCGCCGCGCACGGCGGGAAGCACCATGACCGGCGCGTTGATCGCGCGGATCCGGCGGGTCACCTCGGCGGCCTGTGCGGCCTCGACGAGATCGATCTTGTTGAGCACGATCCGGTCGGCGAACGCGATCTGCTCGACGGCCTCGTTCTCCACCCCGTCGGGCTTGACCTCGTCCAGGTGACCGAGGACGTGCTTGGCGTCGACGACGGTGACGATCGCGTCGAGGCGCAGTTCGGCGCGCAGGGCGTCGTCCATGAAGAAGGTCTGCGCGACCGGCGCGGGGTCGGCCAGCCCGGTGGTCTCGATGAGGATCGCATCGAAGCGGTCCTTGCGCCGCAGCAGGGCACCGAGAATGCGGATGAGGTCGCCGCGCACGGTGCAGCAGATGCAGCCGTTGTTCATCTCGAACACCTCCTCTTCGGCGTCGAGCACCAGCGCGTCGTCCACACCCACCTCGCCGAACTCGTTCTCGATCACGGCGATGCGGCGGCCGTGCTGTTCGGTGAGGATCCGGTTGAGCAGCGTGGTCTTGCCCGAGCCGAGGAACCCGGTCAGGACGGTCACGGGGATGCGCTGATCAGTCATGGGTAAATCCCTGCGGGTTGTGGGTGAGCAGGTCGGTGACGACCCCGTCGTCGATCTGGGCCAGCGGGCGGTGGATCGTCCAGCGCCGCCGGGGTGGCGCGAGCACGGCGATCACGGTCTCCACGGGTGGGCAGCCGGGCTCGCGGCAGGCGAGTGGAAACACGGTAACCGGCGCATCCGCCGGTAGCTGCAGCAGGAAGCGCACCAGATCGGCGATCTCTGTGGCGCGGCGCCCCCGGCCCGGGTCACGAGGCGCGCCGCCGAGGTTGAGAGGCAGCGAGGGGAAGGTCACGCCACGAGTCAACCGTTACTGAATATGATTTTCAAATAGGGAGGCGCGCATGTATCCGCAGCGCGCTAGCCGCGGGTCTGGCTGACCTGGTCGAGGGTGACGAACTCCGTGAGCGCGATCGTCATCGCGCGGCCTGGCTCTCCGCGGCCGCGGCGAGTTGCTTGGTGACCGAGCCCCAGCCTTCGAGGAAGCCGAGTTCTTCGTGGCGAGCGCGGGCGGTGGGATCGCCGTGCCGGACGAGGACCCGGTAGTCCGTGCCGTCCAGGTGATCGGTCAGCGTGATCTCGGCCGTCATCGGGACCGGAGCGGGATTCGTGGGGCGCCAGGTGCTGTCGATCGCGTTCGTGAACACGATCCGCTCGAGTTCGTCGACGACGAGGAAGCTCGCGTTGATGTGGGGGACGAACTTCACCCCGTCGTCGCTCAGTCGCGTCACGAACCCGCCGCCGGGCCGGACGTCCAGGCGGTCGACGCGGCACACGGTCGGAGCCGGGACCCACCACTTCTCGAGTCGGGACGGATCGGTCCACGCGCTCCACACGACGGCGCGTGGGGCGCGGATGATCCGCTCCAGGGTCAGGTCGAGTTCGGGGTTCATTGCTGCTGCTCCTGGTCCGGATCGGTGACGAGGCGTTCGAGCCGGTCGGTGCGCTCTTCCCAGATCCGGTGCTGCTCCGCGAGCCAGTCGTCGACGAGAGCGAGGCGGTCGCGGTTGAGCACGCAGGTGCGCACGCGGCCGAGCTTGACCGTGCGGATCAGGCCGTTCGCCTCGAGCATCCGAACAAGGAGAGGAGGGTCATCGGGAACTCGCGCGCGAGATCGCTCACGCTCGTCGGGCCGCGGCCGAGGCGTGCTTCCCCACCACCTTGCCGTCGACGAGCGTGAACTCGAGTCCTTCGACCGGGCCGGAGAGTGCCGCCTTGAAATGTCGGCTCACCTCGTCCGACAGCACCTCGGTCTGTCCGTTCTCGGCCGCGACCAGCACGGCATGGGCCAGCTCGCGGGGATCGTTCTTCACGACGTCGAGGATGGCCGTCATGTCCGTTTCGGTGTATCCGAGGTGGACGCCGACGACCTGCGTCCCTTGGGCTGCCAGGTCGATGCGCAAGGAGTTCGTCGCTGACCACAACGCGGCCTTGGTCACGCCGTAGGGGCCCGCTCCGGCGATCCAGGACATCGCGGAGTGGATGTTGATCAATGTTCCGCCACCGTTGGCGGCGAGGGTGGGCGCGAGAGCTTGCGTGACTCGCAGGACGCCGAAGAGGTTGGTCTCCAACAGATCCCTGAGCTCGTCCACCGTGGTGTCGATGAGTCGCTTGCGCAGTGTCGCGCCGGCGTTGTTGACGAGGATGGACACATCGCGGGCCTGATCGGCGAGTGCGGCCACCGAGGACGGGTCGGTCACCTCGAGGGCGAGCGGTACGACCCGTGGGTCGGCGCTGGGCTGCGGCCTGCGTGCGGTCGCGTACACCGTGGCGGCGCCCAGGTCGATCGCAGCCTCGACGAATGCTTTGCCGAGGCCACGTTGCCCGCCGGTGACGAGGACGGTCGATCCGCTGATGGATGTCATCATTTGTCCTTCGTGGTTCCGTGAGGAAGAGATCTCAGTTCTTGTTGGTGCGGCCGCCGTCGATGGGCAACGTGGTGCCGGTGACGTAGCGGCCCTCGTCGGACACGAGGTAGAGCACCGCGTTGCTGACGTCGCGGGAGTCGAGGAGGTCGATCGGCATCGGAGTGGCGGCGAATCCCGCCGCGATCTGCGGGTTCGCTTCGAGGAAGGCCGTCATCGACGCGGCGGTGAGCATGGCGGTCTTGACCCCTGAGGGGTGCACGGAGTTCACCCGGATCGAATGTGGAGCGAGGATGTTCGCGTAGGAGCGCATGAGGCCCACCACGCCGTGTTTGGACGACGTATCCGAGCGCGGCGCGAGACGGCCCGAGTACGCCACGCAGCCCCGCGGTCGAGCTGGTCAGGACGATCGACCCACCCGCCCCGCGGTCGATCATCGACGGCACCACGGTCTCCATCGTGTTGAAGACGCCGGTGAGGTTGATGTCGATCGTGTCCTGCCAGGCGTCGTAGGCCTCGTCCACCGCGAACAACGCCACGCCGGCGTTCGCGATCACGATGTCGACGGGGCCGATCTCGCCGACCCCGGCCTCGAACGCCTTCCGCAGCGCACATTCATCCCGGACGTCCGCTTCGAAGGCGGCGACGCGCCCGCCAAGCGCCCTGATCTCGCGTGCCGTGTCCGCCAGGTCCTGCGGGGAAGCGAGGTTATACCGCGCGGACGTGAGCGGCCTGCACATGTCGAGCGCGATGATGTCCGCACCTTCCTCGGCCAGCCGTAGCGCGTGACTGCGGCCTTGGCCACGCGCAGCACCGGTGATGAAGGCGACCTTGCCGTCTACTCTTCCCACGCTCTGCTCCGTTCTGTGGCATGACGAGGTCCGGCGACGGGGCCACCGGCGTTCGCTCACCTCGTCGGGCCGGTGTCTCAACCGTCGGATGGCGACGCTCCGGACGCCTCCGTGGGAATCCCGGGTCGGATCCCTAGTGAGGGCACCGGGGAGGAGGGCCGGGGGGCTCAGCGCTACGGCATCAGCGCCGGAGCTGCTTGCGTGAGGTGATGCCGAGCTTGCCGAAGATCTTGTGCAGGTGGTATTCGACGGTGCGCGGGCTGATGAACAGCCGGGTCGCGATCTCGGGGTTCGTGAGGCCCTCGCGAACCAGACGTGCGACCTGCGCCTCCTGCACGGTCAGTTGACTTCCGGTCTCCACGGTGTGCTTGCGGACGGTCTCGCCGGTAGCCGACAACTCACGCTCGGCACGCCGGGAGAACGCGTCCATCCCCATCGCCGTGAACATCTCGTAGGCAGTGCGGAGTTGCTCGCGCGCATCCAGGCGCCGACCCTCGCGGCGCAGCCATTCGCCGAAGACCAGATGGGCGCGGGCGAGCTCGCCGCGGATGCGGGTCCGCCCGAGGCGGTCGATCGCCTCTCGATAGCCGTTCTCGGCGGCCGGGCCCTCGGCCGGCAGCGCGCGGCAGCGGGCCTCGATGCCCAGCGCCCATTCGGTGCCGGCGGCGCGGGTCGTCGGCGTGAGTCGCTGGAGGGCGGCGGCGGCATGCTCGGGCGCCCCGCTCCGGGCGGCGGCCTCGATGAGCTCGACCAGCACCCAGATGGGTGCCCCCAGCTCCTCCGGGCGGTCCGGCGGCCCTCAGGGCAACGGTCAGCGCGTCCTCGTACCGGCCGAGGCTGTTGTCGAGCAGCGCCAGCGCCCACCACGTGATGGGCAGGGCGACCCCCTCGCCGCGGGACCTCGCATCGTCGAGCGTGGAGCCGACCATCTCGGCGACCTCGGCGTCCCGGCCCTGCCAGGCGGCGAGCATCAAGGCGCCGTAGGGCGCAAGCGGGCCAGTGGCCTCGATGACCGTCTCCACCTCCTCCACCAGCGCCGCAGCCGTGGCCAGCTCGCCTGCGACCACATGCACGGCGACGCGGGCGGTCAGGGCGACGGACAGGGCGCTGAGCGCTCCGGTCTCCCGCACGAGCCGCAGGAAGCGGATGACGAGCAGCTCCCAGGTCTCGTCGTCCCACACGTCGCGGGCGGTGCGGATGGCGGGCCAGAGCCAGCGCAGCCCCTCCTCCTCCGAGAGGTCCGGGCTGCGGAAGGCGGCCAGCGCCCGCTGCATCATCGGCATCCCAGCGGCGTAACCGTCCGTGAACCGCACCGCCCACCCCGAAAGGAGCAGATCGGGCGCGCGCGGGGGCCGCACCCCGGCGGGCGCGGCCCGTGCGGCATCGGCAGTCTCCGACACACCGCAGCTCCCGGCCAGCGGACCGGCGAAGATCGCTGCGTTGAGCGCGTCCAGGTAGGTCTCCCGAGCCAGCTGCACGTCGAGCGGTTCGAGTTCCCGTGCGGCCCGCAGCAGCAGCGGTGGCGCGTCACGGCCGCGGTTGACGGTGAACGCGATCTGCGCGCGCAGGAGATCGATGCGGGCGCGTGGCAGAGGGTCGAGCGGTCCCGCTTCGGCAACGGCCAGCAGCTCCAGGGCCGTGTCGGGGGCGCCGGCCTGGTGTGTGGCGTGCGCCGCGGCCAGCGCCCGCTCGGCTCGGCGGGCCGGCTGGGGGGTCAGGTGCGCGGCACGTTCGAGGAACGCGGCGGCTGCGGCAAGCCCGCCGCGGGCTTGTGCCCTGCCCGCGGAGCGCTCGAGGTCCGCAGCGACGTCCTCGTCCGGCTCCGCGGCCGCCTGGGCACGGTGCCAGGCCCGGCGGTCGGGATCGACGTCGGGATCGATCGCTTCCGCGAGGGCACGGTGCGCGTTCTGCCACTCCTGCGCGGAGGCGGCCCGGTGAATCGCCGAGCGCAGCAGCGGGTGGCGAAACCGCACCTGAAAGCCGATCGAGAGCAGCCCGGCCGCTGCCCCGTTCGCCTCGTGGCCGACCCCCAGCCACTGCGCGGCCCGCCAGATCAGGACGGGGTCCCCGAGCGGCTCCGCCGCGGCGATCACGAGCAGGCGCCGCGTGTCCGCCGGCAATGGGGCCAGTTGCCGTCGGAAGCTCTCCTCGATCCGCTTCGGGAGTGCCGTCGTCGTCGGCGGTCCGAAGCCGCCGGTCAGTTCGGCGGGCGTCAACCCGCGCGGTAGCTCCAGGAGCGCGAGTGGATTGCCGCCGGTCTCGCCGACGATCCGGGCGAGCACCCGCTCGTCCACCGGACCGGGCAGCGCCGACCCCAGCAGCGCTCGCGCGTCCTCGTCGGGCAGGCCGCCCACCACCAGCTCGTGCAGGCCTGTGGACTCCTGCTCGCCGCCCTGCGGGCGAGACGCGAAGACCATCGCCACGGACTCGGCGCCCAGCCTTCGTGCGGCGAACATCAGGGCCTGCGCGGAGGCACGGTCGAGCCACTGAACGTCATCGATCACGCAGACCAGTGGCTTCTCCCGTGCCACCTCGGCAAGCAGCCCGAGCACGGCGAGGCCGACCAACAGTCGCTCCGGCGGGCTCCCGTTGCTCAGCCCGAAAGTGGTGGCCAGCGCGTCGCGCTGCGGACCTGGGAGCTTCTCCCGCCGATCCAGCATCGGGGAGCACAGCTGGTGCAACCCGGCGAACGGCAGCTCCATCTCCGACTGGACGCCCGCGGTCCGCTCCACGCGGCAGTGCGACGAGCGTTCGACCAGGTAGTCGAGGAGAGCTGTCTTGCCCACACCGGGCTCACCGCGCACCAGCAGCGCCCGGCTCTCGCCCGACCGAACAGCCTCGAGCAGGCGGTCGAGCTCGTCACACTCGCTGCGCCGATCCCGCAACACCTGGCAACACCGCCACCGGCGCGGATCCGCCGCCGCGCCTCGCAAGGAGTATCAGGGCGCGCCGATACAGGCGCCACCAGCGACGACTGCTTCACACGTCGAGGCGTCGGCCGGTGCTCACCGCCCCGGCGTACTACGGTCGTCGGATGGATCTCGACAAAGCGCGAGAGATCATCCGTGAACAACACCGGGCGGTGCTCGCCACGATCCGCGAGGACGGCACTCCGCAGATGTCACCGGTCCTGGTCGGCGTGGACGACGACGGCCGCGTGCTCGTCAGCACGCGGGAGACCGCGGTCAAGGTGCGCAACGTGCGCAGGGACCCACGGCTGTGGCTGTGCGTGCTGCCCGATGGCTTCTTCGGGAGCTGGATCCAGGTGGAGGGCAGTGTCGAGATCGTGTCTCTGCCGGATGCGATGGACGGCCTCGTGGACTACTACCGCCGGATCATGGGCGAGCACGAGAACTGGGACGAATACCGCACGGCGATGCAGCGCGAGCGGCGGGTGTTGCTGCGCGTGACGCTGACCCGCGCGGGCCCCGACCGCTCCGGCTGACCGAACGGCGGACAAGGCCGCGTCCCTGCGCTGACCATTTCGCGCACACGTGCCGTCCCCGGTGTGCCCGCCGGGGATGTCGCTCGGGATCCACACGGATGCGATCGCACTGACGCCGGACGACAGTCGCCGTGTCAGACCTGAAGCTGGTGAAGGCGGGGCATGGGCATCTTCAGCGTGCAGCTCGCTGCGCGGCACTACGAAGTGGACTTCAACGGGCATGTGAACAACGCGGCCTATTACGACTGGGCCGACCACGTCAGGCTGGAGTTCCTGCGTCGCGCGGGGGTCGTGCCCGAGATCTTCATGGAGAACAAGGTGGGCCCGGTCATCCTCGAAGCTCAGGCACGCTACCTGCGCGAGTTACGCATCGGAGAGCCTGTGAGCGTCACCTGCGGGCCCACGTACGGCTCCGGACGAACCTTCACCTTCCTGCATCGCTTCATCCGTGCCGACGGGGTTCTGGCCACGGAGCTGGTGAAGATCATGGGAATGCTCGATCACGGCACCCGTCGCCTCGTCGCGGATCCTCATCGCATCCTCCGCGCGCTCGCGGCCCGGCCCGATCTGCTGGAACCGGCCGGCGCCACAGCACGTGAGCAGCACGAGTAGGCCGGATACTCCTGCGCTGGCGCGAGGAGGGCGAGCGCCGGTGGCCCTGCGGGATCGGCGCAGCGAGTGTGAGGCGCTCGACCGTTTGCTCAAGGCTGTTCGGTCGGGCGAGAGCCGGGCGCTGGTGGTGCGCGGTGAGCCCGGTGTGGGCAAGACGGCCCTGTTGGACCACCTTGTCGAGCAGGCCTCGGGCTGCCGCGTGGCGCGCGCTTCGGGTGTCCAGTCAGAGATGGAGCTGCCGTTCGCCGGGCTGCACCAGCTCTGCGCGCCGATGCTGGATCAGCTGGCCCATCTCCCTGGTCCGCAGCGGGAGGCGCTGACCACCACGTTCGGGCTGAGCAACGGCGACCCACCGGGCCGCTTGCTGGTCGGCCTCGCTGTGCTCGGGCTGCTTGCGGAGGTGGCGCGGGAGCAGCCGCTCGTCTGTGTGGTGGATGATGTTCAGTGGCTCGACCGTGCCTCCGCGCAGGCCCTGATGTTCGCCGCACGGAGGCTGCGAGCTGAGTCCGTGGCGATGGTCTTCGCGTCGCGCGAGCCCGGCGAAGAGCAGGAATCGGACGAGGAGGAGTCCACGGGTCTGCAGGAGCTGGTGGTGGGCGGTCTGCCCGACGAGGACGCGCGGGCGTTGCTGGGCTCGACGCTGCCCGGTCCGGTGGACGAGCGGGTGCTCGACCGGATCGTTGGAGAGGCCCGCGGCAATCCGCTGGCCCTGTTGGAGCTTCCGCGCGGGCTGACACCCGCCGAGCTGACCGGCGGGTTCGGGTTGCCCACGACGATGCCACTGCCGAAGCGGATCGAGGAGAGCTTCCGCCGCCAGCTCGCGCCGCTGCCGGCGGACTCCCGTGAGCTGCTGGTGATCGCCGCGGCGGAGCCGCTCGGCGACCCCGTCCTGATCTGGCGGGCCGCGCACTGGACGCACTGGACGCAGCGATCTTCGCCGGCCCGCTGGCGGATGGCAGCGGCCTGCAGGAGACCGCAGCCGCGGCACGTTCCGCGCCACCGGCGCAGTCGCCGTCACGTGCGGTTGATCTCCTCCTCGACGGTCTGGCGGTGGGGTACACGGACGGGTTCGCGGCGGGCATGCCGACGTTGCAGCGCGCGCTGGTCGCGTTCCGTCGCCCGGACGTCTCCGAGGAGGACGGGCTGCGCTGGTTCTGGCTCACCTGCCGCGTCGCCCGTGCTCTGTGGGACGAGGAGGCGTGGGAGGCGATCGTCACCCGCTTCCTGCAGCTCGCGCGGGAGACCGGAGCTCTCTCCGTGCTTCCGCTCGCCCTCAGCGCTCGCACGCTCGCACACGTGTTCGCCGGTGAGCTGGATGCGGCTGAGGCGCTGGGCGGGGAGCTGCACGGTGTCACGGAGGCGACCGGGAGCCCCTTCGTGCCCTACGGCGCCCTGATGCTTGCCGCCTGGCGGGGCCGCGAGGACGAGGCCACCGACCTGATCGAGACCGTTCTCGACGAAGCGGTGTCTCGGGGCGAGGGACTCGGGCTGACCGTCACCGGGTTGGCGACGGCAGTGCTCAACAACGGTTTCGGACGCTACGAGGAAGCGATGGCCGCGGCCGAGAGATCCAGCGAGCACCCGGAGGAGCTGAACGCGTCAACCGCGTGGGCGCTGGTGGAGCTCGTCGAGGCGGCCACCCGTATCGGGATGCCGGAGCGTGCTGACGGCGCCCTGCAGCAGCTCGCGAAGTCGACCCGCGCGAGCGGAACGGACTGGGGGCTGGGTATCGAGGCTCGCTGCAGGGCGCTGACGAGCGACGGTTATGCGGCGGAACGTGCCTACCGGGAGGCGCTCGAGCGGCTGGGACGCACCCGGGTTCGGGGGGAGCTCGCCCGGGCCCATCTGCTGTATGGGGAGTGGTTGCGTCGCGAGGGCCGGAGGTTGGATGCGCGCGAGCAACTGCGCACCGCCTACGAGATGTTCACGGCGATGGGGATGGAAGCGTTCGCCCGGCGTGCGGAGCGCGAGCTGGGGGCCACCGGCGAGACCGTCCGCAGACGTCCTGTGGAGACCGGCGGTGAGTTGACCGCGCAGGAGGCGCAGGTCGCGCGCCTGGTTCGGGAGGGTCTCACCAATCCCGAGATCGGAGCCCGGTTGTTCATCAGCTCGCGCACGGTCGAATATCACCTGCACAAGATCTTCGGCAAACTCGGCATCACCTCACGCAAGCAGCTCCGCCGCTGATCCCATGCCGGAGTCCACGTCCGCAGTCACGGAAAGTGACACCGGATGTGGCGGGATCAACTGCATGTCGTATTGCAGCCGGCACATGCAGGCGGCCATCCTGGGCGGCGCTCAACAGCCGCCGCAATTAGTCGGGCAATCGTTGTCCCGAAGGAGGCGCTATGGACCCGGTTTCCTGCGTGAATCCGATCTACCAAGGGTACCTGTACAACAACCGCTGGGCGATCACCGACTTCTGGACCCGGGCCAACACCCTCGACGCGGCCATCCACTTCGTCAACGCCGCGTACAGCAAATGGCCCGCCCAGACCAAACAATGGTACGACGGAATGGCCACCAGGCTGGGGACCGGAACCCAGCCGCAGACCGAGGACAAGTTCTTCCAGCCGATGCTGGACGACGTCGGCGTCTGGGACGACGACTTCGCCTGGTGCGGGCTCGCCTCGCTCAGCGCGTACGACTTCCTGTTCGCGTACGACTTGAGCGGTGGCCACAGCCACGCCGCCGTCTACCTCGACATCGCTCAGACGTGCTGGCTACGCATGGTCGGCACGGGCTACGACCTGGCGACGGAGGTGATGCCGGTACCGCACGGCTGCCGGAACAGCAGTGCCTCGGCGAGCAGCAACCCCATGGGCGTCAAGAACACGGTCACCAACGCCGGGTTCTTCCTGCTGTCCCTGCGCCTCTACAGCACGCTGAAGACCGTGACGCCCCAGAAGACGGCCGCCGCCCAGGGGTACCTCAAGATGGCCTACGCCCAATACCAGTGGTTCAGCCGGTGGTTCACGGAGCCGAACCTCTCCCAGTACCAGTACCTGAAGCTCGTCACGTTCAACAAAGGCGTGATGGGCGGCTTGGTCAACGAACGACCACTGCCCGACGGGACCTACAACTCGCTCGACAACCCGCCGTACGAACCGGGCTGCGTCTGGTCCGGCGACCAGGGCCTGATCCTCGCGGCCCTGGCGGGCATGCTCGAGATCGCCGACGAGTTGGCCCCCTACGTCCAGGCCCACGTCGATCCCACCTTCGACAAGACCGCGTTCACCACCGAGGTCACCACCTGGATCGGTCAGATCGCGGGGGGCGTGCAGCAGTTGCTCGTCGGCACCGACGGCATCGTGCGCGAAGCGCCGTTCAAGGCACTCATGTCGAACGACTCGACGACGGGCTTCGTGTTCTCGAAGGACTACGTCAGTGGGCGAGGCGTCCTGCTGCGCTGCCTGGCGTTACCCGAGGTCAAGACCGCACTGTCCGCGGCGGGTATCAGCTTCGACGACACCCTCAACAAGACGGCGAACGCGGTGTGTGCCTCCCTCCAGCCGGGTCCCGCGAACCAGGTGAACGTGACCTTCGGCGTCGCGGACACGGATTTCCAAGCCACGTTCAAGAATTACTGGAAGTTCGGCGACGGGCCCATCGGCTGGACGTTCGACCCCAGCCAGGACGGCCTCGTCGGCACGATTGTGCAGGCGGTCGGTCTGGACGCCATCGGGGCGGCGATCCCGCTCCAATGACCGCCGGTTCGGCTCGAACGCCTCACTGAAGTACTGCTTCTCGCGGACAATCTTCGCGCCTTCGAATTCCCTGGCGGTCACCACGTGGAACAGTTGCGGTATTTCCGTCCGTGGAACGCATCAACGTCTCATTGCCCGACTCATCGGTTGCACGGCTGGACGTTCGACGTCAACCAGGGCGCCCTCGTCGACTCGATGATGCAGGCGGTCGGCCCGGACGCCGTCGGGGCGGCGATCTTGCTCCGATGACCGCTACTTCGGCCTGCACCCGGGCCCAGAAGATCCTGCTCCGCACCGGCTGAACGCGCTACCCTGCCGCCTCGGGGGGACGGCATGACAAACGGGGCAACGCGTCCACTTCGGGCCGAGTTGGCCGAGCGGGTCGCGGTGCAGGGCAGGATGGCGAGCGCGCTCGTCGAGCTCGAGCGCCATCCCGGCCATGCCCTCCTCACCAGTGGCAGGCTCACGGGGGAGACCGCGCGGCTCTGGGCAGGTATCGAAGGCGAACTCGCCGGGCTGTGGCGCGACTTCGACGACCACCGCAGGGTCGTCGACGCCGCCACAGCCGCCGCTGACGGCGGTGATCTCGCCACGCTGCGGCGGCTGCTGCACGATCCGTCGATCGAGATGTCCCGCACCGCTCTCCCGCTCCACGAGCGGGGACTCACCGGCGTCCCCGAGCGTGTCGAGCACGTCGACCTCGACACCATCCACCGCCGGATGGAGGCGACGTTCGATCGCGTCAGCGCGTTCGTCGCCCGGGCCGACTCCGCGTACCGCGACGCTCTCGCCCGCATCGCCTCGCCCGCCGAACAGCTCCGCGACGCCCGCCGTATCGCCGACGACCTGGGCGCCGAACAGCACGCCCTCGCGGAGCTGACCCGCAGGCTGGACGTCGTCGAGCGGGCCGCGACCACGGATCCGCTCGGTTCGACGGTCGACACCGGCCCGCTCGCCCGCGACGTCGAGGGAGTCGTCGAGCGGCTTCGCGTCGCGGCCGCCGTCCGGGACGGCTGGCCCGAACGCACCGCCCGGCTCGACGCCGCGCTCGGTGAGCTCGACGCGTTACGCGGCCGGATGGTCGCCGACCGCGCCAGAGCCGCCGAGATCGTCGTCGTCACGCTGCCGCCCGCTCCGCCCGACCGCAGGCCCGCGCTGCGCGCCCGTCAGGCCGCCGTGCTCGTGATCGATGGTTGGCCGTCGAGGGCCGCGGCGCTCGACGGCCTCCTCGTCGCCGTCGCGACGGAGGCCGACACGCTGCGGGCCGCTCGGGAGCTGGCGAGCGGGTTGATCGAGCGCCGTGGCGAGCTGCGCGGGCGCTACGAGGCCTACCGCGCCAAGGCACACCGCCTCGGCCGTTCCGAGCAGCCCGAGATCCTCCGGCTCGAGGAGGAGTTGCGGGCCGTGCTGTGGGCGCGGCCGTGCGACCTGGCGGCCGCTACCCGCGCGCTCGCCGAGTACCAGCGCCTGCTGCAGGCCGAGGGGAGGACCGCATGATCGAGCTCGCGGGCAGACCAGCCGAACGGTGCCCGTGCACGGCACCGGCCGAGCGCAGCGGGGACGAGCGATGAGTGCCTGTGCCCGGCCGGGTTGTGACGGCACGATCGACGAGGGCTACTGCGACACGTGCGGTGTGGCTCCGGCCGTGCCGCCATCGGCGGACGCTTCGGCGAGCGCGGCGGTGGCGCCTCCGGGGTCGTGCGGTCGTCCGGGCTGTGACGGCACGATCGACGAGGGCTACTGCGACACGTGCGGACTGGCACCGGCGGCGGCCGGGACCGACACCGATGCCGGCCCCAGCACGGCGGCTGCGGCGCCGACCTGGTCCACCAGCAGCTCGTCCGGCGGATCCGGCAGCCCCGCCAGCAGGCCCACCCGCCGCGGCAGCGGGCGCAGCGGCACCGCGGCCACCCGCAGCCGACTGGGTGCCGGGATGGTCGACGTCCCACCGGTGCCGCGCCTCGACCCGGTGAGCGCGCTGATGACCGACCCGCAGGTCGCGGAGTCGGAGCGGTTCTGCAGCCGCTGCGGCAGCCCGGTCGGGCGCGGCCGCGACGGGCAACCGGGGCGTGTGGAGGGCTTCTGCCCGAAGGACGGAACCCGCTTCTCCTTCATCCCGAAGCTCACCACGGGCACCCTCGTCGGCGGACAGTACGACGTGCTCGGCTGCCTCGCGCACGGCGGCCTCGGCTGGATCTACCTGGCGCTCGACCGGGCGGTGAACGACCGGCCGGTGGTGCTCAAGGGCCTGCTCGACGCCGGTGACGCCGACGCGATGGCCGCCGCCGTGGCCGAGCGGCGCTTCCTCGCGGAGGTCGACCACCCCACCATCGTCAAGATCTACAACTTCGTCCGGCATCCGGATGACGACGGCACACCGGTCGAGTACATCGTCATGGATTACGTCGGCGGCTCCTCGCTCAAGCAGCTGATGGAGAAGCGCAGGCGTGCCGACGGCGGCCTCGACCCGATGCCCGTCGGCCAGGCCGTCGCCTATGCGTTGGAGGTGCTGCCGGCGCTGGGTTACCTGCACGCCCGCGGCCTCGTCTACTGCGACTTCAAGCCCGAGAACGTGATCCAGTACGACCGGCAGCTCACGCTCATCGACCTGGGTGCCGTGATCGGCGTCGACGACCGGACCAGCGCTGTCTTCGGCACGATCGGCTACCAGGCACCCGAGATCGCGACGTTCGGTCCGTCGCCGGCGTCCGATGTGCACACGGTCGGGCGCACGCTCGCCGTGCTGGCGCTCGGAATGCCGCCCGCGCGCCGCGGAGTGCCGACCCCGCTGCCCGATCTGGACGCGCACCCGGTGCTCACGCGGCATCCGTCCTTCGACCGGCTCCTGCGCCGGGCGACCGATCCGGATCCCTATCGCCGCTTCGACTCCTGCGACGAGATGGCCGAGCAGCTCACCGGGGTGCTGCGCGAGGTTCTGGCCACCGAGGACGGACGGCCGCGACCTGCGGCGTCCACCTTGTTCGGCCCGCCGCGCGGCACCTTCGCGCCCGGACTGCTGATCGGTGAGGACGGTGTCGGGCGCCCGGACCCCGCGGCGGTCGCGGCCATGGTGCCCGTCCCGCTGGTAGACCCTGCGGATCCCGCGGCAGGGGTGCTCGCCGCCACCGCGACGGTCGACCGCGCGGAGATCGCCCGCATCGCCGAGGCGAGCGCGCAGACCGGTGGGCCGGGGGAGCCGAGCCCCGAGCTGCGGCTGCGGCTGATCCGGGCGGACATCGACGCCGGCGACACCGCGGCAGCACGGGTCGCGATCGACGCGTTGCGCCGCGACGAGGCGGGCGACTGGCGGCTCGACTGGTTCACCGGGATCGCGGCGCTGGTGGACGGCGACGTCCCGGCGGCGGTCACCGCCTTCGACGCCGTCTACTCGACGCTGCCGGGCGAGCAGGCCCCGAAGCTCGCGCTCGCTGCCGCGGCCGAGCGGGCCGGTGCGGACGCGCACGCGGAGCAACTCGCCACGCTGCTGGCCGCGACCGACCCGGCACTGGCCGACGCGGCGTTCGTCCGGGCGCGCTGCCGCCTCCGGGCGGGGGACCGGGCTGGGGCGATCACCGCTCTCGACGCCGTCCCCATGACCTCGAGCATGCACGTCCCGGCCCAGCTCGCGGTGGTGGAGGCGACGGTCGCAGACGGAACGTCGGTCCCGGCGAGCGAGCTGCGGGCCGTCGCCGCGCGGGTCGAGTCGTTGCCCCTGGACCGGGCCACCGACCAGGGAGTCCGCGCCGCCCTGCTCACCGCCGCGATCGCCACCCGGAGCACGGAGGACGGCCCGCTGCTCGGGGTGCCCTGGCGCGAGCACGACCTGCGCCTGGCTCTGGAGGGATGTCTGCGGGCGTCGGCGCGGCTCGTCACGGACCATGCCCATCGGGTGGAGCTCATCGACCGTGCGAACGCCGAACGGCCCCGGACATGGGTGTGAACGCCTGCCCGCGCTGCGCGGCCGACGTCGGCGTGGACGACCGGTTCTGCGAGAGATGCGGCCTGGACCTCACGCTGCGCCGGGCCGGCACGGCCGATGCCCGCCCACCCGGCCGGTGCGCCGCTTGCGGCGCCGCACCGGAGGAGCCCGACTACTGCGGCGCCTGCGGCAGGCGGGTCCCTGGCGCCACGGACCACGTCGCCGCCGACCTCGGCCGGCTGGCCGGCGTGAGCGATCGCGGCTACGTCCACGCCCGCAACGAGGACGCGATGGCGTTCGGGCTCCGCCGTGACACCGGCGTGGTCGCCGCGGTGGTCTGCGACGGCGTCTCCAGCACACGGCGGCCACAGGACGCCTCCCGTGCCGCCGCCGAAGCGGCCCTCTCCGTGCTGCTGAGCGCCGAGCCGGCACCTGTGCCGGTGCCGGTGGGCGCCGGACCGGAGGAACCGCGGACCGGGCGGACGGTGCGGGTGCGCCCGGCTGCGGCTCGTACCTACCAGCCGCTGGAGTCGGCACCGGGCGCTGCGGAGGAGGAACGGCTGCTGCGGCGTGCCGTCGGCGCCGCGGCCGAGGCCGTTGCGGGGCTGGCCGCCGAGCGAGAGCCCGACGCCCCGTCGTGCACCCTCGTCGCCGCGCTGGTCGGGCCGTCCGGCCGGGTCACGGTCGCGTGGGTGGGCGACAGCCGCATCTACCACCTCGACGGCCCGGACTCGCGACTGCTGACCGCCGATCACTCATGGGCCCATGACCAGGTGGCTGCCGGCGTGCTCGACCCCGCGGCGGCGATGGCGGATCCGCGCGCCCACGCGATCACCCGGTGGCTCGGCGCGGACGGGGTGCCGCACCCCGATGTCACCACCGTGGACGCCGAGGGTGGGCTTCTGCTCCTGTGCACCGACGGCCTGTGGAACTACCTGCCCGACCCCGGCGACCTCGCCCGCGTCGCGGCCGCCGCGGACACCCCGCACGGGATCGCCGCCCTGCTCACCCGGTATGCGCTGGACTCGGGCGGCCGGGACAACATCACGGTCGTCGCGATCCCCCTACCCGAGAGGAGCCCGGCATGACCTTCGCCGTCGACGTCGACCAGAACCCGTACCTCGCCGCGGGTGAGACCCGCGTCGACGCGATCGTCACCGTGACGGCCTCCGGCGACCTCACCGCGCCCGCACCGCCGTCGGACGTCCTCGAGGTGATCGTGATCGACTGCTCGGGGTCGATGCAGGGCGACCGCATCCGTGCTGCGCGGCATGCCGCAGCGGCGGCGATCGCCGAACTGCGCGACGGGGTCGCGTTCGCCGTGATCGCCGGGACGCACGTCGCCAGCCAGGTGTATCCCCCCAGCGGCACGGCCGTCGCGAGCGCGGCCACCCGCGCCGAGGCGACGACCGTCGTGCGGTTCCTGCAGGCGGGTGGTGGCACCGGTATCGGTTCCTGGCTCGCGGCGGCGGGCGAGATCGCCGCGCGCCATCCCGGCTCGATCAAGCACGCGATCCTGCTGACCGACGGGAAGAACGGCGAGGCCCCCGACTGGTTCGCCGAGCAGTTGAGGTCGGTGACCGGGGTGATCGCGTGCGACTGCCGCGGCGTCGGCACCGACTGGCAGGTCGACGAACTGCGCGCGATCGCCTCGGCGCTGCTCGGCACCGTCGACATCGTCGCCGACCCCGCCGACCTCGCCTCCGACTTCCGGTCGCTGATGGGTGCGGCGATGGGCAAGGGTGTTGCCGACGTCGCCCTGCGGCTGTGGACCCCGCGCGGCGCGACGATCCGGTTCGTCAAGCAGGTCTCGCCCGCGGTCGAGGAGCTCACGGACCGCCGCGCCGAGGCGGGCCCGCTGCGCGGCGACTACCCGCTCGGCTCGTGGGGCGCGGAGAGCCGCGAGTACCACGTGTGCGTCGAGGTGGCGCCCGGCGCGGTCGGTGACGAGATGCTCGCGGGCCGGGTCACCCTGGTCCGGTCGGGCTCGGACGAGGCGCTGGGCGACCAGGGCAGGATGCGTGCGGTCTGGACCGAGGACGTCGCGCTCTCGACGAGGATCAGCCCCGGGGTGGCCCACTACACCGGGCAGGCCGAGCTCGCCCAGGCGATCCAGGAAGGCCTCGCCGCGCGCAAGGCGGGCGACGAACCGACTGCCACCGCGCGCCTGGGCCGGGCCGTCGCGCTGGCCGATGCGTCCGGCAACGACGGCACGGCAAGGCTGCTGGAGAAGGTCGTCGAGGTCGTCGATGCGCCTTCGGGCACCGTCCGGCTGCGGAAGGACGTGTCCGCCGCCGACGAGATGACGCTCGACACCCGGTCGGTGAAGACCGTGCGGGTGCGTGGGGGTGAGGGCTGATGGCCGCCTGCCCGGCCGGGCACGAGTCGTCGACCACGGACTACTGCGACACGTGCGGGGCTCGCATGACGGCGCCCACGACGTCGCCGCCCGCGCCGGCACCCGAGCCGCCTGCGCACTGCGCGCGGTGCGGGGAGCCGCGGGGCGGGCGGTTCTGCGAGGCGTGCGGGCACGACGCCGACCTGCCGGTCCCGGACACCGCTCCTGCTGCGCAGCCCGCACCGGCTGCCGGTTGGACGGCAGTCGTCCGCGCGGACCGGGCGTGGTTCGAGGAGGTGCGCCGCCGCGACGGGCCGGATGCCGCCACGCTCGAGTTCCCGCCGTACGCCCCGGAGCGCCGGTTCACGCTCAGCGGCCCGCAGATGGCGATCGGGCGTCGCAGCCGCTCCCGCGGCATCGACCCGGAGATCGACCTGTCCGGCCCGCCGCTCGACCCCGGCGTCTCCACGCTGCACGCGCTGCTGCTGCCCGGTGCCGACGGCGGCTGGACGATCGTCGACCTGCAGTCCACCAACGGGACGACGGTCGGCGACGGCTCGGACATCATCCCGCCCAACACGCCCGTGCCGCTGCCGGACGGCACCGTGATCAAGATCGGCGCGTGGACGACGCTCAGCGTCCACGCCCCCTGATCTGCGAAGTCTGGTCAGTCGCGGTAGACGGCGGGTGCGACCGGCGGGATGGTGTCGAGGTGGCCTGTGAACCACCGCTGATTGCTTGCGGCGAGGCTGCCGTCGGCGCGGGCCTGCTCCAGCACGCCGTTCACGAACCGGACGAGGTCGGGCTGGCCCGGCTGCATCCCCACGGCGTAGCGGGAGTTGTCGAGGGCGCGGCCGACGATCTCGGTCTGCGGGTCCTGCGCCGCCAGCCCGGCCAGGATGACGTCGTCGCTGGAGACGGCCTCGACCCTGCCGTGCTGCATGTCGAGCACGCAGTCGGGGATCCCGGCACGGGTGGATACCTGCAGGCCGAGCGGCAGGTCACGGAGAACGTCCTCGGTGGTGGAGCCCTCCGATGTGCACACCCGCTTCCCCGCGAGGTCCTCCACTTCACGCACCCCGCTGTCGACCGGCACCAGCATCCGCTGCGAGACGGTCATGTACGCGCTGGAGAACTCGACGTACTGCTGCCGGGCGCACGTGACCGTGAAGCTGTTGACGACCATGTCGACGCGCCCGTCCCGGACGGCGTTCGCCCGGTCGGCGATGTCGAGGACGACGAACTGCACCGCGTTGGGACGGCCGAGGATCGCGGTGGCGATCCGGTCGACGATGTCGATGTCGGAGCCTTCGATCTGCCCGGTGATCGGGTTGCGGTAGCCCGCGAGGTACTTGCCCTGGTCGACACCCACGATCAGCCGGCCCCGCGCTGCGATCGCCGCCATGGTCGAGCCCGGGGGCATCGCGCCGGGCGCGGGTAGCGGACCGGTGGGGCGCAGGCTCTCCCGCACCTCGCTGCAGACCGGAGCGGCCGGCGCTGCCACGGGTGCCTGGGTCGTCGCCGCAGGCACGGTGGCGGAGGTACCGCCGTCGGGCAGCAGCAGGCTGCCGAGCGCCAGCACTCCGGCGACCGCGAGGGCGATCAGCGGCAGCCTGCTCGACGGGCGTGAGCGCGTCTCGTGTCCGGTCACCGGTATTCCCCCAGCCTGCGCCCGATCCCGAGGACGATCCCCACGGCCGCCAGCACCCCCAGCACGACCGATACCACCGGCAGCGCGCCGGCAGCGGCCCGCGCGGCTGCGGCGTCGTCGGTGAACGCGGCCCGCTGCGCGGCCGTCGCCGAGCCGAGAGCCGCGTCGAGCGCCTCGAACGTGACCCCGGAGCCCTGCGGGTCGGTGCCGGTCGCAGAGTCGACCGCCTCCGGGAAGCGGCCGCCGTCGTCGAGCGCGCGGAGGGCCACGTGTGCGTCGCGCCACCGCTCGGCCGCGGCTCGGACCGTCGACAGGTCGGCGTCGGGATCGGCCGCGGCGGCCGTGTCGAGAAGCGCGCCGGGCGCGAGAATGCGGTCGATCTGCACGGTGAAGCCCTGGTCGGAGGCCCCTGCCCCGCCGCGCGCGACGAGTACGAGGCTCTCGTTGCTCCGGGCCTGCAGCGCGGCGGCGTGGGCGTCGTCCAGGGCACGCGCCGCGTCGCCGTGCCGATCGGCCCCGCGCAGCGCCCCGCCCGCGACGGCCGTCGCGACCACCCACCACATGACGAGGACGACGAGCGCGGCCACGGCGCCGACCAGGCCGGGGTTGATCACGCGGTTGGTGCGGCGGCGCTCCCGGATCGAGGCGTGCACGAGGCCGACGAGCGCAGCGATCCCGAGCACGACCACGGCGAACGGGAGGGTGCCGCCGCGGGCGAGTGTGGCGTCGAGGGCCGTGTACTCCGCCGTGCGCAGCGTGGCGGCGGCCGGCAGGATCGTCTCCCGCATCAGGTTCGATGCAGCACCGAGGTAGGACTGGCCGAGGGGCAGACCGAGGCGGTTGTAGGTGCGCGCGGACTCGACGTACGCGGTGTAGACGGGCAGGTTCGACGTGATCGTCACAACGTCGTCGGCGGCCGGATCGTCGTCGGCGAGGCCGGCTGCTGCCCGCACGAGGCGCTCGGATGCTGCGGTGATGTCGCTGTCGAAGCGGTCGCGGACGGCTTCTGGCTCGGTGCCGCCTGAGACGTAGCCGCTGGTGGCCATGGCGTCGGCGTCCGCCAGGGCGCGGTAGATCTCGGCGGCGTCGGCGGAGAGCGTGGCCAGGCGGACACCCTCGCTCCCGACCGCGTCAGCGCGTGACAGGCCGTTCGCCAGCCCGACGACCCCGGCCAGCAGTGCACCGACCAGCAGGACGGCCCCGACCCGGCGTAGCCGCTGCGGCGTGGCCCCGCCCGCGACGAACTCGCGCACTTGCGCAACGGACACCGGCGCGTTCTTCGTGAGCACGCTCATTGATCCCCCCGGGCGCACTGTATCGAGACACAGCGCCGAGGTCTCCCGGAGAAGTGATCACAAGTCGCGCCGGCAACCTCGTTCCGGCGGATGTTGCTTCGCCGGCAGCCACCGGAGCGAGCGATCATCGGCTGCGTCGTACTCCTGGGGGAGCAGATAGATCGTGGCCCGCCCGTCGGTGACCCGGACGATGTCGCCCCGGGCACCGGGTTCCGCCCGCTGACCCAGCGGGTTCTGCAGCAGCCGCGTCGCCACCAGGGGTCGCGCTACCGTCTCCGCGGGATCAGCCACCGGTGCCCCCGGGGCCGTTCGTGCCGGCGGTCCCGGTGCGCCGTTGCGGGGTCGTCGCGCCCTGACCGCCCAACGCGCTACCGACACCGATGGCTGCGGCCACCGGCCACTCGATGATCCCGACGATCGCGGTTGCCGCGAGTCCGCCGAAGAACAACAGTGACCTGCCGGGCGGCAGCATCGACCGTGCCGTGTGCACGACCCAGCCGAGCTCCGCCCGGCTCGGCAGTTGCAGGTCCGGCACGAGGAACTGGGCCGTCACGAAGGGAAGGTTGACCGTCGCCGAGCGCCGTCCCGCGAAGCGACCTTCGGCCCCGGCGGCCCGTTCAGTGGTCGCCGTCTCGGCGTGCACGGCCGACTTCGGCGGCTTCCCGGCGTCGCCCGTGCGCACCGTCGTGCTCCTCGCCCTGCCCGCCATGGTTCACCTCGCTCCGCCCGCATCCCGACCGGCGACCAGCGTGTCGCGGGCGTGAGGAGAACTCAAACCCCGGATGGCCTGAGGCCGGCTGATGCGGCCACGGTGCGGAGGCCGGGCGACCGTGCAGCGGCAGCGCTGTTACGACCGCTGGTCGAGACGCGGAACACGCATGTGTCTCGGTTCTTCGATTTCGTAACCGTTGAACGGCTCGGAGACCGCCGCCGAACGCGGCCGAGCGGGTCACTGCCACCGGAGTGACCGGGCCGTCGAAGTGGGTGCGCCGGGGAGAGTTTTGCCGGGTTCGGGGAAGAAGATCGCGAACGGCATGCGGCGACTCGAGCGGTTGTAGCCGCCGTTGTCGGACCGGTGGCAGCCGGTCAACTCGTTGGACGAGCGCGCGAAGGCATTCCCATCGCCTAGGGCGATTCGGAGGACACCGCGGGGGGTGCGCGAGCCACCGAACGTAGAGAGTGTGCCAGGAGTGGCGGGTGACGATACTATCCAGACGAGTTGAACCTGGAGTGACCGTAGATCGACTCGTTGCCGTTCCGGTCAGAGACCCAGCGCTTCGGGAACTCGCGGACCTACCCTCTGATGTCTATCGGCGGGAGAGAAGCCGCCGTTCGTGCGCACAACCGGCCCGAGTGGGCAAGGCCAGGAGTGCAACCACGACGTGGGGCCGTTGATTCGTGTGGTGCATCGCTACTGACGAATGCGCCGCAGTACATGTGGTCAGCCGGCGATGACGAGCGCACGCTCGCGGACGCGATCTCGGAGTGGAAACCGGAATATCGGTATACGAGAAGACGTCCGCGACCGTGGTGAACGTGATGCCGCGCGACGGGCGCCGAGTGATCGGGGCGGCGGCAGGCGGGATCTCGAGGGCCCGTGATCACCTGCGGGGGAGCGCTGTTGAGCCCGTTACCTGGGGGCCGAGGCGCATGCTCAGCGGAATCCTGGCGTACGCAGCGCCTCCGGCCCCCAGTGCCGTGGAACGGTGGGGGCCGGCCCCTGTCAGTTCTTCTGGTGGTAGGCCTCGAGCACGTTGGACGGGATGCGGCCGCGCTCGGAGATCTTCATTCCGCGCTGCTGCGCCCATTCGCGAATGGCCTGGTTCTGCTCGCGGTCGACGCTCGGGCGGACTGTTGCGGTGGCGCCGGCCGAACGGCGGCGGACGCCCGTGCGGCGAGCAGCGGAAACGAAGGGAGCGAGGGCCTCCCGCAGCTTGGCGCTATTGGCCGCCGAGAGGTCGATCTCGTAGACCTTGCCGTCCACCGCAAACTCGACCTGCTCGTCGGCCTCGTTGCCGTCCAAGTCGTCGACCAGGGTGACTGTCGTCTGCTTCGCCACGTGGCTTGCCTTTCACGGGTTGCTACGGATGAACCGTATCGGGGGACGCGATCAAGATAATTGTTTCGGTGCAGTATGGCAAGTCGATCCGTCGGGGAGTCGCGGGCCACCGGAAGCTCCATCATTGGCGGTGCCGGGCACGCAACCGCAGGATTCCCGGTGCCGAGCCGAATGTGGGGATAACTCCAGCCGCCGGAGCATCCGCGAATCGCTTTGGGTACCCCCGGGGGGGCCGGGCGGGATCGCCGACAACACCGCTCCGGGCCCGGCAGCGGCGCAGGGCGGGGTTCGCGGGGGCCGAGCCGGCAACCGTCCCGGAGGCCGCACGGTTGGTCGCCCCGGGGGGTGCTCGTGCGCCCATGATCAACGATTTGGGTCCGGCAGCAGCGCGCCGCGCGGCCCTCGGTGCCCGAACAATGATCACGGAGCCGCGGACCCGGTGGGCCCTCGGACAGGCGGCGCCTGCCCATGATCACCGGTTTGGTCGAGCGCCGGCTCAGGGGCCGGGCTGCGGTCGGCGAACCGGCGACGACCTCAATGGCCGCGGGTTGGCCGCGTAGAAGGCCATGATCGACACTTTGGTCCGGGCAGCGGCGCATGCTGCCGTGCGCGACCCCCAAGCGATGATCATCGTCCGAAGCCGCGCCGGCCGCCGGCCCCGGGGACCTCGCACTCCGGCTCCCCCCGGACTACGAAACCGCGAGTGGCCCTGGTGCCCATGCCCACGTACCCCTGGCCGATGAGCTGCTCGCCCGCGCGAATTCCACGGCGCGGGGTCCGGTCGCATGATGTGTCGCGCGATCTCAACAGATCGCGGCGTGGAACGCCGCCCAGGACGCCGTCGGTCGGCCGCTGGGCTGATCGGCCGGTACTCGAGGCGCCAGGGATGGCTACCTCGGATATCTGGTTGTCTGACAACCAGAGGTCTCTTATGTTGAGCCCATGGCAGCTTCACCGTCACTTCGCCCGAGCACGTCATCGCGCACGCCGCGTGGCCCGCGACCGGCCACCGCGCCCTGGTGGAACCGGCAGCGGGGCAGTGCGATGCCGTCGCACCGCTACCGGCCCGCCCACCACAGGGTCGACGTTCCCCTCACCGACAGGACATGGCCCGAGCGGCGCATCACGGAGGCGCCGCTGTGGGTCCCCGTCGACCTTCGCGACGGCAACCAGGCCCTCGTCGAGCCCATGGATCTGGGGCGCAAGCGGCAGTTCTTCGAACTGCTGGTCGGGATGGGCTTCACCGAGATCGAGGTCGGTTACCCGTCAGCGAGCCAGGTGGAGTTCGACTTCGTCCGCGAGATCGCGGACGAACGACTCGTCCCCGAGGACGTCACGGCCGTCGTGTTCACCCCCGCTCGGGCGGAGCTGATCGACCGCACGATCGAGTCGATATCCGGCCTGCGCCGGGTGGTCGTGCACCTCTACACCGCCACGGCGCCGCTGTGGCGCAACACGGTGATCGGCGAGGACCGGGTAGGGCTGGCGCGGCGCATCCGCGACGCGGCCGAGCGGATCGCACGCGCCGTGGACGGCTGGGACGCGGAGGTGCGTTTCGAGTTCTCCCCGGAGGTCTTCAACCTGACGGAGCCGGATTTCGCGCTCGAGGTGTGCAACATGGTGACGCAGGTGTGGGACGCGGATCGGGATCGCCCCGTGATCCACAACCTGCCGGCGACGGTGGAGATCTCCACGCCGAACGTCTACGCCGACCAGATCGAGTTCATGCACCGCAACCTGGACCGGCGGGAGGCGGTGATCCTCTCGGTGCACCCGCACAACGACAGAGGCACCGGGGTGGCGTGTGCAGAGCTGGCTCTGATGGCGGGTGCCCAGCGCGTCGAGGGCTGCTTGTTCGGCAACGGTGAGCGCACCGGGAACGTGGACCTGGTGACGCTGGCACTGAACCTGCACACCCAGGGCGTCGATCCGCAGATCGACTTCTCCGACATCGACGAGATCAGAAGAGTCGTCGAACATTGCAACCGGATCTCCGTCCATGAACGCCATCCCTACGGTGGCGATCTCGTGCACACCGCGTTCTCGGGCACACACCAGGATGCGATCAAGAAGGGGTTCGCCCGGCATGCGGCGCTCGCCGCCGAACGTGGGATCTCCGAGGACGAGCTTGCGTGGGACGTGCCCTACCTGCCCATCGACCCGGCGGAGCTGGGACGCACGTACGAGGCGGTGATCAGGGTCAACAGCCAGTCCGGGAAGGGCGGCATCGCCTACCTGCTGCAGTCCCACGCCGGCCTCGTGCTGCCCCGCCGCCTCCAGATCGACTTCGCCGCGGTCGTGCAACGCCTCACGGACCGCACCGGCGCGGAGATCAGCCCGGAGGAGCTGTGGAGCGTGTTCCAGCAGGAGTACGTGGAGCCCGGCACGACGTCCAGGCCGGGTGCCGTCGACCTCCACGACTGGGGAACATGGCAGCTGCGGACAGGCCAGCACCTCTTCGCCGCCCAAGTGAGCACCGGAGGTCCGGTGCGCGCTGTCGAGGGGACCGCCGCGGGCCCGCTCGCGGGCTTGGCCGAGGGCCTTGCGGCGGTGGGCATCGACGTCGACGTCCTCGACTTCCAGGAGCAGACCACGTCACCCGGGCGGGAGAGCGTCGCGGCCGCGTACGCGTTGTGCCGCGTGAACGGGGTCGACGCCTGGGGCGTCGGGCTGGACGCGTCGGTGCTCACCGCGTCGGTGCACGCCGTGATCGCCGCCGTGAACCGCGCCGCGCCCGAAAAGCTCGATGGCGAACGATAGGTTCACGCCGGGGGCGAGCTACGAATGGTGACGGAGGCGATGGTGGCGGTTCAGCCGGTGCGGCGCCGGTCTCTCGTCGAGCAGGCGACCAGCGAGCTGAGCCGTCTCATCGCCTCCGGCGAATGGCCGGTGGGTAGCAGAGTGCCGGGCGAGGTGATGTTGAGCAGGCAGCTCGGCGTGAGCCGGCCGACGGCGCGCGAGGCGATGCGCGCTCTGATCACGACGGGCCAGCTCGAGACCAGACACGGGCTGGGCACGATCGTGGTCTCGGCAACCCCGCTCCCCGCGCTGGAACAGCGGCTGCGGCGCGCTGCGATCGCCGAGGTCTACGAGGTGCGGGCCGCACTCGAAGTCGAGGCGGCCGAGCTTGCGGCACAGCGCCGCACCCCCGAGGACGTCGATCGGATGCGCCACGCGCTCGCGGAGCGGGGCGCCGCGACGTCCGCGGCCGCGCTCGTCGAAGCCGACCTGAAGTTTCACACCGCGGTAGTGGCCGCAGCCCACAACAACGTGCTCGTCGAGGTGTTCGGGTCGTTCCTCGGAGCGTTGCGCAATGCCGCGGAGGACATCGTCGCGGACAGCACCCTGCGAACCCCCGACGAGGACGCCGCTGTGGAAGCCGCCCACCATGCCCTCGTCGACGCGATCGCCGACGGCGACACCGACGCAGCCGTCGTGGCGACCCGGAGGAACGTGCACGCCACTCTGGTACGACTACGCGGCGAGACGTAGTCGGTCAGCGCGATCCGTCCGAACTCGACAACCACGCGTCGAGGCGGCGGTCGTAGTCCGGAGCGACGCGCAGGCTCCGTCCGGTCGCCCGGCTGACCCATCCCAGGTCGAGCATCCTGCGAGTGAACGCGGAGGGAAGCGCGCCTGCCAGGTGCGGGCGCCGTTGGGTCCAGTCCAGGCAGGTCCGGGCGAAGACCCGCCGCGTCCTGTCCGGGTCCGGCAGCTCGACCCCCATATCCGCCATGAGACGACGTCCGGCCGAGGTCAGCTCGTGGTCACGCTCGTCGAGCATCCGGAGGGCGTCGACGGCGAGCAAGCGGTCGCGCAGCTCGACCCCGCGTCGCCCGGCGAGGTGGTCGTAGCAGGTGCGCGCCTCGGCGAGCGTCCGGGCGGCTCGATCGCTGCGCAGCGAGCGAACCGGCGTGGCCGGCGCGAGCTGCGCAACTGCTTCCACGGCCGCGGCCACGTGTGGTCCCGCCAGCTCGTGATAGCGGTGCCGGCCCTGCGAGCGCACCACGACCAGGCCACCCTCGACCAGCCGTCGCAGATGCGCGGTCGCGGTGGCCGGATGCACGCCGGCCCGACGGGCGAGATCGCCGGCAGGTAGCGAGCGCCCCTCGGCCAGCGCGGCGAGCATCACGATCCGCGTCGGGTCGCCGATCAGCGACGCCACCGGCGCCAGATCCCGATCGAGAACGGGCCCCACCGCCCGTTCGCTCGTCATGCCATCACAGTGCCACATCCACGATTGGGTCCGGAGCGAAGCGTTGCGCGCCTAGCGTCGGGCCCGTCAGCCGATCAACGACAGGAAGAGGGTGGCGACCATGGCCGAGCCGGCGACGGTCGAGGGGCGGATCGAGCACATCTTCACCGCCTGGGACGAGGCGCTGGGAGCAAAGGATCTGGACGCCGCGATGGCGCTCTACCAGCCCGATGCGACCTTGGAGAGTCCGCTCGTCTGTTACCTGCTGGGTACCGACGAGGGCATCGTGCGCGGCCGGGAGAACCTGCGGCGATTCGTGGAGAAGGTGTTCTCCCACCAGCCCGCGAAGCGCCGCCGGTTCCGTAGCGGTTTCCTGACCGACGGCTCCCGGCTCACCTGGGAGTACCCGCGGGAGTCCCCGGACGGTGACCAGATGGACATCGTCGAGATGATGGAGATCCGCGGCGGTCTCATCGCCCACCACCGCGTCTACTGGGGCTGGCTCAGTGTCGGCACGCTCACCAACGGAGACCATCCCAGATGAGATCATGTGGCCATCCGCTGAAGACGCCGCGCATCGCGCCTGCCCGCGGCGACCACGGCAGCCGCACCGGCCACGACGAGCGCCACCAGTAGGCCTACGACCACCATCGTGAGTCCGTCGGGGCGCAGCAGCGGCTGGCCGCGCAACGCCTGCCACCACGTGAGGCCGGTGAGCCCTGCGTACCCGGCCGAGGCCACGACGACCAGTCGGATGTGGACGGTCTCAGCGCGGAGCAGGATGGCCCGCCCGGCCGGCAGCGACAACAGCATGGCGAGCAGTGGCAGCGCTTGCAGTGCGTGGATGCCGACGAAGTGCGCGATCCGTAGGTCGCCTCCGGTGGTGCTCCATCCCGTGACCGGCATGATCGGTCCGCTGTCGGTGATGCCCACGCTTGTCGCCGTCGGCATGGTCACCTACCTGAAGCGTCCCGGGAGTCAGGCGCAGGTGAGCCTGTTCACCACGACTCTGCGCTCCGACCAGGCTCTCGTGCAGCGGGTCATCGACCATGTGATCAGCCACCTCGACGGCGATCTCGGCGTCCCCCGCCTGGCCGCGTTCGCCGGGGTGAGCGAGCGGCATCTGAGCCGTCTGTTCGTCGAGCACGTCGGCCGGACCCCCTCGCGGCTGGTCCGCGATGCGCGCCTCGAGGCGGCCTCCCAGTTGCTCACCGGAACGCCCGAGCCGCTGGCGGCCATCGCCCGCCGGTGCGGGTTCGCCTCCGCTGAATCCTTGCGGCGGGCGTTCGTGGCGTGGGCGGGAGTCTCGCCGTCGCAGTTCCGATCCGGCCGGGCCGGGTTCGGGGGGATCGTCGGCGATATGGATCGGTGAACTCGCCGGATCGGCGAGATCGGCCGCTAACGCCGGCCACTCGGTTCGATCCATGGCGGTTGTATCCGGGGACCCGGCCGCGAATACTGCGGAAAAACGGTGGCTGCCGTATCCGAGGTCAGTGGGAGGCGCCGACATGATCCGCATCATCGGGCAATACCCGCTTTGTCGTCGGAGGCCGCCGGATGTTCCGGCTGTTCTCCTGGCATGCACAAGCCGACGGATCCGGCTGTCTCGTCGTGCTTGACCGGCGCAGCGAGCGTCGGGTGCTCCACGAGGTGCTCGACGCGGTGAGGTCGGGCGAGAGCCGGGCACTGGTGGTGCGCGGTGAGCTCGGTGTGGGAAAGACGGTCCTGCTGGACCATCTGGTCGAGCAGGCGTGGGGATGTCGGGTAGAACGCGTCGCGGGTGTCCGGTCGGAGACGGAGCTGGCCTTCGCCGGGTTGCGCCAGCTGTGCGAGTCGATGCTGGACCGGATGGAGCGGTTGCCCGGTCCGCACCGGGAGGCGCTGTCCACGGCTTTCGGGCTGAGCGGCGGACCCGCGCCGGACCGGTTCCGCGTGGGTCTCGCGGTGCTCGACCTGTTGGCCGAGGTGGCCTGCGAGCGGCCGCTGGTGTGCGTCGTCGATGACGTGCAGTGGCTGGACACGGCATCGGTTCAGGCGGTGACCTTCGTGGCGCGTCGGCTGGGAGTGGAGTCCGTCGCTGTGGTCCTCGCGGTCCGCGAGCCCGCGGACGTGCCTGGGTTGGCCGGTCTGCCCGAGCTGGTGGTCGCCGGTCTGCCCGACGAGGAGGCCCGGGCGCTGTTGAGCACGGCACTCGTCTGGCCCGTGGACGAGCAGGTGCGGGACCGGATCGTGGCCGAGACGCGGGGGAACCCGCTGGCCCTCGTGGAGCTGTCGCGCGGACTTGTGCAGGGGGAGCTGGCCGGCGGGTTCGGGCCGGTGAGCACGGCGAGGCTGCCGTCCCGGATCGAGGAGCGGTTTCTGCGGCAGCTCGGTCAGCTGGGGGCGGACACGCAGCGGTACTTGCTGGTTGCGTCCGCGGAGCCGCCGGGTGAGCCGCTACTGGTGTGGCGAGCGGCCCAGCGACTGCAGATCGGCATGGCGGCCAAGGCGGCGGCGATCAGGGCGGGCCTGATCGAGATCAGGGAGCAGGTGCTGTTTCGTCATCCGCTGGAGCGTTGGGCCGTCTACCGGGCCGCGTCGGCGGAGGATCGGCGCAGCGCTCACCGTGTCCTGGCGGAGGTCACCGATCATGAGGCCGATCCGGACCGGCGGGCCTGGCATGCCGCGCAGGCCACAGCGGAGCCGGACGAGGACGTCGCGGCGGACCTCGAGCGCTCGGCGGGGCGAGCGCGGGAGCGCGGCGGACTGGCCGCCGCGGCGGCGTTCCTGGAACGTGCGGCGGAGCTGACGTCCGAGCCGGCGCGCCGGGCCGGGCGGGCGCTCGCCGCGGCGCACGCCAAACAGCAGGCCGGTCTGCCCACTGCGGCCCTCGGCTTGGTGTCGGTGGCGGAGGCCGGTCCGTTGACGCCGCTGCAGCTGGCGCAGGCCGACGTGCTGCACGCCCGGATCGCCTTCACCGTGCGCTGCGGCGACGCTCTTCCGTTGTTGCTCAGGGCGGCGGGCGCGCTCCGGTCGTCGGACGTGCGGTTGTCGCGCGAGACCTGTCTCGAGGCGCTGTCCACGGCGATGGCCGCCGATCCGACCGGCGGAACGAGCCCGCGGGACGTGGCCGAGGCCGCACGGTCCGCTCCTCCCGCGAAAACGCCCCCACGGCCCGTCGATCTCCTTCTCGACGGTCTGGTGGCACGGTTCACGGACGGCTACGCGGCCGGGTTCCCACTGGTCCGCGACGCACTCCGCGGCCTTCGCGAGCACACCTGCGAGGAGGACGCGCTGCGCTGGCACTGGCTCGCGTGCCGCTCGGCATCGCTGGTGTGGGACTTCGAGATCTGGGACGGGTTCACCGCGGATTTCGTGCGGCTCGCCCGGGATGCCGGCGCGCTCGCCGTGCTCACCGAGGCCATGAGCTCCCGCATTCTGGTGCACACACTCGCGGGCGAACTGGAGGCGGCAGCCTCGCTGGGCGAGGAGCTGGATTCGGTCACAGAGGCGACCGGGGGCCCTCGCGTTCCCTACACCGCCTTGCTGGTTGCCGCGTGGCGTGGCCGCGAAGAGGAGGCCCGCAGGCTGACCGAGACCGCCACCGCGGAAGGGTGGGGCCGCGGCTATGCACTCGGGTTGACCATCACCGGCTGGGCGAATGCGTTGCTGAGCAACAGCCTCGGCCGGTACGACGACGCGCTGGCCGCGGCCAGGGAGGTCGGCGAGCAACATGCCGGGGAAGCGGGCATGCCCACCTGGGCCGCCGAGGTCGAGCTGATCGAGGCGGCCACTCGCAGCGGGAAGCCGGAACAGGCGATCGCGTCCCTCGAGCGCATCACCGAGGTGACCGGCGCCTGCGGCACGGACTGGGGGCTGGGCATGACTGCACGCTCACGGGCGTTGATGACCGATGGCCCCGCGGCCGAGGATGTCTACTGCGAGGCGATCGAGCGTCTCGCCCGTGCCGGCGTCCGTAGCGAGCTCGCCCGCGCACACCTGGTCTACGGCGAATGGTTACGCCGCGAACAACGTCGCACGGACGCGCGCCGGCACCTGCGCACGGCCTACGAGATGTTCGCGGCGATGGGCGCCGAGGCGTTCGCCCGGCGCGCCGCGCGCGAGCTGGAGGCGAGCGGCGAGCCCGCCCCGCGGCAGGCAGCCGAGACCACCAGCGAGCTCACCGCGCAGGAGATGCAAGTCGTACGCCTCGCGCGGGAGGGCCTCACGAACTCCGAGATCGCCGCCCGGCTCTTCCTCAGCCCTCGCACCATCGAGTGGCACATGACCAACATCTTCGGGAAGCTCCAGATCACCTCACGCAGACAGCTCCGCCGCTCTTCCTCCGGCGGCGTCGACCCCATGGCGCAGCGTCGATCATCTCGCCGAAGGTAGTTCGCCTCGATCGCACTGACGTGGCCACCGGGCCTGAATCTCCATCCGCCGGAGTCGTCCACGGGTATTGCACGGATGCTGAATACTGCAGTAGAGAGAACGGTTTCGGAAATTGCGGCACAGGAGGCGGTTTGTGAAATTCGGAGTATTCGACCATCTCGACCGTGCGGGTGGCGCCGATGCCGATATCGGACGCCAGTATGCCGACCGGCTCGCGCTGACCGAGCTTTACGATCGGGCCGGCTTGTACGCCTACCACGTGGCCGAGCACCACGGCACGCCACTCGGCATGGCGCCGTCGCCGGGCTTGTTCCTCGCCGCGGTCGCGCAGCGGACCACCCGTCTGCGGTTCGGCCCGTTGGTCTCCATCCTGGGCCTTCAGCATCCCCTGCGGCTGCTCGAGGAGATGTGCATGCTGGATCAGCTCAGCGGCGGGCGCCTGGAACTCGGCATCGGGCGCGGCGCCTCTCCGCTCGAGCTCGGCTTCTTCGACGTCACCCCGGACGACGCGGCCGAGATCTACCGCGAGGCGGTCGAGATCCTGCTCACCGGCGCCGATTCCGGGCGGATCAGCGCCGACGGTCCGCGTTTCGTGCTTCGCGGCGTGCCACTGCATCTGACGCCGGTCCAGCGTCCCCATCCGCCGCTCTGGTATGGCGCTTCCCGGCCGGAGTCGGCACGGTGGGCCGCGGAACGCGACGTCAACATCGTCGTCGGGGGTGCCACGCCCTCCGATATCCGGCGGCTCACCGACGCCTACCGCGCAGCCTGGTCCCGAGCAGGAAAAACGTCCGTGCTTCCCCTGCTCGGGATGAGCCGGCACGTGGTCATCGCCGACACGGACGCCGAGGCACGCGACGCCGCCCGTCCGGCGTACGAGCTGTGGTACCACCACCTCACGCTGTTGTGGCGGGAGAACGACGTCCCTTTCCCGCTGCCCTTCGCGCCGTCCTTCGAGGCCGCCGTCTCCACGGGAATGTGCCTGGTCGGTTCCGCGGTGACGGTCCGTGAAGCCGCGCTCAGGGAGACCGCCGAGGCCGGGGTGAACTACGTACTCTGTCGCCTCGCCTTCGGGGACCTGCCGCTGGAGGTGTCGAAGCGATCGGTTGCGCTGCTGGCCGACGAGGTGATGCCGGCGTTCCCGGCATACGAGGGCGCAGCCTGATACCTGGTGAGGGTGGTGGTGCCGGGCGCTGATCGCGATCCGGTCAGTGGTGCGTGGCCCAACTGTCGGGCCGGGAGCCGTCGATGTCGGTGAAGCCGTATTCGCGGGCGAGATCCGCGGACGTGACGGAATGCTGGTTCCAGCGTGCCCGGTCGGGGTCGGCGGCGAGCGCTGCGACGGCGCGCCCGACGAATCGGGGCGACTCCGAGGAGCCGAACCCGGCGGGCGCCGACGGGTAGCCCTCGACGAGACCGGGCTCCAGCGCATCGCGCCAGTTGTCTTCGGTGACGCCGAAGTTGTCGAGCATCATCTCCGACCGCAGCCAGCCCGGGGTGATGGCGACGGCGGCCGCGCCATGGTCTGCGAGCTCGTGACCCTGGGAGAAGGCCAGCCGGTTCACCGCCACCTTCGCCAGGTCGTAGAACGCCGAGATCCGGTACCGGTCGGCGTTGAAGGCGGTGGTGCCGTCGGTGACCTCGACGAGCAGCCCACCAGGGCGCTCGATCAGCAGCGGCAGCAGGTGATGCGACGTGATCAGGTGAGTGTCGATGGCCAGCCGCAGGATCCGCAGACCGCGGTCCAGGTCGTGGTGCCAGATCGGGGTGTTCCACTCCGGTGGCCCGCCTTTGAGCACCTCCGCGCCCCAGATGTCGTTCACGAGCACGTCGATGTGGCCGTGGTCGTCGCGGACGCGCTCGGCGAGGCGTCGCACCTGGTCGGACTCGAGGTGATCGACCTGCATCGCGATCCCGACCCCGCCGAGTCGGGTGACCAGTTCGGCGGTCTCCTCGATGGTCTCGGAGCGGTCGTAGTCGGACCGGATCGTCCCGACGCCGGTCGCGCTGCTGCGTCCGGTGCAGACGACCGTGGCGCCCGCCTCGCCCAGCGCCGTGGCGATGCCACGCCCTGCGCCGCGGGTCGCCCCGGCGACCACCGCGACCCGATCACGAAGCGCCTCCCGATCCGGCGACCACGCCACGGGCCGAGGGTGCCAGAAGAACGGGATCACAGCGAACCTCGGTGCGTTCCATGATCTGATGAGCAGGCCGGTCACAGGTAGGCGAGTAGCGGCACGCCGCCATCAGCAATGTTGATGTCCCGCCAGAAGCAATGGGAGTTTCAGGTCCTCCGCGACGTCCGGTTACCGTTGCCGAACTCCGCCTCATTGCTGCTCGGAGGAGGGACGATGGTGTCCCAGCGGGATGCTGAGATATCGAAACGCGCTGGTCAGGGTAGTTTCCGCGACGAGTCCGGCCACTCTGCGGCGTCGCAGGTGTCCTCCAGTGCTTTCGAGCCGGATCCGCACTCCACATCGTGATGACCGACCAGCAGGGTCGGCCACCGACCGAATCGGGGACGAGGTGCTCTCGCCGGCGCTCGAGATGCCGGCGGTCGCTTCGCCCCGCGTGACTGCGTACCAGAACTCAACGAGGAGTTGCGCATGGTGCAGGTGTCGGGCCGTCGGTTACGAGCCCTCGGTGCGTTGGTCATGGCGATCAGCCTCATGGTGCTCGCAGGCTGCGGGAGTGCAGGTCCGCCCGCGCCCGGGGAAGGGGGCCGATCCGCGATCGAGGCGGTGAATCCGTTCGGGGGCGATCCAGCGACTGAAGGGACGCCGAAGGCGGGAGGAAGCCTGCGGGTCGGGATGGACCGGGACATCGCGAGCTTCGACCCGACGGTGCAGAACGCGAACCCGGCCGCGTTCGCCGTCTACGACTCGCTGATGAAGCTGACGTCCGACGGCGGCGCCGAGCCCTATCTCGCGCAGTCGATGGACACGCCCGACGGCGGGCTCACCTGGCGCATGACCCTCCGTCCCGGCGTGATGTTCTCCGACGGGACCCCGCTGGACGCGAACGCCGTGATCCTCAACGTGCAGCGACACATCGACAAGCCCACCTCTCCCGCCCGGCTCACCGCGCAGCGCATCGCCTCGATGCGCGCGGTCGATCCGATGACCGTCGAGTTCACACTGGACTCGCCACTGGGCTCGTTCCCCGTCGTGTTCGCGCAGCCGACCTTCACGGGCACCCTCGGGATGATCATCTCCCCGGCCGCGTTGCAGCAGTACGGCGACGACATCGGCCGCCATCCCGTGGGTGCGGGGCCGTTCACGCTCGCCGAGTGGATTCCCGGGTCCCACGTCAAACTCGAACGCAACGGCAGCTACTGGCAGCAGGGCAAGCCGTATCTCGACGAGCTCGAGTTCCGGCCGCTGTCGGACACCGAGAGCCGCTACGCCTCCGTCCAGAACGGCGACGTCGACGTGATCCTCGCGGCCTACAACACCGAACTGGTGCGGGCGCTGCAGGAGCCGAACCTGAACGTGTACTACGGGCCGGGCGACAGCGGTGAGCTGCTGTACTTCAACTTCAATCGGGCCCCCTTCACCGACCGCCGTATGCGTGAGGCGGTGGTCCGAGCTCTCGACCTGCGCGGGCTCAGCGCGAGCCTCTACAACAACCAGCTGGTCACGGCACAGAGCCTCTTCGGCGCCGAAAGCCCGTACCACACCGACGCCGCTACGCAGGCGTGGCCGGCGTTCGACCTGGAGCGGGCCAAGCAGCTCGTCGACGAGTACCGGGCCGAGGGCGGCAGCACCTCGATCACGCTCAAGTCGACGACCGCCCGTGGGCAGTTCGGAGAGTTCGTGCAGGCACAGCTCGCCGCGGTGGGGATCACCGTCGACGTGCAGCTCTACGACCTGGCGCAGTACTCCGCCCAGGTCGTGCAGAGCGGTGACTTCGACCTGACCACGACGGTGAGCTCGTTCGACTCGCCCTATCCGGCGACCGAGCGGCTGTTCGGCAGCGGGGGCAGCGCGAACTACGGGAAGTACTCCAGCCCGCAGGTGGACGCGCTGCTCGCCGAGGCCGCCGGCACTGCTGACGAGGGCGCGCGGACGAAGGCGTACCAGCAGTTGGAGCTGCTGGTGAACCAGGACCTCGCGGTCTGCTGGCTCAGCAGGGCGTACCTCGCGACCGTGACACGCGCCGACGTGAAGGGCGTGGACCGCTACCTCTCGCGCGACATGTTCTACGCGTCCCTGTGGCTGGACCGCAGCGGCTGACCAGCGCGGCCGGAGCTACATGAAGTAGCGGAGGTACACATAGACCCAGGCCATCATCGTGCTGAGGGCGGTGACGACGATTCCGTACCTGGTGAACTGCCAGAACGAGATGCGGTGGCCGGTGCGGGCGGCGATTCCGATGGCGACCACGTTGGCGCTGGCGGCGACGGCGGTGCCGTTGCCGCCGAAGTCGGCGCCGAGTGCGAACGCCCACCAGAGCGCCTGGCCGGTGGCCGGGTCGGGAACCTGTGCGACGAGGCTCTCGACCACGGGGGCCATGGTGGCGACGTAGGGGATGTTGTCGAAGAAGGCGCCGAGGACGGCGGAGCCGAAGATGAGTGCCGTGGCTGCTCCGAACCAGTTGTCGCCCACCATCGTGACGGTCCACGTGCCGACGGTGGCGATGACCCCGGTGTGGACCAGCCCGGCCACCATGACGAACAACCCCATGAAGAACACGAGTGTGGGCCACTCGACCTCGCGCAGGGTGTCGGAGACGTCGGCGCCCGAGACGAGGAGCATCACCCCGGCTCCCACCAGGGCGATGATCGACGGTTCGAGGTGCAGCACGGAGTGCAGCCCGAAGCCGGCGATCACGAGAGCGAGCACGACGAGGCAGCGCACCAACAGGCGGGGATCGGTGATGGCGCGTCGCTCGTTGAGCGTCATCACCTCCGCGACGCGGTCCGGGTTGTACTGGAACGAGCGCCGGAACAGCACCCGCGTGAAGAGCACGAACACGACGAAGACCACGACGACGATCGGCGCCATGTGGACGAGGAAGTCGTTGAACGACAGCCCGGCGCGGCTCCCGATGATGATGTTGGGCGGATCTCCGATCAGCGTCGCGGCGCCGCCGATGTTGGAGGCGAGCACCTCGGCGATGAGGTAGGGCTGCGCCGGGATGCGCAGGCGGTTGCACACCACGACCGTGACCGGGGCGACCAGCATGATCGTGGTGACGTTGTCCAGGAAGGGCGAGGCGATGGCCGTGATGGCCATCAGCATCACCATGAGCCGGTACGGGCGCCCCTGCGACCGCTTGGCCGCCCAGATCGCGAGGAAGTCGAACACCCCGGTCTGCTTGATGATGCCGACGATCACCATCATCCCGAACAGCAGGAAGATGACGTTCCAGTCGATGCCCTCGTGCTCGGAGAAGAACACCTCCGACCCGGGCGTGAGCCCGAGCACGGCCATCGCCCCGGCGGCGATCAGCACGGTCTTGACCTTGTCCGCCTTCTCCGTGGCGATGTAGAAGAACGCGACGACGAAGATGCCCAGGGCGAGGACCGCGGTCATCGCGGGCACCCCGGATGCCGGGCCGTCCGCAGGTCAGCGGGTGGTGGCTTCGGATTCCCGCTGGTCAGCCGCCGGGTTCGGCGGCGGCCAGTGCGCGGAGCAGCCGGTCCAGGGTGATGGCCCCGATGAGAACGCCGGCTCGGTCGACGACCGCGACGAGCGGGCTGCGCAGGCGTGCCATGAGCGCCGCGACCTCCAGCAGCGTCGCCTCCGGCGGCACGGTCGCAGGGCGGGCCGGTGGGCGCGGCAGGCAGTCGCCGACGGTCAGGTCGCCGAGCTCCTGCCAGAACGCGTCCGCGTGTGGCTCGTCGATGGTCCGGACCAGCGCAGGGTCCTCCTGGTGCGTTCTGGGGACCGAGAGCCGCAGGACCTGCGTCCCGGGGAGCACGGTGCGCGGTCTTGACCGCTCGTCGACGATGATCAACCCGGGGAGGTGGGCCTGCGCCATCAGCCGTACCGCGGTGGACACCAGGTCCGCGCTGGTCACGGTGGGCAGCTGCTCGACGATGTCGCCTGCCTTCATGGCGCCGCCCCCTTGCGCTCGGCCCGCCCGCGGCGGGCGATCGCCCGACCCTACGGGGCCTGTGCCCACCCCGAGCGTTGTCACATGCCACCTCCTTGCCTCGATCGCCCGGGTACCTGCCGGGCGCGCGTTCGTCAGCCCCCCGGGCCGGTGAGGTCGGCCAACCGGCGTTCGACCTCGGCGAGCCGATCGGACATCGGACTGCTCCGCAGGAGCTCCGCGAGCTCATCGGCCTCATCGGGCTCGATGACGATGTGTAGCACCGGCTCGTCCGGATCCTCTGCGGGACGACCGGCGTCGTAGATCAGCAGCGACCGCCGGCCCCGGGTGTCGACCAGCACGCCGAAGCGTCGGCCGCCGCGGGTGTGCACGTGGTGCACGGTCCCGACGCCCGGAACCGTGGAACGGGTGATCTCCACTGTGGAAGCCTCGCCTCTCCCGGACGTGGGGTGCACGAGTGGCGGCAGCGGGACGGGTTGAGCGTCCCGCGTATGTCAGACCAGACGTCGGCACGCTCGCGCCCATCTCCGTACCTCCCGTCCCGCTGCCGCCATCCGAGTCTCGGCAGGGCCGGGCCGGCGCACCATCGGGTCCAGCACCCACCTCGGGCCGGGCACTGCATGTAGACCCGGTGACCGCGGTTCGTCCCGATGCGCAGCCGCTGGTGCCCGCCCCGGATGGACGGGAGCACCGCCGGGCGGAGACCCTGCTGCCATGAGCGAGCGCATTGCACGCCTGGCCGCAGGTTCCGGCACGCGCGCGCCGGCCCACGCGCTGTTCCGCCGGCTCGCCCTGATCAATGGCACGGTCTTCACCGTCGGCACGCTCGTGCTGGCGGTCTCCCCGGCCACCGTGTCCTCGCCGGTGCTGCTCACCGAGCTGCCGGTGCTGATCGTCGGCCTGGCACTGATCCTCGCGGCCAACACCCTGCTGGTGCGCCGGAGCCTCGCTCCGCTGGACGCACTGACCGCCCTCATGCAGAGGGTGGATCTGCTGCGTTCCCGCGACCGGCTCGCGGAGCGTGGAAACGGCGACCTCACCCACGTGATCGAGACGTTCAACGCGATGCTCGACCGGCTCGAGACCGAGCGCGATACGAGCAGTGCGGATGCGCTCGCGGCGCAGGAGGGCGAACGGCGGCGCATCGCGCGTGAGCTGCACGACGAGATCGGACAGAGCCTCACCGCGGCGCTCCTGAGCCTGAAGCGCGCGGTCGACCGCGCCCCGGCGGATCTCGCCGAGGAGCTTCACGCGGTGCAGGAGGCTGTCCGCGCGAGCCTCGACGAGGTCAGGCAGGTTGCGCGGCGGCTGCGGCCCGACGTGCTGGAGGACCTCGGTCTGGCCAGCGCGCTCACCGCGCTCGTCACCGAGTTCACGCAGGTCAGCGGCATATCCGTGAAGCGGGTGGCGGACGTGGAGCTGCCCGTGCTGAGCAGCGAGGTCGAGCTCGTCCTCTTCCGGATCACCCAGGAGAGCCTCACGAACGTCGCCCGCCACGCCCATGCGACCCACGTGGAGCTTGCCGTGCACGCCACCCCGGAGGCGGTCACCCTCCGCGTCACCGACGACGGGCGCGGCGGCGTGCTCCACGAGGGCGCCGGAATCCGCGGGATGCGCGAGCGTGCCCTGCTCATCGGCGCCGACCTGACCATCACCACACCGAACGGCGGCGGCACCGACGTGCGACTCGTCGTGCCCACCGTCACCCAGCAGAGGCGGAACCCGTGAACTCCTCGAAGACCCGGATCCTGCTCGCCGACGATCATGCGCTGGTCCGACGGGGGTTGCGGCTGATCCTCGACGCCGAACCCGACCTCATGGTCGTGGCGGAGGCGTCCGACGGTGCGGAGGCCGTGCAGATCGTCGCCGCCTCGGCCGGTGCCGCCTCGGCTGATGGCCCCGACCTCGCGATCCTCGACATCGCGATGCCGCGGATGACCGGCATCCAGGCCGCCAGGGAGATCTCACGCCGGGCCCCGGGCATCCGGATCCTGATGCTGTCGATGTACGACAACGAGCAGTACTTCTTCGAATCCCTCAAGGCGGGCGCATCCGGCTACGTGCTCAAGTCGGTGGCCGATCGCGACCTGCTCGAGGCCTGCCGTGCGGCGATGCGCGGCGAGCCCTTCCTCTACCCCGGAGCGATCACCGCGCTCATCCGCGACTACCTGCAGCGCAGCCGGCAGGGCGACCGCCTCCCCGACACCATCCTCACCCCGCGCGAGGAGGAGATCGTCAAGCTCATCGCGGAAGGGCACTCGTCCAAGGAGATCGCCGAGACGCTCGTGATCAGCAGCAAGACCGTCGACCGGCACCGTGCCAACATCCTGCAGAAACTCGGTATGCGCGATCGGCTCGACCTCACCCGTTACGCCATCCGCGCAGGCCTCGTCGAACCGTGACCCGGTCCCGCTGCATGCCACAGGACGCGGAGATGGGTGTCGGACCCGATGGCCACCCGCATCCCGCCGCGCCAGGCTGACGGGAGCACTCCTGCCCGGGAGGACGTGACCACGAGAGGGCTGCACATGGACACCCACGCGCTGGTCGCCGCGCTCGGTCCGGATGCGTCCGCGGCCGTGCACGGGTATCGGCTGGAGGTCATGGTGGAGGCGGGGCGGCGCGATCTGCGCCTGGCCGACGAGCTGGTGGCAGACCTCGGACGGCTGTTGGCCGAGCGCGGCAGGCCCGACCCGCTCGAGATCCGCCTGACGTTCCTGCATTGCCCGGGCCGGCCGGAGCTCGCCGGCCGGACACTGCGCTGGTGCCCGTCGCACGGGTGGTCCTCGTCTCACCGCGTTGCGAGCGCCGCCCTGAGCCACTTCGCCGGCTCCCGGCCATCCGCGTTGGACCTCGTGCCCACCTCCGCCGAGGTCCTGGACTGGGCGACGAGCGGCTTCGATGGGCCGTCCGTTCCGCCGACGGGTGTCGATCTCGACGACGACCCGCGGGCGATCCGGCGCCTCCTGACCCACGCCCACCCGCTCAGTTCCCGCTCTCGGGCCGGGCGACGAGCGGACAGCGGGATCGCGACCGAGGAGGAATAACGGATGGATCCGTGGATCCTCTGGCTCACCGGCGCCGTGGTGCTGGGTGTTGCCGAGGCCTTCACCCTGACCGCGGTCTCCGGGCTGCTCGCCGGCGCATCGCTCGTCACGGCGGTGGTGGCGGCCGCCGGGCTGCCGGTGCCCCTGCAGGTGATCGTCTTCGCGGTGGCCGCCACGGCCGGGATCGTCGTCCTCCGCCGGGCGGCCGCCCGGCACGGTCCCCGCGTCGACGAGGTCCGCTTCGGGGTGGACGCGCTCCCCGGTCGCACCGGCTACGTCGTGGACGCCGTGACGGGGCGGGCCGGAACCGTCCGCATCGGCGGCGAGGACTGGACGGCCCGCGCCCTCGACGAGACCGGCACGATCCCCGTGGGGCGGGCCGTGGACGTCATCCGGATCGATGGCGCGACGGCCGTCGTGCATGCGCGGGAGTGACCATGGGCCTTCCGCCGCTGCTCGCCGCCGGGCTGCTCGTCGCCCTGCTCGTGGTCGTGACCGTCGTGCGGGCGGTGCGCATCGTGCCGCAGGCGCGTGCCCGCAACGTCGAGCGGCTGGGGCGTTACCACCGGACGCTGCAGCCCGGCCTGAGCATCGTCATCCCCTACGTCGACCGGGTGCACCCGCCCATCGACCTGCGCGAGCAGGTCGTGTCGTTCGCCCCGCAACCGGTGATCACCGAGGACAACCTCGTGGTGGAGATCGACACCGTGCTCTACTTCCAGGTGACCGACCCCCGGTCGGCCGCCTACGAGATCGCCGACCATCTGCGGGCCGTCGAGCACCTCACCGTCACCACCCTGCGCAACGTCGTGGGGTCGATGGACCTGGAGCGCGCGCTCACCTCCCGCGACAGCATCAACTCCCAGCTGCGCACCGTGCTCGACGACGCCACCGGGAAGTGGGGCCTGCGCGTCAACCGGGTCGAGATCAAGGCGATCGACCCCCCGGTCAGCATCACGGACGCGATGGAGAAGCAGATGCGCGCCGAACGGAACAAACGCGCGACGATCCTGACCGCCGAAGGCGACAAGCAGGGCGCCATCCTCCGCGCGGAGGGCGAACGCGCGGCGGCGATCCTCAAGGCGGAGGGTCGCGCCCGCGAGATCGACGAGGTGTTCCAGGCCGTGCACCGCAACAATCCCGACCCGAACCTGCTCGCGTACCAGTACCTGCAAGTGCTTCCGCAGCTCGCTCAGGGGCCGGGCTCCACGTTCTGGATGGTCCCCACCGAGGTCACCGCCGCCTTGACGGCCGTCTCGCGGGCGTTCGGCGACGGCGCGGGGGAGGCCACCGGGGCGGCCGGCCGCGTAGCCGCCCGCGACGGTTCCGAGGTCGCGCGTCCCGGTGGGAGAAGCGCGCGGCAGTAGCCCGGGGCCGCGGGCCGGGTAGGGTTTCGGTTTCGCCTGGTCTGGGGGCGGATGTCGGGAGGTGGGCGCGTGGGGCAGCAGGCCGCGCTCGTCCGTCGCCTTCTCGGTTCATTGCTGGCGCTGCTCGCAGCGCTCGTCCTCACGGCCGCGGCCCTGCCCACCGCGCACTCGGAAGAGCCAAGTGCGCCGGCGCCGCCCGCGCCCGCCGCACTCGGCTGGGGTGTCGACCAGACGCCGCCCGGCGACGCCACGGTGCGTATCGGTCGCGTCCCGATCGCGTGCACCGCGATCGGCAGTCACCCGGCGGTCGAACCCGTTTCGCCTGTGCCCGTCGCGCCGGCGGCGTGTTCCCACGCTCCCGTGCGCGGCACGATCTCCCAGCGGACGGGCGAGTCCACCGCGATACCGGGGCGGGCGCCGCCGGCCGGGGATCAGCCGACGTTCTGATCCCCTGGCCGCACGCCTCTGCGCGGTGGCCCTGTTCCGAGGACCCGTGTGCCCCGATCCGTAGTGGTGCGCGCCCTGGTGGCGCTCGCCGTGCTCGTCCCGTCCATCTGGTCGGCCGTGACCCTCCGCCCGACCCTTGGCCTCGATCTGCGCGGCGGCACGCAGATCGTGCTGGAGACCCGCGACGCGCCCGGAACCGTGGCCGACGCCGCGGCCACCGACCGTGTGCTCGGCGTGCTCCGTGATCGCGTCGACGGCCTCGGCGTCGCCGAGCCTTCACTGTCGCGCTCGGGGGAGCGGCGCATCGTCGTCGAGCTGCCCGGCGTGCAGGACCCTGCGGAGGCGGCTGACGTCCTGGGCCGCACCGCGCAGCTGACGATCCATCCCGTGCTCGGCGCGGCGAGTCCCGGCACCGCCCGGATCCTGCCGGACGAGGACGGAACGGCGCTGGCCCTCGGCCCGCCCGCCCTGGCAGGTGAGGACGTCTCCGGGGCCCGTGCCTCCACCGGAACACCCGGCGTCATCGGATCGGTGGTGGAGGTCGCGTTCGCGGGGGAGGGACGGCAGCGCTGGCAGCAGCTCACCGCACAGGCGGCGTGCGCGCCGTCGGGTGATCCGGCCCGTCGTATCGCGATCGTGCTCGACGATCGCGTGATCTCCTCCCCGCAGCTCGATCCGTCGATCGCCTGTGGAGCCGGGATCCCCGGCGGCTCGACGCAGATCACGGGGTCGTTCAGCCGGGAACAGGCCGGCGATCTCGCCGTGCTCATCTCCGGGGGAGCGCTGCCGGTGCCGGTCGAGATCATCGAACAGCGGACGGTGGGTCCGACGCTCGGCGCGGCCGCGATCGAGGCCAGCGCGGTGGCCGCGGCGATCGGGGTGGCGCTGACCGGCGTGTTCCTGATGACGGTCTATCGGCTCGTCGGACTGGCCGCCGTGCTCGCGCTGGCCGCGTACGTGGTGATCAGCTATGCGGGCCTCACCGCGTTGGGCGCGACCCTGACGTTGCCGGGGCTCGCGGGCTTCGTGCTCGCGATCGGGATGGCCGTCGACGCGAACGTGCTGGTGGCGGAACGGGCCCGCGAGGAGTACCAGCGCGTACGGCGGCTGGACCGGGCCGCCGAGATCGGCTACCGCAGCGCGTTGCCCGCCGTGGCCGACTCGGCCGTCACGACGCTGCTCGCCGGCGGCCTGCTCTTCGGCCTCGCATCCGGGCCGGTGCGCGGGTTCGGGGTGACCCTGACGCTCGGCGTGCTCGTCTCGCTGTTCTCCGCGCTCGTGCTGTCCCGGATGCTGACGATCTGGCTCGTGCGCCGGCGGTGGATACGGCAGCGGCCCGCGTGGTCGGGGCTCGCCTCGCTCGGACCCGTGCGCACCTGGCTCGGGCGCCGTGACCCCGACCTGCTGCGCCGGCACCGGCGGTTGCTGGTCTGCTCGGGGATCGTCGTCCTGCTCGCGCTCGCCGGGGTCGTGGCCCGCGGGCTGGAGTTCGGCGTCGAGTTCACCGGGGGCCGTGCGGTCGAGTTCTCGACGGCCCGGCCGTTGGCGCCCGAGGCTGCGCGCGAGGCCGTCGCCGACGCCGGGTTCCCCACCCTCGCCGTGCAGGCCACCGGGTCGGGCGGGCTGTCGGTCCGCAGCGGTGATCTGACGGACGAGGACGTCGCCGCCGTGCGCGGAGCGCTGGCGGATGCGGCGGGTGGTGCCGAGTTGCTGCGCGACGAGCGGATCGGCCCGAGCCTCGGCGAGGAACTCCGCCGGGGCGCCCTCATCGCGCTCGGGGTGGCGCTCGCCGCGCAGCTGATCTACCTGGCCGTCCGCTTCCGCTGGGTGTTCAGCGTGGGTGCGGTCGTCGCGCTGATGGCCAACGTGACCGTGGTCGTCGGGGTGTTCGCGTGGTGGGGCAGGCCGGTGGACGGGGTGTTCCTGGCGGCGCTGCTCACCGTGATCGGCTACACCGTGAACGACTCGGTGGTCGTGTTCGACCGCGTCCGCGAGGGCTGGACGACCGAACACGGCCCGGCCCTACGCAGGCTCGTCGGGGCGGCGGTGCTGGCGACGCTTCCCCGCACCGTCAACACCGGTGTGTCCACCCTGGTGATCCTCGCGGCGCTGCTCGTGCTCGGCGGCGACACGCTCGTCGACTTCGCCCTCGCGCTGCTCGTGGGCATCGTCGTCGGCACGGCGTCGACGATCAGCGTGGCGGCTCCCCTCGCGATCGAGTTGCAGCGCGGGAGCCGACGGCCGGCACCTCGGCGTCCGGTCGCGCGGCGCCGCAGCACGGGAGCCGTGCTGTGACGGCGCCCGGGCCATCGGGCCCACGTGCACAGGCACCGGTGGGCGCGGCCTACCGGCCCGAGCTGCAGGGACTGCGCGCGCTAGCCGTTGGCCTCGTCGTGATCTACCACGTGTGGATCGACAGGGTGTCCGGCGGCGTCGACGTCTTCTTCCTGCTCACGGGGTTCCTGCTCACCGGAGGGCTGGTGCGGGCCGCGGAACGGGGTGTGCTCGACGTCAGGCTGCAGTGGAGCCGGACGCTGCGCCGACTGATCCCGGCGGCATCCGTCGTGCTCGTGGCGACGGTAGTGCTGAGCATCGCCGTGCTACCGCAAGGGCGCTGGGCGCAGACGATCCGGGAGATCGCCGCCGCGGCGCTGTTCATGGAGAACTGGCAGTTGGCAGCCGACTCGGTCGACTATGCCGCCCGCACCAACATGACCAGCGTGGTGCAGCACTTCTGGTCGCTGTCCATCCAGGGCCAGGTCTTCCTCCTGTGGCCGCTCCTGGTCGCGGTCGTCGCGGTCAGCTGCGTCGGCTCCCCGGCCCGGCTGCGTCCCCGGATGACCGCCGCTCTGGCGAGCCTGTTCGTCGCCTCCCTCGCGTACTCGGCAGAGCTGACGATCACGAACCAGCCACTCGCGTACTTCCACACCCTCACCCGGCTCTGGGAGTTCGCTCTCGGCGGGCTGCTCGCCCTCACCATCGACCGGATCGCGCTCTCGCCGCGCGCACGGATCGCGGCCGGGTGGCTCGGCGTCGTCGGCCTCGTGGCGTGTGGCGCGGCCATCCCGGTCGCGGACGTGTTCCCCGGCGTCGCTGCGCTGTGGCCCACCGGCTGCGCCGCGCTCGTGCTCGTCGCCGGCCGGACCGGTTCACGCGCAGGCGCCGACCGGCTGCTTGCCCTCGGTGCCGCCCGCTACCTCGGCGACATCAGCTACTCCCTCTACCTCTGGCACTGGGTGCTGCTCGTCGCGTACCTGGCAGTCACCGGCGAGCAGACGGTCGGTCCGGGCGGCGGTGCCGCCGTGATCCTCACCTCGCTCGGGCTCGCCGCCCTCACCCATCACCTCGTCGAACGACCGGTGCTGCGCCGGCAGGCCGATGGGCGAACCGGATACCGGATCGCCGCGGCCGGCACCACGGCGGTGCTCCTCGTGGCAGTCACCTGGCAGGTCGTCGGGGTCCGGCCACCGGAGCCTGACGCGATGGCGGGCGACGCCGCTCACCCCGGCGCGACGGCCCTGCGCACCGGCGCCGTGGAACCGGCGCCGCTGCTCCCCCCGCCCGTCTCGATCTACGACGACTGGGTGCGTATCGAGCACTGGGACTGCAGGTCCATGGCCGCCTTCCCCATGAACACGTGCACCCTGCCGGCGACCGAGCCGCCCGCCCGGCGGGTGGTCCTCGTCGGCGACTCCCACGTCCAACAGCTCTCCGGCGCGCTCGTGCCGATCGCCCAGCAGAGCAACTGGCAGCTCACCGCGATCATCCGCGGGGCCTGCCCGTTCTCCACCGCCTCGGAGGTGGTCGCCGATGAAGCCGACTGCCTGGCCTGGAACGCCGCCGCGATGGACGAGATCCTCGCCATGCACCCCGACACCGTCATCACGCTCGCCAGCCGCGACGCGCGCGCCGGGCTGACGGAGAAGACGCCGCCCGGGTTCGTGGACCAGTGGCGCAGGCTCGACGCTGCCGGGATCGCCGTGGTGGCGCTGCGCGACACGCCCCGGTTCGCCCACTCCGTTCCCGACTGCGTGCAGACCCGGCCCGACGACCTCGACTCCTGCGGGATCGCCCGCGCCGACGTCTACACCCCGGCTCCACCGTGGACCCTGCTGCCGGACGTCCCGTCGAACGTCACGTTCATCGACACCGCCGACGCCGTCTGCGACCCCGAGCGCTGCCCGGCCGTGATCGGGAACGTCCTGGTCTACATGGACGACAACCACCTCAGCGCCACCTACAGCACTACGATGGCCGGCCTGCTCGCCGACCCGCTCCACGCAGCCGTCGAGCGATGACGATCAGCGACTGCCCGACCAGGCCGCCCACAGCTGTGCGTAACGCCCGCCTGCGGCGACCAGCTCGTCATGCGTGCCGTGTTCGACGACCCGACCGGAGTCGAGCACGACGACGGTGTCGGCCGTGGCTGCCTGGGTGAGCCGGTGGGCCACGAGCAACCCGGTCCGCCCGGCGGTCGCACGTCGTGCCGCGACCTCCAGCACCCGGGCGCCCGCGCTGCCGGCTTCGGCCGTGGCCTCGTCGAGAATCGCGACGGGCCGGTCGGCGAGCACCAGCCGCGCGAGCGCCAGTTGCTGAGCCTGCACGACGGTCAGGGTGTGGCCACCGGCACCGACCACCGTGTCGAGACCATCGGGCAGCGCCTTCGCCCACCCGAGCGCGTCGACGGCGGCGAGTGCGTCGTGTAGTTCGTCGGTGGTCGCATCGGGCTTGGCCAGCTTCAGGTCATCGGCGAGTGGTCCGGCGAAGACGTGCACCTCCTGGGTGATCAGGGCGACCGTCTGCCGGACGATGGCGGGCCCCTGCTCGCGCAGCGCCGCCCCGCCGATCCGGACGACACCGCGCGTGGGGGCGTGCACCCCGGCCACCAGCTTGGCCAGCGTGGTCTTGCCCGCGCCGCTCGCCCCCACCAGGGCCACCCTCCGCCCGGGTGCGATGTCGAGGTCGACGGCATCGAGCACGTCGTGGCCGTCGACATAGGCGTGGCCGAGCGCGGTGGTGTGCACGCGCCCATCGGCCGGGTGGACGGGCCGGCTGGGCTGCTGTTCGCCGGGCAGGTCGGCGACCCCGATGATCCGGGCCAGGCTCGCCGCGGCCGACTGCACGGTGTCGAGCAGGAACAGGACCTGGTTGACGGGGCCGAAGAGGTTGATGAAGTAGAGCGCTGCGGCGCTCGCCGTGCCGATGGACACGACGTTGCCGCGGACCAGCAGGAACCCGGTGGTCAGCACCGCGGCCACGCCGATGAACTCGGCCAGGTTGAGCCGCCCGAAGAACCCGGTCTGGAGACGGACGACCCGCAGCGCAATCTGCACCACGTCCTCCGAGCGCGAGCGCACCCGGTCGGCGTGCTCACCGCGCAGCCGGAACGCGCGGACGGTGGGGGCCCCGCTGATCGTGTCGAGGAGCTGCTGCTGTTGTGCTCCGCCGGCGACCCGCTCCTGCGCGTAGAGCGATGTGGAGCGGCGCAGATACCAGCGCGCGGTCAGGACCTGGACCGGCACGGCGCACAGCGCCGCCACCATGAAGCGCCAGTCCAGGACCGCCAGCCCGACCAGCGTGAGGGCGATGATCAGCGCTGACCGGGCGAACTCCGGAACGGCCTCCCGCACGGCCTCGCCGACCTGCGCGACGTCGGACGTGACGCGAGACGTCAGGTCGCCCGAGCCGGCCGCCTCGATCCGTTCCAGGGGCAGCCCGATCGCGCGTTCCACGAACCGTTCGCGCAGCTGCGCCAGCATGCTCTCGCCGACCCGCGCGACCAGGGCGATGCCCAGAACCGCCAGCAGACCCTGGGCCACCGCGACGACGACGAGCAGAAGCACCGGACCGTAGAGCGTGTCCGGTGGGTTGCGGGCGGCGACCAGGTCGACGATGCGGCCCAGCAGTGGCGCGGCGACCAGGCTCACCGCAGCGCCGGCGACCAGCGCCGCTGCCGCGGCCGCCGCGACGGCCCACCGCGGCCGCAGCAGCTCTCCGAGAGTGGCGCGAATCCGGCTGGTGGTGGCGGTGGGCAGGAGGTCTCGCGCCGTGGGGTCGGTTGGTGCACTCACGCCAGCACCAGCGCGCGGTAGTCGTCGCGGGCCAGCAGTTCGGTGTGGGTACCGGCGCCGGTGACCACCCCGTCGTCGAGCACCACGACCCGGTCGGTCACGGCGAGCAGCGCCGGGCTGGTGGTGAGCACGACCGTCGTACGACCCCGGCGCACCTCGCGCAGACCGGAGGCGATCCGGGCTTCGGTGACCGGGTCCACCGCCGTGGTGGGGTCGTGCAGCACGAGCACCGGAGCGTCCACCGCCAGTGCTCTCGCGAGCGCGAGGCGCTGGCGCTGTCCGCCCGAGAGCGAGCGGCCCTGCTCGGTGACGGGGGTGTCGATGCCCGCCGGTAGCGCGTCGGCCACCTGGTCGGCCTGCGCCGCCGCCATCGCCGGGGCGAGGTCCCGGTCGGGCGGCGCATCGGCCCGCACGTTCTCGGCCACGGAGCCGGCGAAGAGCTGGGCGTCGTGCATGGCCACGAGGACCGTCGCTCTCGCGGTGTCGGGCGGGTAGTCGGCCAGTGGCACGCCGTCGAGCTCGACGTCGCCCTTCGCGTCGACCTCGCGCCCGAGACAGGCGAGCAGGTCGACGGCGGCGGCAGGGTCCGACGCCACCACGCCCAGCAGCTCACCCGGTGAGACGTCGAACTCGACGCCGTTCAGGCTGCCGTGGTGAAGATCACGGACCGCCAGCGCGCCGGGGACGTGCGCGGGCAGGGTCCTCGATCCGTCGCGCACGGCGGGAGCCGTGGCGAGCACCTCCGCGATGCGGGTGGCGGACGCGCGGGCCTGCGCGAACTTCCCGTTGACCCAGCCGAAGATCTGCAGCGGTTCGACGAGGAACTGCGCCAGCCCCACGGCCGCGACGAGCCCGCCGATGCTGATCTCGCCCGCGGTGGCCAACCGGCCCCCGACCAGCGCGATGAGCGCGAGGAACAGCCCGTTCGCGGCCAGCACCGCGCCCTCGTACCAGGCCTGTGCGTTGGTGGCCCGCAGCGTGGCGGTGAGCGCGTCGCGGCTCGTGCCGGTGTAGCGGCGCACCGCCGCAGGCTCGGCGCCGATGCCCTTCAACACCCGTACCCCCGTGACGAGGTCGGCGGCCACGCCCGAGGCGTGCGCGGCGCGTTCCTGCTCCGGTCCGCTGCGTCGCTCGAGCGGTCGCCCGAGCAGTCTCACCAGCACGAGCAGCAGCGGCGTGCCGAGAAGGACGAGCAGCCCTAGTGGCACCGAGATCCGCAGCAGCGAGACCGTGGCCACCACCAGCGCCGCCGTGCTGGCGATCCCCAGCGGGAGCGCGAAGTTGACCATGCCGACGCGCTTGGTGTCGGACGTGGCGATCGCCGCGAGAGCGCCGGGAAGCCTGCCCACCTCGGCGCCGCCGCGCGGGTCGAGCACGCGGGCGGTGACCATCAGCCGCAGGCGTTGATCAGCGCGGACATCCCCCAGCCAGGCCTGGCGCGCCCCCCACCGGTAGCTGAACGACAGCATCGCGAAGTCGAGCCCCAGCACCAGTAGCCAGAAGGCGAGCGCCCCAGGGTCACCGGTGGTGATCGCTTCGTCGATGATCACGCCGACCAGCACCGGGACCAGGGCCTCGCCTGCCTGGTGGCCGCAGAGGAACAGCGCTGCGGCGCTGACGTGTCGCCGGAACGCGCCGACGGAACCGGTCAGCACAGCACGGCTGCCGGAGCGAGATCGAGGCATCGGATCCTTCTTCTCGACTTTGTAAGGTTTGCCTAGCCATACTCACCGTGCCGCCGCGGGGGCTACGACTCGGGGCGGGTGTCGAGGGGGCTGGAGGGGGAGCCGGGGAAGATCACGGACATCACCTCTTGAACTTAGGCTAGCCTCACGTAAGAGTACAAATGGGTCACTTTGGTACCGCCGAAGAGAGGACGACGATGCCGCAAGAGGTACCGCCCCCGAGTGCAGTTCACGATCTCGTCGGGGTCGGGTTCGGGCCGTCGAACCTCGGGTTGGCGATCGCGCTCGACGAGCAGGAATCCGGCCTGACGACCAGGTTCGTCGAGCGCCAGGAGGGTTTCGGCTGGCATCGCGGGATGTTGCTCGAGGACGCGACGATGCAGATCTCGTTCCTCAAGGATCTGGTCACGCTGCGCAATCCGGTGAGCGGCTTCAGTTTCCTGTCCTACCTGCAGGATCGTGGCCGGCTCGTCGATTTCATCAACTACGGCAGCTCGTTCCCGACCCGTCTGGAGTTCCACGACTACCTGGAATGGGCGGCGGCCTCGTTCGCCGACCGGGTCGACTACGGCACATCGGTCGAGCGCATCGAGCTGGTGGCCGACAACCCGGATCTGCTCGACGTCCACACCTCGCGCGGCACCGTGCTGCGCACCCACAACATCGTGCTCGCCACGGGGCTCGTGCCACACCTACCGACGGGGGTGCACGGCGGCGACCGCGTGTGGCACAGCAGCGAGCTGCTCACCCGGATCGGCTCGCTCGCCCACCCGCAGCGGGTGGTCGTCGTCGGGGCGGGGCAGAGCGCGGCCGAGGCCGTGGATCACCTGCACCGATCGTTCCCCGACGCCGAGGTCTGCGCGGTCTTCAGCCGCTACGGCTACAGCCCGGCCGACGACAGCTCCTTCGCCAACCGTGTGTTCGACCCGGATGCCGTCGACGCATTCTTCGGCGCGCCCGCCGAGGTCAAGGACCTCATCATGGGCTACCACGGCAACACCAACTACTCCGTGGTGGACCCCGAACTCATCGAGGCGCTCTACCGGCGCCACTACCACGAGAAGGTCAGCGGCCGGGAGCGCTTGCGGTTCCTCAACGTGAGCAGGGTCGCCGACGCCATACAGATCGACGGGCGCGTCGAGCTGGCGGTCGAGTCGATGCTCGACGGCAGCCGCGAGGTGCTGACCGCGGACCTGGTCGTCTACGCCACCGGCTACCGGCCGTCGGACCCCTGCGCGTTGCTCGGGGAGGTGGCCGAACACTGCCGGCGGGATGCGGTCGGCGGGTTGGAGATCGGCCGCGACTACCGGGTGTCGACCGGCCCGGAGATCACCGCGGGCGTCTACGTGCAGGGGCCCACCGAACACACGCACGGACTCTCGTCGACCCTGCTGTCGAACGTCTCCGTACGCGCCGGCGAGATCGCCGCGTCGATCGCTGCCCGTGTGACGTCCCCTGCACCGCGGCTGGCCGACTCCAGCCGGCGCGCCTGAGCGCCCCGCCGCCCGTCACCCCTGATCGAGAGGAGACACGCATGTCCACCAACCCCTTCGACGACGAGGACGGCACCTTCTACGCGCTCGTCAACGACGAGGGCCAGTACTCACTCTGGCCCACGTTCGTGCCGGTCCCGGCCGGCTGGACCGTGACACACGGGCCGGGTGCCCGGCGGGAGTGCCTCGACCACATCGAGGAGCACTGGACCGACATGCGGCCGCGCAGCCTGGCGATGGCGATGGACGAACCCGCCGACGCCGGCCGTTCCGACTGAGCTCCGGCTCGTCCCGCACACCTCCTCACCACCCACTCGCGACTCCTCGGGGTACACGCATGCCTGGATCACGTCCGCACGCCCAGACCTGGCCCGCTCTGTTCGCCGAGCAGGTGCGCCGCGCGCCCCAGGCCGTCGCGCTCGTGCTGGAGGACGAGGAGCTCACCTACGCAGAGCTGGACGCCAGGGCGAACCGGCTGGCGCACCTGCTCACCGCCCACGGCGCCGGCCCGGAGCAGGTGGTGGCGCTGGCGATACCGAGATCGATCGACATGATCGTCGCGCAGGTCGCGGTGCTGAAGTCCGGCGCCGCGTACCTGCCCGTCGACGCCGACCACCCGGCCGACCGCATCGCGTACATGCTGACCGACGCCGCACCCGCGGTGCTGGTCACGACGGTCGAGGTGGCGGCGGACCTGCCGGCGGCGACCCCGCAGATCGCGCTCGACTCGCCGGAGGTGGTGGCGGCGCTGACCGCCGCGCCCGAGACGGACCCGCTCCCCGCACTGGCGGTCCACAACGCCGCGTACGTCATCTACACCTCCGGCTCGACGGGCCGCCCCAAGGGTGTGGTGCTGTCCCACACCGGCGTGGCCAAGCTCCTGGCGACGCAGGTGGAGCGGTTCGGCATCGGTCCGCACAGCCGGGTGCTGCAGTTCGCCTCGCCGAGCTTCGACGTCGCGTTCTGGGACCTGTGCCTGGGACTGCTCTCGGGCGGGCGGCTGGTCGTCGTGCCCACCGAGCGTCGCGTGCCGGGCGCGGAGCTCACCGAGTACGCGCACCGCCACGGCATCACGTTCATGATCCTGCCGCCCACCCTGCTCGCGGCGATGCCCGCCGGACTGACGTTGCCACCTGCCACGCTGCTGGCCGGCACGGAGCGGGTGGCCCCCGAGCTGGTGGCGCGGTGGGGGCGCGGCCGGCGCATGTTCAACGCGTACGGCCCGACCGAGGCCACGGTCAACTCCACGCTCGGCGAGGCCCATCCCGACCGGTTGCGCGGTACGTCGGTGCCGATCGGCGTGGCCGACCCCATGACCACCGCCCACGTGCTCGACGCGAGGTTGCGCCCGGTGGCCGACGGGCAGGAGGGCGAGCTCTACCTGGGTGGGCCCGGCCTCGCACGGGGCTACCTCGGACGGCCTGGGCTTACCGCGGAGCGGTTCGTCGCCGATCCCTGGACGGCGGGGGAGCGCCTCTACCGCACCGGTGACGTCGTTCGCCGCGACGACCAGGGCGACCTGCACTTCCTGGGCCGGGTCGACGACCAGGTCAAGATCCGCGGCCACCGCATCGAGCCCGGTGAGATCGAGTCGGTCGTCCGGGCGCACGAGTCCGTGGCGCAGGCGTCGGTGCAGGTCCGGGAGGACCAGCGGGGGGAGCGGCGGCTCGTCGCCTATGTCGTGCCGCGGCTCGACGGGCCACGCCAGGCCAGGGTGGACGACTGGAAGGACGTCCACGAGCTGCTCTACAGCGCGGACCGGGAGGACTTCGCGGGCTGGAACTCCACCTACGACGGCGCCCCGATCCCGCGCGAGGACATGCGGGCCTGGCGCGCCGCCACCGTGGCGCGCATCCGGGAGCTGGCGCCGCGGCGGGTGCTGGAGATCGGCGTCGGCAGCGGCCTGATCCTCTCGGAGGTGGCTCCCACCTGCGAGTACTACGTCGGAACGGATCTGTCCGAGGAGGCGATCGACGCACTGGGCCGCCGCGTCGCGGCGTTTCCGGAGCTGGCCGGGCGGGTGGAGCTGGCCGCGCGACCGGCGGACGACCTCGACGGTCTTCCCGGCGGGCTCTTCGACACCATCGTGATCAACTCGGTGGTGCAGTACTTCCCCGGCGCCGACTACCTCACGGGCGTGCTGCGCCGCGCCGTCGAGCTGCTGGCCCCCGGTGGTGCCGTGTTCGTCGGCGACGTCCGGCACGCCGGCCTGCTGCGGACCTTCCGCGCCGGGGTGGAGCAGGCCCGCAGCGGGAAGGTCGACCGTCTCGCTCTCGATTCCGCCGTTGCGTGGGAGGGTGAGCTGCTGTGTGAGCCCGACTTCTTCGTGGGTCTGTCGGCGGAGATCCCACGGCTCGCAGCGGTCGACCTGTGGCTCAAGCGCGCCATCGCGCACGACGAGCTGAGCCGCTACCGCTACGACGTCGTCCTGCGAGCGGACGAGCCGGCGGTCGGCTCGGCGCCGGACGAACGGGCGTGGCAGAGCCTCCCGGCGCTCGAGGCGTCCCTGGAGAACGATGCTCCCGCCGCACTGCGGGTCACCGGAGTGCCCAACGCCCGGCTGCGGCCCGACCTCGCCGTGCTGGCCACAGTGGACGGTGGGCCCGCACCGGAAGCCGGCGTCGACCCCGAGGACGTGCACGCGCTCGGCGAGCGCCTCGGCTACCGGGTGGCCACCACCTGGACGGCCGGGGCGGGCGACGGCCGGTTCGACGCGCTGCTGTATCGGCCGGGCGTGTCGGCGGGTCCGGCCTACCGGCCCGGTGCCACCGCCGCACCGCCGGCGAACGTGCCGGCCCCGTTCCGTGACATCGCCACGCTGCGCAGGGACCTGCGGGCGCACCTCGCCGCCCGGCTGCCCGAGTACATGGTGCCCGCCGTCGTCGCGCTGCCGGCACTTCCGGTGCTCACGAGCGGGAAGATCGACCGCTCCGCGCTGCCCGTGCCCGACCTGGCCGCGCAGGTCACCGGGCACAAGCCGCGCACGGCCCGTGAGGAGCTGCTGACCGCGCTGTTCGCCGAGGTGCTCGACGTGCCGGGTATCGGCGTGGACGACGACTTCTTCGCGTTCGGCGGCGACAGCATCATCTCGATCCAGCTCGTCGGGCGGGCGCGTGCGGCGGGCCTGACCGTGACACCGCGACAGGTGTTCACCCACCGCACCGTGGCCGAGCTGGCCCCGGTCGTCGAGGTGCGCGACGACGCCGGGCGTGACGACGCCGTGCCGGCGACCGGTCCGCTCGTCGAGCTGCCCAGCACCCACCCGCTGGCCGCCGCCGCCGACGTCTGGCCGGTCTCGCCGCTGCAGGAGGGCTTCTTCTTCCATGCCTCCCTCGACGGTGACGGCCCTGACGTCTACCTGATCCAGGAGGTCCTTCACCTCGCCGCTGCCGGGCGGACGACGATCGATGCGAGCGCGCTGCGGGCCGCCGCCCAGGACCTGCTGCACGCGCACCCGCAGCTACGCGCCGGGTTCGGCCAGCTCGCCGACGGGCGGGTCGTTCAGGCGGTGGCCGCGCGGGTCACGCTGCCCTGGCAGGAGGTGGATCTGTCCGGGCTGCCCGCCGACCGCCAGGCCGAGCGCCTCGACGAGCTGCTGGCCGCCGACCGCGCCCGCCGCTTCGACCTCGCGCGGCCACCGCTGCTGCGGATGACGGTGGTGCACCTCGGCGGCGGCGCCGCGCGGCTGGTGCTGACGTTCCAGCACATCGTGATCGACGGCTGGTCGGTGGTGGTGCTGATCCGCGACCTGCTGGAGCGCTACGGCCGCCGGGTGTCGGGCACCGACGGCACCCAGTCGGACGGCGCCCACTCGGACGGGGTGCTGTCCGACCGGGCCGCGATGGACAGGCATCGGGACTGGTTCCGGTGGCTCACCGGTCGCGACGCCGCTCCCGCGCGCGCTGCCTGGCAGGCGGAGCTGGCAGGGCTCGACGGTCCGACACACCTGGTGCCTGCGATCGCGCCGACCGGTGCTCCTGCCGGCGGGCCGCACGCCCAGCTCGCCGCCGTGCTGGACGAGAAGGTCACCGCCGCGCTCGTCGAGGGTGGGCGGGCACACGGGATCACGCTCGGCACCGTGGTGCACGGGGCGTGGGGGCTGCTGCTCGGGCAGCTCACCGGTCAGCGTGACGTGCTGTTCGGCAGCACCGTGTCGGGCCGCGACGCCGCCGTCGACGGGATCGAGTCGGCCGTCGGCCTGTTCATCAACACCCTGCCCGTGCGCCTGCGCTGGCTGCCGGGCGACCCGCTGTCCGACGTCCTGCGCCGGCTGCAGGACGCACAGACCGGGCTGCTCGACCATCAGCAGATCGGCCTCGGCGAGCTGCAACGCGCCGCGGGCCTACCCGATCTGTTCGACACCCTCGTCGTGGTCGAGAACTACCCGCGCGCGCAGGCGGCGGCGGCCGGACTGCATGTCGAAGGCGTCGACGTGCTCGACGCCGTGCACTTCCCGGTCGCGCTGATCGTCGACGCCGGAGAGCGACTGCGCCTCACGCTCAAGTACGACGCGGGCCGCGTGCCGGCAGCGGTCGCGGAGCTCGTCTCCGGCCAGCTGCGCCGGGTGCTCACGGCGATGGCGGCGGACCTCGGTTCGAGCGTGGCATCACTGCCGCTCGGTGCGGCACCGGAGCAGGCCGATACGAGCCATGCCGTGCCGTCCGCCACGCTGCTCGACCTGATCGAGGCCCAGGCGGCCCGCACCCCGGACGCGACCGCCGTGGTCGACGAGCGCACGGAGCTGACCTACACGCAGCTGTGCGAACGGGCCCGGGGTCTCGCGGGCAGGCTGGCCGCGCGCGGTGCGGGGCCCGACCGCGTGGTCGCGGTGGCGGTGCCGCGCTCGGCGGAGCTCATGGTGGCCCTGCTCGGCGTGCTGGGGGCGGGCGCGGCCTACCTGCCGGTCGATCCGGACCATCCCGCCGACCGCATCGCGGCGACGCTCGACGATGCGGGCGTCGACACGGTGGTCACTCTCGACGGTGCTCCGCTGGCAGGAGTCGCCGCGGTGGCCGTCGACGGTGCCGGGCCGGTGGCCCCCGTCCGGCGCGCCACCCCTGACCAGGCCGCATACCTGATCTACACCTCCGGCTCCACCGGGCGGCCCAAGGGCGTGGTCGTCACCCACCGCGCGATCGTGAACCGGTTGGCGTGGATGCAGCACGAGTACGGCCTCGACGCCGACGACCGGGTGCTGCAGAAGACGCCGGCCACGTTCGACGTGTCGGTGTGGGAGTTCTTCTGGGCGCTGTGCGAGGGCGCCGCCGTGGTGCTCGCCCGCCCGGACGGACACCGTGACCCGGCCTACCTCGCCGGGCTCGTCCGTGACGCGCGGATCACCACGATGCACTTCGTGCCCTCGATGCTGACGGCATTTCTCGCCGCCGACCTGGACAGCGACCCCGGTCCGGGCTGGTCGGCGAGCCTGCGGCGGGTGTTCAGCAGTGGCGAGGCCCTGCCCGGAGACGCCGCACGGCGCTGGCACACGCTCACCGGCACCCCGCTTCACAACCTCTACGGCCCGACCGAAGCGGCCGTCGACGTCACCTTCCACCCGTGTGCCGACGAGGACGGTGTGTCCGTCCCCATCGGAGCACCGGTGTGGAACACCCGGCTGCACGTGCTGGACGGCTGCCTGCGCCCGGTGCCCGACGGCGTGACCGGCGAGCTGTACCTGGCAGGCGTCCAGCTGGCGCGCGGGTACCACGCGCGGCCGGGGCTGACCGCGGACCGGTTCGTCGCCGACCCGTGGCAGGTCGGCGGCCGGATGTATCGCACCGGCGACCTGGTGCGCAGGCTGCCCGACGGGGAACTCGAGTACCTCGGGCGTTCCGACTTCCAGGTCAAGATCCGCGGCAACCGGATCGAGCCGGGTGAGATCGAGGCCGCACTCGTCGCGCATCCGGAGGTGGCCCGAGCCGCGGTGATCGCCCGCCGGGACAGCGCGGCGACCGTGCTCGTCGCCTACGTGGTGCCGGCGGCGGGACGCCGGCCGGAGGCCGACGCGCTGCGCACCCACCTGGCCGCCGCGCTGCCCGAGCCGATGGTGCCCTCGGCGTTCGTGCTGCTCGACGATCTGCCGGTCACCCGGAGCGGCAAGCTCGACCGGGCAGCACTCCCCGCCCCGGCCGCACCGCGGTCGGGCACCCCGTCGCGGGAACCGGCCACCACGGCGGAGCGCGTGCTGTGTGCCGTGTTCGCCGACGTGCTCGGGCTGGAGCGGGCCGGTGTCGACGACGACTTCTTCCGCTTCGGCGGCGACAGCATCTCCTCGATCAGCGTGTCCAGCCGCGCCCGTCGGGCCGGGCTGGCCGTCGGGCCGCGCGACGTCTTCACCGGCCGCACCCCGGCAGGCATCGCTGCTCTGCTCGGCGACGAGGAACCGGCGACGGCCACCCCGGGTGAGCTCGCGGGCCTGTCGGATACCGAGCTCGCGCAGGTCGCCCGGATCAGCCCGGTGCCGGTGGCCGAGGTCTGGCCGCTGTCGCCGCTGCAGGACGGCCTGTTCTTCCACGCCGGGTTCGACTCCGGCGCGGGGGACGCCTACACCGTGCAGGAGGCCGTCGATCTCGACCACCGCGTGGACATCGACCGCCTCCGTGAGGCCTGCGCTGCGGTGCTCGCCGCCCACGCGAGCATCCGCGCCGGGTTCACCAGCGACGGGCTCCCCGGGCCGGTGCAGTTCATCGCCGAGCGGCTCGACCCTCCGGTCACCGAGATCGACCTGTCCACGGTGCCCCCCGCCGAGCGCGCCGCCCGCCTGGAGGAGGTCATGGCGGCCGACCGCGCCCGCCGCTTCGACCTGGCGAGCCCACCGCTGTTCCGGCTGCTCGTGGTGCGCCTCGGTGACGTCGACCGGCTCGTGGTCAACCGGCACCTCCTGCTCTGGGACGGCTGGTCCGCGTGGCTGTTCCTGACCGCGCTGCTCACCCACTACGCGGGTGAGTCCGCGGCTTTGCCCGCGCCGGGTTCCTATGCCGACTACCTCGCCTGGCTCGCCGGGCAGGACCCCGCCCGTGGTGCCGCGGCGTGGCGTGCCGCGCTTGCGGACCTGGCCGAACCCACCCTCGTCGACCCCGCCGCGACGACCACCACCCGGCCGCCCCGGGTGGTGGACACCGTGTTGCCCGCCGACACCGGCGACCGGCTGCGTGGCCTCGCGCACCGGCACGGCCTCACGGCCAACACCGTGTTCTCCACGGCGTGGGGGCTCGCGCTCGCCGCCGCCGTCGGCCGCACCGACGTCGTGTTCGGCACGGCCGTCGCCGGCCGCCCGGCGCAGGTGCCCGGCATCGAGGACACCATCGGTCTGTTCCTCAACACGGTCCCCGCACGCATGTCGTTCCGTCCCGAGGAGCCGGTGCTCGACCTGCTTCGCCGTGTGCAGGACGAGCGCCTGGCGCTCTCGGAGCACGAGAGCATGGGACTCGGGATCATCCAGCGCGAGTCCGGGCACCGCAGGCTGTTCGACACGCTGTTCGTGATGCGCGGGGCCGACGACGCGCAGCGCACGGCCCTGCGCCGCTTCGGCGTCACCGGTCTGTCCAACGTGGACGCCACGCACTACCCGCTGAACCTGGTCGTCACGCCGGGGGAGCGGTTCGAGGTGATGATCTCCCACCGTCCGGACGTCGTCGCGCCGGACATCGCCGACGCCCACCTCGCACGGTTCACCCGGATCCTCGAGCAGCTGCTCGACGACCCGTCCACGCCCGTCGCGCGGGTCGACGCGCTGCTGCCCACCGAACGGGCGGACCGCACGCCCCTGCCCGAGCTGCCGACCACCGAGACCGTCGCGGACCTGCTCGCGGCGCAGGCCGCCCGCACACCCGACGCCATCGCACTCGTGGCGGGCCGGGAGCGGCTGACCTACGCCGAGCTCGACGCTGCGATCGACCGCACCGCGCGGCTGTTGCTCGCCCGTGGGGCCGGCCCGGAGCGGCTCGTCGCGCTGGCGCTGCCTCGCTCCACGGAGATGGTGGTGGCGCTCTTCGCGGTGCTCCGCACGGGGGCCGCCTACCTGCCGCTGGAGCTCGACCACCCCACCGAGCGCCTCGTCGACATCCTCCTCGACGCCGACCCGACCTGCATGCTCACCACCTCGCGCACAGCCGCGGCACTGGCGGCGGCGGGGGTCCCCGCGGTGGTCCTCGACGACCCCGCGGTGCTGGCGGAGCGCGCCGCGTTGCCCGCCGGGCCGCTGCGCGACGACGAGCTGGGCGCGTTCGCGCGCTCGCGGGAAGGACGTCTGGAGCACCCCGCCTACGTGATCTTCACGTCCGGTTCGACGGGCCGGCCGAAGGGCGTCGTCACGCCCTACCGCGGCCTGACCAACATGCAGCTCAACCACCGCGCCGAGATCTTCGACCCCGCGGTCGCACTGGCCGGCGGGAGGCGGCTGCGGATCGCCCACACCGTGTCGTTCGCCTTCGACATGTCGTGGGAGGAGCTGCTGTGGCTCGTCGAGGGCCACGAGGTGCACGTGTGCGACGAGGAGCTGCGCCGTGACGCCGCCGCCCTGGTCGCCTACTGCGACACCCACGCCGTCGACGTCGTCAACGTGACACCCACCTACGCACACCACCTGTTCGACGCGGGCCTGCTCGACGACGCCGACGACCGGGCAGGCGCGCACCGGCCGCCGCTCGTGCTGCTCGGCGGCGAGGCCGTCTCCGACGCGGTGTGGAACCGGCTGCGCGACACGAGCGACACCACCGGCTACAACCTCTACGGCCCCACCGAGTACACGATCAACACCTTGGGCGGCGGCACCGACGACAGCGCCACCCCCACCGTCGGGCGCCCGATCCGGGCCACCCGTGCTCACGTGCTCGACGCCTGGCTGCGGCCGGTGCCCGACGGTGTACCCGGCGAGCTCTACATCGCCGGCATCGGGCTCGCCCGCGGTTACCTGAACCGTACGGCGCTCACCGCGGAGCGGTTCGTGGCCGACCCCTGGAGCCCCGGGGAGCGCATGTACCGCACGGGCGACCTGGTGCGCCGCCGTCCCGACGGGATCATCGACTTCCTCGGCCGCACCGACGACCAGGTCAAGATCCGCGGCTACCGGGTGGAGCTGGGCGAGGTCGCTGCCGCGCTCGACGAGCACCCGGGGGTGGCCCGCTGCGCCGTGGTCGCGGTGGCCGATGCCGCTGCGGGCGCCGGGACGAAGAAGCTGGTGGGCTACGTCGTACCCGCGCCGCTGGACGACACGGTGCGCGCGGCGGTCGAGGCCGAGCAGGTCGCGGAGTGGGAGGAGGTCTACTCCGACGAGTACACCGAGATCCCCACCGTGGTCGGCGGCGACGACTACGGCGACAGGGAGTTCGCCGGCTGGGACTCCAGCTACGACGGTGACCCGATCCCGGTCGCGGAGATGGGGGAGTGGCGCGAGGCGACCGTCGAGCGGATTCGCGAGCTGGCACCGCGGTGCGTTCTGGAGATCGGTGTCGGCACCGGTCTGCTGATGGGCAGGCTAGCGCCGGACTGCGAATCCTACTGGGCCACCGACCTGGCGGCGCCGGTGATCGCGAAGCTGCGCGCGGACGTCGCGGCCGATCCCGATCGGTTCGCCGGCGTCGAACTGCTGGCCCGCCCGGCGCACGACCTGAGGGGCCTGCCGGAGGGGTTCTTCGACACCGTCGTGATCAACTCGGTCGTCCAGTACTTCCCCAGTGCCGACTATCTGGCCCGCGTGGTCCGCGGTGCGCTGGAGCTGGTGGTGCCCGGCGGGGCGGTGTTCGTCGGCGACGTGCGCCACCTCGGCCTGCTGCCGACGTTGCGGACGGCCATCGAGCTGGGCCGCGACGGATCCGAGGATGCCGGAGCCGTGACGCGCACCGTCGAACGCGCGGTCGCGATGGAGAAGGAACTGCTGCTCGCGCCGGAGTTCTTCGACGATCTTGCGGCACAGGTGCCGGGCACGGCGGTCTCGATCCGCACCCGGCGGGGCCGCGCGCACAACGAGCTGACCCGCCACCGCTACGACGCGGTGCTGCACCGCGAGCCGACCGACGCACGGCCGGTGGCCGACGCGCCGACACTGCTGTGGGGACTCCAGATCGGCGATCTCGACGGTCTCGCCGATCACCTGCGCAGCCACCGGCCCGAGCTGCTGCGCGTCGCGCGGATCCCCGACGTCCGCGTGGCCGGAGAGCGCGCCGCCCTGCGTGCGCTGGCCGACGGAGAGACCGTGGCCCGGGCCCGGACCAGGCTGGTCAGCACCGCGGCGGAGGCCGTCGAGCAGGAGGACGTGCACGCGCTGGCCGCGGAGCTGGGCTACCGGGTGGCGGTCACGTGGTCGGGTGTCGGCGCCGTGGACGCCGTGTTCTTCCGTGGACCGGGAACACCGGTCGGGACGTACGTGGCAGGCGAGACCGACGCACCCCTTGCCAACGACCCCGCCTCGGCCCGTCGAGCCGGGGCGCTGGTGGCCGACGTCCGTGCTGCATTGGCGCAGCGGCTGCCCGACTACATGGTGCCCTCGGCGCTGGTCCCGGTGGCCGATCTTCCGCTCACCGCCAACGGCAAGCTCGACGTCGCCGCGCTGCCCGACCCGGAGCCGACGGTCCGGCGCTCCACGAGCAGGCCCCCGGAGAACGAGACGGAGGCGACCCTCCGCACGTTGTATAGCGAGGTGCTCGGGCTGCCGGGTGTCGGCGTGGAGGACGACTTCTTCGACCTCGGTGGGCACTCGCTGCTCGCCACCCGCCTGATCAGCCGGGCCCGCACCGCGCTCGGGGCGGAGCTGGCGATCCGGGACCTGTTCGAAGCGCGCACGCCCGCGCTCCTGGCCCTGCGTGCCGTCGTGTCGGCGCCCGCGCGGCCGCCGCTGCGGGCAGGCGCGCGGCCCGCACTCGTCCCGCTGGCTCCCGCACAGGCCAGGCTGTGGCTGCTCGACCGCCTCGACGCGGGCCGCAACACGGCCTACAACTATCCGCTCGTCGTGCGGCTCACGGGCGACCTCGACATCGCGGCCCTGCGGGCTGCCGTGATCGACGTCGTGACCCGCCACGAGTCGCTGCGCACCGTCGTGGAGGACCGTGACGGCACGCCGTACCAGCGGATCCTCGACGACCCGCAGCCCGAGGTCGCTGTCGTGGCCGCGGCGGAAGCGCAGCTCCCGGAGCTGGTCGCCGACCTGACCGGGCGCCCGTTCGACCTCGGTGCGGACCTACCGCTGCGCGTCACGGTCGTCGAGCTTCCGCAGTCCGAAGACATCACCGCCATGGCGGTCGAGCACGTGCTGGTCCTCGTGCTGCACCACATCGCCACCGACGAATGGTCCGACCGCCCACTGCTGGCCGACCTCGACACCGCCTATGCGGCTCGTGCGGCCGGCTCGCCGCCCGGCTGGCTGCCGCTTGCCGTGCAGTACGCCGACCACACCGTGTGGCAGCAGCTCCTCCTCGGCGATCCCGATGACGAGACGAGCACCGCGGCCGCCCAGCTCGCGTTCTGGGCGCGGGCCCTGCACGGGATGCCCGACGAGATCGCGCTCCCGCTACCCCGCCCGCGGCCCCGCATGCGGGACGGTTCCGGGGCGCAGGTGCGTGCCGAGCTGCCTGCCGGCACCGCCGACGCGCTCCGCTCGCTGTGCACGCGCACCGGCACCAGCATGTCGATGCTCACCCACGCAGCGACGGCCGCCTGGCTGCACCGGCTCGGCGGCGGTGACGACATCCCGCTCGGGGTGCCCGTCGCCGGACGCGCCGACGCTGCTCTCGACGACCTCGTCGGCTTCTTCGTCAACACGGTGGTGCTGCGCAGCGACCTCGCGGGCGATCCCACCTTCACCGAGCTGCTGGCGCGCACCCGGGAGACCGACCTCGCGGCGTTCGACCACCAGGACGTCCCGTTCGACCTCGTGGTGGAGGCGCTGAACCCGCCGCGGGAGGCCGGTCGCAACCCGCTCTTCCAGGTGATGAGCGGCTACCACCGCCTCGCCGACCACGGTGGCACGCGGCTCGGGCTGCCCGCCCGGTGGTTCGCGCTGCCCACCACCCACGCGAAGTTCGATCTGCACGTCACGGTCGTCGACCACGCGGACGGCGCGGTCACCGTGCTGCTCGACCACGCGCTCGACCGCGTCGACGGCACCGGCGCCGAGCTGCTGCTCGCGCGGCTCGTCGGGCTGCTGGAGCAGGTGGCGGCCGACCCGGACCGCCCGATCGGCACCATCGAGATGCTCACGCCCGCCGAGCGGGCCACGGTGCTCGATCCCGGCACCGCTCATCCGGTGCCCGACCGCACGCTGCCGCAGCTGTTCGTCGAGCAGGTGGACCGCACCCCGGACGCCGTCGCCGTGCTGGCCGACGGCACAGCGCTGACCTACGCCGAGCTGGACGCCCTGGTCGGCCGCTGGGCCCGGCTGCTGCGCGATCGCGGCGTCGGACCGGGCTCGGTGGTCGGCGTGGCGTTGCCGCGATCCGCCGAGCTGGTCGTCGCGCTGCACGCCGTGCACCAGGCGGGCGCCGCGTACCTGCCGCTCGACACCACTTACCCGCCCGAGCGCCTCCGGTTCATGCTCGACGACGCCCGGCCTGCGGTGGTCCTCGCCGCCTCCGACGTGCCCGGCGCACTGCGGATCGACACCGCGGCCTTCGCCGCCGAGCTGGAGAGCCACCCGTCCGGGCGCCTGCGCGCGCACGAGCGCCCCTCCGGCCACGGGGCCGGGAGCCCGGCCTATGTCATCTACACGTCGGGCTCGAGCGGGCGGCCCAAGGGCGTGGTCGTGCCGCAGTCGGGGATCGTCAACAGGCTGGCCTGGATGCAGGACACCTACGGCATCGGTGCCGACGACCGGGTGCTGCAGAAGACCCCGTCGAGCTTCGACGTCTCGGTGTGGGAGTTCTTCTGGCCCCTGCTCGCCGGGGCGACGCTGGTGCTCGCCCGTCCCGACGGCCATCGGGACCCGGCCTACCTGACGGAGACCATCCGCCGCGAGCGGATCACCACCGTCCACTTCGTCCCGTCGATGCTCGCGGAGTTCCTCGCCGACCCTGCCGCGGGCGACTGCACCGGCCTGCGCCGCGTGATCTGCAGCGGAGAGGCGCTGCCCGCCGAGCTGGCGACCCGGTTCCACACCCTTCTGCCGGGAGTCCGGCTGGACAACCTCTACGGGCCCACGGAGGCGTCGGTGGACGTCACCTGGCACCAGAGCGACGGGGCCGCCCCCGGCGCGACCGTCCCCATCGGAGCACCGGTGTGGAACACGCGCACGCTGGTGCTCGACGCGCGGCTTTCGCCCGTGCCGGACGGCGTCGTGGGAGAGCTCTATCTCGCGGGAAGCCAGCTCGCCCACGGCTACCTCGGACGCCCGGGGCTCACCGCCGAGCGGTTCGTGGCGGATCCCTGGTCGCCGGGTGAGCGGCTGTACCGCACCGGTGACCTGGCCCGCTGGGTCGGGCCGGTTCTGGAGTACCGGGGTCGGGCCGACGACCAGGTGAAGCTGCGCGGGTTCCGCGTCGAACTCGGCGAGATCGAGGCCGGGCTGCTCGCCGCCGACTCGGTGGCCCAGGCCGCGGTGGTGCTGCGCGAGGACCGGCCCGGCGATCAGCGTCTCGTCGGCTACGTGGTGCCGTCCCACGGCGCCACGACGGACCCGGAGCACCTGCGGCAGTTCCTCGCGGCCAGGTTGCCCGAACACATGGTGCCGGGAGCGATCCTCGAACTGGACGCGCTGCCGCTGAGCCCGAGCGGCAAGCTCGACCGCCGCGCACTGCCCGCGCCCCCGACGGCCCGGCCGTCGGCGGGCGGGGAACCGCGCACCCCGACCGAGCGGGTCCTGGCGGCGATCGTCGTCGACGTGCTCGGCGTGGAGCGGGTCGGCGTCCACGACAGCTTCTTCGGCCTGGGCGGCCACTCGTTGCTCGCGATGCGCCTGATCGCGCGTGCGCGCACGCAGCTGGGCGCGGCGCTCCCGTTGCGTGCGGTGTTCGACCACCCGACGGTCGAGGGCCTGGCAGCTGTGATCGACACCGGGGCGGACACCGAATCTCCACGGCCCCGGCTCATCCGTGCGTCCCGGACCGCGCCGCTCCCACTGTCGTTCGCCCAGCAGCGCATGTGGGCGTTGTTCCAGGTCGAGGGCCCGAGCCCCACCTACAACATCCCCACGGCGTGGCGGCTCACCGGAGGGCTCGACGTCGGAGCCCTGCGAGAGGCGCTCACCGACCTCGTCACCCGGCACGAGGCGCTCCGCACCGTGATCGCCGAGCACGACGGCGCGGCGACCCAGGTCGTTCTCGAGCCGGCTCCGGTGCCGCTGGTGGTCGAACCGGTCGACGAGGACGGCCTCCCCGCCCGGCTGGCCGCTGCCGCCGAGCACGCATTCGCCCTCGACGCCGAGATCCCGCTGCGCGCCACGCTGTACCGGCTGCGCGAGAACGAGCACGTCCTGCTGCTGGTGGTGAACCACATCGCCGCCGACGAGTGGTCGGCGCGGCCGCTGCTCCAGGACCTGCGCTCCGCCTACGCGTCGCGGCTTGCCGGGCACGCCCCGGAGCAGGCAGCGCTCCCCGTCCAGTACGCGGACTTCGCCCACTGGCAGCGCACGCTGCTCGGCGACCGCACCGACCCGGCAAGCCTCGCCGCTCGCCAGCTCACGTACTGGCGTGCGGCCCTGGTCGACCTTCCCGACGAGCTCGTCCTGCCCGCCGACCGTGCCCGGCCCGCCGAGAGCGACCACCGCGGCGGTCTGGTGACCTTCACCCTGGACGCCGGTATCGAGGCGGGTCTGCGGGAGCTGGCCCGCTCCGCCGACGTCAGCATGTTCATGCTGGTGCAGGCCGCCGTCGCCGCGTTGCTGACGCGGTTGGGCGCGGGCACCGACATCCCGTTGGGCAGCCCCATCGCCGGCCGTTCCGAGGACGAGCTCGACGACCTCGTCGGGTTCTTCCTCAACACCCTCGTGCTGCGCACCGACACCTCCGGCAACCCCACGTTCCGCACGTTGCTCGCCAGGGTCCGCGAGACCGACCTGGCCGCGTTCTCCCATCAGGACGTGCCGTTCGAGCAGGTGGTGGAGCACCTCAATCCGCCACGCTCGCTGGCGCGGCACCCGCTGTTCCAGGTGATGGTCGTGTACCTGCCCGCCGCGGGCGCCGCATCACGCCTCGGGCTCGCCGGGCTGAGCGACCGGCCCGAAGTCGTGGAGCAGCGCACGGCGAAGTTCGACCTCTCGTTCGACCTCGTGGAGGAGGACGACGGCCTGAGCGGCGCGGTCGAGTACCGGGCCGACATGTTCGACCGCGCCACGGCCGAGGCGCTCGCGCAGCGGCTGCAGCGGATGTTGGCCGCGGTCGTGGCGGCCCCCGACCGGCCCATCCACGACATCGACATCCTGGACGCGGGCGAGCGCGACCGGCTCCTGCACGAGTGGGCCACCGGATCCCCTGTAGACGCGCCGCCGATCGTGCAGGTGTTCGCCGACACGGTGGCGGCACGCCCCGATGCCACCGCGTTGGTCACCGGCGAGCGGAACTGGAGCTTCGCCGAGCTCGACGCGTTCAGCGCCCGGCTCGCGCGGGTGCTGCGCGGCCACGGCGCCGGACCTGAGCAGATCGTGGCGCTCGCGCTGCCCCGCGCGTGGATGGTGCCCGCTGTTCTGGGTGTCCTCCGCTCGGGCGCGGCGTACCTGCCGCTCGACGAGACCGCCCCACCCGAGCGCACCGCGCTGGTGCTGAGCGAGGCCGCGCCCACGCTGGTGCTGACCACGAGCGCCGCCGAGGGTGTGCCCGACCTGCAACGCGTGCACGTCGACGACCTGCCCGACCCCGCGCCTGTCGATCTGCCCGCACCGCATCCGGCACAGGCCGCGTACGTGATCCACACCTCCGGCTCCACCGGCCGCCCCAAGGGCGTCACCGGCACCCACGGCGCCCTGGCCGCGCTGCTCGACGGGCACCGCTCGACGCTCATGGACCGAAGCGGCGAGCGGCTGCGGGTGCTGCACGCGGCCTCGTTCACCTTCGATGCGTCCTGGGACCCGATGCTGTGGCTCCTGGCGGGCCACGAGCTGCACGTCGTCGACGACCACACGGAGCCGGTGGCGTTCGTGCAGCGGGTGAGCGAGCAGCGGATCGACGTCCTCGACCTGACCCCGGCCTACCTGCGTGAGCTGTTCGCCCACGGGCTCCTGACCACCGGCGCCCATCGGCCCTCCGTGGTCGTCGTCGGCGGCGAGGCGATCGACGACGTGCTGTGGCGGCGGTTGTGCGCCACCGGCGTCACCGTGCACGACCTGTACGGGCCCACCGAGACCACAGTGGACGCGTACGGCTGGCACGGCGACGTCGACGGCGGCCGCCTGCCGTACCGGCTGGCCGGAGTGCGCAGCCTGGTCCTCGACGATGCGCTCGCTCCCGTGCCGCCCGGTGTCGTCGGCGAGCTGTACGTGGCAGGCACGGGAGTGTCGCGCGGTTACCTCCGCCGCCCCGGCCTCACCGCGGAGCGGTTCGTCGCCGATCCCTGGACACCGGGGGAGCGGATGTACCGCACCGGCGACCGGGCCACGTGGACCCGCGACGGAGTGCTGCGCATCCTCGGCCGGGTCGACGACCAGGTGAAGCTGCGCGGCTTCCGTATCGAGCTCGGCGAGGTCGAGACGGCGCTGGCGGGGCACCCGGGTGTGGCGTCCGCGGCCGCCGTGGTTCGCGAGGACGTCCCCGGTGTGCGACGGCTCGTCGGCTACGTCGTGGCCGCCGGTACCGGCCCGGTCGACCCGGAGCAGGTGCGCCGGCACGCCGCCCGCCTGCTTCCTGCCCACATGGTGCCGGTCGCCGTCGTCGTGCTGGACGCGCTGCCGCGCACCACCGCCGGCAAGCTCGCCCGCGCCGCGCTCCCGGCGCCGGACCTGGCCGCCGCCGTCTCCGCGGGCCGCCCGCGCACCCCCCGCGAGGAGGTGCTCTGCGCCGTGCTGGCGGACGTGCTCGGTCTGGAACGGGTCGGCGTGGACGATGACTTCTTCGCGCTCGGCGGCGACAGCATCGTCGGTATGCAGCTCGTCGGGCGGGCCCGTGCCGCCGGGCTGGTGATCACCGCCCGCGACGTGTTCCGGCACCGCAGCGCGGCGGGGCTGGCCGCCGTGGCCGGGGTGCGGCCGGACATCGTGCCTGCCGACGGCTCGTCCGGTCTCACCCTCGTCGAGCTCACCGGCGACGAGGCCGCCGAGGTGTCCGCTGTGGCGCCCGACCTGGTCGACGTGCTCCCGCTCGCCCCGCTGCAGGCAGGGTTGCTGTTCCACGCCGCCATGGAGCTGGGTACGAGCACGGACGTCTACACCGTCCAGTTCTCCCTCGACATCGACGGGCCGATCGACACCGATCGCCTGCGCCGCTGCATCGACGCGTTGCTGGTGCGGCACCCGCAGCTGCGGGCGTCCTTCCGGTATCTGCGCTCCGGTCGTCCCGTCGCGCTCGTCCACCGCGCCGGCCCCGTGCCGTGGCGTGAGCTGGACCTGCGGGATCGGCCCGACCTCGATGAGGTCTGGGAGCAGGAGTGCGCGCACGAACGCCGCCGCTTCGACCCGGCCGACGCGCCGTTGCTGCGCGCGGTGCTGGTGCGCACCGGCGACCAGCAGCACCGGTTGCTGATCTCGCACCATCACCTGCTGCTCGACGGTTGGTCGACCGCGCCCCTGCTCGCCGACCTCGCCGCTCTCTACGACCACGACGGGAATCCCGCCGCGGTGCCTGTCCCCGCGTCCTACCGTGACTACCTCGGCTGGCTCGCCGCCCGCGACCGTGGTGCAGCGCAGGGTGCCTGGGCAGCGCAGCTGGCCGGGATCACGGAGCCGACGAGGCTCGCGCCCGCCGCCCCGGCCCGCGACCCGATGACCCCACGCCGGCACACCGTGCACACGACGAGGGAGCTCACCGCGCGTCTCGTGGAGCTGGCCCGCGCGCGCGGTCTCACGCTGAACACGCTGGTGCAGGGTGCGTGGGCGGTGCTGCTCGGTCGCCTGACGGGCCGCGACGACGTGGTGTTCGGTGCCACCGTCGCCGAGCGCCCGCCCGAGCTCGACGGCGTGGAGACCATGGTCGGGCTGTTCATCAACACGGTTCCGGTGCGCACCCGCATCCGTCCGGCAGAAGCGTTCGGCGCTCTGCTCGCCCGCATCCAGGACGATGCAGCGGCGCTGCTGGAGCACCAGCACCTGGGCCTGACCGAGATCACCCGGCAGGCCGGGATCGGTGAGCTGTTCGACACGCTCGTGGTGTTCGAGAGCTATCCCGGCGGCGATCCCGAGCTGGGTGCATCGGACGGTGTGCGCGTTCGTGAGCGCGACAGCGTCGACGCCACCCACTACCCGCTGACCTGGGAGGTGGAGGCGCTCGGCGAGAGCATCGTGGCCGAGCAGATCCGGCTCACCGTGGAGTACCGGCCCGACCTGTTCGACGACGTGACGGCCGCGCGGCTGGGCAGCGGCATGCTCGCGCTGCTCACGGCTCTGGCCGACGATCCCGATCGCCCGGTCGGCAGCGTCGGCGTCCTCGACGAGGCCGAGCAGCACCGGGTGCTCGTGACCTGGAACGACACCGCACGGGACGTGGAACCGGCCACCGTCGCCTCGCTGTTCGCGGCGCAGGCGGCGGCCACACCCGACGCACCCGCGCTCGCCTCGACCGGCATCGCATGGTCGTTCGCGCAGCTGGCCGATCGCGTGAACCGCCTCGCTCGGCTGCTCGTTGCGCACGGCGCCGGCCCCGAGCAGCTCGTGGCCGTAGCGCTGCCCCGCACCGCGGAGGCGATCGCCGCCATCCTCGCGGTGCACACCGCGGGCGCGGCCTACGTGCCGCTCGACCCGGCGTACCCGATGCAACGCCTGCGCGATGTCCTCGCCGATGCCGCGCCCCTGCTGGTCCTGGCGGACTCCGGAGTCGATCTGCCCGAGGGCGGGCCGCCGCGGTTGGACCTGGACGTCCTCGATCTCGGCGGCTGGTCGGGTGCCCCCCTCTCCGACGCCGACCGGACTGCGCCCCTGCTGCCGGAGCACCCTGCCTACGTGATCCACACCTCGGGCTCGACGGGGCGGCCGAAGGGCGTGGTCGTGCCGCACCGCGGGCTGGTCAACCTGTTCGCGAGCCACCGCGCCCAGGTGCACCTCCCGGCGCGGGAGAGCACCGGACGCCGCCATCTGCGGGTGGCGCACGCCTGGTCGTTCGCGTTCGACGCCTCGTGGCAGCCGCAGCTGTGGCTGCTGGACGGCCACTGCGTGCACGTCGTGACCGAGGAGGTCCGCGCCGATCCCCACCAGTTCGTGGAGCTGCTGCGCGCTGTCGACTTCGTCGAGCTCAGCCCGTCGCACCTCGCGCAGCTCGCCGACCTGGGACTGTTCGACGGGCAACGCTGCCCGCTCGCCGTCGTCGGGTTCGGCGGCGAGGCCGTCGGCGAGACGCTGTGGGAACGGCTGCGGGGCCTGCACGGCACCGCGGCGTTCAACTTCTACGGACCCACCGAGTCCACGGTGGACGCGCTGGTGGCGAGCGTCGCGGATGCGCAGCGACCGGTGATCGGGCGCCCGGTGGCGAACACCCGCGCCTACGTCCTCGACGCCGGTCTGTGCCCGGTGCCACCGGGGGTCGCGGGAGAGCTCTACCTCGCCGGCGCAGGGCTCGCCCGTGGTTATCTCGGCCGGCCAGGCGCCACGGCCGAGCGGTTCGTCGCCGACCCGTGGTACCCGGGCGAGCGCATGTACCGCACCGGCGACCTCGCCCGCTTCGACGAGGCGGGCATCCTGGCCTACGGCGGGCGTGCCGACGACCAGGTCAAGATCCGGGGCCACCGGGTGGAGCCCGGCGAGGTCGAGGCCGCGCTGGAACGCCACCCCGGCGTCGGACGCGCGGTCGTGACGGTGCCGGCGGGCAGCCGCGGCACGCTCGTCGCGCACGTCGAGGCGGCCGCGGAGGCCACCGGGCCGCTCGAACCGGGCGAGCTGCGCTCGTACGTTGCCTCGTCCCTGCCGGAGCACATGGTGCCGGCCGCGGTCGTGGTGCTCGACCGCTTGCCGCTGCTCGCCAACGGCAAGCTCGACCGCGCCTCGCTGCGCGCGCCCGACCTGGCCGCGCAGGTGTCGGACCGGGAACCACGCACCGCTTCGGAGACGGCGCTGTGCCGGGCCGTCGCCGAGGTGCTGGAGCTGCCACGGATCGGTGTCGACGACGACTTCTTCGCCTTCGGCGGCGACAGCATTCTCGCGATGGCACTGGTCGGGCGCGCGCGTGCCGCAGGGCTGCGGGTCACGCCGCGGCAGGTGTTCACACACCGCACTGTCGCCGCTCTGGCGGAGGTCGCGAGCGCCCTCGAGGAGCTTCCGTCCCCCTCCCCCGTGACGGACGACGGCTCGGGAACGGTCCCGCTCACCCCGGTCATGCACGAGTTGCGTGAGCTCGGCGGGCCCTTCGCCCGCTACCACCAGGTGGCGCTGCTCAGCACCCCGTTCGAGCTCGACAGGGGAGCGCTCGTCGCGATGATCCGGGCACTCGCCGAGCACCACGACCTGCTCCGTGCCCGCCTCGTGCGCTCCGCGGAGGGGAACCACTGGTCGTTGCACGTCCCGGCGCCTGCCGATGTGGACGCCGCGCAGTGGGTGCACCGCGTCGACGTCGCGGGCCTCGACCTCGACGCCCGCGCTGCGGTGATCACGGCCGAGACGGAGCGAGCCAGGGACCGGCTCGACCCGGACGGCGGGGTGATGGTGCAGGTCGTCTGGTTCGACGCGGGACGTGGTGATCCCGGCCGGCTGCTGCTGTGCCTGCACCACCTCGTGGTCGACGGTGTCTCGTGGCGGATCCTGCCGCTGGACCTGGCAGCGGCCTGGAGCGGGCTGCGAGCGGGCGGCCCGGCCACACTGCCGGACGCGGGCACCTCGTTCCGGCGCTGGGCCACCGCGCTCACGGCATCAGCGGCCGGGCGGGCCGCCGAGCTGCCGGTGTGGACGTCGATGCTGCGAGACAGCTCGCCGCTGCCGTTGCACCGGCCGCTCGACCGCACCGTCGACACGGTCGGGACCCAGCAGGACCTGCGGGTGGTGCTCCCCAGGGAGGTGACCGAGCCCCTGCTCGGGCCGGCGCCCGCGGCGTACGGCGCCGGCGTCGACGACGTTCTGCTCGCCGCACTCGCGCTGGCCGTCGGCGACTGGCGACGCCGCCACGGCGGTGCCGCGGGCAACGCCGTCCTCGTCGACGTCGAGGGCCACGGCCGTGCGGAGGAGCTCCTCGACGGTGCGGAGCTGTCCCGGACCGTCGGCTGGTTCACGAGCGTCCACCCGCTGTGTCCCGACACCGGCGACATCGATCTCGACACCGCCGCCGGCGACCCGTCGGCCGCGGCGCGCGCCGTGGATCGCGTCCGTGAGCATCGAGCCACGGTGCCCGACGGAGGTATCGGCTACGGGCTGCTGCGTCACCTCGACCCGGCCACGGCGCCGGTGCTGGCGGGCCTGCCGGCACCGCAGATCGAGTTCAACTACCTGGGCCGGTTCGGATACACCCGATCCGGGTCGGAGGAGGAGTGGGCGGCCGTCTCGGGCGAGGAGGAGGCGGCGGAGGTGTCGATGGACGACGGCATGCCGCTCGGGCACGCCCTGAGCGTCACCGCGATGGCGCAGGACCTGCCCGGCGGCCCGCAGCTCGTCGTGCACTGGTCGTGGCCTGCGGGGGTGCTCGACGAGGAGGCCGTCGAGGATCTGGCACGCACCTGGTCCGGAGCGCTCAGCGCGCTGGTGCGCGCAGCGGGCTGACCGCTGACAAGGAAGAGCCCGACCCGGTGTCCGGGTCGGGCTCTCCCTCAGGTCGCGGACGGCGGTCAGCCGGCAGCGGTGAGCAGCGGCTCCGTGGGAACGACGGTGGCCGGGTTCTTGTCCGCGGCTGCGGCGAGCGCGGGCACGAAGTTGTCCAGGGTGTAGGGCAGGCTGAGCGGGCTGTCGTAGGCGAGCGCGGCGGCCCAGACGCCGTTCAGCTCATTGAGGAAGACCGCCCGCCCCTCCTTCACGTTGGCGAGGTCGCCGTAGAGCGGTTCGGCCGCGACAGCCTCCGCCGGGTCGGCCGTGCTCCCGACGATCACCGCGACGTCGGTGTCGAACATCCGGTAGTTCTCCTTGCTGATCCCGACGAAGTACGCCTCCTCCGGTGTGGCGAGGCCGTCGATCGCCGCCGGGATCGTGAACCCGAGCGACGTCATGAACCGGCCGCGCTGATCGGTGGAGGTGTACGCGCCCGGCTCACCGCCGAGACCGCCGTAGATGACGCTCTGGCCCGAGAACTCGGGGTGCGCAGCCTTGGCCGCCGCGATCTTGCCGCCCAGGTCCGTCGCCAGCGCGGCGGCCTTGGCCGACTGCCCCAACGCGGCACCGGTCTGGGTGAGCTGTTGCTCCCAGGACAGGGCGTAGTCCTCGGTGTCCGCAGGCGCGGTGACGGTCGGCGAGATCTTCGACAGCTTGTCGTACACCGACGGGTCGGAGGTGGCGTAGATGGACACGATCAGGTCCGGCTGCAACGCGGCGACGGCCTCGATGTTCACCGAGTCGATCGAGGCGACGACCTTCGGTGCCGAGGTGCCCACCGCCTCCTTCGCCCACGGCCCGATTCCGCCGGCGACCTCGGGATACCACTCGGCGACTCCGACGGGCTGGACCCCGAGCGCAAGGACGAAGTCCTGGTCGCGCAGGCCGACGGTGACGACCCTCTGCGGCGCGGCGGGGATCACCGCTGTGCCCATCTTGCCGGTCACGGCGACGGGGAACGTGTCGGTGGCGGACCCGCCGGGTGCGGCCGGCGCGCTCGGTGCGGCTGGTTGAGCCGGGGCGCCTCCGCAAGCGGCTGTCAGCGCAACCAGCGCCAGCACGGCCGCTGCGGCTCGCAGGACTCTCGAGTTCACGGTGCTGTCCCTCTCACGGCGATTTCTCCGGTTGTGGCGTGATCACGAGGACCTTAGCGGAGGTTAGGCTAGCCTCACATGTCACCCTGGAGACGATCACACCGGCACTGCGCGCAATGACAAGTTCCGATGCACGTGGTGGCCAGCTTGGGGTCGCACGTCGTGCTTGGCTGGGCCGTCCGCGGCATCAGCGCGGGTGCAGGGGCCATGACGTCTATCCGGCGGCTGGTAATGGACTCGGCACTGTGAGAGCCCTTTTGTCCTGAATTCCATGTATCACAGATTCGTCCGGCAAAGCTGGTGGGCGAATTACGTAGGGTGAAGTGGGTCGATGAACACACATCGGAGTGTGCGGACGAAGCCTCGCCGGAGCCTGGCGGCGCTGGGCCTCCTGCTCGCGCTGGCGCTGGTCGCCACGGCGTGCGGGTCCGATCTCGGTACCCAGGTGACCAGCGCGGCCGGGCTCGACACGTCGAAGCCGTTCGGCGGAGACCCGGCCACGGAGGGCACACCACAGCGGGGCGGCACGCTGATCGTCGGGATGTACACCGAGGCGAGGTCCTTCGACCCGACGATCGGGTCCAACCTCATGGCGTCGGCGATCTACGACTCGCTGCTCAAGATGGACAGCAAGGGCGTGCCACAACCATTGCTGGCCGAGTCGATGACCACGCCGGACGAGGGCACCACGTGGGTGCTGAAGCTCCGTCCGGGGGTGACCTTCCAGGACGGCACGCCGCTCGACGCCGATGCGGTGCTCTTCAACGTCGCGAGGCAGCGCGACATCCCGACCGCCCTCGGGCACCTCTACACCGAGCCCATCGACACGATGACCGCCACCGACAACCTGACGGTCACGTTCACGCTGAAGCGCCCGACCGGCTCCTTCCCCGTCTCGTTCGCGCTGCCGTTCTCCTCGGGCAACCTCGGCACGATCGCGTCGCCCGCCGCCGTGCAGAAGTGGGGCGAGGACTACGGGCGCCATCCCGTCGGCGCCGGTCCCTTCTCCTTCGTGGACTGGATCCCGAACAACAAGATCACGGTGAAGCGGTTCGACAACTACTGGGACAAGGGCAAGCCCTACCTCGACGGGATCGAGTTCCGGCCGCTGCCCGACACCGACAGCCGTTACGTGTCGGTGGTCAACGGGGACATCGACCTCGACATCGGTGGCTTCTTCAGCGAGGTCTCGCGGTCGTCGGCGAACAAGGATCTCGTGACGTACTACGGCGCAGGCGGCGACGGTCAGTTCCTCTACTTCAACCTGACCAAGGCGCCGCTCGACGACCGCCGCGTCCGGGAGGCCCTCATCCGGGCGATCGACCCGAAGGCCCTCAACGCCACCCAGTACGACAACGCAGGCCAGCTCGCGTCGACGGCATTCGCCGAGGGCGACCAGTACTACAGCCAGAAGGCGGCCGACAGCTACCCGAAGTTCGATGTCGAGAAGGCCAAGCAGTTGATCGCCGACTACAAGGCCACCGGTGGGAACCCGGACTTCACCTTCAACACCGGCAACTCGCCGGACGACCACCAGATGGCCCAGTTCCTGCAGGCGCAGTGGGCGGCGATCGGGGTGAACGTCACCCTGCAGTTCGACGACATCTCGACGTTCATCGGACCGGTCGTCCAGGGCACTCAGTTCGGCACCGCGACCTGGATCAGCGGGCCCTACGAGAACCCGTTCCCGTTCATGTTCAACCAGTTCTATACCGGCGGCATCAACAACTACGGCAAGTACTCCAACCCGCAGGTCGACGCCGCGCTCGACGAGGCCAAGAGCTCGACCGATCCGGCGGTGCAGGTCGCCGCCTACCAGAAGGCGCAGGAGCTCATCAACGCCGACCTGCCCGTGTTGTGGCTCTCCCGCGCGGCGAAGGCTGCGATCGCGCAGCCGGACGTGAAGGGTGTCTCCCGCTACCTGTCCAGCGAGCTCTTCTGGGCGGGCACCTGGAAGTCCTCGACGCCCTGATGTCCTTGTAGCTCCACCCGGTCAGCAGCAGCCGGCCGTCCCTCGGCCTCCCGAGGGGCGGTCGGTGACGGTGCCGGCCGCGGCGACCTCGGCCAGCCGCTCCTGCGACAGTTCGGCATCGCCGTAGGCGTCGTGCCAGTTCCACCACTCGTACGGCGGAGTCTGGGGATAGCCCTCGGGTGAGTCCTCCCACTCCTCCTGGCGTCCGAGTGCGGTGATGTCGAGATAGCTCCAGGTTCCGCCCATGGCCTCGTCGCCGCGGTTGTTGATGAAGTAGGTGCGGAACACGCTGTCGCCATCGCGGATGAACGCGTTGGTGCCGTGCCATTCGTCCACGCCGAAGTCGACGTCGAACTCGTCGGTCATCGTGTACCAGGGCATCGACCAGCCCATCCGCGCCTTCACGCGCGCGATGTCCGGCTGTGGCGCTCGCGAGGCGAAGGCGAGCGTGGTGTCACGGGCGTTCAGGTGGGCGACGTGAGCGACCTGATCGGCCACGAGAGAACAGCCGTCGCACGCATGGTCGGGCCAGCCGTGCACCCCGGGCTCGAAGAATGCGCGGTAGACGATCAGCTGGCGACGGCCCTCGAACAGGTCGAGCAGGCTTGCCCTGCCCTCGGGTCCGATGAACTCGTAGCGCTTCTCCACCGCCAGCCACGGCATCCGCCTGCGCTCCGCGGCCAGCGCGTCGCGGGCGCGGGTGATCTCCTTCTCCTTCACGAGCAACCGCTCGCGCGCCGCCTCCCACTCCTGAGGCGTGACGATCGGGGGCGTCTTCATCGCGAGTCCACCTTTCGGATCATGGGCGCGCTCGTGCGCTGACCGGTATTACCGTTTTGTACCGCCGTGAATGCATGGTCACTCACGATTCACCTCGGTTCTCGTGGAGCGGGCCCGGGCGTGGACCGGTCGAGGTGGTCCTTCAACGCGTCGAGCGGGCCGTCCCAGTCGCGGGCCAGCGCGGCCAGGAACTGCTGTGCCACCTGCATCGGCGCGGAGCGCAGCCGGTAGCGCACCCGGCGTCGCTCGCCCGGTTCGGCCGTCACCAGGCCGACCTCGGTGAGCAGGGCCAGGTGTTTGGCGATCGCCTGTCGCGTGATCGGGAGGCGATCGGCCAGGTCCGTGGCCGTGGCCGGACCTCCCGACGCCAGAGCGGCCAGGATGGCGCGCCGGCTCGGGTCGGCCAGGGCGATGAAGACCTGCTCGGCGATCGCCTCGACGTCAGGCGGCATCGAGGTAGTCGACCAGTTCGCCCAGCTCGCTCGCCCAGCCCTTGGTGTTGCCGTCGAAGGCCGTGCGGAAGGTGTCTTCCGGCAGCTGGGCGAAGCCGGACTCGACCACGGTCAGCCGTGTGCCCGTACCGACCGGTTCGAGCGTGAACTCGACGTACGTGCGGCGCGGATCCTCATCGGGCAGGCCGAAGATGTGCCAGGTGAAGCCGAACACCGCTGGCTCCTCGACCCGTTCGACCCGCATGTCGGCGGCGTGACCGTCGGTCCATGTCATCCGGGCCGATCCACCCGGGCGCAGGTCGATCGTCGCCTCGTTGCCGAACCAGGTGCCCAGCCCCTCGGCCGTGGTGAGCGCGGCCCACACCGTGGCCGGCGGGTGCGCGACCTCCACGGTCCGCTCGATGCGATCGGGAAAACCCATGGCAACCTCCAGCGAGTAGCAACTGAACGGTTGCGACATTATAGCAACTCATGGGTTGCGTCAACGGGGCGCCGAAGGGCTGGTCAGGGCTCGGCCTGAGACCGGACGTCGGCACGGACGAACGGGCGGATGTCGGAGAACCGGCCCTCGCGGACCTTGTGCACCCACTCGGCGTCGGCGATCTGCCCGCGTCCGACGGACATGAGGTCGAACTCGCCTCCGGTGAAGCGGCGCAGCAGTTCGGCGAGCCCCGCCCGCCCGGTGGAGTTCGCCTCCTTCTGCGTGCGCAGGCTCTCCATGACGTCGAGGTCGTAGCCCACGCTGCCGACCCCGATCACCACGGCGTCGGTGAGCTTCTTCGTCCAGCCCGCGATGCCGAGCCCGGAGCCGGGCCATTCGGGGATCCAGAACCGGCGGGCCGAGGCGTGGAACATGTCCACGCCGGCGTCGCGCAGGATCGCGAGCATCAGCTCCAGCTCACCGGGCGTCTCGGCGATGCGCGCGCCGTAGTCGATCTCCTTCCACTGCGAGAACCGCAGGGAGATCGGGAAGTCGGGCCCGACGGCGTCACGGATCGCCGCGACGATCTCGGCGGGGAACCGCACGCGGTCGCGGATGTCCGGTCCGCCGTATCCATCGGTGCGCCGGTTGGTGCCTGCCCAGAGGAACTGGTCGAGCAGGTAGCCGTGGCAGGCGTGCACCTCGACCCCGGACGCGCCGACCTCCTTCGTGATGCGGGCGCCGCGCACGAACGCGTCCTTGATCTCCTTGAGCTCCCGGCCCGTCGCGGCGCGCCCCCTCGGCACGTCCGGGTGCTCCAGCCCGGACGGGCTGAGCGTCGGGTACGCGGACAGCGGTCCGTCCCCGCCCTCCGAGCGGCACGCACCCTCGTGGAAGAGCTGGACGAACATGTGCCCGCCCGCCGAGCGGACCCGCCGCACGCCGTCGGCCCAGGCGTCGCGGGTGGCCTCGGAGATCCACCCGTAATGCGGCACCTGCGTGGCCGTCGGGTGGTCGACGGCACACGCCTCGGTGATCACGAGCGCGCTGCCGCCGAGGACCCGGCGCCGGTAGTACTCGATGAGCTGGGGCATCGGCTCACCGTTCGCGCACCACTTGCGTTGCATCGCGGGCAGGACGAAGCGGTTGGCCAGCGTCATTCCGCGGACCGTGATCGGCGTGAACATGGGGGAGAAGTCGAGGTCCCCGTGATCGCCACCGAACGGGACGGCGCTGGTGTCGCAGCTCGCCGTGCTCACGGGCGCCCCGCCGCGACCTCGGCGATCCGGGCCCGGCCGGCGACCTCGTAGTTCTCGTCGGAGATGTAGACGTGCTGCATCGCGGCGGTCAGGTTGCGCAGGTGGCGCTGCATCGGGTTCTTCAGCGAGAGGGCGCGCCCGCCCCCGTACCGGAAGATCCGCGAGACCACATCCAGACACTCCTCGACGATGAGCGTGTGCTGGGCCCGCAGCCGCGAGACCAGCACGTCCGAGGCGTCCGCGCCGGTGCGCGCGATCTCCCAGCCCTGTGCCACGGCGTCGCGGTAGAGCAGCTGCATCGCGCGGACCCGGCTCTCCGCCACGCTGATGTCCTTCTGGAACGCGAGGCGATCGGCGAGAACCGACCCGCGGGGCCCGCGCGCGGTGGCCGCGGCCATCTCGTACATGTCGTCGACCGCGCGGCGGGCGATGCCGACCGCGACGGGGCTCAGCTCGTTGGCGAGGAAGAGCAGCTGCGGCTGCCGGAAGAGCAACCCGCCCCGCTTCGGTGCAGCTCCGAACCAGCGGCAGATGCGCGCCGCCGGGACGTGGACGTCGGTGAGCGAGAAGTCGTGGCTTCCCGTGCCCTGCAGGCCGGCGACGTGCCAGGTGTCGTGCACCGTGGCCTCGCTCTTGGGCACCACGGCGAGCACGAGCTCGTCGGTGCCGTCGATGCGGCAGCCACCGACCAGCCACGACGAGTGGAGGATGCCGCTGGAGAAGCTCCAGCGGCCGGACACGCGGAAGCCGTCGCCGTCCGCTATCGCCGACCCGCGCGGCGTGAACTGGCCCGCCATGATCGGCAGCGGGTCGTCGGTGAAGATCTCGGCGATCCCCTCGTCGGCCAGCCAGGCCGCGATGCAGCCGGTGGTGCCGTTCCCGATCATCGCCGCCCAGCCCGCCGAGGCATCGTAGTAGGCGATCTCCTCCAGGACGTCGCAGAACGAGATCGGGTCGAGTTCGCTCCCCCCGAGCTCGGTCGGGGTCTTGAGCCAGAACAGGCCGAGGTCGCGCATCATCGTGACGATGTCCTCGGGGAGCGTGCGCTCCTCCTCGGCGCGCAGGGCCGCTCCCTCGAAGGCCGGACGCTGCAGGCGGACGGCGGCCAGCAGCGCGGCGGTCCGGCCGTCCGCTTCCGTGGCGGGCACAAGTGTGTGGGTCATCGTCGAACTCCCGTGTCGGCGCCCGCCCGGGCCGACCGCGGTCACCGGTCGAGCCACAGCGTGGCGAAGTACATGTCGCGGAACAGGTAGCGGACGACGCCCTTCACGTCGTTGCGGGTGATCGTCGAGACGAAGCCGCGGCTGAGCCAGCAGAACACCAGGTCCTCGTTGACGATCTTCTCGACCTCGCGGTAGTCGGCCTGCCGCTGCGTCTCGTCGACGGTGCCGGCGGCCTGGTCGAGCAGGTCGTCGACCCTCGGGTTGTTGTACCTTCCGTAGTTCTGGTTGCCGGTGGAGCTCAGCAGCCGCACCGCGCCCGGGTACGGGTTGTCGAACGACCCGACCGTGGTCGACAGATCGAAGTCCCCGCTCTGCACCACCTGCGAGGCGTACTGCGCCAGGTCGTAGACCTCGACCTTCACGGCGATCCCGACGGCGGCCATCTGCGCCTGGATGAACGCGGCGAAGTCGAGCCAGGTGTTGACCGTCTTCAGGACGAAGTCGGGGTTGCCCCCGGACGCCCGGTACTCGTCGACGAGCTGTTTCGCACGCGCGGGGTCGTGCGTCGGCCACAGCGTCGACGCCGCGTCGTCGTGGTAGGGGCTGGCCGCGGTGAACAGGCTGTCGGCCGGGACGATCTGGTTGCCGTAGTGGACTGCGGAGAGCGCTTGGAGATCGATCGCGCGGACCACGGCCTCGCGCATGCGCCTGTCGTCGAACGGCGGGCGGTCGAAGTTGAAGTAGAGGAGCTCGCCGCCGTTCTGCTCGCCGTAGTAGACGGTCAGGTTCTCGTCCTGCACAGCGCGCACGAGCTCCTCGTTGAACGCGCCGTAGATGATGTCGACGTCGCCGTTCTGGATGGAGGCGTAGCGGCTCTCCGTGTCGGACAGCGGACGGAACTCGAGCTTGTCGAGATACGGCAGGCCCTTCTGCCAGTAGTTCGGGTTGCGCTCGAGCACGATGCGCGAGTCGCGGATCCACTCGACGAACATGAACGGTCCGGCACCGACGGGATGGGAGCCGATGTCCGCCCCGTACTTCTGCAACGCGGCGGGGGAGATGATCACACCGAGGGACCCGGTGCTGATGGGCTGGGCGAACATCAGCGGGAACACCCCGAAGGGTTCGGTGAGCGCGATCTCCAGGGTGAGCGGGTCGAGGACACGCATCGCCGCGATGCGGACGGCCAGGGCGTGCGCGGGCGAGGTGACCTTGTCGATGTGGCGCTGGATGTTGATGCGCACGGCCTCGGCGTCGAGCGGGGTACCGTCGGTGAACATCACGCCCTCGCGCAGCCCGAGCCGCCACGTGAGACCGCCGTCCGGGGTGTCCATGGACGTGGCCATGTACGGCTCGGCGACACCCTGCGGGTTGACCTTCAGCAGGGTGTCGTAGACGGCGAAGGCGGCGGAGTTGGTGTTCTGGACCGTCGTGTCGAAGCTGACCGCCTCGCGGTCCATGCCGATGCGGGCGGTGCCGCCCCTCTTCGGGGTGCCCTCGGTGGCCGGGTCACCGCCGTAGGGGTTGATGGACGTGATGGTGGGGCGGGTGGCCTCGTCCGCCTGCGGCGCGCCGCAGGCGGTGAGCACGAGTGCGGCCACGGCCAGCAGGGCACCACACCACCGCAGAGCCGATGGCCACCGCAACATCGCAACTCCTCGTCGAGGTCGGGCGCACAGCCGTCCGGTCGTCGGACATCCGTCCGTCGCATCGGAACGCACAATGTGAGACAGGTCAGCGTCGAAGCGTCTCCGACGGAGACTCCCCGAATCGGCGTCGGTAGGCGGCGGCGAAGCGGCCCGCGTGAGTGAATCCATTGCGCAGTGCGACACCGGTGACGGTCGTCCGCCCGTTCGGTGCCGCATCGAGCAGTTCGTCATGCGTGCGCTCCAGCCGGTGGCGTCGGACGTACGCCATCGGTGAGGCTCCGAGCTGCTGCTGGAACGCCGTGTACAGCGAGCGTTCGCTCACTCCCGCGACATCGGCCAGGTCGGCCACCGTGAGCGGCGTCTCCCACGCGGAGTGGACCAGTTCGAGAACCCGTTCGACCACCCGCGACGACGGCAGCGGCGACGGGCGGAGCATCGCGTCCGTGTAGTTGTGCTGCTGCCCGAACAGCAGCGACGACAGGATGCTGTGTTCGAGCTCAGCGGCCACGATCGGCGGCGGCACGTCGGGTGCGTACCTCGCGAGCACCCGGCGGGCGGTTGCGACGGCGCCGGCGATGCCCCGCCCGTCTCCGTCGAGGTCCACGGACGACTCGAAGCGCAACGGCTCGTCCAGCGGGCGCTGCAGAACCCGCTCGAGGTATCGCTCCACTCGCGCCTTCGGCACCGCGACCATCAGGGCGCGGACACCGGCGGGCCTGCTCATCCGCACGCCGTGCTCGTAGGTGAGGATCGCGGCGCGGGAGCCGCCTACCCGGGTGCTGCGCCCGTCGCCGTGGGTGAAGACCGACTCGCCGCCGGAGTGGAAGCTGATCGTCACCCAGGGGATCGGCGGAACACAGACGATCTCGATCGGCGGGCCGTAGCTCGTGGCCATCAGGCTGAAGCCGTCCAGGGCCGAATACGCCACGCGGGCGCGAAAGGGTGCCTGCCCGGCGAGCACGGTCATCTGGTGATCGCACCGGAGAAGTTCCTCGGTGCGAATTTCAACCTCGCCCGGGTTGGAGGAGCAGAAACCCTGGGCAGTGCCGATCTGATAGTCGGTTTCGTCGGGGAATTGCGCCGTTGTCATCATCGACTCCGGAACTGGTCCGCTATGGAACCGCCTGGCGGACGATTGTCCGCTTATTCCCAGCATGGCTGGCGGGTGGGGGGAAGTCAAGGGGCCGTCAGGCGCGCTCGCTGCAAGAACTGGCTACAACTCGCGCGGGAATGGGATCGCCGACGACCACGCGGCCTCCATAGCCTGCGAAGTGCCGGGAACCGACGACCAGCACGGCGGGAGCTTCCGCCGTGGCGGCGTGGGCACACAGTTCATCCCCACCAGGAGGATGCATGTCCAGAGCCCTCCAGCCCGCCGCGGTCGCGGCCCAACGCGTGACGATGGGCAGCGGCTCGATCAGTCTCTTCCGAGCAGGCGAGGGCCGGCCGACTCTGTTCCTGCACGCTGCGGGCGGAGCAGGGGAGTGGGCGCCCTTCCACCAACACCTCAGCGAGCGCGCGGACGTCATCGCTCCGGATCATCCCGGGTTCGGTGCGTCGGATGATCTCGCCGAGCTCACGACGGTCGACGACCTCGTCTACCACTACCTCGACCTGCTCGATCTCCTCGGCCTCGACCAGGTCGACCTGGTCGGTGCGTCCTTCGGCGGGTGGCTCGCGGCAGAGCTCGCCGTGCATTCGCCCGAGCGTGTCCGTCGACTGGTGCTCCTGGGGCCAGTTGGTCTGCGCGTTCCGCAAGCGCCGGTCGCCGATCTGTTCATCATGACGCCAGAACAACTCGTGCCGGCGCTCTTCCATGATCCGGTACTCGTCGCCGGCGCCCTTGCGGCCGAGCCGACGGTCGAGCAGGTCATGCAGAGCTACCGCGACCTCGGCGCGCTCGCCCGGTTCGGCTGGAGGCCGTTTCTCAACAATCCGAAGCTGGAACGCCGTCTGAAGCGCGTGAGCGCACCGACCCGGATCATCGCCGCCGCGGAGGACAGGATCGTTCCGCGCCTGCACTGCGAGCGCTACGCGGCTGCGATCCCGGACGCCGAGCTGGTGGTGATCCCCGACTGTGGGCACGCGCTCCACGGTGAACGGCCGGCAGAGATCGCCGCGGCCGTGACCACCTTCATTGCCGACTGATATCCAATTTCAAGGATTGTGACATGAAATTCAACTTCTTCCACCTCATGCCCTATCCCTACCTACCGGACGACTTCGACGATGTCGAGAAGTACCCGTCGCCGTCACTGACGTTCTCCAACGGGCACTTCGATCCGGCAAAGGGTGTGGAGCTCTACCACCGTTACCTCGACGAGTTGGAGTACGCCGACCAACTCGGCTATGACGGCGTCGTGGTGAACGAGCACCACCAGTCCGCCTACGGCATGATGCCCTCCCCGAACATCATGGCAGCAGCCCTTTCGCGCAGAACGAGCCGATCGAGGATCTTGGTGCTCGGCAACGCACTCCCGATCCGGGGAAACCCCCTTCGGGTGGCCGAGGAGATCGCGATGCTCGACCACCTCACCAACGGCCGGCTGGTGTCCGGGTTCGTTCGCGGCATCGGGTGGGAGCACTTCGCGCACAGCGTCAGCCCGGCCGAGTCCCGGTCGCGGTTCAACGAGGCACACGACCTGATCAAGAAGGCGTGGACCACGGAGGGCCCCTTCGAGTGGATCGGCGAGCACTACGAGTACCGCTATGTGAACGTGTGGCCGCGGCCCCTGCAGTCCCCGCACCCGCCGATCGCGGTTCCGGGTGCGGGGAGCCCGGAGACGATGCGCTGGGTCGCCGAGAACCGGTACATGTACGTCTCCGTCTACGCCCCGACAAGCGTGGTCAAGACGTGGTTCGACGGCTACCGCAAGGCTGCCGCCGATCTCGGCTACGAGCCCGACCCCGAGAACATCGCCTTGGCCATCCCGGTGTTCGTGGGCGAGAACGATGCCTCCGCTCACCGGGAGGCGAAGCAGCACGTCGAATGGCTGTTCAAGCGCGGGCTCCGGCAGAGCAGCCCGCTGGTCTTCCCGCCCGGGTACATGTCCCCGCAGGCCCTTCGTGGCCTGCTGAGGTCGCGCACGGGCTCCTACGGCGACACGAGCTTCGAGGAACTCGTGGAGCAGGGGCTCGTCATCGTGGGCGGACCCGAGTCCGTCCGCAACCGCATCGAGGAGTTCCGCGAGGAACTCGGATTCGGCCAGATGATGGTCCTGCTGGCCATCGGAGACATGTCCCCCGAGCTCACCCGGCGCAACACCGAGATCTTCGCCGGCGAGGTGATTCCCCACTTCCGCAAGGCGGCGGCGCAGCCGGAGGCTCCGACCCTCGCGCAGACACCGGCTCCCTGACGATCGGTGCGGTCCCGGTGACGATCGACGGGAACCGGCGTAGGGCGATCGAGCGGATCGGCTGATCACCCGCGGCGCCGGCCTCCGGCGGCAAGATCGGCGCGAGATGTGCGCGGACGCCCCGGGGAGGGCGTGTAGCCGGATCTCGCGGCGATCTTCACCACCCGCCCCGGGTGAGATCGCCGGCGGTCCGGCGGCCCCGACGGCCCATCCGCTGAGCCGTGTCGACCACTGCTGCGCCTCGTCACACGGAGCCACGGATCTTGACCAGGCTTGCGGTGGCCCCGGCGTCCGGTCGTCCCGGCTGATGATCCCATCCAGTTGATCATCTCGCTGACGAGATTGTTAACAATCTGGTTGCCACTCCGGGCGCCGAGAGTTATGGTGCTGATCACACATTCGGGTGGCCTGGGCGGCGCACGAATGGGTCTCGCGGCGAGAGGGGTCGACCGCGAGGGTCCCGGGTGCGTATTGCCTCGTAGGCATGGGGCGGGACCGAAAACACGACGATGTCGGGGTGACTGATTCGTGATGCCGGGGGATGAGCAACGACCGGGACCGGTGCGTTGCTGCTGTATCGATATTTCCCCCGACGGCTGCGACGAGCTCCATCGAGACCGGGTCGCAACCTCGTTGCTGCGGTTCGATCGAGCAGCCTGAGAAGCCGGAAAGAGGAGGACAATGCTGTCGACCGAGGACAATGAGCTGTTGACCAGGGTGGGGCCCGGAACCCCGATGGGCGATCTGCTGCGCCGCTACTGGACGCCGGCGCTCCTCGTCAGCGAGGCGCCCACACCCGACGGTGACCCGGTACGGGTCCGGCTGCTGGGCGAGAACCTCGTGGCGTTCCGCGACACCAACGGCCGGGTCGGCCTGGTGGGGGAGAACTGCCCGCACCGTGGCGCGTCGCTCTACTTCGGACGCAATGAGGAGTGCGGGCTGCGCTGCCCGTACCACGGGTGGAAGTTCGATGCCGACGGCGCGTGTGTCGACATGCCCAGCGAGCCGCCGAACAGCGTGTTCAAGGACAAGGTGACGCTCAAGTCCTATCCGACGCACGAGTCGGGCGGAATCGTGTGGACCTACATGGGCCCACCGGACAAGATCACTCCGTTCCGGGATTTCGGCACCGAGAGCCTCGCTCCGGAGCACGTCGCGGCCTCGAAGATGCACACCACGTGCAACTGGGTGCAGGCGATGGAGGGCAACATCGACACCTCGCACGTCTCCTGGCTGCACCAGTTCAACGGCGTCGACCAGATCCCCGACGACGGCAGCGACAAGCCCGGTTACCCGTCCAATGCGATGTCCTGGAAGTTCTGGCGCCATGACCGGGCGCCGCGCCTCGAGGTCGAGGACACCTGGTACGGCTTCAAGTACGCTGGCATCCGCACCACCCCCAACGGGTTCACCCACGTCCGGATGACGGCGTTCTGCTACCCCTACCACACCGCTGTCGCGACCGTTCCGTTCGGCGTTCGGCTGGGCATGTTCGTGCCGATCGACGACGAGAACTGCTGGCGCTACAGCTTCACCACCCGCGTGATCGACAACTCCCGCGGCGTGGGCGGGGCGAACCTGTTCGCAGTGGCCCCGTTCAAGCTGGCCCGCGCGGAGGTCAGCGGCAACGGCATCGTGCCGCGTGAGTACACCGCCGAGAACGACTACGGCATCGACCGCGACGAGCAGCGCAACCTCACGTACTCCGGCGTCGCCGAGTTCGCCAGCCAGGACCTCATGGTCACCGAGTCGATGGGCGCGATCTACGACCGCACCCAGGAGCGCCTGGGCACCTCCGACAAGGCGATCATCCGGATGCGCCGGCTGCTGATCGCCGCTGCGAAGGGACTGCAGGAGGGCGGCGAGGCGCCGGCCACCTCCGGCGACCACGACTACCGCGAGGTCCGTTCGGCGGAGAAGATTCTCGAGCCGGGCGAGGACTGGCGGATTCTCGGCTCCAACGACGACCCTCTGGTGAAGGAGATGGACACCGACTGGGCGGCCGACCGCCATCCTGTCGCGGGCTCCTGATCGCATTCGTCACGTCGGGACCAGTGCGGGTCCCGGCAGCAATCTGCAATGCACGGACGCCCCGCGTCCACCGATGATCACTCGGCCGGGCCCGGCCTGCGCGCACCCGTTCCCCGGGCTGTGGGCAGGTCCGGGCCGCGGTCCCGGGCGGCCGTCGCCGTGTCTGCTCGCGTCCGAATTCTCGGAACGGACGGCACGGCGACCGGTCGCTCGAACTCAATGGGGAGTTGAGTACGATGCGGTTGCAGAATTTCACCTCGAGAATCGTCGCCGTTCTCGCGACGGTCATGTTCGGCGCACTGATGGTTTCTTGCGGCACGGCGGAAAGTGGGCCGCCGACCACGGGTTCCTCGGTCCGGACGGTCAACCCGTACGGTGGTGATCCGGCCACGGAGGGCACCCCGAAGAGGGGCGGCACACTACTTCTGGGAATGGACCGGGAGATCGTCAGCTTCGATCCGACCGTCCAGAACGCGAACCAGGCGGCGTCCGCCATCTACGACTATCTCTTGAAGCTCGGCCCGGAAGGCACGATCGAGCCCTACCTCGCCAAGTCGATGGAGTCGCCCGACAACGGGCTCACCTGGACGATGACGCTCACCCCCGGCGTCACCTTCTCCGACGGCACCCCGTTCGACGCGAACGCGGTGATCATCAACACGCAGCGCCACATCGACAAGGTGTCCTCGCCCGGCCATCAGCTCACCGAGCGGATCAAGGCCATGCGGGCCGTCGACGCCACGACGGTGGAGTTCGACCTCACCGAGCCGACGGGCGATTTCGCCAGCGGGTTCGCGCAGCCGTTCGGTACCGGCAGCCTCGCCTTCGTGGTCTCGCCCGCAGCGCTCGAGAAGTACGGGGACCAGATCGGCAACAACCCGGTGGGGGCGGGCCCCTTCACGTTCGTCAGCTGGGTGCGTGACAGCAGGCTGGTGATGGCGCGCAACCCGAACTACTGGCAACAGGGCATGCCGTATCTCGACGGGATGGAGTTCCGCCCGCTGCCGGACACCGAGTCGCGGTGGGCGTCGATCGTCAACGGTGACGTCGACCTGATCTTCGGCGGCTACATCACCGAGCTCTCGCGCGGAATGGCCGACCCGAATCTCACGACCTACTACGGCTCGGCCAACGGGGCCGAGTGGGTGTACTTCAACTTCGCCCGAGCTCCGTTCGACGACCGCCGGATGCGCGAGGCGATCGTTCGGGCGATCAACGTCAACGCGCTGAGCGTGAGCCAGTACGACAACCAGTTGCAGCCGGCGAAGAGCGTGTTCGGCGAGAGCAGCGAGTACCACAGCCAAGCTGCCTCGGACGCGTGGCCCGCGTTCGACCTGGAGAAGGCGAAGGCGCTCGTCGAGGAGTACCGCGCGTCGGGCGGCAACCCCAATTTCACGTTCAAGACGTCGAACGCTCCCAACCGGGTCGCGTTCGGCGAGTTCATCCAGGCCCAGATGGCGGCGATCGGCATCACCGTCGATCTGAAGTTCTACGACCTGGCCCAGTTCTCCTCGGCGGTCGTCCAGAGCAACGACTTCCAGCTGACCAGCTGGGTGGGCGGGCCCTGGGAGTCGCCGTATCCGTCGACGATGCGGCTGTTCAGTTCCGACGGCCCCGGCAACTACGGCCGGTACTCCAACCCTGAGATGGACAAGCTGCTGAACCAGGCGCTGAGCACCAGCGACAAGGCAGAGCGAACGCGGCTCTACCAACAGATCGAACTGCTGGCCAACCAGGATCTGATCGTGGGCTGGTACAGCCGCGGATACCTGTCGACGATCGCGAAACCGGACGTCAAGGGGGTCGTCCGATACGTCTCGCGCGACATGTTCTACGCGACGACGTGGCTGGATCGCTGAGCGAACCGGCCTGAACTGCAGAATCTCGCCCCCACCGGCGCCGGCCACGACACCGTTCGAGGCCGGCGCCGGCGAGGAACGATCCGCCGCGAGAAATACCGGTGAGGGCGGGCGTCGATCCGGAGGAGCACTCAGTGATTCGAATTCCACGGCGGTACCGGCGCGCGCTGGTCGCGTTCATGACGGCCATCGGCCTGGCCGCGCTGACGGCCTCCTGCGGTGCGATGCAGGCCCAGGGCAACGCTTCCGGTGTCCGGACACTCAGAGCGGTGAGCCCCTACGGTGGCGACCGCGCGGCCGAGGGCGACCCGCAGCGCGGCGGGACGCTGCGGGTCGGGATGGACCGTGATGCGGTCAGTTTCGACCCCGTGGTCCAGAACGCCAACCAGGCCGCGTCCGTGGTCTACGACTCGTTGCTGAGGCTGACACCGGACGGCAGGACCGAGCCCTTCGTCGCGAAGTCCATGGAGAGCCCCGACAACGGCCTCACCTGGCGGATGGGACTGCGTCCCGGCGTGAAGTTCCAGGACGGCACCGATCTCGATGCCGACGCCGTGGTGCTCAACGTGCAGCGGCACATCGACACCGTGGCGTCGCCCGCGCACCGGTTCGCCGAGCGGATCAGTTCGATGCGGGTGATCGATCCGCTGACCGTCGAATTCGTCCTCGGAGCGCCGATGGGCGAGTTCCCGACCGTATTCGCGCTGAGCTACTCGGCCGGAACGCTCGGGATGATCGTGTCTCCCGCCGCCCTGCAGAAGTACGGCGACGCGATCGGCACCCATCCGGTCGGCGTCGGTCCGTTCACGCTCGTCGACTGGGTCAGGGACTCCCGCATCACGTTCACCCGCAACGAGAACTACTGGCAGGACGGGCTGCCGTATCTCGACGGCATCGAGTTCCGGCCGCTCCCCGACACGGAGACCAGGTTCGCGTCGATGAAGAACGGCGATGTCGACTTCATCTACGGCGGCTACTACCAGGAGCTGAGCCGCGCACTCGCGGATCCGGACCTCAAGGTGTACTACGGGCCGGGTTCCGGTGGGGAGCGCCTCCAGTTCAACCACGTCAGGGCGCCGTTCGACGATCGCCGGATGCGCGAGGCCATCATCCGGGCCATCGATCTGAGGGCGCTCTCGGCCAGCCAGTACGGCAATCAGATGATCCCTGCGGACAGTCTTTTCGATACCGGCAGCCAGTACCACACGCAGGCGGCCTCGGATGCCTGGCCGGCGTACGACCTGGAGAAGGCCAAGCAGCTCGTCGAGGCCTACCGGGCCGACGGGGGGAATCCCGACTTCACGTTCAAGACCTCCAACAGCCGCACCTCGTTCGCCGAGTTCGTCCAGGCGCAGATGGCGGCGATAGGCGTGAAGGTGGACATCCAGCTCTACGATCTTGCGCAGTTCTCCTCGGCCGTCATGCAGAGCGGCAACTTCCAGCTCACGACGTACCTCGGCTCGATCGACACGCCCTACCCGGCGGTCGCCAACCTGCTGCGCAGCGGCGGTAGCGGCAACTACGGCAAGTACTCGAACCCCGAGGTGGACCAGCTGCTCGACGACGCGATGCTCACGACCGACGAGGCGCAGCGCACGAAGGACTACCAGCAGGTGGAGCTGTTGTCCGCCCGCGACCTCGCCGTCGGGTGGTACAGCCGGAACTATTCGTCCAACATCACCCGAGCCGCGGTCAACGGCGTCTACCGCTACATGACGGCGGGCACCTGGTTCGAGGCCGTATGGATCAAGCGGTAGACCGACCATTGTTCGCATTCCGCTCGCTTCTTGTGCGCCATCGAGGTGGTATCGAGAGTGCTACCTTGGGCAGATGGACACCGGAGGTCGATCGTTGACTCCCGTCCGATCGGCTCGGGTCAACCACAGAAATCGCGCATTCCTCGCATTCGGCCCGGCCTGCCAGCGACAGTAAACGACTCGACACAATCGGGGATGGCGCAGTGACAAAAGCTGACAGCCGAGCGGCGTTGGACGGTGCCGCCATCCGTGCGAAAGCCGGCGAGATCGGGCCATTGCTGCGGGAGTCCGCGTCCGAGGTGGAAGCCGCTCGCCGCCTGACTGCACCGGTCGTCGACGCACTTCGGTCCACCGGGGTGTTCCGGATGACGATGCCTGAGGCGTGGGGTGGGCCCGAGCTGGACATCTGCACCCAGATCGAGATCATCGAGACGCTGTCGCGAGCGGATGCGTCGGTCGGCTGGTGCGCGATGATCGGCTCCGACAGCGGCTACTACAGCGGCTTCCTCGACGATGCCACCGCCCGGTCGCTCTACCCCGAGCTGGATGCCGTCACGGCAGGCTGGGTCGTTCCGGCAGGCACTCTCGAGGTGTGCGACGGCGGCTACCGGCTGTCGGGCCGATGGTCGTTCGGCAGCGGCTCGACGCATGCCGACGTCATCCTGGGCGGTGCTCGCGTCACCGAGAAGGGGTCACCTCGAACCTCGGCCGACGGCGTGCCGGAACAGCGGATCGCGATGCTGCCGGCTGCGCAATGGCAGGTGCTGGACACCTGGAATCCGGGTGGCCTGGCCGGAAGCGGCAGCCACGACTACACGATCACCGACGCGTTCGTGCCCGTCGAGAACACCTGGGTATACGGCCAGAACCATCGGTCCGGCACCCTCTACGCCTGGCGCGGGATGTTCGTGGTCAACATCGTGGGCGTGCCGTTGGGTGTCGCCCTCGAAGCCTGCGACGTGGCCACCGGCATCCTCGCGGGCAAGGTGTCGATGCCCGAGATGATCCCGGCCAGGGACGAACCCCGCGTCCGTGCCGGGATTGCCCGGGCCCGAGCCATGGTCGGCGCGGCTCGCAGCTACGCGTACGACACCGCCGCCACCTTGTGGGCCACGCTCGAAGCAGGCGACGAACCGTCCTTCGAGCTGCGAGCTCAGCTCGCCGGCTGCTTCGTGCACACGGTGACGACATGCCGTTCTGCGGTGCAGCTGCTGGTGGACACGGTCGGCACCGCGGCGATTCAGAAGAGCTGCCCGTTGGAACGCCAGCTGCGCGATCTGAACACCCTGGTCCAGCACATTCTGGGTCAGACGCGAGTGTGGGAATGGGCGGGCGGGCTGTACTTCGGTGCGGAGCCACCCCTCCCCGCACTGTGAGAACCGCCGAGCGGTCGCCGATATCGGCTACTCGCTGAGCCACACGTCGGCCAGCCGCTTGCCCTGGTAGATCGGGCTCGGCCACAGGTCCTGCACCCGCGGGTTCCTGATTGCGTAGTCGAACTTCTGGATCGGGTAGAGCGCCTGCACGATCTGGGTCTCCATTCGTTCCTGGAGCTGTCGGTAGAGGTCGTCGCGCTTGGCGGGATCGAGCTCGGTGCGGGTGTGGGCGACCAACTCGTCGAGCGCCGGGTCGGCCACGAGCGCATAGTTCTCGATGGAGTCCGGCGCGAAGTCGCGCCACACCTGGTCGGGCAGGTGCACCCCGCGCAGGGCCTTCGTCATGGCGAAGTCGTGGGAGCGACGGCGCTCGATCCCGGTGCCGGGGTCGACGATCTGGATCTCGGCGCGGATGCCGACGTCGTCGAGGTCGGCCTGCATCCACTGCGCCTCACGGACGTCCTCGTCGTCGACCCGCTGCACCATGAGCGTGGTGTCGAACCCGTTCGGCAGCCCGGCCTCGGCGAGCAGCCTGCGGGCGCGTTCCGGGTCGAACGGGCGCAGCTTTCGGACCTCGTCCGGCGTCAGAGCACCGCTGCTCGTGTCGGGGCGGAGCAGGGAGGTCAGGTTGTAGTGCCCCCTGATGCTCTCTCCCATCCCGTCCCAGTCGATCGCGGTCACCACGGCCTGCCGCACCCGGATGTCGTCGAACGGCTCGACGGTCGGGTTGAGGTAGAAGCTGATGGGCGCGCCTGCTTGCTCGGTGATCACGAAGTCGCGCGCCCGCAGTTCGTCGGCCACGTTCACGTCGCTGGTCGTGCCGATGTCGAGCCGTCCGCTGCGCAGAGCCGCGGTGACGGCGGCCGTGTCGGTGAGGATCGGCCTGCGGATCTCGTCGAGGTAGGGCCTTCCGGGGATGTAGTAGTCGGGGTTGCGCCGCAGGACCCATTCGACGTCCGGAGTGTGCGAGTCGAGGATGAACGGGCCGGTGCCGATCGCCTGCGTGGCCAGGTCGAACCGCCCGTCGAGGCCTTCCCGCGGAAGGATCATGTTGAAGTGATAGGCCAGGTACTCGAGCAGCGGCGCGTAGGGCTGGTCGAGGGTGAACACCACTGTGTGGGCGTCCGGGGCGCTGATGTCGGTGACCGGGGCGATCATCCACTGGTGTACCTGGGTGGCCTGCTTGAGCGCCTGGAAGGTCGCCACCACGTCGTCGGAGGTGAACGGGCGCCCGTTCACCGGCGGGATGTTCTGCCAGCGCACGTCGTCGCGGAGGCGGAAGGTGTAGGTCAGCCCGTCCGGAGATATCTCCCAGGACTCGGCCAGGTCGGGCACGATCTTCAGGCCCTCCGCGTCCGGCCCGGACTCGAACTCGACGAGCTTGCTGTACACGGTGCCCGAGATGATCCCCATCACCGTCGGGTCGCTTCCCTCCAGCGGGTTGAGGCCGTCGGTGATCTCGGCTGGCAGCTGCATCACCAGCGTGCCGCCCGGTCGGGGATCCCCGGCCGGCCGTGCTGTGCCGCCGCCCGAGCCGCCACCGCACCCGGCCAGCAGGAGCACCGCGGCCAGCGCTGCAGCAATGAGGTTGCTGCGCCTCACGTCTGCTCCCGGTCCAGCTCGCCTGTCACGTCGAGCGGGATCAGCGGAGCCGGCCCGGCGAGGTCGGCGGCGGGACCGGGGAAGTAGGCGAAGTTCTTCGCCCGCGCGCCGCCGTCGACCACGAGGTCGCAGCCGGTGATGAGCCGCGCGTAGTCCGAGGACAGCCACGCCACACAGTGGCCGATATCCGTGGGAGTGCCGGTGCTGCCCATCGGAGCCATCGGCGGCCGCTCGCCCGTCCACCGTGCGGGCCTGCGCCACTCCTCGTCGCCCGTTGCGCCGCCGATGCCGGTCCGGGGCCGGTCGAGGACCCCGCCTGCGCCGCGCTCGGCGATCAGAGTGGGGTTGTCCGGGGTCGGAGCGGTGGGCGTGTAGCTGTTCACGCGGATCCCGTACGGCGCGAGGTCCATCGCCGCGGCCCGGACGAAGTTGTTCACCCCGCCCTTGTGGAAGGCGTAGGCGATCACCCCGGCCGACCCGGACCAGCCGTTCGACGAGGAGATCGCGACGATCGAGCCGCGGATGCCGCGCTCGGCCATGTGCCGCCCGACGTACTTGGTGTTGAGGAAGTTGCCCATCGCCGCCACCTGCACGGCGCGGGAGAAGAACTCCGCGCTCTCGTCGAGCACGCCCTTGCCGCCGAGCAGAGCGGCGTTGTTGACCAGGATGTCGATCTGTCCGAGCTCGTCGATCACCCGCTGCACGTAACCGATCACCTGTTGCTCGTCGGTGACGTCGCCCGGCACCGCGATCGCCCGGCCGCCGTTGCGCTCGATCCGGTCCACACAGGCCTTCGCCGCGGCGGGATCGATGTCGTTGCAGGCCACCGTCGCGCCGTAGCGGGCGAGGGCCAATGCGATTCCGCTGCCGATGTTGGGGCCTGCCCCGGTGACGAGGGCGACCTTGCCCTCCAGCGAGATCTCCACGTGTGCTCCCGTCTCGTGCGGTGTCGGACGTCGGTCAGGAGGAAGGCCCTCGCTCGCCCTCGTCGCGGTCGGCCGCAGCGGCGAGTGAGGGGGCGAGCCGGGCGGGCGGGCGGCGCACGCCCCACCAGCGGGCGGCCGCGCGGGGCACCGGCCGGGCGAGTCGCGGGTCGAGGTGGTCGCGCAGCGCGTCGCCGAGCAGGTTGAAGCTGAACACACCGAGCGAGAGCAACACGGCCGGAACCACGATGATCCACGGCGCGCGTTCGACGTACCGGACGCCTTCGGACAGCATTCCGCCCCACGACGGCGTCGGAGGCGGTGCGCCGATCCCGAGGAAGCTCAGCGCCGACTCCGCGATGATCACTCCGGCGAAGATCAGGCTCGCGAGGGTGAGGACCTGGGCGAACATGTTCGGCAGCACATGCCGGCCGAGGATCCGCAGGGTTCCCGCCCCGGTCGCCCGGGCCGACTCGATGTAGCGCTCCTGCCGCACGCGCAACGTCTCGCCGCGCGCGATCCGGTTGAACGACGGAGTGATCACCACGGTGAGCGCGATGATCGTGTTGCGCACCGACGGCCCCAGCACGACAGCGATGAACAGCAGCAGCACGATGCCGGGTACGGCCTGTACGGCGTCCATGATCCGCTGGAGCACCACGTCGACCGCTCGGCCGAAGTAGCCGGAGACGACGCCGAGCACGGTGCCGATCACGAGACTGATCCCGGTGGTGGTCACCCCGACCAGCAGCGACGTGCGCGCCCCGTGGATCGCCCGGCTCAGGACGTCGCGGCCCAGGTCGTCGGTGCCGAGCAGATACGCCGACGACGGGGGTTCCAGCATGTCGCGGCGGAACTGTTCCAGCGGGTCGTGCGGGGCGATCCACGGCGCCAGCAGCGCCACCAGCACGAACACCGTGATGAGTGCGAGCGCGATGGCGCCGAGCGGCTGGGCCCTGGCGAATTCGCGCAGCCCCGCGAGCCTCATGAGAGCGCCCTTCCGGTCCGGATCCGTGGGTCGACGAGCGCGTAGAGGAGGTCGATCACGATGATGGTCACGACGAAGAGAGCCGCGTAGAAGATCGTGCAGGCGACGACGACCGGGTAGTCGCGGTCGAGTACCGCGGTGTAGACCAACTGCCCTGTGCCGGGGATCGCGAACATCTGCTCGATGATCACCGTGCCGCCGAGGATGGTCGCGAGCTCGAGGCCGAGCAGGGTGAGCACGGCGATCGTGGAGTTGCGCAGCGCGTGCTTGAGCACGATGGTCCGCTCGCGGACGCCTTTGGCGCGCACGGTGCGGATGTAGTCCGAGCCGAGCGACTCGAGCATCGACGAGCGTGTCATGCGCGCCATTGCAGCCATCCCGCCCGTACCGAGGGCGAACACCGGGATGGCGATCTGCTGCAGCCAGCCGCCGAGATCCTCCCCCGGACCGGCGTAGACGATGGGCGGCGACCAGGCGAACCAGATCGCGAGTGCGGTGAGCAGTAGCAGCGCCACGACGAAGTTGGGCACCGACAGGAACGCGACGGCGAAGATCCGCACCGCGCTGTCGGTCGTCGACCCGCGGGTGACGGCGGCGACGACGCCCAGCGCGATCCCGATCAGTGCGCCCACCAGCATCGCGAGGAGCCCCAGGCCGACGGTCACCGGAACCCTGGCCATGAACAGGTCGATCACGGGCTCGCCGCCGTAGAACGACGTGCCCAGGTCCCCGCGCACAGCGCCCGCGAGCCACTGACCGAGCTGCACCCAGACCGACTGGTCGAGTCCGAACTCCGCCTGCAGCGCCGCCACCTCCTCGGCGCTCGCCCCTGTCTCCTGCAGCTGCAGGCTCACGGCGTCGCCGGGCACGAGCCGCATGATCACGAATGTGAAGACGGTGACCAGCAGCATCACCACAGCGCCGTAGCCGAGCCGGCGGAGCGTGTACCCGATCACGCGAGCGTCACCTCCCGCGGCGCGTCCGCGAGATGGCAGGCCGCGACCCGGCCGGGTCCGAGCTGACGGGCCGGGGGCACCTCGGTTCTGCAGCGTTCGATCGCGAGCGGGCAGCGGGGGTGGAACCGGCATCCGGGCGGTGGGTTGCTCGGGCTCGCCGGTTCGCCGTCCGCCGCACCTCGTTCCGCCGCCCGCGCCACGAGCGGGTCCGGGTCGGGGATCGCGTCCACCAGCATCCGCGTGTAAGGGTGGCGTGGGTCGTCGAAGACCGCGTCGCCGTCACCGCGTTCGACGATCTGGCCGAGGTACATGACGCACAGCTCGTCGGCCATGTACCGCACGACGTTCAGGTCGTGGGCGATGAACAGGTAGGACAACCCCAGCTCGCGCTGCAACCCCTTGAGCAGGTTCAGCACCTGAGCCTGTACCGAGACGTCGAGTGCGGAGACGGCCTCGTCGCAGACGATGAGGTCGGGGTCGGTGGCGAGCGCCCTCGCGATTCCGATCCGCTGCGCCTGGCCGCCGGAGAACTGGTGTGGATGCTTCCCGAGATCGCGGGCGTCCAGGCCGACGCGTTCCAGCAGTTCGACCACGCGGTCGCGCCGCGCGGCACCCGTCGCGAGCCGGTGCACCTCCAGGGGTTCGCCCACTGCTTGCAGCACGGTCATCCGCGGGTTGAGCGATCCGAACGGGTCCTGGAACACGATCTGCATCCGCCTGCGCAACGCGCGCAGGTCGCGCCGGGAGGCCCGCAGCAGGTCCGTGCCGTCGAAGGTGATCTGCCCCGCTGTGGGGTCGAGCAGCCGCAGCAACAGCCGGGCCACGGTCGACTTCCCCGACCCCGACTCCCCGACCAGGCCGAGCGTCCGCCCGCGGGCAATCGTGAAGGAGACGTCCTGCACCGCCTGCACGACACTGCGGCGGCCGGGCAACGCGCCGCGGACACGGAAATGCTTGACCAGACCCTCGGCCCGCAGCAGCGGCGCCGCATCGTCGGTGAGGGCGTCAGCGGGCACCGGACACCTCCACCGCGACGGGGGCTGCGGGCTCCTCGTGCAGCCAGCAGCGGCTGGTGCGGCCCGGTCCGAGGTCGACCAGCACGGGTTCCGCCGTGCTGCACCGGGGCAGGGCCGTGGGGCAACGGGGGTGGAAGCGGCAGCCGGTCGGTATCTCCAGCGGATGCGGCACCGCGCCGGCGATGGCCGGCATCGGTTGGTCCCGTGGCACGGCACGGGTGGGGATCGAGTCGAGCAACGCCCGTGTGTACGGGTTGCGGGGCGTGCGCAGGATCTCCTCGACCGGACCCTGCTCCACGACCTTGCCCGCGTACATGACGACGACGCGGTCGGCCATCTCCGCGACCACACCCATGTCGTGGGTGATGAACAGCAGCGCCGTGCCGCGGTCGCGCTGCAGATCGCGCATCAACCGCAGCACCTGAGCCTCCACGGTGACGTCGAGCGCGGTGGTGGGTTCGTCAGCGATGAGCAGGGCGGGGGAGCAGGCCAGCGCGATGGCGATGACCACCCGTTGCTGCTGGCCGCCCGACAGCTCGTGCGGGTAGCTGCGCACCCTCCGATGCGCGTCGGGGATGCCGACGTCACGCAGCAGTTCGACGGCCCGGCGCCGGGCCTGAGCGCGCGGCAGCGACCGGTGGGCGCGGAGCGCCTCCGCGATCTGGTCGCCGACGGTGAAGAGCGGATCGAGCGAGCTCATCGGGTTCTGGAACACCATCGCGATCTCGGCACCGCGCAGCGCGCGCATCCGGTCAGGCGTGGCGTCGATGAGCTCCTCGCCGCGCCAGGTGACCGAGCCGCCGGCCACCCGGCCCGGGCCGAGCAGCCCCAGCACGGCGAGCGAGGCCACGCTCTTGCCGGAGCCCGACTCACCGACGATCGCGACGGTCTCGCCCGCGCACACGTCGAAGGTGACCCCGGCGACCGCCTCGATCGACCCGGCCGGGTGGTCGAACCGCACGCACAGGTCGTGCACTTCCAGCAGCGGAGATGACATCATCGTCGGGCTCCTCGGGACGTGGTGGGTCGGGCGTCGATCAGAAGGGCGCTACCGGCCGGCGCCCCCCGCGGAGCTTGCGGCTGCGCCCCGCGCTCGGGGCACCGAGGGCACGGGAGACTCCGCGGGCCGCGGCCACCACCGCCGGCACGAGGCGGCGTGCGTCGGCGCTGCTCCCGGCGAGCACGACGGTGAGGGATGCGGTGACGGTGTCGGTCTCGTCCCTGACCGGCGCGGCGACGGACACGGCCGACAGCGACATGTGGCCTTCGGAGATCGCGTGCCCGCACCGGCGGATGCGGTCCAGCTCCGCGCGCAGCGCCGCCGGATCGACCAGCGTCCGCGAGGTGTAGCGGCGCAGCGGACCTGCGAACACCTGCTCCTGCAGCTCCGGCTCCGCGTGCGCGAGCAGCACCAGACCGGCGCTGGACGCGTGCAGCGAGCGGCGCCTGCCGAGGAAGGACAGCACCGGTATCGCCCGCGGCGCGGAGAGCCGCTCGACGAACACCATCTCGTCCCCGTCGCGCACGGCGAGCAGGACGTTCTCCCGCGTCGCCAGGAAGAGATCCTCGAGGAACGGGAACGCGGTCTCACGCATGCCGAGCGCCCGCGGGGCGAGCGCGGCGGTCTCCCACAGACGCAGGCCCACGTGGTAGCGGCCCGTCGTCGTGCGTTCCAGCACGCCCGCCGCCGTCAGCTCGCCGATCATGCGGTGGGTGGTGGTGAGCGGCAGCCCGGAACGTTTGCTCAGCTCGGTGAGGGTCAGCTCGTCGTGCTGCGGGTCGAACGACTCCAGCAGGAGCAGCAGCCTCCGCAACGGCGAGTCGCGCAGCGCGTCCCGCGGTGCGTCCTTCGCGTCACGGCCCGGGCCGGCGCCTCCCGGGCCGCGGCCTGTCACGGTCGCGCTCCGGGCTCGTCGCCGGGGTAGACCAGCGCGATCGCCTCCTCCGGCACGCCGAGCGCGCCGTGCAGGATGCTGCGCATGATCGGCTTGGGCACCAGGCAGTCGGCGCACGCCTCGGGCCCCGCGGTGATCCGCACCTGCACGCCCGCGCCGTCGCGGTGCATCTCCATGCCGTAGTCGTCGGCGGCGAGGGTGGCGCGTAGTCCGGCGAGGGCGGTGTCGTCGTTCGTCACGAGGTCGGTCCTCCCGTGCGGACCCGGTCGATCGGATGTGCCGTGCGTGACCAGCCCCCGAACCCGAAGGGCCGCACGACCATCGACATCGCGGCGTTGCGTGCCCCGGCCACGACGACGAGCAGCTGCTCGGGCGCGGCGAGCATGTGCAGTCCGTGCGCGTCGATGCCCGGGCCCTCCATGCCGCCGAGGCCCTTGCCCGCACGCTCCAGGTCCGCGTGGCTGCGCACCGCGTGCTCGTACATCCACTGCTGCACGTCGGCTTTGGTGTAGCCGGCGCCGGCGAGCAGCTGGGCGTGCTCCACCCCGAGGACGAGACCCGCCGAGGAGTGCCGCCCGATCGCCGCGCCGGTGCGCGAGACCGTGTCGCACAGGTCCCACAGCACCTCCTCGGCGACCGTGGTGTGCCGGTTGTCCACGAACTCGCAGGTGCGCAGGAGCAGCGCCGTCACCGCGTCCGTGCCCGCCGGGAGCCCCAGCTCCACCGCGAGCGGCTCCCAGGGACTTTCCTCCTCGTTCTCCCCGATGCACAGCGACCACCGCCCGGGCACGCCCTGTGTGGCCTGCTCCAGCTCCTGCGGGCGCACCCCCAAGACGTTGCGCACGATGAGGCCGATCGCCCTGGCGATCGTGGCGTTGGCCCGGAACCCGGGACCGAGCACACCACCGGCGCAGTTGATCCCGAGCTCGCCCCGGACCGGGCCGTTGACGATGATCAGCGGTGCCGGCCCGCTCGTGCTCTGCCACGCGCCTCCGGTGACGACCCGCTCGCCCATCAGCGCGTCCCACGCCGCGAGGACGACGGGGAAGTGCGCCGGCAGGCAGCCGGCCATGGCGGCGTTGACCGCCGCCTGCTCCACCGTGCACGCGCGGTCGAGGTTCGGCATCGCGGCGACGATGTCGGTGCGGGCCCGGGGCGTGGCGGCCAGGAACTCCTCCACCATCTCCGCCGTCACGGGTACGACCGGCAGCCCGTCGGTCCAGCCCTGCTCGTAGGCGTGCTCGACGACGCGGCGGGCGTAGTCCAGCCGTTCGGTGTCCTGCTCGAGCGCCGAGTCGAGAGTCACGCCGCCGCCGCGCCGTCCGACGTCAGCGTCCCGACGATCTCCGGCAGGGCGAGCCGTGCCCGCTCGCGGATCCCGTCGGCGTCGAGCGGGGCCACCGGGTGCGCGGTGGTGATGTAGTCGTAGCCCGGGCTGCCCTGCAGCCGGGCCATCGCGTCGGCGCTCACGGTGAACGCGTCGCTGCAGATCACGACGGCCGGCACCCCGGCGGCTTCGAGCGCCAGCCCGTCGGCGACGGCGGAGGCGCTGCACGAGCCACAGTCACCGACCCCGACGACGACCACGTCGCACGCCGCGACGAGCTCGGCCAGCGTGTCGGCGGGCACCGGGTCGGTGATGCTGAGCTTGCGGCGGCGCACCACGTCCGCCGCGCCGTGCTCGGTGGCGAGCAGGTCGGCGACCGCGTCCAGGAACTGCTCGGCGTTGCGCTTGGTGTTGGCCAGTAGCCCCACGGTGCGTCCGTGCAAGTCGGCGGGACGGGGCGCGAGCGCGGTGGCGCCGCCGGACAGGGTCGCACCTGCCGTGGGGTCGATGAGGGCTTCGAACAACGTGGGTCCCTCCCGTCGCCGCGGCGCACATGGGGGCTGCCGCACGGTGTGAGTGGTGGGTGCCGGATCCGCGATCAGCGTCCGGCTTCCGAGCGCCGGCGGCGGGGCCCTGCACCGTCGGTCCGGATCGACGGTAAATGCGGGCCGCACGCCTCTGCTATGAGACTTCCGTGCCGTGGAAGCGCGGGGCCGGCTTCGTATATGGCGTCCGACCTGCGGAGAAGCGGTGTGCCGAACACACGCGACGCGCGTCGCGCCGTCTGGTCCATCCGTCGCGGAGCCAGGACGCGCTTTCATCGCGCAATGCCCGCCGACCGGAGGACGCATCACGGATGGCCACATTGTTTCGATGGCCAGTACCGTTTCTTCCCCAGAACGCCCGCCGAAGCGATTGGTGGTCACCGTGGTCGGCATCGTGCTCCTCGTCCTGCTCGCCGCCGCGCTGATCGTCGGACTGATAGCCGGCGGGGGAGACGCTGCGGACCGTTTCGATATCTGGACGGCGCGGACCGCCCTCGGACTGGCGCTCCTCGGTGAGGTGGGGGTGGCCGTACTCGTGACGAGCCTCGGTCCGGACGACCTCCCGGTGCTGCTGGCGTTCGCGGCGGTACCGCTGGTGCTCACCGCCGTGCCGTTCGCACTGCGCGCGCCGACGCTCGGGTCGCGGCTGGTCACGGCGGTGTGCGCCCTGCTTCTCGCTGTGTATGTCGGGATCACGGGGCTGTCGATCGGGCTGTTCTTCGCACCGGCCGCCCTCGCACTCGTCCAGCTCGCTGCCCTGCGGGCACGGCGGCAGCCTGACCGGACTGCCGCCTGAGGCGAAGTGGACCTTTCAGCCCTCCGGATTCGATGTTCGGCCGCGAGGGTCGGCCGCCTGGAGTGCGGGAACGAGAGGTGCGAGTGCCTCCCGGAGGATGTCCGCGAGCGATCCCAGGGGAACGACGAGGAGCTGCGCGCTGCCTTGTTCCTGCATCTCCCGCGACGGGCGCAGCCAGCGCTCGGCTGCCACCCGGGCGGCAGCCGACACCGCCGCCCCGAGCACTGCCGGCGCCAGGTCGTCGCCGCCGTTGGTCCGCGCAGCGATCGCCGATGTGAGTGGCTGCTCGATCCCGGCGACCAGGGCGAGGAACTCCGCACGCACCCGCGGTGCGGACGTGATCAGAGCGAGCATGTCCTCGCCGGGTTCACCGTCGGCGACGTACTGCTCGACCACGGCCTCGACGACGGCTTTGGCCAGGGGTTCGCCGGCAGGCCGGGCCCGCAGGGCCGCACCGATCCGCAGGGCCCGCTCCGCCTCGATCGCGGCGACGATCGCCTGCTCCCTGCTCGCGAAGTAGTTGTTGTAGGTGCGCGGTGACACGCCCGCGGCCTCGGCGATGTCCTCGACCCGCACGTTCTCCGGGCCGCGCTCCAGCGCGAGGCGCAACGCCGCCGCGCTGAGCGCCTCGCGGGTGGCGACCTTCTTGCGCTCGCGCAGCCCGCCGCTCTCCTTCGGGTTCATGCCGGGAGCATAGCCCGGTTGTGCGTGCACGCAATTTTGCGTGCACGCAAGATTGTGTACCCTCCTGCTGGCACTCCCGAGACGCGAGTGCCAGTCGGGTGAGAGGCGCCGGTGGGACCGAGGTCCAGCCGTCGCGGGCTCCGGTGCCGCTCACCACCATCCTGAGAGGACAGTCGCCATGGCGAAGATGATCGCTTTCGACGAGGAGGCGCGCCGCGGGCTCGAGCGCGGCATGAACACCCTCGCCGACGCT
>NZ_JAKXMK010000090.1 GCF_022524485.1 Pseudonocardia alaniniphila
GACAGTGATCCGGAACGGTCTGGTCATCACCGCCGCCGACGAGATCGCGGCGGATGTCCTGGTGGACGGGGAGGCGGTGGTGGCGCTGGCCGCGACCGGTTCGGCGGTCGCGCAGGGCTGGAACGCCGCCACCATCATCGACGCGTCCGGGATGTATGTCGTGCCGGGCGGGGTCGACGCGCACACCCACATGGAGATGCCGTTCGGCGGCACCTACGCGGCCGACACGTTCGAGACGGGCACCCGGGCCGCAGCGTGGGGTGGCACCACGACGATCGTGGACTTCGCCATCCAGCAAGTAGGCGGCTCGCTGCGGGAAGGCCTCGACGCCTGGCACGCCAAGGCCGACGGCAACTGCGCCATCGACTACGCGTTCCACATGATCATGGCCGACGTCAACGAGGGCTCGGTCAAGGAGATGGAGGCCCTCGTCGGTGAGGGGGTCACCAGCTTCAAGCTCTTCATGGCCTACCCCGGTGTCTTCTACAGCGACGACGGGAAGATCCTGCGCGCGCTGCAGAAGGGCGCCGAGACCGGTGGCCTGGTGATGATGCATGCCGAGAACGGCATCGCGATCGACGTGCTGGTGGAGCAGGCCCTGGCGAAGGGCCACACCGATCCGCGCTACCACGGCGAGGTGCGCCACGCGCTGCTCGAGGCCGAGGCCACCCACCGCGCGATCAAGCTGGCGCAGGTGGCCGGCGCGCCGATCTACATCGTCCACCTCTCCGCCGCCCAGGCACTCGCGCAGGTCAGCGCGGCACGCGACGAGGGCTACAACGCCTTCGCCGAAACCTGCCCGCAGTACCTGTTCCTCTCCACCGACGACCTCGGCACACCCGGCTTCGAAGGCGCCAAATACGTCTGCTCCACCCCCCTGCGCCCGGCCGAGCACCAGGCGGCGCTGTGGCGGGGCCTACGCACCGACGACCTCTCGATCGTCTCCACCGACCACTGCCCGTTCTGTTTCAAGGGGCAGAAGGAGATGGGGATCGGCGACTTCTCCAAGATCCCCAACGGCCTACCCGGCGTCGAAACCCGGATGGACCTGCTGCACCAGGGCGTGGTCGAGGGCCACATCTCCCGCAAGCGCTGGATCGAGATCGCCTGCGCCACCCCGGCACGAATGTTCGGACTCTACCCGCGCAAGGGCACGATCACCCCCGGCGCCGACGCCGACATCGTGCTCTACGACCCGAACACCACCCAGGTGCACTCCGCCGCAACACACCACATGGCCGTCGACTACTCCTGCTACGAGGGCCGCGAGACCACCGGCAAGGTGCACACCGTGCTCTCCCGCGGCCGCGTC
>NZ_JAKXMK010000091.1 GCF_022524485.1 Pseudonocardia alaniniphila
ACGTTGCGTGACCTGCTCGTGTACGGGCTGGTGTTCATGGTGCCGATCGCGCCGTTCGCGATCTTCGGCGTGGTGTTCAACGCGTCGATGGGCATGGTGCCCCTCACCTACGTCATCGGCTTCGTGGCGATGATCTTCACGGCGTTGAGCTACCGCGAGATGTCGCGGGCGTTCCCGATCTCGGGTTCGGTGTACGCCTATGCCGGGCGCGGCTTGCACCCGGCGGCCGGGTTCCTCGCGGGCTGGGCGATTCTGCTGGACTACCTGCTGGTGCCGACCCTGCTCTACGTCACCGGGGCGGCCGCGTTGGGTTCGGTGTTGCCCGCGGTGCCGCAGGCGGTGTGGGTGATGTTGTTCGTGGTCATCAACACCGTGGTCAACTTGCGGGGGATCGAGACCACGGCGCGGACGAACAAGATCTTCCTGGTCGGCGAGTTGCTGGTGTTGGCGTTGTTCGTGGTGTTGGCGGTGGTGGCGATCTCCCGCGGGGTGAACGGGGCGAGCTGGTCGTTCACGCCGTTCTTTAACCCGGAGGTGTTTCAGCCCAGTCTGATCTTCGCGGCGTTGTCGGTGGCGGTGTTGTCGTTTCTGGGTTTCGATGCGATCAGCACGATGGCCGAGGAGACCCGGGGTGGGGCCCGGGTGGTGGGGCGGGCGACGGTGATCGCGCTGGGGATGGTGGCGGCGTTGTTCATCGTGCAGACCTACCTGGCGGCGCTGCTGCTGCCGGGTCAGACGGAGTTCGCGGGGGAGACGGCCACCAACGAGGCGTTCTACACGGTGGCTGATCTGGTGGGTGGGGCGTGGTTCAAGGTGGTGGTCGCTATCGCGGTGGCGTTGGGGTCGGCGATCGCGAACGCGCTGGTGGCCCAGGCGGCGACGTCGCGGTTGTTGTTCTCGATGGCGCGTGATCGGCAGCTGCCGCGGTTCCTCGCTCATGTCCACCCGGCGCGGCGGGTGCCGGAGCGGGCGGTGGTGCTGGTCTCGGTGGTGAGCCTGGTGCTGGGGCTGTTCTTCGTGGGGCAGATCGGGTTGTTGTCGTCGCTGGTGAACTTCGGTGCGTTGTTCTCGTTCCTGTTGCTGCACGTGTCGGTCGCGGCGTGGTACCTGATCAGGCAGCGCCAGCGGACCTTCGGGTTGCACCTGATCGTGCCGTTGCTCGGGTTTGTGATCATCGGTTATGTGCTGGTGAACGCCGACGCAAACGCCAAGGTCGGTGGGCTGGTGTGGCTCGCTGTCGGGGTGGTGGTGCTGGTGGTGCTGCGCATGACGGGCCGCACGACCGAACTGAAGGTGAGCTGACCCGCC
>NZ_JAKXMK010000092.1 GCF_022524485.1 Pseudonocardia alaniniphila
CTGTCCGAGCCGCCCTTCGAGACCGTGCTCGACCCGGCGGGCGCCGGCGGCGACCTCGCCGCGGACACCGTGTTGTGGGTGGGGGTCGCGCGGCGGGCCGGCCGATGGGCGCTGCGGCTGCGGTACCGCACCGACGTGCTCGATGCGGATTACGCGGCCAGGGTGGCGGGTTACCACCTCACCGCGCTGAGCTTGATCGTTGCCGATCCGGATGCCGAGCACGGGCGGCAGAGCTTGCTGTCGGCCGAGGAGGCGCGCTACCAGCTCGAGGATCTGGTCGGGGCGCGGCGTGAGCTGCCGCCGTACCGGTTCCACGAGCTGTTCCAGCAGCGGGTGGCGGCCCACCCGGACGCGGTCGCGGCCGTGCACGGTGAGCGGGAGTGGACCTACCGGGAGCTCAACGCCCGGGCCAACCAGCTGGGGCGGGCGTTGCTGGCGCGGGGGCTGCGCCGTGAGGACGTCGTGGCCGTGGTGACCGAGCGCAACCTGGACTGGATGGCCGCGGTGCTGGCGGTGTTCAAGGCCGGTGGCGCCTACCTGCCGATCGAGCCGCACTTCCCGGCCGACCGGATCGCGACCACGATCTCGCGTGCGCAGTGCCGGCTGGTGCTGACCGAGCCGGGCAGCACCACCACCCTGGACAAGGCGATCGAGGCCCTGCCGGGCGTGCAGACGGTGTTCGTCGACACCGCCTACACCGAGGGCCACGCCCAGGACGACCTCGACATCACCGTCACGCCCGACCAGCTGGCCTACATCTACTTCACCTCCGGCTCCACAGGACAGCCCAAGGGCGCGATGTGCGAGCAGGCGGGGATGCTCAACCACCTCTACGCCAAGATCGACGCCTGCGCGATCGGCGAGGGACAGGTCGTCGGGCAGGTCGCCCCGCAGTGCTTCGACATCTCGCTGTGGCAGCTGATCTCCGCGCTGATGGTCGGCGGGCGCACGGTGATCATCGAGCAGGACGTGATCCTCGACGTCCAACGCTTCGTCGAGAAGGTCATCGACCAGCGCATCGCCGTACTGCAGGTCGTGCCCTCCTACCTCGAGGTCGTGCTGACCTACCTGGAACAGCACCCCCGCGAGCTGCCCGACCTGCACTGCGTGTCCGCCACCGGCGAGGCACTGAAGAAGGAACTGACCCAGCGCTGGTTCGCCGCCGAGCCCGGGATCACGCTGGTCAACGCCTACGGGCTCACCGAGACCTCCGACGACACCAACCACGAGGTCATGGACCGCGCACCCGACGGAGACCGCGTCCCGCTGGGTCCCGCGTCGCCCAACATGAACGTCTACGT
>NZ_JAKXMK010000093.1 GCF_022524485.1 Pseudonocardia alaniniphila
GGGTTGCGTCCGCGGACGTGGTGTACGGCTCAGCCGCTGATCAGCGGCGTGGTGTCGGGGTGTGGGACGGCCACCGCGTGATCCTTCGAGTGCTTGGGTTCTCGAGGGAGGAGACGCGGTGGCCGCGTCAGACAGTGTGGACGTTTCTGGGTGGTTGGACGAGCATCTCGCGGCGGCGAGCCCGGATCTGCTGCGGGTGATGATCAAGCAGTTCGCGCAGGCGTTGATGAACGCCGAGGTGGACGCGGTGTGTGGGGCCGGCTACCGCGAACGATCGGATGTCCGGGTGAACAGCCGCAATGGATACCGGTTGCGGGATTGGGACACCCGCGCCGGAAGCATCGAGCTCGCCATCCCCAAGCTGAGGTCCGGGAGCTACTTCCCGGAGTGGCTGCTGGAGCGACGCCGTCGCGCGGAGCAGGCCCTGGTGTCGGTGATCGCCACCTCGTATCTGTTGGGTGTGTCGACGCGGCGGGTGGAGAAGTTGGTCGGCCAGCTCGGGATCGCGCAGTTGTCGAAGAGTCAGGTCAGTGAGATGGCCAAGAGCCTGGATGCCCAGGTTGAGGCGTTCCGGTCCCGTCCGCTCGATGACAGCCCTTACACGTTCCTCTGGTTGGACGCGTTGACGCAGAAGGTGCGCGAGGGCGGCCGGACGGTGATCGTGCACGCCCTGGTCGCGGTCGGGGTTACCGCCGATGGGCAGCGCGAGGTTCTGGGGCTGGACGTCGTCTCGGGCGAGGACGGGGCGGGCTGGTTGGCGTTCCTGCGTTCGCTGGTGGCTCGCGGGCTGTCGGGGGTTGCGCTGGTTATTTCCGATGCTCATGCCGGGTTGGTCGAGGCCGTCGGCGCCACCTTCGGCGGGGCGAGCTGGCAACGATGCCGCACCCACTACGCCCGCAACCTGGCCACCCGCGTCCCGAAATCGGCCCAGCCCTGGGTCCTTACGCTGCTGCGCACCGTTTTCGACCAGCCGGATGCGGCGCAGGTGCACGCGCAGTTCGACCGGGTCGTCGAGGGCTTGGAAGCGAAGTTCCCCGTCGCCGCGCAGCATCTCGACGCCGCGAGGGCGGACCTGCTGGCGTTCACCTCGTTCCCGCGGGAGCTGTGGCGCCAGATCTGGTCGAACAACCCGCAAGAGCGGTTGAACAAGGAGATCCGCCGGCGCACCGACGTGGTCGGGATCTTCCCGGACCGAGCCGCAGTGATCCGGCTGGTCGGAGCAGTGCTCGCCGAGCAGACCGACGAATGGGCCGAGCAGCGGCGCTACATGGGCGTGGAGGTCCTGGCCAAGGCCCGCC
>NZ_JAKXMK010000094.1 GCF_022524485.1 Pseudonocardia alaniniphila
TGGAGGCGGGTGACGGGGTCGGTGGCACGTGGTATTGGAATCGCTATCCGGGTGCGCGGTGTGACTCGGAGAGCTACTACTACTCCTATTCGTTCGACGAGGCGCTGCAGCAGGAATGGGAGTGGACCGAACGGTACGCCGAGCAGTCGGAGATCCTGAGATACCTGGACCACGTCGCCGATCGGTTCGACCTGCGGCGTTCCATCAGGTTCGGCAGGCGCGTGGTGGAGGCGGTGTTCGACGAGGGCGGTGGCTGGGTGCTGCGCACCGACGCCGGCGAGCGCTACGCCGCGCGGTTCCTCGTCACGGCGGTGGGCTGTCTGTCCTCGGCGAACATCCCCCGGATACCGGCGCTGGAGACGTTCGGGGGCCGGTGGTTTCACACCGGCCGGTGGCCGCACGAGGGTGTCGACTTCAGCGGCTTGCGTGTCGGGGTCGTGGGCACGGGTTCGACGGGTATTCAGGCCATCCCGGTGATCGCGGAGCAGGCGGGGCACCTGACGGTGTTCCAGCGCACCGCCAACTACAGCATCCCTGCCCGCAACGGGCCGATGGAGGCGGCGTTTGAGCGGGAGGTCAAGGCGAACTATGCCGAGATCCGCGACACCCAGCGCGCCACGATCAACGGGCACCCGTTCCATGTGAGTGACCGGCCGGCGTTCTCGGTTTCGGCGCAGGAGCGCACCGCGATCTACGACGAGTTGTGGGTCCGCGGCGGGCTGCGGTTCCGGGCCGCGTTCGCCGACCTGCTGACCGACAAGGACGCCAACGACACGGCGGCGGAGTTCATCCGTGCCAAGATCCGTGAGACGGTGCACGATCCTGTCACTGCGGAGAAGCTGATGCCTCGGGATCATCCCTTCGCCACCAAGCGCCCGCCGATCGACACCCGTTACTTCGAGACCTACAACCGCGGCAACGTCACGCTGGTCGATGTGCGGGAGTCGCCGATCGTCGAGGCGACACCGGCGGGGTTGCGTACGTCGTCGGGGGAGTACCCGCTGGACTGTCTCGTGTTCGCCACCGGTTTCGACGCGCTGACCGGCCCTTTGCTGAACATCGACATCCGCGGAGGCGGCGGGCGGGTGCTGCGGGAGGTCTGGGCGGACGGGCCGCGCACCTATCTTGGGTTGCAGGTTCCTGGTTTCCCGAACCTGTTCACGATCACCGGCCCGGGCAGCCCCTCGGTGCTGACGAACATGCCGACCGCGATCGAGCAGCATGTCGACTGGATCTCTGCGTGTCTGCATCACCTGCGCTCGATCGGGTCGG
>NZ_JAKXMK010000095.1 GCF_022524485.1 Pseudonocardia alaniniphila
CTAGTGGCTTGTCACGCAGCCTTGACCGGGTAACTGGTCCAGGTGCGGATCGGTGAGTCGGCGGCGAAGTTGACCTTCGGTTGGGCGCGGGCGTTGCGCCAGCGGACGTAGGCGGCGATCGCGGCGTTCTGCTCGTCGTGGCTGCGGTGGTCGGTGCCGTTGAGGGCGAAGTAGCGCAGCGCGGCGAACTCGGCCTCGATCCAGTTCAACCACGACCCGTAGGTCGGCAGGAACACCAGCTCGACCTCGTTGGCGGCGCACCACTCGCGGACGCGGGCGTGGCGGTGCGGGGAGAAGTTGTCGCAGATCAGGTAGAGCTTCTCGGCGGGCCAGCGGGCGCGCAGCGCCTTGAGCAGGTCGAGGAACTCGATCCAGCGTTTGCGGTCGCGGATCCGGTAGAACATCTTGCCGGTGGCCAGATCGAGGGCGGCGAGCATGTGCATCACCCCGGCGGTGCGGGTGTAGGTGGCCCGCTGCCGTCGCGGTTTGCGGCGAGGCCGCCAGGCCTTGCCCTTGCGGGGCAGCAGGTTCAGCGGCCCGAACTCGTCGACGCAGACCACCCGGCCGTCGTCGGGTGGGTGGTCATACAGGCCCAGGACCCGGCGCATCTTGGGGATGAAGTCCGGGTCGGTGGAGGCCTTCCATGTGGTCGTGGTCTGCCAGGAGACGCCGCCGGCGTGCAGGATGCGGCGCAGGGTCTCGCGGCTGAGTTCGGCGACGATGCCTTCGTCCAGCAGGTGGTCGCGCAGTTTGGCCAGCGACCAGGTAGAGAACGCGGTGATGCCCCAGTTGGTGGGGGACGTCCGGGCGATCAGGCAGATCCACTCACGGAGCTGCTCACCGATCTTCTTCGGGCGTCCCCCGCCCGGTTTTGGGTTTAGCGCGTCGAACCCCCGCTCGTTGAAGGCGTGGATCACATCTCGCACGTAGTCGTCGCTGACCTGCAGCAACGAGGTGATGTCACGGACGGTCTGCCCCTGAGCGGACATCAGGACGACGATCGCGCGGCGCATCCGGACAGGGTTCTTGGCGGTCCGGGTGATCCGTGCCAGCTTGCGGCCCTCATCCATCGACAACGGCCGCACGAACACGCTCGGTCTGCGCGCCACGACCACCTCCCACACTCGACGTGCGGGCAGCCTCCCCGGCGCGACCAGCAAGATCAATTACCCGGTCGACACTGCGTGTCGAGCCACTAGT
>NZ_JAKXMK010000096.1 GCF_022524485.1 Pseudonocardia alaniniphila
GATGAGCTCCCGCATGAGCGCGGCGGTCTCGCTGGGGGTCTTGCCGACCTTGACGCCCGCGGCCTCCAGGGCCTCCTTCTTGGCCTGCGCGGTGCCGGCGGAGCCGGACACGATCGCGCCGGCGTGGCCCATGGTCTTGCCCTCCGGGGCGGTGAAGCCCGCGACGTAGCCGACCACGGGCTTGCGCACGTTGGCCTTGATGAAGTCGGCTGCCCGCTCCTCGGCGTCGCCGCCGATCTCACCGATCATCACGATCGCGGCGGTGTCGGGGTCGGCCTCGAACGCGGCCAGCGCGTCGATGTGGGTGGTGCCGATCACCGGGTCACCACCGATACCGATCGCCGTGGAGAAACCGATCTCCCGCAGCTCGTACATCATCTGATAGGTCAATGTGCCCGACTTCGACACCAGCCCGATCGGTCCGGCGCCCGCGATGTCGGCCGGGATGATGCCCGCGTTGGACTTGCCAGGGCTGATGATCCCCGGGCAGTTCGGGCCGATGATCCGGGTGCGGTTGCCCTTGGCCACCGCGTGCGCCCAGAAGTAGGCCGAGTCGTGCACCGGGATGCCCTCGGTGATGACGACCGCCAGCCCGATCTCGGCGTCGATCGCCTCGGTCACCGCGTCCTTGGCGAAACGCGGAGGAACGAACACGACGCTGACGTCGGCGCCGGTCTCCTTCATCGCCTCCTCGACCGTGCCGAACACGGTGAGGTCCTTCCCACCGATCGACACGCTGGTGCCGGCCTTACGGGCGTTCACCCCACCGACGATGTTCGTGCCCGCGGCCAGCATCTTCGCGGTGTGCTTGGTGCCCTCACCGCCGGTGATGCCCTGCACGATGACCCGGCTGTTCTCGTTGAGGAAGATCGACATGTTCAGGCTCCCGCAGCCGCAAGCTGAGCGGCCCGGTCGGCCGCGTTGTCCATCGTGTCCACCTGGGTGACCAGTGGGTGGTTCGCCTCGTCGAGGATCCGGCGGCCCTCGAGCACGTTGTTGCCGTCCAACCGCACGACCAGCGGCTTCGTCGCGCTGTCGCCCAGGATCTTCAGCGCCTCGACGATCCCGTTCGCGACCGCGTCGCAGGCGGTGATGCCACCGAAGACGTTCACGAACACGCTCTTGACGTCCGGGTCGCCCAGGATGACGTCCAGCCCG
>NZ_JAKXMK010000097.1 GCF_022524485.1 Pseudonocardia alaniniphila
GGCGGATCTTGGAGTCGACGGCGAAGCGCCGCTTGGGTTTGGCGCGGCGGTTGGCCCAGCGGACGTAGCCGCCGAGCGCGGCTTCCTGGGCGGCGTGGGAGGGGTAGTCGCTGCCGTCGAGGGTGAAGTAGCGCAGCGCGGTGAACTCGCACTCGATCCAGTTCAGCCAGGACGCGTTGGACGGAGTGAACACCAACTCGACCTGATGGGCCGTGCACCAGTCGTGGACCTGGTCTTTCTTGTGTGGTGAGAAGTTGTCGCACACGACATACAGCCGCCCGGTCGGGAACCTGGTCCGTAGCTGCTTGAGGAATGCGAGGAACTCCTGCCAGCGCTTGCGGTCGCGGAACCGGTAGAACATCTGCCCCGAGGCCAGGTCCAGGGCGCCGAACATGTGCCGCACCCCGGCGGCGCGGGTGTAGGTCGCTCGCAGCCTGGCCGGGCGCCCGCGCGGGAACCAGCCTCGACCTGGCCGCGGCTGCAGGTTCAACGGGCCAAACTCATCGACGCAGACCACCCGCCCATCCGGGGGCGGGTTGTCATACAGCTCCAGGATCCGGGCCATCTTCGCGGCGAAGTCCGGGTCCCGGCTGCCCTTCCAGGTCTTGGTGGCCTGCCAGCTGATCCCAGCATCGCGCAGGATCGCACGCACCGTCTCGGTGCTGATGACGATCCGATGGTGCTCGCCCAGGTGCTCGACCAGCTTGGACAGGCTCCAGGTGGTGAACGCCCGGCCCAGCTGCTGCGGCGAGGTCTTGGCCACCCGGCAGACGATCTCGCGGACGGCGGGGCCGAACCTACGCGGTCGGCCCCCGCTCCATTTTGGGTCCAGCGCCGCGAACCCCAACTCGTTGAACGCGTGGATCACCTCCCGCGCGTACTGCGGCGTCGCGGCGAACATCGCAGCCGCATCCGCCGCGCTACGCCCCTGCACCGATGCCAACACGATCCCGGCCCGCCGCAACCGCACCCGATCCCTGGCCGTCCTCGCGATCTTGACCAGACGCTGCGCCTCCGCCGGCTCCAACGCGCGAACGAACACCTCAGGCTGCCGTGCCATCACCACCTCCACCGACAGCCTCCCGGGCCGAACGCGGCGGATCAAACCGACGCCATTACAGCGGCGACCTTCCTTGACGAGGCACTAG
>NZ_JAKXMK010000098.1 GCF_022524485.1 Pseudonocardia alaniniphila
ATGCAGGCGTCGAGGATCTTCATTGTTGGTTCGGGTGTGGTTGGTCTGGCGACGGGGCGGGGGTTTGTGGAGGCGGGTCATGAGGTGAGTTTTGTTGATGTTTCTCGGGTGCGGGTGGAGGAGTTGCGGGGGTGGGGGTTGGATGCGTCGGCGGATCTTGATTTGGGTGGGGTGTCGGATTCGATCATTTTCTTGACGTTGCCGACTCCGCATGTGGGGTGGGCGTATGACTTGGGGGCGTTTCGGGCGGGGACCGAGGCGGTGGGGCGGGCGTTGGGGGGTTCGTCGGGTCGGCACACGGTGGTGGTGCGGTCCACGGTGGTGCCGGGCACGACCGAGGGTGTGGTGCGGGAGGTGTTGGAGCGGGCGTCGGGGTTGGTGGCGGGGGTGGGGTTCGGGTTGGCGGCCAACCCGGAGTTTTTGCGGGCGGTCTCGGCGGAGCAGGACTTCCGGCGGCCGTGGATGACGGTGATCGGGTCGCGGGATCCGGAGACGTGTGCGGTGTTGGAGGGGTTGCTCAAGCCGTTCGGGGGTGAGTTGCGGGTGTTCGCCGATCCGGCGGAGGCGGAGTTCGTCAAGTGTGCGCACAACATCTTCAACGCGGCGAAGATCAGTTTCTGGAATGAGATGTGGCTGGTCGCGCGCCGGTTGGGGGTGGCGTTGGATCCGATCGCGGCCACGGTGGCCCGCTCGGCGGAGGGCTCGTTCAACCCCGAGTACGGCATCCGTGGTGGCGCCCCCTACGGGGGGGCGTGTCTGCCCAAGGACACCTGCGGGTTCCTCGGGTTCGCCGCGCAGTTGGGGGTGGCGATGCCGCTGCTGGAAGCGGTGGTGGCCACCAACGAACGCCTCGAAGCGACGCTCACCCACGACAGCGACCAGGACACCGACCCCACCACCACCCCCACCGCTGCCGCTGGCGGGGTGTCGGGTGTCGGGCGGTCATGAGTCTGCCGCTGTACTACTACCTGCTGGGTACCCCGTTGGGGGTGCTGGGGTTGGTGCGCTGGTCGTGCTGGCTGGTGCGGCGGGTGCCCGCGGTGTTGTACCGGCCGATCGAGAACGAGCATCGGGCCAGCGTGAGTGTGGTGGTGCCGGTGTACCAGGAGGATCCGGCGGTGTTCACCGCGGCGATCGAGTCGTGG
>NZ_JAKXMK010000099.1 GCF_022524485.1 Pseudonocardia alaniniphila
GTTGAACCGGTTGCGCGGGATAGTCGTTGAAACCTGCAGGCGCCGAGTGGCCGCCAGCATTGACGAGGGGGATCCCGATGCCAGTCATTTCCGCTCCTCACGAGTTCAACGAGGACGAGCTCTATGTCGACGTGAAGTCCATCTTCGGTCAGCCGCTCTTCCTGAAGTGTGAGGGATTTAACTTCGCCGGTTCGGTGAAGGTGAAGGCGGCCACCGAGATGGTCGAGGCGGCGGAGCGGGACGGGGTTCTGCGCCCGGGGTCGATTCTGATCGAGTCCTCATCGGGCAACCTCGGTGTGGCGTTGAGCATGCTGGCGGCGAGCAAGGGCTACCGGTTTGTGTGTGTTACCGACTCGCGCTGCAACCTCGCCACCCGCCGGCTGATGGAGGCCCTGGGCAGCCAGGTGCACATCATCACCGAGCCGCACCCGACCACCGGCTACCTCGGGGCGCGGATCGACTACGTGCGCGCGCTGTGCGCCTCCGACGAGCGTTACGTGTGGTTCAACCAGTACACCAACCCGGCCAACTGGGGTGCGCACTACCGCCGCACCGCCCCGGCGATCGCGCGCCAGTTCCCCGAGCTGGACGTGTTGTTCGTCGGTGCGGGCACCACCGGCACCCTGATGGGCTGCGCCCGTTTCTTCAAGGAATGGCACCGCCCGGTGCGCATCGTCGCGGTCGACACCATCGGGTCGGTGTCCTTCGGTGGCCCGAGCGGGCGGCGGATGATCCCCGGCCTGGGCATGGGCGTGCGCCCGCCACTGCTGGACGAGTCCTACGTCGACGACGTGGTCATGGTCGACGAGGCCGACACCGTCCGCACCTGCCACACACTGGCCAGGCACGGGTTCCTGTTCGGCGGCTCCACCGGCACCCAGGTCACCGGCGCGGTCAACTGGCTCCAACAGCACGGCACACCCGACATGACCGCCGTGACCCTCGCCCCCGACATGGGCGAGCGCTACCTCGACACCGTCTACCAGACCAACTGGGTACAGGAGCTCTACGGCAACGA